>JAOARM010000038.1 GCA_025210515.1 Vallitalea sp. | reverse complement strand
GGTTGTGTAAAAAATCTAAAGTTTATTGCCTATAATGATATTATAGATGATAATTGGGCATTTGTTAAGTATTAAAAAGGAAGTTAATCCTGCATAGAGAACTAACTTCCGTGTAACTAGAATTTAGTTTTTCAATTAACGCTAACATGATATATTCTGCATAAAACAAATAAACACCCCTAAAGGTGTTTACTTCTTGAACTTATTTTTTAATATATGAAAAAACCCAATTTTTTGTACTCCTTCATATTTATAAACGATTTTTGGATACTCAGGTAACAATCTTATTCTCAAATCAGATATGCCGTCAGGATATGCCTTGTACTCCATTGTATGTATTTGTCCACTTAAACGTATAATATCCATCCATATAAAAGTATAGTTATTTTTCATTATGGCTCTGTATTGACTAATGCTAATTACTTCAATGCCATTAATTTTAGTAATGATATCACCAACTTTAAGACCCATAATATCACCTGGCCCGTGAGCTATGATACTCATTATTCTAACCCCTTTGTTAGGAAGTGTATAAATAGGTTCATTAATACGTTCACTATATTGTTCGTATAAAATCATTCCTTCGTGCATACCAGCCATTAAAATTGTACCAACAATTTTCATTAATATATTATCCACTGAAAATATTGATATTATAATTAGTAAAATACTATACACCATTAATCTTAAAGCAGATTTTTTAGTTATTTTTTCTGGCTCTTGGCAAAATGAAATACTACTATATCCTAAAGCACCTACAAAAGGCATAAGCCCATAAAAATATACGCTTACTTCTTCTGGAATATCTTTTAATAAGGGCCACCAAGTAGGCATCTCAACAACTTCTGAACCTGATACTCCGCCACTTGTAATTACCAACATTGCAATAGGTATAGGCCAGTATTTTTGCATTAAATGTCCTAATATTATTTGATCATCTTTTTTCGCAATAATGGGTATTGGGTCATCAGCTCCAACAAAATATATTAATATAGCCTCCATTAAATGCAAAATCCCAACTAATGCTATTAGACCACTTATATTAATATTGATATTAGGAAGACTAATTCCTAATATGGTTTGCCCTCTAAAAATAAGAGATAATACCCCCATAACTGAAGCGGCATATGAAAAACATAAATATCTAACGTTAATGAGGGATAATAATAATGCTAAAGGTAATAAAAATATAATATAATACGTTAAATTAATTGGAAGCCCAATGATTGATATTATTAAACTTCCTATTATTCCAATAATTATTCCCTGTAATATTGATTCTATTAGAGTATTAATTGTTGTTTTTGAATTATCAAAATTATATATGTTAACTTTTTTATACTTTTTAATTAGTATATATATTATCCATATAACAATTATAAATGAAAAATTTAATATTGCTTTTGAAATAGATAATAATGTAATATGAATTATTTCTAATAATGCATTCATATATTGTCCCCTATATACGCCCCTGTTTTATTTTTTTTCTTTTGCTATTAAATTTGATAATACTTCAATTGCTTTTTTTAACTGAGTATCTTTCTCTGGTTCAATAACTAATTTTCTTTTAAGTTCTTCTGGTAACTCTACTCTAACATCTGGTTCTATACCTTTTTTGTTAATATAATTACCATTTGGAGTAAAATATCTTGCGATAGTTACTTTTATTGCCGAACCATCTTCTAGTGGAAAAGTTCTTTGTACTAGTCCTTTACCAAATGTGGTTGTTCCAACAATTGTACCAATACCGCTATCTTTAATTGCTCCAGATAATACCTCTGAAGCACTTGCACTATTTCCATTTACTAATACAACTAAAGGTTTAGTAAATTTATGAGCTTCATCTGATTTCTCTTCTCTTTTTCTTCCATATTTATCTTCTGTATATACGATTAATCCTTTCGGTAATAACTCATCAGCCATTTTCACAACAATATTCAAAAGACCTCCTGGATTATTTCTAAGATCAATAATCATTCCTTGTTGTCCTTGTTTTTGTAACTCTTTAAGTGCTTTTACAAATTGTTTATGAGTGGCTTCTTCAAATCCTGTTACTCTAATATATCCTATTTTATTGTCTAACATTTCATGAGAAATTGTAGGCATAGTAATAACATCTCTTGTAATTACTATATCGATATTTGCATCATCAGTTTCTCTATATACAGTTAACGTTACTTTTGATCCTTTTTTACCTTTTATTCTATTGGCTACTACTTCTTCAAGTATAAGTCCTTTTATTTCTTCTCCATCAACCTTTTTGATAATATCTCCTGGTAATAATCCTGCTTTTTCGGCTGGTGAACCTATAAACGGAGATAAAATCATTATTTCTTGTGTTTCTTTAATATAACTTACAATAGCTCCTATCCCTTCATAGCTACCTGAAGTATCTTCCATAAATGACTCAAATTGTTTTTTGTTAAAATATACTGTATAAGGATCATCTAACCCTTTTAAAAGTCCTTCATATGCACTATTATATAACTCTTCTTTGAAATATACTATGTCTATAAAGCTAAGTATATCTTCAAGCTTAGCTTCTGATGATTTGTATCCTTCTTCTAATAGATGATGAATATCTTCATAATGCTCTTTACTATAATTCACTAGATACATATCATCTAAACTTTTCAGAACTTCTTCATAAGCACTATTATATAAATCTTCTCTAACATAATCTTCTTTGTAATATATAGCATCAATATATTTAAGTATGTCGGTAAGTTTAGTATCTGTAGATTTATAGCCTTCTTTCACAACTTGAATACCATTCTCTTTTTCTACTTTATCTATTATTTTGTCAGAACCATAATGAAACATGGTCAAGATAAGAAATATGGCTATACCAAGTAATAGACCATATATAATATTTTTTTTCTTAGTCATAATAAATTCTCCTTACTGTGCTAATTATATTGTATTGTTTTTAACTAAGTATTATACCTTTATAGCAAAAAAACTGCTTTAGCAGTTTTTTGCAATTATAATTATAATTTTAATAGCATAACTAATTACTTAATAATTAGATCAAGTGGGTTTGTCCACTTACCATTTTTTCTAATACCAAAATGTAAGTGAGGACCAGTTGACCATCCTGTATTACCAGATTTTGCTATAACTTGTTTTGTGCTAACTTTGTCACCTTTTTTAACTAAAAGCTTAGAGTTATGTGCATACATAGTAACATATCCACTTCCATGATCAATTAGTATATAATAACCCCATACTTTACTTTTTGTTGCCAGTATTACTTCTCCTTTATAAGCAGCGTATACAGAAGTTCCAACACTTGCACGTAAATCTATTCCTGAATGAAAACTTTTATACTTATGAACCGGATGTATTCTTGGTCCAAATTTACATGTCATATAGAACTTTTTAAGAGGTGAATACATTTTCCCTCCATCATATACCATCTTACTTTTTATTTCATCTGCTGCTTTTTCTATAGCTCTTAATTCTTCTTTTTTAGCATCTATCTCTGCTACAATCATTTCTTTGTTTTCTTGTAAATTATTCATTTCTTGTTCTTTAAGATTATGTACATCTTTTAATGCATTTCTTTGAAGATTGCAATCATCAGTTAACTGTATTAGTTTATCTTTTTCCTGTTCTAATTTCGCCTCTTTATCAGCTATATTATTTTTAACAACTTCTAATCTTTTTAGAGCATTAGAATCATAATCTAATACTGCATTTATATACTCAAATCTGTTAAATAAGTCGCTTATATTTTTAGCTTTTACTATAACATCCAGATATGCTGAATCTCCATATTCATACATAACTTTAATTCTATCTTTTGTTTTATCAAAATATTCTTTTTCTTCTTCTTTAGCTTCTTTTAGTTCTTCTAGTGCATTATTAATATCAATCTGTTTATTTGCTAAATCAGTTTCTAACATAGAAATTTTATGTTCGTAATCTTCTATCTGAGAATCAAGCTCTATAATTCTATTTACAAGTCCTTTAATATTGTTATCGATTTTTGTAACTTGTTTCTGAGAATTCTGTATCTCTTGCTGGCTAATGTTTTTTTGCTTTTCTAGTTCTTTAAGTTGTTCGCTATAAGATGAGGCAAAAATACTTGTAGTTAATGTCATTAATAAAACTAAAACTATTAATAATTTTTTCCCAACATTCCTCATATTTTCTCACTCCATTACACTTTTAAATGTTTACGAATTGTAAGCCTACTTCCTGTAACTCCAATTCCAATTCCAATAGCAACACATAATGGTACTAACACCTTAAACACTTGTCCTGCTTCCATAAAGTATAGAAAATGCTCTATAACCCCAAATTTTTCAGTGATTTTTTGAATTACATATTTATATGAAAAATTGATGATTACTAGTGGTATTATTGCACCAATTGCGCCAATTACTATACCTTCAATAATAAAAGGAAATTTAATAAAATAATCTTTCGCTCCAATATATTTCATAATATTAATTTCATTTTTTCTTACAGAAATACCTAGTCTAACTGTATTGGATATAAGAAAGACTGAGATAACTATAAGTATAACAATTAGTACAATGCTTAAATAGTTAATAAAGCTGTTAAAACTTTTTATTACTTCTGTCACGTCTTTTTCTTGTCTTATATAACGAACACCTTTTAATGTCTCTACATACTTAACTAAGGAATCTTGCTTATCAATATCTTTTATTAATACTTGAAAGTTATCAGAGTTCATTAAAGGGTGATTGTTTTCATCGTATCCTAATAGTAATTCTTGCCTGTCTTTATACATGAGTTTAAAATCTTCCCATGCTTGCTGCGGAGATATGTAAGTTACGGATTTCACTTCATTTCTTTGAATTATCTTAGTTTCTATGTCTTGTTTTTCTTCATCTGTTATATCTTTTGTTAAAAAAACTGATATCCCTAGATTACTTTCTGCTTCTTGTAGTGTATATTCAACGTTTGCTACTACTATATAAAAAATCCCTATAATAAATAAGCATGCGGATATTGTTCCAATAGAAGCCATTGTCATAAGCCTATTTTTATATAGATTAATTACACCTTGTTTAAAACAATAGTTAACTGTTCTAAGTTTCATCTCCGTAGTCTCCCCTTTGTACATCTCTAACAATACACCCATTTTTTAATGTTACTACACGTTTTTTCATTGCATTAACCATTTCCTTATCATGGGTAACCACTACTACAGTTGTCCCTCTCATATTTATCTCTGTAAGTAGTTTCATAATTTCCCATGAATTACTAGGGTCTAGATTACCAGTTGGTTCATCTGCAATCAGTATAGGTGGATTATTCACAATTGCTCTAGCAAGTGCAGTTCTTTGTTTTTCACCACCTGAAATTTCACTTGGATACATTTTAGCTTTTTTCCCTAAACCTACCATTGATAATATCATAGGAACCGTTCTTCTAATCTTCTTATTAGATGCTTCCGTTACTTTTAGTGCAAATGAAACATTATCATATACGTTCATTTTATCAAGTAATCTAAAATCTTGAAAAACAACACCTATATTTTTTCTTAGAGTTGGAACGTATCTTCTTTTTAATTTTGTTATATCTTTATTATCTACGTATAATTTTCCTTCTGTTGGCTGTAACTCTTTCATAAATAATTTAATTAATGTTGTTTTTCCAGAGCCACTATTTCCAACTATAAAAACAAATTCACCCTTTTCAATTTCAAGTGATACATTATTCAAAGCAGTTACCCCATTAGGATAAATCTTTGTTATATTTTCCAGCCGTATCAACTAATATCCTCCTCACTACATATCCATGCTACATGCATTACTTATTAATTATACCAATATCATTGCAAATATTTTGAAACAAAATATATTGAACTAATTAGGTTAATCAATAATAAGTTCAATATATTTCTCTTAATATCTTATATGCAACTTAAAAATATAACTCTCTTAGTATTGTGATTCATTAATAAACTTCATATACTTAACAACCATTAATGCAATCTTAAATGTTATAGCATCTTCAAAAACACGCAAATCAAGCCCAGTATTTTTCTGTAGTTTGTCCAATCTATATACAAGAGTATTTCTATGAATATACAATTGTCTTGATGTTTCAGATACGTTTAAACTGTTTTCAAAAAACTTATTAATTGTTGTTATAGTCTCTTTATCAAAATCATCTGGTGATTTTCCATGGAAAATCTCTTTAATAAACATTTGACAAAGTGGTAATGGTAATTGATATATAATTCTTCCAATACCTAGATTATTATATCCTATTATATACTTGTCTACATAGAATATCTTGCCTACTTCTAGTGCCATTTTCGCTTCTTTGTAAGAACGTGATACATCTTTTATATCATTAACTACAGTTCCCATTGAAACATATACACTACTCATAGCTTCCGTATTAAGTGTATCTAGAATGACTTTTGCAGTTTTGCTGATATCTTCATTTGTATCGTTTTCACCTAGTTCTTTTACTATTATAATATTTTTTTCATCTACAGCAGTAATAAAGTCTTTTGTTTTTGATGGGAATATACTTCTTACTATCTCTAGTGCATTATTATCTTTTTCTAATTTTGTTTCAACTAGATAAGTAACTCTTCTTACATCTGTTTCAATATGCAGTTTTTTAGATCTATTATATATGTCTACTAATAATAAGTTGTCCAATAATAGATTTTTGATAAAATTATCTTTATCAAATCTTTCTTTGTAAGCTACTAATAAATTCTGTATTTGAAAGGATGCGATTTTTCCAATTTTGTATACGTCTTCTGCTTCACCTTTAGCTGAAATTACATATTCAACATTATGATCATCATATACTTTGAAAAATTGATATCCTAATACTAGCTGGCTTTCTGCTTGTGATCTAACGAAATCTGGCACAGCAAAATTATATTCTTCCAATCTTCCTTCTTCAGTAGTAGCTAATATTTTTCCTTCTGAATCCATTACACTAATATCAATTCTTGTTATAGTTTTTAGTCCTTCAATAGTATTTTGAATAATTTGATTTGATATCATAGCATTCACTCCCTTATTATTTCATCTTTTCTTACAAACTGAATTTTACTTTATATTTATATAGCTATTATTTCCAATTCAAATAATATGTTTCATAATCTATTTTATAGCAAAATTTACAAAAATAAAAGAGGGAATACTCATTTTCATGTAATTCCTCTTAAATTTTGTTAAAATGTATATATGTTTTATATGTTTTCACCAATGATATAATGTAATTCTACTAATTTTTCATTTGAAGTCATATTATTATAAATGAGTTTAATTCTTAATATGTGACAATTACTAAACATCTTAATTAAAAAGGGTAGTTCACTAAGTAAACTACCCTTTACATTCTTTACCTGATAAATTGTAGAAAAAAATAAAAAGGAAATGCATAGCATTTCCTTTTCTAGTTATATATTTTAGTTAGTAATAACTCTTTCAGTTTCTTTGTCAAAGATATGAATTCTATTTAAGTCCATAGCTAATTTAACTTTATCATTTGGTTTAGCTTTTGATCTAGGATCTACACGAGCTGTAACGTCGTATGAATCAACTGATACATATAAGAAAGTCTCTGATCCTAACATTTCAGTAACGTTAACTTTCGCATTTATAATGCTTTTTGGTGATGACTCTAAGAAAATTTCGCTATCATGGATATCTTGTGGACGAATACCCATAACAATCTCTTTACCTACATAACCACTATCTACAAGTTTTTTACCTTTATTTTCTGGTAAAGTAATTGTATTAGATTCAAATACTAAGTCTACGTTATTACCATTTTTTACTACTTTAGCATTGATAAAGTTCATTTGAGGTGAACCAATGAATCCAGCAACAAATAAGTTTTGTGGATTTTCGTATAAGTTAGTTGGAGTATCAACTTGTTGAATAAATCCATCTTTCATAACAACAATACGTGTACCTAATGTCATGGCTTCTACTTGGTCATGTGTAACGTAGATAATTGTTGTTTGTAATCTTTGATGTAATTTAGAAATTTCAAGTCTCATTTGAACTCTAAGTTTTGCATCTAAGTTTGATAATGGTTCATCCATTAAGAATACTTTAGGTTCACGAACAATAGCACGACCCATAGCAACACGCTGTCTTTGTCCTCCAGATAACGCTTTAGGTTTACGATCTAATAAATGTTCAATATCTAAGATTCTAGCAGCCTCTGTAACTCTTTTTTGAATTTCTGGCTTTGGAGTTTTTCTTAATTTAAGACCAAATGCCATGTTATCATAAACAGTCATATGAGGATATAATGCATAGTTTTGGAATACCATGGCTATATCTCTATCTTTTGGTTCTACATCATTAACTAATTTATCACCTATGTATAATTCTCCATCTGTTATTTCTTCAAGACCAGCAATCATACGAAGTGTAGTAGATTTACCACAACCTGATGGTCCAACAAATATGATAAATTCTTTGTCTCCGATTTCAAGATTGAAATCTTGAACCGCTGTTACTCCACCAGAGTATGTTTTTTTAATATTTCTTAATGATAAGCTTGCCATTTTAATAGCCCCCTTAGTTTTTTTGTAATTTTTCCGACTCGTTATGTATCTTACGTAAGATAATATACTATATTTTCGGATCTAATACCATAGGGTAATTAAACAAATTACTTGTTTGCATTTTGTTGAATTTGTATATCAAATATTTGAACTGATTGTTTTTTAGATATTCTCTACTAATTATTTTAGTATTCTATATATAATTACTAATAACTAGCTCCTTATATGGTGGTAATATTACAATTATAGTATTATTACCCAAAAATATGATAAAAAATATGTCACTCTAACAAAGTAAATATAGTTTGATGCATATATTCTTATCTCTATCCATAAAAAAACATATAATTAATTCAATAAAATTAGGCAACATACATATAAATTAGTATATAATAAAATCTTTTATTTTTAATTAATAAATTTTTAGTAATATTAAAAACTATCTATATTCAATAAATCCTTCTCCTACAACCTCTTTTACATCTGCTACTATAACAAATGAATTTTTATCAATTTCCCTTACTATTTCTTTTAATTTTACAATTTCCTTTTTGGATACTACACATAGAAGCACTTCTTTTCGTTGTTTTGAAAACTTCCCAGTACCTTGTAGTCCCGTAACGCCTCTATCAAGTTGTGACATAATCTCTTTTGATATTTGTTCATTATTATCCGAAATAATAAATGCAGCTTTTGAGAAGTGAATACCTTCTAAAATAGCATCAACTATTTTAGCTGTTATAAATACAGCAACTAATGCATACATTGCTTTTTCTGCACCAAATATAAAATAACCTGATAAAATAATAATTGCATCTAACATTAGCATTATTTGTGCAACAGAATAATGTCCAATATAATGTTGGATTATGCTTCCAGCTAAATCTGTTCCACCTGTAGTTGAATATGCTGAGAAAACTAAACCTAATCCTATTCCAGCTAATGCACCACCAAACACACTTCCCAATAATATATCACTTGTTGGTTGAGGCAAATAACTTGTATATATCAGTGCAAACGATAAATAAAAAGTAGAAAAAAGACTTCTCCCTCCAAAGTTCTTCCCTTTAATTATTATAGCTGTCAAAAATAAAGGTATATTAATTACAATATTAGTTATCCAAGGAGGTATTCCACCAGGAACTATACTTTCTGTTATTTTTTTTACAACAATAGCTAATCCTGTAACTCCACCAGTTACCAAATCAAGTGGTATAAAAAACATATTTAGTGCTGTAGCTAATAATGTTGTTCCTATAATAATTATTATATAGTCAATATATGGTTTTCTATTGCTTCTTAATTCCATAAGAATTCTCCTTTTGTTCTAATGTTGTTTGTACTATTTCTTCCTATTTGAAATTACTTTTATTAAGAACAAAGGTAATTTCAGCATTCTTATTAATCTAGTGGGTTGTCTCAATAATCGATAAAACCATTCTAAACCTAATTTCTGAAATGCAATGGGAGCTCTTTTTACTCTACCAGACATGCCATCGAAACTACCACCAACTCCAATACCTACTTTAATATTTAATTTATGTATATTATTGTTAATCCATTTTTCTTGTT
Source organism: Vallitalea sp. (assembly GCA_025210515.1). GTDB lineage: Bacteria > Bacillota > Clostridia > Lachnospirales > Vallitaleaceae > Vallitalea. The sequence goes on along the minus strand of JAOARM010000038.1, from coordinate 174,105 downwards.
TTGGTACTCCTAAACCAACTAATAAAAGGTCTGGAGAAAGTTTGTTAATTTCTTCTATGATTTTATTTTCTTCCTCATTATCAAAATAGCCATCGTGTACACCAACTATTTTTAACCCTTTATGGCAATTTCTCATCTTCTTAGCAGCCTCAATAGCTACATCTTTTCCTCCACCTAAGAAATATACTGTTTTATCTGTATCTTTCATAGTTCTAAAAACATTTTGAACAAGGTCGTATCCTGCAACACGTTCAAGAATATTTTTCTTAAGTATTTTTGCAGCAATAATAATTCCTATTCCATCTGGAACTACTAAATCAGCGTTATTAAGAATGTCCATAAGTTCATTATTCTCATTAGCTATCATAACTATTTCTGGATTAGGAGTATATATTTCATGTTTATTATCTGTATACATATATTGTATTACTTTTTCTGTAGCTTCATTCATTTTATAATTATCTATCTTTACACCAAGAATATCTACTTTCATAACTAACAATAATCCTTTCTTGATATAGTATTCTATGAATCTATTACATCTAATAAATATTTATTATTAAGTTCTGCTTTATCTTTCATTTGAACTTTTATTTTATCTAACTTCTCTACATAACCATAATAATTATTAAATATATCTTCAATTATATTATTTAACTTATTAACATCCAAATCTTGTATATTACCTGCCGATGGCATATCTAATTTATCTAAATAACAACTTACCTTAGGATCATATACAACTCCAACCATAGGAATACTACTAAGTGCTGCGAATAATAATGCATGTAATCTCATACTAATTATCATATTCATTTCACCAATTAATCCCATAATAGAATTAGAGTCAAGATTTTTATCTATTACATAAGCTGTATTTTTCATTTCATCTCTTATTCTTTTACTTATTTCAATATCTTCTTTGTATTCCATAGGTATTAAGACAATATTTATATTATTATTAACAATTAAATTGTCACATACTATTGCAATCTCACGTTCATACTTTAGATTTTTCCACTCTCTAAATAAAACACCTACAAGTGGTTTATCTAAAGGAATGTTTTCATCTTGTAATATTTTTTTATAATCATTATTTGGTATGTTCATATTGAAAACAGGGTCTGCCGTAACATAGATATTCGGTTTTGATACTCCTATACTATTTAAGTCTTTATATGATAACTCATCTCTTAATGTTATAACATCAACCTTATTCACTATAGATTTAGTTATCATTCTATTTATTTTTTTATAAATTGGACCTATTCCATTAGCATATAGCATAACTTTCTTTTTGTACAATTTAGCAATCTTTATTATACCTAGATAATATAAAAGCGACCTTGTACTTGTAGTATCTTGAAGCAGACTTCCTCCACCACTTATAATGATATCTGCACTTTTAATTGCTTTAATAACTTCTCTCCAATTAAATCTATATACTGAATTAATATTATTAGTCTTAGATGTTAATGTAGGATTGTTTGATAAAGCAGTTATATTTGCTTCAATATTTAATTTTTTAATTCCTTCACATATTGATAATAAAATTGCATCATCACCGCAATTACTATAACCAATATAACCTGAAATTACAATATTAATCATTCAAACTCAATTCCTTTCAATCAAGAAAAGTGGCTACGCCACGTTTTGCGTAGCAAATTTCTGCGGCAGGAAAGTTTCATAAAAATTTCCACCAGCCTAGCGGAGATTGTATAGGGTAATATGGAGCACGAGCCACGGACGGCGAGGTCAGCTGTTTTAATCAGGACGATTAACCAGCTGACGTAATATTACCCTATACAATCGGAGCGGAAACTCCCATTCATTTCCAAAGTACCTTTACCCATCTACCTTCTCCATCTTCAATACCATTATCAACCCAATACAAAGCCAAAAATAAGTAACCATAAGCGGCACTTCAAAAACATTCTCAACTCCATTTTGTGCTATTACTCCTAGTGCACCAGCAAAAAGCCCCATCATTAAATCTCGTTTTCTATTATCTGATTCCTCTTTTATCGCCATACTACACCATCTAATAACGCATATTAATAACAATATAAAAGCTCCAAGACCAATTAATCCCATCTCCGCTAATGTCTTAACATAGTAGTTATCTATATAAAATGGTGATAATTTATTATTAGTAGCAACTGCTCCTCCATATCTACCAAGACCTAATCCAAGAGCTTTATTATTCTCACTCCAAGTTTCTATCCCTTCAGACCATCTATATATTCTTCCACCTTTTGATGATTTATATCTATATTCATCTGTAAACATATAAGTAAATCTACTAGATAGTGACGGAATAACAATAATAGCTAAACATCCACACAATATTAATGGTAAAATAAGCTTTTTGTTTTTATAGAATATATATACGGCTATAGCAAAAGCAGCAGATAACCAAGCTCCTCTTGACATAGTAGCAAATAATCCACCAGCCATAACTAATACCATACAAGCTGCAACAAATTTTCTAATATAATTTTTATCTGAAGTAACTAATGCCATTCCCATTGGAATAAATAGTACAAATATAGCACCTAATATATTAGGGCTACCTACAATTGAAAAAGCTCTAGTTGTAATAGCTTCTCCACTATCTACCCAATTACCTAACATCTCTACTTTTGCTATATATTGATAGATTCCATGAAGCCCAAGAATTGTTCCAACAGAAGTTAATACCCAGTACACTTTTAATACTCCTTTTGTAGTATCAACTAATTGTACCACCAAGAAATACCATAATATGTACTGAACCACAGCTCTTAATCCCTCAATGGCAATACTTATATTAGGAGAATTAACAAGAACTAGAAAAATACCTACTAGAACAAAAAATATTATTGGAAAATCTAGCGGTGTCCATTTATAATTTACGTTTTTCCTGTATCTTATAAGTTTATAAATAAATATTACAATAAACCCTAAGAACATCAATTCATCCCATATTCCTGATAAAACTGCTAGTCCACCTATATTTCTTATTAAATAATCAATAAAAACATAAATTCCTAATAAAATAACTGTTTTCTCATAATCAAGTAATATAACAGCTCCTAGTAATAATAGGCATATAAGTGCCACGGCAATACTTAATCCAAATTTTGCTCCAATTGCTCCAATACTCAAGCCAATTAATATAATTAATATATTTATTTTATCTTTCATACACTCACCAACTAACTATATATTTATTTGTTATCATCGTTAAGAACTAACCTTGTTAATTATTTTTATTATCATACTAGAATCATTATATTTATTGATAATTATAGCCATAAAGTTAACTGCCAACGTAAACCCAATAAATATAATAACATATTTTATTTTATAGATAGCAAACATATTAAAAACTATGTTAGTTATTAAATATCCTATAATGAAACTAAGTATAAATTGATTAAATACTTTTATCTTCTTGTATTTTATATCATTTAACATCTTATCAATTATATTAATAATAAAACTGTGTTTAGAAGCTTTATTAATCTTGTCAAAAAGTCTATTAAATAATTTCCCAAAATTACATAAAATCTTATAAGAAGAAGAATACTTATAGTAAGCATTATTATAACACTCATTATTATCAATACTTTCTTTCTTCCTTGTTTTATAAAAAAAACTATATTCATGCATTTTATCAAGATATTTAATAACTTTATAGAAAAAACTAGTTTTTAGTAATTTCATACATTATTTTCCTTCCTAATCATTATTATTCTAGAACCTCATATATAAATCCTGATAATTTGCATAACTTAGTAGTTACAAAATTACTACATCCAACTCTTATTTCTTGTTTACCAAGTTTGAATATTGGATCTTTGTCGGTAACAGTAGCTTTAATTGTAATAAATGCTTCTTTAAAAAATGGATGTTTTTGTTTTGTTACTGTACCCTTTTCATTTGCCACTACACTATAATAATCTTTGATTTCAATATTAGTAATAGTAGCATCTAGTGCTCTCTTATCTTCAACAATTTTATCTCCAATTTCAAATTGTTTATAATAATCTTCATAATTTGGAATTAATCTAACTACATATTCCATTGTTTTTACTTTATCATTACCTATTGATATATCATCGCCTTTAAATTTATACACGGCTCCCACAATAACTCCTATAACAAGTATAATAGTAAATAAATCTATAATATTAATTAATCCAAACAACTTCCCTTTTTCATTGATTATCTTCATATTTTTCTCTCCCTTATTAAACAAATCTACTCTTCTATTTTAATTTCTTTAATAAATCCTCTTATTTGACCTTTACTGGTCTTAATCCAATATGGAAGTCCTACTTTTAATTCTTGTCCACCACTATCAATATATGGTCCATTAACATTACCTTGGCATTTTATTCCAACTTCAATTGTTTTTAATAGTGGGTTCTTACTAGCTACTAACTTACCATCAATAGTAGTAGAAAGATAATCGTTATCTCTAATATTAACATAATCTATTTTACCATTTTGGTATTTATTTTGTGATACTAATGTATCTCCTTGCACTATAGACTCTGCTACATCAGGTGCTTGTTTATATGCCTCTGCAACTAAATATATTTGCTTCTTTGCTGAACTAGTTACAGTAGTATCATTACCGTTAATACTAAATTTATTAACTATAAATAAGCCAGCAATAATAATAACTAAAACTATTACTAAATCTAGCATATTAACTTTACCAAATAATTTACCATTCTTATCAATTATTTTCATAATTAAACTTCCTTTCTCTCCTTTACTTATGAAGGTGTATTTATTTTTTGATATAATTTATTAAATTGAACTTTTTATAAAAACCTATACTTAGTTATTTGGCAAGTATATGTTTATATATCTGCATATGCATTTTTGCCATATTCTTATCAGAGAAATTATTTTTAATTCTATCAAATAAAGCCTCTCCTAGCTCTATTCTCTTTTGTTGATCATTTACAAGTTCTTCAATATACTTAGCTAGTTCCTTATAATTATTATCTTCAAATAACATTCCTGTTTCTTCATGTGTAATCATTTCAGGTATACCACCTACAGCAGAACATATAGTTGGCTTTTTGCTTAGTCCTCCTTCTAATAAGGCATAAGGAAAGCTTTCACTATGAGAAGTAAGAACATTGATATCGATAATATTATAAAAATTGTGAATATCTCTTACAAAGTCTAGAAATATAATATTTTTCTCTAGTCCATTGTCAGATACAAATTGTTTGTATTTATCTGTATATTTTTTTTCACCATTGCCTGCTATCAAGAATTTCACATTATCTTTTGTTGTTAATACTTTTGCAGCTGCTTTTAAAAAAACTGGAATTCCTTTAACAGGATGCAGTCTTGTTACGATACCCACATAGATATTATTTTCTTCATATTCCATATTATATTTTCCTAAAAATTCATTTCTTGATAAAGATTGTTTTCTTTCTGTAATTGAAATTCCATTGTAGGAAACATATATCTTTTCATTTTGAAAACCTCTTTTAACTAACATATCCTTAAATTGTTCTGTTATAGCTATAAAGTACTCAAACCGTTTCAAGCTGAAATAATTTAAAGGTGTATAGACCATTTTCTTATATAAGCTATTATCAAAATCTAATTTATAATCACTATGTATAGTTGATACAGTAGGAATATAATATCTCTTTTTAATTAACATACCTAAAAAATTAGCTCTAGCTCCGTGACAATGAAGTATATCATAATCATCTTTTAGTATATCAATAATACTATTAAGAATATTCAAATCATATCTTTTATCTTGCTCTATTATAACTACATTAATTCCTTGTTTTGTAGCTTCTTCTGCGAAATTTCCTTCAATTAAACAAACTAATGTAACATCAATATGATTACTTAACTCTTTAAGTAAAGTGATAACATGAGTTTTAGCTCCCCCTTCATCCCCTCCACTAATAAGATGTAGAATTTTCATAATGTTCAACCTTCCTACTACGGAACACTTTAATATTAATTCATCTTCTTTATCCCAACTTCATTAATTAGATGTATGTCATATTAAATGTTCTATCTATTATTTTGATAAGATTTATCTAGTATTTTTACAAGCTCTTTTGTCAGCTCTTTTCTCTCAAATGTCTTAACCTTTTGCCAATCAGGTTGTATATCTATAGCATTATTTCTCCAGTCCATATAAAGCTTTAAAGACAATTTTTTAATTGTATTTACATCTGTTGTCTCTGATATATAGCCTGTACAAGTCTCTCTTATAACATCAGCAGCAACACCCTTAGGAGGTACTAATGCAAGTATTGGCCTATTCGTATTCATATATTCAAATACTTTACCTGAATAGAAGTTCTCTGCGCCCTTACCTTCACCAATAATGAATAAAAGAATATCTGATTCCATGAGTTTCTCTATACTCTTTCTATGTTCCATATAAGGTAAATAACTTACTATATCTCCTAAAGAATATTTGTCATTAATTTCATTAATTTTCTTACTAGGAATATTGCCAATAAACCTAATTAATATATCATCTTTATTTATTTTATCTTCATTAATTAATTCATTTATACTTTGTAAGAAATAATCTGGTTTTCTCCTACCATACATTGAACCAGAATAAGTTATTATAAGCTTATCTGATTTATTATATTCTTTATTAAGACCTATAAAATCTTCTTCATCATAACCATTTGGTATTACATAAGATTTATATTCTATATCGTAATCTTTAACAAAGTTTTTCAGCATAAGAGGAGTGTTTGTAATAAAATAGTCACACATTGTTACAACTTCTTTTTCCATTATTCTTTCTTTCTTCATACGTCTATTAGAATAGCCCATGTCAAGAATATATGGATTATTACACCATTCATCTCTAAAGTCTACAATCCACGGTAACTTAGGCAAATGCTTTTTAACATATAATCCTAATAAATGATCACTATATGGATATGAAGTAGTATATAATGCGTCAATTTTATTGTTCTTAATGTAATCTAGCAGAATTTTTTTGTTCTTCTCATACCAAATTTTATCACCATCTGGAATAAGCATCTTTCTAGATATTAATTTACCTGCTAAGTTAAATGGTTTTGGAAGTTCATTAAGGTCATAAGCTTTAGTTCTTATAACTTCTAAGTTTTTTGGTATATCACTTAATAATGATTCATCCATCAACCCTTTATTACATTCTCTTGTAAAAACAATAGGTTCCCAGTCAAAATCAGGTAGATATTTGGCAAACTTAACACTTCTTTGAACGCCTGAACCACCCATAGGCGGAAATTGATTTGCTATCATTAAAACTCTTTTTTTCATAACTTATTTACCTTTTCCTAATAGATTATAATTAAATCCAATTTCTCTTAGTTCATCTTCTATGTAGAAATTTCTAGTATCTAGTAAGTTTGCTTGTCCCATATTATCATATAATTTTTTCATGTCGATCTCATTAAACACTTTGTGATTTACTCCTAATATTACTAAATCACTATCTTTACATGCAGTATATACGTCTTTTTCAAGATATTTGTAATTTTTAACATATGGATCATAGATTGATATTGTTATACCACTAATATCTTCTAATAGTGATATCAACTCTATAATAGGACTCTCTCTCATATCATCTACATCTGGCTTATAAGTAATTCCTAATATAGTAACTTTTTTATCTTTTAATGAACCTAATATTCTCTTGCTTTTTCCAAATACATATTCTGGCATATTATCATTAGTATGTCTACTTAAATTAATTAATTTTGCCATATCTGGGTATTTTTCCACTATAAACCAAGGATCAACAGCTATACAATGTCCTCCTACACCCGGTCCTGGTGAATGTATATTTACTCTTGGGTGTTTATTAGAGTATTTTATAACATCCCAGACATTAATACCCATCTCTTCACATATAATGGCAAGCTCATTGGCAAATGCTATATTAACATCTCTAAATGTGTTTTCAGTTAATTTACACATTTCTGCTGTTGTAGCATTAGTTGTATATATCTCTCCTTTTACAAAGGCTTGATATAGTTTCTTTACTTTCTTAGTAGATTCTTCGTTAATACCTCCAACAATTCTATTGTTCTCAACTAACTCAAATAAAATCTTCCCAGGTATTACCCTCTCTGGTGAATGTGCAACATATAGATCTTCTGCAACATTTAACTTAGATTCTTCTAGTATTGGCATAATAATATTTTCTGTAGTTCCAGGAGGTGAAGTAGATTCAAGAATAATTATGTCTCCTTTTTTAACAAGTGGGACTATTGATTTTGTTGCACTTATTACATATGACATATCAGCCGTTTTATCTTCATTAATTGGAGTTGGCACTGCAATAATATATACATCTGCTATCTGTGGTTTATTATAAGCTTTTAGTTTGCCTGATGCCACTACTTCTCTTACCATAACGTCTAAGTATGGCTCTTCAATTATTATTTCTCCTTCGTTAAGAGCTTCTATTACATTTTTATTAACATCAACTCCAACTATATCATAACCGTTACTTGCAAACATTGCTGCTGTTGGAAGTCCAATATATCCTAATCCTAGTACACAGATTTTTTCTTTCACTAAACTTCATCCTTTCTATATAATCATCTATTTAATCTTGACTTAATCTTCTTTCCTGGTACTCCACCTACTACTTCATAAGCTTCTACATCTTTAGTTATAACAGAGCCTGCTGCTATAATACTACCTTTTTTTATTGTAACACCAGGAAGAATAATAGCTCTTGCTCCAATCCAAACGTCATCTTCAATTATCACTTGCTTTGGTGTAGTTACTCCCTGTTCCATCATTGGAATATCAGTTCTACTGGTTTCGTGGTTTTTAGTATATATAATTACATCTGGCCCCATCATAACATTATCTCCAATAATTAATGGGCCTTGTATTCTAGCATTTAATCCAATTCCTGAATATTCACCAACTCTTATATTACTTCCATTTCCAAAAAACACGCCCTTTTCAATATTGCATGTTTTTGATGCATATTCAAATATATGTTTACATAAAAATCTCCTGAACCTTTTTGCACCCATGTTTATGACGCTATCTGATTCAGGCATTTTTTTGCCTATTAAATAGTATACCCCTAAATAAACCTTTTTCTTAAATCCCATAATCCTACACCTTTTGTTGTCCTTTTATTCGTTTTTTTAACATTTTAGTCTCTTCTTTTAATTCACCTGTAATTAATAATAATATAACATATAATAACATTGATATAATAACACATACAACTAATAATACTACTGTTATTTCATAATAATTCTGTACAATGATAAGCAGTACTCCAAAAGCTGATGCACTCATTATTATACGAATTATACAAGATAAATTAATAGTCCAGATAAGTATATTTCTAGCTCCTAAATAACTTAGTATAAAATAAATTGCGAAGGAAATTGTGGTAGTAATAGCCGCAACTTCATATCCATATATTGGAATAAATATAATGTTTAGAGCTATATTAATTAAACCACTAATTAAGCTATTTCGCAAGATAACTTTTGTATTAGATGTTAATTCCCATGCTTTATTACAATATTCTGTAAGACCAAAAAGTAACATTCCAATTGCTGTCCAACCTATGACTGTATATCCGTCATGATATTCTGGACGAGAAAGTAATATTTGAGAGATAGGTTTTGATAACGTTACTAATCCTACAGTAGCTGGTATACTTATTAATAAATAATATCTAACTCCTCCTGATAATAGTTCCTTCGTCTTCTTTACATCATTTTTACTCCAAGTACTAAGTACATTAGGATATACAGCTCTCATAATTCCCATCATAATCATAACATATGCGGCAGAAGCCAATGAATAATTAGCAGCATATATTCCTGAAGCTTCTTTTGAATGAAGATATAAGATAATATATCTATCTGAAATATTTAGCACAAACATAGTTAAGCTTAATCCTATTAACGGAAAACCATAATTACGCATTATTCTAAGAGTTTTTGTAGAAAACTTGGATATATGAATATATTTATAAGTTTTTAACTTAATAATTAGAATGAGTCCTACCAACATATCTATTGTTCCATGAGAGATTAAAATTGTAACAACATCTCTGCCATAATATTTAGCCAGTAATATTGTAAGAAGGAGTTTACATACTGTACTACCTACAGATAACAACAAATTCAGCTTAACATTTCTTAATGCCACTGATATATTAAATAAAATCTGAGTTAATCCATAAGCAACAAACATATAAAACGAAGCAAAAATTACTTTAGTATTAATTAATCTATTTGTGCCAATTAATATTAAAGCAAGTATTGTAAATACAGCTAATACAATAGCTATATAACTTATAAATCCAGTTGAACAAAGTGTAGTAATGTTATCATCTTCTTTATACGAATTAATAAATCTATATAAAGAATGCATCAACCATCCAAGAAGTATAAGAAATGAAATATTGACAGTTGGATTAATTACAATATACTCAGCATAAACTGTAGTAGAAAATATGTCTGTATATATAGAAATTGTTATAATCCCAACTATACCTTCTAGCACTTTTGCTGGAAGGTATAGTAAGATGTCTTTTGATATATGTTTTTCTGATGTATTTGCCTTCATATTGGCAACCTCTCTTTACTTTTTCATCTTATGTATTTAATAACTTAATTTACTTAACAGTATGTTCACCTTTAACCATTATCCATGCCTTTTCTTTTATTAAAATACCTCTTCCATCATTTCTTGGAATAAGTAATAAATGATTTTTGGGAATGGCTACTCCCATACCTAAATCTTTTCCTCCAGTAAGATCAGATATCCCAATGCCTGCTTCATTAGCTATAGCAGTTGCAGTACCTGAGCGTAAAATTACTTCTGTACTTTCTGAACAAATAAGTTTAGCTCCTACATCAAGATTTAGAATTTCAAACTTCTGGGTGCTCGTACTTTTACTTTCTTCATTAACTCCTGTAAGAGAGCTTTGTATATATGCATCAATATAAGCGTAAATGCTTGCCATATCAACATCTTTAATTTCATTATTAACATTGTTATTAGTCTGTGTATTTGATTGTTGTTGACTAATAATATTTTTTAATATCTCCATTTGTTCATCTACATAGCTTTTTGTAACAATTGGATCTCCAATAGTTCCTGGGTTAACACTATTTGCATTTGCAGATGTATATAACTGACATATTATAACTAAAAGCAAGCAACTAATAATAATAAGATATCCCTTTCGACGCATATTTTCTTCCTCCTACTGTTATACTTATTTTTTATAGGCATTAATTATATTATAAGAAATGTTATCAGCACTAATATTAAAGTTAATAATAAATATTTTATTGTCAAGATCAACTTTGTTATCATCATATACTTTATACCATAAACCATTAATATCCATATATCTAATACCTTCAATATACTCTATATTAAAATCATATCCACTACCGTTTATGACAAATATATTTTTATTAGTTTTTTCTCTATACTCTTTTAGAATGCTATGGAATAATTTACCTTCTCTCTTATCAATAAATCCGTTAGGATCTAGAGGATTATTATCAACTGTAATAAATATATGATTTTGTCTTGTATTATTCAAATCATCAATAAATGTTTTCCACTGATTTTTATCTGTTAATCTCATACCTCTTTTTGATGTAGCCAAATTAATAATTCTTAGATTATCAAAATCTGTTATTTTATATGTATCATCCCAAATAACTTTTTTATTAGTTATATCTTCATCAGAAATATCTGTATCACCTACAAATAAACTTATATCAGATATTTCATCCATTTGTTTAACAACTGATTGTTGAATAATATTATCTAACAGTCTATTTTTTGAACCTGTACTACCAAATACAGACATCTTCATCTCTGGATCGTTTACTAATGAATTATTAAGGGGATCATATATCTCTTTCTTTGGCAACATAAGGTTTGATGAGTCAAATGAATATATAGCCGTAAGTTCATCAAAGTTAAGTTCACATATATGTCCTTGAGGACTATATAAACTAGCAACATATACTCTATCTAGTTTAATAGGATAACTCAAATTATTTGGAATTTTTGCCTCTACATATTTCCATCCATTCCAATCTATTACTGATGCAAATGAAATATTGTGCTTTTTCCCATCTGCATCAATAATTCGTCCTCTTAACCAATGATTTAGATTATTTCCTTTAACCCATAAACCTAATCCATCTAATTTTCTATCAAATGTATAAGGATTAGTAAAATGAGCATATGCAGCTTGAGTATCTGTTGATTGTCCAAAATAATAAGCTAACTTAACTGAATTACCTTTATATCCTATATTTTGAATTCTGGAATCAGCCATTACTTTTTCTGGGTATACTTTAGTTTCTAATTCAATATTTCCTTCAAAAGAATCAACTAATACTTTCTCTTTTCCTACAATAATATATCCATAAACAGTTGTATCTCCAATGTGCCCTTTGATTAAACTATAACCATTTTTATTACCTGCTATAAATTGACCTTTATCAAAATATCCTAAAGAACTATCAACTAATTCCCATGTAACATTTTTAGAATTAATTTCTCCTCGATATCCATCTTTATCTATTCCAAGTATTTTGAAATTTGTTGTTTCTCCATAATCTAAGAAATGGTACTTACTGTTTATTTCCAAGGAAATAGGGTCAGCCATACATTCTATATCTATTTCTGATGATATTCCATTGAAATAAGCTTTTACAATAACTTTACCTTCTCTGTTTGGATAAAATTTATTTTCTTCCCATTTACCAGTTATATTGCTTGTTTGCCAACTTATTTTAGTTTTATCAATAGTTATTGGATTATAATATTTATCGTAACCAATAACATCAAAAGTAATTGGCATGTCCTTAAATACTCTTGTTGTATCAGCAATTATCTTAATTTCAAATAAATCGCTTACAGGTGCTGTAGACTTAACACCAATTCCATTAGGTATTCTTCTTTGTGTACCATCTGATGGTGTATTAAATACTGTAACATTAGTACGCCCAAGTTCTCTTGCAACTAATGTACTTGACCCTCCCCCATCTAAATGTATAGCATCATATAATCCTTTTTCTAAAAGTATATTTCCTAATTCTTCATGATTAGCACCTATACTTGATCTTCTTCCATCAACAACAACCATATATAACTTATCTTTTTCTTTATTATACCCAATTGCAGTTCTTGGATGTCTACTATTACCTTGAACTACCATACCTTCTGTAACTAATTGACCATTTGATATAATTTTACCTCCACCACTAATGGCAAGGTTAATGCTATCTAAATCAATATTAGATTGAATATCAAACTTAACTTGTAAACCTACTGGGAAAACTTTGAATATGTATGAAGCTGTTTCTTCATTCATAACAATTACATATCCATTTTCTGGTACTGATACATTTTCTCCTCCTTCTGACAAGTAAGTTATGATATCATTCTCTACTACTATTTTATATAATTTCTCATGTTTATCATCTATTTGTTTTGTATCACTCATTGATGCCTTATCAATATAAGTAGGATATTTAAAAGATGTGACTTTATTAAATGAATATACATATAAATCATTTTTCTCACTAGACATCTTTAGTTTAATTTTCATATAATCAATAAATGGTATATTATTGCTATCAGTAAATAAAGATGCTTGAGTATTGTCTCCTGCATTAAGGAGGTGTCTTCCAATCTTAATACCATCTGTTTCATATTCAAATCCTAATATATCCGTCGGATTCTTTGTCATATTAAAGAAGTCACCATTAATTGCACCTATTACGCCATTTTGATTCGCCATTGATGTAAGTGATTCTTTTTTTCCAAAAACATCTGTGTTTCTAATAACATCTAATTTAACATATGGATTAGTTAAATCAACTTCTAATATATGAACATCAACCCAACCCGCTTCTGTTAACCTAACATTTTTCTCATAAATAACTCCTGTTGAAATAGTTTCTCTTTCTGATGATTGATATAGTACATTATCTATAGAACTTCCATATACGTAATTACTATTTAACACAACTCCTATAACAATACATACAACTAATACCCTTCTTATTATTCCCTTCACAAAAATCAACCCCTATATAGTCAGCTATAAATACGTTTCAAAAATAAATACTAATATTATTACTAATAAAATTATGTAATTACTAAATACGTCCCTCACAAAGCTAATATATAATCATTGCAACTTATTATTAGATATTATTTACTATCATTTGATCCTATAATAATTCTAATATCTATACCGTTGGTTAACTCCTCTGGCTTTAATTCTATAATGGAATCTTTAAAAAACTTACTTAAATCTTCACCCATACCCTCATTTGGTATAATTATCTTTGTCTTTACTAAGCTTTCTTTTCTATAATTACCTACATTACTAATAGTAAAACCATTGTTTTGTAATTTTGTTTTAGTTCTACCAGCTAATCCAGTCACCTTTGTACTATTTAACACTTCTATTTTAAGTCCTTTGCTACTTACTGGCTGTGGTTGTTCTGGTTCTGGTTCTGGTTCAGTTTCTTTTTCTTGTTCATCTACTTGTTGTGATTCATTATGTTGTTGATTTCCTACTTCTTGATCTGTATTATTGTTATTATCTTCAACTTCTTCTACTTCATAAAAACTTCTAAATAATTTTATTGATTCATTTTTATCACAATAGAAAAATCCTGTATGTCCGTCTTTAGTAGTACCTGGTAGATTATGTAAATTCAATTTATCAGTTGAAATATCACTAATATAATTAATATAATCTAATGAATCAAAGAAATTAGTATCTACACTGGCAATTACTGTTGTAGCAATATTGAAAATGTTTAATTTATTCTTATCTGTTAGTAGTTCGTTCACAAAAGCTTTCATAAATTCATGTTGCATCGTAATTCTTCCAATATCTCCATTAGCATAACCTTTTCTATATCTAATAAGTTGTTCTGCTTGTGGTCCGTACAACTCTTGTTTACCTGCTTTTAAATCAATTGTTAAGCCTTGTTCTGGATCTGTATACTTCATATCTTTAGGTATCTCTACAATTATTGGTGATATTATATCTACTATCTTTCTAAAATTATCTAAATTCATGTTAACATAATAATCTATATCAATATCAAATAACTCTTCTAGAACTCTAACTGAGTATGCATTTCTCTGCTTTTTATCTGCATAAGCTGGTACTTCATTTATTTTCAAAACTTGTGGTGTATCAATTCTTCTTTTCTTCAGTTCGTTATATATAGTTGGAGATAATTTTACTTGCGTATCTCTAGGTATAGATACAATATCCATTTGTTTTGTCATATGATTAAATGTAAGTACCATAACAACGTCAGTTCGATAGCCTTCTTTATCAACTCCAAAAATGGCAAATGTAGTAAAATGCTTTTCTTCTTCTACTTGAGTTGTATTTTCTTTATTATCATCAACTACCTCGTTACTATTAGTAGGAGTATTAGATTTTATTTCTTTTTTAGTTAATTTATCTTTATTAAGAAAAACATAAGCACCAGTAGCTACTCCTACGATTAGAGAAAATATAACTACTGAAATTAAAAAAACTTGTAAAAATTTAGTTAGTAAAGAGCCTTTATTATTCAATTTTATCCTCCTGTATCTTAGAAAATATTATTATATTTTCTGATTATCTATGTATATATTATTATGTTATAAAACAAGGCTATTGTTTAACTATAACAAAATAACCTTGTTTTAATATTGTTTTGCTCATATAATCAAGTATATCAAAAGAAAAGTCTACTGACAATAATTAACATACAATTAGAAAATATTACAAAATTGTTAATTACTCTCATCAATATTACTATTAGTTGTTAATAATTTATCTACTATTTCCTGTACTTCCTCATCTTTATATTTTTCATACCATAATCCATCAATTTTTTCACCATACGATGGTATTACATACATATTTTCTGAAGACAATAGTTCATCAAGATTAAGATTATACAAATAATCTACGTATTTACTAACTACTAAGTAACCAAAATCAGTATCTAATAAATCATACGTTGCAGATGCTAATTGACTTATCTCATTAAAATCTCTAATGCCAAGAATTTTATTTGTCATAGCAATTAGAAAATCTTGCTGTACTTTTATACGTTGAATGTCTGGAGCAACTTCTCCATAATATTTTCTATTTCTAACTAACTGTTCTGCTTTATCACCATCTAGTAATTGTAATCCTTCATGTAAGTTAATACGTAGATGTTGATAAGGATCATAATATTTCATCCTTTTTGGCACATAAAATTCTACTCCACCTATTGAGTCTACAATATCTCTAAAACCATCAATATTAACAGCTACAGTATGATCAATATTAATATTAGTCATTTCTTGTATTACATCTCTTAGAACTAATAAAGCATCTTTATCAGAACCAGCATTAGAGTATACTTCAGTTAATTTACAATATTTTATTCTTAATTTGTTATCTTGTTTTATTTTATTAAAATTTTCTTTTCTAAAATCTATAAATAAATCTCTTGGTAATGATAATAATTTAACTTTGTTAGTTTCCGTATCTAAACGAGCTACCATAACAACATCAGTTAGTGCACTTGATTTATCAAATCCAACTAATAAAGCGTTAACTGATTCTGGTTTCTGTTCTTCTTCCTTCTCATCAACTACTTCATTAACTTCGTCGTCTTTATTTTGCTCGTAATTATTAATCTGTTTACTATCATTATCTGATTTTACTAAATTGTAATTTTCTGCTAGTACAATCCCCAGTGTAGTAAGCATTACTACAGCTACTATAATAATTAATATTATTAGTGATCTGGTACTTTTTCTATTATTCATCTTTCTACCTCCTATAACCATCTAATATCATACCATAAAAACATTACAAACAGATAACATTTTTTATTTTTTTTATTTATATTAGGCATAAACTTTTATTTTTTTACAATACAAGATAATAATTTTAGATTTTATTGCAAACACAAACGGTAATATTATGTCTATTTCTGAATATTATTTGTTTACTTTTAGTTACCTATATCCAACTTATAAAATCAATTGCCATGTAATCAGTATTGATGTATAGTTATAATATAAATTAGTTTCTCCTAATTAAACGAAATCTATATTAATTAAGTTTCACTAATTAAGGAAAAACTTTGTATTATATACTTATTTTACAATTGGTTAATAGCATATTTACTTATATAATGGTTAAAAATAATGTTATAATTAACCTTAACTACAATTAATTACATATACAAAATTATAAAGCTTATACTTCTAATGTATATGATAATATTATAGTTAATCTTAGATAACATTAGCAAAAAAGTTACTTATAGTAAAAAATATAAAAGAAGGTGATAATAATGTCTATTTTAATAGGCCCTCATGTTTCTATTTCAAAAGGATTAATTGGCGCTGCGAAAGAAGCAGTATCATATGATGCTAATACATTTATGATATATACTGGTGCACCTCAAAATACCAGAAGAAAACCTATTGAAAAATTAATAATCGACGAAGGTCATATTTTTATGAAAGAAAATAATATAGGTGATATTGTTGTACATGCGCCTTATATTATTAATCTTGCTTCATGCAAAGATGACTTATTTGACTTAGCAAAATCTTTTTTGGCAGAGGAAATTAGAAGAACAGAAGCTATAGGCGCAAACTATATTGTTGTACATCCTGGTTCTTTCACTGTTAAGGATGTAGATTATGGAATTAACAGAATTGCAGAAGGACTTAATGAAGTTCTCACAGATAAAACAAAACCTTTCGTTTGTTTAGAAACAATGGCTGGTAAAGGTTCAGAGGTAGGAAGAACTTTTGAAGAGCTTCAAAGAATAATTGAGAAGATAGAATTAAAAGATAAAATAGGGATTTGCTTTGATACATGCCATACTCATGATAGTGGCTATAATATTATAGAGAATTTTGATAATGTGATAGCTGAATTTGACAGTATTATTGGTAAAGACAAATTAAAAGTTTTTCATATTAATGGTTCAATTAATAAAAGAGGTGCTAGAAAAGACAGGCATGCAAACATTGGTGCTGATCATACAAATAACAGAGGTCTTGATGAAATAGGATTTGAAGCTTTACATTATATTGTTCATCATGATATATGTAGTAATAAACCTCTTATTCTTGAAACCCCTTGGATTGATAAATCAACGAACCTATATAAAGAAGAAATAGCTATGCTAAGAAAGCCTACCTATTAATACGAAAGGATTTAATTTACATGAATGATAAGACTGTTCTTATAACTGGATCATCAAGAGGAATCGGCAAAGCTATTGCTATGAAATTTGCACAAGAAGGTTACAATATTATATTAAATTGCTGCAATAGTTTTAATGAATTATTACAGACTGCTAATGAAATACAAAAGTATTCTGTTACTTGTCTACCTATTGTAGCTGACGTATCGGATTATAATGCAGTTAAAAATATGTTTCAAGAAATTAGTATGGTATTTGATCATGTAGATATAGTTATTAACAATGCTGGTATATCTAGTATTAAGTTATTCACAGAAACTACAGAAGATGATTGGGATAAAATGATTAATACTAATTTAAAATCATTGTATAACGTTTGTTCTTTAGCAGTTCCTACAATGATAAAAAATCATTCTGGAAATATAATTAATATTTCATCTATATGGGGTATAACAGGTGCTTCTTGTGAAGTTGCATATTCCACTTCAAAAAGTGGGGTTAATGGTTTCACTAAAGCACTTGCAAAAGAACTTGCACCAAGTAATATTAGAGTTAACGCGATTGGTTGTGGTATTATTGATACCCATATGAATTCTTCTATAGCTGAAGAAGATATAGATACATTTATTTCAGATATTCCAGCAAATAGAATTGGTAAGCCTGAAGAGGTAGCTAATTTATGTTTTTATTTAGCTTCAAATAACTCTACATATTTAACTGGGCAAATAATTCCTCTAGATGGTGGATTATTATAGCAATGTAACTTTTATATTATATCAATTAATGCGATTTAATACTTGAAGATTGTTATCAAGCCATTTGATAACAGTCTTTTTATTATTATTTTGGTATAATTTATTAATTAGCTCATTCAATTCATTATCTCTAATATAAAACTTGTCAACAATAGATTGTATTTCATCATTATTATAATTACTATTAATAATTGTATGAGCATCTATATTATTAGTATATACTTTTTTTGTATCTTTTAATTTTCTAAGATTGTATTTATCTATTTTACCATTAGGTGTCCATAAAGCTACAGCTATCCATTCATTACTTTCAATTGATTCACTTACTATGCTGTCTAGTTGGTTATAATCTACTTCAACTAATTCATATTGTATATCGTATGTTTCCATCATTTTTACTGTTTCATCTATAGTAATATTACTTTCTTTACACACATATATAGTTTTTCTAAATTCTTCTTCATAAAAATCTAATTCTGATATAAATCCAGCTAGTGAATAATTTGGAACATATATCCCATTAGATAGATTTCTACAATTAGAACCTAAGTCTATAACGCTATCTGCAATATTTGATATTCTGTAAGAATCTATACTAGGGATAAAACTACTTAACATCACGTCTGTTTTTCCTTCGCTTAAACTTGTGTACATATTATTAATATCTTCTTGTATTATTTCCACACTATATCCTTGCCTTTCTATTAGTACACTTAACAATAATGCTTGCGCATAAGAAGATGGATATGTTGTACATCCTATACGGATATCTATTTCTTTATTAGTTGCATCCCTATTTTCTATTCCCATACAACCAATTAATAATGTTAAGCAGATAATAATAATAATTACTTTTTTCATAATTATGTCCCCTTTGAATTATGTCATGATATTATTATCTCTCATATTATAATTGGATATCATGGTTAGTTATGGAAAAAGAATTATACACTTTTTCTAATAGTAACTATAGATTCCATACCAAAAAAATTAATAAAGACCTTGATTGTTCTTATTTTATTAACTTACAAATATTTACATAAGTATTTGCTTTCTGATATTTATATTTACATACCAAATTGTATTCTTTTGTCTGATTATATAATGTAATTTCCGTTTAATCAAAAATATGTTTTTTTATATTTTGATATTTACAAATGACAATAAAAATGATAATATTTACTTGTTAATGAATTAATAAGTAAATATATGTTAAATTTCAGATTTTAGGAGGAGTATTATGAAAAAAATAATTGCAATAATTGTATCTTTTTGCTTATTTAGCCAATGTGCACTGGCAAGTAACATTAACTATGTCAAAGAAACTTACAATGGTGGGGAAATATTAACAACGATAATTGATAGCATTGGTAATGAAGTTATAATTACATCTAAGATTATAGATGGTGAAACAATTCTATCACAATTTGTAAATAATGAATTGACAACTATGTGTAACATTAAAACTAATTCCAATAAAATTATAACTACAAAATATAAAAATGGATTAAAAAGTGGTTATGAATTAATTGACTCTAGCAAATATGTTAGTAAGCATGAAATTTTAAATAATAGTGAATTATTTTCAATGAAAACCCGAAGTAAAGATTATGTGGGAAAATTAACAATGGTTACTTATGATCCAGGGTATGAATATAATTATGGAATTAAAGCCTACTCTGAAGTAACAGGTGTATATGACCATGTATATACTATTAATGGATTTGTAGGTGAGTATGTCACAATATTAGCTTTGTTAGCATCTGCTATCAGTGTTCCTGCTAAAGTAGCAGCTTATTTTATTGGACGTCTATTAGTCTCCGCAAGTATTAGTATCATTGCAGGTAAACTATCAGGAGCTATTGAAACAACTGTTCAGTCTACTAATACTCATTATGATTTTCATACATATGATATTATTACAAATCACCATGAAAAACTTTCAGGTGTTAAGTATGTGATTACCGATACTAAATATTTAAAATATAAAGATCAGATATATTATGAAGATTTTTGTCCTGAACAATGGGGGAAAACAGTGCTAGCTAATGAATTAAATGGTAGATTATTTGGTTTTAACTACTTTAATGTGGTAAGTTGGTATTAGTAGATATGCAATAGTCACTTATAATAAGTGACTATTCTTTTATACAATAGTAGTATATATTTTTTTAACGATGATAATTCAACACAATAAATATTTCCAATATATCGTACGTAATCAGGGGGGAAAATAACTTGAGAAAAAAGATTTTACTTATATTTGTATTGATATCTGTTTTATATTTTGTTGTAATAAAATTAAACTACAAATATAATTTAGAAACTTCTAATAAAGATATGCAGATAGAAATAATTAATACTTTTGTACCGATTGAAATAGGTACAAATATAGAAATAATAGATACTCTTAAAACAGGTTATTTAATTAACTATTTATTTATGTACAATAGTGATGAAATGACTAAATTAGGTGTAGTAGTATTAAAAAAACACTTATTATTTAACACCTATAAATTTGAATATATCGTTCACGAAGCAGACGGGATAGTTAAGTATGTTGGTATAGATTATTTCAAAAATTATCTAATGAAGTCAAAAGGAACAAGGCTATATAAAACTCATTCTTATGATAATAATATTTGGAAGAAATACTTATTTAGGTTTTTGTTTACATTAGTATTTATTGAAGTGTTATATAAAATAAAAAAGCAAAAAAATAATTACCGTTAGCAAGAGGTAGATAAAAAGACATATCTTAGTAGATATGTCTTTTAACTACACCCTAATATTTTATTTTTCTTCACTTAAATATTTTTCTAGTTCGTTTATTGCTTTATCTTCGTCTGAACCATCAGCAGATATAATTATATCTTCACCCTCGAGTACTCCTAATGACATCATCCCCATAATACTTTTTGCATTTACTTTCTTTTCTTGCATTTCAACATAAATATTGCTTTCAAATTGACTAGCAACTTGTACAAATAAAGCTACTGGTCTTGCTTCAAGTCCTGAAGCGATTTTAACTGTTATTTTTTTGTCTATCATTGTTATCCTCCCTTTTATCTCTTAATTTTTCAGCAATATTACTTATTTTCCTCAAGCGATGGTTAACTCCTGATTTCCCTACCGTTGGATCCAAATAAGTACCTAATTCCTTTAATGTAGCTGATGTATATTCCAATCTAATTCTAGCAATTTCTTCTAATGGCTCAGGTAAAGAATTAAGACCTACAGTTTTTTCTATATATTTAATATCTTCTACTTGTCTAACAGCAGCAGATACAGTTTTTTTTAAATTTGCAGTTTCACAGTTTACCATTCTATTAACATTATTACGCATTTCTTTTAATATTCTTACGTTCTCCAAATCCATAAGAGCAACATGCGCTTCCATAATATTTAATAAATCTACTATTTGAGAACCTTCTTTTAGATAGGTAATATAATATTTTTTTCTCATAATAGTTTTAGATTCCATACCAAAAGAATTAATTAATAACCTTAGTTCTTCACTTTGTTTTTCATGCTGACTTACAAATTCAAGATGATAAGTCTTCTCTGGATCGCTCAAAGAACCACTGCCTAAAAAAGCTCCTCTAATATATGCTCTTTTACAACATGTACTTTGAACTATTAATGGATTAATTTTATAATCAATAATTATTGTACCATCATCTTGAAACTCCACAATACCTATAGCCTTTAATATTTTTAGAGCTACTATAGAATTTGTAATATACATAACATATATTCTACTCTTTTTTAACTGGGTATTTTTTCTTATTAATACTTCAACATTAATATTAAATGTTTTTTTCAATAATGTAAAGTATTTTCTTGCAACAGCTGCATTTTCTGTCTGTACTTTAATTGTAACGTCATTGTTGTTATTAACTTTAATTTTACCACATATATTAATAATCGCTGCTATCTCAGCAATTCTACAATGTCTACCACTGCCAATATGTCTAGATAACTCTTCTTTTACCTTTGAAGAAAAAGACATATAATCACACCCTATTTATATTTATCTTACCAAGATATCATCATAATTATACCATAATACTTAGCTTTATTAAACACTGTATATTTTGTTCTAATATTAAAACAATTATTCAATTGTATAGCTATAAAATCGATATAATAACCTCGGCTAATTTATCTGAGTTATGTCTAATTAATGTTGTATCATCTAGTATTTTCAATAATGGTACTTCTATAACTTCAATTCCTTTATCATTCAATATATTTTTTTCATATTCAACTGGTTTTGCACCATCTTCTAAATATAATTCTAAAATTTCATCTGGTATTAGCTGATTATTAGCTATAACATAATCAATAATACCTTCTCCTAAATATTTTTCTATAGCTTTAATATGATTCATCAGATTGTAATTATCAGTTTCTCCAGGCTGAGTCATTATATTACTTACATAAATTACTTTTGGATTAGATTTTTTAATAGCTTCTGGTATTCCTCTAACTAATAAATTAGGTATAATACTAGTATACAAACTACCAGGTCCTAGAACTACAATATCCGCTTGTTCTATTGCTTCTATTGCTTTTCCATGAGGTTTTGGATTTTTTGGTTCTAACCAAATATCTTTAATATGTTTTCTTTCATTTTTACAAGCTTGAACAATTTCGCTTTCTCCAACCATAATACTATTATCATCATAAAGTGCACATAATTGAACATTCCTTGTAGTAACTGGTAAAACTTTTCCTTTTACAGCAAATACTTCACTAGTTTGCTCAATTGCTTGTTCAAAACTGCCAAATATACCATTTAGAGCAGCTAAAAATAGATTTCCCAAATTCTGACCTTTCAAACTACCTTCTGTAAATCTATATTGAAAAACTTTTTCCATTATTGGCTCTGTTTCTGCCAAAGCTAATATACAGTTTCTTATATCTCCTGGTGGAAGCATATTCATTTCTCTACGAAGAATACCTGAACTCCCTCCATTATCTGCTACTGTTACTACAGCAGAAAGATTTTCTGTATATTTTTTTAGCCCCCTTAACATAGTAGATAAACCAGTTCCCCCACCCAGAGCAACTATATTAATATCATCTCTATAATTAATCATCTAATAATACACACTCCTCATATCGTCAATCAATCATTATTTGAGTCTGTCTGTTCCATCTTTTTCTACATCCCTGTGATATATGTTAATACTATACTCTTGTTTTATAAGTCTACTAAATAATTCATTAGCTAGTGTTACTGATCTATGCTTTCCACCTGTACAACCAATTGCAATAACTAATTGGTTTTTCCCTTCTTGTATATAATTAGGGATAAGAAAACTAATCATATCTTCTAGCTTATCAATGAATTTATTAGATACTTCCCATTGCATAACATAATCTTTAATTTCTTTTTCATTTCCTGTCTTTTGTCTTAGCTCTGGTATGTAATAAGGATTAGGAAGAAATCTAACATCAAATACTAAATCTGCATCAGAAGGCATTCCATATTTGAATCCGAAAGATAAAACTGTAATAATTAAATTCTCGTATTTCTTCCCTTCTATAAATATTTTTGATAGTTCCACTTTTAACTCACGAGTTAATAGTTTACTCGTATCAATAATATAATTTGCTCTTTTTTTGGCTTCTTCAAGAATCTTTCTTTCCTTATCTATTCCATGTTGAATTCTACCTTCTATTACAAGAGGGTGTTTTCTTCTTGTCTCTTTATATCTTTTTATTAACGTCATATCGTTAGCATCAAGGAAAAGAACTTCTAATTCGTATCCTTCTTCTTCAAGTTTTTTTATTTCGCTTAGAAATTCAGTAAATAAATTCCCACCCCGAATATCAATTCCTAAAGCGACTTTATTAATTCCAGAGTCAGAGCTATAACATATTTGTGCAAATTTTTTAATTAGTATTGGTGGAAGATTGTCAACACAAAAAAATCCAATATCTTCAAGCATTTTTAGCGTCGTACTTTTCCCTGCACCAGACATTCCTGTAACTATAACAAATCGCATTAAGTTCATCCTTTCAATTATATCTGTATATAGTTTATTCTCCTATAATTCGTACTTCAGTTTCCAATGTCACATTATATTTATCTTTTACAGTATTTGTTACATGATGTATTAATTTAATTACATCATCTGCTTTGGCATCTCCCTTATTAATTATGAAGCCACAATGTTTCTCTGAAACTTGTGCATTACCAATACTATATCCTCGTAAATCACTATCCATTATTAACTTTCCTGCATAATAACCAACAGGTCTTTTAAATGTACTTCCAGCACTTGGAAATTCCAATGGCTGTTTTGTTCTTCTTCTATTATTGAGATCGTTGATTATACTTGATATATCATCTTTGTTTCCTTTTTTACATTTTAGTATTGCTTTTAGTATAATATAATTTGTCTCTTGGATTATACTTGTTCTATAACCTAACTTTAATTCATCTTTTGTAAGAGTTATTATATTCCCTTTATTATCAATCACATCAACACTAACTAGAACTGAAGACATATCTCCGCCATATGCGCCAGCATTCATATAGATTGCTCCTCCTAATGTACCAGGTATACCAGAAGCGAATTCAAAACCTTCTAGACTTTCATCTGCAATTTTCTTAGATAATTTTGATAACAAAATTCCTGCTCCTGCAACTATAGTATCATCTATAATCTCTACATAGTTAAAGTTTTTATATATCTGTATAATAACTCCTCTAAATCCATTATCTTTAACCAAAATATTACTACCATTACCTATTACATAATAAGGTATCTTATATTTCTTACAGATTTTAATAGCATGAGAAAGTTCACTTACATCACTAGGTCTTATAAAAACATCAGCTTCCCCACCGATCTTAAAAGTTGTGTGTTTTGCCATGATTTCATCTTGAAAAATATTTTCTTTATTAATATTTTTTTCTAACTCCAAAATTATATCTTTTTCCATATATACATCCTCTCAAATGCTTACTACTAATTAAAATATTTAATATCTTAACTAATATATATTTATTTACTGTTTATGATATTCATTATTAGTATAACATAATTTTTATTAAAAATTACCTAGCCTATATTATATCATATTTTTGACCCCAGTTGTAGAAGCCCTTAAAAATTTAATCAGCCCAACGGATAGGGTATAGGGTAATATGGAGCACGAGCCACGGATGGCGAGGTCAGCTGTTTTAATCAGGACGATTAACTAGCTGACGGAATATTACCCTATACCCTAGGAGTGGAAACTTCCATATAATCCCTAGAATTTACCAAAAAAAAGAGACACCTAAGTGTCTCTAATAAATTCATTATTAATTATTTGAATAATCCTTTTACCCAGTTAACAAATCCTTTTTCTTTCTTTTCTGCTTTACTAGTTTTTTCTTCAATAACTTTTGCTACTTTAATTTCATCTGTCTTCATAACAAACTTAAGAGTACCTTCCATATTGCTATCTATTCCTGAGAAGTTATTATATTCATTAGATAATTTTACAAGTTCGTCTTTTAATTCAACTACTTCTTCAAGCATATCAATTTTATCTGACATTCCATCTTTTAACTTCATTGTACCTTCTCTATGGAACTTATTCATACCAGTATTAAGTTCTTTTGAACCTTGATTAAGTTTATTAGCACCTGCTAATAATTGGTTTGAAGCATTTAAAAGATCTGAGTTACCTTTTTGTAATTTAGCTTTACCTGTGGATACTTGTTTAGCTCCTGCTGATAACTTAGCTAAACCATCACTAACAGCTTGTGATCCTTCTACTAATTTATTAACTCCACCTGTCATTTGTTTTGATCCAGCTGATAAAGCTTTAGCTGATTCTGATAATTTAGTAGCACCACCGCTAAGACCTTTACTTCCTTCTTGTAACTTAGTAGCAGCTGGTTTTAAGCTCTTAGAACCTGCAGCTAATTGTCCTAAGCCTTTAGCTAGAGTATCTTGACCTTTTTGCAAGTTATCTAATTCAGTACTCATTTTTTTAGAACCTTGTTCTACTGCCGCAAGACCTTGCTCTAACTCTTTTAATGATTTTAAGAATGGATCTTTTGGATTCATTTTTTCTTTTGCTTGAATAATTTTTCTTATACCTTCTAAGCTGCTCTTAATACCAGTATTTAATTGAGTTTGACCTTGAACAAGTTTATTTGATCCTGCAGCTAATTGTTTTGCTCCTGCTTCTAATTTTCCTGTACTCTCAACTATTTGTGTTACACCATTTGCTACTTGACCTGCTCCATTAGAAAACTCTTGTGATTTAGCAGCAAATTGTGTAGCTCCTTGTCCGAATAAAGTTACACCTTCTGAAAATTTCCCTGTACTATTTACAAATGTTTTAATTCCGTTAGCAACTTGATTAGCACCAGCATATGCACTATCAATTCCAGCACCTAATTTAGTTACTCCATCAATTAAGGCTTTGTTTCCTTCTCCTAACTTACTAACACCTGTATTGAATTTTTGGAAGTTAGTGTAAAACTTGTTTTGACCTTCTGATAAAGTTTTTGTAGCATTACTTAATTTATTAGAAGCATCTTCCATTTTATCAATTGCATCAACTACGTCACTTAAACTACCAATTTTATCAATTTCTTTGATTTCTGGAAATTTACTTGTAGCCGTAATCATAATTGGCTTCATTTTAAATCCTTCTACATCTGCTTCAATTATTAATTTTTCTGGTACATCTACAAACTCTTTTTCATCTTCAAAAAATTCACTTAATCCAGGTATTGCTAAATAAGTAATAATTTGATTATTTCCATCGCTTATAACTTTACCTGTATTTACTTTAACATTAGAAAAATAATCCATTGGTAAGTCAATAACTGACACTGTTGAGAAAGGAGTATATATCTCTCTTTCTTTTTTATCGATAGTTACTTTATGTTTTTCTAAATTGATTATTTCAAGTTCGATTTTTACTTTTCCTGATTTTCCAGCTAATTCCTCTGGAGATATTTCTTCATTATCTAAATAATATTTAACATTAATATCAAGTGGTAATTTCTTATCAGTAACACCTTGATAGAAAAGATCATTTTCTTTTAATGTCCATGAAATACTATCTCCTTCTATTACTGGTTTTTCATCACCTTTAACATTTTTAATATTTTGAAGTATTGAGTTATCTGTGATTTTTACACCTGCTTCATCTGAATGAATCCAATCACTTACTATAATTTCTCTTGTATCACCGTTAGATAATAGATTAACATAAACTGTTTCATCTTTCTTAATATGATTATCTGCATAAGATACTGTAGATAAAGTTAATAAAGAAGCCATACTTAAACAACATAATTTACTAATTCTTTTTTTCATAAATATTCAATCCTTTCTCTAGTTATAAAAATTATTTATTTTTGTTATCTTAATCTTGTTCTTTGTCTCCAACCTCTACTTGTTTTTGCTACTACCCCTTCAAACAATATAAGTATTGATGGTAGCATGAATATAATAACAAGTAAACTTATTAATGCTCCTCTTGATATCATTCCTGTAAGACTTTTAACCATTTCCATATCAGCTATAATACCAACCCCAACAGTAGCACCAAAGAATGTAAGAGCACTAGTTACAATTGATTTTATTGTTCCTTGTAAACTAATTTTCATAGCCTCGATTTTATCGAAACCATTTCGTATCTCTTCTCTAAACCTAGTTGTTAATAAAATTGCATAGTCAACTGTTGCTCCTAATTGAATTGTACCTATGACTATTGATGATACAAAAGGTATCGTTGTATTCGTATAAAATGGTATTCCCATATTAATGAATATGGCAAGTTCAATAACACCTACGAGTATTACTGGTATACTCAACGAACGGAAAACCAATAAGATAATTAAAAATACTGCAATTATTGATGCAAAACTTACATTTCTAAAGTCAATATCTGCAAGTTCAATTAAATCTTTTGTTAATGCTCCTTCACCAGTTACCATTGCATTTTCATCATATGATTTTACTATATTATTCAATAATGTTAATTGGTTGTTTTGCTCATCTGTAGCGGCTTTGAATCTAGAGTCCACTAGTAGTAATTTATATCCTTCTTTCTCTACTATATCCCTAATTTTTTTAGGTACAAACTCCTCAGGAATACCAGGCCCTACAAGCTTATCATATCCAAGAACTTTTTCTATACCTGCTAAATCTTCTACTTCATTAATCATATTTTTAACTTTATATGATGGTGTTTCTGAACTCATAACAATCATATGTGTAGTAGTCATATTATACTCTTCTTTTAATTTATCAAGAGCTACAATTGACTCTAAATTTCTTGGTAATGATTCATCTAAATTATAATATACGTCTGTATTCATTTTTCCATATGTAGCTGGAATGAATAGTAATACAAATAATACAGCAAATGCTTTATAATGCTTTGTTATAAAATTAGAACTCTTATTAAATGAAGGTAATACAGTACCATGATTAAATCTATGAATAACTCTATCAAAAGTTAATATAAGTGCTGGTAACACAGTAACTGTACAGATTACTCCAATAAATACTCCCTTAGCCATTACAAAACCAATATCTTTACCAAGTCCAAGTTGCATAACAGCTAATGCTAAAAATCCTGCTATAGTTGTAAGTGAACTACCTGCTATTGATGATGCTGTTTTTACAATAGCGTCTGCCATTGCTTTCTCTTTATTTGAATTGGATGTTAACTCTTCTTCATATCTATGTAACAAGAAAATCGAGAAGTCCATCGTTACCCCTAGCTGAAGTACAGCCGCAAGAGATTTTGTTACGTAAGATATCTCTCCTAAGAATATATTTGTTCCAAAGTTGTATAGTATAGCCATACCTATTGCCATCAAAAAGATAACAGGAACAATTGTAGATTCCAAAGTAAGTGCTAATACAATTGTAGCTAATACTACTGCCAATAATACATATATAGGAGTTTCTCTATCTGCTAAATCAATAGTATCTCTAATTATTGCAGAAATACCACTTAGGAAGCATTGTTTATTCAATAATCCTCTTATATCTTTAATTGCCTGTTGAGTTTCATCAGAAGATGATTCATTCGTAAATTGAATCATAATTAAAGTTGAATTTTCTCTATAGAATATATCTTTTAAATCATCTGGTAAAAACTCTTTTGGGGTAGTGATATCAAATGCATCACTTATCCAAGTTGTTTTTTCTACACCTTCTACTTGCTCAATCTTCTCTTTTAATTTGATTATGTCTTTAGATTCCATATCCTCAACTATCAACATACCCGTTGACGCTCTATGGAATACTTTATCCACTATTTCTTGACCTTTCATTGAGTCCAGGTGTTCTGGTAAATATGTTAGTAAGTCATAATTTACTCTAGTACTCACTAATCCATAAAAAGATGGTATCATTAGTAATATAGCTATAAATAATACAATCTTTCTATGCTTTGCTACAAAACTTGCAAATTTGTTCATTATATCATTCCTTTCTATGTCTGTTCACAAATACTTAACTTAGCATTTTGCGAATCATATTAAATATAATTGGTTTCATGTTGTCTATTGTCGTAGGCTCATTTAATATTATTGAACTGTAACATGCTGAACCTATTAACTCTACAATCAAAAACAATGTTTCATTTACATCTTCTATAGGAATGCTATGAGATTTTAAACTATTAACAAAGGTATTATATATCTCTTCCATATCTTTGCCCATTTCTGGATCATTTAAAGCCTTTCTAAATAGCCCCCAAGAAAGATTTTTGTGTATTAGACGAAGAAGTATAATGTTTTCTTTAAGATACTCAATTGTATAGTCTGTAAAAAATATGACAGATTCTATTAAATCCTCAGATTCTCTTTTCATAGTCTGAGTAAAAGCTTCTTTAATAATAGTAGACGTCTTCTTCAGTATAATACTATCCAATATGTGATTCTTATCTCGAAAATAAAGATAAAAAGTTCCTTTTGCTACACCAGCTTTTTTAACAATATCGTTGATTGCTGTTTTATCAAATCCCTTTGTTGTAAATAATTCATAGGCTGAGGTAAAAATAGCATTTTCCTTTTGTTTTTTATTCTCCGATATTTTTGTCATTTTACACCTTCTATCCATCAATGACCGACGGTCATTTTTTTAATACCAAAGTCATTATACTAAAAAAATGACCATCGGTCAATCACTATTTTGCACAAAAAAAATAGCTATAAGTTATATTCTAATAGCTATTTTAAACAAAAAACACATATGAATTATTAGTTATTTATCTTCGATTATATCCAATACCATGTTATCAATGATTTTTTTGAATTTATCATTATTTAACTTATAATATAATCGCTTATTTTTCCCAGAATGTATATCAATAATTCCTAACCCAGTTATTTTTTTTATATGATAACTCATTGTTGCAGTTGTTATTCCTAGATGATCTGCTAATTCTTTACTATACCATGCTCTTTTGCCTAGTAATTTCATAATATTAAACCTATTGGAATCTGATAAAATATTGATTAATTCTTTGTATACAATAGTTTTCATTTCTTCATCATATCTTTGTTCTAGATTATAACCATAGTAAATAACATATTTATTATTCTCATAAACTATACTACAACCAAATTCACTAAAATAATTTATATAAAAAACAACTTCCTTACTCATAACCTGTTTTTTATCCATCATAAGTAAAATATTCTCAAAAAATTTATCAACATCTTTTTCTATTAAATCTATATGCTCTTGTAGTTTTTTATACATAAAAATTTTTGTATTTTCTTCTATATCTTTAAAAAACTTGTAGTAATAATCAGATAATGTTTTAACTAGTCGTTCCTTCATATCATCTGGATATTTGTAATAGTCCATATATATCTGTACTTTATCAAAATCCTCTAACTCTTTTATCATTTCTTCTTGAAATATTTGTTCAACTTCTTGATCACTTACATTATCTGGTATATTTAGTTCTAATTTATCAATAATTATATTAATGAATTCTTTACCTGACATATCATTAATACGTTCAAGTAAACATTCAATATCATTAATCCCTTCATCTACAGCATATAACATTAAAACAATTAATCCTCTACAAAACTTTCCACAAGAATAATTCATATCTCTTTTTAGTATAGGATTAATATTTTTTTTAACGTGGCTAATATACTCTACAATATCATTATTCATTTTAAATCTTCGAATCATATTATTGTTTTTAAATTCTTCCTCTTCTAATATCCTTATTATAGAAAAAATAAAATCAGCTACCACATTATAATATATTTTGGGAATCATATAATCACTCCATTAATTTTCTGCGGGAACAACTTGCTTGGTTAACTCTTGTCTATTATGATCTTTTACTTCAGTATGATTAAATTTAATTATCATTCTAAGTGAAATTAAACAGACACCTGCACCTGCATATATAATTATAATCCATGTTGGTATAAAATCAAGTATTAATCCATGCAATAAAAATCCAAGGGGTGTTATTGCACTTGCGATCGTTGTAACAAGAGCCATAACTCTTCCTCTATATTCATCGTCAGATGTTTCTTGTATATATACTACAAGAGGTATATTAATAAGAATAATAATAGAACCAATTATAAAATTCACAACCCCATAGTATATTGGAACGAAATTAGGAATAGTTGCAAGTAAAATGAATATAAGAGGAATACTACATAAAATAAATGAACTTGCTAAAATCATTAAATATATTCCTGTTTTTATAGGCTTAAATTTACCTAATTTATTAGCAAATAATATCGACATTAATAAGGAACCTACTCCAAAAGCAGCTTCAATACCGCCATATGCTTTATCTGATACTGCAAATTGAACAACTAATAAATGTGGTATTGATACAGCTAATGCTGTAAATAGAAAATTAATAAATAAGCAAGCTTCCAAAACAATCATTAAATCACTTTTCTTCTTAATATAATTAAATCCATTTTTAATATCATCAAAAAAATTCACTTCTTTAATATTAATCTTCTGTACCTTTCTATCTACTTTCCAATAAAATTCAATGAATGATTCTGATATAGCTGATAATACAAATGAAACTCCATTGAATAATATAAAATATGTAGCTGGTACTAACGCATAAATAACTCCTCCTAAAATAGGAGCAATAATTGATGATAAGCTATTAATAGCTTGATTATAGGAATTTATTTTGCCTAGTTTATCATCATCAACAAGATTAGGTAAAGCCGCATCAAAACCTGTAGAAAATAAAGTATTAAGTATAGAAAGAAAAATAGTGGATATATATATAATAAAAAGCTGTAACCCATATATCTGACTTAATAAGAAAGCAACAAACATAATAACTCCACTAAAAAAATCAGTAAGTAAAACCATTTTCTTTCTATCTAGTTTATCAGCAATTACCCCACCAATAGGACCAAATATAAGAGAAGGTACAGTTGATAAAAGAATAGTAATAGCAAAATTCAGTGCAGAACCAGTGACTTTTAATATATATAAACTCATAGCGAATCCATATATACGTGTTCCAAATAACGATACTAATTTACCTACTAAAAATAAAATCATATTTTTCTTTGTCTTATTCATTATTGTTCTCCCTTTCATTTCTTACATTTAACCTTAACTTAATCAAACCGTTCATTTTCAAAAAGTACTAGATAACATTTGCATCAATCATAAAATCCTTTTTACATATTGTACATTGCATTTTCTAAATAATATCTCTATACATATATGATACCTCTAAATTATATTCAATACTCATTATATGTTAAACATGCATCTAATATAGTATATATTATATTTGCATTTAATATATTTGTCAACTAAATAATTAAAACAATGAAAAATTATAGTTATTAACTTACTCTATATCTCAACAAAAGTATATTTAACAACAAAAAACAGGATAGCTTACTATTGTAGTGCCATCCTGTTTTTGACTATTATATTATTGTACTTTGTATTATGTTAGATTAATATCTAATATAATTAATTAACTTAATTACTTATTTATTATCCTCTTGAACTATAAAGTTTGTAACTTCTTCTTTATAAGGTAATGAAGTCTGTGCTCCTAACTTAGTAGTTACTAACGCACCTACCGCATTAGAGAATCTAAGTCCATTTTCTATATCAGTTGATTTAACTATATTCATTGCAAGAGCTGCATTAAAAGCATCTCCTGCCGCTGTACTATCAATTGAATTAACTTTATAGGAGCCCGCCATATAGTCATTGTCCTTATCAATATACATACTACCTTGTTCACCAAGTGTAACAACTACGCTACTTGCTCCTCTATTAATTAGTTCTCTTGCACCTTCTTTAATATCTTCTTTACCAGATATTTTCTGAAGTTCTGTTTCATTAGGCGTTATAATATCAATATACTTAAATATTTCAACTGGAAATTCCTTTGCTGGGGCTGGGTTAAAAATAACTTTAACACCATTCTCACTTGCTATCTTAACTGATTTCATTACAATGTTCATAGGAATTTCTAATTGAACCATTAAACAATCTGCTGATTTTATAAGTTCTTCATATTTATCTATCCATTGCTCTTGTAGTTTAAAATTTGCTCCAGGATATACTACAATGGTGTTATCGCCATTATCTGCAACATTAATCATAGCAACTCCACTAGCACCTTCTACCACATTAACTCCTGTCACATCAATATTTTCTTTTTCAAGGTTATCTTTTAACTCTTTTCCAATGCTATCATTCCCTACTGCACCAATCATAGTAACCTCTGCACCAAGCCTAGCTGCCGCTACTGCTTGGTTAGCTCCTTTTCCGCCAAAAACAGTATTAAATGACTGAGCAGATAATGTTTCACCTCGTTTAGGTAACTCTCTGGTTTTTAACACATAATCCATGTTAATGCTACCAACAACTACTATCTTCATTTAATAACCTCCTTAAAGTCATTAATAAATAGAACTATAATTTAACCAATATGTTCATTTACAAAACATCCTATACCGTATTTATCATTACTTGTTAGAATACTAACTTAGTTTTACCTTTTCCTCTATTTAGGATATCTCTAGCTCTTTCTTTTGCTTCTTTTATAATGATTTCTTTATCAATACATAGTTGTCCATTTTTCTTAACAAAGTTCCCATTAATAATTAAGTGATGTACATTTTTTGAACTAGAGCTATACATTATTGCTGAAAGTGGATTATATATAGGAGCAGTATTTATATCATCTAAATTCCATATTATAATATCTGCACAATAACCTTCTTCAATCTTTCCACTATTAAAATTAAGAGCTTCGTGACCTTTCATCATTATCTTCCATATATCTGTTAATGAATATGCTTCTGGATTATTATTCATGAATTTACCTACTAATGCAAATAACCTAGCTTGTTCAATACAATCAACTGTATTAGAACTTGCCGCTCCATCAGTACCTATAGCAAGTGGAAGAGTCTTATAGTAATTCCATATATTACCGTACCCACAAGCTAATTTCATATATGTTTTTGTACATACTGCCATTGTAACGTTTTCATTAATATGTTTTATATCATCATCTTGTATCCATAATCCATGAGCTATAATTGTTGGAATTTTAAAGGCTCCAATACTTTCTAGTAATTCAAAAGGTGTTTTCCCATATGTTTTCAAACTATTTTCTACTTGTTCTTTAGTCTCTGATACATGCAAATGCATTCCAACTTTTAATTCATTTGCTCTATCTATTATTTTCATTAATTGCTTATCATTACATGTATATGGCGAATGTGGCCCCATTCTAATATTTATTTTTTTATATTTTCCATTAGTATCTATTATTTGCTTACTAACATTTTCAAGTTGTTCATCAAAAGTATCAGCAAGCCCAAATAATGTGGGAGCTATATCTACTTTTATTCCTGTATGTAAAGCCGCTTTACATATCATTTTTGCATCAAAATAATGATCAGCAAATGCTGTTATTCCATTATCCATCATTTCCATCATTGAAAGTAATGCTCCATAATATATGTCATCTGATAAAATCTTACTTTCATAAGGCCATATTTCTTTATTAAACCAGTCATCAACGGTAACATCTTCTGCTATACCTTTAAATATATTCATAGGTGAATGAGCATGTAAGTTAACTAAACCCGGTGTTATGAAATAAGAAGAACAATCAATTTCAATAGTAGCATTATCTGTATAAGAAGTACATATCTTATCTATTTTATCATCTTTAATGTAGATATATTTTCCTGAACTTATTTTTCCATCATGAGAAATAACATTAGCATTCTTTAATAAAATACTATACTTCATATGTTAATATAGTTCTTTCTAAGATATCTATGAACTTCTTATTATCTGACTTAATACCAACATGAATATTTGGCTTATTATCAGTTACTCTAAATACATCTGCTACTGTTTTTCCTCTTGTAATATCGCTCTTTAACTCTACGTCAACATGATAAAATTCAGTTTCTATTACACTACTATCAATAATAACTGCCGCCGCAAGTGGGTCATGCATAACTCCACCTAGTTGATTATATGGACTTTCTCTATCAATAGTATAATCAATTAACTTTGCTACTACTTGTGCTACTTGACTATTTAGCTTATGAATTCTCTTATTTTCTTCTTGTGTAACAATTGTATTGTGAGTTACATCAAGACCAACCATAACTAAATGTATTCCAGATTCAAAAACAATTTTGGCTGCTTCTGGATCTACATAAATATTAAATTCAGCTGATGAAGTAACATTTCCATGATTAATTGCCCCACCCATAAATACAATACTTTCTATCTTATCTTTTAACTGTGGATATTTTAATAATGCTACTGCAATATTAGTTAAAGGTCCAAGAGCTAGTATTTTCAATTTCCCATCTGCTATCATTGCCTCTTCATATATTGTATCCACCGCATCTTTTTCATAATAAGCTATAGTAGGCTCATTAAGTGTGACATTTCCAAGTCCTGTACTGCCATGAACAAACTCTGCATCAATTACTTCTCTTATAATAGGAGTCTTAGCTCCCACAGCTACTTTTATATCTTTTCCTGAAAGCTCAACTATTTTTCTTGCATTGTTTGATGCCTTTTCTATACCAACATTTCCTGCTACTGTTGTTATAGCTCTTATATCTAACTTATCACAACCTAAACACATAAGTATAGCCGTTGCATCATCAGTACCTGGATCTGTGTCTATTATAATTGGTATTTTACTCATTATATTGCCTCCTTGTATCTTTCTAATTCCACATTACTATTAACCTTGTTATGGTATTTTATTATTAATTATATTTCTCTAATGATTCACATAACATATTAATAAATTTCTCTCTATCCAAATCAAATACTACATTAATATTTTTATCTTTACCACTTGTATCATAATAATCTACAACTGTTGCTCCACAAGTAAGTTCCCCTGTAATGTCAATCTCAACATTATGTTTTTTACATACAAACATATTTGGATCTAATACATATGCTACGGCACATACATCATGTAGTGGAGGACCATCAAAAGAAAAATTAGGATTCATATGGAAAATTCCAAAGTAATCAAGTAATTCTGCTACTAATGTACTAGCCTTATTTCCAATACTTCTAATTCTTTCTGTCTCATCTTTAAAAACTTGTGCTTTATGAGTAACATCAAGTCCACACATTGTAACAGGAATTGAAGATTTGTAAACAATATCAGCCGCTTCTGGGTCAACCAGAATATTAAATTCAGCGGATGGTGTCCAATTTCCTCCCAAACATGCTCCTCCCATTAAAACAATTTCTTCAATATTATCTTTTACTTCTGGATGTGCTAACAATAAATGTCCTATATTAGTTAGTGGCCCTGTAGGAATAAGAGTAACTTTTTCATCTGAATTCATTATAATATCTATCATTAATTCTATAGCGTTTTTTTCACTTTTTTCAAATGCTGGCTGTGGAAGTTCTGGACCTTCTAATCCACTTTCACCATGAACTTCTGCCGCTGTAATTAAATCTCTCATTAGAGGTTTAACTGCTCCCTGAGCTACTTCCTTCTTAATATCTAAATAACTTAATACACGTAGTGCATTATTAAGTGTCTTATCTCCTGTTTGATTCCCCGCCACAGTTGTTATACCTTTTACATCTATTTTATCGCTAGCTAATGCTAATATTAAAGCAATGGCATCATCATGCCCCGGGTCACAATCAATTATTACTGGTTTTGCCATAATTATCCTCCTAAATCTAAGAAATAAAATATTTTCTACAAAAACATAAATATATATATGCATTTTCTATAATATAAAAATAAAGCCAAGCCTTATTCTAGTCCCATTATATAATACTGATTACTCCATTTTTGTGGTTTAATCAAATAATATGTATACTAAGAATAATACTTCTGGCTTTATTTTATAAACTTATTAATAATACAACAAAAGAAACTCATCTTTTCTTTTATTAACTTATTTTGCTTTTTGTTTTTTTAACTTTTTAATTTTTGATGATTTTCTTGAAGAATATATTACAAGACCAACTAAAGTAGCAATATATGGAATCATCCGTACAAACTCTGGTGGTACTCTTAGAGATTGTAAATGGTTAGATAGCGCATCTGCAAATCCAAAGAACAAAGAAGTAATCAGTGTTCCATGTGGTGTAGCTCCACCCATTGCTTCTGCTGCAAGAGCAATAAAACCTCTACCTGCTGTCATATTTTTCTGGAACATAGACATATATCCCATAGACATATATGCTCCACCAAATCCTGCTAATACTCCACTAATTGTAAGAGCAATAAATTTAACTTTTTTAACACTTATACCAACTGAATCAGCGGCATGAGGGTTCTCTCCAACCGCTCTAATCTGCAATCCAAGTGGTGTTTTATATAATAAGTAAAAAATAACAACAACGGCTAATATTGAAATATATGTTAATACATTATGTCCAGAAATAATAGTTCCTATAACTGGTATTTCCTTAATAAGAGGTATATTCCATACAGGTAATACTTTACTCTTTAGCTCTGTTGAAACACCTTTGTTTCCTGCGATTAAATATAGTACAAAAACAGTTCCACCAGCTGCCATTAGGTTAATAGCAATACCAGATAAAATAACATCTGTTTTTAATTTTAGTGCAAAAAATGCTAATAATAATCCAATTAATCCACCTACTATTATGGCAGATAACAATCCAATCCATGCATTTTGAAATAGTGCACTAAATATAACTCCTGTAAGTGCTGATATTAACATAGTTCCTTCAAGAGCAATATTAATTTCTCCAGCTTTATCAGAAATCAAAGCACCAAGTGCAGCAAATAATATTGGAGTAGTTACTCTTAATACTGAGTATCCAAATGCAGCCGAGAAAATTATCGCGAATAGTTTATCCATATTATTTTGCCTCCTTTATGCTTATATTTTGTTTTGCTTGTTTAACAACTAGTTTATGTTTATATTTTACTAAGAATCTTTCTGCAACTATCAGTACAATAATAACTCCTTGTATAATACTAACAACTTCACTCTGTACATCTGTTGATCTTGCCATTAAGTCAGCACCAATTCTTAAATATGCTAAGAAAAATGCTGCTACTGGTACTAGCACTGGATTATTTCTTGCTAATATAGCAACAATAACACCATCCCAACCATATCCAGGAGATGTTTTCCATGAGAATCTTCTATACATACCAAGTACTTCTACTGATCCACCCATACCAGCAATAAAACCACCAATTACTTGAGATAGTATAATAACCTTAGCTGTATTAATTCCAGAATATCTTGCAAATTTTCTATTTTCACCTGCAACTCTTATTTCATATCCCCATTTAGTTCTATATATAAATAGGTAACATAGTATAACCATAACAATAACAATTATTAATCCAAAATGTACTTTTGTCTTTGGAATTAAATAAATTAATTTTGCAGATTTTTCAAGACTATAAGATACTACATCTCCAGCTTTTGGGTCTCTTATATAGTTTTTAAGTATATATATTCCAAAAAATAGAGAAACATAGTTAAGCATTAATGATGAAACTAATTCAGTCGCATTCCATTTAACTTTTAATATGGCAGGAATAAATGCAATAAACCCACCTAAAGCACCACCTACTAAAATGGCTACAATTGGATGTGCTATAATAGGCAATGTTACTTTAGTAGCAATAATTGATGCACCTACACCACCTATGTAGAAAGCTCCCTCTGCTCCTAAGTTAAATTCTTTTGCAAGAAACATAACACTTACTGCAAGACCAGTAAATATAAGAGGAATCATTAATTCAATAACATTGCCAATATGTCTAATACTATCAAAAGGTCCTATTAAAAATTTGCGAAGCGCTAACATAGGCGTAGCACTAACTGAAACTATAATAATCAAAGCAAGAGCAAGAGAGATTAAAATAGCTAGTGTAGTACGAACAAATTCAAATTTAAGATTTTTACGCATGAATAACCCTCCTAATCTCTTCTTCTGATTGCTTCTTAATGCCTAACATATATAATCCTAATTCTTCTTCTGTAAGAGAAGTTGTATCTTCGAAATAAGCTACTATTTCTCCTCCATACATAACAATTAAACTATCACTTAGTTCCATTACTTCATTCAAATCAGCTGATACTAGTAAAACGGCTATATCTTCGTCACGAAGCTCAACCAGCCTTTTTCTGATAAACTCTGTAGCTCCAACATCAATACCTCTAGTAGGTTGATTGGCAATAATGAATTTTGGATCTTTAGTAAATTCTCTAGCTACAACTACTTTTTGAATATTACCACCAGAAAGCATTCCAACTTTTTGATTAACTGAGTTACACTTAACTCTATATTCTTTTGATAGTTCTATTGCTTTTTCTTTGATTTTTTTAACTTTTAGTAATAGCTTTCCATTAAATTCTTTTGTATCGTACCTATCAGCTATTATATTTTGCTCAATACTCATATCCCCTGCTACACCATAGGTCATTCTATCTTCTGGTACATGAGATGTTCCTAATTCTCTAATTTGTTTAATGCTCATTTTACTTATTTCTGTTCCATCTATTTTAATTGTTCCTGAACTTGGTCTTGAAAGTCCAGTCATTGAACGAACTAATTCTCCTTGTCCATTACCTTCAACACCAGCAACACCCAATATTTCACCTTTTCTTACACTAAAAGAAATCTTATTAAGTGCATTTTTTCCTAACTCATTAACAAAAGTTAAGTCTCTTATTTCAACAATGTTTTCTTTTGGTTTTGCTTTTTCTTTTTCTACTCTTAGAACAACATCTCTTCCAACCATTAATCTTGATATATCTTCTTCTGTTACATCACAAGTATTATGAACTCCCATACTTTTACCATTTCTCATAACAGTGATTCTATCACATAATTCTTTTACTTCATTTAGTTTATGAGAAATAAATATAATAGTATGTCCTTTTTCTCTAAGTAACTTTAACTCTTTAAATAACTCTTTTGTTTCTTGTGGTGTTAGCACTGCTGTAGGTTCATCTAATATAAGTATTTTAGCTCCTCTAAGCAAAGCTTTAAGTATCTCAACTTTTTGTTTAATTCCAACTGGTATATCTTCAACTTTTGCTCTAGGATCAACGTGTAAATTGTATTTTTCAGATAATTCTTCAGTTATCCTAATAGCCTCGTCCATATTTATGAAAATATTTTTCTTAGGCTCTACTCCAAGAACCATATTTTCTGCAACTGTTAAAGATGGAACTAACATAAAATGCTGATGCACCATACCAATTCCATGTTCAATGGCTACGGTAGGAGATGTTAAATGTATCTCTTTTCCTTTTAATTTAATTGTTCCTTCTTCTGGAGTATGAAGTCCAAATAAAATCTTCATTAATGTTGATTTACCTGCTCCATTTTCTCCACATAGAGCATGAATTTCTCCTGCTCTTATTGAAAAATTAACACCATCATTGGCAACTATACCATTTGGATAAACCTTTGTAATATCTTTCATTACTAAAAGTTCTTTCTGCATATTTTTATCACTCCATTAAGCTAATTAGTAATTAGGGGCTGTCTTATATTGACATTAAAAATGTATTATGAGACAGCCCCTATAAAATAAATATTATGGTCTAACAGAATCTTTTAATTCATCAAGTTCTTTTTGTTCCATTGTAATTGCACTCTTAACTTCTATTTCTCCATTAATAATTTTTTCTTCAATCTCTTTAAGTTCTTGTTTTAATTCATCTGATATAAGTTTGTCAGAGAATTCATTATCAGCTAAAACAATTGCTTCCTCTTTAAATCCTAAGCTTTCTGCTTGTCCATAAGAAAGTGTACCTTCTATATGTTTATCAATAGCTCTTAATAATGAATTATCTACTCTTTTTAATACTGAAGTAGCTATAAGTTCAGCTTTCTCTGGATCTTTATCTTTGAATTCTAAAGCCTGGTCTGAGTCAACACCGATTGCATATCTATTAACTTCTTTCGCTGCTTCAATTTGTCCTAATCCAGCTTGTCCAGCCACGTTGTAACCAATATCAGCACCATTATTATATTGAACAAGTGCCATTTCTTTACCTTTTGCTGAATCTTCAAATGAACCTATATAAGAAACTGCAACTTTTACTTCTTCATCAATATATTGTGCTCCTTGAATATAACCTACTAAGAAGTCATTGATTACAGGACCTTCAAATCCACCTAAGAAACCTATTACTTTTTCTTCATTAGCTAATGGCATATCTGAAGTTGTAATACGCGCAGCTAAAACTCCTGCTATAAATGATCCTTCATTTTGCTTATAAGTAACTGAATATACATTTGGAAGATCATTATCTTCATAATTTACTGTTGTATCAAATATGATATACTTTTTATCAGTATATTCTAATGCAATTTCTGTTAAGCTCTCTTCCATATTCCAAGTACCTACAATTATAATGTCCCAATCTTCTTCAGATGCATCTCTAAGTGAAGGTTCCCATTTTGTTTCATCAAAGCCCATTTCAGTTACTTTTGTTTCTACTGCATCACCATATTTTTCTTTGATAAGTTTCATACCATTTGCAGCTGAATCAAAGAAAGATAAATCTCCTGTATTACCATTTATTAATAATAATACTTTTAGTGGGTCAGCAGTGTCTCCATTAGTTTTGTCTGGAGTTTCATCTGCATCTTTCTTTTCGCCACATCCAGCTAAAACCATAGATAGTGACATTGCAATTGCTAAAATTAGAATTAATGATTTTTTCATCATTTATTCCCCCTTTATATTTTTTTGTGCAAATTACTAATTATCAGTAATTTACGAAATACATTATACACTATGAATATAGTATTTTCAACCTTATAGAATTTATGTTTCTTTTCGCTACTTTTTAGCTTCTAATACATTCCTACAACTAGTTACTGTCCATGACGTAAGATCATTAATGTCTATATTCTCCATAGTTCTTACATATGTGACAATATTATCATCGAATGGTTTAGTCCATTTTTCTGATATGTTTTTTTCTCCAACAATAATACCAATAGCTGTCATTATCTGGGCGGCATTGCAATCAACATCAACACCTTCCATTGCTATTATGTGTAAAGTTTCATCAAAATCACCATTACCAAACCATAGTGCAACAATCTCAGCTGCTGCATTAGGATATGAATGAATCCAATTATATTTTTCAAATTTCTTTTCACATGGTCTCCATGCTTCTTCCCAATTGGATGAATTCATACATTGATCAAGAGCAAATTTAACAACTGAATAATATTCACTTTTCTGTGGAATCATATTAATCGTTTCTTTTACTATTTCTCTAATATTATTTTTAGCAAATGATAATGAAACTAATATAGCATTAAATATCTCTCCAATTATTCCATTATTATAATGAGATATTTCTCCATCAATCCATGCTAAACGAGCAGCTTCTTTGGGATTACCTGGTGCTACCATTCCACATATAGCACCTCTCATCTGAGCACCTATCCATTCACAATATGGATTATTAAACTTACCACTTTCTGGTGGATAAATACCATAACGAATATTACGAAGTGCTACTTCTTCTGCTGACCAACCTGATGGAATTAATCCAATCCACTCATGAGCAATATCTAGCGAGCTTATATCATCTCCTTTTTCCATATGAGCTTTAAGAAAAGCTAATTCA
This sequence comes from Vallitalea sp., assembly GCA_025210515.1. Taxonomy (GTDB): domain Bacteria; phylum Bacillota; class Clostridia; order Lachnospirales; family Vallitaleaceae; genus Vallitalea. Next base: position 129,919 of record JAOARM010000038.1, on the reverse strand, counting down.
AAGGTGATATCATCATTGAGTGTATTTGGCTTTCTAATATAATCTGTTATATCACCAAATGTTTTTCTCAGATTATCAGTTGTATATCCTTCAATAGCGGTTCCTAATGCTCCACCTATTAATTGGGCTCTCCAACCTGCTAATATCTTATCTTCAAAATCCTTTGTAAAAACATCGATTTCATAAGGTTGAGAAAAGGATACATCATTGCTATATTCTTCCCAATTTGTATATTGTTTATGACTCCAATATGTAGATGATTCATCTTTAATTGCTGTATTCATACAATGATATAGTTTTGAAGTTAATTTATGCAATCTAACCATATCATTATTTTGTAATGCTTCTAATCCTTCTCTAATAACTTCTTGGTAATTTCTAACTATATATCCTCTATTCTCTATAGCTTGAACACCAGCTATAATAACTCTCTCTGGTGCTCCAGATCCTGGAACAAAACTTCCCCATAACAACTTAATCTTTTCATCTTCTACTTGTCCAGCTTCTTCCACTAAGTCCCATTCTTGTTCATCTTCTTCAAGGATTATAGGAACAGCAGATTGATACAACTGTTTTTCCATTTCCCATGCGTGCATACTTGTTCTTCCTCTCTAGTATTACTATAATATAAGCAATTACATAATGTTATAATTTTGTAATTACTATGATAATAATACTACCATACTTCTATCATATCAACTAATTTCAAGTATTGCTCTTCATTAACATAGATTTTACCTTTTTTTATTGTAACCAAATCTTGTTCTTTTAATTTCTTAATATTTCTATCAACTGTTTTTATACTTATTCCTAGCATATTTGCAATTTCTTGTCGTTTTTTATTAATTAGTACTTCTTTGGCATTATCAAATCCATTCATAACATACTCAACTATAAATCTCTTTATCATGTGAGCCGCTGGATAATAATGAGAATATCCTTGTAATGGTGATTCATGACATAATCTAATAGCTAACCTTTTGGCAACTATAGAAGTTATATAATTATCTTGTTCAATCCATTTTAGAAAATCACTTTTCAATATTTTTAATACCATGCAATCAGACTTAGCTTGATTAGTAACAACTGCTAAGGGTTGATTAGCCAATACTTCCATTTCACCTATAAAATCAATAGCTTCGTTAACATGAAATAAATATATGCTACCATTGGCAAATTCATTTAATACATTTAATTCACCTTTGCAAAGTATACCTACATACTTTATTTCATCACCTTTTTTAATAATATAATTATTCCTCTTATATAATTTTAATGAACATCTTTCCCTAATATCTTGTGGCATTCCACTAAGTAATTTTTTCAAGTCTTCATTCTTATCCATTAGTTGCTGTAACAACATATTAGTAACACTCCATTTTCAATTTTCATATATTAGTTTCTAATAGCAATTACTGTTGTATATTACTATACATACTACATCATTAAGCTTATATATTTTCACTGGAATTTTGGAAAATAAATCTTGTGAAAATAAATATATTTATGAATTAACTTTGTAATATTATTAGTAATTGTGATTAACTAATTGTATGTTTTCATTGTTTTTTAGTGTGTAATCAACAAATATCTTGTTTTTATTATATCTAATTTACCCACCAAAAAAAAGGACATAAGTCCTTTTTCAAAATCTTTATTTTTACAGGATTTCAAATCCCATTTCTTTAATCATTTCTATATCTTCTTCAATTTTATTTCCTATTGTAGTCAAATAATTACCTACTAATGCCCCGTTCACCCCTGCTTCAAATCCTTTTGCTTCATATTTACCTAAAAAGCTTCTTCCTCCAGCAAATCTTATATATGCTTTTGGTAAAATTAATCTAAATATAGCTATAGTTTTTAGAATTTCTTCTGGCTTGAGTTTGTTCTTATGTTCATAAGGTGTACCTTTCACAGGTTTAAGTATGTTAATAGGAATAGACTTAATCTTTAATTTTTTAAGTTCATAAGCCATATTAATTCTATCAAATATAGTTTCACCCATACCGATTATTCCACCAGAGCATACTGATAGCCCTGCTTTCTGTGCATTTAATATTGTGTTTACTCTATCATTATATGAGTGAGTTGTACATATTTCTTTGTAAAAACGTTTGCTAGATTCAAGATTATGATGATAAGTTGTAACTCCAGCTTCTTTTAACTTTTTAGCTTGATCATAACTAATAATTCCATGAGAAGCACATAGTTTTAACTCAGGGAAATTAATACTTAGTTCTTTGTATATATCAATTATTTTCTCAAAGTCTTTTCCAATTAATCCTTTACCACTAGTAACTAATGAAAAATGATTTACACCATAACTAATATTTTCTTTCGCTCTAGTAATTGCATCTTCTTTTGATATTAAAGGATACTCTTCTATATTCGTTTCATAATGAGATGATTGAGCACAATATTTACAATCTTCACTGCATTGTCCAGATTTTGCGTTCATAATTGTACATAAACTTACTTTATTGCCCATAAAAAATTTTCTAACATCATTGGCTATTTCATAAAGTCGTTCTGTATCAATACCTTTATATAATTCTACTGCTTCCTTTTTCTTTAAATCATATCCTTTTATAATTTTGTTTTTAATATATTCCATTCTAATCTCCTTGTCAAATTATAGTAAGCATATAGTACCCTCATCTAATTCCCATAAACTCTATGTAATACTTTAATTATATTTAATCATCAGAATATTGTCAACAAAATATTAAATTTGGTTAACAAAAACTCATGTCATATATTTTGCATATTTAGAATAATTCAATAGTATTTAGATAGTATATTTAACCTTTCATGTATTTCTCATAAGTACATTTTTTATCTATAGACCTGTTATTCTTTGTAAGAATTAAAATATACTAATTAGCAACTAATATTATATTGTAGAATATTAATTATACTTCTGATTAATATAGAGCTGTCGTATAATAACTTTTATACAACAACTCCATTGATTTTATAAATATAATTATTACTTTACCTATATATTAATATTACTAATCAGCAGTAATTTTTTGAAAACCTTTTCCATTTCCATACACAAATGATGTTTCCGTAATTGTTATAAATGCATCTTGATCAATTTTCATTATAAGACTTCTTAGCTTTGCTACTTGTCTTATACCTATAATACAATATAAAATATCTCTAGGTTCATTAGTGTAAGCACCTGTTCCGTGTATTATAGTCACTCCTCTATGGAGTTCACTCATAATACAATCCGAAATCTCTTTTTCTTTATTTGTAATTATAAAAACTGTTCTTTTATAATTAAGCCCTTCAAGCACAAACTTCATAACGTGACTTGATATAAACATAGTTGCAAGTGTATATACTGCCAAATCCATCCCAAAAAAAGAACATGACAGTCCGATAATAATTACATTAATTGCAAATCCAACTGTACTAATACTATATGAAAGATATTTATTAACTATTTTTGCTATAATATCGCTTCCACCTGTAGAGCCGTTAAATCTAAAAATCAATCCTGAACCAAATCCAGTAAGGACACTTCCAAGTAATATTGATGTAAGCATTTCATTAGTGTCAAACACTATATTTTTAGTAAGTGCTAAACATACTGATAAAGAAATCATACCAAATATACTTAGTCTAATGAATCGCTTATTAACTAAAAAGTACCCAAGTATTAGCAATGGAATATTTAAAACTAATATTGCTATAGATGTATTTAACCCTAATTGTAAATGTAATAATACGGCAATTCCAGTGACTCCTCCACTTAATATTTTATGAGGAATATATAATCCATTTATTGCTAAAGACATTAAAAATGTACCTACAATAATTGAAATATATTGTTTAATGTTATATACTGTGCTTTTCATTTTTCCACCTCTAAGTTTATATGTATCTATTTAATTAAAATCCATAAAGTCTTCTATGAATTGTTTATATTTATTAAAACTATGACATTATATCATACTTTTAGAAATAAAGTAACAGAAAATTTATTCTAAATATAATAAACTTGAGATTAGAATACTCTAGCTAGTATAAATGTTTTTATTATGCAAGAGAAAAGGATTATAGTTTGGTAATCCAAATTATAATCCTTTTATTATTATATATTATTTATTAGAGTCACAATCGCAGTTTGATGGACAACTACTACATCCACTACACTTTTTCCCTGCTTTTTTATCTTTAACCATTTTGTAAATAGCTAATCCTAACAAACCAACAATGATACATATAGCGATGAAATTTCCCATTAAGCAATCTCCTTTTGTTGTCGGCTTTGATTAATGCCTGTTACTCCTTCATCTTTGTTTTTCTTAATAAGCGTTGTTAATAATACAACTGTAGCTATTAATATTATTATTGAAGCAACAAAACCTTCGGCTAATTCACCATATACAATAATTGAACCAATTTGATTTACTAATAATGCTATAATATATCCTACTCCAAACTGCATACCAATTGCTGCCCATAGCCATTTTTTAGATCCCATTTCAGAGTTCATTGCTCCAATGGCAGCAAAGCAAGGAGGAGTGAATAAGTTAAAGAACATATAAGATAAAGCACTTACTGCTGTTAAACCACCTACTAATATAAGCACATTATCATTACCTGGTGTTTCAAGTAATGTCTCTGCATTATCACCAAACAGTGCAAAACAAACTGCAAGAGTAGCAACAACATTTTCTTTAGCAATAAATCCTGTAACAGCTGCTGCTGCAAATTGCCATATTCCAAAACCTAATGGAATGAATAAAAATGCTATTGGTTTAGCCATTACTGCTAACATACTTGAACTTACGTTTTCTTCTGCTAATAAGTTTAATCCAAAATCAAATGATTGTAAAATAAATACTGCTGCATTACATACTAAAATAATTGTACCAGCTTTTATAATAAATCCTTTTGCACGATCAAACATAGAAAGGATAGCTCTTTTAAAACTTGGTAAACGATACTCTGGTAATTCTATCATAAAATAATTAACTTCTGCTTCTGCTTTAGTTATTTTCTGAGCTAACATTCCAACTAATATAATTAACGCTATTGCAACAAAATAAGTTATAGGAGCCATATAAGCAGCATTAGGGAAAAATACTGCAACAAACAAACCAATAATTGGAGCTTTTGCACCACATGGAACAAATGGTGTTAACATAGCTGTCATTCTTCTTTGTTTTTCACTCTTAATAGTTCTTGTTGCCATAACTCCAGGTATAGCACAACCATAACCTACTACCATAGGAATAATTGACTTACCAGAAAGTCCAATTTTCTTAAAGAATCTATCCATTACTATAGCTACACGTGCCATATATCCACAGTCTTCTAATAAAGATAGTAAGAAAAATAGTACCATGATTAATGGTAAGAAACCAAGAACAGCACCAACTCCACCAATAATACCTTCAACAATTAATGCTGTTAAGAAATCATTAGTTCCTGCACCTTCTAAGGCACTAGCTACTGCATCTGTAAGCATTCCCATACCTTCTTCTACATATCCAGCTAACCAAGGACCTACCCATGATTGAGATATATAAAAAACAGCCCACAATATTAAACCAAATATTGGAATACCTAACCATTTATGAGCAACAACACGATCAAGTTCATCTCCCGCAGTTACTTTATTAGATTTTATTTTTCTATATTCAACTTTTTTTGTTATCTCATTAACGAAATTGAATCTAAGCTTATCTGCTTTTTCTGCATCTTTTTTTGTTACTATCTCGAAGTTATCATCCATTATTTTTGGAGCTACTTGACCATTATTTTTCTTTCCATATTTTATGGCAGTAGTAGCTAATTGTTTCAACCCTGTTTCTTTTAATGCTGAAGTTTCAACAACTTGACAATTCAATAAGTTTTTAAGTCGTGGTATATCAATAGTAAGACCACTTTTTTTAACCATGTCAGTTTTATTAAGTGCTACAACAACAGGAACACCAAGTTCTAATAGCTGTGTTGTGAAAAATAAACTTCTGTTTAAGTTAGAAGCATCTACAACATTAATTATAACATCTGGATTCTCTTGTTTAACAAAATCACTAGTTATGCTTTCCTCTGAAGTAAAAGGACTCATAGAGTAAGCTCCTGGTAAGTCTACAATCATAACTTCTTCTGACTTATTTTCCTTTAGATTACCTTTTAGTTTTGCTACTTTCTTTTCAACTGTTACCCCAGCCCAGTTACCAACATGTTCAAGCTTACCTGTCAAAGCGTTAAACATAGTAGTTTTACCACTATTAGGGTTTCCTGTTAATGCAATTTTCATCTTATACCACCTTTTCAACTTTTATTTTACATACGATATTGAATGTCATTCTCAACGCAAGTTTATAATCATGTTTGGTTAAAACTATCTAGATGCCTAAACAACAGACACCTACTGTAGTTATGAAACTTTTATTATGCGACTTGAATTATTTTAGCTAATTGCTCATCAATACCGTATCTACTATCTTTAATATTAATTATATAGTTTGTTGCAACTTTTGAGATTATTGTAATTTTTTCACCTTCATAGCAACCTAATGAAAATAAAAACTTAACCATATCATCTTTACCTGAAACTGAATCAACTGTATACTCCTTATTCAACTTTCCTTTAGATAACTTCATATTATTCACTTCCTATCTTATAATAGATATAATATATTCGTTAAATATCAAACAATCGTTTATATTCATTATCTAAGTACATGATATCAAAATTGAGAATCATTGTCAATACGTTTCTGTTTTTTATTGAAAAACATTTTCAAAATAAAAGGAGCTATTGGAATTTTATTTTCCATAAGCCCCATCTAATACATTTACTTATATTAATGCTTAATTTTATTATACTTTTTCATATATTTTATATAACATTGCTGCTCCAATAATACCTGCATCATTACCTAGTTTGGCAACTTTAATTTTAGTTTTAAATGCATTTTTTCCACCATAAATTTCATTAATAACCTCTTTTTCTAAAGGTTTAATTAGATTATCTCTTTGAGCAGATACTCCTCCACCTAGAACAACTATTTCTGGTTGGAAAACATTAATAACATTAGCTATACCTATAGCTAAATATTTTATGTAATTTTTGATGACTTTATCAGCTACTTCATCACCCTCTAAAGCAGCATCAAAAGGAATCTTTGCATTCATTTTTGACAAATCTCCATCAACTAATTCATTTAATTTAGATTGGGGATTGTTAGTAGCTGCTTCTTTTGCATCTCTTATTAAAGCTGATGCTGACGAATATTGTTCCCAACATCCTTTTCTACCACATGTACAAGTAATACCATTATAATTGATAGATACATGTCCAAGTTCTGCTCCACCATTAAAGCTTCCACTTATTATTTTCCCATCAATTACAATTCCACCACCAACACCTGTACCTAATGTAATAGCTACTAGATTATTACACTCTAAACCTGTACCACATTCATATTCACCAAAAGCTGCTACATTAGCATCATTTCCTAAATAAATAGGTTTATCAATATATTTTTTCATTTCTTGGCGAATTGGTGTATTATGAAATCTTAGATTATTAGCATATACAATTATTCCATTCTCTGGGTCAGGTGTACCCGGACTTCCTACTCCCACCGAATGAATATCATCAATATCTATACCCTCTTCTTCAAGTAATTTCAAAGCAAGCATAGCCATATCTTTTATGATAGCTGAATAATCTCTTTCACTCATCGTAGGTGTAGAACCTTTTCTTATAATTGTACCATTTTCATCAACAATAGCAGCTGCTATATTTGTTCCTCCTAAATCAATTCCAATGTTATACATATTAACCTCCATGATTATTATATATATTAAAATTCTACTTATTTAATTCTCTTTCCTCGCTTCTGCGTTTTAAATTACCCATAACTCTATTATTTAATTCTACAGCAGCGTTGTATCCCATTTGTTTTTGTCTATGGTTAATTGCCGCAGACTCAACAATTATAGCAATATTTCTACCGGGACGTATTGGAATAGAATGACATACTACTTTATTTTCTAATATCTCAGTATATTCTTCTGTTAAACCTAAACGATCATACTCTTTTTCTGGATCAAACAAATCTAATTTTATTACTAAATCAATGCTCTGTACTTCTTTTACTGATTCAACACCAAATAATGTTTTTACATCTATTATGCCTATCCCTCTAAGCTCAATAAAATGTCTAATAATATCTGGTGATGATCCAAGTAGCGTATCATCTGATACCTTCTTTATTTCAACTACGTCATCAGCTACTAATCTATGTCCACGTTTTATTAATTCAAGAGCAGTTTCACTTTTACCAATTCCACTTTCGCCCATAATCAGTACGCCTTCGCCATATACATCAACCAAAACACCGTGAATAGAAATTCTTGGTGCAAGCTTCATTTTAAGCCATCTAATAACTTCTGCCATAAATGAAGAAGTAGTTTTTTTAGTTTGGAATATAGGGACACCATTTTCTATTGCAATCTCTAACATTTGGTTATCTGGTTCCAAATCTCTACACAAAATTAGACAAGGAATTTTATTACTAAATAATGACTGTAGCACTGTTTTACGCTTATCTTCATCCATCTTCTCAAGATAAGTTATCTCAACTTTTCCCATAATCTGTACACGTTCAGAATCAAAATAGTCAAAAAATCCTGCTAATTGTAATGCTGGTCTGTTAATATCTGAATGTGTTATTAATATTTCATCCACTTTCACTTCAGGCGTTAAGTTCTTTAAATTCATTTTTGTAACAAGTTTAGTTAATTCTACAGAATACACGGGGACAGCCTCCTTAAACCTAAAATATATTTTACTAATATTCTAGCATAATAAAAGTTATTTATCACTAGATTTTTAAAAATTCTATTGTTAAACCTCAAAATATATAATTATTCATATATATTTTCACCCTCTAAAAAATTCATATATTGTCATAGCAACTTTTTTATTAATACTATCTACTGTTTCTAACTCTTCTATTGTTGCCACTCTTATCTTCTCTACAGAACCAAAATGTCTTATAAGTGCTTTCCTTCTGTTGGGACCAATTCCATTAATTTCATCTAAAATTGATTGTATTTGTTTTTTACTTCTTAACTTTCTATGGTATTCAATAGCAAATCTATGTGCTTCATCTTGAATTCTTGTTATTAACTTAAAACCTTCAGAATTTTTATCTATTGGTAGCTCTATATTATTATAAAACAACCCTCTAGTTCTATGCTTATCATCTTTTACCATTCCACAGACAGGAATATTAAGCCCAAGATTATCTAATACCCTAAGAGCTATATTTACTTGTCCTTTTCCACCATCCATTAATATAAGATCTGGTAATCTAGTGAACTTTCCCAAAGACATATCTTGTTTTTTAAGAAGCATTTCTTTCTGTTCTTCAAGAGCATGAGTAAATCTTCTAGTTAACACTTCTTCTAAACTTCTATAATCATCAGGACCTTTTACCGATTTAATTCTGAACTTACGATAATCACTTCTTTTTGGTTTTCCATCTTCAAAAACAACCATAGACCCAACAGATTCAAACCCATGAGTGTTAGATATATCATAAGCTTCAAGCCGTGTAACTTCTTCCTCTAAGTCCAATATATCTATTATTTCTCTAACTGCACCTTTTGTTCTTCTATCTTCTCTCTTAATTTTATCTCCAAATTGTTCAAAAGTAAGCATTGCATTCTGTGCCGCAAGTTCTACAAGCTTATGTTTGTCTCCTTTTCTTGGAACTTTAATATATACTTTTTGCCCTCTTTTATTAGATAACCATGCATTAATAATATTCGCTTCGTCAATTTCTTCTTGCAAAATAATTTCTTTTGGAATATAAGGAGTTCCAGAATAAAACTGTTTTACAAATTCTGTCATTACTTCTTTTCTATGTAAATCTTCTACATTATTAAGATGAAAATGCTCTCTTCCTATTAGTTTTCCATTTCTTACAAAATATACTTGTACTAATGCTTCATCATGTGCCTTTGCAAAGGCAATAACATCTTGATCTTCCATAGAAGCATTAATAATCTTCTGTCTGCCTGCAATACTTCTAACACTTGCAAGCTGATCTCTATACTCGGCTGCTTTCTCAAAATCTAATTCCTCAGCTGCTACATTCATCTTCTGCTCAAGTATATTAATAACTTTATCATATTTCCCACCTAGAAATTCAATTATTTCCTTAATGGATTTTTTATACTCTTCTTCACTAATATAATTTTGACAAGGAGCATTACACTGATTAATATGGTAATTAAGACACGGTCTTTGTTTCCCTATATCTTTTGGTAGATTTCTATTACATGTTCTTACTTTCCATATTTTTGTTATAACTTCTATAGTCTCTTTTGCACCTCTAGCATTCGTATAAGGTCCAAAATATTTTGCCTTGTCTTTTGTTAGTTTTCTTGCATATACTATTCGAGGATACTTCTCATTAACTGTCACCTTAATATACGGATAAGATTTATCATCTTTCAACAAAGTATTATACTTAGGTCTATGCTTCTTAATTAAATTACACTCCAAAATAAGAGCCTCTAATTCAGAATCAGTAACAATATATTCAAAAGAACTTATCATAGTCACCATTCTCTTAATCTTACTAGAATGATTAGTTGATTTTCTAAAATACTGCCTAACTCTATTCCTAAGCTTAATAGCCTTACCTACATATATAATATTATTATACTTATCCTTCATCATATAAACCCCTGGCTTAACAGGCAGTTTCTTCAATTCCTCTTCAATATCAAACACAGTTACCATCCCCTTTAAAAAAGCCATAAAATAGTAATCTCAAATAACCGCCTAACTATTTGACTAAGAACTCAATCAAAAACCATCCCTACAGAAGAATTTTAAAAGTAATTCAAAAAAAGTGGTGTTATAGGTAATGGGTTTTGCCACGGAGCAGGAGCGGAGTTCAGCCCTATTATACACGGACGTATAAGGGCTGACACAACCCATTACCTATAACACCACTACCACGAGCCTCCAACAAAATTCTGACCTATCCAACCATCTTCTCTTTACTAATTAATCTCTTGATACTGCAACTTATACAAATTATGATATATACCTTTATTAGCTAACAACTCTTGATGATTCCCCATCTCTTTAATTCTCCCCTTATGAAGAACAATAATATTATCAGCATGTTGAATAGTAGACAATCTATGAGCCACAACAAGTGTAGTTCTACCTTCCATAAGCTTATAAAGCGCATCTTGAATAAGCAGTTCTGTCTCCGTATCAATATTAGCAGTTGCTTCATCAAGAATAAGAATAGAAGGATCAAAAGCTAACGTTCTAGCAAAAGATAATAACTGTCTCTGCCCAGAAGAAAATGTTGCTCCTCTTTCATAAACTTTTTCATCATATTTATCTGGTAATTTCTGAATAAATTTATCTGCATTAACATACTTAGACGCTTTAATTATCTGTTCATCTGTTATCATCTCATTATTCAATCTTATATTGCTCTTAATGTCTCCAGTAAATAAGAACACATCTTGAAGCATCTGCCCTACATGAGACCTAAGATTATTAATATCTATATCTTTCACATTTTTCCCATCAAGGAAAATATCACCTTTTTGAATATCATAATATCTTGTTAATAAATTAAGTATTGAAGTTTTTCCTGCTCCTGTAGCTCCAACAAAAGCTACCGTTTCACCAGGGCTTACTTTAAACGAAACATCTTTTAATACCCAATCTTCATCGTTGTATGCAAACCATACATTTCTAAACTCTATCTCTCCAGAAACTTTACTTATATTAATCGCATCCTTCTTATTTGCAATAATAGATTTATCATCTAATAATGTAAATATCTTTTCAGAAGATGCCATGGCAGACTGTAGAATATTAAATTGCTCTGCTAACTGTTGAATAGGATCAAAAAAGCTTGAAATATATTGAATAAAAATTACTAACTTACCTATAGACATAGTTCCATTAATAACTCTATATCCACCAAACCCAAGAACTATTGATAACCCTATTACATATATAAAATACATAGTTGGTCTATATATACCAAATACAACAAGCTGTTTCATATTAGATTTGTTTAGTTCTTTATTGGATTTATTAAACTCCTCCATTTTTCTATCTTCTTGTGAAAAAATCTGAACTATTCTCATACCTGATATATGCTCAGATAAAAATGTATTAATAGCTGCTACTTTCGTTCTTACTTCTCTATAAGCTTTTCTAGAATAATGTCTAAATAGTAAAGTAGCTATTAATATAAGAGGAATAACAGATAGAATAATTAATGTCAGCTTATAATCCATCACAAACATCATTACTGTAATTCCAACTAACATAAGTATACTCTTAACTGAATTCACTATTACACTTGTATACATTTCATTAAGAGTTTCTGTATCATTAGTTACTCTGGTGACCAATTTTCCTACAGGATTATTATTAAAAAACTGTATGGATAATCCTTGCATATGAGTAAATACTTCTTCTCTAATATTATATATGATTTTCTGTCCTGTGTAATGAAGTAAAATTGTTTGGAAATAACTTACTAATAACCCAATAACTAATAAAACAATAAATAAAAATGTTATTTTATAAAGATTGCTAAAGCTATCTTTTCTTAATAGTTTTATGTCTGCTTCACTAAGCCTAAACACTTCTTTATCTACATTATTATAAGTTATATAATACTTACCGTTATCTCTTTTAATAGATCTGATATCTTCTATTAATTCAATTTCTCTTTTATTCACATCTAGTACTAAAAAATATGGATTTTCATATGACTCATCATATATTATTCTTGCTTTTGAAGCTTCATTATACTTATTGTGTTCATCTCTAATTAAATAACGATTATATATATTAACAGCATCTTTCTCGTCACTATCAACTATAGAATAATCTACATCATATTTTGAAATAACATTATCTACTGCTGTCCCAATTAATATTGGTCTGATTAGCTCAATACCTACTACTATAATTAATAGAGCTAATGAAAAACCAATCCAACCAATATATGGCTTTGCATAAGCAAATAAACGTTTCAGCATCTTTTTATCATATCCTTGTTTCATATCTCTTGCTTCATTGTTTTGCATAATTACACCTCCTACTCTTCTTCTAGCTCTTTTTCTAACTGTTGTTTTTGTACCATATCATAATATAAACCTTTTTTATCCAATAACTCTATATGCTTACCTACTTCTAATATTTTTCCTTCATCAAGAACAATTATTTTATCAGAATTTTGAACAGTTGAAATTCTATGAGCTATAATAATAGTAGTTTTATCTTTTCTTTCCTCTTTAATGTGACTTAGGATTTGCTCTTCTGTATTAGTATCTACCGCTGATACTGAATCATCTAGAATCATTATAGCTGGCTTTTTAATCAAAGCTCTCGCAATAGCTACTCTTTGTTTCTGTCCTCCAGAAAGCGTAACTCCTCTTTCTCCTACAACTGTTTCATATTTATCTGTAAATTCCATTATATTATCATGTACATTAGCATCTTTGGCTGCTTGTTGAACAAGTTCATTAGTTGAACCATCAACTCCAAATGCTATATTTCTTGATATTGTATCAGAAAACAGGAAATTATCTTGTGGCACATAACCAACTGCATTTCGTAATACACTAAGAGGTATATCCATAATATCTGTATCATCAATAAATATCTCATTTCTAGAAGGGTTATATAATCTAAGAAGCATATTTACTAATGTAGTTTTTCCACTTCCTGTCCTACCTACTATTCCTATAGTTTCACCTTTATCAATAGATATATTTATATTTTCTAATTCGTTATTTTCTGATCCTGGATAACTAAATGTTAGGTTGTTAATTCTAATATCTCCTTTGATATTATCAATTTCTTTAACAGTCTCTTCATCAATTATATCTGGCTTTTCATTAAGTATGTTAGTGAACCTTGCAAATGATGCCATTCCTTGTGACATAATATTAATACACCATCCAAAAGCAATCATTGGCCATACTAACATTAACAAGTATTGAATAAAAGCAACAAATTCACCTAATGTTATTCTTCCAAGTATAGTTATATAACCTCCATAGCCTAAGATGATAGTTATACTAAGTCCTGTAACTAACATAGCCATTGGCATCATAATTGCATATACTTTAATTACTCTCATGTTTTTATTATAATTATTTCTATTAGTTTTATTAAATTCTAATGTTTGTTTTGATTCTTGAACAAATGCTTTGATAACTTTTATTCCTGAGATGTTTTCTTGAACTAAATCAGACATATGTGAAAAAGCTTCTTGCTTATCTTTGAACCTTGCTCTTATTGATTTTCCAAGTAACAAACTTCCGATGGCAATAATAGGAAGTGGGATTATAGATATTAATGTGAGTTTAACACTAATAGCTGTAGACATTTTATATATAACTAAAACAGTTAATCCAATAGCATCAAGTGCCATTAATATGCCAGGACCAACCATCATTCTAATGGCATTAAGATCATTAGTTGCAAGTGCCATTAAGTCACCTGTTTTATTTTCATTAAAAAATCTAGTTGAAAGTTTTTCAAGATGGCTAAAAAAATCATTTCTAAGTCCATACTCTATTTTCCTTGAAGTTCCAAATATAAAATATCTCCACACAAATCTAATACACGCAATAGAAAAACCTATTAACAACAATGTTAATACTTCATGTTGAATATCATTATAAGTATATAATCCACTCTGTAATCCATCAGTAATTCTACCTGTAATAAGTGGTATTCTAAGATTAATGATATTTACTGCAATTAAAGCAACAATACCTATCAAGTAATGAAACTTATATTTAACAAAATACTTAGTTAAGATATTTGGTCCTTTGCTACGTTTTTTTCTCCGAGTTTTTTGCTCCATTATATCCACTCCTATTTCTAAGTTTATTCATAGCCTTTTTGCTTAACATATTTAAGTTCAAGCATCTAGATTATATTAATCTTCTAATACTAATTCCATAGACATCTTCACGTTTTCCTTTAGAATCAAATATAGTGTGCTGAGCTTTTGATGAACAACATGCATCAATAAAAATTTCCCCTTCTTCTTCATCCTCAATATTTGATTCTAATTTAGGACATATTGTAAATAGAATTTGTCTTGAGCTTTCTATTAAAATACCCTCACCATCACAATCTGTAAGTGCTGCCCATATTGTACCAGATTTGTTAGGGGGAGTATTTTGAGCGCAATCTTGTAAGTTATAATAGTATAATCCTACTTTAGTTCCATAGTTTTTATTATGGTATGTATTGTACGGACCTTTACCTAACCAAGAAAAATCATTAAATCCACCCCATATTTTAGTTAAGAAACCTACTTTCACATGTTTATTATTGGAACTAATTCTATTTTCTATAGTAATTTTACCGTCTGCTTTAACTATATACATAGTTTTTACATATCCTTTTATAGCTGAATACTTTTTAATTACTTCTATCTGTACCATTCCACTACTTTCATTTATAATCACGTTTTTAACTTTTGATAATTCAATGTTATCTTGTTCATTTTGTATATATACTTCCATTGGCGATATAATATATTCTTTGTTATCAAATTCCATTGACCTTATATTGCCTTTTAATTTATCTATAACTATTTCAAAATTATCTCCATATATTTCTACTTTAAGTTTTCTATCTCTTACACGTATATCTGAATAATCAGATGATTTTTTTCTCTTAGGTAATTTATAAGGTATAGCAAATTGTGCCCATGCCACACAATAATCTTTGCTAGTATACCATGTGGGCTCTTTTGTCAATACGTTAATATTAATATGATAATGTGTATTTTCAAGTATTTTATCTAAATTATAGTTAATATTTATTTCTTGCTGACTATGGGGAACAATCCATATATCAGGAATAATTCCTTGTTTAATAATTATGCCATCTTCTAATATTTCCCACATAAATAAATAGTTAGTTAAGTTGTTACTATCACCTTTATTCTTTATAGTAAAAAAACCTTTTATTATATCTTTTGGTCTTATTTCTATTAATTCGTATTCTTTTTTTATCTCATAAGCAAATGGAGTTATCTTTCTATTTGAATCTACTAATCCTTCATCTTCACTATTATCTATAATAAAATTACCTATTATTTCTCCTGCAATTTCTTTTTCTCTTTCATCAATATATACGTGATTTGATCTATCAATTAGATTATAAGAAAACTCTATTTTATTCTGGTCTTTCATTAACTTGTTATTGCTTTCATAGTATATCTGTCTTGTATTATCAATATTTTTCAGATTGTCTATATTATTTCTAGCCCATTGGACTTTATCATCTATACTCCACATAATAATGCAAGGATTATTTCTATATTTTTTAATAATCTCTATTGTACTTTCTTCGTCTAGATCTATTTTGGATTCTGTTTCAACGTACATATTATGTTTTAAAAGTTTACTAATAACATAAATTCCATGCTTATTACACATATCATATAAAATCTGTGCATTTTTATGATCGTATGTCACTATTGTATTTACATTATGTTTTTTTAGTATTTTGATGTCTTCATAATATATATCAACTAATTCTTCTTCTGATTTATCTTCATAATTATTATAAATAACACCATTTAGCATCACTGGACTACCGTTAATAAAAATCTTTTTATTACGAAGTCCCACGAACCTAAAACCATAGGAAAATAATTGTTCGCATATTATATTATCCTTCTCATCTTTTGCTAATAGTTTAAACATATATTCATATGGATTTTGTTCTGACCATATCTTCATATTGTTTAACATTGCTTCTAAAGTTATTTTATATGTTTCATTTTCTTTTAATATGATTTTAGTTTCCCCTAAGAAACGTTCTTCATCTTCATCATACATGATTAGTTCTATATTAACAGGTTGTAATCCTAATACTTTGTTTGAAATGTGAACATCTAAATCAAGTAACCAATTCGTGTATTGTTGATTAGTCGCTTTAGCCCTTATATAATAGTCATCTATTGTAAGCTTTTTCATCATCAATCTTTTATAATCAGCCAAATTATCTTCTTTAGTATCAGTCATTGTATTCACCTCATACTTAAAAAATCGTTTCTTTTTCATATGTATACAATTTCTTATTATACCATAGTTTATTGTTAAAATAAAATTAGAATATTTTTTTATCGTATTTTCTCGTTATTTAATTGACAAACCAATAGAGATATATTATCATTAAAATCGTATGTAAAATTATTGTGGACAAGAAAGACGACTATTTTCTCGCCTTTCTATTAAAATATTTAAGAAAAATTTTATCATTTTATGTTACATAATGCTATAAAATTTTTCAACAAAATTATTTCAATTATCTAGAATAATAGGAGGATGACCCATGCACGAAAATGTAAAATTATTAGATCACCCATTACTTCAACATAAGTTAACTTTATTACGTGATAAAAATACTGGTTCAAAAGATTTTAGAGAGCTAGTAAAAGAAATTGCTATGTTAATGGGATATGAAGTTACACGTAACCTACCTTTAAAAGAGACTACTATTGAAACACCAATTTGTGAAACAACTTCTAATGTGATTGCTGGTAAAACACTTGCTATCGTACCTATTTTAAGAGCTGGTCTTGGTATGGTTGACGGTATGTTAAGCTTATTACCAACTGCTAAAGTAGGACATATTGGTTTATATAGAAATGAAGAAACACTTCAACCAGTTGAATATTACTGTAAATTACCAAAAGATATTGAAAAGAGAACAGTTATTATAACAGAACCTATGCTTGCTACTGGTGGTTCAGTAGTTGCTGGTGTTAGCTTGTTAAAATCTTACGGTGTAAAAGATATTAAAATTATGTGTCTTGTAACATCAAAACCTGGTATTGAAGAAGTACTTACTCATCACCCAGACGTTCAAATCTATACAACTGCTATTGATGAGAAGTTAAATGAAATTGGATATATTACACCTGGTTTAGGTGATGCTGGAGATAGAATATTCGGAACAAAATAATATAAATCTAGAACTTTACTTAATAATTTAGCCTGAAGGTAATCCTTCGGGCTTTTCTTTTACACTTCATAATACCTCATATTATTACAAATTTATTAACTAATTGTTAACTCCAAACTATTATCCACTATATTTTATTAAATAAAGCAAAAGATAATCATGGAAAAATAAGGAAAACATGTATGGTTATTGCATTTTATTTAATTTTATCATATAATAAATATGTAATACTTAGTTAACATTTATGTAACATTTATTTTGTTGCATAATTATCCTTTATTAACAAATACTAGTAACACAGGAGGTTTATTATTATGAAAAGGCTAGGAATGAAGCAGTTGACTATAGGATTAATAAGTGGATTAATGCTTTCCACCAACACATATGCTAGTACTATAGGGACTGTTAATGTTGAAAACCTTAATGTTAGAAGTGGTCCAAGCTTAACAAATTCTATAGTTGACTACGTCCATTTAGGCGACACATTAGAAATATTATCTACAAATAATGACTGGTATAAAATTAATATTACTCAGTTAGATGAAGCATATGTACATAGTAAATACGTCAACCTTCAAGAAAACAAGGAACGTATAATAATATCAGAAGAAGCAGAACTTAGAAATTCACCTGTTTCTTCTAGTAGCTTAATTACGCTACTTCCAAGTGGTGAAAAAGTAAAATTGGTTTACCAAACAGGCGATTGGTTCTATGCTAGCACTAATAAAGGTAATGGATATATTCATATGAGGAATTTATCTGCTACTAAAGTAACTTCTTCATTATCTTTATCTCAAACCACAAAAAAAACTGAAGCAAAAACAAAGAAATTTGCCAAAGTAACAACTAGTATACTTAATGTTAGAGCAGAACCATCTACTAGTTCTAAAAAAATTAATAAAGTATATCGCTATAATACTTTTGAAGTACTAAGCGAACTAGACAAATGGGTTTCTATTAAGTTATCTAATGGATCTACAGGTTATGTGTACAAAGATTATGTCACCCTTACAGATGAAATATCTAACACAAATACTTTAGACCTAAGACAACAAGTAGTTGCTTATTCAAAACAATTTTTAGGAAATCGTTATGTTTGGGGAGGTAATAGCTTAACTAGAGGTGTTGATTGTTCAGGTTTCACACAACAAATTATGAAGAAATTTGGCATATATATTAACAGAACATCTAGAACACAAATTAATAATGGTTATAGAGTTTCTAAAAATAATTTATTACCTGGGGATCTTGTATTTTTTGGACATAATAAGCGTATTAATCATGTTGCAATGTACATTGGTAACAACCAAATCATCCATGCAAACAATCCTAAAACAGGTATTATTATTAATGCTTTGAATGATAGAAGAATGGCACCTTATATAGGAGCTAGTAGAGTTATTAAATAACAATTATTCCAATGCCTTTTCATTATTTAGGGATTATCTCTATTATATAGAGGATAATCCCATTTTTCTTATTAATATTTACTTTTTTATGATAAAATAATTATATAATTCTAAGAAAAATTCTCTAGAATATATCTCTCAGCTGCATATACCGATGTTGCTCCATCAGCAGCGGCAGTAATAATTTGTCTAAGACTTTTTTGTTTCACATCTCCAGCTGCATATACACCTTTCACGCTAGTCTCTCCTGCCTCATCTGTAATCACATATCCATTATCATCACATTTAACTTTATCTTTTATTAGTTCTGAATTAGGTTCAGTTCCGATACCAACGAAAACCCCTTCTAATTCTATTTGTTTTTGTTCATTAGTTTTATTATTAACAACTGTAATCTTTTCCACTTGATCATTACCAATAATTTCTTGCACTTCTGTATCCCATAGAATTTCTAGTTTTTCTTTTTCTATTTTAAATAAATTCTCTTGTAATATCTTAACAGCTCTTAATTCATCTCTTCTATGCAATAAATAAACTTTTTTACACATTCTTGCCAAAAATATAGCATCTTCTACTGCTACATCTCCACCGCCAATTACAGCTACAGTACGGTTTCTAAAAAATGCTCCATCACAAGTTGCACAGTAAGATACTCCTCTTCCTGTAAATTCTTGCTCACCTTTTACTCCAACTTTTCTCCATTTAGCACCTGTAGCTATTATTATAGTTTTTGATTGATATTCGTTAGTAGAAGTTTTAACTACTTTTATTTTATTATCTAGTACTACATCTTCTACAAATTCTGATTGAATTTCTACACCTAATTTCTCTGCATGTTCTCTCATTTTAGTACTTAATTCAAATCCAGTTATATCTGGTATTCCAGGATAATTATCAACCTCATAAGTATTAACAACTTGCCCACCTGGTATATCTTTTTCAATTACTAGTGTTTTAAGCATTGCTCTTTGAGCATATATTGCTGCTGCCATACCAGCAGGTCCTGAACCAATTATAATCATATCATATATATTATTCATTAAATCATTCCTCCTATTTTATTATTTAACATCTACATATAAAATTATATTGCTTTTTCTTTTATTTAATATTAATATAAAATTGATTATACGTCTATTACTAATTTCATTTATTTTTTAATTTGTAACTATCATATAATATTATTATAAAATTAATCAAGGTAATTATACAATAAATCTTATTGATAAGGAGAATATTATGAACTATACACAAGCTAATGCTTTCTATAAAAACATATCAACACTCGGTTCAAAGTTAGGGCTTGATAATATGTATAATTTATTATCAAAACTTAATAATCCTCAAAACAAATTAAAAGTTATTCATGTTGCAGGAACTAACGGAAAAGGTTCTGTATGTGCTATGTTAAATTCTGTTTTGACTTATGAAAACTATACTGTTGGCTTATATACTTCACCCTATATAGTTTCTTATAATCAATCAATTAAAATAAACAATACCCTCATTTCTAATACCGACTTTTCATATTATACTTCTATAATTAGAACTAAATGTAATGAATTAGTTAGTGAAGGTATGGATCATCCTACAATATTTGAATGTTTAACTGCACTATCACTACTATACTTTCATAATAATAATGTAGATTTTGTTATTCTTGAAGTTGGATTAGGTGGCAGATTAGATGCAACTAATATTATATCTAACCCTTTAGTATCAGTTATAACATCTATTAGCCTTGACCATACTAATTATCTTGGAGATTCTCTAGATAAAATAGCCACAGAAAAAGCTGGAATTATAAAACCTAATTGTCCAGTAGCACTATCAGTTAATGACAGTATCGTAGTTGATACAATAAAAAAATATAGCGATGAGCAAAATGCACCTCTTCACTATTTCAATGACTCAGAAATCAATATTAATATTATTAACGAATCCAAAGAGTCTATCTGCTTTAATATTAGTACACCTTCATTCTCATATAATAACATTAACCTTTCATTAAAAGGCTATCACCAATTATATAATACTGCTACTGTACTTAATATTATATATATATTGCAAAATAATGATATCAAAGTATCTGACAGCAGTATATACTTAGGTCTTTCTAATGTTCAATGGGAATGTAGAATGGAATTATTACATAGAAATTGTGATATTCTAATAGATGGTGCTCATAATGCAGAAAGCATTAATATGTTAACATCTTATATTAATAAGCATTATAAAAATACTCCTATAACTCTTATTTTCGGCGTTCTTGAGGATAAAGAATATGATAAAATGATGAAAGCATTGTTTCCTTTTGTCAAGACAGTCATATTAACTAACCCACTGAATGATAGGGCTTTGTCATTAGCAATAGCTCAAGAAACTGCTCTTAAATATTGTAAAGATGTGATTGTGTATAAAGATTATGAAAACGCATTAGACTATGGGCTTAAAATAACCAAGAATAATGAACTCCTATGTTGTGCAGGATCATTATACTTAGTTGGACACATAAGAAATAAATTAAACAAACAATAAAGTTGCTTTTATTCTAAAATACATTTTATTGATGAAGAGTAGTTTATTAAACTTTGTAATTCTCTATCATTTTGGACATAGTCAGCCATTTTGGGATGAAGAGTTAATACATCCAATATATCTTTTTCTGCTTCAACTAATTGATCCGTTTTAAGATAACAACAGGCTCTATTATAATATAAGAATACAGATTCTTTATTATTATCTATTCCTGTTGTAAAGATATTAATTGCTTGATCATAATTTTCTTCATCTCTATGTATAACTCCTAAGTTAAGGTATGAATATGCATAATGTTTATTAAACTCTATTGCTTTTTTATAATAATTCTTTGCCTTTTCTGTCTTATTTTTTTTGGACATTAAGACCCCCATGTTAAAGAGCACCATATAATGGGTATTATCCACATCTAAAGCTCTTTTCATTAGTTCTAATGCTTTATTTAATTCATCTTTTTGCTCGTAAATAGAACCTAAGTTAACACAAGTCCAAAAATCATTAGGATTTATTTTCAGTACATCATTATAATTGTTAATAGCTTTTTCTTCTTCACCAATTTGATCATATGCATAAGCTAGAAAAAAATAAGCTCTATCATAATTTGGATCACATTCAATAGCTTTCTCATAATACGGAATAGCTTTTTCAAATTCTTCTTCATGATCATATAATATGGCAATACCATAATAAGCTCTTGCTTCATCTTTATCTATATCTAAAATTTGGTTATAATATTTAATAGCCGTTTCATATTCATCTAACTCATCATATATAATTGCAATATTAAGCAACAACTGGACATCCTTATCCATGCCTGATTTGTAGGCTTTATCAAAATAATACAATGCTTTTAATAGATTATCTTCTTCATAATATTTCTTTCCAAGTACTATATAATTATCTATATGATATCTTTTCATCAAATTCTCCTATATTTATAAAGTAATTAAACTTAAATTTATTTCAAGTACAATAATATTTAATTATATTTTTGAAGAAAATCTTCCAAAGAATTAAAATCTTTTCCTAATTCATATTGCTTACAATTTGCTTTTTCTACAATCCTCATAATAGTTTCTATAGGATTTTTTTCACATGTAATGACAAAGATATTCATGTTATCCACAGGATATACTTTTTTAAATTCTTTTGTTAACAATTTTGCATACTCAATTTTATTAAAAGTAAAAGTATCTTTTATATTAATATGTATAACCTTTAACTCCAAATAAAAGTCTATAGCCTCTGTAATACCAATCTCTAAATCATTAATAAATCTTACTTGGTAATCTGGCTTATATAGTTTCAATGTATTTTGTAGAATATCAAATTGATAAAGTACTGGCGCAATATGACTTGATATAGATTCAAGTGTAATAATATTTTCTTCATCACCAATAATTTTATCCTTAATTGCTAGTATACCAATAACCCCTAAAAGTTTCAACTCATTATCATCTACAAATATTGGAACTAATAATGCACCACAATAATTATCATCAAACCCATTAATAACCTCTTGGGAAAATGTATTTTCAACATCTAATTCACTATTTAATACTACGTTTTCTCCAAGTTTTAATGGTAATAATTCATTAGTAAAAATAATCTCCTTTAGTTCATTACTTATATTTATAGATTCTCTTATATCAATTACATCTTTTTCTTCATTATACAGACCAACAAATCCACTAGTTACACCAAAAAAAACACTTAATGTACTAAGAGTTAATTCAATAAGCTGTTCTCTATTTTTGGCTGTATTAATATTTTTCATTAAAAGATTTAACTTAACTAATCTATTTAACTTATTATTAATTATTTCTTTTTGACTATTTATTTTTTGAAGTTTGCTGGCATTAGAGATAGCAATATATGTAGAAGATGCCAAACTTTCAATAAGTTCAAAAATACTATCTTCGTATTCCGTATCATTTACTTTCGGCCCTAATGTAACAAATCCAATTAACTTATCATCTTTTTTAAGAGAAACTATATACATAGCTTTAATATCTTTTAGAATCTCTTCTGAATTTCTAAATAATGAATAAAATTGTTTTCTCTGTTTTTCATCACTCATATCCGTTAAAATTCTTACGTTATTACTTTCCATTGGTAATATAGGATAGAGATTAATAAACATAATCAAGTTAGAATTATGAACATCTTTTAGACTCATTAATCTATAACTTTCACTTATATTGTCATATAAGAAGAATGTAGTAAAACTACTTTGTGTAAGCTCAGAAAATACGCTTATAGAAAGATTGTATAATACTTCTATATCAAGTTCACTAAGTAATACTCTTGATGAATGGTTAATGGCAAACAGATTAAATACTTTTTCATTAAGCTGTTTACTAACTTTTGTTAAATCTCCATAGTACTTATGATTTGTTAAAGCTGTAGAGTACAGATTCATTAATGTATTAGCTATTATAATATCATCTTCTACAAACTGGTCTGTAAGCCTATTAACAAATATAATACCGTATAATTCTCTATTCATAATTAAAGGAATTGCAAATGCAGAAGGGAAGTTTTGAAGAACCTCCCTTGGAAAATAATCTTTTAGATTATCTGTCGTAAATAATCCGCTATGATATCTTGTAATATCATCATAAGATTCATCGTAATATATAATGCACTTATTATTATCATATCCTTTAGAATACATTAATTCATACTTACTATCTTTTTTAATAAAAACTGCTATTTGATCTGGTAATAATAATTCATTAGAGAATTCATATATGTAATTATCAATATAATCTAAGTTAAATTTTAGTGTAAAAAACTCGATAGCATGTATTAATCCTGTATATCTATATATCTTTTTGCTTATATCTTTATTTTTTTTGTGTTGTTCTAGTATATTGTACAATAATTTTTCATGAGCCATTACCATAAGTCCTTCTTTCAAGTATTTATTATAAATTACGCTTTAATTAGTTCATTATTTATCACGTATAACGACGTCGGTGAGTTAATTTTTTTACTATTATGATACGTACATTTTTTAATGTTAACTGATACGTTTGGATATATACAATTAGTTATCTTAAGCTCTCCTTCTCCTTTTGTGTGGAGATATGATGCGTATCTTTTTTGCTTCTCATATAACATTTTTAAGTTCTTTCTAAAATAATCAAATTCCTCATTTAACTTCAAAAACTCTTCTTTTTGAGCGTTATTTAAACTTGCAAAATTATATATAGAGATTTTTTGTTTTATTAGAGCTATTTTATTTTTAACTTTATCAATTGTATCAATTATAATATCATATTCTTCTTTAATTCTATTTCTATTAAAACCTGTTATTATAATTTTGGTATAGGATTCTGTTCTATTACCAATTTCACCTGCTTGAACTCTAATATTAGCTTCAATATTTCCTCCTATAATTCTACTCTTATAAGATTCTAATATAACTTCTTTTGCCTTTATATTACAGTTAATTGCATATGACCCAATATTAACTGTTCCATCGCATTCTATTGTACATTCTGAGGCAAACTTAGTGTATAAATTACCATTACATATAATTTTGGCTTTATTTTTACCAGCTATTCCACCTCTAATATATATACTTCCATCTCTACTTTCAATAGTATCAACACTACCGACTCCCATATCTCCCATTACTTGAATATCATGGTCTGCTCTTACTACAAAATTATCTTCTATTGATTTTTTTATTTCCACTGCTCCATCAAAGTCTATATTACCAGTTTTAAAAGATACACTTCCGTCTATCTCTAAGAAATTACATATACCAATTACATTATTTTGATAGATAACTGCTCCTGTTCTTTTAGCATATATAAAAGTTTTATCTTCTTTTTCATCATATTTTTCCACAACTGTTTTTTTATCATAATCAAGTGAAATTTGTCTACCTTTTTGTGAAGGTATAACTTCTCCACAAACAGTTTTCCCCGGAATCCCTTCTTTTGGTTCTATTCTTTCTCCTAACCAATCTCCTTTGTTAACTTTATTAATTAAATTAAGTTCATAATGATTAACCGCTTCGTTTTCATTAATCTGCGGTTTTACATCCTCTATCTTATATAGTGTTATAATTGCGTCGTCTCCATTTACAGGAAGTACGCCTTCTGCTATTTGAATTTTCTTTTGAGGTTCTAATATATCTATAATATTATGCACATCTATTCCATAAACAATATTAGAGCGTTGTAATTTGTTCATAATTAAATGAGCTATTTCTGTTTTATCATTATTATCGAATTCTTCTTGTGTCATATTAATAGCAACAAAACCTTTTAATTTATCTTTGCTTACGGAAAATTCTACTAACGGTTTTTTAGTTCCAATTTTAACAATTTTCCCTGTAGCCATATTAATGGCAGAACTTAAAGCCCCAAAATGGGTAAGATTAATACGCGGATATTCAAACATGATTCTATTAAAGTCACTCATATTATATCCCTTTTCAGAAACTCTTATATAATACTGCTCTTCTTCTTCAATTAATTCAAGACATTCATTTGAATATACTACATTATTAAACACAATTTATCCTCCCGACAATAAATCTTACTTTGGCACTTATTTTTTTAAAATATATATGAAATATGTTATTGCGTAAATAGTGACATAACTCCATATTTTATATCGACATATTTATATTTATTCTTTAATACTATTTTATACTATTTAATAAATATCACGTTTTATAAGCAATACTATTATACCATATAATATTTTAATATAAAGTCTTATTATTCCATCATACAAAAAACACAAATTTAGTCCACCTACACTATAATATCTATGCATATTCACAATCATTATATAAAGATGTACAATATAAACAAAAAAACTATACAAGTTACATGATTTTACACATTGAAATAAATAGCGTACTTATGATAATATAATTGTAACAATCCAATATGAATTACTAAAATAAATTCGGTATATTTTTTTGGAACACACAACATTAAATTGATAAAATAAATTAATAAGGAAGGTATACATAATGAACTTTTTTAATATTGATGGGCCATTTCAAAGAATAGGAAGTTTTGTTTTTGATATTATTGTTTTAGGTTTGATTTTTTCACTTATTTCGATTCCACTTATTACAATTGGTGCTGCTTTAACAGCTCTATACGCAGCTTGTTATATTGCATTAGTGAAAGAGGAAGGATATGTGTTCAACACTTTTTTTAGAACACTAAAAGATAAATTTATCAAATCCACTCTTGTATGGATTATACTTATTATATTCTATGCATTAATGTATTTTAACATTACATCAATAACAAAAGGAGTAATTGGTATTCCTTGGTTATTACCTTTATACTACAGTATAACAATAGAAATTCTTATTACTTCTCTCTATATATTCCCTCTGTTATCAATATCAAATTTGGGAATCAAAAAAATATTTAAGTATTCTTTTATATTAGCAAACAAGCACCTTCCTACTAGTATTTTATGCGGTGCTATTATGGCATTATATATTGTTGCATTTGTTTCAATTAATCCTATAATAGTAATTATTCTTACTTCTGTTATATGCTATATATTTTCTCAACTAATTATAAAACGAATACTTACTAAATATGATATATCCATGTGGTAACACTTAATGGGGGCTGTCTAAACAACAGCCCCCATTATATTATAATTCCCAAATAAATTCATGACTATATTCAGGAAACCTCATTCTTAATATAATTATAATTAATATTCATCAAGTCTTTTCTTAGCTTCTCGCTACATTTTTTATAATCTTTGTTCAAATAAATAATTTCTAGTACTCTATTATTAATCATTCCATTAATTAAATAATTATTATTAACTTTAACTCTAAAAAATACATTTGGATAATTAATATGATATGTAACATTTCCTAGTTTATTCAACCTATCAACGCATGTATTTGTAATGCTTTCGCCTAATTTAATTTGCTGAATATGTGTATTATTATCTCCTCTTCTATATTTAGTAACAGATAATATCTGCACTATATCACCCCCATATAATAATAACTATTTCCTTCAATTATTATATTAAGTTTAAGTGATTTTAATTCATAAAATTATAAATTTATCCAAACAAATCTTAAAACAACATTAATATTACTAAGAAGAATTTATATATTAATCAAATTATTTTGTATACAAAATTTTAAATTCAGTTTGATTTGGTGCTTATTTTTAAATTTAACATATACTGTGTCTTTACTAATTTTCGTTACAGTTCCTTTACCAAATTTATTGTGATGTATTATACTTCCCTGTGTTATATCCTTTATATAATAATCATATATTTCTTCTAAGAACCTTGATGGTATAGCTATTTCATCATATCTGTTTTTAATATAAGATATATATAAAAGTTCTCTAGCTCTTGTCATACCAACATAGAACAACCTTCTCTCTTCTTCCACGTCTTTCTCTCTATTGGATTTTTCATGAGGAATAAGTCCTTCTACCACACCAACAATCCATACTATATTAAATTCTAATCCTTTTGAGCTATGCATAGTTGTTAATGTCACTTGATCTTTGTATATATCACTATTATGTTCAGTTTCTTCCATCATATTTCTATATTCTTGGATATGGTTAAACCATTCATCTATAGTATTATAATTTTTGGTACTTTCACCAATCTCATTCAATATCTCAATCAATCCAACTGCACCTATTTTTCTATACTCTGCATATTCATTAATGTAATTATTGTAGCCAATAACTTCTCTTATATATTTTATAGCATCATAAGGCTTACTCTTCTTCACAATTTGAAGATGATATTGTAATTCCTCTAGTCTATTAATCATCCATTGTTGGTCATACTGCTTGTACAGCCCTTCCCACATATTATCAGAGTGTTTTTTTGATACTTCAATTGCCACTTTACTTATATATCTCTTAGGTTTATTAATGATTCTAATTAAAGCTTCTTTATCTCTTACATTATTTGCAAGCTTCATATAAGCTATAATATCTTTCGCAATCCAATGATCATATATAATAGCCACTTTATCTCTCACTATAAACGGAATATTCATGTCTAGAAAAATATCTACTATGGCTCTTGATTGAATATTAGTTCTATATATAATTGCTATTTCTGATAATGGAATATGTTTTTCTTGATTTAACTTAATAATAGTTTCTGCTACTTTTTTTGCTTCATTTGCTATATCATTTGCTTGAATAATAATAGGTTTTTCTCCTGTATTATTAATTGTCTTCATGTTTTTTTCATATCTTTTTTCATTATTCTTAATTACACTTTCACTTGCACCTACTATATTTTTAGTTGATCTATAATTATTATTTAGTATTATAGTTTTTGTATTTTCATACTCATTAGGATAATTTAATAAAAATTCTGGTTTAGCACCACGAAAGCCATATATGGATTGATCATCATCTCCAACTATAAATAAATTATTATTAGGTTTTGCAAGCATCTTTATAGTCTCATATTGTACTCTATTAATATCTTGAAACTCATCTATTAAAATATATTGAAACTTGTTTTGCCAATAGCTAAGTATATTATTGTTCTTTTTAAGCAACTTATAGCATTTAATCAACATATCATCAAAGTCAATACATCTATTATCTTTTTTGTATTGTTCATATAATGAATATACTTTCTGGAAATCTTCGTTAGAGCAACACAATACATTGTAATAAGCAATATTAATAAGTTCACTTTTCATAAGAGAAATTTCACTTATTAATTCACTTACAAATTCATTTTCATCTTCATATTGTATCTGTAGCTTTCTTACAATGTCTCTGATAATTTCATTTTTCTTATCTTCCATTATGATTTGACTTACATTCAAGTCATAATAGCTTCTTAATATACTAAAAAATATAGAGTGAAACGTACCGAACATTACTTTATTGCTAATTTTATTATTAGTTAATGCTTCAAATCTCTTTTTCATTTCAACAGCAGCTGCTTTTGTAAAAGTTATAACTAATATATTATCTGGGCTCACTCCATGTTTATCTATTAAATTAAATGTTCTATATGTAATAACCATTGTCTTACCTGAACCTGGCCCTGCTAATACCATCATAGGACCTTTATTATGGGATACTGCCATGCTCTGATTATCATTTAATTCATATGACATTTTGTACACCTCCTTATAAATCAAATATTTATAACCAATATATTATTTTTCAATGTATTTTAAATTATTATATCATAATTCCATATAAAACGACTGAATAATATAACCCAAAAATGAGAAAGCAAGTTTATTAACTTCTTACTTTCTCACTGAACTTAATCAACTACAATAAAAATATTTCATAGTTATTGTCTATATCTTTAATCTTTAATCTTTCATATTATCTAACTCAATTTTTAATCTTGTATCTAATGGTACATAATAACCAACATTGACTAGCTTAATTGAATATTGCTCCCTATTATCAATGTTACTAAAAAAATATCTCATTCTATTATTCTCAAGCTCTGAATATCCAATAGAACTTTGTTTATCTATACTTAATGAGAATTTCAACATATTTTCATTTGGCTTCTTTATTACAACAAATAAAGTATCTTGTTCTTCTCTATATTCTATTTCCTCAATAACAATTTGCTGACCCATATAATATATAGTCTTTGGATACTCTTCTTTCTGACTTACTATAAATTCTAGCCCTTCATCTGCTCCTATCCTAATACCATTAATACACACATATATATAATTAGGAATTCTTTCAAAATACATTGATGGCATAAATTTATATGAGTTATAGTAACTAATAGTTCCTTCTTGAATATATTTATTCATTTCACTATCTTCAATATATATATCTTCAAAAAAACTAAAGAAATAACCATCTTGAAAATCACACTCTATATCTATACTCATTCTAGTAGGATATACTGTAAATTGTTTAATATTAATTACTCCGTATGGAGTTTCAATAGATTTATTACACTTATATATTTTAGAAAATTTTATATCTTCTTTGTTTAATTTAATATTAAAATCTCTTGCTACTATTTTATTTCTATTAACTTTATTATCAATATAGTTATTTTCCTTGCAAAGTATAATATCAAAAGATAAAAAACCATCTGATTCAATTAATTCCTTCAATTTATTGTTTCCAATGCACGCTTCAAAATGCATAACATTTTCTTTATATGGATTAGCACTTGATATTATTTCAATATTATTGAATCTTACTTGTACATAATTACCATCAGCCATCATCTTAATAGCTTGCTGATTTTTGTAATAAATAATTAAATCAAAAGCAATTCTATCCTCATCTATAACCATATTATCTACTATGAATTTATAGTAATTTTCTATTTTTTCAAATGGACCTAATTTTTTATAACCATTTTCAACTGCATTATTAATTCCTATATCTTTATTCAAAAACTTAACGAGCATGTCAAGCCCAGGTATTTCCAAAGCATATGATGCAACTTCAGGGCTTAATTTTAATGATGATATTATAAGTATTATAAATGTAATACTTGCGATAATTAACTTTTTTATTCTATTTCTTGTTTTCAAAGTATTTATTCTATTTTCAACTCTATTATTAAATTCTTCTGGAACTTGTATATTTATATTGCTTATTTCCATCTTGAAATCTTCTTCATTAAAAATATCTTCTTTCATATTATCCCTCCTTAACTTCTAATTGTATTTTCATCTTTTTCAAGTTTTTATATATTTTTGTTTTAACAGTTCCTTCTGGTAACTCAAGTAATGTTGCAACCTCTCTAATTGTATATCCCCAATAGTACTTTAGATATATTATAATTCTATCTTCTTCAGCTAACTGATTTAGGGCATTGTGCAAATCCAATATAGCTTCTTTATTTTCAACATATATATCATTACTTTGCATATTAGAAATTAATTTATTAACCTTCTCTTTTTCTCTAATTATTAATCTACACTCATTAATAACAATTCTAATAAACCATGTTTCAAAATATTTAACTTGTCTAAGCCTTTTAATATTTTTATAGGCTTTCTCTATAGCATTACATACTGCATCCATACTATCTTCCTCATTATGTAAATAGCAATAAGCAACTTTATAAGCTTTATCCTTAACTAATTTAATAATTATTTCAAAAGCTTTTTTATCACCCTTTTTCGCTCTCTTTACCAATAATTCATCCACCAAAAAACCTCCTTTCATATATTAGATGCGAAATCTTATTATTTAGTTTTACTTTTTTTAATTCAATAATAAATTTTCTTAACGAGCAAAAAAAAAGATAGACTAATCTATCTTCATAAATACCTTATCAATATCCTCTACAATATTATTATCAATCCATCCTTTTTGTCCCATATTTTTTAGTATCTCAATACTTTTATTATGAGATAGTCCTTTTCTATAAGGTCTTTCTTCCATTAATGCTTGATATATATCAAGACATGCTACTAATCTTGAATTAAAGTCTAACTCGTCTCCTTTTTTACCATAAGGATATCCTGTTCCGTCAAGTCTCTCATGATGATTACACGCCCACTCAGTAATATCTTCAAATCCTTCTATGTGCTGAAGACTAATCCTACTTAAATATGTATGTTGCTTAACTATATAAAATTCTTCATCTGTCAATTTACTTGGTTTATCAATTATCTCATTATTTATTGCCAATTTGCCAACATCATGTAAATTGGCAGCTATTCTAAGTTTCGTTATCTCTATATTATCTTTATTATAAAATTTCCCCATTTTTTCTAATTTATTAGCTAACCCACTAGAATGCTTCATAGTAAACTCAGATTTATTATCAATGATACTAGAAAATATTTTAGTAATTTCCTCTAACTTATTCCAATTAATATTTTCCTCTATTTCTGGTATAGAATCTCTTATTGCGTAATATATAAAATGATCATCAATATCTAACCAAAAATTCGATTTACCACTAACATCCCTAAACGCCTCTACTATTTTAGGAGAGAATAGCTTATTCTCTTGCTTATCTACAAAATCATTAATTCTATTAATCTTATCATAGTCAATCTCTTTTAGATTGAATTTATTATCAATTATATCTCCGAAATATATTAATTGAGACATTAGAGGTATATCATCACCTTTTAAATTAAAAAATCCTTTTCCATTATAAGTTTCATGATGATATTTAATAACATTAGTTACATCTGTTAAAAACGGGTAATTAATTATATTATCTTCACCAATAATACAGTGTTCTTCTGCATTTTCTAATATTAACTTACGCCTACTTGTATTAGCTTTAGCTGCTAAATCAAGCATATATTTATTAACACCATTATCATGAAGTATAGTACATGTAACTAAATCAAACAATTCATTCTCATTCATCCCTAAGTACTTACCTAATCTACATGCTATATATGCAACTCTTTTAGAGTGATTTGACGTAACCCCAAGAACATCCATTTCTACAAAATCTAACGTATAAGATAATGATAATAGTAATTTGTTCAGATTGATTTTCATATTAGTTCCCTTTCATTATAGTTTTGCGGCGTTCATAAGTGATGGTACGATTTGCTTTTTCCTTGAGAATACATTTGGTAAAAATAAACTTATATCGTTTTTGCCGAGATTAAAAGCATTTTCTGCAATCCATCTAGCTTTTCCTACAGCAAGTAGCTCCGTTCCACCTACAACAATATCCGTTATCATTAAGACAGCCAAATCAATATTTTCCTTCTGACAAATATCTTCCATATTGTTAATGATATCTTCAAACATACTATAAAATCCTTCAAAATCTCCAGTATTAATTTGTGAAATCATAATTCTATAATTACCAAACATAAATTTCTTCATATCTTTATTTACAATGCTTACTGGCGTTTCTTGTTGTAAAGATGAGCCTGCTGTTATTAATTGCATTCCATATTTATCTAACTCAATACCTGCAATATTTGCAAGTTTTTTACCAATTCTTTCATCTTCTTTTGTACTAGTTGGTGATCTAAATAGTAGAGTATCAGATATAATGGCACTCACCATTATTCCTGCCATTTCTCTAGTAATTGGTATATTATTTTCTTCATACATCTTAGTTATAATCGTACACGTACATCCCAGTGGCTCTGTTCTAAAATATAATGGTGCTATAGTTTGAACATTTGCCACTCTATGATGATCTATTACTTCTACTATTTCTGTTTCATCGATTCCTTTAATTGATTGATTTTTTTCATTATGGTCTACTAATATAGCTTTTTTTCTATTAATCTCAACTAAGTTACTTCGTGAAATCATTCCTTTTATATACCCTAGTTCGTCTACAACTGGGAAACGTCTATGCTTAGACGTTAGCATGTTCTTCTTCACATCATCAATAGTTTCATAAGTTACGAAATATTCTAGAGAATCTTTTTTAACCATGGCTGAGATAGGAACACTATAACTTATCAGTTTAATAATTTCATACACACTGTAATGTGTAGATAGAATGACACCATCATAATTAATATTGTTATGACTATCTTCTTTATAATTTCCAAGTATAATACAACAGTTGTTAGTATAATACTTTTCTAATATTTTCTCATTATTATCTGCTATAATAATATCTTCTCTTTTCAACTTAATATCTTCTGTTAAATCAGATGATAAGTATATATCTCCTTTTATTGTATCGTGACAATATTCTCCTGTCAAAATCTCAGCTTTTAATTCATTTATCACATTTATAAACGGTGTATTGGAATCTTTAAGTACTGACTTTTTAGTCATTCCTAGATATGTAGGAACAATATCTGAGATAGAAACAATTCCGATAAGTCTTTTATTACTATCTACTACTGGAATTGAACGACCAATTTTACTAATGATCTTTTCAAGAGCTTTCTTAACTGTATCTGTCTCATATGCAACTACAGTTTTAGAAAGATTCAGATCATTAACTTGTGGTTTAAGATTTTTTAATAGCTTAGGCGGTTTTATTCCAAAATAATCTAATGCGTACATAGTCTCTTTATTGACATTACCTAATCTTGCAGCAACATAATTGTCATATCCTAATTGTTTTTTTAGATTCTCATATGCTAAAGCTGAGCATATTGAATCAGTATCTGGATTCTGATGTCCAAAT
This sequence comes from Vallitalea sp., assembly GCA_025210515.1. Classification (GTDB taxonomy): domain Bacteria; phylum Bacillota; class Clostridia; order Lachnospirales; family Vallitaleaceae; genus Vallitalea. The sequence goes on along the minus strand of JAOARM010000038.1, from coordinate 94,822 downwards.
ATATATATATTATTCATTATTCATCCATCCTCTCATTATATCGTATATTTACCTAGTAGTTATTAGATAAAATGAAATCATTAAATAATACTTTTACTTAAAATAGATTTTATACTTTCTAATACGTCAAACTATATATACTTTATTATTAGCATAATTTTATCAAAATAGTATTTATTATGCAATTACTATCTGTAGTAATTTTTATAATGAATATTGATATTTACATTATTACAAAATATAATTTCTATTACTTAATAAAAATTTTCGGTATAATATTACAATATCATTGGAAATCATCCAATAATTTGATATAATGTTAAGATATTATACTGCAAAATCCATATGTAATTATCCAGAATATTATTAACCCAATTAATAAAATTCTTAATCAATATATATATTTACTTTAGATATTAATAAATAGAGAGGATGTAATTATGCCTGATTTTACAATAAAACAGATAAACACTATTGACGTGGCTGAAGGGATGGAATTAGCAGAAGATATTATTTATGCTAATGGGTTGCTATTATTTCCACGAGATACCGTACTTACTGATAAACATATTATAAAAATGAATTTATATCAAATTCACTCAGTTTATATAAAAATTTTTAATGACCATCCAAGTTACGATAAAACACTTGAACCTAAAAAACTATCTACAGAACAAAAAAATCTGAAACAAAGATTTGCTAAATTCAGTAAAGACTATGAAGTTCAAGAAAAAAAAGCACAAGAACAGTTAACGAAAATAAGCGAAGGTCACTCAGTAAAGATTACTGACCTATTTTCTACTAGTGCACAATTAGTTCAAGACTTAGGTACTCAAAGTGACTTATTTAGTCATTTATGTCATCTTAAAACTTCTGACGATGCTACTTATACACATTGTCTTAATGTATCTATGTTATGTAATATATTTGCAGGTTGGCTTCATTTTGATGAACAACAAACAGAATCATTAACAGTGGCTGGATTATTACATGATATAGGAAAAACTAAAATTGATAGGTCAATACTTAACAAACCTGGTAAGTTAACACCTGAAGAATTCCAAATTGTTAAAGATCATACTAAAATTGGATATCAAATGCTACGAGATAAAGATATGGATGAAGGTATTAAACTAGCTGTTCTTCTTCATCATGAAAAAATGGACGGTACAGGCTATCCATTTGGTATGAATTGGGATAAAGTACATCCTTACGCTAAGATTATATCAATACTTGATATATATGATGCTATGACATCTGCACGTACATATCATAAACGTTTTTCTCCATTTAGAGTAATTAAATTCTTTGAAGATGAATGTTATGGAGTATTAGATACATACTATATGTATATATTCTTAGAACGTATTGCTCATAATTATATCGGTAGTCTGGCTAGATTATCTACTGGAGAAGAATGTGAGATTAAATTTATCCACAAAAAAACACCATCTAGACCAATTGTCCAAATAGATAATCTGATGATTAATCTACAACAAGAACCAAGCATATTTATAGAAGAAATACTATAGAATATATATTCTATTAATAACTACATATAAAATATTATAAGATAGACTTTAAATAACTACATTGTTATATAAAATCTATCTTTTTTATTATAGTACTTAGTATTATTAATATCTATTTAGTAATACTAATAATGCTATTAATATATACCATCTCTCATTGAAAGTCTTGATTAAATTACATCTACATATATTTACTTATTATTTATATTATAATTATAGTCTTTCTTATGCACTAATCCTATATAAATATATTATACCAATATATAATGATAATATTTTATTAACAAAAGGGGGATGAGTATGAACTATAATAAGCTATTTTCACCAATGAATATTGGAAATGTAACTGTTAAAAACCGAGTGGTATTACCACCAATGATGCTTGGACATGGACAATTCAACGGAAAACCAACAAAACAGATGGTGGATTATTATGAGGAGCGTGCAAAAGGCGGCGTAGGAATGATTATTACAGAAATCACTCGTGTAAATGACCATGAAGGGGTGGGAGCATTTGCTCAATTAGCGTTAAGTCATGACTATCATATAAAACCCCTAAAAGATATGGTTGATAAAATACATCAACATAATTGTAAAATCTTTATTCAATTACATCATCCAGGACGCCAAAGTGTTCCTCTAACTGTAGGATTAATACCCATTGCTATATTTATGGAAAAAATATCACCTAAGCTAAGAACCTTTTTCTATAAAATGACTCCTTTAGCTAGAAAAATGCAAAACAAAGGATTTGTATTATCTGTAGCAGGACCTTCCAAAACTGAACCTTGTCGTTTTGCAAAAGGAAGAACTAGAGCTCTTAAAAAAAGACAAATAAAAAAACTAATAACTCAATTTGCCAAAAGTGCTAAACGAGCACAACTCGCAGGTGCAGATGGTATTGAATTACATGCTTCTCATGGGTACCTAATTCAACAATTTCTAAGTCCATTTACTAATAGAAGAACAGATGAATATGGTGGTTCACTAGATAATAAAATGCGTTTTCTTGTTAATATTATAAATGCTACAAAAAAACTATGCGGAGAAGATTTTCCTATTATTGTTAGATTAACAGTAGATGAATGTTATGAATATATAGGCGAAAAAGGAAAAGGTTATTCACTAGCAGAAGGTGTTGAAATAGCTAAGAAACTTGAACATGAAGGTATTTCTGCAATTGATGTATCTTCTGGTAGTTACGAAACAATAAATTATTGGTTAGAACCTACTTCTTTCAAGCCCGGTTGGCGTAAATATATGGCAGAAGCAGTTAAAAAACAGGTATCAATTCCAGTTATAGCAGCAAATCTTATAAGAAGCCCAGAGCAAGCAGAACAACAACTTGAATCTTCTATTCAAGATTTTGTAGCTCTTGGCAGACCACATATTGCTGATCCATATTGGGTGGAAAAAGCTATGACAAATAGAGAAAAAGAAATAAAAAAATGTATTTGCTGTCTTTGGTGTTTTGAAAGTATGATGGAAAATGCATATATCGGTAAAGCAGGAGAATGTGCCATTAATCCTAGAATGGGATTTGAAGGAAAATACGCTTCCATGAAAAAAGATGGAAACAATAAGAAAGTAGTAATAATAGGAGCTGGACCTTCTGGGCTAACAGCGGCTGAAATATTAGGAGAAAGAGGATATAACCCAATAGTATTAGAAAAAAATTCTTATGTTGGAGGGCAAGCATATCTAGCAAGTCTTCCTCCATTAAAAGATAAATTATGTTGGTGTTATGAAGATTTATTATATTCTGCTGAGAAAAATGGAGCAGAAATATACTATAATATAGAAGCTACTGAAAATATTATAAAATCATATGACCCTTATGCTGTAATTGTAGCAACAGGTGGATATTCACTGAAACCAAATAGTATACAAGGAATAAATCAATCTAATGTATATACTATTACAGAAGTCCTTAATGAAACTGTAAACATTAATAATAAAAAAGTGGCTGTTATTGGTTCAGGAATGTCTGGGCTTGAAACAGCTGAAAAACTTGCTCTACAAGGAAATAAAGTAACAGTCGTAGAAATGGCAAAAGAAATAGCTCCAAATACATATATTCAACATATTGATGATATAATGCCAAGACTTAGTAAATATAATGTTCAATTTCTTACAAACAATAAATTAATTAGAATTGATAAAAATAGTATTATTTTAAAAGATATTGCTACTGATACTACCAATTTAGTTCTTGTTGATAATGTAGTTCTATCGCTAGGAGTATGCTCTAATAATAGCTTATATAATAAACTAAAAGACAAATTTGATAAATTATATTTAGTAGGAGACGCAAATAAAATAGGTCGTATTGCTGAAGCAGTCCATTCCGCCGCTGAAATTTCATATAAATTATAATAAGGACTTTCTCATAATACATTTTTTGACGTTGCAGTTTTTGGAAGATAGACTAGATTTAGCTATTCATACCCTTAAACGTCCTGTTTAAAGGGTATGGGCTACGCCGTCCTGGCTTCGCTTGTCGCTAAACCTAGTCTATCTTCCTTTATATTGACATTAAAATGTATTACGATGAAACAGCCCCTTATTTATTTCTTATTAGTCGTAAAAACTACTAAACAATAATTAATAATTAAAATAATTAACCAGTAACATACCATTCTTTCTAATGTATGTAATTCTATTCCCGTAGGTTGAGGTGGTATATCAGACATAATAATCATATAATAAATAAATATAATTCCTAAAAGTATAATTAATAAAACGAAACTTATTATTAATAATAAACTTCTTATTATTACATTTAACTTAATGTTTTTCATAGATTTTTATTCCTATTATTTGCTATTTGCTGTGCTAATTCATTAAGATATTCCCATCTATCCATAAGCTCTTCAAGTCTATCTTCGTATTTTTCTTTTTCTTCCATTAATTCTTGCAATCTTACAAAATCGCTTCCTGCACTTGATATTTCATCATCTAACTTGCTTATCTTATCTTCTGCTTCTTCGATTTTCTCGTCTATTTCTTCGTATTCTTTCTTTTCTTTATAAGTAAATTTTAGCGTCTTTTCTCTTGGCTTATTTTTCGTTTTGGGTTTTTGTATATCTTTCGTATCTTTTTGCACAGTTGTAGTAGGATTTATTTTGATATAGTTAGTATAATTACCTGTAAATTGCTTAACTTCACCATCTCCCATAAATACAAAAAGCTTATCTGATGTTTTATCTAGAAAATATCTATCATGAGATACAGTAATTACAGCTCCTTCAAAATACTCAATATATTCTTCTAAAATTGTTAGTGTCTGAATATCTAGGTCATTAGTAGGCTCATCTAATAGAAGAATATTAGGATTACTCATTAATACTCTTAGCAAGAATAATCTTCTCTTCTCCCCGCCAGACAAACGATTAATTATAGTATATTGCATTTCTTTTGAGAATAAAAATCTCTCTAGCATCTGAGATGCTGTTATCATATAGTTATCTTTCGCAGTTATATATTCTGCTACTTCTTTTATATAATCAATAACTCTAAGATCTTCGTTCATTTCATAATTCTCTTGAGAATAATAACCTATTTTAACTGTTTCCCCAATTTCAATATTACCACCATCAGGTTGTAGCCTATTAGTTATTATATTAAGTAATGTAGATTTACCTTGTCCATTTGCTCCAATAATACCAATTCTATCATCTCTTAAAACTGTGTATTCAAAATCTTTAATTACATATTGTTCTCCGAACTTCTTAGATATATTGTTAATATTAATTATTTTTTTCCCAAGTCTTCTAGAACCTACAGTTATATCTAGGTTATCTTTTCTAAGGTCAACTTTATCCTCTTTTAACTTTTCAAATCTATCTATTCTTGCTTTTTGTTTAGTGCTTCTAGCTCGTGCACCAGTTCTAATCCATTCTAACTCTCTTCTAAATAGATTTCTTCTTTTCATTTCTCTATTAACTATATCTTGTTCTCTCTCTGCTTTTTTTTCAAGAAAAACACTATAGTTTCCAGTATAAGAATACATCTGCCCATTATCAATCTCTAATATTCTATTAGTTACTCTATCAAGGAAATAACGATCATGAGTAATCATAAGAAGAGCTCCTTGACGATTGTTAAGATAAGTTTCTAACCACTCAATTAATGTATCATCTATATGGTTAGTAGGTTCGTCAAGTATCAATAAATCAGATGGCTGTATTAATACAGCTGCTAGTGCTATTCTTTTTCTTTGCCCTCCAGATAATGTACCTATTTTGGACTCAAAATTACTTATACCTAATTTTGTTAATATACTCTTAGCTTCGCTTTCCATCTTCCAAGCATCATATAAATCCATTTCAGAATTAAGATGAGTTAGTCTTTCTTGCAACTCTTTATTATCATAATCTCTTTCTAGCTTATCTACAACTAATTCATATTCTCTAATAAGCTTCATTACTGTACTATCTCCTTGAAATATATGTTCAAGAACTGTCATATCATAGTCAAATGCAGGATCTTGTGATAGGTATGAAATCTTAACATCTCTTCCTGTAACGACTTTACCTTCATCAAGTGATTCAATCCCAACTAATGTTTTTAACAAAGTGGATTTTCCTGTTCCATTTACACCAATTAATCCAATTTTATCATTATCATCAATTCCAAATGTTAATTGATGAAATAAAGTTTTCTCTGAATAACTTTTAGATATATTTTCTGCTGATAATATATTCATAAGTATAACCTACCATTCTCTACTTTTATTTTATTATTGTACATAAGTGAATTACTTACATATATTTTTTATATTTTATTATTCAATATGTTCTTTGTGATTATAACATAAAAGTAGAGAATTAGTAAATTTTAATTAGTTATTATGCATCTTATTATATGCATCTAGTACGAATTTTGGTGCTCTTGAAGAGCTAATATAAAATGTATCAACGTTATCATAATCATTTTTACTTTGAAATAAAACATGTATTTTTTCAACATTATCATATCTCTCTCTATTAGTCACCCTACTATTTAATACTTGTTGAATCTTTTCTTTATCTTTTATATATAAATATTTCTCCTCATCAATATTCTTAAATAAATATGTGTTATATCCTCTGCCATCAAATGAAACTGCCATTGTTTTTATATCTTCTGGCATTATTACAATATCTTTTAAGTAATCTTTTTCTTCTAGCCACATTAACAAATCATTATAATTATTTCTTAGTTCGTATTGATAGTCATATAAATGTCCTGATTCATTTATACACTGAAATTTAATATAACCTATATCTCTAGTACCTCTTATTCCTTCGTAATTTTCACTTGCAATCTCTTTTTTCATAAGAGAAACTAACTCTCTTATTTCTTCTGAATTTTTTACAATAATAGGTTTGTTTTTAACGTTAGGTCTAATCATTATATTTATTATATTTTCCTCTTCATTGTCTTTAAATACTTCATAATAATTATGTTTAAATTCCTCTGAATTATAGAGTGCGTTCAGATAAGTTATATAATCATTTTCTTTAATATCATAGACACGTTTCATCTTCTTACCATTGCTAAGTGTATATTTTATAGTTAATCCCTTCCAACTATAATCTTGAAATGATGTTTTCTTTATAGGTCGTTTCTCTATAATTTTCTTATGCATATTAATAATTGTTTGGATATTTTCTTTTGTTTTATACGTTTGAGGTTGTGAAGCGTTATTATAATATACAAAATTATGATATTCATATTCTATATTACTTACTTCATCTATATTAGGAACTCTTCTTTCGTAACCTGTTACATCTAATTCAATTATGCCAATTACTGATATCATAACTATACAGTAGATAACGAATCCCTTATAGTATCTAAATACATTAATTTTCTTTCTCAGTAACATTTCAGCAATATAATATCCTACAAATGATGCCAAAACAGCTGCTATTAATAATTTTACTATTGAATAAGTTTCATTAAATTCAATCAGGTATGAAAAACTAACTACTAACATAGTACAGAAAGTAACACCATACTTGAAAACTTCTTGAAATATTGGAAAGCAAATAAGTTTCGTTGAGTTTTCTAGATGTCTTTTATTATATAAATATAATGATAATAAATAAAAAATTATACAATATATGATAAATGGCATTGTACTTCTATTATCAAACTCCATTAAAAGTGGAGATAAATATATATAATCAACAGCCTCACTACCATTATAGCCATACATTAATAAACCAAACAAAAATTTTATTAATACTATTAATCCAGTAGGCAGTATTAAAAATATATAAGTAAATATTAATTGCCATAATGAAGATCCAACTACCATTCCTATAAAGCAACTTATTATATATATTGCTATCGTAGTTAATATTAATTTTATAAACCAATTCACAATATCTGTATTACTTATCTCTGATTTCGCTAAAGAATTAATTATAAGTATTATTATTTCGTTAAAAAGGATAGGAACAATTAATAGACATATTCCTGATAATATATGGCTATTAAACATTTGTGTTCTTGTATAAGGATAACTATGAATAGTTGTATACGCTTTATTAACATGTAAATATCTAAATAATACTATTGCCATAACTACTGGAACTGTAACCATCAATGCACGAATAGGAAAATTATAATTCATAAATAAATCACGAAAAAAATATTGTAACGGTTCTTCTTTTATATATTCAGTTATTATTGGTAATGTCATGGTAATAAATAGGAAAAAACCATACACTAATCCTAACCAGCCATATATTTTTATATCATTTATAAACAATATTTTACTAAAGAATGATTTCTTTGATTTCATAACCTGCACCTCTCATTTCATATATAAATATTTCTTCTAGTGTTAGTGGTAAAACATCAAGTATAGCTGGATTACTTGCTTCTATTTTTTTTATCGTTTCCTCTCTTTTTCCTTTCAATATTAATACTGAAATACTTCCTCTATCTTCTTTATGAAGAATATGTTTTTCTTCAATAATATTTTCTGGAAATTTATCTTTGTATGCAATCTGAATCTTGTATATATCTGATTTTAAATCATCTATTTCTTTTTCAATTAATAATTGTCCTGTATTCATAATTCCAACATAATCGCATATATCTTCTAATTCTCTTAGATTATGAGAAGATACTAGAACTGTCATTTGCCTCTCTGCCACATCTTGGATAAGTAAATTCCATACTTTTTTTCTCATTACAGGATCAAGCCCATCAACAGGTTCATCTAATATCATTACCTCTGGCATATATGAAATATTTAACCAAAAAGCTACTTGTTTTTTCATTCCTTTTGACAATTGATTAATTTTTTTGTTCTCATCTATTCCAAACACGTCTTTTAGTTTTTCATATCTTTCTTGATTCCATGTTGGAAAAGTTTTTTTATAAAACTTAGCCATTTTATTAATTGTATGGTTGCTAAAAAAATGTAATTCATCAGGAATATACGCTAATTTTTCTTTTGCCTTATTATTTTCATATACTAATTCATCATTAATAAAAACTTTTCCCTTTTGTTGTTGATATACTCCTGTTAAATGTTTTATTAACGTAGTTTTGCCCGCACCATTAGGTCCCACTAATCCATATATAGAACCTTTATTAACGTGTAATGATATATTATCAAGTGCTTTATAGTCGTCAAAATTCTTACTTAGATTCTCTACTTTAATCACTATAATTCCTCCTTATGCTTGCTATATACAATATCAATGGCACTAATAACACTTTCCTTTGATATACCTACATAATTAGCTTCTTTCACTAATTCTGTAATTTTGTCTAATAGTTGATCATAACTTTTTAACTTTGACATATTATTAATTGGCATAACATAATTTCCTCTTCCCCTAGCAGAGTAAATATACCCTTGATTTTCTAATTCTTTATAAGCCTTCTGAATTGTATTAGGATTAATCGTTAACCTAGTGGCTAATTCCCTAACTGATGGCAACTTTTCATCTGGTTTTAATACTCCTGAAAAAATTAGTTCTTTTATTTTTTGTATTAATTGTTCATATATAGGCTCTCTACTTCTTATATCAATATCTATCATTGTGCACCTCCTCAAAGTGTATTAACTGTATTATATTATATAATACAGTTAATACACTGTCAATATATAATTTGAATTTATTTCTTATATATAATAAAACTCCACAAAAAAAGCTGTTACATAATACTAACAGCCCTTTTAGTTGAACTAGTTGATTCCTTCACCCCCAATAGCTATATGATTAAGCTTTTACGTTGACTGAACAGCTTATATCATAGGGTTTATTAGCTGTCAATTATTATTAAAAATATTTTTTAGTGTCTTTTATTCTGACGAGCGGAAGTGAATAAAAAAATAAAAAAGCAAAGGCTTTATTGATGAAGTTGAGAAGAAAACCGATATTTGAATAAATTAAATTTTGTTTGCATAATTACTGGAATTATAATCCATAAATCATGTATAATAAGAATATAAAGTAATGATTTGGAGGTTACTCATGAAAAAATGGTATGATGAGGAGTACGAATTTGAAATTGAGGTAACTGGGTTTCTTCGCAGTGACCATACAGAGAGGTACTGTCGAAATGGCGAAGAAGTCGGGGATAAGTATAACTGTACTTATGGCTGTCCCATAAATTCGGATGGACAAGGTATTTGTTCCAAGGTTATGATGATTATGTTCCCAGTCATGGAGTCGGTAAGAAGTGGTGGCGATTTAGAGAACATTGGAGGTAATGGTAAATATAGCAAGGACATTGTATGCCCAGATGGCTGTGTCATATTCAAGTTGACGGCAAAGAAACTTGACAATGAGAATTTCTATAAAGGGAAGTTTTTTGATTAGTTTTGATTTTTTTTAATCAGTGCGAAGATTGAATTACTAGTATTAAGAAGTAAAGTGGATAAATTAATTTGTCCACTTTTATACGTTTTATCATCAACCAAGGTTTCAGATTCAAAGCAAAAAATAAAACATGCCCTCTAAAGATTTTAAATAATCAAAGGGGGCATGTTTTATTTTTAATATATGTATTTAGCAAAATAGATCATTCTGTCTGTATTTAGTTACATTATTACCATCAGTACTGGGTATTTGATCTTTATCTAATAGAATTTTACTTAACGTATCTTCAGCTATAACTTCATTAACATTCTCAACTCCTGAAAACCTTAAATCAATTCGAATATCTTTAAATTGCATTAAAAAAATATATGAATCATCTTCAAAGTCATTTTATTGAAACATGACCAATTCACCCAATTGGTTTATCCAATGTGTGTTCTTCTTATAATATTCATCTTTAATATTAGTTATAAAGAAAACAATATCATAGTCTTGCATAATATCTATAGGTGCATTTTTATTTACTCTTGAACCATTTAACATGACAATTTTTAATCGAGTTTCATTGTTAGCAAATTGTAATATTTGTTCAATAACTTCTTTATAATATCTCATATCATTCTTTAATCATATAACTAAGACGTTTATTCTTTCATTAAACTAATCCTATCAAACTCTTATATTTCATGCAATGATTTTATATAAGCTTTTTACACATTAACGATATGTACATTCAATTTGTAAAATGTATATTGCTTATTCAAGACAGAAGAATTATACTCTATATTAATTTTTAAACTTACAAATTATTTAGAAATATTTAGAAGAACCATATTTTCATATTTTAATAAAAGAACTTTCACTAAAGAAAAGCTTGCAAACTTAAAGAGCCTAGTAGATGTATAGGTATATAAAACATGTGACCTTTAAAGAATTAATTAGAAAATCTTAGTGAATGGAAAGATAAATACCGTTAAGAAACTTGAATGTTTGACCAACGGGAGTTTTCAAGTTTTAGGTATTTATCTTGGAATGAGCTTAGTTTTTCTTTAATTCTTTAACGAGAACAAGTTTTATATACCTATACCTCTACGGAAAGTTAGAAATACATGTCATACTATTGTCGTCTACATATAACATAGAACCTTGATAAATATTATAATATAACTTATAATGCAATAGACAATTATATAATAATAACGACCAATATTCACTTTATGATTTAAAAAGCTAGTATAATAATTTAATGTTGAAGAACTTATCCAAACACTAAATAACATAGTAAAAACCTGCAAAAGTTATAGGAGGTAATAATGCGTACACTAATCTATTTACTTATATTTTGTATATCATTATTAATATTAGAATATAGTATTGCAAATAATATCGGGCTACTAAAGATAATAATGATTATTCTTATTATTATTTTACTATCACCATTCTATATTCCAATTATAGATGAACTAATTTAGTATTTTGCTAATAGTAAAAAATAATATAAAGATTATTATACTAAATTATTTCATTATCTTACCAATAACAGTAATTGGAATACTCAACACACTCTTCAACTCATCTATATATCTCTCATCTATTGCTACAACGGCACATGTTGCAGGTCCCCCTGATTTTTTCATATCCAAATCAATATTATCAAACTCATTAAAACTTAGCTCCCCTGTCCTAGCCATTTCTAAAGCCTCATATCTTATCCCCTTTGACCCAACTGGCAATACATCATTCACATACTTACACTGTTTTATCCTTAATAATTGACTAAGCGTTAATATCTCTCCATTATCATTAACAACTTCATCTCCTACTTTGGGAATTCCAACTGCTACAAGAATATCTCTTTCCTTAGCTTTTGGTAAATTCCAAATATTAGTATTAACTCTACCTAATACAGTTATTCCTAGCCCAGTTACTGTCACTGGTATATTTTCTTCCGTACTACCTGTAATTAGAGCTTCTTCTGATAACCCTATTTGGTCTAATGCTTTATGTATTCCTCTTATTATTTTATTTCCAGTATCATTCATCTCAACAGATAAAGTATTAATAAGTGTAATAGGCATTGCCCCAACTGCTATAGTTTCAGCTAGTGCAACAAAAGCCGTATAATAACCAGTGACAAACGGATCAACCTTAATTATATCATTCTCCTTATTCCCTATCCCACCTGCAGAATCACATGCAACTGATATATAATTATTATTATCTATTTTAATGAATGTAATATCTCTATATTTATTAACCATTTTACTTATCCTCTCAATTAAAATTGTTTCATCTCTAGTAAACTACCATAATTATTTTCATACATAATTTCTATAACCATACCCGGTAATATTTTAAAATGCCATCTATCTTCACTTTTTAGATTAAGAAGATGTATTATAGTAGTTCTTATAACTCCACCATGAGTTACAATAACACTTGTTCCCTCTTCATTCTTAATTGTATCTATAAACTTAATTACTCTATTATCAAAATCTAAGCTACCTTCTCCTTCTGGGATAACATAACAACTATCATTCATAAAACAATTAAATTCACTTGGATATTGCTTCTTAACTTCATCAGACGTTAGCCCTTCAAAAATTCCATAGTTCATCTCTGCTACATCATCAACAACATTTATTTCTGTATTAAGAGTTCTTCCAACTATATTAGCTATATGAAGAGTTCTTTTTAACGGACTAGAATATATATAATCTACTTTTTTATGTTTCAGATAATCAACCATGTAATCAACTTGTGAAAGTCCATTTTCTGTGAATTCAGAATGAGTTATACCATATATAATTTTATCCACATTTGCTTTTGTTTCACCATGTCGTAGTAAAATAAATTTCATAAGGTAACCTCCAACTTCTATATCAATGCATATACTAGATATGCACTTAGTAAATATATTACTTGTGATAATTCAATAGTCATTCCTATTACATCACCTGTTATTCCGCCAAGTTTTTTATTAATTCTATAAGTAACTATGCCTATAATTATACCTGTCACTATAATAGCTACTAATAAAATTGGCTTATTTAGTAATATAATTAACCCTGTTAACAAACCAAATCCAAATATCACATGTATATAATTAGTTCCCTCTATAAAATCTTTACCCATTCCAGATTCTTTTGCATATTTACTTACGGCACATACTAATAATGCAAAACATCTACCTACCACAGGAAAAAGTAGAATTACAAATATACCGTTATATATAATTAAAACAAACATATTAATGAAGTACAATATCAACGAAATTACACCAAATGTCCCTATTCTACTATCTTTCATAATATGAAATATCTTATCTCTATCTCTACAACTAAGTAACCCATCACTTACATCAGCCAAACCGTCTAAATGCAAACCTCCAGTTATCATTAAATATATAATAATGATCAGTAATGAAGAAATAGAAGGTTGAATTTTCCCATCTAATAAACCAATTGGAAATAAACATCCTCCAATTATAAGCCCAATTAAAGGCATATATTTAATTCCACTAACAAAATCTTTGCTATTAAATGTAAAGCTATATTTTATTGGTATTCTAGTTAAGAAAGTTAACATTAAAATGAAACCTTTCATATTAGTCATCTCCTTTTATTTTCATTGGAATGGAGGATACCATAAAATATACTTCATCTGCTACTTCTGCTAAATACTGATTAACTCTTCCTGCTATATCTCTAAAAATACTACCTAATCTATAAGCTGGAACAAGCCCCATACCCACCTCATTAGTAACTAATATTATATCTTTATTATTATTTTTCATCATGTTAACTAAACTCTTGACTTCTTCAAAAACATAATCTTCTACTCTCTGAATTTCTTCATTAGAGCAAGTGTCATAATCTACTTCTTTATCAAACATTAGATTTGTTACCATAGTTGTTATACAATCTAACATAAATAAATCTGTATTATCAAAAATACTCTTATCAATACTAGGAAAATTCTTATATGCTTCAATAGTTTCCCACGCACGAGGCCTTGATTGTTTATGTTTCTTTATTCTATCTTCCATATCTTTATCAGTAACAATAGCTGTAGCAATATAAGAAATATTATTACCTCTTTCTTTAGCAAGTTTTTCACCATAAGAACTTTTACCACTTCTAGCTCCACCTGTTACTAGTGTTATCATAATTTGTCCTCCATTAATTTAATCAATTAAATATTGGTTATATAATACAATAGCCATTTTCTTAGAATCTAATCCCATTAAGTAAATAGCATAAATTCATCAATATTTTAATCCTACTTCATACTTCTTATATGTTCAATTTAATTTAGCTTATTATAGATTAATCAATTATATTTTTTAATACATTAATTAACTTTTCATTGTCTTCATGTTTTTTAATTGCAATTCTAATGAATCTATCATCCAGAGATTGAAAGTTTTCACAAACTCTTATATACATATTTTTTTCCAATAATTGTAAATTCAACATATTTCCCGAGAAATATTTTAATTTGCATAAGAAAAAATTAGTATAGCTTTTATATACTGTTATGTTATTTATTTTACTTAACTGCGAATACATATAATCTCTTTCTGTAGTTATCCATTTACTTATCTTATGATGAAATTCTATATCCTGAATGATTTTTGGCACGATATTTAATGCAAAAGTATTCATAGTCCACGGCTCTTTATATTCTTCCATCTTATTAATTACCTTATTATTAGATACTGCATAACCTATTCTAATTCCAGGAATAGCATAGTATTTTGTCATAGACCTTAGAGACAATATATTGTCATAATCACTCTTATATATTATTGATTCTCTATCACTAAACTCAATAAATGATTCATCAATAAAAAGAAAACTATTGTTATTTCTAATTATTTCAATAATATCTAATAACTCTTTCTCATCAATAAGCTTACCTGTTGGATTATTAGGGTTGCATAATACAACTACATCTGGATTAACTTTATTTATCATTGTAGCGAATTCATCTACGTTAAAGATAAAGTCATTATTGCTATCTAACATATAATCATAAATATCACTTCCAACTAATTCAAATGCTCTACGATATTCATTAAATGTAGGCTCTATTATAAGTACTTTTTTCGGTTTAATTGCTCTTGCATATAAGTATATTAATTCACTAGCACCATTTCCCATAATAATTTTATTATAATCTATATGTAAATACTCTGCTATTGCATTTCTTGTAGTAGTTCCCTTAATTTCTGGGTATTTGTCTATTTCGTCTATACTATCTATTATAGCTTGTCTAATATGAGATGATAATCCTAATGGGTTAATATTAACACTATAGTCTACCACATTGTTATCACCATAATAACCTCCATGTATATTCACTTAATAATTCATCCTTCCTATAGTAGCTATAAATTATAACAAAAACACTTCATTATATGATAATTATATTATTATTATAGCTACTACAATAAATATTAATGTAATTATCTCAGAAACATACATAATTTTATTTGATTGTGTTATATGTATAACATCTAACTTTTCAATAGCATCACCAATTGTAGGTTTGACTACAACTTCATTAAAATATGTATTAGTTCCACCTATCTGAATATTTAATAATCCTGCTACTGTTGATTCTGGATAACCACAGTTAGGACTTTTATGATTATTTCTATCTCTTTTTAATATTTTGAAACCATTGATAATATCATAACCTAATACGCCACCAGCAAGAAGCATAAAAAAACTTCCTATTCTAGCTGGAATATAATTTAATAAATCATCTGTTTTAGCTGATGCATATCCTATTTCTTTATAATGAGATTGCATGTATCCCACCATAGAATCCAGTGTATTCACAGCCTTGTATATAAATACAAATTGTACAGGCATATTAAATAGAAATCCAATTCCAATATAGATAAGAGGAGCAAGTATTCCATCTACAGTATTTTCAGCTGTTGTTTCTATAGCTCCCCTGATTATTTCATCCTTTGTTAAATATGTAGTATCTCTTCCTACTAAATATGAAAGTTGCTTTCTTGAAAGTTCAATATCATCTTGAACTAATGCACTCTTTACTTTTTCTACTTCATCTTTTAGACACTTAGCTGCAAGAGATGTATATAGTAGGTAAATAGTTACTACATCTTTTACATAAGGATGAATCCACCCACTAATAAACAATATAATAGTTATTACTGCCACAGTCGGGATAATAGTAAAAATCAGTAATAAAAACCCTCCTACTTTTAGAGGAATATTGCTTTTTCTAATAATCTTCTCTAATTTACTAATTAATTTTCCAATAAAAATAATAGGGTGAGGAATATTAATTGGATCACCAAAAATCCTATCAAGAATAACTGCTACACATATTATTATAATACTTTTCAATTCATAAACACCTCTTAACTTCACTACTTTTACCTAACTCAATAATCTATCCACTTATTAAAAATCTTAATATTAATTAACTGTGTATTATATCTTTTATCTTCTTCATATCAATATGTTCTCTTACTAATTGAGCAAGCTTATCATATTCCATATCTTTTAATTTTTCATAATTAACGTTGTTATCTATAGACAATCCTTTTTTCTCTCTTATATTGTTAAGAATAAGATTTCTTAATTTATCATTATCAAATATTCCATGTAAATATGTTCCTATAACATTTTTCTGTTTATTAATAGCACCATCAACTCTACCATCTTCAAGATTTATTATTGATGTGTTATCTCCCATTAACTTTGTTGTTCCCATATGTATTTCATAACCAGTGACTTCCATATCATTACAACCTTTTGCAAAAGGGAAATCTATCATTATCTTTCCATTTATTTGTGTAGTTTTTTTCGTTTCTTCCATTTCTGTAGTAGTATTTAATAAACCAAGTCCATTAATACTTTCTAATGTAGTCTCTACACCTTTCATATCAATAATTTTCTCACCTAACATCTGATAGCCACCACAGATTCCAATGATTGGTATATTATTTCTATGTGCTCTGTATATTCCTGTTTTCAATGATGAGTTATGAATATACTGCATATCTTTAATAGTGTTCTTACTTCCTGGAATAATTAATAAATCTATTCCTTCAAAATCTTGATAATCTTTTATGTAACGTACTGATACATTATCTTCTAGTTCAAAAACTGTAAAATCAGTAAAATTAGACATATATGGTAATCTTAGCACACCTATTATAATATCAGATTCAGTTTTACTATCAAATCTTTCTGTTACACTATCTTCATCATCAATTTTTAGATTAGCATAGGGTATAACCCCTAAACAAGGAATTTGTAATTTTTCGTAAAACATATCAATACCTGGTTGTAGTATTTTTACGTCACCTCTAAATTTATTAATAATATATCCTTTAATTCTTTTTCTTTCTTCTGGTTCAAGAAGCATAACTGTTCCATATATAGATGCAAATACGCCTCCTTTATCAATATCACCTATAAGTATAACTGGTGCATCTACCATCTCAGCCATTCCCATGTTTACTATGTCATTTTCTCTAAGATTAATCTCTGCTGGGCTTCCTGCTCCTTCCATAACTATAACATCATATTGTGATTTTAATTTATTATATGCTTTTAATATCTCACCTTTTAGAGAGCTTTTTGTACTAAAGTAATCTTTTGCAGTCATATTTTTATATATTCTACCATTGATAATAACTTGACTTCCTACATCACTAGTAGGTTTTAATAGTATGGGATTCATTTCAACTGTAGGTTTAATTCTAGCTGCTTCTGCTTGTACAACTTGAGCTCTTCCCATTTCTTTTCCATCTTCTGTAACATAAGAATTAAGTGCCATATTTTGTGATTTGAATGGAGCCACCTTAATTCCCTCATCATTTAAAATTCTACATAAAGCTGCTGTTAATATACTTTTCCCAACTGTTGATGCTGTTCCTTGAAACATAATATTATTCATTATATCACTCCATTTTATATGATAATTAATAGAAATTCTTAATCAAAATTAACATTAAAAAATGCATAACATGTCCATCATATAAATATATTATAATATATTTATATAAGATAGATTTAATATATTTCTAGTCTTGATTATATTCTATAATATTGATAAAATCAATGATATTTCAAAATGCATAAATTATAATAAGTACCAACATAAATGGGGCTGTCTTATAATACATCTTTTATGTCAATATATAGAAAGATAGACTAGGTTAGCGGTGAACAAAGCCAGGACGGCGTAGTGCATACCCTTTAAACAGGACGTTTAAGGGTATGAATAGCTAAACCTAGTCTATCTTTCAAAACCTGTAGCCCACAGAAAAATGTATTATAAGACAGCCCCATTATATTATGAAAACATCATTTTATTTACTTCTAATCCTTCTATACTCTTTAGTGATTCTTCAAGTTTTTCACATTTATCTTCTGTATCATTGTTAAGTTCTAATAATATAATACCTTGTTTTGAACAACTGTTTCCTTCTTGCTCATGTAAACCTAACCTAGTTTTAATAATACATCCATTTTCTGTAAGAACATCTTGCATTCTATCTACTTCATCTATTCTGTCACTTACTTTAATACCTAATATAGTCTTCATATAGTTTTTCATCCTTTCTAATTAAATTACTTTTTCATACTTCTATAGGTTTTCCGAAATTAAATTTTACATACATAATTTTAATATAAATCTATTAATGTTTAGTTATTAACATTAATAGATACAAATAAGAAAAAAGAACTACCAGCAATAATTTACTGGCAGTTCCTTTTTATAATTATTATTTTACAACTTCATATCCTTTATTAGACCATCCAATTGGTGCATTAATGCTCATTCCTAATCCACCATTAAGTGATACTGCATCATATCCTAATAAACGAAGTCCTGCTACTGTCTGACCAGCCGTTTGACCTGTGTAGCAGTAAACTACAACTTTCTTATCTTTTGGAAGACTGCTGAACTGTTTCTCCATGCCTGCTCCCCAAGAGATACGTTCTGCTCCTTTTATATGCCCTTCGTTATAATCTTTTTCGCCTCTTATTGATAATAAATAGAAATCTTCATTTCCATCAATCATAGCTTTTAGATTATCTTCTGATATTTTATAATTCTTGAACTTAGTTTCTTTTACGTCTAACAGACCATTGTAATATTTAGTTAATGCTGTTATAACTTCTTCTGGTACATCATATGTTTCTTTTGGGAACTCATTTACTGTTTTCTCTATTACTTCTTCATATCCTTCTACTTTTGATATTCCGAAGTTAAATCCTAAGTTAACACTTCTTGCATTAATTCCTGCTAAGTTAAGTGTCATCACTGCTTGACCTGCAGTTTGCCCTGAATAACAATATATAAAAACTTCTTTATCTTGTGCTATTTTTGTTATATTTTCAGCAATAGCTGGTCCCCAAGGTGCATTATAAGCTCCTTTTACATGACCTTTTCCATAATCTTCTGCTGTACGAATATCTACTATTACCATATCATCATTTGCTTTTACTTTGTCTATAAATTCTTTTTGGCTGATTTTATAAATATGTTTTGGCATATTAGCAAAATATGCATTAACACCTTCTTCTACAACACCACCTGCTACTACATCATAACCTTTATTTGACCATCCAATTGGTGCATTAATGCTCATTCCTAATCCACCATTAAGTGATACTGCATCGTATCCTAATAAACGAAGTCCTGCTACTGTCTGACCAGCCGTTTGACCTGTATAGCAGTAAACTACAACTTTCTTATCTTTTGGAAGACTGCTGAATTGTTTCTCCATGCCTGCTCCCCAAGAGATACGTTCTGCTCCTTTTATATGTCCTTCATTATAATCTTTTTCGCCTCTTATTGATAATAAATAGAAATCCCCGTTTCCATCAATCATAGCTTTTAGATTATCTTCTGATATTTTATAATTCTTGAACTTAGTTTCTTTTACGTCTAAAAGACCATTATAATAGTCTGTTAATGCTATTATAACTTCTTCTGGTACATCATATGTTTCTTTCGGGAACTCATTTACTGTTTCCTCTATTACTTCTTCATATCCTTCTACTTTTGATATTCCAAAGTTAAATCCTAAGTTAACACTTCTTGCATTAATTCCTGCTAAGTTAAGTGTCATCACTGCTTGACCTGCAGTTTGACCTGAATAACAATATATAAAGACTTCTTTATCTTGTGCTATTTTTGTTATATTTTCAGCAATAGCTGGACCCCAAGGTGCATTATAAGCTCCTTTTATGTGACCTTTTCCATAATCTTCTGCTGTACGAATATCTACTATTACCATATCATCTTTTGCTTTTACTTTGTCTATAAATTCTTTTTGGCTAATTTTATAAATATGTTTTGGCATATTAGCAAAGTATGCATTAACGCCTTCTTCTATAGAAAATACTTCAGTTTTTTCATCATCAGATGATGTATCTTCATTGCTTGAACTCTTCTCTGTATCAGTTAAATCCATTGAGCCTGTAGTATCATCTTTCTTAGAACCACAACCTGCAATACTAAATACCATAACAACCATAATAAGTAATGCTACTAATTTGTTTAATTTTTTCATTATGTTCCCTCCATATTAAAATAGATTGAGAGACTTTGATAATTAGTGAAAGTCTCATAGGTATCAAATTTTATGAAGCATCTCCAGCATTTGGTACTGTTTTTTCTTCCTTAGGTTTTGTTGGCATATCACCAGCTGACCATTCTAACCATGCACCATCATAGATTTTTACATTTTCAAATCCTGCCTGATCTAATACTATGGCAGCTTGAGTTGCTCTGAATGATGATTTACAATAGAGAATAATAGTATCATCTTTCTTAAGACCTAAATCATGATAGAATAAATAAGTATCTCTAGCTGATTTGAATGTTCCATCACTATACAAATTCTTTGTGTGTGGGTACAATATAGCCTTTGGTATAGCTCCTTCATCATATTCAGCTCTACTTCTAACATCAATAATTTTTTCTCTACTATTTTCATCTTCTGCAACTTTTTGTACATAATCTTTGGTTGCTATCATTTCATCATTTGCATCTTTTGCTTTATAATTAGTAGGTGATACATTAGGTACGTCTAGAGACATTTCAAGTTTAGCAAGTTCTAATCCTTTTTGACCATTGTTTATAACTTTAACATTACTATGACCATATACTTTTAGAACCCACCATACTCTACCTGAATACACACCACCACTATTATCATAAATATAAACGGTACTATCATTAGATATTCCTTTTTCACTTAAAACCTTTTCAACTTGCTCTTTTGGAGCTAACATACCTTTAACTGGTTCTGACACTGTTAGTTCGCTTGGGTTAAGAGAAATAGCTCCTTTTAGATGCCCTTTGTTATAATCTTCCTGTGTACGAGCATCAATAACAATAATATTATTATCCTTCATTGCATCTGCAATTTCGCTTGGTTCTACAATATTATTACTACCTTTGTAACTTGTATTGTTACAGGAAGTAAAAAGCAAAACAAACACAATAACTAGAGGAACTAATATGCCCCTTTTATGTTTTCCTAGCTTCATTCTTAACTCCTCCTATATTAAGTTATGACCTTTAGAGATTGTTAAATAATGCACAAATTGGGAAATTATAAAACTCAACAATTTTTTCTTATAGCTATAATTATACATCATATGTTTTTGGGTGGTTATAAGTTTTACTGATACAACATCTGATAGTTGAATATGAAACGCTAGGCTAGTGAAAATCTCGATTTTAGGATTTTCTTATAAGATTAGAATAGATAATTATGCAAGTATCTTATACATATGCTATAATAATTATGTTTTAAATTGCTAAAATAAGAATAGAAGTTTAATTCCCCCTATAAAATGCTACATAAAGAAAATATACTAGCCTAGCGGAGAATGTATAGGGTAATATGGAGCACGAGCCACGGATGGCGAGGTCAGCTGTTTTAATCAGGACGATTAACCAGCTGACGGAATATTACCCTATACATTCGGAGCGGAAATTTACTTATATTCGTAGAAAGTAATTAAAATTATCTTATTACAAAAGGATGATTAATATGAAATTCAAAAGAAAAAGCAATTATATATTAGGAATCTATCTACTATTATACTTTATAATAAGTTTTTCTTATCTAGAAATTTTTCCCTTCGTACACTCTGATGAGCCTTGGCTTAGTGGTTTAACCCGTAATTTGATCGAATCAAAATCATTATTTTGTACAGAAACCTTTTTCAATCTTTATCCAAGATATCCTCATAGCATAAAAGTTATATTCCATCTTCTTCAAATGCCATTTATTCTATTGTTCGGATATAAAATAGTTTCAGTAAGATTACTATCACTCCTATTTGCAATATGCTGCCTTATACTGTTTTATAATATATGTACAAAATTATTTAAAAATAACTTATATTCCTTACTAGTAACAATATTACTTAGCCTAAATATCCAATTTATATATGCTTCTCACTTTGCAAGACAAGAAATTATCATTGTGTTTTTCTTTATGTTAGGATTATTTCACTATCTACAATCTATAAGTAACAAATATAATCCCCATATAATATTAGGTCTTATTATTGGTTTATCTATTGGTATACATCCAAATAGTTTTATACTAGCATTAGTATTTGGACTACTATATATTTATGATATTTTAATGGGAAGTAAGACAATAAACAATCTTATTACTCTTGTAACTACCACGGGTTTAATGGGACTTATATTTGTTATTCTAAGTTTTATTAGTGATTCAAATTTTATAACGAACTATTTAAGCTATGGAAAAACCCTTGGGGTGTCATCTTCATTCATTGACAAAATATTAACAATTCCAAATTATTATAAAAAGTTATATCACGGTATAAGTGGTACTTATTATACCCCAAATATCAAAGTATATCTCATTATCTTTGCGTTATTATTTGTAACTAGTTTACTTTATATAATCATTAATAATATTTATAAACTATCAAGAAGCAAACCAATATTATTTAACTCTACTGTTATGAAGTTAATATTATGTATTATAGGTATTAATCTAGGTTTTATTATTATTGGAAGATATAATCAAACGAATATTATCTTTATCTTTCCGTTCTTTTATTTATTAGCCTTTACCCTAATTCACAAATTATATAAGTACAATAAAAAATTTACATTATCTCTAATAACAATACTCATTATATTAACTTCTTACGCATCGTTTACAGAGATATATCCTTATACTACTTATAATTATCAATATTATCTTAGTCAATTAAAGTCAATTGAACCAAAAGCTAAAACACTTGGTAATCTAAATACAGAATTTTATTTTGAAAATGGTGCTTTACTTGACTATAGAAATTTAACACACCTTAAAGAAAACAATCTTACTTTTAGTGATTATATTAGAGAAAACAATATACTATATATTATTTATAGCGAAGAACTTGATTACATTCATAGAAATCAACAATGGACTATTCTATATGGTGATGACTATTATTACGAAGAAATGAATAGGTTTATTGCAGATAATTGTACATTAATCCATGAATTTCACAATCCACTATATGGTATTAGAATTCCTAGATATATGTTTGATTATGAGTGGGGAGTCAAGATTTATAGAGTCACTCTCTAATAAATCTCCTCACACTTCTTTTCAATCTTTCCAAATACTAAATCTTCCATAACCATACCAATGACAACAATTATAACTAATCCACCATACATACCTGGTGTATCCATAAACACTCTTTTTTCAAATATAAACCAGCCAAGACCTCCAACAGACCCAATGGCACCAAAAACCATTTCCGAACTAATAAGTGCTCTCCACGCTCTAGACCAACCAATCTTAAGTCCAGATACCATATAAAGGAGGCTAAGTGGTACAAGAACATAATAGAATATTTGCCCAATATTCATGCCAAGATTTTTAGCTACTTCAATATATTCATAATCAACACCTTTAAATCCTGTCTTAATATTAATGGTCATTGGCCATAAAACAGAATGAATAATAACAACAAGTATTGCCTTCTCTCCAATACCAAACCAAATAATCACCAATGGTAAAAGGGCTATGGCTGGAAGAGGGTGAAGCACCCCTATAATCGTATCTAGAAATTCACTAAAATACTTGTAAAAATAATCAAAGAAACTAAATATAATAGAAAGTATAATTCCTATTACTAATCCTTTAATAATAATAATAAACGAAAACTTTATTTGCATTAACAAGTCACCTGTAGTAAAATTTTTAATTAAAGTTTTAATAATTTCTTCTATTGAAGGAAAGATTTGCTTGGGATATACGTTAGAATAATAAGTAACTTCCCATATTATGATAAAAAACAATATCCAAAACAGTCTATGTAAATATTTTTTCCTCATAATACTACTCCCATATAACTTCATCAAGTTCATAAGTCCTTCTCAAATAATCATTTCTTACCATGAAATCAACGAATTGATTGACACCTGAAATATCTGTCTCATACTTCATTCCTTCATAATTTAGGTAGCCTTTTAGTTTATCTTTATCCAGTTTATATAGTTTAGTTAAGATATCAATTGTCTCTTCTTCATTATTGATTATAAATTCTATAGATTTATCAACGGCTCTTTTAAGTGCTTCATATTCATCTTTATTATTTGTATAAAAGTTTTTAGTACAAGCTCCAATAATAAATGTAAATTCACTACCCATTGCTTCTTCACCACTTATTATCATATGATTATTCTTATTGGCTAACTCTTCAAACACATAAGGTGGTGAGGTAAAATGTGCTTTTATATGTTGCCTTCCCATTAATGCTTGAAATCCATCTGGATGTTTCATTGAAACTAATAGATTATCAAGGGCATCTGCCTTTCCAAGCTCTCTTTCACATGCCATTGCAAGCAAAATATGTTGAATACTTCCAGGTTGAGGAAGAGCTATTTTATCTTGCTTAGTAAAGTCTGATAAAGACTGAATATTATTATCATATGTAACAAGACCTAATGGGCAACTAGAGAGACCTGTCATCATTTTCCACTCCATGCCATTATCTAATGCAATCAAAAAAGGTGGTATTCCCATGAATCCAACATCCAAATCATCAGCAAGTACTGCTTCTCGAATTGCTACTGTATTAGCTAATTTAACCCATTCTATCTGCTTATCTGGAAGTTCTTCTTCCAAAAACCCCTTTTCTTTCATAATCTGTATAGGAGCATAGGCTAATCCATATTGCTGAGCAATCTTTACAGTATTATCATCTTTTTTTCCACAACCAACTAATACAAACATCAATAAAATAACAATTAAAATTTTGCTTTTCATAGCTTGTCTTCCTCTCTTGTTATAATTGCGGTTTCATAATCATATTTTTTCCATTTTCATCTATCATAAGCATATTATTGTACAAATTCTTAACATTTTCTAATAAATCTTCTTTGCTATTTCCTGTTACAATTACATATCCAGATCTCTGGGATGCATTTTCTATCTCTCCAATACAATCACCCACTTGATAATTATAGTTCATATTATGAACACCTTTTAATGCTACTACTTCATCTCTTTTACTTAAATAATTAATCGTTCCACTATTTGCAAAAAACAATTGAGATGATAAATAATGATGATTGTCATCAATATTATAATTATCAAGAGAATTATAATCTATTTTCTTACCCATAGAACCATCAATAACCATTTTTAGTATATCTACACCTGTAATAAGTGGAATAAATTCATCTTCATATGCTCCACCTATTCTACATGCAATCTCATTCACCTTAACACCTTCTTCTCCTACAAATAACTGAAAATATATTGGACCTTGATTAATATTAAATACTTCAACAATCTTATTGGTAATATTAATAAATTCCTCCTTATATTGTCCATAATGTTTAGACGGGAACTCATGAGAAGTACAGATTCCTATATACTTATCTGCATCAAATATAACTCTATCTGTAATAGTTAAGATTTTTGCTTGTCCATCTTTTACCCAACCACTAATTGTAATTTCATCATTCTTATAATAAGTTTCCACCAATATTTCATCTTCTCTTGAATGTCTAATAACCTCTTTAAAATGTTGTCTGATTTCTTCAATATTGTTCAGTTTAAAAATTCCTCTTTGACCTTGTGAATCAAGAGGCTTTACTACTACTGGAAACTTTAGTCCTTCTAAGTTATCATCAGGAAAATTTTCTTTTAGTATCCTAAAATCAGTAGTAGGAATTTCATGTTGAAGAAATTTACTTTTCATTGCCTTTTTATTCGTCACTTCATGAGCTGTATTCACACTCAGAAATCTAGGCAATCCAAGGTTTTTAGCAACTTTATTAACTACATAAACCGGTTGATCAGTTCCTGTAGTCATAATACCATTCACATTTGTTTCTCTTGCAACTTTTAACGTTTCTTTGTAATCAAAAGTACTTGCCAAACCACTTTCATCAGCAATTAGTTTTCCTGGAGATTGATTATAATAATCTGTAACAACTACCTTATATCCCATTTTTTTAGCTGTTTTTATAGCATTTATCTGAGCATTTGAAGCACCTAATATCATTAATTTCATATTACATTTATTCCTTTCATAACTTTTCTAGGTAATTACGAAACTAATAATTTTAACTCTTTACATACAATATGTATCTCTTATTATAAGCGTGAACCCAACATATTGTATTAAAGAATCAACTGAATGTAGTTTCGCAATTACTTTTCTAAATGTGTAGTTTTACTAATTAGTACTTCTTCTACTATATACTGTGGAACATCTTTCTGATAGCCATTAAAAAGCTTACTATGACTATAATAGATTATTATATTAACAAATAGCTTAAGTAACTTTTTGAAATTATAATTAGATTTCCCGAACTGCCTGTCATAATGATTAATTTCTACATTAGCAATATTTTTGGTGTATTTAAGAATAGTTGCTGAGAGATAAACATAAGACGCTGTTTCTAACTTTATTTGATTTACAATATTTTTTGTCATTATTCTATATGATGTTAACCTTATTGCCCTTGGCTTTCCTAGCATTACACTGAACATCCATTCTTTTATATATGTTCCAGAATTTCTATACTTATTGTGTTGTTTTCTACTTGGCACACCATACACTACATCATAGCCTTCTTGCATTTTAATATAAAGCTCTATAATATCATCTGGATTGTATTGTAAATCATCATCTATAGTAACAAAATAGTTTCCTAACCCATATCTAAGCCCACATAATAAGGCATTCTGTTGTCCTGCATTTTCTCTTAATTTAATACAGGTAATGTTATTATAATTATTATGTAGTTGTTTCATTAAATTATAGCTTTTGTCCCTACTATTATCATCTACAAGAATTATTTCGTAATCAAAATTGTGGCTATTCATATTAATAATAATTTTTTCACATAGCTTTTCTATAGTTTTCTCACTATTATATACAGGAACAACTATTGATATCACTTGAAGAACCTCCTATATATTTATTAGTATTTGTCTATTTTCTAATTCAACTTTTCTATAATTTCTTGAATAACTTCTTGGACTCTACATAATTCTATATCAGTCATATCAGCATACAAAGGTAGTCTTATTAATCTTTTATATAATTGTTTTTCAAATGGAAAATCATCTTCTCTATATCCCATTTGTAACCCCATTCTACTAAGATGTAATGGGATAAGGTGTGTATAAGCTATAATACCTTCGTCCTTTAACCTATTTGCAAAAACTAGTGCATCTTTTTCTTGCTCAAATATAACATAAAAAATATGAGCATTAAAAGCTCCATATTGATTGCCTATAGCGTAATTAATAATCTTCTTAGATTTTAGACTTTCAAATAAATTTACATATCCATTAAATATTTCTAATCTACGCACATGAATATCATAACTATTTTCCAGTTGTGAATAAAGGTAAGCCATTAATATCTCAGACGGACAGTAACTTGAACCAATATCTACCCATTGATAAAACTCAACTTGTCCAAGTTCAAAATCTATTCTATTTGTACCTTTTTGCCTCATATACTCCGCTCTTTTTATTAAGTCATCATCATCAAAATTTATACTTATAGCTCCACCTTCTCCCGAAGAAATATTCTTGGTTTCGTGAAAACTATAACAGCCAAAATGTCCTATTGTACCAAGTTCCTTCCCTTTATATGTACTAAATAATCCTTGAGCTGCGTCCTCTATTACATATAAATCATACCTATTGGCTATACTCATTATTTTGTCCATGTCACAAGCATTACCACCATAGTGTACTACAATTATTGCTTTTGTTTTATCTGTAATTTTTTCTTCTATTTTATCTGCATCTATACATAAATCATTGTGATTAATTTCTGTAAATACAACCTTACCATTGTTCATTAATACACAGTTTGATGTTGATGGGAATGTATAAGATGGCATTATAACTTCTTGATTTTTCTCTAAGTTAATTAGCCTAAATGCCATTTCAAGAGCATGTGTACACGAAGTTGTTAATAAAATATTATTAGTTCTTAATCTTTTCTCTAAAAAGTTTTTACATTTTTTTGTAAAGTATCCGTCTGCACCAACTTTACCCCTATCAAGTACTTCTTTTATATAGTGTATGCCCTTGTCACAATAGTAAGGTTTATTAAAAGGTATCAATGGTAACCACCTCATTTTATCGTCTTTTTTGCTATTTATTAGTAATACTGTTTACACTTTAATTATGATATAATAATAACTACGGCTAGTGTCAAAACCATCTTAACAACTTAATAATTATTAGTGCTTTATTAAACTATCAATAACTGTAAAGGAGTTGTTATAATGAATAAAATAGATTGTTTTGGAGATTACTGTCCTATTCCACTATTAAAAGCTAGAGAACAGTTAAAAAAAATAAATTCTGGTGAATCATTTATGTTAGTTACAGATCACAGTTGTGTAGTTGAATCATTAAAAGATTATTTTAATAAATCTACTTGTGAAGCTAATTGCCAAGAAGTTTTAAATGGTGTTTGGGAAATAACTGTAACCAAAAACTAAGAAAACTTATTAACAAAAGCTTTTTTGTCCAATTTCAATAAAATACTCAATAGAGTCTTTTCTAGCTCTAGATAATTTATTAAATTTTTTACTAATTAGATAGATATCATAATCAAGACTTACATTGTCTATTTCTATAATTTTAACTGTTTTTTCATATAATTCATGTTTAATTGATTCATAAGGTACAAAAGCCAATCCATAACTATTGCTAACAGCTAACTTAACTGCTCCATCAGTTGCTACATTAAACATAATCTTTAAATCATCTAGGCTTTTACCTATTTTTTTTAATTCTTTTTCTAGATTATCACGAATATAATTATTTCTATTACACATGATCATATCGTATTTAATTAAATCTTCTAGATTAATTTTATTTGGAATATTATATTTACCAGGGGCAATGAGAACTATTTTTTCTTTCCCCATAGCATAAGTGAATAAATCATAATCTTCACTAATTGTTCCATCAATAACACCAAAATCACAAATGTCATTTTGTACATCTGTAATAGTATCCTCTCTAGTACCAGCTATTAATTCATATTGATGGTTTGGATATTTTTTCTTGATTTTATAGATGACACAAGGTAATGAATAGGTTACTAATGCCCATGTACCATTTATCCTAATTTTATTATTTTGTTTTTCAATTGTTTTTAGTTCTTCAACCATAGCATCAAAGTTTCTGATAATATTATTAGAGTATTTTAGTACTATTTCTCCCATGACAGTTGGTTCAACACCTTTATTACTTCTATTTAAAAGCTTGTATCCAAAATCTTCTTCAAGTTTTTGAATAAGCTGACTAAGCGCTGATTGAGAAATATGTGATTTCTTAGCAACTTTTGAAATGCTTTTTTCTGAAACAACTTCTCTAAAATATTTTAAGGACTCTAAATGCATATTATCACCCCATAACTTTGTTATCAAATTAACCAATTACCCTATAATTTACTATAAATCAATCAGAATAAAATTGCAACAAGATTTTCAATGTTGTAACAATGTCATATAATTCCACTTGCATTCTCTATATTGCATGCTATAGTAAAATTTGACATATTTGTCCTAAATTTCTATCACAGAGCTAAAAATCAAAAAATTACTTTACACTCACTACTTATTATATGAATTAAACCAGAAAAAATTCACCTTATCATATGTAATTTACTAATTAATATGCTATCAAAATTATTAATACAGTATTAGTAAAGCATATATAATGTATATAATCTTTTGTGTTATCATAGTAATTGGGAAATTGTTAAAAACTCAACAATCTTATTAAAGATAATTTCATAATTGTGAGAGTATCTTATAATACTATTAAATTTAACATTAAGGAGTGTTTACCATGAATGAAAATGGAACAGCTTCTTCTATTCAAAGAAGTTCCTCTTCTCGTGCAAGAACAAGAAGAAGAAAACCAAAGAAAAACATGATACCTGTTGGTATTCTTGTTTTAATCGTTATTATTATTATTGGTGCTTTTTTAGGAGGAAAATCTAATAACACATTATTATTCTGGATAACTGGAGTAATATTTGGTTTTATCTTACAAAAATCAAGATTTTGCTTTACAGCATCCATGCGTGACCCTTACTTAACGGGTAGTACGTCACTTACTAGAGTAGTTTTAATAGCTTTTGCCGTTACAACTATTGGCTTTACAGCAATCAAATACGGGTATTTTAAAAATGGGCTTCCTATTCCAGGAATGTCATACGTAGTACCAATTAGTTTAGCAACTGTTATTGGAGCTTTTCTTTTTGGAATAGGTATGGTTATAGCAGGTGGGTGTGCTTCAGGTACATTAATGCGTGTAGGTGAAGGATTTTCAATGCAAATATTATCTTTGGTATTTTTTATCGTTGGCTCTCTATGGGGAGCACATGATTTTGGCTGGTGGAAACTTAATGTCATTAGCAAGGGGAAAGCTATCTTCTTACCAGATGTATTTGGATGGTTTGGGGCAGTTGTAATTCAATTACTAATCATTTTGTTACTATACATAGCAGCTGTTAAATACGAAAGAGCTAAAACAGATAATTAAGCTAATATAATACATTATAGAATATCTTATAAATTAGATAACAACTAGGAGGTAATTATTATGAATGAATATGTAATAGATAGTTTAGGCGAAGCGTGTCCAGTGCCTTTAATTAAAGCTCAAAACAAATTAAAAGAAATGGCTGTTGGAGATGTTCTTATTCTTCAAATCGACCATAGTTGTGCTATGAAAAATGTTCCTGAGTGGGCTCGTAAAGATGGTCATAATGTTGAAGTTGAAGAAGTTGATGATGGTGAGTGGGAAGTTGTTATTGAAAAAACTCATTAGTTAATAAGATAGGAGGATATTATATGAATGAATATGTAATAGATAGTTTAGGCGAAGCGTGTCCAGTACCTTTAATTAAGGCTCAAAACAAATTAAAAGAAATGGCTGTTGGAGATGTTCTTATTCTTCAGATTGACCATAGCTGTGCTATGAAAAATGTTCCTGAGTGGGCTCGTAAAGACGGTCATAATGTTGAAGTTGAAGAAGTTGATGATGGTGAGTGGGAAGTTATTATTGAAAAAACTCATTAATTATTTTTATAGACAATAAACAGTAGTGGCAAAAAATTCTATGCCTTATATGGAGGTGTTATTTTGAGTGCATTTAAAGAATTTTTTAACAAAGTTAATAAAAATGAATTCTATAAAAAATGGTTAAAAGACGCATGGCCTTATTTGACAGGTGCTCTTTTACTATCGTTATTCCAAATA
This sequence comes from Vallitalea sp., assembly GCA_025210515.1. Taxonomy (GTDB): domain Bacteria; phylum Bacillota; class Clostridia; order Lachnospirales; family Vallitaleaceae; genus Vallitalea. The sequence continues at coordinate 62,634 of JAOARM010000038.1, read as the reverse complement.
GTAACCCTTGCAACAACTAATAATCCTTGGGGTGTATCTGGTGTATTCGCCAATTGGGGTGCCTGGATATACGAAGCATTTGGTGGTAGCGTTGATAAATGGTACTACTTTAGTAGTGATGGAGCACAAGCAACACTTAATAATGGATTTTTAAATCATCCAGGTACTATGAGAAATCTTGGTATTATATTTGGGGCTTTGCTTGCAACTCTTCTAGCTTCACAATTTAAGTTCAAAAAAATCAAGTCTAAGAAGCAAGTTTTTGCAGCTATTATAGGTGGATTATTGATGGGATATGGTGCAAGAATTGCCTATGGTTGTAATATAGGTGCATTATTTAGTGGTATTGCTTCATTATCTTTATCCGGATGGGTATTTGCAGTAGCTATGTTCTTTGGTGCTATAGTTGGTAGTAAATTACTTGTTAAGTTCTTTATGTAAAAACAATTTGAATGAATATATGTGTGAAAAGAAAATCTTATGTAGCAAAATATTCTATTGATTAGATATTTTGCTACATACTTATTATTAAGTTAATAAAAGGAGGCTTGGTCATGCCAAGAGAAAAACGTGTTGAGAACTATGATGTAGTTGTTATTGGTGGTGGAGCCGCTGGTCTTACTGCTGCAATTTATTCTGCTAGAGCTAGATTAGATACTCTTCTTATTGAAAAAGCTTTAGTCGGTGGACTTGCTACATATACAAACGAAATTGAAAACTACCCTGGTTTCCCAGATAGTCCAAAAGGTGAAGATATTACTAATTTAATGAAAAAACAAGCCGTAAAAATGGGAGTAAAATTCAAGTTAACGGATGTAAAAAGTGTTGAACTTGAAGGAGAAGATAAAATAGTTGAAACTTTTAGAAACAAATTTATTGCAAAATCTGTAATCCTTGCTTCTGGCGGACGTCCAAGAGTAACAAAAGCGAAAAATGAAGAAAACTATTTATTTGATAAAGGTATCTCTTTCTGTGCTACTTGTGATGCTGCCGCTAATACTGGTAAAGATGTTGTAGTTATTGGTAGTGGTGATGCTGCCATCGAAGAAGGAATGTTCTTAACTAAATTTGCAAATAAAGTTATTGTTTCTGTTATGCATGATGAAGGAATAATGGATTGTAACGAAATTGCAAAAGAAGCGGCACTACAAAATCCTAAAATGGAATTTGTATGGAATACAGTTGTAGATTCTTTTGAAGGCGAAGGACATCTTGATACTGTAGTTCTTAAAAATCTTAAGACAGAAGAATTAATTCCAATAAAATGTGATAATTGCTTTGAATTTATTGGCTATATTCCTAATACAGAAATTTTCAAAGACCAAATCAATTTAACTAAACAAGGCTATATCTTAACAAATGAAAAAATGGAAACGAATATAGAAGGTGTATTTGCTTGTGGCGACGTTAGAGAAAAATGGTTAAAACAAGTAGCAACTGCTGTAGGCGATGGAGCAATAGCTGGATTTGCTGCCGAAAAATTTATAGCAGAACACGAGACATTTAATACTGTTATTATGCAGAAAGAAAAACCTGGGTTAATATATATTTACAATGCTATTGATACTCCATCAAGAGAGTTCTTAGCACATGTAGAAAAAATAGAGCAATTCTTTGAAGGAAAAATTGTTGTAAATAGAGTTGACGTATACAAATCAAAAGGAATCTCTGATAGACTAAATATCAAAAAATTTCCTGCAGCTATCATAACAAAAGATGGTTCAATATATGAACAACATATTCAAGACTTTACAGAAGAAACAATAGTTCAGGCATTGAACAATGCTTTAAACTAAAGCTAATACTTTTTACATATAAGAAAAATAGCTATGCCACATCTTTTTTAGAAAGTTTCAGTCGTTAGGAAATTACCTTGACACATATGAAAATACTTCTATTTCATTTGCTTAATCAAAAGTTCCTATCAAAAAATATACACCAAGACATAATCATCTTGGTGTTTTATTTTACTTAGAGTAATTATTTATAAACTGTGGCTAATTATATTATTAGAACCAACCTCTTAACCTCATTGGCATCGCAAGACTCTTAATAGCTACGAGATAAGCCGCCTTTCTCATATCAACTTTTCTTTCTTCCATTGCCCCTGTAACTTTTACAAAGGCATCTACCATCTTGATTTCTTGTTTTTCTTGTACTTCATCGAATCTCCAATAATAATTATGTAGGTTTTGAACCCACTCGAAATAAGAAACGATAACACCACCAGCATTAGCAAGAATATCAGGTATAATAAATACATCATTACTTAATAAATATTCCTCCGCCTCTGGAGTTGTTGGTCCATTAGCGCCTTCTGAAATAATCTTAGCTTTTATATCTCTTACATTTTTACTAGTAATAGCATTTTCAAGAGCACAAGGTGCAAAAGCATCACATTCTACTTTGAATATATCTTCTCTATGAGTTTCTTCACATTGTCCACTATAACCTTTAAGGGATTTATTTTTATTAACATAATCCATCAAATCATTAATATCTAATCCATCATTATTAATTAAGCAACAAGAAACATCAGATACTGCAATAACTTTTGCTCCAAACATACTTGCATACATAGCGGCATAACTTCCAACATTTCCAAAACCTTGTATTGCTACTTTCATATTTTTTATATTCATGCCTTTATATTTGGCTGCTTCTCTCATCATAAGTATAACACCATAACCAGTTGCTTCTTTTCTAGCTAAGCATCCTCCAAATTCTACAGGTTTACCTGTAAATGAAGCTGGTAATGTCTGACCTACACCTCTTAGACTTGAATATTCGTCTACCATCCATGCCATTGTTTGTCCATTAGTATTTACATCTGGTGCAGGTATATCTCTTCTCTCTCCAATAATAGGTGCAATAGCTCTAACATAACCTCTTGAAAGTCTTTCAAGTTCTCTTTTGGAAAGCTTTGTTGGATCAACTATTACTCCACCTTTTGCACCACCATATGGTAAACCTACAACACCACATTTGAATGTCATCCAAGTTGCTAGAGCTTTTACTTCGTCTTTCGTTACTTTTGGATGAAATCTAATACCACCTTTAGTAGGACCAGATGCATCGTTGTGCTGAACACGGTATCCTGTAAAAAGTTTTGTTGTTCCATCATCCATTCTTACAGGTATAGTAACTTCAAGAACTTTCTCTGGTTCACTTAATAATTCATATACTGCTTCTTCTTCACCTAAAGCATCACATGCTTCTTTAAGTTGTTGTTGAGCAATTTTAAAAGGGTTAAGTGTTTTTTCTGACATTTGTATATGCCTCCTAACCATAAATTAAATTTTAAGTACCACTAATAACTCTATATTTTTATATTAACACCAAATTAATTTTTTGGGTATTAGATTAGTAAATTTGCTTAAATAATATATTAAATTTAACCTTTCTTTGTATTTAATTAACCATAAATTCTTTTCACTAATTTTATTTAAGTGCAATTATATATATTATTTTAATATAACTTATTATGTGTTTTGATACTTTTATACTGATTTATTCTTCAATATCTGTTATAATAAGCTATATGAATATGAATTTTCAAAATAAAATCGGGAGGAATAATATGGATTCAATAGACTTTGATATAATTAAGTATCTCCAAGATGACGGAAGAATGCCCATGAAAATATTGGCAGAAAAAGTCTCATTAACGCCTCCAGCTGTAGCCGAAAGAGTTAGGAAAATGGAAAAAAACGGTATTATAACTGGTTATAGAGCTATTATTGACCCCAAAAAATTAGGCAAATGCGTTAAGGCGATAATTAATATTTCAATAAAAGCATCAAAAAGAAAAGAGTTTTTATTATTAGTAGAAGAAAACAAGAATATAATTGAATGTCATCATGTAACAGGAAAATATTCCATGACTATTAAAGCTTTATGTGAAGATACAAGTGAGCTGGAGTATATTATTGGAAAAATCCAACAATATGGTAGTACAGAGACTCTAATAATTCTATCTAGCCCAATTGAATTCAAATCCTTAAACTTTGATTTTAAGGAATAAATGAAATTGGTAAAAAACTCATATTGGATAATATATTTTATACTTTATATAGTGAGATATACTAGAATTAGTGGTAATAACATATCATAAACACTAGCGTTTATGATACATATCTAAAACTAGTATATCTTTAGTAACTTAAACATCACTTTTTTATAAGCCAGTTACTTTAATTATATAATTCTACAATTCTTTAAGAATATTAGCCATTTCAATTGCAGCCATTCCTGCTTCAAATCCTTTATTACCTGCTTTTGTACCAGCTCTTTCAATAGCTTGTTCAATTGAATCAGTTGTCAATACTCCAAATATTACTGGTACTTCTGTATCAAGAGATACATTAGCAATACCTTTTGAAACTTCATTAGCTACAAAATCAAAGTGAGCTGTAGCACCTCTAATAACAGCTCCTAAACATATTACTGCATCATAATTATTTGATTTTGCCATTTTCTTTGCTATTAATGGAATCTCAAAAGCTCCTGGTGACCATGCTAATGCAATATCATCTTCACTAACTCCATGTCTAATTAATGCATCTTTTGCTCCTTCTATTAATTTACTAGAAATAAATTCATTAAATCTACCTGCAATAATCCCAACTTTTAATCCTGTACCTATTAATTTTCCTTCATATGTGTTCATAATAATTTTTCCTCCTTAAAAGTGTAATACATGTCCCATTTTTTCTTTTTTTACTTTTAAATAATATTCGTTATTTTCATTATGCTTAATCTGAATTGGCACTCTTTCAGCAACTTTCACATTATATTTCTCAATACCATTAATTTTTTCTGGATTGTTTGTCATTAATTTTACTTCTTCAATACCTAAATCTTTTAGTATCTGAGCACTAACACTATACTCTCTTAAATCATCTTCAAATCCTAATGCTAAATTTGCATCTACTGTGTCTAATCCTTTATCTTGCAATTCATATGCTCTAATTTTATTAACTAAGCCAATTCCTCTTCCTTCTTGTCGCATATAAATAATGACACCTTTACCTTCATTACTAACTCTTTTCATTGCTTCATCAAATTGCTCTCCACAATCACATCTAGTAGAACCAATAACATCTCCAGTTAGACATTCTGAATGAATTCTAACAAGGATAGGTTCCTTATCATCAACTTTACCTTTAACTATTGCTACATGTTCTTCGCCATTAAGTTTATTAACATATCCATATATACTAAATTCTCCATATTTAGTAGGTAATTTTGCAATTGCTTTTCTTTCAATAACACTTTCATGTGACTTTCTATACTCAATTAAATCTTCTATAGATATTATTTTCAGTTTATGATTTTTAGCATAATCAATAAGCTGTGGTAATCTTGCCATAGTTCCATCTTCATTCATGATTTCACATATAATACCTGCTGGATTTAGATTGGCTAGTCTTGCTAAGTCAACAGCGGCTTCAGTATGTCCAGCTCTTTCTAAAACTCCACCTTCTTTTGCAACTAATGGAAATATGTGTCCAGGTCGTACAAAACAATCGCCAGTAACTTTTTCATCAACTAACTTACTAATTGTTTTACTTCTATCATATGCTGATATACCTGTACTTGTCTTATTATAATCAACTGATACAGTAAATGCAGTTTTCTTAGGATCCGTATTATTAGTAACCATAGGGAAAATATCTAACTTATTAAGCTTATCTTCCATCATAGGAACACATACAAGTCCTCTACCGTATTTGACCATAAAATTAATAGCTTCTGGAGTAACTTTTTCCGCAGCCATTAATAAGTCTCCTTCGTTTTCTCTATTCTCATCATCTACAACAATAATCATTTTGCCTTGTCTAATATCTTCCAAAGCTTCTTCAATAGTATTTAATATCATATTCTTTCCACCTCTATTTTATATAAATCCATTTTGTTTTAAAAAATTAGTATCGATTTTACTTGTTTTTTCTTCTTGTCTATTCATTAATAATTTTTCAACATATTTACCTACTATATCGCATTCTATATTGATTTTATCTCCAACTTTTTTCCTTAATAGTGTCGTATCTTTTGCTGTTAATGGAATAATTGATACTTGAAAACTATTTTTCATAACTGATGCTACTGTTAAGCTTATTCCATCTAGTGCCACTGAGCCCTTATGAATAATGTATTTATGTAAGCTATCTTCTACATCTATAGTTATTCTAGTAGCATTTTCTTCTCTAACATATTTACTTATAATACCTGTACCATCAATATGTCCTGTTACTATATGACCTCCTAATCTATCACTTACTTTTAATGCTGGTTCTAAGTTAACTTCACTGTTAACCTGTAACTTTTGTAAATTAGTCATTCTAAATGTTTCTGGCATAACATCAACTGTAAAACAATCTTTTGTATATGAAGTAACTGTCAAACAAATACCATTTACTGATATGCTATCTCCTATACTTACTTCCTGTAGTACTTTCATAGCTCTTATAGTAAGCTTAGCGGACTGTGTACCTTTATTAATTGATATTATTTTACCAATTTCACTTACTAGACCTGTAAACATTATCACCATTCCAATCTATTTAATTATTAATAACAGGATTAATGCTATAAATATCCTCTTATCATTATATCTGTACCAAATGTTTCTATCCTAATATCATTAATTCTAAAAGCATCTTTAATATATGCTACTCCACTACCACCTATAGGAGTTTTTGCTTCTTTTCCTCCAATGATTTTGGGAGCTATAAATGTAATTACTTCATCTACAATATCACTTTCTAGCGCACTATAATTCAACGAACTTCCACCTTCTAATAAAATGCTATCAATACCCATCTTTCCTAACTTATTAACTAACTCTCTTAAATCTACTCTAGAGTTCTTCTTAGCCACTTTAATAACAGTTACTCCATGTTTAATAAGTTGTTCTACTTTATCACTAGGTGCATCTTCTGTTGTAGCTACAATTGTATGACCTTCCCCCCTTATTACATTAGATTCTACCGAAATTCTACATGTTGAATCTACTATTACTTTAATAGGGTTCATAACTTCTTTATTTTCTAGTCTTGTTGTCAATCTAGGATTATCAATTAACACTGTGCCTATGCCTACCATTATTGCAGAAACCCTATGTCTAATTTCATGAACATACTTTCTGGACTCATCATTAGATATCCATTTTGAATCTCCTGTTATACTAGCTATTTTTCCATCTAATGTCATTGCACTTTTTAATATACAATAAGGCTTCTTAGTTGTAATATATTTTATAAATATTCTATTTAACTCTCTTATTTCTTCTTCACATACTCCACTAATTACCTCTATATTATTTTCTTCAAGTATTTTTATTCCATTTCCTGCAACCTGTGGATTAGGATCTATCATACCTATAACCACTTTTGATATTTTGCTTTTTACAATTGCATTAGCACAAGGGGGAGTTTTCCCATAATGAGAGCATGGTTCTAATGTAACGTACATAGTTCCACCACTTACATCAGCGTTACAACTACCCAGTGCATTAATTTCAGCATGATTATGTCCTATTTTCTCATGATATCCTTCACCAATTATTTTCCCATCTTTTACAATAACTGCACCCACTAAAGGATTAGGATTAGTATACCCTATTCCTTTCTTAGATAACTCTATTGCTCTTTTCATATATTTAATATGCTCAGCCATCTCATCATCTGTATGTTCCAACTTATCTACCTCCTTACAATATTACTATTTTTGGAGCGGAAATTTCCATTCTACTTCTCCCCAAACCTCTATAATATTTCAAGATTAATATGACTAGCGGAGATTGTATAGGGTAATATGGAGCACGAGCCACGACGGCGAGGTCAGCTATTTTAATCAGGACGATTAACTAGCTGACGGAATATTACCCTATACTTTCGGAGCGGAAAATTCCAAATAAAAAAACCTTGAAGAAATTATTTCTTCAAGGTTATTATTAACGTAAGATTATAAGTCAATTCATTATTAACTTATTAAATAACAATTAAATTGTCATCTACCTTCTCTCATCCAGACTTTACTGTCGGTCTTGGAATTACACCAAGTCAGCTTTCGCTCGCGGACTATCACCGCCGGTCGGGAATTACACCCTGCCCTGAAGGAACTGTATTAAATTTTCTTAATTATATCATGAAGTAAATATAATATCAATAAAAAAAAGGTATTTTACTAGCTAATAAGTAAAATTACCTTTTAAGCTCTAATCTATATAGTCTATTATACTTTTTTCCTTTGCCCTCTAAGGAAACATATAATTAGCTATTAAGTTAATAATGACTTTATAGATTATACGAAAAATATACACATATCGCTACTATGAATTCCTTTAATGCAATTAGGAATAGTTTTATTATACCAAACATAACCTATTTATTCAATGATAACTTATAACTTCATTAAACTTATTAGTTATTATTGATATATTTAATAGGGTGATAAAAATGATTGATTACAAAATAATTGGTAAAAGAATTAAAAAAAGTAAAAAATCAATAAATATGACACAAGAAAAAGTATCAGAAATTCTCAAAGTATCTCCTGAATATATAAGCAGAATAGAAACAGGTACGACTAAGCTTAACTTAGAGATGTTAGTCAAAATGAGTGATGTCTTAGATATCTCTCCTGCCTATTTATTAACCGGTACTAATACAAAATCTGATGATTACTTAACTCCCGAAATTAATGATTTACTAAAAAATTGCTCCCCAGATAAGATTAACGCCGTATCTAAAATGATTAAAATAATTATTGATTTATGATTTATGTAAATACCATTATAAAACATAAAACAAGCAAGCCTCTCGGCTTGCTAGTTTATCTATGCATTTTCATATCCATTAGGATTATTACTTTGCCATCTCCATGCATCTTCGCACATTTGTTCAAGATTTTTCTCTGCTTTCCATCCTAATTCATTATAAGCTTTTGTAGCATCTGAAAAACATGCTCCAATATCTCCTGGTCTTCTATCAGCTATAGTATAAGGCACTTTTACATTTGTAGCTTTTTCAAAGTTTTTAACAACATCAAGTACACTATATCCTGTTCCAGTTCCTAAATTATACGCATTAGCACCAGTATCTTTCATTACTTTTTCAACAGCTTTCATATGTCCTGCTGCAAGATCTACTACATGAATATAATCTCTAACACCTGTACCGTCATGAGTATCATAATCATCTCCAAAAACAGCTAACTCTTTTCTCTTGCCCACTGCTACTTGTGTAATATAAGGCATAAGATTGTTAGGTATTCCATTAGGATCTTCTCCTATTCTTCCACTTTCGTGAGCTCCAATAGGATTAAAATATCTAAGTAATGCAATACTCCAGCTAGAATCAGAAACATAAATATCTCTAAGAATTTGTTCTATCATAAGCTTAGTACTTCCGTATGGATTAGTTGTGCTAAGTGGTAAATCTTCTGTTAATGGTGATATATTATTCATGCCGTATACTGTAGCAGATGAACTAAATACCATTTTCTTTACATCGTACTTTTCCATTAATTTAGTTAATATAAGTGTTCCTGTTATATTGTTATGATAGTATTTCATAGGAATACTAACTGATTCTCCTACAGCTTTTAGCCCTGCAAAATGTATAACTGCATCAATTTTATTTTCTTCAAATACTTCCTCTAATGCTTTTTCATTAAGTAAATTAACTTCATAAAATTTAAAATCTTTTCCTGTAATTTCTTTTATTCTCTTTAATGATTCTGGTTTACTATTAGAAAAATCATCTACAATAATAACTTCATAATCAGCTTCCAGAAGTTGTACTACTGTATGACTACCAATATATCCTGCTCCACCTGTTACAAGTATTGTCATAATCTCTACCTCCACAATATTTATTTTATTATATCTATACCTATATTTACAAATAATAAGATGAAACTAGTAATTCCATCTAAATTTTGTTAAAGAGAAATTCATCAATTACTTTCGTAGATGATGAATTCTCTATAATTATATATTAACTTTACTTATATGTCTATTTTATATACCTAAGAAGTCTTTCATTTCTTTACATACTTGTTCTGCTTTATCCATAGAATCCATTTCTGCAAACACTCTTAGAAGAGGCTCTGTTCCTGAGAATCTAGCTATAATCCATCCACCATTTTTGAAGAATACTTTAACTCCATCCATGTAACTAACATGATCTACTTCAAAACTAAATTCTGGAATTTTCTTATCTGTATATAATATATTTAATAATCTTTCTTTTTCTTCTATATCAAATCCAAATCCATGTTCAGCCATTTCAAAATAACCAAATTGCTCATGAATTTCTTCTAATAATTTTGATAAATGCTTATTAGTTACACTAATCATCTCAACAAGTAGGGATGCTGCAAACACACCATCTTTTCCTTTAATATGCCCTCTAATTGTTAATCCACCACTACTCTCTCCACCAATAAGAGCATTAGTTTCTTCCATCTTAGAACTTATATGCTTGAATCCAACAGGTACTTCATAGCATTTCTCACCGAAACCTTCTGCTATGTTATCAAGTAAATGAGTTGTAGCTAAGTTTCTTACTACTGGACCACTCCAATTTTTGTATTTTAATAAGTAATAATATAATAATGCCATAATATCATTAGGATGAATGAAATTACCTTGTTCGTCAATTATACCAAGTCTATCAGCATCTCCATCTGTTCCTATTCCAAGATCATATCCTTTTTCAACTACATCACTTTTAAGTCTTCCTAGTGTCTCAGAGCTAGGTGATGGTAATCTTCCGCCAAATAATGTATCATGTCTATCATGAATAAGATCTACTTCACATCTTGCAGTCATTAAAATTGTTTGAAGTGAAGTTTTTGATACTCCATACATAGGGTCTAATAATATTTTTAATTGTTTATTTTTAATTGATTCTATATCAACTAAAGAAATGATTGTATCAATGTAATCATTAAAAGGATTATACATAACGATTGTTCCATTATCAACAGCTTTATTAAAATCAACAGATTTAACTTCTGTTACTTTTTCAATTTCTTTTTCAATAATATCTGTAATCTCCATAGCGGCATCTCTTCCGCCTTCTGTAAAGATTTTTATACCATTATAATCAGCAGGGTTATGACTAGCTGTAATAGCTGCTCCATACTTTAATCCCATTTCTTTTACACTAAACATAATCATTGGAGTAGGTGCAATTTTGTTTATAAAATATACTTTTATGCCGTTTCCTGCCATTACCTCTGACATCCACTGAGCACTTTTATCAGATAGAAATCTTCTATCATATCCAATAACAAACTCTTTTACATCTTCTTTTATCATTTTATTAGCAAGACTTTGTGATAATAATACTAAATTATCTTTAGTAAAGTCTTCTCCAATTATTGCTCTCCAACCGCCAGTTCCAAACTTTATCATATTATACATTCCTTTCTTAATTCTGTGCCTATTATAAATATGTCTATATTTTGTATAATTATCCAGTTATTATTAATTACTTTCTTCTAATACCTTTTCACAAAACTCTAATTCCTCAACAGTATTAACACCATATACTTCATTAGTGTTATAGATAGTATGTGTTACTAATTTTTCACCTTTATCCATAACCATCTTAGGAATATCTGTTAAGTAATATTCTGCTTGAATATTATCGTTTTTAAGTAATTTCAGGTTCTCAAATAAGAATTCGCTATCAAAAACATATACTCCAACATTAAGCTCTGTAATAGCTAATTGTTCTTCTGTACAATCTTTTGCTTCTACTACACCTGTCATATTGCCTTCTTCATTTCTGATAATTCTACCATAAGCAGGTGGATTATCGATTACAGCAGTAAGTACTGTACATGTAGCATTCTCTTTTTCATGAATTTCAAACATTTTTTCGTAAGTACTTTTCTTATATAATGGCATATCTCCATAAGCAACTAATATTGGTCCTTTGTAATCTTTAAAATCTCCTTCAGCCATCATAACTGCATGACCAGTTCCAAGTTGTTCATCTTGGCTTACAAATTTATAGTCACCTTTAATCTCTTCATATACCATTTCTTTTTTATATCCAACAACGATTGTTATATCTTCTTGCTTAATAAATGATAATGCATCAAGAACGTATTCAAGTAATGACTTACCATGTGCCTTTCTAAGTACTTTTGGCATATTATATTTTTCTGATTGAAGTCGTGTACCTTTCCCTGCTCCAAGAACTACTGCTTTCATAATCATCTTCCTTTCATTTTCGGTCAAATTTTGTATTTATATTTGTATTAATATTTATAGTTATTTATTTCATAATCATATATAGTTATTCTTACTAATATGTAATTATTATATTTAATGATCTGATTTAACACCTGAATCTTGTTTAAGTATTACTCCCCAGTAACCTTTTTCACATACTTTATCAAGGATAGTTTGGCTATCTTTTTCATATGCGTACACATAACAGCAACCGCCGCCACCAGAACCATTTATCTTTCCACCAAGAGCTCCGTTTTCATATGCAGTCTCAAGGATTTCTTCAATTTTAGGAGTTGATATTTCAAGCCCATCTCTTAGATTTGCATGGTGTCTTTTTAGTAATTCACCTAATTTTTCAGAATCTATGTTTCCACCTTTAAACATTTCTTTTGCTTCTTGTAGTGTTTTGTAGTTATCAATATTTGCTTTTACTTTTTTTAGTTTAACTTCTGATAATTTATCTAAATATTTTAGATTATCTTCATTATTAACAAAATCTCTAATACTACTAATTCCGTATTGTTCTAATTCTTCAAGCGCTTCGAGAACTGGATACTTTGCACTTCCTAACACTTTTGTTGTTTGCTTATCTTCAAGAGAATCAAATAAAATGAAGCATCCTGGAATTTCTGTTTGTAAAGGTTCTACTAATGTTTCTTCTTTATTAAATGTTAAGTGTAAAAGATTTCCATATGCTGATGCATATTGATCCATTAAACCACCTGGCTCATTAAATTCTGTAACTTCAGCATCAAATCCTAATAACGCAATTTTCTCTGGGTCATCTTTATCTGGATGATTAATAAGTTCAAGTAACGCTTTTATAAATACTACTGTCATTGTAGTAGATGAGCACATGCCTTTTCCAATTGGAATATCTGATTCCATATATATATCATATCCTGAATCAATATTGTATCCTTTTCTTGTTAGTACATTTATTGCACTTTTTAAATAATCTCTATTATTTTCATATACAATATCTTCTTCTAAATTAATTATTTCTTCTCTTTCTATTCCTTCTCCTTTGAGACGAACATGAATTATTTTATCTTCTCTTTTGCTTCCTTCTGCTCTAAATCTTAGATTAATAGCTGAAGCAATAACTTCTAAGTTTAAATAGTCTTGGTGTTCTCCAAATAGACATATACGACTAGGCGTTGAAACTGCTACTTCCATTTTCACATTCTCCTTCTTAGTTACTTATATCTTATATTCTTATTCTAAGCTATATATAGATTTTTGTATTTGTACAATACTGAATTATATTTGTATAATTCTATTTTTTGATGTAAAATATAATGGCGTAATTATAAAAATATCAAATATATTATCTGAAATTATTATATTTAGCAGGAATTTATTATAAAGGGGATATCTCATATGATTAAAAATATTACAAATCTATCCTTTAGAAATTATGGCTGTATTTCTTCTGATTTCTTTAGCCATATTGAATTAGACACTAATAATTCTAAGATTACTAAGTTAGTAACTTCCTATGATCTTAGTTCTTTTTACGTTGATAGAAATAACTGTACTGTTATTGATATTGAAGATGGTGCGGCTGTTATATATACTTATACATCAATGAATCATTCAAAAGCTTTTTTCCTTGATAAATGTGTTATACTAAATCCTAATGTTTTTTATAAAGTAGTTCCTCTCTATAGTCAATGTTCGATTAATATTATGTATAATAGTACAACTACAGATGTAAAAATGATTACCTCAAGACTTGATTTTTCACCTATTAAAAGTAAACTTACAATTGCAAAAATCTATACACTTTTTTATCAAGAATTTGATAAATCATTTAATTTTCCAGGGGAAAAACATGATTTTTGGGAAATAACTTATGTAGATCAAGGTGAACTACTCACATTAATAGACGGGAAAGAATATATATTGAAACAAGGTGATTTTATATTTTATGCACCAAATCAATATCACACGCAAAAAAATAACACTACTAATCCTGTTTCTTTTCTAACTATTAGTTTTAAAATGTTTTTTGAAGATAATTCTATTTTTAGAGATAGGATTTTTAATTGCAATTACGATTTGAAATTACTTCTTGAAAATATTCTAAAAGAGAAAAATTATAATGGTGATTATAGTGCTGACTTAATTATTTGTTATCTAAAAGAATTTATGATTAAGCTTATAAGGTTTTTTACTAAAAAAAATTCATTGAACCAACTTCATTCATCTATGCAGGTTAATACTAATAATGCTATTGTTAATGGGGCTCTTGACTATATATATTCTCATATTAATGAGAAAATTACAATTGACCAAATAGCTGATAAAGTGGCAATTAGCTCTTCTTATCTTTCACGTATATTCAAGGATATTATGGAGGTTACTATAATTGAATATATTAATAATTATAGATTAGAAAAGAGTAAAGAATATATTAAATCAACAGAACTTACTTTGACTCAGATTTCTGAAATCCTAGGTTTTAATTCTATTCATTATTTTTCTAAACAATTTAAAAATAAATATGGGGTTAGTCCATTAGGATATAGTAAGTCTTTGAGGAATTAGTTTTTGTGGTATAAACGTAAATAAATGGGAGTTTCCGCTCCGAATGATATAGGGTAATATTCCGTCAGCTAGTTAATCGTCCTGATTAAAATAGCTGACCTCGCCGTCCTGGCTCGTGCTACATATTACCCTATATCATTCTACGCTAGGCTAGTATTTTATAATACTTTATTGATGTATCATTAATAGGTTCTAAGAAATATTTTACTATATACTAAGAAATGCTCATTTCTATTTGACAAGTTTTATTATTTACTTGTCTACCTAGAAGTGAGCATCTCTTATCTAGCAATATTTCATTTTTAATATACCACTTAAAGTTTCTTAACTTTAAGTGCTCTTATTGAGTTAAGTATTGCAATAACTGCTACTCCAACATCTGCAAATATTGCCATCCACATATTGGCAAATCCTATAGTTGCAAGGAGCATTATAACAACTTTTATACCAAGTGCGAATATAATGTTTTCCCATACAATCTTATTAGTGTGTCTTGCAATTTTAATAGCTCTTGGTATACTTGATAATTCATCTGTCATAAGAACTACATCAGCAGCTTCAATTGCGGCGTCAGAACCAACGGCACCCATTGCTATTCCAACATCAGCTCTTGCAAGTACAGGAGCGTCATTAATTCCATCTCCTACAAATATAACTTTTTCATTTTTATTTTTTGTTTCCATTATCTTTTCTAGTTTACTAACTTTATCTTGTGGTAACAACTCACTATAATATTTAGTAATACCTGTTTTACTAGCTATTTCTTTTGCAACTTCTTCATGATCTCCTGTAAGCATTACTACTTCTTTGACACCATATTCTTTTAGCTTTTTAATAGCACTTATTGTATCTTCTTTTATTTCATCTGCTATTATAATTATTCCAACTAATATATTGTTAATAGCTACATATACTTTTGTTCCTATATTATTATTATCGTTATTTATAATAATATTTTCTTCTTTCATTAGTTTTTTGTTACCTATAACAACTGGTTCTCCTTCAAATACCGCCTTAATTCCTTTTCCAGCAACTTCTACGATATTTGTTACTTTTGCTTCATCTATTTCTTTACCATATTCATTTACAATTGATACAGCAATAGGGTGATTAGAAAAGTGTTCTATATGAGAAGCTATTTGAAGCACTTTATCTCTATCTACATTATTATCTGTCAATATTACTTGTGATACTTTGAAAACACCTTTTGTTAACGTTCCTGTTTTATCAACTACAATACTTGTAACATTTCTTAGAGCTTCTAAGTAATTTCCACCTTTTACTAATATTCCGTTTGTTGAAGCTCCTCCAATACCTCCAAAATAACCAAGTGGTATAGATATTACAAGAGCACAGGGGCAAGAAACAACTAAGAAAATAGCTGCTGTATATATCCATGTTGCAAAGTCTCCTACTATTATTGGGGGAACTATTGCTAGGAATACTGCGATTCCTACGACTATTGGAGTATAATATTTAGCAAATTTTGTAATAAATTTTTCTGTATTGGCTTTCTGAGCATTTGATTCTTTTACTAGATTCAATATTTTTGCTACTGTTGATTCATTAAATTCTTTTGTAACTCTTACTAATATAACACCTGTTAAATTAATTCCACCGCTATATACTTCTGTTCCAGTCTCTATATCTCTAGGTAATGATTCTCCTGTAATTACAGATGTATCGACTGTAGAATTACCTTCAATAACTATTCCATCAAGAGGTATCTTCTCGCCGGGCTTAACCATAATAATATCATTTACTTTCACTTTCTCAGGCTGTACTTTTTCATAAGTATTACCTACTTTCACGTTAGCTATATCTGGCTTAATATTTAATAATTGTTCTATTGAGTTTTTCGATTTATTTACTGCTAATCCTTCAAATAACTCTCCTACTCGATAGAAAAGCATAACCGCAACTGCTTCAGGATATTCTCCTATTGCGAAAGCAGTAATTGATGCTATAGTCATTAAAAAGTTTTCATCTAATAGTGTACCATTAAAAATACCTTTGAAAGCGTTAACTATAATTTCTCTACCAACAACTAAATAAGCACTAATAAATAATGCGATTGTTATTGTATTATCTAACTTCAACAATAATCCAAGTAAAAATAATCCTAACGCTATTACAAATTCAATTATATCTTTTGTAGAAAATTGTCCATCATGATTATGCTCGTGACCATGATTATGATCATCTTGATGGTGGTGATTATGGTGGTCATGGTCATGATTATGGTGGTTATGATTATGATTTTTTTTACTTGAACAACTACTGCTTCCGCACCCACATGAAGGAATGCTATCAGTTATTCTCTCTGACATTCTAATACACCCTTTCTTATTACCTAACCAATTTGTCATCTTATTAATATTTTTATATGCATAACTTTTGTACTACTCTAAAATATGCTCTATACCCATTTTGTAAATCATCTCAATATGTTCATCATTCAAAGAATAGAATACAAGTTTTCCTTCCTTCCTTGCTTTAACCAACCTACTTGACTTTAGTACTCTTAACTGATGAGAAACTGCTGATTGGGTCATGTCAAGAACATTTGCAATTGTACCTACACACATTTCACCATTAAATAATGCTCCCATAATTCTTACTCTAGTGCTATCACCAAAATTTTTGAAAAAATCAGCAAGCATATACATGGTTTCCTCATTTTCCATATGCATTTGTACTTCTTTTATAAATCCTTCATCTTTACAGCACTCTTTTTTGCTCATTATTATCACTCCTGTATTTCAATATATGAATAACTGTTCATATGTTTATTTATTCTTATTATACCACTTATTTCATAAATTGCAACATATAAAAACAAAAAATAGTTATTATATAATACGCATATAGTTTCAAAATGCATTATATAATAACTATTTCTAATAACACTTATATCATTTAATATAATAGTACTCATTCTATTATTTCAAACATGTAATTTCCTTTTAATTTCATTACGAACTCTTTCTGGCAAGCCATGGTATAAACCTAATATCAAGACACATACAGCCAGTGAACATAAAAAAACTATTATTGACCATGTGAGTTTAATTGAATTATTAAGTCTATAAGCTATAATAGCTTCTATACCAATACACAAAATCCCTATTCCACTGAAAATATATGCTGTGACATACACTAACTGATTGTAGTGTTTACTTCTTTTATATAAATAAACATATACATACGATATTATCATTACTAATATTATAATTAGAATTGCATATTTGTAATACCATGTAATAGATTCATCTATACTATCTAATACATAAGTAAATAATAAGGATGTTATTCCTATTCCTAGAATATTATATTTTATTGTTAAATATCCAAATATGAAAAACAAATAAAATACTGATGCAATAATACTAACTATAGCATAATTGATTCCTTTTGTTATAGGAGGATAATAAGCTTTTATACTTAGTAATATGGGTATTGTAAGAATAAGAAACAGTATAATTGTAAAAAAAGTGGAGTTTTTTATTGTCTCTACTCTTTCTTTATATATGTTCTCAGGTTTTGGAAATGAGTTTGGATAACTACTATCTGTATCATATTCATTTATATTAGGTATTGGAAATTCACATAAAGGGCATGTACTAATATTATTATTAACTTCTACACCACATTTTGCACAATATGGCATTGTAATCACCTCTGATTTGTCTCTATTTTTACTGGTATATCCATCTTTCTTATAATTCTAAAAAAGTGTTTTTCTATTTCTGTATTTCTTGTAAGTCTACCAAATGAAATATAGAGCTTATTATTATAAGAAATAACACCAACTTTAATTATATTTCCTCTACTTGGTGGAGGGTAAAAATCAAATCTATCAATTAAATGCTCAATTTCTTGTGGCATACCTATTCTACCTAGATTAGAAATACTACTAGTATAACCACTTTCTCCAAATCGTTGATATATTATAGGCATTATCAAGTTTTTCAAAAAAAGAGGTATAACTCTTATTAATTTATTCTTCTCATTTTTAACATTTCTAGTTATATACTGACTTACATATTTTTCTGTTGTACTTATCTCCATATAGTTTTTTACATATTTAATAAGTTCTTCTCTACTATATTCACCTAATCTTAAATCAATAGAAGGGGTAACACTAATAAAAAAGTTTTTCATTGTTTTTGATGGATATATATTTCTAAGGTTAACAGGTACATTTATAACTATTCTTCTTGTAAGCCTTTTTTTATCTTCTTCAGATTGTGAACATATAAATTGTTGAATGGCTTCAAAGTATATAGATATAAGCAGTTCAGTAATTGAACAATTATATTTTTTGGATTGCTCTTTAAAATCTGCTACATTAATTATTCCTGTAATAATACTATATTGTCCTTTCTTATTTAACTTAAAAGGGAAATGTAATGCTTTTTTTGGTGTTTGTGGTTTTGGCACTCTTTTTTTATAATACTTATGGGCTGAGTCTTCATATTCATATTTTTTTACTTTAGTTTCTACATCAAAAACACTACTATCTAGGGTACTTTTAATACCTTTTATCTTATAATACTCAACCAGTAGAGTTTTTAAAAATATAGTGACTCCTGTACCATCTGTTATACTATGAGAAAACTCACAGCTAATTCTATTATTGTAATACAATACTCTAAAAGGAAATGTTTTTCTTCGCTTAAAAAACATAAACATACAAGGATAAAAAGTTTCTTTTTCTATCTGTGGATTATGAGCTACATATTCAAAATAATACCAAAACAGTCCTCTTTTCAAATTAACTTTGAAGTAAGGGAATCTCTCAATTATATTATCTAATGCTTTCTGTAGTATTTCTGGTTCAACTTTATTGGCTAACGTTGCAGATATTCTAAATACAGTTGAAACTCTAGTTGAAGTGATAGATGGATATAACTTACCTGTATTATCAAGTTTGTACCATTTTTTTATATTATCTTTCATTAAATCACCTATCCGTCATCTCTTAGATTGTATTAATTAACACATATTATAAAACATTGTTATGTATATTAAATTGTAATTATAGTTTTTATCTATAAATATTTTGATATCTCTTTTACAACGATTCTATAACCTAGTGGTGTTAGATGTAATCCTTCTATTGTATATTCAAAGTCTAGATTTCCATTGCTATCTTGTAATAATGTATTCATATCTATATAATCAATATCATGTTTATTTGCAACATTAATTATACTTCTATTTAATTTATTAATATCTTTATTATTTCTCTTTCCAACTATTCTTTTCTTAATTTTATTATGCTTATCTTTATGCACTGGATATACTGATTGAATAATAATATCTGTATGAGGTAATTTTTCAAGTATTTTAGTAATAATGATATCTATATTCTTACCAATGTGATCTATATCTTTTCCATTACCTAAATCGTTAACTCCAATTAACAAAAATATTTTTGATGGCTTAATATTATATACACTTTCTTCTAATCTCTTTAATACTCCCTCAGTTGTATCTCCTGATATTCCCCTATTAATAACATAATGATCTGGAAAAAATTCTGATACAATAAATTGTTCTGTTATAGAATCTCCTAAAAAAACTATTCCACCATCTTTCAACCCATTATTTAATTCCTTAAAGTAAGATACTCTTTCTTTATAATGATATGATGTCCATAGTGAAGGTAACTTACTCAATCTATTTACTAAAAAAATTCCTGCAATAATTAGGATTACAGATAATATCCAGCCACTCCAAGTAATCATATTTTATATTCTCCCTTTTTTATTATTGTATATACTATATTAGATTATATCATTATAATTACAATAAGACTACTTAATGTTTATATACTTCAATAATTTAACCTTTTTTATAAAATATATAATCAAGTTTCATTTACTATACTTAATAAAATGTTTAGGTAAACTTAAATCATTCATTTAAGTCCAACAAAAAAGATAGCCGAAATAGTGGTCTATCTTTTTTTAATAAATTTACTAGTATTTATTTTTATGTGATGTATTTGTTGTATTATCAGAGTCTTTTATTTTACCATTTACCCCTCTGTTATTATTTGCACTTTTTGACTTTCCGCCAAGAGTGCCCCCTTTGTCTTTGGATCTTTCTTTTGCCATAGTTATACCTCCATAATAATGAGTTATTGTAACTTATACTACTATCTATTTGTATATAGTTTGTTCTATTTTCTCATTATTATGTATTAAATAATATAACTTTAACTACTTGCTAACATTTCACCTAGTTTTTTGCAATTTTCAATATCGTCGTCTTCTGGATCATTGTTAACTATTAATCCCTTATTAATTAAAGATGCTCCATATCCTTCCATTCTTTCTTCCCAGTCAATCATCCATTCTCCATTTCCCCATCCATATGAACCAAATAGCCCAACTGGTTTATTTAAGTTAATAGATTGTAGAGATTCAACAAATGGTTCCATTTCACTTTCTTCTAGTACTTCATCTCCCATTGAAGGGCATCCTAATGCAACTGCATCTGCTTCTTCTACATCACTAAGTTGTGCTTCATCAACAGATATAACTTTTACTTCGTTATCTTCACCTTTTGCTCCTTCTGCTATAGCATGTGCCATGGCTTCTGTATTACCAGTGCCACTCCAATAAATAATATTAATTTTTTTCATTCTAATATCCTCCTTATATTATTATGCACTACAAATAACTTCGTCTATTGTCTTACCTTCTAGTACAGCTTTCATCATATTATTGCGAGCAGAGTCATATTCATTAAACGTTGCAGTAGCCTGCTCAACATTATGATAAACTTTCCAGTAACCAGTCATAAGACATGTTTTATATGGGCAACTAATGTATGTTTTAACATCTTTGATTGGGTATCCTAAAAATATTCCTATTTCATGTGGGCAACATTCTGTCTGGAATTTTGTTTTTAATAATAGAAGACATTCCGAAATGGACATATCATTACTATATCCATACTCATTAAGCAAATCCATATTTTCTTGTTTAAAAATGACTTGCTCAAGTAATTGTAAATTGTAAAACATAATTAACTTTTTATCGTCTTCATCTTTCAATACTATGTATTCTACACCAAAACTTTCTTTTATCTTAATCTGGTACATTTCCCATAATCTAAGTAAATTATCATCTCTAATAACTACTATATTAGAAGGTTTTTTCTTTTTAATTGTTGGTGCAATATAAAAAATTAAGTATGACCATAATTGTCTAAATCCATTGTAATTTCTAATTCTCTTAATACAGGTAATTTTAAAGTCATTACTCACCTAATCGCCTCCGATTAATTTAATGATATTGAATATCATTATCATTAAATTAATAATACCATATGTTGCTAATTTTTTCAAGAGTTTTTTATGTTAATTCTTCATCGTGCTTTTATTACCCAAGAAGCATTTAGTTAACGATTTTTTTTATAGGACAATATAGCTTTATTTACTATCCAAGCCTTAGTGCTACCAGAAGTGATATAAAAAAAGGAAAAGGATACTTCACGAGATTTCATGATTTGATATGAGCTATAAAGACAACTGTGAATTCTACGCTTTTGGGGAAGGAAAGGTTATTGCAAAACCTAACAATAATTGGGCGAATATTATTTCAATAAAATATGATAATTTGCCAGGTTACCGAGTTACTTACTTACACGCAAGTAAGCTTAAACTAGATGTAGGCTCAAAAGTACATGCTAATACGCTAATAGGATATCAAGGAGCTAAAGGTACAGTAAGTTCTCATGTACACTATTTAATCACTTCACCCTCTAATACATTAACTAAATTATCATTACTATATTTTAGCACTAAACATTTTGTATTTCTAAAAATATCTTCATCTTTATGAAATATAATCTCTTTAGTATTATCATTATCAATATCCAAAACCGCCATAATATAAGAATATGGTATAATTTCATCCAGATAATTTGTCATTTCATCTGAATAAAATGGAAGATATGTTGTTTGTAGTGCAACTATATCTTGATGTTTATTATAAACTAAAAATATATTATTATTATTATGTAAAGCTCCTAGATTACTATTTTTGTTAACTAGTTCGTTTTTTTCTTCCTCAGTAAATTGTTGGAACTGAAAATCATATAACTGGCTATAACGTTCGTTAATGATGAAAACAGTGTTTTCTTTTAATAATAAAATAATATTATACCCACAAACATTATTAAGGGTATCTATCTGAGAAAATGGTGATAAATTTGAAGCATATTTTTTGTATTTAAGCTGTTCTATCATTTCTTCTAATCCAAAATTAAAATTGGATGCATTAATTATATACTCGCTACTACCATCATTATCTATATCAATTGGGATAACTTCTTTTATTATAGCAGGTGTATTAGTATAGCCTCTCATTCCTAATAATTTTTTTACAATTATACCAAACTTGCTATTATTATTTTCTATAATTGTTTCTAAAGGTATTTCTTTAATATTATCAGCATTAGAGATAGCAAATAAAGGATTAGAAAAATCTAATTCATCAGTGTCAGATGTTATATCAACTGTCAAAACTTCACCGATGTTACTAGAATATGAAACCGTTTGTTCTTCATATACATTGCCATCTTTATATATTCTGAATTTCTGTTTTTCTAAATCATCAATATTTATCGTTGATTTAGTTAAATTATAATAACGTCCGTTATTATATTCTCCAATAATATTATGACTAACCATTAATACATGAGAAAAATTATTACCTGTTTTATTAACATCGTGTTGTATATCTATATTATCATGTTCATCAACTATATTTTTGAATATGTAATTAATATTTTCATTTTCTATATCCTCATTATTAGAGTGCTTATTAACTTGTTTAACATTATCTTTATTATCGATATTAGTTACTTTATTTGCTTTTATTAATTCAACTTGATTAGTTTTATTACTTACTATTTTATCTTTTTCACTTTGTTTATCAATATTACCCTCTATTTCCTGCTTAGGTATATCTACATTGCTATTTTTGTAAACAGAATCATTACTACTATTAGATTTAACTTTATTATCATTTACATCAAACACTACTTTTTGTTGATTATTACTTTCTATAATATCTTCAGTATTTTTTACTATATTTGTCTCTTCTATTTGTTTTTTTTGACACCCAGTAAATACTAGTAAGTATATTATTATTAATATTATTATTAATATTATTATTATTCTACTATGTTTCACTTTTAAACACCCCTTTGTTATATCTTAAACAGTATATTCAATAAATCATTATATCATTTAATTTCTATATAGTCTAACTATATCCAATTAACATATAAAATGATTTTGAACTATATTAAAGCCCCTACCTATATAGCCTATAAGCAAAGGCTTTAATCAACTAAACAAATATTTTACTTTCCAATATCAAGTTTTTCTTTCGTAGCATTATGCATCTGTGACTTTACATTCCATACTTTACTAATTCGTTTATTAATGTTTCTATTTATTCCAAGAGTTTTTTATATTAATTCTTAATATTATTATTAATACATTTAGTTTGTGGGGCAATAGAGCTTGTACTCTTTTTATTAACTAGAGGTTTTAATAAAATTAATATAGTTATTATAATAGCTACAGAAAATGATAATACATATTGTATATTTAGTAAGTTTGATGGTAATGAAAGGTGCAACTTATTCAAACCAAAAAATATGAATACAAAGGCTGTAATAATTTTAATAGCTGTAATAGGTATTTTATTTTCTACTTTTCTTCCAATATATATACCTATTAATCCAGTTACCATCATTCCGCATACGGTTCCTCCTAATATACAGATTGGACATAGTGTATCAGCACTTAATGTTATTGCCGTTAGTTGAGTCTTGTCTCCTAATTCTCCAATAAAAAATATTAATGCTATACTAATTATTGGTGATAGATTAAACTTTATCTTTTTATTTTCACTGTGTTCTTCTATCTTTAAAGACCAAAGTCCAAATGCAATAAATATAAACCCTGCAAATATCTGGATTGTATTTATCGGTATATATTTTGATATATAACATCCAAATGCAACGGCAAGTCCATGATTTAAAAATGCTCCAAGAAAAATACCTATAAGAACTGTTTTAACCTTGTAACGAGTGGCAAATGCCATTGCCAGTATTTGAGTTTTATCACCCATTTCAGCAATAAAAATTAGACAAAAAGCTTTAATAAATTCTGTAAACATAATATCCTCCTATAATTTTATTAAAGTAACTTAATAATAGATTTAATACTTAGTATATAAATAGTTCCATCCGTCAAAGTTTGTATCTCATAAAACCAATACAATTTATATTAGATTGATATATGATATTTGCATTAGTCTTTTGTAAAACAAAAAAAGAAGTGAAACCTAGATTAGTATACAATTAGTATATCTAATCTAAAAGTCTCACTTCTTTAGAATATTCTAAAGCAAATAGAACCAGGATTTCTCCATTATGTTGACTCTATTTATGCCATATAAATATATGTCACAGTTACTCCCTTTTAGCATTATTATTATAATACTAAATTATGGATATGTCTACTCCTTAAATTTATAAATATAAATTTTTTTATCATTTGTTAATGTAATATTAAATAGTATCTCCTGGAGTCAAGAGGTTTTTAAGATTAAGTTCATAAATTACCTGTTGGCTTAATATAATTTCTAAATCCGGAGGGAGAGTAGCCTTTTTTGTCCTTAAATTGTTTTGAAAAACTGTATGCATCACTGTATCCTAATGATTGAGCGATATCCTTGATGGTATTTTCCGTTTCCATTAGCAATTGTTCAGCCTGTTCTAATCTTACCTGAATTATATATGCTTTAGGATATAGACCGTATTGAGCTTTAAATAGTTTTCTATAGTAGTTTTTACTCAATCCTGCAATTTGACATAATTCGTCTAGAGTTATATGTTGCCCAATATTTTCATGTATATATTCAGCTGTTTTTCTTAATCTTGAATCAGTAATTTTAGGTGTTAATTGAACCGTTATATCATTCATAAGCTCGTATAACATTTGCTCCAAAATTGTGGCTGCTACAACTTGACCATATTTTTTTGTAGCTTCATGATAATTAGAAACTAGTTTACTCAAAAGCGTAGCATATAGATTATGGTTATCGTTAATAGAAAAACCAAAAGGTTCTTTTACTATGATAGCTTTTCTTGTATAAGAATGAATTAAATTATACCTTAGTAAAATCATATGAGGCAATTGACTTTTATCCAATATACGACTATGGCAAAAACCACTAGTAAAAAAGTATAGTTTACCTTTTATCATATCATCTTTTTGGTTATTCCCATATATATAACTTCCTTTTCCCTTGCGAACATATGCCATATGAAAATTAGGATTAATGCGATTTTTAAAATCCCAGTCGATAGGTAGAACAAAATCATTACAATAATCTATTTGAATATAATGAGTATGTAAAATCCTATTAACTAATGGTTCATATTTTTTATAAATTTTTTTATAATTAGTATTACTTTTTGACATTCTCATTCACCTTTTAACATTTTATTAATTATCTCAACATGCTATTATTATATCATACTAACTTAAAGCAACAAATACATTTATAATTATTTATTGTAACTTTTTTTGTTAATAAATTATTCAAGTCAAATTTAATAAAGGAGTGAAAAATATGTGTACTAAAAATCAACCAAATATTATATTTATACTTATTGATGATATGGGATACAAAGATCTAAGCTGTTATGAGAGTTCTTTCTATGAAACACCTCATATAGATTCTATTGCTAGAGATGGTATGCTCTTTACAGATGGGTATGCTTCTTGTCCAGTTTGTTCCCCTTCAAGAGCCAGTATTATGTCTGGAAAATACCCAGCTACTATAGGTGTCACTGACTGGATTGATCATAGTGGTACTTGTCATCCATCCCATGGATTACTTGTTGACGCACCATATATCCACTACTTACCACTAGAAGAAATAAGTATAGCATCAGTTTTACAGAAAAGCCATTATCAGACTTGGCATGTAGGCAAATGGCACCTTGGCGAAGAAGCCTATTATCCTGAAAAACACGGGTTTGATAAAAACATTGGTGGTTGTTTCTGGTCTCACCCTCTATATGGCTATTTTAGTCCTTATCACTTGCCTACCCTTGAAGATGGTCCAATAGGCGAAAACCTCACCGATCGTCTAACAGATGAGGCTATTCATCTTATAAAAAACCGTGATACAACATCTCCGTTTTTCCTTAATCTTTGTTACTATGCCGTACATACACCTATTCAAGCCAAGGAAGAAGATATAAAAAAATATAATGATAAAAGAAAAGAAATGGGTATTGATAATGCAGAAGAATTCATTATAGGTGATTATTTCCCATGTGATCATAAAAAGGATCAACGTATTACAAGAAGAATTATTCAATCCAACGCCACTTATGCAGGTATGATTGAAAATCTTGATCGTAATATAGGACGTGTACTTAATACATTAAAAGAAATGGGCATTGACGATAATACCCTAGTAGTTTTTACATCTGATAACGGTGGTCTTGCGACTGCTGAAACCTCTCCTACATGCAATGCGCCACTCAGTGAGGGGAAAGGTTGGATGTATGAAGGTGGTGTACGTGTTCCATTACTAATAAAATGGCCAAATATTATTACTCCTAATAGTATTTGTAATGAACCCGTTACCAGCCCTGATTTCTACCCAACTTTACTAGAAGTCTCAAACAATCCATTAATGCCTCATCAACATCAAGATGGAGTGAGTCTGGTTCCTCTAATGAAAGGCAAGAAAACTCTAGATCGACAAGCTATCTACTGGCATTATCCACACTATGGTAATCAAGGAAGTACTCCTGGTTCCTCTATCCGAATGGGTGATTATAAACTTATTGAGTTTTTTGAAACAGGTGATTGTGAACTATATAATCTACACGAAGATATTGAAGAAAATGTTAATCTTATAGAATCTTTACCAGAAAAAGCTACCGTTATGAAAACTATGCTTAAAGATTGGCGTAACTCTATAGATGCTAAAATTCCGGAATTATTTATTGAACATACTGAAGTGAGATAATAAAAAAGAACTTATTATTGAGGAGGTAATTGATTAATTCAATTACCAACCTCTCACACCACCGTACGTACCGTTAAGTATACGGCGGTTCTTTAGTTTTCACATATTTTCAAGAAATAGTCAGTCATAGTCATATATCCTAGATTGACTATTTCTTTATTTGTAAGAACACTATTTAACATTATTGTAGAACGCCATACTCCCTTTCTACAGTTGGCAAGATAGATTTTCATCTATTTGGTGAAACAACCTAAACAAATATTCTACTTTCCAAACTATCAATTTCTTCCTTTGTAGTATTATGCATCTGTAACTTAACATTCCATGTTTTACTTAAATCATTTATTCTAAGAACTTGTTCTGGACAATTAGCTATACACCTTAGACATAATATACATTTATCTTTATCAGCAACTCCATTTACTGAGTCCATTGCTTTTGTGGGGCATAGTTCTTCACATAGTCCACACATTGAACAACTTTCACCTTCTCTAGAAGGCAATTGACTGACTGCTTTAAATCTATATTTTTCAAATCCATCTAATTGTTCTTCACTAAACATAGGTTTATCAAATTGATTGACTTCACATTCATTATTACTCATAAGCTTATTGTATATAATATCACAAAAATCTTCTGCAACTGTATAATCAGATTGGTTTGGTCTTGACTCTACAGCTTGCCATCCACCATAATTAAATGTATGAGCTCCTAGAAATTCTGCGGTACCTAAAAGTTTAAAATCATGTTCATTTAGTAATTTTTTTATATAGTAATGTGCAGGTTGTTTACCAAATCCGCCATAAGTAAAGAAAACAAAACATTTTTTTCCTCTACCGTCTAGCTTTTCTATCCACTGTCTACATACTCTTGGTGCTCTCATAGAATAAATTGGAAATCCAAATATAACCCCATCATATTTATCAACATCAATAGATTCTAATCTAGTATCATAAGATGTAATATTATATGTTTCTATATTAACATTAAGCTCTGTTAATTTCTGTTTCATTATATTAGCTATTTTTTCTGTATTACCTGTTCCAGAAAAGAATGGCATAATAATATTTAATCTATTCTCATCTATAGAATCCACAATATGCACCCCTCAATAATAATCTATTTTAAATAGCCCACTTTTTAGCATTTTCCATTTCATTATACATATTATAATATCTTTTCTTATTTTTCATTAGAACACTATGTTTTCCTTTTTCTTCTACAGTTCCCTCATTTAATACTATTATCTGATCTGCATCTTTAATTGTATTTAGTCTATGAGCTATAACTATAACAGTTTTATTAGCTGTAAGTTTTTTGATTGATTTTCTAATTTCAAGTTCATTATCAGCATCAAGAGATGCTGTTGCTTCATCTAATAAAATTATTGGAGCATCTTTTAATATAGCTCTTGCTATTGATATCCTTTGTTTTTCTCCTCCCGATAATGTAGATCCTCCTTCACCTACTATAGTATCATATTTATTAGAAAGACTATCAATAAATTCATGACAATTAGCTATTTTTGCAGCTCTAATTACTTCTTCTCTAGTTGCATCTTGTTTTCCTAATCTAATATTATTATATATAGTATCATGTAATAAATATACATCTTGAAAAACCATACTAACATGATTAAGTAATGTATCTGGTTTAATATCTTTTATATTTTTTCCACCAATCTTAATCATGCCATTATCAACATCCCAGAATCTAGCTATTAAACTAGTGACTGTAGTTTTACCAGAACCAGATGGACCAATTAGTGCAGTCATAGTTCCTTCTTTTGCCTTAAAATTCAAATGATTAATCGTATTTTCTCCTTCTTCATATTCAAAACTCACATTATCAAATTCAATATTATAATTATTGAATTCAACATCTTCGTATCTATAAGGCATCTCTTTCTTATTATAAGTTTCTATTAATTTCTTTGTGGCTAATTTTAGATATCTAAACTCTCCATATTGAGCTGCAAACGCTCTTAACACATTAGTAAGTGCAATATTAATTATTATAAAAGTTAAGAATTCTTTCTTATCTATAACAGAAGCTCCGAACTTAGTTGTTGCGATTAATAATAAAATAGGGAAACTTATATCAACTATTACTTGAAAGGCAAGAACGTAAGGTACAATTGATACTTCTGTTCTAATACTTTCTTTTTTTAAATCTCTAAAAGATTTTTCTAAACGCTCAAACTTTTCTCCAACTAAATTATGAGATTTGAACACTTGTATACCACTTAGATATTCAACCATTCTTGATATAACTTCATTCATTACTACTTTTTTATGTTTTCCTATACAAGCTACTTTTTTCCCTCCATATAAAATTATAGGTACAGCAATTAGTATGGCTGCTAGTTGAATTAATCCTAACTGTGTATCTATAAAAAATGTTATTATAAGGAGATATGTGGACAATAGTACAGTTTTAATTAAATCACTAGTATTATGAGTAATTATCTTTTCAAAATCCTGTAAATCATTTGTTAATATATTAGATAGATTACCTATACTATTTTTGTTAAAAAAACCAAGATTGATATTTCTTACATGATCTCCGAGAGTAATCCTCATATTCTCAACAGCTCTAGCTCCTTGCTCCTGTATTCCTGTATATCCTTTTGAATTAATAAATGCTCTTGCACAAAAAGCTATAATTAATATAATTGAATATGTCCTTATCTTGGAATACGTTAGATTATCATTAATCAGATCTAATAGTACTGCGTACATCATTCCATATGATAACATATTAAATAGTGTATCAAGTGTTAACAATACAATAGGCTTTCTAAGTTTTTTTCTATCGTTACCTACTAATTTTCTTATATCAGAAATCATATTATGCACCCCTTTCTTCAGTTTCTACTTCATAATCATACATATCCCATAGATGTCTGTATAATCCATGCTCATTCATTAAGTAATCATGAGTTCCTTGTTCTACAATCTTACCTTCATCTAGTACAACAATTTCATCTGCATTTTTAATCGTATATAATCTATGAGCTATAATAATAGCTGTTTTACCTTCTAGCAATGTTTTCAATGCTTCTTGAATTTTACTTTCATTTTCTATGTCTGAATAAGATGTTACTTCGTCAAGAATTACAATAGGACTATCTTTTAATATAGCTCTTGCTATAGATATTCTCTGTTTTTCGCCTCCACTTAGCTTAATGCCTTTTTCTCCTAATAAAGTATTATATCCATCAGGTAAAGTCATAATAAAATCATGTATCTGTGCCTTTTTACTTGCATCAACAACTTCATCCATACTTCTATTAGATCCCATTCTAATATTTTCCGCTATAGTATCATGTAGCATAAAAACATCTTGAAAAACAAAAGATATTTTATCCATTAAATGTTGTATTTTAACACTTTTAATATTTTTACCATCAATTGTAATACTACCATTCTCTACATCCCAGAACCTTCCTACTAACTGTCCTAGCGTAGTTTTCCCCGAACCAGATGGACCTACCAGAGCTACAATATTTTTGGGTTCTATTGTTAATGAAAGATTTTTAATTACTTCTTTTTCATCATACTTAAATGTGACATTATTAAATTCTATTTTTCCTTCAATATCTGTTAAATCATTATTCCCCTCAACCTGTATCTCTTGTTCAATAATATTTCTAACATTTCCTGCTCCTTCTAATAGCATTGAGAAATTACCTCCAAATTCCAATAAATGTTTGAAGGAACTCAGAAATGTTGAGCTTAAAATTAAGAATAATATATACGTAGACATATTAATCATATTATTAAGATACATTATGCCACCAATAGGAATTATAAATAATAATCCAGAATCAATAAGAACTAGAAAAACTGCATATAAAGGCCCTGTTTTCTCTGTTATCTCAGCCCAATAATCAGCATATTCCTCTGTAGTATCTTTATATTTCTTAAATGATTTTGCTGATAAGTTAAATGCCTTCATTACATTCATTCCATTGATATATTGGATTATTGTTGAATTTAATTTCTGTAATAAATAATGGTAATGTTCCATTCTTGCTTTCATACCCTTGAACATGGCTATTTGTGATATAAATCCTAAAATAATTGGAATAAATAAGACTAATGCAAGTTTCCAATCAAGAAATAGTAAATACACCATTACAATAATAGGTGTGACAACAGCTGAAGCTAAATCCGGTATCTGATGAGCTATAAAATTTTCTAGCTTTTCGATATCTTCATTAATGGTCTTTTTAACTTCTCCTATTGTATGACCAGTAAAGAATCCCATATTTAATTTAGAAATGTGGCTTACTGCTTTCATTCTAAGTTCATATAATATTGTAAATGCTGCCACATGAGAAAAAACTCCAGAAGCTAAGAATACTACTAATCTTACAACTATTATACAAGCTACAATAATAGCAATAGATTTTATTCTTTCATAATCCACAGTTGCTTTAAACAGTTCAAGTATAATGTTATACATAAGAATATATGGTGCTATAGCAAGTAAAGAACTTAATACACTTAATAGAGCAGAAATGTATAGTTTAAACTTTTCTTTACCCGATACTTCTAGAAGAAATTTTAAATTTGATTTCTTTTTCATAATGACCTCCTATATTATTTATTCATAATATTTGATTTTACTGCTAATATCTAATATTTCACCTTGCTATGAACACTCTGATTAACTCTAACATTATTACATTCATCGCAATAACCATAGATAATCAAATGAAATTCTTTACAGTAAAATCCTTTCTCTTTTAATACTTTTTGATTTAGATTCTCTGGCAAGATACCTGCCATTTCTATTATTTTGCCACATTGTTTACATATTAAATGATCATGTTTCTCCTTTTCTTTCATAACAAATTCGTATTTCGCTTCACCATTACCAAAATCATGTCTAATTAAGATTCCTTTATCTTCTAAGATTTTAATAGTTCTATAGATAGTTGCTAGACCAATATTGTCATCTTTATCTTTAATAAGAGTATAGATATCTTCCGCAGAAACATGTCTATTACTATTACTTATTAATATCTCTATAACTTTCTTTCTCTGATGAGTTAATCTTATATGATTTTTTTCTGATATATCTATTATAATTTTATTTATGTTCAATTGACTCCCCCCTAACTTTTAATAAATTTATACTCTGTTTTCATCTTACATGAAACTGATTATCATTTTCAACTCTTAGAAGAATTTTTTATCCTCTTAGAAGAATTTTTTATTATTTTTTTATAACGAAAAAAAGCTGTAATATACACAGCTTTTTTCTTCATTATTATTTATCCTGTTATCTTAAATTCAACTTTTTTCTGTAGTTCTTTTGGATTAATACCATATTTCTTCTTAAATGCTGCTGAAAATTGACTAGGATTAGCATACCCAATCTCACTAGCTATCTGAGCAATAGTTTTTTCCTCACTTAGTAAAAGTTCTTTGGCTTTCTCCATTTTCTTATCTCTAAGATACCCAAATATAGTCTTATTATATAAACATTTAAACCCTTTTTTTAACTTATTAGTATTAAGCCCTACTTCTCTCGCTAATTCATTTATTGATAAAGGATTCTCCATATTATCTACTATAAGCTTTCTTGCTAATTCTAACTTTTCTATGTCATATGATTTAATACATATACTATTGTTATTAATAAGAAATCCTTCTTTTAACTTTTCAAATTCACTAGCTATAAGCTCCATAACTTTACCATTCAAATATAATAATCTAGTCATACTAGGTAAAGTACAGCTCATTATTTCTTCAAAAATTTTAATTTGTTGTGTATTAGCTATATTTCCTAAATATAATTCATTACTTGTCTTGTCATTAATACTATTCCATATACTCTTAAAACATATATTATTAGCATAAGGCTCTAATAATTTTTCTACATAACTTTTATTAGTATATATTGAAATAGTTTTATACTTTTGTCCTTTTAAATATTTCATGTAGCCCGATGCACTTTCTCTAACATTAATACTAATTTTGTGTTCATCAAAAGCCTTTTTTACCCCAATATTCTCTTCATATATTATCATTTTACCTTCATTACAATATGCTATCTCAAAATAATTAGGACTAAGATCATATAACATAATAATATCTTTGTTAAAAGTATAATCCATAATACCAACTTCTAATTGTGGATTTAATATAATTCTCTCATAAATTCCAGTTCCAACCTCTTTATTTAATTCGTATTTCATTATAATGTCTTTATAACTATGCTTTTTCTCGGCTTGTAAAAATTCAAAATAATCTTCAATACTAGTTACGATATAATTATCATTCACTTATTAACATTTCACACTCCTTCTATCATTCTCATTGTTAGTCGTAACTAACTATATATTTATATATATTTTAGCATAATGTATTTTGCCAATCAATAATAATAGTCATTTTCACTTTTTTGTGATTTTAATAGATAAATTAGTTTTTATATTAACTATAATTCATCATTGAATAAATGCCTTTTTTCTTCATAAGTGTATTATGTGCACCTCTCTCAACTAATTTCCCTTTATCAAGCACGAATATTTCGTCTACATGTTTAATAGTAGATAATCTGTGAGCAATTATAATAGCGGTTCTTCCTTTTGCTAATTCATCCATTGCTTCTTGGATTTTTTTCTCTGTTCTATTATCAAGAGCTGACGTTGCTTCATCCATTATAACTATTTCTGGATTTTTTAGAAACATTCTTGCAATTGAAACTCGTTGTTTTTGTCCTCCTGAAAGCATAACTCCTCTTTCTCCAACGTAAGTGTCATATGCCAATGGCTGCTTTATAATAAAATCATGAATATCTGCTTTTTGGGCAGCATCAATTATTTCTTTGTCTGTTGCATCTAATCTCCCATACCTAATGTTTTCTTTAATAGTATCAGCAAATAAAAATACATCTTGCTCAACAACACCAATTTTACTTCGTAAACTTTTTATTGTAATATCTCTAATATCAATCCCATCTATACTAATACTGCCTGATTGTATATCATAATTTCTCTGTAGTAATCTACATACTGTTGATTTTCCACTTCCTGACATACCTACTAAAGCATATTTTTTACCAATGGCAAAATCCATTGATATATCTTTTAATATATTATTATTATCTTCATAAGAAAAAGTCACATTATTAAAAGAAATATTATTGCGAGCAGTACTAATATCTGTAGCATATTTTTTATCAGTGACACTTGATTTTTCACTCATTAATATAGAAAATCTCTTAATACCAGCCATACCTGATTCATATTGCTTTGTTAATGCTGTAATTCTTTTTACTGTTAAAAGAAAACGGCTAACAAATAACATAAAAGTTAATAAATCAGCCACATCCATAATACCAATGGCTACATAATACCCTCCAACGCTAATAACGATAACATTTAACATATTAACAACAATATTGATTCCTGATATAAACACTGCCATACTTTTATAAGCTTCTTTTTTAGAATAAGAAAATCGTTCATTATTATGTTTAAACTTTTCAATCTCATATTCTTCATTTCCATATGATTTGGCTATCCTTATTCCTGTTATAGCATTTTCTAATCTTGACGCTACATGACCTATCTCTTTTTTAACAGAAGCAAAGCCTTTTTTCATAACTAATCTTTGTTTCACCGCAAAAATTATGAGAAAAGGTATAAATGCATATACAATAAGTGCTAATCTCCATTGAATTTTTAACAAAAGTATAAACGAACCTATAAATGTTATTGATGATAATATTATAAGTTCTATACCTTTATGTGCTAACTCTGAAATATCTCCTAAGTCGCTTATTATTCTTGATATGATTTCTCCAGTTCTAGTCTTATCAAAATAATCTATAGATAATGATTGAATATGTCTAAATAAATCATTTCTTAAATCTCTTTCAATTTTTATTCCTAATATATTACCATAGTAGTTAACAATAAATTCGCATACTGCGCGAAATAAGTATAGAATAATCATTACAATAATTATCTTGATAAATACTTTATAGTCATTGTTTGGCAACACTTTTTGTAAAGAATATCTGGTAACCATAGGAAAAAGCAAATCAATGCTAACTATTCCCAAAGAACAAATTATATCTAACAATAATAGTTTTATATATTTTTTATAATATTTTTTTAAATGCTTAATCATTATCTATACCTCTATATATACATATCATTTAATAATCTCCTTTCAAGTATTTACATATAAATCAAATTTTATATAATTACTAATTGACAAAAACAAAACTATGTCCTATAATACCGATAAAGATTATCATTATCATTTTAAGGAGACATATATGAAATTATTAGTGAGTTACTCAAGTTTGACAGGAAATACACAGAAATTAGCTACAGCTATCTACAATGAATTATCATTAAATCCATTAGTAACTGAGATAGATTTAATATCTGTAAAAGAATCTATTAACATTGATGATTACGATTGTATTTTCCATGGTTTTTGGGTTTCTAGAGAAACTGCTGACCCATTATCAAAAAAATTCCTTGAAAATATCAATAATAAAAAAATAGCATTATTTGCTACTCTAGGAGCATATGCCGATTCTCCTCATGCTAAGCGAAGTATGGACAAGGCTCAATTATTATTAGATGAGTCTAATTGCCTTCTTCCTACATTCATCTGTAGAGGTAAAATAGACCCAAAACTAACTGAAAGACGCAGAAAAAAATATCCTATAGGTCATCCAAAAGCTTTAACACCAGAAAGAGAAGCCAACCATATATCATCTCGCAAACATCCTAATGAAGAAGATTTAACAAATGGGCGTAACTGGGCTTCTATGGTACTTAATGAAGTTGAAGATACTGTCTCATAGTTCATTTTTGAAGTTACAATTTTCAAAAGATAGATTAGATTTAGCTAATCATACCCTTAAACGTTATGTTTAAAGGTATGATTTTTCTTATCAATAGGTATAAAATAAGGACAATCATGTATATGATCATGAGAGATATATGCATGAATACCAAAAACACTATTAAGTATACTTTCTTGAAATACTTCCTCTGGCTTTCCTTCTACAATTACCTCTCCTTGTTTCATAACTATAATACGAGAAGAATATCTGGCAGCTAAATTCAAGTCATGTAATACCATAACAATAGTAATTCCTAATTCCTCATTAAGGTCTTTAACTAATTCAAGTACCTCAAGCTGATGTGATATATCTAGAAAAGTTGTTGGTTCATCAAGAATTAATATTTCTGTTTTTTGAGCAAGTGCCATAGCTATAAAAACTCTTTGACCTTCTCCACCAGATAATGTACCAATCTCTCTATCTTGAAAATCTAATACTCCAGTCTTTTCCATTGCCCACCTTACTATTTTATGATCTTCTTCCTCTAATTTATTCCGTAACCCTAAATGTGGATAACGACCATATCCTACTATAGTTTTTACCTTAATATCTCCTGGTACGTTTCTCATTTGAGGAAGAATTGCAATACTTTTTGAAATTTCTTTTGAATTACATTTATTAATATCTTTTGAATCTAAATATACATGACCGTTTACTAGTTTTTTACATCTAGATATGCCTTTTAATAATGTTGATTTTCCACATCCATTTGGTCCTACTATTGTATATACTTCTCCTTTATTAATATCTATATCTAATTTATTAATAATTGTTTTGTCTTCATATGCAATTTTTAAGTCTTTACCACGTAGGATAATCATTGACATTTCTTCCTTTCTCTTAATAAGTATAAAAAGAACGGTGCTCCAAGTAATGACATAACAATACCTACAGGTAACTCCACAGGGTCAAATGCAATACGAGCTAATGTATCACAAGCCATTACTGTAATTGCCCCTATTATAGCCGTAGCTGGAAATAGATATTTATAATCAGACCCTATAATCATACGTGCTGTGTGAGGAACTATAAGACCTACAAATCCCAGTAGACCTACTGTACTAACTGCACTAGCTGCTAATAATGAAGCTATCATAATAAGTAATAATCTAATTTTCTCTACATTTAACCCAAGTCCAGTAGCTATCTCATCACCTAATATTAAAATATTAATTTTTTGTGAGAAAAAAATTATGCATATACAACCAAGTAATGCATAAGGCCATAACATGTTAAAATGCGGCCATGTACGTCCAGATAAGCTACCAACCATAAAACTAACTGCTCCAGCTACTCTATCTGGAAAGAAAGTCATAAGAGAGTTAATACCAGCTCCAAGCAAAGAAGAAAAAGCAACTCCCGCCAGAACTAATCTCATTGGTTGAACTCCATCTTTCCAAGCTAAAAGATAGATAAATATAGTAGCTACAAATGCCCCTATAAATGCTCCTATAGGAACTAAATAATAATAATTAGGAAATAATATTAATATTATATACGCTGCCAAACCTGCCCCAGACGTAACACCTATAATATTAGGTGAAGCAAGGGGATTACGCATAATCCCCTGTAATATAACACCAGCAAGACTAAGACAAACCCCAACTAAAGCTCCAATTAATACTCTTGGTAATCTTATATTCCATATAATTTGATGATTAACTGTGTCTTCTCTATAAAATATTGCTTTTAGCACGTCGTCTATAGGTACATAGACTGAACCTAGTGCAATACTACCAACTAAAATAATGGCTGCAATAACTAAAAGTAGTGTAATAATTAATATTTTTTTGCCTTGAAATTTGTCCTGTTTCATTATGTATTTTACTCCCCAAAGATTTCTGGATATAATAACTTAGCTAATTCTCTATATGCTTCTGCATATCTCATATTTGGTTTATATAAGAAAAGATATTTATCTAAATAATAGTATTTACCGTTTTTAACTGCATCTAGTGAACCCCATGCTGGATTTGATTCTACATCATCAGATATTCGCTTCTTAACTTCTTCTACATCACCCATTGTTTGTACAAAAACAAATTGTGGAGCTCTCTGTACAACACGTTCCATACTAAATGTTTGCATTTCTTCATCGGATAATTGAGCATCGTATGCTATGTTAGTAACTCCTAGATCTTCTAGCATAGAACCAACTTGTGAATTTGGTAATTTTGCTTTAACACTTTTAGATGTTCCAAATAATACTAGAGCACTAGGCTTTTTATCTGTTGGAACTTTA
The DNA here is from genome assembly GCA_025210515.1 of Vallitalea sp. GTDB lineage: Bacteria > Bacillota > Clostridia > Lachnospirales > Vallitaleaceae > Vallitalea. Next base: position 23,609 of record JAOARM010000038.1, on the reverse strand, counting down.
GCAATAATTTCTTTTATTTCATTTTCTATCTTAACACCTTTTTCTTCGTATAGTTCTTCATGTGCAGTTAGCGTAGTAAACACTTTATACACATCTAGAAACTCTTGTAAATTCGTATAGCTTACTGCATAATAAGGAATATTATTTTGTTTTAATAAATCAATAAACTCAGACTGCGTATGATTACCTGTTATAATAACTAATTCTGGTTGAAGAGCTACTATTTTTTCCATATCAGGTTTTGACATTGTACCAACTATAGTGGCATCTTCTGCTCCTTCTGGTACTTCTCCTTTAGTACTAATACGACCTACTACTTCTCCACCTGCTTCATACCATAAATCCAAGTATGAGTTATATAGGCAAACTACATTTTTAGGATTTTTTTTAAGTGTTACTGTATCTCCAAAAGCATCTACTACTTCAATAGTATCGCTACTTTTATCACTGCTAGTATCACTATTCACTTCTCTACTTTCTTCTTTCTTATCTTCGTTACTTGATTCATTATTTACTTCATTACTTGTTTGTTTACTTTCTTCTCCATCATTTTTGTTATCACAACCAGTAAAAGCCAATATACTTACTATAATCAAGGTTAATACAATTGTTAGTTTTTTCATTATGTTTTCCTCCATTTTTCCACTCATATTTGCATAGCATTATGTTAGATTAGCTTAATAATCTGTTACTAGAGCATTTATTTTATCCACCATCAACTCTATATATGTGTCATACTCGCTAATCCCTTTCCCATGACCTATTACTTTTATTCCTGCTTGTTCTAATTTAGATTTCCATGAATTATTATTTTCTCCAAGCATATCTTTTATTGTATGTACTCCGCATCCAAATAAAAAAGGATGTAAATGAACTTCATTAATGCTGTCTTTCTGTAAATCAATTATTATATCTTCTATATCGGGTTTTGCTTCTAATGTCCCAAAATAAATTTTATCATTTTTATTTTTAATATATTCTTTATAGTCTATATACATTTTTTGCGAACTATCAGCTGACCCATGACCCATTAATACAATTGATTGGTTATGATCTAGAGTAGTTGATGTATAATTCTTCATCAAGATATCTACTTCTCTAAAACCTTCCTTATTGTGTAAAAGTGTTTTCCCTATTTTAATATTAACTATACTACTTTCTCTAAGTGCAATATTTTCTATTTTATTAAATTCACTACCAGGAACAACTAATATTGGCTGAATTATTATATGTGTTGTACTATCTTGTTTTAATTTCTGTATCTTTTCATCAATCAAATCCACATATATATTCTCTTTTTCTAATAGCTTATTCCTCATAAATTTAGATAAGAAAGCATATGAAATGTTATAATCACTATATTTTTTCTCCAATATAGTTACTAAATCAATAATAATTTTATTAAATTGTTCTTTTGTAGAACAGCCATAATTAACTAATAAAATACTTTTCTTCATTTTTCCCTCCTTTGTAATGATAATGGATTTCATTTTCATCCAATATTGTAACTCTATTTATTGATATTGTCAATATTTACCTAAAAAATTTATTATGTTATTGACATTAAAATGCATACTAGTATAATAAATTTATTAAAACAATTTACAGTTATAAACTTAATGTATAATATCAATAATATTAACAGGGTTGTTCAATATAATACATTTTTTTAATGCTGAAAGTTTTGAGACATATTTTATAAAATTAAAATAAAGGAAGATAATAAATGACCGAACAAAATATTAGCTTTGTAGATCAAGTAAGAAGAAGAAGAACTTTTGCCATCATTTCACATCCAGATGCAGGGAAAACTACCTTAACAGAAAAATTTCTTTTATATGGTGGAGCAATTCGTTCTGCAGGTTCAGTTAAATCAAGACGTTCAAGTAAACATGCTGTTTCAGATTGGATGGAAATTGAGAAACAAAGAGGAATCTCTGTTACCTCAAGTGTATTGCAATTTGAATATGACAATTTTTGTATTAATATTCTCGATACTCCAGGTCATCAAGACTTTAGTGAGGATACTTATAGAACTCTAATGGCTGCTGATAGTGCTGTTATGGTTATTGACTGTGCAAAAGGTGTTGAAGATCAGACGAAAAAATTATTTCAAGTATGTAAAATGAGAGGTATTCCTATCTTTACATTTATTAATAAAATGGATCGTATGGGAAAAGACCCTTTTGACTTACTTGAAGATATTGAAAAAGTGCTAGGAATTAAATCTTGTCCTATGAATTGGCCTATAGGTTCTGGAAAGAATTTTAAAGGTGTTTTTAATCGTCATAAAAGTCAAGTAGAACTTTTTGACGATGGAAATCATGGACAATCTATTGCAAAATCAACAACTGGTGATGTAACTGATGAGAAATTTAGTGATATTCTTGGTTCATCTCTTCATGAACAATTACTTAGTGATATTGAATTGTTAGATATTGCTGGAGATGATTATAATCTAGATGAAATTCTTAGTGGAGAGTTAACTCCTGTATTTTTCGGAAGTGCTTTAACTAATTTTGGTGTGGAGCCATTCTTAAAATCTTTCTTAGAGATTACTACTCCGCCAAAACCACGTAGTAGTTCATTAGGTGAGATTAGCCCAGAATCAGAGAATTTCTCTGGATTTATATTCAAAATACAAGCAAATATGAATCCTGCTCATAGAGATAGAATTGCATTTCTAAGAATTTGCTCTGGTAAATTTTCAAAAGGAATGACAGTTAATCATGTTCAGAAAAATAAAAAAGTAAAATTAGCACAACCTCAACAATTTGTAGCGCAAGATCGTGTTATTGTTGATACTGCTTATCCAGGTGATATTATTGGCATACACGACCCTGGAATATTTAATATAGGGGATACATTATGTGAAGACCAATCTAAAATACAATATGACGGTATTCCTCAATTTGCTCCTGAGCATTTTGCCAGAATATCAACAACTAATTCACTTAAAAGAAAACAGTTTATAAAAGGCGTTACACAATTATCAGAAGAAGGTGCAATTCAAGTATTTAAACGTCCTAACATTGGTGTTGAAGAATTAATCATTGGTGTAGTTGGCGTGCTACAATTTGAAGTATTAGAATATCGCCTTAAAAATGAATACGGAGTTGAGATATCTAAGCAACCATTATCTTATCGTTTTATACGTTGGGTTGAAATGGAAGATTTTGATGCTAGAAACTTCTCACTAACAATGGATTCTATGTTAGTGGAAGATAAAAATAATAATCCTGTATTACTTTTACAAAATGAATGGTCAATTAGACATATTACTGAAAGAAATGAAGGCATTGTATTAAAGGAACATTCATAATAACAAAAGGGCTGTCCAATAAATTTTGTTGGACATGCCCTTAAATAATATATATTAATTACTTATTAATCTGTAGATACTAATGCATCTTTAAATGTAATAAATCTTGAAAAGATATAATTAAGTATAATTACTATAATAGTTGTAACAATTTTTGAAAACATGGCATCTAGCTTACAATAACTATATAAAATAAATATACCTAATATCTCAAATCCTATAGTAACAGCCCTAGCTGAAAAAAAGCTAAGTGCTTCTATAAATACCTCTTTAATATTATTGCACTTACTTCTAAAAACATATTTTTTATTAGCTATATATGCAAATATAACTGCACAAATAATAGATATTATATTAGCTATATTTGGATTAAAATTCAATGGATATAAAAATATCCAATAAACTACTAAACTAACTACAGTTGTTAATCCACCAATCAATCCATATCTAATAAGCCTTGCATATAATTCATTATCTATAATTTTCTTAATAAATTCCATATTTTCTCCTGCTTCTGAAACTGCATTTTATTATTATTGATAAGTTTCTTCTTTTAATATTCCTACAAATGGTAGATTTCTATATCTTTCTGCATAGTCAATACCATATCCTACTACAAATTCATCTGGAATATTAAAGCCTTTATAATTAACATCAATATGTGCTTTTCTTCTTTCAGGTTTATCTAAAAGAGTACATATAGCTATTTCTTTTGCACCTCTTGATTTTAGATTCTCTGTTAAATAACTGAGAGTTAGTCCTGTATCAATAATATCTTCTACAACTAATACATACTTTCCTTCAATACTTGCATCTAAATCTTTTTGTATTTTTACTACTCCAGAACTTACCGTTGAACTTCCATAACTTGAAATTGCCATAAAGTCAAGTTCAATAGGAATTGATATTTTTCTTATTAAATCTGCAACAAATACATTAGCTCCTTTTAATACACCTATTACAACTAATTCTTTGTTCTCAAAATCTGTAGATATTTTATTAGCAAGTTCTAATACTTTAGAAGCAATTTCTTCTTCTGATACAAGTACTTCTTTAACATCATTTAACATAATTATTCCTCCACTTTCTCTTCTTGGTCAATGAATATTATATCACAAAACAACCTTTGTGAACATATATATGATTTTACTATAAAACGTTCGGTTAAAAACCCAAAAAAATTATTGTAAAATTTATCTGTTTGATATAAAGTATAATAGCACATAAATAAGATATACAACTTAAAGGAGACAACTTATATGAGGAAACTATTGAATTTATTTAGTTTAAAAAAAGAAGCTTGGTTATTCGATTCTAGATTATATATACTTAAATCATTTCTATCAGTTATAACTGTATATGCTATAGCTTCTTATAGCCCATTATTAAAAAAAGATATGATTTCACTATTATTCGGTCTATTACTAACTCTTGAGCCAGTTACATTAACAGGAATTAGAAGTGGTTTTAATCAAATATCTGCTACTATTCTTGGTGCGATATGTACAGCAATTATAATTACCTTATTTGGTATTAACATATGGACAGTTGCTTTATCAATTACTGTTACCCTATTTGTTTGCTTAAAAATCAATTGGAAAGTTATATCAGCTGTAGCATTATTTACATCTATATATATGACCCAATATGTTCAGATGGATGCTTCAGGACTACCTAGTGCATATTTAACTTTTCAAGTAAGAATTGCTGCACTTAGTACAGGTGTTTTGGTAGCTATATTATATAACTTCTTATTCTCTCTTTTTTCATATAAAAAAATGGAGGTTAAAAGAATTTCATATATTCTACACTCAATGACAAGTAATATTAATAATATTCTTGAAGGAATATATACTAATAATATGCAAGCTATCGCAAATGAAAAACCCGTTTTAACCCATATATTTAGTGATATAGATTCCACTTATCATTTACTACTTGATAAAGAAAAAGAATATAACTTTAAAGATAAGCTACACCTACCAACTAAAATTAACTATAATAGGTCATTAAAAACTATTATTACCTGCTGTAATAATATTACTCATCTAATATACGATATCAATTATACTATACTTGATTATAATGATTTAGATATTGATAAAAATATATGTAATCAGATGAAAGTTGTAACTGAATTATTAGAAACTTATGGAACACATTTTGAGAATAATAATATGAATTATAGTGTAGAATTAAATTTTGATTATGCATTGAAAGATAAACTAACTATTCAAAATGACATGAATTATAGAATTATCCACAACCTAGAAGGCATTTATAATAACTTATCAACTGTTCATGAAGAAATTATTAACAATATATAATTATTATAAAAAGAAGGCTGACGTACAGTATATTTTCAATACGTCAGCTACTTTTTTATTTTTATAGTTGACATATTCATATATTTGAATATAATAATATATAGATATCAATATTTATTATAAAGGAGTAGTGAAAATGAAATCAAATAAAACAAAAAGTCATATGGAATGGAGCTATATTATTATAATTACTTTCTTCGTACTGGGGATTATTGATATACGATTTGGCATATTAGGAATGGTATGTATGGGAATGCCTCTTTATCTTGCTATTAAAGGAAGAGGAAAAGTTCATTGTGCTAAGTATTGCCCTAGAGGTTCATTTCTAGGAAAGTTTCTTAGTAAAATATCATTAGGTCATACACTTCCAAAATGGTTAAGAACTAACAGAGCGAAAAACATTTTATTAATTATTATGTTAACAGTCTTTAGTAGTGTACTTTCTTATGCAATTATTAATCATGGTTTTCATTTTGTAGTTATTGCCAAAGTGTTTTATCGTTTTATGCTAATGTCATTTATAGTTGGTATAGTAATTGGCGTTTTTTTCAAACCAAGAAGTTGGTGTCAAATATGCCCAATGGGACATGGTTCAGCTTTAATTAAAAAATCTCAAGATAAGAAATCAAACAATATTTCTCAATAGATTATAGGCTATATACTGATTAAATATATTCATGATATAGCAAATATATAGCCCTAGTATTTATTATCTTTTTATTAACTTAACTCCTAATGTAAGGTAAACTAATCCCATTAATAGCAGAACAATGATAGGCTTAATAGTTACTTCAATACCTCCACCGTACATTATCATTTTTTCTATACTTTGTAACGCCCATTTTTGAGGCGTCAAATCTGCTAAAAACAATAATACTTTTGATTGTATCATTTCAAGAGGCCACATAGTACCTCCTAGCATAGATGTACTGACAATAATTACAGGAGCAATTGAAGATAATTGTTGTTGATTTTTCAAGAATGATGATATAAACAGTCCCAAACAAGATACTGCAAATATGAATGTTACAAGTACTAATAATATTCCAATATTAGTTTTTCCCCATGATATATTAAATAAATATTTTCCTGCATATACCATTACTAGAATATTGATAAAACCAATAATAATCGTAGCAAGCATATTAGCACACATTATTGAAGCATTTTTTATTGGAGATACTAGTTGACGTTGCCAAACATGATTGTTTTTTTCATCTATAATAGTACCTATTCCAAAGAACACCATAAACATAGAGAAAAACAAAGCAAAGCCTGCAAGTGAATGCTTTCTAGTATCATAGTTATTATTACTTCCATTGATAAAGGAAGCTTTTGTATTATAGAAAGTTTTATTCTGTCTTAGTTTATTAATTTCATTTATTGAGTTTTCTTCTAATTCTTTAATGTCTACATTAATATTATTTTCATGTAGATAATTATATGTGGTATCTACTAATGAAACATCATTTTGATAAGCTCTAGTAGTAGACATAATTATATTACTAACTGTTATAGTTTCATTAGTATCCATTATCTTCATAAAAGATACTTGTAACTTGTCTATTTTCTTATCAATTATAATTGCTCCAACACCTCTTGAATTCTCAATATTACTTACTGCTTCGTCGTAAGAGGTAATCTTAATATTAAGTGAATCATTCTTATAAAACTCATTTATTAACAGCTTACTTTCATTTGTTTTTACATTATCCACAATATATACTCTTGCTTTATAACTACCTGCGGAAAACGAGGATCCAAAAACATAAGTTAATCCAAGCATCATCACTATAAATCCAAGTAATATTGGTATTTGTGTTTTATATCCTAATAATTTAACTTTAAATACAGCAAACATTTATATTGCCCCCTTTCTATTAGCAATAATAGTAGCTACTGTAATAAACAAGGTTCCCATACCAACTAAAATCAGTGCATAATTTAATAAACCAGATAATGGGACTCCTCTCATAATATTTGTATACATTTTAATAGCTACACCATTAATAGAAAACAGTGACAATTTTTGAATAACTTTTGGTAACACTTCTACTGGTACAAAACTACCTCCGATAAGTGCCATAAACTGTATAACTCCAAACTCAAACAAATTAGCAATCTTGTAATCTTTTGTTACTAAAGTTAGAACAGAAATAAGTACTCCTATTCCTCCAACAGCAAAGCTTGTTACAAGTACTGTAAATAATATAAGCTTCATATCACCCCAGTTAATGTTGAGAATTAATTTTGAATATCCTATCATTATAATAGATTGTATACAGCATAAGATAACCATCATATAAAAATTGCTTGCTAATATTTTTAATTTGCCAACTCCTGCTACTCTTTCTCTTGGTAATGTAATGTCTTTTACTTCTTCTAAAGGAAACCTACCTCCTGTACTAGCACTATATAGCAAGAACATAGCCATAATTGCTGCTGCATAATACTGAAAGCTTGTTATATTTTTCTTTTTCTCTACGTTAATATTATTAACTGATATAGCATTTATTTCTAGATTGTCATTAAATTCATCCATTAAGTATGACATTCCATTAATAGCTAACTGTAGATTATCATACTTAGTCACTTGATTAATAAAAACCTCTCTGTTTAAGCAATAATTATTCATAACCTGTATAAAACTATTTACAAGTCCCTGAACTAAACTTCCTTTAAAGTTATTATCCGAGTTTTTCAGAATATCAATCTGAACTTTATTTCTAACTGGCATCATATAATTCATATATGTATTATATACATAATCTTGTGGAACAATAATAACAGCATCAACTTCTTTTGAACTTAACATTTCACGAGCTTTTATTTCTTTTACTACTGTATAATCTAATATTTTTTGAATGTCATCGGAATCAAGAAAATCAAAGAGAATTTTATCACCATTAACATTTGGCATTTCATCGATTATAGTTTTTTTAGTTTTATCATCGAGTGACATCATACTATTATTGATTATACTTTTAAATCTTATTATATCTTCATCAACTTGATAGTTTTTTACAACTGCAACTTTAATTCCTCCAACAGAGCCTTCAGAAACTCCGAACATATTCCTTAGAGAAAATCCTAATATAGTCATAAGGATAATAGGCATTACAACAATAACTGCCAATAGCTTCTTATCATATATAATTTTTTTTATATCTTTTAAGATGATATATCTAAGCTTCACATTTTCACTTCCTTCTACTTAGTACTTCTTTCTCTTTTGCAAACATATTTCCTACTATAATTAATCTCTTAGAGCTTTACCTGTTAGATTTAAAAATACAGTTTCTAGATTAGGCTCATTAATATCCACACTATTAATGCTAACGTCTGTTTTACTTAACACATCTATTATTTTGTTAAATGAAGTTTTACTATTGCTTACCGTTACAGCGATTGCATTATTATCACAAGTAATATCTGAAACTTCTTCTATAGTTTTAATAACGTTTAATAATTCATCCGTTACATTATCTACTTTAATATTAATAATTTTTTCACTCTGTATTGATTTTATTAATTCTTCTTTAGAGCCTTTTGCAATTATTTTACCATTATCCATAATACAAATATTATTACATAGATATTCTACTTCTTCCATATAATGACTTGTGTATATGACTGTCATTCCTTTTTTATTAAGTTCAAGTACTGTATCTAATATATGTTTTCTAGATTGTGGATCAATTCCAACTGTTGGCTCGTCCATTATAATAAGCTCTGGTTCATGCAAAAGAGCTGCACCGATATTTAATCTTCTTTGCATACCACCTGAGTAATTCTCCACTTTATTTTTCAGTCGCTTTGTTATACCTATAATCTCTGAAACTTCATCTATTCGTTTTTTTAATTTTTTCCCTTTTAATCCATATGCTCTTGCCCAAAATTCTAAGTTTTCTCTTCCAGATAGAGTTTTATATAAAGCAATTTCTTGAGGAACATAACCAAGATTAGGTTGTATAGATGATGGTTTTTTAACTATATTATCACCTTTATACTCAATAAGACCACCATCTGGTTTCATCAAAGTTGATAACATTGATATTGTAGTTGACTTACCTGCTCCATTTGGTCCTAATAAACCTAGTATTTCCCCTTTGTTTATGCAGAATGATATATCATCAACTGCTTTTATATCTTTAAAATATTTTTTTAGATTAGTAACTTTTAATAATTCCATTAATCACTACTCCTTCTTATTTTAGTTCAAAAATATTATCCATGTTTTTCAGTTCTTCTATTTTGATTAGCTGTTCTTTAATTTCTGGGATTTCTATATTCTGTTCTTTACCAATATCCCAATTTTCGTTTGTAATAGAAATACTCATAGCCAATGGCTCACCTTTATTGGCATCAGCCATCTTCATTCTCATAGATATTTCTTCTTTAATTAGATAACCATCAAAATCAATATAAGCTAATGTTTTAAAATCTTCAAATTGAATTTTCTTAAGTGTACGAGTTAATGTTTCTCTTAATTTTTCCTTATGAGCACTGTCATAATTGACATCAACAATTTTGTTAATTATGTCAGAATCCATTAATATATATGTTATTTTCTCAGCATATTTTTTCAAAAGTGCTTCATTTATATTAATAGTTACAATAGTAGCTTTTACTTGACCTTCTTCTGTATCAATAATAGTATTCTCACCTTTTACAACATCATCTTCTTCTAGAAGTTCTAACCAGCTTTCTTCTATTGTTGAAAAAAAGCTTCCATATTCTTTAGTATTAACTATTTCCTTGCCTTCATCTATATCTATATATTTATTTAATACAGGAATTTTAACATATCCTTCATTACCATTTCTGTAGTAGTTAGAATCCATTCCAACTCCACCCAAATTTAAGTATATATCAGATGCTACCTTACCCTTAGATGAATCATAGCTAGATGTTATTTCAAAAATCATTTTCTTTGCATAATTAAGTTGTCTTATTTCTTCTAGTGTCAAATCATCAGTATTAAAATCAATATCCATGTTTATCTTACATGATGTTTTACCTTTTGATTCGTTAGAAGTTTTTATTGACGCATCATTATATATCTCTAACCCTTCCGTAGAACATGCTGTTAACATTGTTAATAAAACTGTAACTCCAATTATTATTTTCATTTTTTTCATAATAGTTCACCTCTCGTTATATAATTACTTCTGTATATACTATAACGTAATTAATATATAATTTCTTGTATCAATTGTCATAATGTAACCATGACTTTTGGCACTATTATTATATTTAAGAATACAACGTGTTTTAAGAGGATTAAAAAATAATTTTAAATACTAAAATTAGCATCTTAATCTTAAATGAATTATATTATCTTATTATTCTTTGGTTTCACTAATAAATTTATAATAACCTCTCCAACTAAAGTATTCTCCTTTTTCCATTCTACATTTTTTCCCATTTATTAAATTAAAATAAGATTTACCATAATCACTCGTAAAACATGTAGATAAATTTTCTTTCAAATTTTCAAACTTCCCTAAGCCATAATTAGTATCTAATCCAACTAATAATTTATACTTCCTATCTTGAGTTAACAATTCAAATTCTTTAACAATATTATCTTTTTTGGGCATAGAATTACTTGATTCATTTATTGTGTATTCCATTGATGTATTATTAATATAATGATATATAACATATCCATCCCAAAGGCTATTTTGAGATTGCAAACCATAATACTTACTTATTTCAATATCTTTTAAGGCATTTCCTCTTACATCTATATAGATTTCTCTATCTTTTATAATATATGTATGTGTTTCTTCCAATACTGGTTCATTAGAGTTATATGCATATATCAAATTTGTTACTACAATTTTAATTTCTTTACTAGTTTTATTTTTGGCTAATGATATTAGTTTATTATTGCAATAAATTAGAGGATCACTTGTTAATGCAGTAACTTCACCACTTCCACCACCATCTGAACCGTGCCAACCTCCAGTAAATCTTGGTTTTATATCTTCGCTTTTATTCGATAAATCTTTAATAATATATGGTCCAATCCAATCAGTACACGACTTTAATGATTTTAATGCTATTTCACTATCTAACTCCAAATATGTAATTTCTTGTATACCATATAATGAATTAACTCCTCCATAACCAAACTTTATTTTTAACCTGTTATTACTATCACTAAATAACACACTAAGCTCACTATTATCTATTTCATAGTTAAACTCTTTTTGTTCACCATAAATACCTATATTATTGTTTCTTAATGCAATAATTATAATCATAGCAATGATATAAGCTATTTTCTCCTTAAACATTTATTTCATCCCTTTATATTTTTTAATTAATTATTTTATATTCTTCACTGAAAAAATTGCTAATTGAGTTCGATCTCTAAGATTCAACTTTCCTAAGATATTAGTTATATGATTTTTTATTGTTCCTTCGCTTAGAAATAATGATTCTGATATTTCCTTATTGTTCTTACCTTGTGCTAATAAAATGCAGATTTCTTTTTCTCTTTTAGTTAGTAGCTCTACTTCTTTAGAAGATTTATTATTAGTTGTCTCATTACTTATAGCTTTAAACCTATCCATAACTTTTGTTGCTATGGAAGGATTAATCAATGTTCCTCCTTCATTAACTGTACGAATTGCATTAGATATTTCTCTTGGCATGGCATCTTTTAATAAATATCCAGATGCGCCGTATTTAAGAGAATCAAATATATATTCATCATCATTGAAGGTAGTTAGTATAATTACTTTAATATCTTTATTATTTTCTAATATTAATTTTGTAGCCTCTACTCCATTCATTATAGGCATACGAATATCCATTAAAACAACATCTATATTACAGCACTTGCATTTATTTACTGCTTCTTCACCATTTTTAACTGCACCAACTATATGTATATCTTCTTCTTTTCCAAGAATCATACTTAATCCTTGGAGCAATATATCTTGATCGTCAACTAATAAAACATTAATCATTTTATCTCCTACCTTATTCTAATTTTCCCTTCAATTTCAAATCCGTCTTTACCACTATAAGTTATATTTCCTCCTATCATTTCAATTCTTTCTTTCATTCCTTTTAACCCATATCCCTCAGTAATATTCATACATCCTATTCCGTTATCAATAATATGAAATGTAATTAAATCAATTTGATAATTAATACTAACATTAATGATATTTGCTTTACCATGTCTTACTGCATTGGTCATAGCTTCTTGTATTATTCTATATAATGTTATTGATATATCTGGCGGCAAAGCTATTTTTTCACCTTCAACTGTATAATTAACTTCAATACCTGTTTTATAAGAGAACTCATCAATCAACTTCAACATATTATCTTTATCTGTATCTATATAACTATCCTCTTTTAAAGCTTCTACTATTTTTCGTACTTTTATTAAACTATCTCTTGCAGTAGTTTTTGAATTATCTATAAATTCTTTTGACAATTGAATATCATCATCTATTACTGAGCTTGTCATTTCAAGTTGCATAATTAGCCCTGTTAAATCATGTCCAAGAGTATCATGTAAGTCTCTTGCGATTCTATTTCTTTCTTCCATAACTGTTAATTCTTTTATTTTATTTGAATAGTTTTTTAGTCTATTATGTGCATCTTGTAATTCCATATATAGACAATCAATTTTTTTCTTTTCTTGCACATGGTACTTTGCAAATTCCATTATTACTATTACAAGAGAATTAATAAGTATAAAAAGAAACATCTGTGCTATATTGGATATACTTCTACTAATAGTTACCAGATTAAGAAATTTATACATAGATATCGCAAAAGCAATAATATTAATTATAATACTAGTTCTTGTACTAAGTAAAATAGTTGCTTCTATAATGATTAGTAAATATATTGCATGTAAAAAATAATTAATAGCAAATTTTGAATTAAGTTCAATAACTATTAATAAAGTTATTTTTAATAATAATATTAAACTTATAATTCCTGTTTTTCTAACAACAAACTTTTCTAATATAGCTAATACTAAGTATATTATAATTAGAACAATTAGTATATTATATCTACTTCCTTTTGCCGATTCATATATAAAGGCAAAATAGAATATTATAATTGTCACTATATCTATTATGTAATAAATATATTTATTTGATTGCTTCACATTATTACCTCCTGTATAACAATCTTGTTTACAATTATAATATTAGAGTCTAATTTTTTCAAATATAATTAATATCTAGAATTTGATATTTTTTAAAGTATAGATTATAGATACTATTAAACTATAAGTTTACTTATTATATATTTCAATGTATAATTTTATGTATAAATTTGTAAAATGTAAATGTACTAACAGTTTTAATAATGTTTTATAATCATTGGAGATGATAGATATGATAATAGATAGAATGAAAAACAAACCTTTATGGTTTATAATATTTATAATTTGGTTTATTAGCAGTACAATGTCAGTAGGGATAACTAATTTAATTATTAGCCTAACTATTAGTCGTTCATATTTACTTTCTAATTTTATTGCTTTATCAGCATCTACAATTATTTCATTATTGACTTCCATTCCTCTTGTATATTTTTATAGCAAAGTTATAACTATGAAAAATGAGATAATTGATCTATCTAAATTTGATAATCTTACAGGATTAATGAATAGAGCATCTTTCATAGAATCATATGAACAATTAATTATTGATGCTAATTTACACCATTTTAGTATAACAGTTATACTGTTTGATTTAGATCATTTTAAATTCGTTAATGATACATTTGGACATGTTGCAGGAGACAAAGTTTTAATAGAGGTTGGAAAAATAACTAGCTCTTTAGCACAAGAAGAAGATTTAACAGGTCGATTCGGAGGAGAGGAATTTATCTTTGTTACTAAAAATAAAACTAAGGAAGAAGCAAAAAATATAGCTAATAAAATTAGAAAAAATCTTGATCACTTAATACAATACGAAAATGAAACAATTAAATTTACTGTAAGCGTTGGTGCTATACATTGTGAACAATGTAACTTAACTAGTAATGAATTAATTAAAATAGCTGATGATAATCTATACAATGCAAAAGAAAACGGTCGAAATAGAGTTTCTATGTGTGTTATATAATAATAAGATACTAATCATAAAAAAATGATTATTACACAATTATTATTAGATATTTCAACATATAATTTTGGGCAGACAATAAATAGGACTTTAGGAGTACTATATTAACTTAATATAGTACTCCTGTATTATTTCTTAACCAACTTTTGCTAAAAACATTGTTAATACTTCATAGTTATTGTATAATTTTATTCAATATTCTATTATAACTGCACTAGACTAGAGGAGAACAAAAAAATGAATTTTAATTTCTTGAGAAAAATAAGTATAAGAAACAGATTACTAATTATCGTTATTTTATTCACAACAATTTATTGCAGTATGTCATTTGTACAAATTAATAATAATAGACATCGTAATCACCAAGTATCTAAAATTGTTAATGAAGGAACTAACGGCATTATAACTGCCGATAAAGCAAACTTCTATATGCATCAAATAATTATTAACTTTTATCGTTCTACAACAGGTGATGAAAAATTTATTCAAGCTATGCTTGATAATTGTCATAATGTAACTAATTCATTAAATGATTATGAAATGACTGCAAATACAGATGAAAATAAAGCATTATTAACAGAAGTTAAAACTGCCTTTGCTGATTATGAAATAGTTATTCAAAAACTTGCAAAAGAATTAAGAGCTGGTAAAAGAGACAAAGAAATTATAAAATTTTTAAATGAACAAGGTACAAAAGCAAAAGCTGATAAGGTAATTTCAGGAATTGAAAACATTGTAAAATATAGTGAAGAAACTGCCGAATCCAATAAAAATACTTATTTTAATAGTGTTAATTTATCAATTATTACTACAATTGCTTCTACTATTTTAGTAGTTATATTTGCTATAATAATTAGTTTTGGAACAAGTCTTTCTATTATTATTCCACTAAAAGAATTAGTAAATGATATTAAAAACGTAGGAGAAAATCTTGACATTACATATCGTTTCAAAGATATTTCTAATGACGAACTTTCACAAATTAAAACTGTACTTAATACTTTTATGGAAAAATATCATGTAACTATGTCAGATACAAATAATAATATAAAAGGTAGTATTGAAAAATTTAATGACATTATTTATTCGTCTGGGAAAAACATTAGCAATGTAGAGGAATATGTTAATAGTGTTATCTTGCAAGTAAATGAGTTAGGACAACAAACTCAAGAAGTATTGGATGGAATTCATTCAATATCACAAGGTTCCAATGATGCTGCACTTGAAAGTGATAATGTTGCCAAGCAAGTACATATTGCCACTAATTATGCCAATGAAATAGTAGAATATGTTAATTCTACTCTTAACTTATCTAATCAGGTAGTAGATTCTTCAGATAGTCTAATACGAAAAGCAGATGTACTTACTAATCAAATTGAAAATATACAACAATTTGTTACTACTATAACTAATATTGCATCACAAACTAATTTATTAGCACTTAATGCATCTATTGAAGCCGCAAGAGCTGGAGAAGCTGGAAAAGGATTTGCTGTAGTAGCTGAAGAAATTAGACTATTATCCGAAGAAACTAATAAAGAAGCTGATAATGTTTCTCAACTATCCGAATCCATCATAACTGAATTAGAAAAAGTTAATGAAATGATTTTAGATAATTCTAAGCTTTCCAATGAAACTAATAAGCATTCTTCATCAACAGCTAATAAGATACAAAAAGTTATATCATCTATGGAAACTATTTTAAAAGCTTCTAACGATATGTCATTATTAGCCGCAAATCAAGCTAAAGCTAGTAGTGAGATGGAAGAAGCTATATTAAAAACTAATTCAGAAATGACCGTTACAATTAGTTCAGTTAACGGTATTACTAAAGAAATAAATCAAGTTAGTGAAGGCGAGAAAGCTATTTTAAAAGAATCTGATAATCTTAATAATGTAGTGAAAGAACTGGATCATTCAATGACCGAATTTACTACTTAAGACACCTTTATGGTGTCTTTTATTTTTATACTTGACTATTAATTATAACCATGTTATTCTAACTAAGATAGGTAGTTAAATAGTCCAAGAGAGACTAATTAAATAGTAGCCACCTTTAATCTAGTACAGTGATACTAAAAAGGAGGAAATATAATGTTAAAGGGAAAACACTTAATTGAACCCAATGATTTTACACTTAATGAATTAGAGGAGATTTTTACTCTAGCTGACTCTATTATCAAATATCCTGAAAAATACTTAGATATTTGTAAAGGTAAACTTCTAGCAACACTATTTTATGAACCATCTACACGCACAAGATTTAGTTTTGAGGCAGCCATGCTTAGACTTGGAGGTCAAGTTATTGGTTTTTCAGAACCTAATTCTTCATCTGTATCAAAAGGCGAAAGTATCGCAGATACAATAAGAACTGTTGGGTGTTATTCTGACATTGCAGTTATGAGACATCCAAAAGAAGGCGCTCCCAAACTCGCTTCTAAATACTCTAATATTCCTGTTATCAACGCAGGTGATGGTGGTCATCAACATCCTACCCAAACCCTTACAGATTTATTAACAATTAGATCTTATAAAAAAACTATTTCTAATAATGTTATAGGTTTATGTGGTGATCTAAAATTTGGAAGAACTGTTCATTCTTTAGTGAAAGCACTTTCAAGATACTCTAATATGAAATTTGTTTTTATCTCTCCCCCAGAGCTTGAAATTCCATCTTATATTACAGACGAACTTATTCATCATGAATATTATCAAACATCCAGTCTTGAAGAAGCAATCCCAGAATTAGATATTCTATATATGACACGTATCCAAAGAGAACGTTTTTTTAATGAAGAAGAATACCTAAGATTAAAAGGATATTACATACTAGATAATAATAAATTGCAACATGCAAAAGAAGATATGATAGTTCTTCACCCACTTCCAAGAGTAGATGAAATAAGTAGTGAAATTGATAATGATAAAAGATCTGTATATTTTAATCAAGCGAAATATGGTATGTTTGTCCGTATGGCACTTATTATAAAATTATTGGGAGGGGATAATATTGCTTAAAATAAATGGTATTAAAAAAGGAATCGTAATTGACCACATTAAAGCTGGGCTAGGATATAAGATTTTCAAAGAACTAAAGCTAGATGAAGCTGACTGTACCACTGCTTTAATTAAAAATGCTCATTCTAATAAATTAGGTAAAAAAGATTTAATAAAAATAGATAATGTAATTGATTTGAATTTAGATGTTCTTGGATTGATTGATCCTAATCTAACAATAACTATTATAGAAAACGAAGAAGTTGTTAATAAAATCAAGCTTTCTATTCCAGAAAAAGTTGTTGGTATTTTAACATGTAAAAATCCAAGATGCGTAACTACTATTGAAAAAAATGAAGATATTACTTTTACTTTAGTAAATGCCCATAAAAAAGAATATAAATGTGAGTACTGTGATACAAGAACTTCTTTATAAACACTTAAACATGATATATAAATTAATCATTTTACAAATAACATTGTAAAATCTAAAGTGGTCTTATGGATAATATATTTTTATCCATAAGACCCAAATTTATAGTCTAATTATTATTATAGCTATAATATTGTATCTGCTAATACAAATTAATTTTTCTTAATCTTATCTATTAAATCATTAGTTTTATCTACTATATTGTGCATTCTATTAACTAATAAATTATCTTTTTCATGACCTTTTTCCACAAAGAACATAGAGATAGCACCTAAACCCACATGAGTTCCTACCGCCACTCCCATTTGCATTATATATATTTTACCATCATAATCTGAATCTCTTTTTATTCTTTCAATAAGATTCTCTGCGTATTTAATATCTGATGTATATCCAATTATAATGAAATCAGTAAGTTGTTTATCTATTCTTCTATTAAATTCATCTACATAGTGTTTAAGGACTTTTTTTCTTCCTCTTTCTTTGGCAACTATTGAACCTCGACCTTTTTTCATAGACATTATTGGTTTTATTTTTAATATTTTCCCAATTAATGCACTGGCATTAGTAAGCCTTCCACTCCTAATTAAATGGTCAAGATCATCTACTGATAAAAAATGTTTAATACTTGTTTTATATTTCTCGTTAAAATCAATTATCTCTTGGAAAGTAGCTCCTTGTTCTCTTAACATAGCACTTTTTAAAATGAGCCATCCACTTCCATGACTCATACATTTAGAATCGACTACATATATTTTTATATCGGAATTTTCATTTTCTTCATAAAACAAATCTTTTGCAAGTACTGCTGATTGATAAGAACCACTAGTACCACTAGACATACATATACATAATATCTTTGTATTTCCTTCATCTATCGCATCATTAATTACTTTAAGATATTCTGTTGGGTTAGGCATTGATGTAGTTGGTGGCTCTTTCAACTCTTCAATAATTGTGAAAAACTTATCTGCTGTTATATCTACTTTATCTCTATATACTTTACCTTCAATGTTGATTGTTAATGGCGCAATTCCAATATTATATTTTTCAATAATATCTTTTGATAAATCACAAGTTGAGTCTGCCATTATTTTTATCATATTTGTCCTCCTGTCAAAGAAATGAATATACATCATTTCAAAAAAATATGTAATGATTTAGAAAAATAACTATACGCATTCTATACAAAACTATTATCTCCTTTAACTATAATATGTTATATAGAACATTTCTTGTAAATTATATGTTATTAGTATACTCTTTTTTAAAACAAATTAAAAGTAGATATTATGGTAATATTTGGTTTTTTAAAATTTAGTATTGACTTTTTATTATTTTGTTCATTAAATCTTTTGCATATATATGTTCATAAGTTATATGCTCCAACAAATTAAAAAATAGTTTTAGTAAATGTTTTTTCATATTTATAGGCATATACTGTGGATTTGTCGCAAGTTCATTGAGTAAAGTTATAAACTCATTGTTTAATTCTACGAATTTATAAAGTATATCACTAAGATTGTCGCTATTTAACTTTGGATAAATCTCAGATAAGTTATAATTAATATTGTTAAATCTCTTTGTAATATTCTTTAATTTATTAATTGTTTTCATTGGCAATTGGTTTGTTTCATCAATACTTATATTCATAATAATTGATGGATGCTCAGCTCCTATTAAACTCCAAAAATATAATTGCCCGTAAATGCAGTCTATAGGATTAGTTCCTAAACTCATTTTTCTAAAAGCTGAATTAATTACTACGTTTTTTGGCTGTATATCACGAGTGTACATCAAAGGTCTAAATATCTCTTTAATATACATTTGTTCATATAATATATGATATATTACTTGATATAAAGCTGGATAGCCATTATACCCTTCAAACTTCAATCTTTCTAGTAATATAACAAATTTATCATTAGTTTTCAAAAATTTTTTAAGCATAAAATAGATATTAGTATCACTATTGACTTTTTCTAAGTCATTATAAATAATTTTAAATGACTTATATAGTTTCTTCAGTTCATTATTAAGATTGTCATATAATGTAACTTCACTATTTTGTGTTTGACTCAAAAGTACGTCAATATGTTGGAAAGAATTTTTAGCAAAGTACCTAATTGTTTCTACAGTAATGGTATTTACAAAAGAATAAATTCCACAATCAAACATATCCATATGCATCTCTCCTATGACAACATTATTATACTTATGCTGAATATACACTTAATTCAACTTATAATATTATTATAGGATATAACCTTATTTTTGTTACATTTAATAAATTATGAGTATTTTTATAAAAAAAATCCAAAGTTTAACTAATCAATTCATAGAAATGGTTATGACTAAATAAAAAATCTATACTTGTAACTAAATATATTTCATATAGTCATATTTATTTTCTATGAATCAATTATTACTTTGGATTTCCTAGTCTCTGTTATTATTTATAAGTATTACAGTAATTTTATTCCTGATGCTTCACAGTCTTTTATCATTTGTTCTGACCAGATACTTGCTTGTACTTCTCCAATATGTGCTTTTCTCAAGAAATACATACATATTCTAGATTGACCGATTCCACCACCTATTGTATAAGGTAATTCTTTATTTAATATCATTTGATGATATTTAAGTTCTTTTCTTTCTTCTGAATTAGTTATCACTAATTGTTTCTCGAGAGATTCTTCATCTACTCTAATACCCATAGATGATAATTCAAAAGCTCTATCTAATACTGGGTTGAAGAATACTATATCTCCATTTAATTCCCAATCATCATAATCTGGTGCTCTTCCATCATGTTTTTCCCCAGATTTAAGTACTCCACCTATTTTCATGATAAATACTGCATAATGTTCTTTAGCGATCATATTCTCTCTTTCAGAAGGTTGTAACTCTGGATACATATCTTCAAGTTCACTAGTTGTTATAAATTTAATTTCCTCTGGTAAATTCTTACCAAGGAAAGGATATTTATCATACAAATAACTTTCTGTATCTTTGAATGCACCATAAATACATTTTACAACTTCTTTCAAATACTCTTCATTACGATCAGTTTTATCTATAACTTTTTCCCAATCCCATTGATCTACATAAATAGAATGAAGATTATCCATTTCTTCATCTCTTCTAATAGCATTCATATCAGTATATATACCATTTCCTGATTCCACTTCATAACGATGAAGTGCCATTCTCTTCCATTTTGCTAGAGAATGTACTATCTCAGCAACTTTACCAGTTTCTTGTATATCAAAACTTACTGGTCTTTCAAATCCATTAAGATTATCATTTAATCCTGTTTCTGGTAATACAAATAGCGGTGCTGATACTCTTGTTAAATTAAGAGCTTTTGCTAACGCTTTTTCAAAATAATCTTTTGTCTCTTTAATTGCGATTTCTGTTTCCATTAAACTCATGTTAGACTTATATCCATCAATAATCGTTAATTTCTTCATATTTCCTCCTTATGTATGTGTATTAATTATTATTTTTACTTTTATGATAATAAGCTGATAAATACTTTTTACCACTTTAACGCTTTGCTTGTTTATTATATTAAACCATGTTCCAATTAAATTGTAAATAGCAACTTATAATATTAGTTCCACAGAATATTATATCTCAAATCATTTACTTATAAAAGCTATTTTTTACTTCTTCATACATTACCTTCATATTACAAAACAAAAACAAATTATAATATTATATTGTAATCGACATATATCTGCTCTATAATCTAAGATAGTAAAGATTATACTATAAAACAAAAGATACTATAGCATTTTTATATAACAAATTTTAAGTGCTATACTACCGAGGAGGAGATTACATTGAAAAAATTATTATTAATTAGCATGATTCTACTATCATTAGTGCTTGCTGGTTGCCAGAAAGATGAACCAAAAGAAGAAACTACATCAGATAACTTAACTAATCAAACTGAACAATCTAATGAAGACAGCTTAACACCAACTGATACAATCAAACCCCAAGTTGATGAAGAAAGCAGAACTAAAATCAAAGAACTAGAATCAAAACTAGAAAATAATGATAAACAAATAGAAGAATTAAATACTAAAGTTGACTCTTTAACTGACGAACTGAATAAGAAAAAAGAATCAGAAAAACCTCAAGTAAAACCAACTTCCACTTCATCATCAAAAACATACTACCGCGTAGTTGCTGGTTCTTATACTACAAAAGAAAATGCCAATAAGAAAGTAACTAGCCTAAAAGCTAAAGGTTTTGATGCATTTATTCTTTCTTCTAATAATAAGTTTCGTGTAATTGCTGGTACATATAGCAAGTTGAATAATGCCAATATTAAGAAAGATATGTTAAAGAAATCTGGGTTTGAAAGTTTCGTAATTAAATAATTAACAATAAACGTGCTATGTCAGCTGTTTTAATCAGAAGATTAAATAGCTGACATAATTATTACCCTACACTAGTTACATTTAATTCAGTGTTTTCTTAGCAACTTCTTGAAGTAAGATACAATATTCTCTTTTTATTTATATCTATATTTATTAATCTTATTTTTCTTATGATAATCCTTTTTGTTTCCTGTACAATCATCTGTTATCCAAGACTGTGATTGAAATGCTAGAAATATACCGACCCATTTATTTGTTTCAGTAAAATGAATCAAAATACATCCATCTTGCCATACCCCATTATCTTTTTGCCAATGTTTAATATTTCCTTGATTCATATGAATATCATGCATACCCATAGAAGGTGTAAAATCAAATATTCTATCTGGTTTACAATGAGTACTTGATCTCCATCTTGTACCATATACATATAAATCAGTTTTATCTGAATTCATAGCCATATTAATATAATGACTTAGCTTTTCATTCAGATCATTGTTAGGACCTAATTTATTATGAGGAATTTTTTTCATATCTTTTATGCCAAATCCCATATCTCCTCTTACATAATCTATAGCAATACTTTGATTATAATAAAACCCATATGGTAACTTAGTAATTATAGATGTTACCTTGTCTTTAAAATTATCGTTAGTATAAAATAATAGCTCAGAAGGCGATTCATTTGATTTAATATTTACTGATACTCTATAATCTTCATCGTTAACCTTAACATGAATATGATAATGTGGTCTGTTATTATCTCTTTCTTCTTGTGCTCCTACTGCTTTACATTTTAATAGTCCGTACGAATGAGAACTCATATAATTCTCCTCTCTTTTGTATATTTCTGTAAGCTATTTGTACTAATATAATTATATTATACCATGTTCACAGATTTAATCCAAAAGAGATATTATTTGAAAGAATATTCTTAACTACTTAACTATATTATTTATGTGGTTTGAATCCTCTTAATCTAAGTGCATTGGTTACAACAGATACGGAACTTAATGACAT
>JAOARM010000037.1 GCA_025210515.1 Vallitalea sp. | reverse complement strand
TGTGATTACATAATTCAATAATCATATTAGCATTAAAATCCCAATAATTTAATGGTAATTTATCTACTCTTTGAGATTTTCCTTGACCTACCAAATCTACTAAAATTACTTTAAAGTTTTTAGAATAGAACTTCAACTCAGGCATAAACATTTTTGATGAAGCTGTATCTCCATGAATAATAATTAAAGGGCTTCCTTCCCCTAATTCTCTATAATATATTTTAAAATTTTCAAACTTAAAATAAGACATTTTTAACCTCCCATTAACATACACTGTAAATTAATTTATTTAAAATTTGTTTTAAATAATCTACACGGGAGAGTTAGTAGTTACTCCTGCATATAGACTATTTTAGTTTATTAAAAGTACTCATTATGGTTACCTCCTTGTCGCTTGTTAATTCGTATTATAATAAAAGAGCCTTGCATTTGCAAGACCCCTCTTTATTAACCCATTAACTCCTTCATTATCTTCTCTGACCCATTGAATTTGTAGTATATCTTTATTTTACCACCATCAGCTACAACTATCTTATCAACAAATCTATTTAAAACCTCACGGGTTATATCCTTAAATTTTATTTTTTCTTCTATCGTTGTTTTCAGTCCACGTAAAATAGATTCATCTATCTCTTCATTTAATTCTTCTACAACCATTTGATGTCTTTCTTTTAATTTCCCCACTTCTTTTTCCTTAGATTTTGCCAAACACCTCTGATGGTGTTCTAATACCATCGTTGTAAAATCCTCGTGATATAGCATCAAATCCTTTTCCACTTAAATATTCTCTAAACAATCTTCTAACTATATTTGCTGTTTCATCATCTGATACTATTAACTTACCATCTTCTTTTTTATATCCATATGGAGGACTTCCATTGTGTTTTCCATTTTTAGCTCTTGTCTTTAACGTCATTTTAATTCTTTGAGATGTTCTTTCTACTTCTTGCTCATACATCCAAGCATACAATCCAAACATTTGGGTTTCACCTTTTAGAGTATTTATAGCATTATCGAATGTTATTAAATGAATCCTATTATTTTCCAATAACTGTTTTAATTTCATAGCCAACCCTTGATTTCTAGCTAATCTGCTTAACTCCTTTGCTAATAGAATGTCAAATTTGCCTATCATACTTTTTTAGATATTTTCTATTCTCGATTGTTCCAGTTTTTTTATCCTCATAGAATTTATATATTTCCCAACCTTGTTCATCTTCTCTTTAATTGACCTTTCCTTAAAATCGGCTTCTCACAACATACATATATAGTTAAAAATTATTAATCAATATTATTTTCTCTTTAACGACACACAAGTCTCCACATATGGTGGGTCCTAGATGTATTTTCTGACACTTGTTTTACTTATTTGCTTTAATAAATTTAGAAAGAAACAGTACTCTACTGAGAGTAAGGTAATCATTGTTATAAGTCGTTTGCCAATTCTGCTATACGTTTCTTGACATCACCACTATAGATACCCCCATGATAACAAATTACTGTTTCAATATCGTAGTTCATCAATTTTTTTATGGACTTTATATTTAATTCATTATCAAAATTAATATCTTGGTTTGCTCTAACAAGCGAACCTTCTTTGATACTAAGAATATCTCCAGCAATTAGTATCTTCCACTGCTTAAGGTATAAACAAATATGTCCTGGAGTATGGCCTGGTGTGTAAACAACAGTGATTCCTCCATAATACGGTAGTTCCTGTCCATCAATCAACGTTTTATCTACATTGACTCTACTGCTTTGAAAACCTGCTTTTAGATTTTCGTATATTATTTTCATATTATCAGGCAAATAATCCAATCTGTCTTCAAGTTGAGCAAGTTTAACAGGCTTCTTCTCGCCGTTTATATATGCTTTTTCTTCCTCATGAGCAAGAATCTTAACCCTGCCAGACATCTCTTTCAGGATGTCAGAAATACTTCCGATGTGGTCAATATCCTGATGGGTTAGAATTACCATATTCAGTTTACTAAATGGTATTCCTTCTTTCTCAAATGCTTCACGAATTTGATGTATCTGTCCTGGAAATCCAGTATCAATTAAAACTAGTGAATCCTTATCCCAAATCAGTGTTGGATTAATGACACTCGTTCTTCCCATTATATCAGCTGATATTTCAAGCATATAAATTCCACTTTTGATTTTCATTTAATATTTCCCTCCTCAAAATTACAATAATGAATTGTAACTAATGTATTTTAAAAATAATTAGAACAGATTTTTTCACAATACATATTGACATTCATTTAATTTTATGTTATAATAAATAATATTGTACAATTAATTATAAGCATTTTTAAAATGATAGTCAATACAAAGTTGGAATTTTAAGCGTATATCTTTATAAATAGGTATACGCTTTTTGTAATTTATATTAATTTTTTCACATCCAATCTTAATATGAAAAAATTAAATAGAAAATATTTAATTTCTAATGATGGTACCCCTTTCCACAGCCATCACAATAAATCAATCATGTGTTAATGAGTCTATGGTAAGTATGTCTTTTAGGTATTTTCAGGTAATTTCATTAATCACAATGTAAAAGGCTCTTGTTGGTAGCCAAGAGCCTCTTACAGAATCATATACTTAGTCTTTTCTAATTAACTTCACACAGCACTCCACATGCACAGTCTGTGGAAACATATCAACCGGCTGAATCATTTCCACTCTATATCCACCTTCACCGAGAATTTTCACATCTCTAGCCATAGTTGCAGGGTCACATGATACATATACTACTTTATTAGGTTGCATCTTAATAATAGTATCTAATAACTCCGTATCGCACCCTTTTCTAGGTGGATCAACTATGATTACATCTGCTTTAATACCTTCTTTATATTTATCAGTTATTACCTGCTCTGCTTTTCCTGTGTAAAATTCTGCATTAGTTATATTATTCATCTTTGCATTTTCTTTGGCGTCTTCTATAGCTTGTGGTACAATTTCTACTCCTAGGACTTTTTTACACTTATTAGCAATAAACAAAGATATCGTGCCAATTCCACAATAAGCGTCCCACACTACTTCATCACCTATTAGATCAGCATATTCTAAGGTTTTACTATATAGCTTGTATGTTTGTATAGGATTTACTTGATAAAATGATAATGGAGATATTTTGTAAGCAGTATCTCCAATATAATCTATTAAATGTGATTTTCCCCATAATATATTAATCTTATCGCCCATAATTACATTAGTTTTTTCTTTATTAATACTAATAAATATTCCTGTTACCCTATCAATTTCTTTTAAACTATCCACAAGTTTTTTCTCATTAGGAATTTTATCCCCATTAATAACAATGCCAACCATAATTTCCTGTGAATGATGACTTGTTCTTGTTACTATATGTCTAATTAATCCTCTATGAGTTTTTTCATCATATGCTTTAATATTGTTATTAATAATAAAAGACTTTATTTTACTAATAATTTCCTCATTAATAGAATCTTGAATATAACATTTATCAGTTGTTACAATATGATGACTTCTCATGGAATAAAATCCAATAGTAACGTCTCCTTCTATAGACTTTCCTACAGGAAATTGAACTTTATTTCTGTAATAGTATGGTTCTTCCATACCTATAGTTTCCTTTACTTGTACATCAGTGATATTTCCAATTCTCTCAATAACATCTTGAACTTTTTTTCTTTTATATTGAAGCTGAGCTTTATATGATAGATGTTGTAGTTGACATCCTCCACAACGTTTAGCTATTTTGCATACTGGTTGTTGCCTTTCTTCTGATGGCTTTATAATATTAATAAGTTTTCCAAATCCAAAATTTTTACGAGTTTTTACAACTTTTACTTCTATGACTTCATTTGGTAAAGCTCCTTCAACAAATAAAGTATATCCGTCTATTTTACCTATTCCTTCTCCATTTATACCAATATCATCAATTGTCATTTCATAGTTTTTATTTTTTATTACAGGTAAGTTCTTATTGTTATCTTTCATAAAATTCCACCTCTATATTAAAATACAAGGAGCTGTTTAATGTATTATTTAACAGCTCCTTGCTATTATTTTATCTAGAATCTTGTTCTTCTAACATTAGATTCAAAAATACGTTGCCAACCTAACCAATTGTCTTGAATGTCACCATTTTCTAAAACATCTTGGAATGTTCTTAGTTTGGCATCACTGTTATCTGCAAAGTGAAGTGCAAGTGCTTCTATAGTCTGTGGCTTTTTAGGTGAACCATATTCTAATTCACCATGATGTGCTAAAATACAATGTTTTATCATATGGGCTAAATCTTCTGGGAACCCAACTATTTCTTTCATCTTTTCCCCAATCCATTCAATACCAATCATAATATGTCCAAGTAGTTGCCCAGAATCTGTGTATTCAATAATTGGAAACTTAGATAGTTCTTTCATCTTACCAATATCATGAAATAATGCTGCTGTATATAGTACATCTTTATTAATTACAGAATACTGATTAGCAAAAAACTCACACATCTTAACTACACATAATGTATGCTCTAATAGCCCTCCTAAATAACTATGATGCATTGTCTTAGCAGCAGTATGATCTTTAAAAGCTTTTATAAACTCTTTATCTTCAACAAAAAACTTCTTAACTAAAGCACTTAGATATTTGTTCTCTATATCATTAACAAATACCATTATCTCATCATACATCTCATTTATATCTCTATTAGAAACTGGAATATATTCTCTAGGTTCATATTCACCTTCACTACTTTTCCTTAATCTTCTAATATTAAGCTGTATTGAATTTTGGAATGTTATAACTGAAGCATCGATTTTAATATACTCATGTTCATTAAAATCATTAATACCGTCATTCAAATCCCATATTTTGGCATCTACTACTCCTGTTTTATCTTGTAATTTAAGAGAATAATAAGTCTTTCCAGCTCTAGTTTTTAATACTTGTTTATTAACACAAAGGTAATGTTCCTGTACTTGTTCTCCTTCTTTTAAGTCTGCTATGTAACGCATACTATACTCCTTTCAAACACTAGGTACTTCATTATCATATCTTTCCTTATACATTATACCCTATTTTATCTCAAAAAAAAAGAACACTATTTATCAATAATTTAATTGTTTAAAGGGGCTGTTTAACAGCCCCTTATCAAAGCCCTAAGGCATCATTATACTTTTACTATCTGTTAACCTAACTTTTAACTCAACTTTTTTGAATCTATTTCCACTTTTTCTAGCAACTTTTACTGATACAACATCTCCTACTTTGTATTTTTCGATTTCCTGTGACAATTCGGCAAAATTGAATATTTTCACATTACCAAATTCAAATATAATGTCTTGAGGTTCAATTCCTGCCATATCAGCACCGCTACCTTCAACTACTTCATATACTAATATTCCAATTGGAACATCATAGAAATCAGACATCTCATCTGTTATATCTCTTCCTGTTATACCAAGTACAGGACGATCAATTTTATTAACAATATCTTCTATAATAGGCTTAGCATCATTTACTGGAATTGCAAATCCCATTCCTTCTACACTTGTTGCCTCTAACTTATAACTATTAATTCCAATAACTTCACTTTTAGCGTTAACTAATGCTCCTCCACTATTACCTGGGTTAATTGCTGCATCAGTTTGAATTAATGATATACTTTTATCTGTACTTTCAAATGTTCTATTAATAGCACTAATATAACCTACTGTTACAGTATTGCTATATTGTTTCCCAAGAGGATTACCAATAGCTACTGCCAATTCACCAACATCTATTTGATTAGAATCTCCTAACTTAGCAATTCTAATTTTATTCATTAAGTCATTTTTCATATCTTTTTTTGATACAGATAATACTGCTAAATCATATTCTTTTTCATAGCCTACAACATTTGCATGCATATTTTCTGAATTAAAAAAAGTAATATCTACACTTTTGGCATTTTGTATAACATGATAATTAGTTACGATAAAAATAACATCTTCATCTTCACCAAATATTATTCCAGAACCTGTCCCTTCTTTATCAAATTGGTTATTAAACCAATCTTTTGATTGTACTGTACTTGTAATAGTGACAATAGAAGGTTTTACATTTTCAGCTATTTCAACTACGGGAGAAACATAATACTTAGATGTTGATGTATATTTACTATTTACAACTTCTTCTAAATTATCAGAATTAGTATTACTTAGGTTATCTTTATTGTGGTCGTTAAAGGAGAATCTATTTGACTCATTAACATTGTTACCTATCATAGGATTAATATAATTATTAATTAGTGGCTTTGAGAATTCCATACCTAATTGAAAAAATCCACCAAGCATTACTGCTACTAAAGCGAATGCTACTATTTTTCTAAAACTAAATTTTTTGTTTTTGCTTCTCTCTTGATTCTTTATTTTTTCTGTAAAGCATTGATTTTGTACATGTGTTTGTGTAAGCTCATTATCTTTTATCTCATTAGAATTTGAGTTATGAGCATTACTAGAAAGCATAATATCGTTACTGTTTGGCTCCATATTATCGTTATAGTTTTTGTATTCGTCCATACTTATACCTCCAATATTCATAGATTATTTTTATTTACGAAATTATTTTATATATAAATTATACTCATTATCTTTGAATAAAATATGAACTGAGTGTTAATATTTTTGAATAATAAACAAACGTTTATTTACAATCTTCTTCCATATTAATAATAGGGTTATAAGATAATATATTATCTTATAACCCTATTACTCATGCCATACTGACTATTATTTTTTATCTTTTGGTTCTTTATTTACTTCAACTGGTTTATTATACTTTTGTACATCTGACATATCACAATTTCCTTTTAAAACTGCTCCTTCATCAATTACAATACTAGCAGTTTTAATATCACCAGTTATATTACAACTTTTTGTTAAATGGAGTTGACCTGAAACATCTACATTCCCATCAACATGTCCTGCAACTAATAAAAATTCAGCTTCAATATTTCCTTTAACATAACCAGTTTCACTTACAATTATACTACCTTCAACTACCATGTCACCATAGAATTTTCCATTAATCTGAACTGTATCCTTTGTTTTTAACATTGCTAATTCAAGTACTGATTCTTTTCCTACAATAGTTGCTGGTTTATCATAACTTGCTTTTTTTTTCTGTTTCATCTGCCTACTCTCCTCTGTACTATTTTTCATATTATATGTCCAATAAAATCCTATAATACAAACATTGTATGATTATTATATCATATATTAATCTAAATATATATGTCAGATTTTATAATTTATTTCACTTTTATGTCATATCCCTTTTCTTTAAACTCATTTATAATTTCTCTAATATGCTCATGTCCATTTGTTTCAACTGTGACTTCAAGCTCAACTTCATTAAATCTATCTACTTCTTTTAATTGATTATGCTCTAATTTAATAACATTAGCATTAATACTTGCTAGAATTTCAGATACTTTTAATAGTTCTCCAGGTTTGTCCGTTAAATCTAGTGTAAAACATAATGTTCTTCCACGTGATATAAGTCCTTTATTAATTAATGAAGATATTGTTAGTACATCAATATTACCTCCACTAACAACACTAACAATTTTTTTATTTGTATCTTGTATTCTTCTTAGACCTGCTAATGATAAAACACCTGCATTTTCACCTACTAATTTATGTTTTTCTAATAATAATAAACAAGCTTCCATTATCTCAAAATCACTTACAGTAACAATCTCATCTACATAATCTTTTATAATTGAAAATGTTAGTTCTCCCGGTTCTTTTACCGCAACTCCATCGGCAATTGTATTAACTCTATCTAGGTTAATAATCGAATTATTTTCAAGAGACATTTTCATAGCCATTGCACCTTCTGGCTCTACTCCTATAACTTTAACATTAGGGTTAATAGATTTTATTGCCATTGCAATTCCACTAATTAATCCACCACCACCAATAGGAACTAACACATAATCTATATCACTTACTTCTTCCAATATCTCAAGACCTATTGTGCCTTGTCCTTCAATAACATCTATATCATTAAATGGATGTACAAATATATATCCATATTCTTTTTCTAAACGAACCGCCTCTTTATAAGCCTCATCATAACAATCACCGTGTAATATAACTTCTGCTCCATAACTTCTAGTTGCCTCAACTTTAATAAGTGGAGTGAATTTTGGCATAACAATAGTCGCTTTAACACCCACCTTACTAGCCGCCAAAGCAAGTCCCTGTGCATGATTCCCAGCAGATGACGCTATAACTCCTTTTTCTCTTTCTTCCTGTGTTAATTTACTTATTTTATTATAAGCTCCTCTAATCTTAAAAGCACCTGTAATCTGTAGATTTTCTGGTTTTATATATACTTCATTAGAACATTCTTCACTAAATATTTGGCTATGTATAAGATTTGTTTCTTTTATTATTCCTTCCAGTCTATTTCTAGCTTCCTTAAAATTCATCTGATAATTTATATCTAACATCTACTATTCCTCCCAGGTCAAAATATGTACAAAATTGATTATACCATATGTAATCTGTTTTAGATATTATTTCAGATCTATTTTATTTAGTTATATATATTACTTAGTGGTCTCCTATGAAATACTATAAGTACCAACCCATATCACTCTATATAATCTATAATTATTCTCTTTACTTTCCTGATAACAATTAATTTATACTATTAAAAACCAAATAAAAACTTATATTATGTATAGTAGTATTTTACTAAATACATAATATAAGTCTTATTAATTATAATATGATATATTTTACAATATTAATTATCACAAATTCTAACTTGCATTTTCAATATTAGGCTTTAGTTGTGTTCTATTACCTCTTAATATATTAAACTCTCTCTTAACAATAATGAATACCCATAATATTATAATACTATCTATTAGAAATGAACCTATATACACCCATTTAATTCCATATAATCTAGGAAAGATTAACATTACAGGAACATAGAATAGAAGTTGTCGCGAGATCCCCATAATAGATGCTGGTTTTCCATTATTAATAGCGGGAAAGAAAGTCATGGACATAAATATAATTGGTAATACAGGTAATAATATCATAAATATCCTAAAATTCATTATACTGCTTGCATCAAAAACATTACTTGGCATCATCAAATTTAATGCAAACTGTGGTGCAATCATATTTATTAACCAAAATGGAAACATTATTAATGAGCTTGCTACAGCAAATATTTTAAAACTGCTAATAACACGGTCATTTTTCTGAGCACCGAAGTTAATCCCAATAACAGGCTGTAGTGCACGCATTAACCCGAAGATAGGTGTAAGTAAAAATGTAAATATTCTATATACTACTCCATAAAATGCTACATCAAATGTAGTTCCGTAATTACTGATGGCATTAAGCACTACTATCGCTTGAAGTAAAGTCATAACAGTCATTATAAGAGACGGTATTCCCATTGAGAATATATCTTTTACAATGGCTTTGTCTCTATTAATTGAAAATGGTCTAGCATCAAAAGTAGCTCTACCTTTACTAAAATAAATGAGTGAAGATAATGTGTATACTACCATACCAATATTAGTTCCCCATGCCGCACCTTCTACTCCAAAACCTAAAAGTACTATAAGAATATAATTAGCAATAATATTAACTATAAGACCCGAGCCCATCATTACAGCCGCTGATTTCATTTTTCCCTCTGCTCGTACTATCATATTTCCTGCTAAACCAGCAATCCAGAAAATAGAGCCATATAGAGTTACTCTGAAATACTCATTTCCTAATATCAATTCTTCACCTCTACCACCCATCATACGTACTAACGAAGTAGAAAATATAAGACCAATAATCATAAAAATTATACCTGTAACGATAGATAAGTAATTAGCATTACCAAGAAGACGCTTTTGTGTCTTAATATCTTCAGCACCTATAGCTATACTAAGAGCAGAACCTGCCCCTACACCAATTAATGATCCCACCCCTAGAGATAATTGAGTTAATGGATAAGCTAAAGATACTCCTGCTAATGCACTTTCACCTACAAATCTACCTACAAAAATAGCATCAAACACTGTATTTAGACCATATAAAACCATAGCGACTACAGCAGGCCAAGACAACTTAAGCATTACACTCCATAAATTGTCATTTAGAATCATTTGTTTCTGTTTGTTCTTATCAAGTGTTGCGCTCATATTAATTCCCTCCTATTTTTTTCCGACGTTTTCGTCGGTTTATCTAATATAATAATTCCCATGAAGATGGGAATAATATAGCATTATTTTATTGATATTAATAGTCATTCTCGGTTAGTGTGTAAAAATTTTTTGTTAGTTGTTATTTTTGTATAAATGAATTAAATCCATTGTCAAAAATTTCTTCTAAAATATTAATGTTTTCTTTATACATTTCATCTAATTGTAAAATCTTAGAATAAAATCCTATTCCAAACAATGTATAACATGTTAGCTTAACTTTTTTATCTATCTCTTCTTTAGATATATGCGGAAAAAAACATTGAATTTCATATATTAATACATCGAAATATTCTTCATATAACTTTTTTATACAATCAAATAATTCCTTATCACAATATATCTCTGAAATTATATTCATATACATCTTTGATTCTTCTGTATAATTAAATACATCTTCCATAATGCTTTTTTTCATTGCTTCTAGGTATTCAGCTTGTGTACTAACTCCATTTTTATACATCTTAACTCTAGCAATAGAATAATATGTTCCTTGTTCCATTAGAGCATAAAATATTTGCTTCTTATCATTATAATAATGATAAAATCCTCCCTTTGAAAGTGAAGTTTCTGCTATAATATCTTCCATAGATGTACCATGATAACCTTTATTAGAAAATACTTTCTTCGCCGCTGTATGTATTTCATTAATACGTTCTTCTCTTGATTTTCTCAAATTCAAATATCTTCCTCTCATCAAACCGACGCTTGCGTCTATACCATATTATACCATAATCAATTTTTATGTTCAACATATAATTTGCCAAATTTTATGACAGTCAAAAAGCACCTATTCCCCCCATAAGAATCAGTGCTTTTATAACAATCAATTATTCTACTTTTCTCTATATAAATAATTTAAAGGATTTTGTGGTTGCCCATTTACTAATACTCCATAATGTACGTGAGGACCACTACTTCTTCCTGAATTCCCCGATTTAGCTACTGTATCTCCTCTTTTTACTTTATCACCTTTAGATACTAACAATTTAGAATTATGAGCATATTTAGTTATAATTCCATATCCATGATCAATTACAACTAATCTACCATATATAGAATCGTATCCTGCAAATATAACCTTTCCTTTACCTGTTGCATAAACGCTTGTCCCATAACTAGCTCTCAAATCTACCCCTCTATGAAATTCAGAAGTTTTTTTACCAAAAGGATTTCTTCTCCAGCCATAAGGGCTTGTTATTTTTGTGTTTGTAACAGGTAGCTTATTAGGATATGCTTCCCAATATGGTATCATCTCATCAACTTTATCATTAATCTTATCATATGATTGTGATTCCATGTCAAGAACTATAGATGAGCTATCTATTCTACTGATCAATAGTTCAACTTCTTTATTAAATTCATCTTGTGTTAATTCTTTCTGTGGTTCATGTGTTAAAGTTACTTCATTATCACTAATTGGTGCTGATACTGCTTCTTGACTCATTGTCGTTACTGCCAATTTAGAACTTCTAGAAGCATTAAACTCAGCAACTAAAGGCTCAATTGATGCTTCAAGTTGTATAGCACCTGATGGTTGTTTATTGGTAGTCTTTTTTGTTCCATTAAGTTTCGTATCTATATTATCTTTGTGTTGTTCTAACTCTATTAGTCTATTCTGTAATTGGTAAGTAAGCTCTTTCAGCTGTTCTAACTGTTGGAAGTTCTTAACATTATTAACTTCAAGTTCTGATATAGTCATATCTTTATTTGAATTAGCATATGTATTTTTTTGCAAACTAAGTTTCGCATCAGCTATTTTATATTCATAATCTGCTTCACTAGTCATCGTAACCATTACCCATAATGATACAGCAATTACTGAAGCTAACAAAGGAAACCTAATCCATTTTGGAATCTTAATAGTCTTAGGACTTTTGGTAGGATCTGGAATTATTACGAAAGTTATGTACGACTTACTTTTAAGTCTATGTTCTTTATTGTTTTGTCTAGTCCCCCAATGCATTTTAATATACCTGCCTTTTTTTATATTTTAGCATTTGTATTTTTATCATGCTATGACTAATAAATCCAAAATTATATATTTCTTTGTAACTTCTGTATATATTTTGTTCGTTCACCTAATCTATTATATATAGTATAACATATTTCTTAATATTTTTGTAATATTTTTTTAAGATTTTACCATTTTTCCTTAATATTTATTTAAGACTTTTTTCCTATTTACAATATAACTATAATATTTTTAATATCTATAAAGATAGATTAAATTTAGCCCTAAGCAAGCCAAGACGGCGTGCGTATATTCTTTAAACAGACTTTTCAGGAATATGAATAGCTAATCTAATCTATCTTTCAAACTCAAACCGCAATAAAATATATTATGAGACCGCCCCTTATTTATTACAAAGCTATTAAGCTTTTATATTTACTTATTAACTGCTAGTGAATTGAAGAATGTTTCTCTTTCTTCTTTGTATTTATCCCAGTTTTTTTCATCACTCATGTATTGAAGTGTGTAAAGAGTTTTATCAATGATTACAACATGTCCTTCTATGATAAGTGTTTGATCTTCTGGTGTTTTTATTGAGCATTTGTAGCTTTTTGCAGGTTGATCAAGAACTGTAATATCAGTAATTTCTTGGTCAGTTCCTTTTGCGTTTATAACTGCACCATTTGCTGAATTTGTTAAAATTATCCCATGATCAAGTAAAAGTAACGCATCTGGAAGCTCTGTAGAAGAAAGTGATAGCATTGTATACTTTCCTTCATATATATATGTGTCTGTAACTTGTTCTCCATATGGTGATTCTACTGTAAAACTATCTGCTTTTGGATCGCCAGGAAAATCTGCTGAGAAATTTTTACCTTCTGGTGTAAATGTTTTAAGTTCATCTTTTTTGGAATCTGATGAACCACATCCCACTACTACGCTTGATATAAACAAGCAAACTAATACTAAAATAAATTGTTTTTTCATAATTTGTTTCTCCTTATTAATTAAATTTATATATAAATACTTACTGTAGTATATTGTATTATTGAAATGAAATCAATAGATATAAGTCGAAACAGGAAAAATTTCCTATATTGATAACACTTGTACCCAACCATGTACTCTTATATCCAAGAAATTATATCTACTACTTAATATTATTGTGCCTGATTACCTCATTAGACATATAAGTTTCCCTTTTAAAATCAACTAATTTGATGTAAAATATAATATATTATAGAAAATGTACTAAAAACAAAGCATATAATTCCTAATAATTATAAGGTGGTAAATATGAATAATAAAGTATTATACACATTAGAATATAACAAAATTATAGATCAATTAATTAGTCATACATCTTCTAAGATGGGTAAGGAATTATCTTCATCATTAGTTCCTCATTATGACTTAGAAACTATAAAAATTAAACAAAAAGAAACTTCAGAAGCTGCATCAATGATACTGAGAAGAGGTTCATTAGCTCTTGGTGGACTAAAAGATATTCGTTCATCACTAAAACGTCTTACAATAGGTGGTAATCTTTCTATAGTTGAATTACTAAATATTGGTGAAATATTAAGAGTTAGTAAATTAGTTAAATCTTATGCTAAATCAGCAAAAGATTCTAACAACGCTACTGATTTAGAAATTCTCTATGGAATTTTTGATAGTATTGAAACAATACATCCATTATATAAAGAAATAACTAGATGTATTATTTCAGAAGAAGAAGTATCCGATGACGCAAGTAATGAATTATATAACATTCGCCGTCAAATGAAAACTTCTAATAGTAAAGTAAAAGAACAACTTAATAGAATTATTACTTCTAGCACTTATAAAACTATGTTACAAGACCCTATAATAACAATAAGAAATGATAGATACTGTGTTCCCATTAAACAGGAATATAGAGGAAGTTTCAAGGGAATGATTCATGATCAATCTGCATCTGGCTCAACTTTATTTGTTGAACCTATTGCCGTAGTTGAATTAAATAATAAAATAAAAGAACTATTCACGAAAGAAAAACAAGAAATAGAGAAAATACTTGCAAAATTGAGTTCTCTATGTATGGAGCATCTAGATGAATTATCTTCTAATCTAAAACTATTAACTGAACTTGATTTTATATTTGCAAAAGGCGAATTGTCAATTGCACTAAATTGTTCAGAACCTATGTTTAATAATAATAAATATATTAACATCAAAAAAGGTCGTCATCCATTACTTGATAAAGACACTGTAGTTCCTATTGATATTCATCTTGGAAAAGACTTTACTACACTTATGATTACAGGCCCTAACACTGGTGGAAAAACTGTAACTCTAAAAACAGTAGGACTTCTTACCCTAATGGGACAAGCAGGTTTACACATTCCTGCATTTGATCAATCTGAACTTGCTATATTTGATGATTTATTTGCAGATATTGGTGATGAACAAAGTATCGAACAAAGTCTTAGTACATTTTCATCTCATATGACTAATATTATTGATATACTAGCAAATGCTACTGAAAATTCATTAGTCTTGTTTGATGAATTAGGTGCTGGTACTGACCCTACAGAAGGTGCTGCACTAGCTATGGCTATACTTGAAAATCTTCATCAAAAAAACGTTCTAACTATTGCAACTACACATTATAGCGAATTAAAAGTATATGCCCTTTCTACAAAAGGCGTAGAAAATGCTTGTTGTGAATTTGATATAAAAACATTAAGACCAACTTATAAACTACTTATAGGAATACCAGGTAAAAGTAATGCTTTTGCTATATCAAAAAAATTAGGTTTAACAGATAATATTATTGACGAAGCTAAAGAATTGCTTCAACAAAAAGAAGTTAGATTTGAAGACCTAATTACAGAACTTGAGATTAGTAAAAAAACTACTATTATGGAAAAAGAAAAAGCTCTTCGTTATAGTAAAGAAGCTGAAGAATTAAAAGAAAAAGTAATAGTTCAGCGAGAAAAAATCGCCAACCAAAAAGATAGAATTCTAAGACAAGCTAAAGAAGAAGCTTACAAAATCCTAAATGATGCAAAAGAAAATGCTGATAGTATTATTAAGCAAATGAACAAACTTAAAAACAATGCATTAAATTCAAAAGAATTAGAAACTCATAGAAGTAATCTTCGTTCTTCAATGTCATCATTAGAAAAAGGATTATCAACTGGTATAAAAGCTAAAAAACCTAGTACAAAATCCCCAAAAAATCTAAAAGCAGGAGATACAGTATTTGTTTCAACATTAAACCAAAAAGGAACAGTTCTTACTCCACCTAATGCAAAAGGAGACGTACAGGTAGGTCTTGGAATTATGAAAACAATCGTTAATATTAGTGATTTAAGTTATGTAGAGACAAATCAGCAAAAATATACTAATACTAAACCAAGCAAAGGGAAAAATAAAATTTCTTCAAAATCAATGTCTGTTTCACCTGAAATTGATGTAAGAGGGCGAACTGTTGAAGAAGCTATTGGGGAAATTGATAAGTTTCTTGATGATGCGTACTTAGCACATCTTCCGCAAATAACTATTATTCATGGAAAAGGTACTGGAACACTTCGCTCAGCAATTCATTCATTTTTAAGAAGAGTTAAGTATGTAAAAACTTATCGCATTGGTAATTTTGGCGAAGGAGATTCTGGAGTAACTATAGTAGAGTTCAAATAATTATATGGAGGTGGAAATTATGGAATCAAAGCAAAAGATTCTTATTGTAGATGATGATCCAAATATTACAGAGTTAATAAGTCTTTATCTAAATAAAGAGGGTTATACAACAAAATTTGTTCACAATGGAAATGAAGCAGTAAAAGTATTTCAAACATTTGCACCAAACCTAGTTATTCTTGATCTGATGCTTCCAGGAATAGATGGATATGATGTTTGTAAAGAAATTAGAAAAATAAGCAATATACCAATTATTATGTTAACTGCAAAAGGTGAAACATTTGATAAAATCTTAGGACTTGAATTAGGTGCTGATGATTATATGGTTAAGCCTTTTGATACAAAAGAATTAACAGCTAGAGTTAAAGCCGTTCTTCGTAGATATCAACCAAGAGAAGATAATAATAAACAAGTTGTTGTTCCAAACTTAACAGTTAATCTATCTAATTATACAGTTATTTATTTTGATGAAAAAATTGATATGCCACCTAAAGAACTTGAATTATTATACTTCCTAGCTTCTAATTCTAATCAAGTATTTACGAGAGAGCAACTATTAGATAGAATTTGGGGTTATGAATATATTGGTGATACAAGAACTGTTGATGTTCATGTTAAAAGAATTAGAGAAAAAATTAAAGAAACAGATTATTGGGCTATTAAAACTGTTTGGGGTATTGGATATAAATTTGAGGTGAAATAATGTTCAAGTCATTTTTTAATAAGTTCTTTTTTATATATGCTGTACTCACATTAATTATTTTTATTTCTTTAACAACAATATTAACTAATATTATAGAAGCTTTTTTTATTGACAATAAATACAAAACAATGATTGAAGTTGGTGATACAATAAGTAGAGAATATACATCAGCTTACTACGGGAATAATATGTCTAGAATTAATTTTGATTACCAGATTTCTGCACTTAGTACACATATTAATTCAAGAATATGGATATTATCTAGTGAAGGTATTATATATATTGATTCAGAAAAAGGAGTTAATTCTCTAGAAGGGCTAAAACTTAATAATCCAAGTATTAAAAATGCATTAAGTGGGGAAAAAGTAACTTTAAAAGGTGATTTTTATGGATTATCTTCTACTCCAGTCCTTTCAGTTATTGTTCCAATAAAGATTAATGATATAACAAAAGGGATTATTATAATGCATTCTCCTTATCCAGCTATTAAAAAGACTGCTAATTATTTTTTTAATATAACAATAATATGTTTGTTTTTTTCACTGGCTTTTTCAATTATATTAACGTATATATTCTCTAAACGAATAACTAAAACTTTTAATCAAATGAATAGCACTGCAAAATCTATTGCTAATGGAAACTTTGAAAGTAGAGTTATGATTAGCTCTAATGATGAAATAGGAGAACTAGCTAGTAATCTTAACTTTATGGCAGCGGAACTTGGAAAATTAGAAGAAATGAGAAAAAGTTTTATAGCAAATATTTCTCATGATTTTCGTTCACCACTTACTTCTATAAAAGGATTTGTACAAGCAATATTAGATGGAACTATACCTCATGAAACCCAAGATAAATATTTACAGATTGTATTAGATGAAAGTGATAGACTTACTAATCTTACAAACGATATTCTTCTACTAACAAAACTTGAGAATAATGGTGTTGAAGTAAATTATGGAGAGTTTGATATACATTATCTAATTAGAGAAGTTCTTATTAACTTTGAACAGAAAATTAAAGAAAAAAATATCAATATCACACTACTTATTGATAAAAAAGAAATTATAGTACATGCTGATAAAGATAAAATACAAAGAGTGATTTATAACTTAATTGATAACGCTGTAAAGTTCTGTAATCAAAAAGATAGAATTACAATAGAAACTACCAAGTACAAAGATAAAGTTAATATATCAATTAAAGATACTGGAGCTGGTATTAGTCAAGAAGATTTGAAGTATATTTTTAATAGATTTCATAAAGCAGATATATCTAGAGGAGAACATAAAAAAGGTACTGGATTAGGACTTTCAATCGTCAAAGAAATACTAAACGCTCACGGTGAAACAATTAACGTAACAAGCAAACTTCATAAAGGTACGGAATTCGTGTTTACGTTAACTATATTAAAACTTAATAATAAATAATTTTGATATAACTATTTATAAGATTATATAGGCTGTCTGATAATATCCAAACGTTAATTAAGCCATATACTT
The DNA here is from genome assembly GCA_025210515.1 of Vallitalea sp. Lineage (GTDB taxonomy): Bacteria > Bacillota > Clostridia > Lachnospirales > Vallitaleaceae > Vallitalea. The sequence goes on along the minus strand of JAOARM010000037.1, from coordinate 36,825 downwards.
CAACTATTAGTTGAAAATATATAGCTTCTATAACATCCATTATCTGATAGTCTATTTTCATATCATCATAATCTAAACATTATTTCCAAGTATAATTTCTTAGTTGTCCTTCTAATTGCATATTAGAAAAATTCTGTTGTCTAAGAGATTCATATAAAACTATAGCAACTGCATTAGATAAATTAAGTGACCTAATATGAGGCTCCATAGGTATTCTTATACTTGTATCTGGATATTTAATAAGTATATCTTCTGGAATCCCTGCACTTTCTTTTCCAAACATTATAAAGCTATTTTCTTCATACTTAACTTCTGCATACGTATTTTTTGCTTTTGTTGTAGCCATATAAATCACTGCGTTAGGATTTTTCTGTAGAAAATCTTCAAAGTCATCATATAGATATATATCTAATTTGTCCCAATAATCTAGACCTGCTCGTCTTACAGATTTTTCATCAATTGAAAAACCTAATGGTTTAATTAGATGTAACGCTGTGCCTGTTGCAACACATGTTCTACCTATATTCCCAGTATTATGGGGTATTTCTGGTTCGTGTAATATTATATTCATAAAAAATCACCTGTTATAATTAATATAGTATTGATTCTAATTATTTTTCAACAATTGAAATATTTATTTCAAAAATACTGTCATCATCAAATTTTAATGGTACACATATATTTTTTGAATTACTAACTGATATATTAATATCTTTTCCCAAACATACTGATGGTGGTGTAATATCAATAACAAGTCCTTTTTGTGATAATAATGTAGCTGCATTACCTAATATCATATTAGACAACTCACTAATAGCACTTCTTGCCATATCATTCAAATCGTCTACTGACATTCCCATCATCATCTTTGAAGCAATCATACACGCTGTAGAAACATTAAAACTAAGAATTACTTGGCCTTTAATATCTCCTGTTATTCCTATAATAATGACTAATACATCACCCTCATATACAGCTTCCTTTAAATAAGGTTTCTGAAGTTTGGTTTCTAATTGACATACATCTTTTAATAGTTTTTGTGCTGCACCAATAAATGGATTAATATATTCTACATTTACCATAGACATTAAAGTACCCCTTTCTAGTTTCCTAGTTGTTATTATCTAGAGAATTATTGTATCATATTAGATAATATTCTTCAACCTTCCACAATTAGTAATACTTGTAAGTACCTTGACAAACTATTTTTGTATAGTATAATAGTTACTAGATAATAATCATTGTTGAAAGGAGGAGACATATGCTTCAAATAGCAAATCTTTTAAAAGAAAATCATCTCAAGGTTACTCCTCAACGTATTGCTATTTTCAAAATTTTATATACTAGTACAGAACATCCAAGTGCAGAACAAATATACAAAGATTTACAACCAACTCATCCAACTATGAGCTTAGCCACTGTATATAAGACTTTAGATACGCTAAAAAAATCTGGACTAATTCAAGAGTTTAATGTTGGAGAAGATTGTTTTAGATACGATGCAAACGTTAATACTCATCCTCATATGATCTGTTTAGAATGTCATCAAGTGTTTGATCTTCATACTGACAAACTAAATAATCTAAGAGATTATGTAAAAGATGAAACAGACTTTAATATAACTTATGAGAAAGTATTTTTCTACGGAACTTGTGCTGAATGTAACAAATCTTAGCAACTACATTATGGGCTATGGGAATATTATCCTATAGCCCCATTTAATATTAAAATTTATCAAACTTATATTATCTTATTTACAAACTTTGATATCCTCTCAATTGCAATTTTCAAATCATCTATACTATAAGCATATGAACACCTAATAAATCCTTCTCCACTGTCACCAAATGCAGTCCCTGGTACTACTGCTACTTTTTCATCATATAATAACTTAGTGGCAAATTCTTCTGATGTTAAGCCTGTTTTTTTAATAGATGGGAAAAGATAGAATGCCCCCATAGGCTCAAAGCAATCAAGTCCCATTCCTCTGAAACCGTCAATCATTACTCTTCTTCTTTGATTATAAGCTTTTTTCATCTCCGCCACATCAGAGTCACCATTTTTAACTGCTTCAATAGCCGCAAATTGACTTGTAGTAGGTGTACACATTATTCCATATTGATGGATTTTAGTCATAGGTTCAATAACTTCACGTGGACCTACTGCATAACCCATTCTCCATCCTGTCATAGAATAAGCTTTTGAAAAACCGTTAATAATAATTGTTCTTTCTCTCATACCTTCTATTGAAGCTATAGATATATGTTCATTTCCATATGTAAGTTCAGCATATATTTCATCAGAAAGTACAATCAAATCATGTTTTATCACTACTTCTGCTATCTGTATTAAATCATCTTTTTCCATAATAGCTCCTGTAGGATTATTAGGAAAAGGTAATACTAATATTTTAGTTTTATCAGTAACGTATTTTTCTACTTCTTCTTTAGTTAATCTAAACTCATTTTCCTCTTTTAGAGGAATAGGTACTGGTGTAGCTCCCGCAAGATACGCACATGGCTTATATGATACAAATGAAGGCTCTGGAATTAATACCTCATCTCCAGGATTAATAAGTGCTCTAAATGCAAGATCAATACCTTCACTACCTCCAACAGTAACTAGTGTTTCTGTTTTATAATCATATTCTAACTTAAATCTTCTTTTTAGATAATTACATATCTCTTCTCTTAACTCTAACATCCCTGAATTAGACGTATAGAACGTTTTACCTTTCTCTAATGAATAAATACCTTCTTCTCTAATATGCCAAGGAGTATCAAAATCTGGTTCTCCTACACCTAATGATACAGCATCTTTCATCTCGGTTACTATATCAAAAAACTTTCTAATACCTGATGGTGGAATAACTTTTACTTTATTTGATAATTTATGCTCTAACATTATGGAGTCACCGCCATTCTCTCATCTTTCTTGTTTTCTTCTAATATTATACCATGATCTTTATATTTTTTTAGAACGAAATGTGTTGCAGTACTTAACACAGATTCTAATGGAGCAAGTTTTTGTCCAACAAATAGAGCTACTTCTTTCATTGTCTTACCTTCTAGTATAACTGTCAAATCAAATCCTCCAGACATAAGAAAAACTGATTTAACTTCCTTGAATCTATAAATTCTTTCGGCAATTTTATCAAAACCTTGTCCACGTTGTGGTGTTACTCTAACTTCAATCAAAGCTGTTACTTTTTCGGTACTAGTCTTTTCCCAATTAATTAAAGTATGATAACCACATATAATTTTTTCTTTTTCCATATTAGTAATCTCTTTAGATATTTCTTCTTCTGAGTTACCAAGTAATACAGCTAAATCTTCAATCTTTGTTTTGCTGTTATGTTCTAATACTCCTAAAATTTCTTGTCTCATATATAGTCCCTCCGCTTCATATTATTATTCTATAATTTATTATATCTTATTAAGTTAATGTGTTACAGTATATAAGTATAATTAATACTTTTATTATTAATTATTATATCTATACTATAACTTTATATAATTCATCTGTCTTAGGTGGAGTTAAAGAACGTCTTGTATCAGACTGTATAACTATTTTGTTCTTACCTGTTACTACCTTACCAATGAGCGATGATGAAATACCTTTTTGTGTTAATTTATCAACTAGTTGTTGTCCATTATATGTAGTAATTAGCATGCATCCACTTGATATTAATTTGTATGGATTAATCTCATAGTATTCGCATATTTCTATTGTTTCTTGTTTTACTGGGATTTTTTCTAATATAACTTCTATTCCAACATTAGAACAAGCTGCCATTTCCCATAGAGCACCAAATACTCCTCCTTCTGTTACATCATGCATAGAAGTTGCACCATGATCTCTTGCAATAATTGCTTCATCAACAACTGAAATATAGTTTCCAAGTGCTATTGCTCTATCCATAAGTTCTGTATTAAAATGTTGTCTTAATTTTTCTTCATTGTCTTTCGCTATAATAGCTGTTCCTTCTAGTCCTGCCCATTTTGTAATAACTATATCTTGTGAAACTTCTGCTTTACCTGTTAAAATAAGATCATTTTCATTAACTTTTCCAATTCCTGTTACAGATATTATTGGTTTATTAACTGCATTTGTTACTTCTGTATGTCCACCCATTACTGCAATATTTAATTCTTCGCATACTACGTTAACATCTTGCATTATTTTCTTTAACTCTTCTTCTGCAAAATTCTCTGGAAGAAGTAATGTAAGCAATATACCAATAGGTTCAGCTCCGCTAGAAGCTAAATCATTAGCAGTTATATGTACAGCTAATGAACCAATATCATTAACCGCTCCAGTTATAGGGTCAGTTGAAACAACGCATACATCATCTTTATGGAATTTAATAGCTGAGCAATCTTCTCCTATATTTGGTTTTACAATAATTTCTTTTCTATGTGAAGTAAGTTGCTTAAAAACAGACCTTTTAAGTATTGTTTCTGATACTTTTCCTAGTTTCATAATAATCTACTCCTTGATTTATGTGTTACTCAGTATTTTTTGTACCTTCATTATTTTCTGAATTATTACTGTCTATTACTATTGGTGTAGCTGTATCTTCCACAACTGTCTTTTTGTTACCTTTTTTAATAATAGCTCCAACAGGCTTATAATAACTTGAGTTAACTAACTCTTTTTTTATTAATTTATTATCTACATATATTAACTTGTATAGCTTGACTTTATAACCATTTATGGCTTTTCTCTTAACTTTAGTTTCTCCCTCATATAAAGTATTGTCATCAACATATACTGCTTTAGGAGGATGTATTTTCTGAATTATATCTGATTGAAATTTAAGTTTTCTATTCTCACTTCTTTCATCTTTGCCAAAAATTCTCATGACTAATTTTCCACTACGAACATAACTTTCAATGTATATTGGATAATTAGTACTGTTTTCAAAAACAAAATCTATATGATTTCCTGACATAGTAGCATCTTTACCTTTTTCAATATAAGAAACAGGCATTGAGTGATTTTTTCTTTCTATAACATTTAGCTCTGAATATAAAACAGCATTATATAAAGTAGTGGCAACTTGACATACTCCTCCGCCAAGTCCATCTTTAACTTCTCCGCTAATTATAATAGGTGCTGATTTGTAACCATTTTTAACATCTATTGGACTTATTGCATCATGTGTTGCAAGGTCTTCTCCTGGTTGTAATACTGTTCCATTAATTTTCTTACATGCAATTATCAGATTTTGTGTTCTTGGAACATTATTATTGTGAGATGTACTATATTCACCTAGAACATCATTTATTACACTATAATACTTTTTAGTAAATTGTGGATTTATTTCATCAATAACAAGCTCTAATTCCTCTTTACAATTTGTAATTGCATTCTTCAAGTTGTAGGAATTTTTATCCATATCTAATTTTAGTCCAACAATTTCTTCATCAATAATAAACATATTATTTTTTCTATGTATTATAGCATTTTTTGGCTGTATATTAAAGTCATTTTTTATAGAAGAGAGGAATTCTTCTATTTTTCTCTCATTATAGACATATTTAACACTATAATCAATTTTATTTTTTTGTAGTTTTTTTATATTATAATACCTTTCTTTTAGTTTGCCAGATTTATATGCTTTATAAGCGTCATCGACTATTTTTTCATAATTTGATTGGAACTCAAAATACTTGTAGGGTTTTACATAACTCTTATCTTTGTAATATAATTTTATTTCTCTATTATATATTTTGTTATCAACAATTTCTTTTATTTTATCACTGGCTTCAGCTTTAGTTAGCCCTCCAACATCTGTACCTTCTATACTTATACCTTCATAAATTATATCTCTATTTACATATTTCTCCATTTGTCTATGTCTTAGAAAAAAATAGCATACTAAAGAAATACTAATTAAAAATAGTATAATAATTATTATTAATATAATGTTCTTCTTTTTAATATTTGCATTCTTTAGCCCCAATATAAAATCCTCCCTTAAACCTGTGAATATAATTACCCCTTATTGAATTATATTTACTAACTTTTATAAAAATGATTATATAATAAAAACAATAAGGGGCTGTCTTATAATACATGTTTAATGTCAATATATAGAAAGATAGACTAGGTTTAGCGGTAAACGAAGCCAGGACGGCGTAGTGCATACCCTTTAAACAGGACGTTTAAGGGTATGAATAGCTAAACCTAGTCTATCTTTCAAAACCTGTAGCCCCTAGAAAAATGTATTATAAGACAGCCCCTTAAATACTATAATGTAAGATTGTTAAATAAATCTATTTAAAGCTTTACCAAATTCTCTACATCTTTTTTCATTTAATTTACTGTAACTACCTACTGGTTTGGAAATTGAATTCATATAGCTATCAACGCTTGCCTTCTCGTTACTATTTAATTCATTTTTATCAATTTCACCTGCAAATACTGCTGTTTGGTTAATTTCACCGGGAATAATGTTAGCAAAAGCTTCTATGTTTTTTTCTCGTTTTGATCTTACTTCATTATCAGATGATACTACAAAAACAGCTTTGTTCTTACTCTTTAATTTGTCACTATTTTTATTTACAAATCCTTTCATTGAGTCCAAAGGCTCATGTTCATATATTGGTGTTCCTAGAATAATGTAATCATAATTTAGATTATCAATATTATCTACATCTAGTACTTCTACATTTCCTCTTATTTCTTTTCCTATCCAACGTGCTATTTTCTCTGTACTTCCATGTTTTGAAGCATATGCTACTAATACGTTAGGTGTAATATTTCTCATACTAAACAACTCCTCATAATGTTTTCATAAGTTACTATATTGCTTCTATTTATTTTATCCAATAATATAATATGTATGCATTATGCCTTATTAAGTATTTTATCACTAATAAAAAAAATATATTGGCAAAACATGTAGACTAATTCAAATTATTTTTTGTCGTATATAGTACAGGAAATAATAAATTGGTAGAAATAGAAAAACCAAAAAATAAAACTTCTTAATATAAGAAGTTTCATCTATAGTAAATATTTATTTATAATTGTCTATCTCTTAACTAATATAGTATTCCATAACATTTCAGCAACTTCTCCACGAGTCACTTTTCTAGATGGGTTTTCATTAGTATCTTTTGGTATAATTCCTAACTCTTTTGCTCTATTGATATAACTAATTGGCCAATTTCCTACTAGATTGTTATTCTTACCTAACGCATTAACCATAATCGTTAGAACTTCTCCATAGCTAATCTTATCTGCTGGTCTGAATGTTCCACCTGGGTCACCAACAATTAATTTTAATTTATAAGCTTTCTGTATTACATCCATTGCCCAATAATCAGCTTTCACATCACTAAAATATTTCCCTTCTCCTAAAACATCTTTATGACTATATCCTAGTGTTCTTACTAATAGAGCGGCAACTTCAGCTCTAGTAATTTCATTGTCCAACTTTAATTCTCCATTATTATATCCTTTCATAAGTCCTAATATTTTCAACTGATTACCTGCATATAATTGATTATCCGTTGTGGCTGTAGTGGAAAAGGATAGCATGTTTAACATTAGTACAACACTAATAATCCTAATTAATGATTTTTTATTCAAAATAATCTCCCCTAATGTGTATTATTATAATGATAGTAACTGCAAATTACCTATTAAAGTATATTATACCATATAATCTCTTATACTTCGTTACTAAATAATAACAATTATATCACAGGTTCATTAAGATTATTATAATATTTCATCCATTAATTGTTGGAATTTTGAAGGTTTTAGTGATTGAGCTCCATCGCATAATGCACAGCTAGGATTATTGTGTACTTCTATCATAAGCCCATCAGCTCCGACTGCTATTGCACCTTTTGATAATGGTCTTACCATTCTCCATTTTCCAGTAGCGTGACTTGGATCAACTAATATTGGAAGATGACTTATTTCTTTTATTACTGGAACAGCACTTAAATCCAATGTATTTCTAGTATATGTTTCAAATGTACGTATTCCTCTTTCACATAAAATTACATCTTTATTTCCTTCTGACATAATATATTCAGCCGCCATTAACCATTCTTCTATTGTTGCACTCATTCCTCTTTTTAATAATACTGGTTTTCCTATTTGTCCTGCTTTTTTTAGAAGAGCAAAGTTCTGCATATTTCTTGCACCAATTTGAATAATATCAGCGTATTTTGCTACTACTTCTATTGTATCTAGACATATTGCTTCTGTTACAATAGGTAATCCTGTTACTTTTTTTGCTTCTAACAAGAATTTTAATCCTTCTTCACCTAGTCCTTGAAAGCTGTATGGTGAACTTCTTGGTTTATATGCCCCTCCACGTAAAATTGTTGCTCCTGCCTTCTTAACATCTTGTGCTACTTCTATTACTTGCTCTCTAGACTCAACAGAGCATGGACCTGCTATAACTGTTATATTATCTCCACCAATTTTTGTTCCATCAATATCAATAACGGTATTTTCTGGATGAAATAATCTACTGGCAAGTTTGAATGGATGTTGTACACGCATTACCTTTTCAACGTTATCATAAGATTCTATTTGTTCTTTGTTTAACTTAGTAGTATCACCTATTAATCCTAATATACTATAATTAAAACCAATCGTTTCGTGAACTTCCATACCTTTTACTTCTAAATTCTTAATTAACTTATCAATATCTTCTCTCGGCGTCTTTGCCTTCATTACAATAATCATAATATTTCCCTCCGTTTTTTTGTTATAATTCAATTTTTTCAATTACATTATAGTTTGTAATATATTTATATAAAAAAAAGAAGCTACTAAGAGCTTCTCTAACTTTTATTATTATTTAAAAATTATATATTAGCTTCTTATAATTAGATTGTTTCATTTTATTTATTTTTGTTAATGCAAAATAACCAGCGCTAAAAAAGTAAAAGCCCCAGCTAAAAAAATAAAAATAAAATGAATTTGAATTTAAGTTTTTTATTAAATCTATCATAAGAATCACATCTTCTATTATTTTTATGATAAGAAAATTAATATTCTTCTTATCAATTAGTCTTGTTAGTATTTAACTATATAGAACAAACTAATTGTTGTCAAGTATTTTCTATAATTTTGTTAATATAGAAAATAACAATATTACGTTATATGGCACACCAAAAGTAACATTAATTTGTCCTATTTTAATATATTTTAATTACTACGCAGTAAATATATCTTCAATAATATCTTCTAACTGAATTATATAAGATACCATATCATTAATATGTGTTGAGGACTGTTTAGATATAGCTATAGATTTTTTTATTTTATGTACATTTTTATCAGACGTATTTTTAAGCTCATTTAACGACTCTATCATAGTATTTAGCTTTGTATAATTAGAATTAATTAATCCTTCGATATCTTTCATTTCTTGAATAGTTTGATGGTTAGATTTCTGTACATTATCAAAAACTTTAAATGTTTCTTTTGATACATTGTTTAACGAATTCATCTTATTAACATTTTCTTTAATATTATTTGATAAACTCTCCGTTTCTTTCTGGATATCTTTAATTGTCTTTTCAATTTGTTCAGAAGCCATTGTTGTTTCATCTGCTAGCTTTCGCACTTCGTTTGCTACTACTTTAAATCCTCTACCAGCTTCACCAGCTCTAGCCGCTTCAATGCTAGCATTTAAGGCAAGTAGATTTGTTTGAGAAGATATACGATTAATTATATCTGTAAATTGATGAATACTAGATATTTTATTATTTAGTTCTATAAACTCACTATTTAAAGAACCAATATTATCCGCTATACCAACAATATCTTCTTTTAGATTGCTAACTGTTTCATTACCACGAATAATCATTTCTTCGCTATGTTGAATACTTTCTTCTATTTGACAAGTAGCTTTCAAAACATTTTTATTATCTTCAATAATATTTGAAGTCATATAATCTTGCTCATCAAACATTTCCATTTGTCTATTTAGCTCTTCTACTATATTAATTATTTCTAAATTGAACTCCGTATTATTTTTAGAGTTTTTGTATAATGACTCATTTACTAACTCAACTAAATACTTAGATGCATCTTTTATTTCTTTATTAATATTATACTGTTTTTTACCATTATTAACAGTAGTATCTATATGTTCTACATTGTTTTTACTTTTTATTTTATTAATTCTTCTTATACCCATTATTCATCCCACCCCAAAGCTAATATTGTAAGTGTTTCATTCATGTGAAACTTTTTATATTGTTCTCCATAAGAGCTGAATCCACATAGTAAAGGAACATATTCATTAAAAATATTCGTTAAATCACCTGTAATTTTCTTCTCCTTAAAATAAAGTGTCCTTAATAGACAATTAAAGGAAATCAATAGTTTCAAATTAGGTATTTCTTCTTTTACTTCTGTTAAAGTCTGATGAAGAACTTCCTTAGGATCTAATGGTTCTAATATATCTACTATAGAATACGGAAGCACTTGAGCATATACTGTAATTGATTTATCAGGATTAATCTGTGTTGGAGTTGCAATGAAAATTTCATCTCCTATCATTCTTCCTAAAGGATTAATTGTAAAATATCTATTCAAATCTTTTTCATCTATGCCTAATATTCTTGCATACTCAGTAGATGCAGGATTCCCATTTAATTCATATATTACTCTATTTCGTACATCTACTTTGGTTGCTGTCATAGTTTTTCCAGATAGTTTAAATATATTTTCTTTCTTAATGCAAAAACGTTCATTAGTTTTCACAAAAGTAACTACGCAACCATCATCAATAACCTTTCCATTATAAGAAATAAATGTATTTTTAAAGTTCGAGCCATCACCAGCAGAGCCCCCAACTATATTGAATTCAGAATCTTTAATAACAGAGTATATTACAGATAATAATTTTTCTTCCAAACATACTACTCCATTAAATAATCCTATTCCAAACCCTTCATTAGATATATTAGAAGAATCAGGATTTAATCCAGCCTCTTTCATTGTATCTTCTATTTTATTCTTATATAGAATAGGATGTTTATGTCCGTCTTCTATCATAATGCTTTTTACTTTCATTGTTTTAGAAGAAATAGATATAGCTAATAATCCATCATCCATAAAACCCTTATTACAAATCTCACCAGCCGTTGTTGCCCCCATTACTTCACTGTGTGAAAATTCATTATATATTCCTTTTGATACATATTCAAAGTCATGTATAGGAGAGACAAAAAACATAACTAGTTTAATATCTTCTTGTGTTATTTCTTTTATAATCTCAGCTACAGCTTCTTGTGTATTTTTCTTTTGGGAATAGTATACTTTAGCATTCATCATCCTTTGCCCCTTTCTCTAGTAATCATTTCGTTATAACAATTGTATGTTATATTATACCATAATATCATAAAATATAAATATATTAATATTGATTTTTATCAAATAATTTTTATTACTTTCTCATTGTAGTTATAAATAATAATTGACTTTTGAAATAAACTTCTGTATATTTTAATAATATATTATTAGTATTGGAGTGATTATTGTGTCATTAACTATTGGATTTCAAGGTGTAAAAGGAGCTTTCAGCGAAGAAGCTTTATATAATTTTTTTACGGAAGATGTAGAAACTGTTGCTCTAAAAAAATTTGAAGATATTCTCATTTCTCTTGGTAATGGCACAATTGATTATGGTGTACTACCTATAGAAAATTCTTCTACTGGGGCTATTTCCGATGTATATGATTTAATCAATACATATTCATGTTACATTGTAGGAGAAACATATGTAAAAGTTAACCATAATCTAATGGGTATAACAGGATGTGCTTTAGAAACTATAGAAGAGGTGTATTCTCACCCACAAGCTTTTGAACAAAGCAAAGATTTTCTTAATAAATATAATTGGAAATTAATTCCTTACTATAATACTGCAAAAAGTGCAGAATATATTATGAAAAAAAATAATAAAAAGATTGCGGCTATTGGTAGCAAGAAGGCTTCCCAGCTGTATAACCTTAACGTCTTAGCCAGTAATATTAATACTAACAATCAAAATACTACTAGATTTATCGTCTTAGGAAAAGAACTAGTTTCTTCAAAAGAATGTAATAAAATTAGTGTAGTATTATCAACTGTACATAAAGCAGGAGCATTATATAATGTACTAAAACATTTTGCGGAAAATAATATTAATATGTTAAAAATAGAGTCTAGACCGTTAGTTCATACTCCTTGGGAATATTATTTTTATATTGATTTTGAAGGAAATATAGAAGATGATATTATAAAGAATGCTCTTCATGAAATGTCAAAAGACTGTCATCATTTTAAAATACTAGGAAATTATAAACAAGCAATAAAAAATTAATATACTTTCACTATTTACAATAATATTTATAGAAGTTTACAATCCCATGTATAGGGTAATATTAGGTCAACTGATTAAATCAGCTAACCTAGATGCCCTATGTCCTGCTCTATATTATGTACTTCTTAATATACATTAAGCAATAAAAGGTACAAAAGCAGCGGCAACAACGCCACCTATCATAATAGCAGCTATCACTATAGCTATTCTTTTCATTAGTTTTCTATTTCTATACATGTTCATCCCTCCAATGAATTAAGTTGAGTTCTTTTATATTATATATTATAATAATACTAGCAACCTAAGTAAAAATCTAGTGTTTTTTTATTCTCTAAAATTTATATTAATTATATTCAACTATTATTAAAAAATTAAATAAGGTGGTATTCAATGCGTATTCCAATTTTCCTAGGATTATTTATTATATTTATTGTGGTAATAAAAATAAAAATGAATAAAGCAGAAAACATTGACAAAAACATTAGCAAAGAGTTTTGGAAAAAAGAAGAGAAATCTATGTTTGCAAGAAAAAAAAGCCTAGAATCTCTTGACTATATCTATATTGATTCTAATTCACTTCCATCATTATCTAAAGAGCAATGTGATGATGACATTTTTATTGTTCAAGAAAAAGTACTAGAATTAATTCAACATAAGATAGTTAATCTTAATGGGCAAACAAATACAGATCTTAGACTTCAATATGGAACAGCTAATCTTGATAAATTAATTCTATATGAAGATAGATATAATATACTTATAAAACGTCTATATAAATGGGCAAAACTATTATATGAAAAGGATAAAATTAATGAATCCATAGCTATTTTAGAACTCGGTGTATCTATTAAAACCGATATAAGTGAACATTATATACTACTTGCAAAACTGTATAAACTAAAAAACGATACTAATAGTTTCCATACGCTATATACTAAAGTGCAAAATATGGATTTTATTCTAAAAAATAAAGTTGTTAGTACAATGGATTCTTTATAATTATAACCTAATAATTAACCTCATATAAAATCAATCCATGAGCGGGAGCTTTTTCTCCTGCTTTACTTCTATCTTTAGTATTAATCGCCTCTGTAATAGCTGTTTTATCTAATTTATCTTTTCCAATATCAATTAAAGTTCCTACCATAATTCTAACCATATTATATAAAAATCCATTTCCTTTTACATATATTTGTAACTCGTTACCAACTTCTTTTATTGTAATACTGTTAATAATTCTTACTGTATTTTTCTTCACTTTCCTGCTACAGAATCCACCAAAATCGTGTTCTCCTTCAAATAACTTAGAAGCATCTTTCATTGAATCTATATTAAGTTCATCTTTTACATGATATACGTACTTTCGCTGAAATACTGGTGGATAATTGCCTAACCATATTCTATATAAATATGTTTTATCTTTCACATTATATCTACTATGAAATCTTTCGTTTACTTCTTTGATTTCTTTTACAACAATATCCTCTGGTAAGTATCCGTTCATATATTCCATAATATTACTAACTGATTTCTTACATTTCGTATGAAAATTACACACTTGATTCTTCGCGTGAACTCCTGCATCCGTTCGTCCAGAAGCAATAAGTTCTATTTTCTCGCCTGTCATTTTACATAAAACTGCTTCTATTTTCCCTTGAATAGTATTACTACTATTTTTTAATCTCTGATATCCTTGATATCTTGAACCATCATATTCAATAACAATTCTTATATTTCTATTTGCCATTATCTTGCTCTCCCGTATGTCTTAATTATATTATCTATAGCTCTACTAGCTTCACTTTTGGATAATTCATCAACTGGTTTTTCTAATACAACACTATGTTTTTTAATTAACGCTGATAAATAAGATTTTTGTTTATATGTAATTGGCGATTGTTTCTTTGGTTTCCACAAAATAGGCTTAGGTGTAAATAGTTCCTCTAATTCATTGTAAAACTGTTCTTTCAAAAGATTATACAACTCATATGTAGCATATGCATCATTAAACGCTCTATGTCCATTAAGATATTCAATATTATAATATTCACATAAACAGCCCAATCTCCTACTAGGCAATTCTTTTAATGCTACTCTAGCTATGGATAATGTATCAATAGCTTCTTTCTCATATGTTAAATTAAGCTTTAGCGCATTGGCTTTAATAAAACTAAAGTCAAACTTAATATTATGCCCCAGTATAGGATAATCTTCACTAAATCGTATAAATTCTGGTAGTACAGAATCTATTATCGGCTTTTCTTTTACTAACTCATCAGTAATTCCTGTAAGTTTCACAATATTGCTTGGAATTGATACTTGTGGATTAATTAGTTGACTATATTTATCTACAACACGACCTTTTACAACTTTCACTGCCCCAATTTCTGTAATTTTATTATCTACAGGACTTATTCCTGTTGTTTCTATATCAAATGCTATAAAACTCTCCATTACTACACCTCATCATCACTAAGTTAATACTTCCATCTTATTATTATTAATTATTAATATTCTCTACTAATTTATCTATTTAAGAAGTGTTCTAATCTTATCAACAAGCATAGAACAAGCTACCTCATTACGCCCACCTTCTGGAATAATAATATCTGCATGTTTCTTACTTGGCTCAACAAATTCTTCATGCATAATTTTTACTGTATTAAGATATTGATTTATAACTGAATCAAGATCTCTTCCTCTTTCTTTAACATCTCTAAGAATTCTTCTTATAATTCTAACATCTGCATCAGTATCAACATATACTTTAATATCTAATATATCTCTTAATTCTTTGTTTTCAAATATGAGTATACCTTCAACAATAATTACTTTCTTTGGCTCTACCGTTACTGTTTCTTTCTCTCTTGTATGTTCAACAAAACTATAAATTGGTCTTTTAATAGGTAAACCCTCTTTTAATGTTAGTAAATCTTTTATTAAACTTTCTGTTTCAAAAGCATTAGGGTGATCATAATTAAGCTTTTTTCTTTCTTCTAGCTCAAGATGATCGTTTGCTTTGTAATAATAATCATGTGTTAAAGCAACTACCTCATCACCTAATATATCATTTAACTTATTAACTAGAGTTGTTTTTCCAGACCCAGTTCCTCCTGCAATTCCTATTATAATAGGTTTATCCATGGTAATCCTCCATATCAATAGTTTTATAAAATGAGTCAAACCCTCTCATTGACCCACATTATAGTATCATGATTTTATTGGTTTTACAATATATATTCTATTTCATTATATGACAATCCTAAGAAAACTAAATTTCTATAATGATTTTTGAAAAATTATATAAAGATATTGATTATTAGCCTCTTGTAAGTGATATCAATACATCTAATTTAACTTTCCGTATAATCAACTAGCCTAACGGAAAGGGTATAGGGTAATATGGAGCACGAGCCAGGACGGCGAGGTCAGCTGTTTTAAACAGGACGTTTAACCAGCTGACGTAATATTACCCTATACCCTTTCCGTGGAAACTTTAGAATACTACTAACTACTTAATATCCTCCATCCTATTCATAAGCCCCGTTTTACAATAAGGAAGCAAAAAGCATCTTTCACACTTAGGACTTCTAGCAGTACATATAGCACGTCCATGTGCAATAACTTGAGTATTATATCTAATCCAATGCTCCTTAGGTAATTTTTCCATAAGCTCAAACTCAATCTTAACAGGGTCATCATACTTAGTAAATCCTAGTTTCTTAGATATTCTTTTTACATGAGTGTCTACAACAATACTAGGTATATCATATATATTTCCTCTAATAACATTGGCAGTTTTTCTGCCTACTCCTTGTAATGATACTAACTCTTCAATATCACTTGGAACTTGTCCATTATATTTCTCTAATAATGTTCTACAACACCCTATAATATTTTTAGCTTTATTTCTATAAAACCCAGTTGATCTAATATCTTGTTCTAACTCTTCATTACTTACCTCTGCAAAATCTTTTACAGATGTATATTTCCTAAATAAATCTTTGGTTACAATATTAACTCTATCGTCTGTACATTGAGCACTTAATATCGTAGCTATAAGAAGTTGCCAAGGATTCTCATGATCAAGATAACATTTAATATCCTTAGGATAGTTTTCATCTAATAGATTCAGAACTTTTCTCATTCTTTTATTTTCTGACATACTAAATCCTCCTTCCATTTCCTGGGAAATATTTACATTTCCTGGGAAATATTGGAAATTATATCCACTTTAACATATTCTGCATTATTTCTAAACACATCTCTACTATAATAATCAAATAACACAGCTATTTCCCTCTGTTTTATAGGCTTTGTAAAGTCCTTAGACCATTCTATAATGTCAATGGGAAATACTTCTATATGTGCCATTCTACTTATTTGTTTTGATGTAAAACTTTTTAACTTTGGAAGAAATTTCTCAATATTATCTTGAATTTTATAGAACTCTAATATCTCTTTCTTATGGCTATAATCTTGTTCTAGCCAGTATGGAAATTTCTTAACTTTTTCTTGTAAATACATATCAAATCTAAGTATATGATTAAATATGACATCCTTATTATCAATAGTATCCTTATAAAACTCAAGTAATATTGTATATAATTTTACTTTATTATGATTAACAGCATGATAATTATTTTCCTGCCAATATTTAGCAAGTGATTCATATAAACTAAATGGAGTATCAAAGTGATTCTCAATATATTTTATAGCAAAATCAAATTTTCCGCTATTATAATATATTTCCACCATTTCCTCTATCATCTTTAACTCCAATATCTCATCATATGTTAACTCTTTTGTTTGTAATACCTCATATGGTGCTTTATCTTTATATACTATTTCGTACTTTTTACTATCTCGTTTTAATCCTGAGCCTTTTAATATTTTTAGAAAACCTAGTTGAAGTTGATCTGGTGCTAATCTATATACATCATCAAATGATCTACCAAAAGAATCATAATCCTCACCTGGTAACCCAGCAATTAAGTCAAGATGCTGATGGATATTATTACCCTTATTTATTTGTTTTACAATATTAGCTAGCTTATCAAAATTAGTTTTTCTTTTTATATGATTAATAGTAGTCTCGTTAGTAGATTGGACACCTACTTCTAATTGAAATAATCCTGGTCTTACTTTACTTAAAAATTCTATAGTATCTTCATCTAATAAATCAGCAGATATCTCAAAATGGAAGTTAGTATAACCATTATCATTTTCATATAAATATTTCCATATACCTAATGCATGTTTTTTATTACAATTAAACGTTCTATCAACAAACTTAACTTGCATAACTTTTGCATCAAGAAAATACTGTAACTCTTTCAGTACTTTCTCTAGACTTCTTAGCCTTACACCTTTTTCAATAGAAGATAAACAGTACTGACAATTAAATGGACACCCTCTTGAAGATTCATAATATATAATCTTATTATCAAATTCTTTAAACCCATTTTCATATACAAATGGAATATCATCTAAACTAAGAGGTGCTCTTTGCTTAGTTTTATATATATTATTATCTTTTCTATAAGCAATCCCATCTATATCAGATAGCTCTATATTATTATCTATAAAGTGCTCCATTAACTCTTTAAATGTTGCTTCTCCTTCTCCGATAATTACTATATCAATGTCTTTATGCTCATTCATAATCTTTTCTGTCTCGTATGAAACCTCTGGACCACCTAGAATAATAATAGTATCTGGTGATATTTTCTTATAATCATCAACTATCATTTTTACTAGCTCAATATTCCATATATAACATGATATTGCCAATATATTTGGTTTCTTCTTATATATCTCCTGTAAAATATAGTCATAGTGATTATTAATAGTATATTCTACTGTTTCAATATACTTATTATAATTACTACTATATTTTTGTAAATATCTTATTCCAAGATTAGAATGTATATATTTTGCATTTATTCCAGTTAGTAGTATCTTCATTATATTAGTCCTTTCAAATATCCTTTGAATATTAGGGAATATATGATAATTATCCCTTATAGCATGAAAGAAGATAGACTAGGTTTAGCAGTAAGCGAAGCCAAAGGGCATAGCATCTATAGCTAAACCTAGTCTATCTCCCCATATTAGTAACCAAAAACATATTATAAGGCAGCCCCTATTTTTATTATTCTATAGGTATCTGTACTGTCTTATATTTCTCTCCATCATGTATAGAGCATGATAATATATTTCCAGTTAAGATAAAATAATCAACTTCTTTGTTATATATTTTAGTTATTTTACCTGTTCTTAGATTGTATTTATTAATACCATTATGATTATAGTACAATGTGTGGTTAACAACTATTAAGTCACTAGCTGATAATTCTTTAGTAATAATTATCTGTTCTGAATTATTACTAAATGTTTTTTTAGTTAATATCCCTTTGTAGGAACCTTCTTCAGTAATATTCAAGTAATATAATTCATTTTTATTAGAATGAATATATTTACTATTTGAGTTTGCCATCACTTCTTTGTTAGTTCCATCAACTAACACTCTATATATCTTTTTCTCCTCTTTATCTTGATAATATAGCCATCCATCTTCAATATCTTCTAAACTTATAGCGTCATTAACAAGTTCAGATTGGGAGCCATCTAACAAACTTCTTTTCCATATGATTCCTTCTGATGAATCATCTATAAAATAATATATATAATCATCCAATATATCATATGAGAAACTATATATATTAGCTTCATCAATTGATAAAATAGTTTCTGTATCATTAGTTGATAAGTTAAGTCTATTAATATATGGATGATATTCTTTATCAGCAAAACCAGAATAATATAACCACTTATCAACAATTATGAAATCAGCAAGTAACTTATCAACAATTAACTGTATTTTATTAGTTTTTATATTATATTTATAGAGATAACCCATATTATTATATATATCGTATATGAAGTATTTCCAATTATCATTAACTTGCTTAGTAATATCATAAGATGCTTTATAGGTTAAATCCTCAATATATCTTTCTGTAGTATAGAACATATCGTCTTCTGATAAATAACACATATAAGCAATACTATCAATTATCTCCATATCAACAAAATCACTACTTAATAGATCAATAAATTCTTTATTATTGTTACTTGTGATATTATATAATAAATTAGTTCCGTTTTCTTCTACATAATATATTGTATCATCATATATGCATATATCTTTCACTACATAATCAGTTATTTTACTATTGTCCGTTCCATCAATTTTAATCTTATATAATTTACCGTTATCATCTTCATTCTTATAATAAATATACTTGTCCAAAATACTATATACACTTGTAAATACATCTATATATTTAATAGTCTTATCTTGTAATATACCTATTTTCTTATCATTTATAAAATAGATTTTATCATCAAATTTCTTAATATTAGATACAGGGACATCAATAATTATATCAGTATCATTAGTATTTTTATTAAACCTAATTAAATTATAATTATTATCTATATCAGTATAATATATATCTCCACTATCTATCATAAATGAACCTATATTCTTATCTAATATTAGCTGTTTTTCGCCTGTAATTACATCTATTGAATAGAGGTTATTGCTTTTTATATCTGTATAATATAATATTTCACCATCTGAATCAAACTTATTAATAGTAGCTTCCGATATTTTTTTCCCTAATTCATCATGTGTAAACTCAAATAACTTATAAGAAAAATCTCCTGTAATATAATCTTCATATTCATGGTTTTTAGTTATAATCTTATCTTTCACTTTTATATACATTATTTGATTATGTTCATTGCCAGTTCCAATTACTACTGTTTTATTAGATAAATCTTTATCTATTTTCCATATCTTATTGTAACCATAACAATATATATATTTATTCATTTGGAAAAAATGTTGTAAATAAGGTTCTACATATATTCTGTCAATTTCATTATTTTCATTATCTAATTTATAAAGATAATCTTCTTGATTATAATAAATATCATTACCTAACATTAGTACACTTGAAAATTCATGACTAAAAATTAATCTTTCATTCATTCCTTCAAGAGAACAGCTATAAACTTTATCATCATAATAATATATTTCATCATTATTAATATAAAATTTATGGAAATTTCCTTCAACTATAGAATTTAGATTTTTCCCATCTATAGTAATACTATATATACCTTTACTATCGTTAAAGTATATTATATCTTTATACAATTTTATATGGCAAATATCTTCGTCTATTGATACAATTTTAGTTTTTAATTTACCATCTAAGTCAATCTTATATATGTTATTTTCATATACATAGAAAATATTATCTTCATTCATACAAAAACTATTAACATTTTCTTCTGTTATAACTTCTTTATTAGAGCCATCCCATTTTATTCTAGCTAATTTGGCTTTCGTATCTGAACTATTAGTATCAATAAAATAAATCCACTCCCCAAGATTACCAAAACCTTCTAACCTTGCATCTACTAGCTTCATTAAATTAGAACCATCTGTTTTGGCTTTGTATATATTATAATTATCATCAGGATTACCAAAATATATCCATTCATCAAAATTAATTATATCTTCTTCATTTCTAGTTGATATATCAATTCTATTGATGTTATTTAATTGATCAATTGCATCCGTTATCTCACTATCTGTAGTTTCTTCAACTTCTCTACCATTACATCCTGCTAATATAACAGATATTATAAAAATAAATATATAAAGGTTATTTCTTCTCGTGTTTATTCGCAACTTAGTTTCCCCCATTAGGTATAGAGTTTTATGCAATATTTTAGTTATTACAGTAATTTTTATTATATTACTTTTTTATTATTATTTCAATGTATCAATACATAATTATTATTGCAAAAAATGTAAATTTAGTGAGTAATATTTGTTTAACTGTTATTTCTATTATAATATATAAAGCAATTATTAACTACAAAAAATTACTCATGAATAATAACCGTTGTTCCATCTGGTACATTATCATAAAACCACTTTGCATCTTCTTCTGATAACCTTATACAACCATGACTTGCAGGGCCACCTAGCTTTTCTTGTTCTTCTTCTATAATATTCCAATCTTTATCTCTAGGTATTCCATGAAATAAATATTGCTCTGTTATTCTAACCCAATAAGTTGCTCCTTCTTTAAATCGTTCAGAATAGAACCATAATCCTCTATTTTCTAACTTAAATGTTCCAAGTAAAGTTGGCTCCTCTTTTGTACCTCCAGAACAAATCATTTGTTTTATTATTTCATTATCTTCTCTAACAATCACTTTATGTTCGTCTTCTTTCAAACATACATCAACCCATAGTCCCTCTACTATATCTTCTATTACCTCATCGTTAATTACGAACCTAGCATCTACATCTTTTATCTTATTACTTTCACGTGCTGAAACTATGGCTATAATAGTTCCTATAATAATACCTACCATTATGATAAATAATAATATTCTCTTCATTAATTATACAACCTTTAAATATATAGTTATATAATTATATTCATTACTACAAAAATTAGAATTACCAAGCTATCCGTTACTTAGGTGTGTTATTATTTTCTAATCTTTTATTAACTACATCCCAATTAATATTTTTAAAAAATGTATCAATATATTTCTTTCTATCAATGCCAAAATCTATCATATAAGCATGTTCATAAACATCCATAACTAATATAGGCTTTCCATTATATACATTTCCATCATCATGAGAATCTTGCCCTATAATGCGTAATCTACCATTATCACCTAGAATTAATACAACCCATCCTCTCATACTAAGACCAGTATTTGTAAACATTTCAACAAAATTATTATAAGATCCAAAATCACGATTAATTAAATCTAATATTTTACCTGATACTTTACCTTTTTTTCCTGTTATATTACCAAAATAAAGCTCATGAAGTATAATACCATTTAATGAATAAGATTCTCCTTTTTTCAAACTCCTTAATCTGCTAAAAGTTGGGCTAGGATTTTGATAACTTATTCTTTGCTTTAGAAGATTATTAATTTCTCTAAATTTATTAGTATATCCAACATATAGAGCATAGTGTTCATCTAGCTGTTTCTTAGTCATACCTTCTACTGTATTAAAATTAAACAACTGAGGTTTATACATTATATCACCTTATTAATTAATTACATTTTACCTATATTATATGCTTCTATAATAGAAATGTTATATAACTCCTTGTATATATTCTTCTAAAGTTATATCATTATCAGCTATTATTTTTGCCACTTTTAATCCTACATACCTAATATGCCACGGCTCATATTGATAACCTGTAATATCCATTTTATCCTTAGGATAACGTATAATAAATCCTGCCTTATAAGCATTATCTACTAACCATTTTCCTTCCTTAGTATCACCAAAAGACTCTACTAATTCCATATTAACTACTCTACTTGATACGTCCATAGCTAGCCCTGTCTGATGCTCACTCTCACCTGCTCTAGCACTAAACTCATTAGCCTTTTCATATCCGTATTTATTTACATTACGATTAAATATAGTCTTCTGTCTATTATAAGAACGATAACCAGATACGGCATATAATCTGACACTATCTATATTAGCATAAGCAAATAACTCCTGTAGAGCCAATGCCACTTCATATCTCACAAGCTTCTTATCATTATACCCCCTAAAAGAAAATGGAATATTAGGTACTATCAAATCTCTTGGCACATAACTCTCATCAAGTCTATTTTGTTTATTAATCAACAACAAAACACTATCTGTATCAGATACTACACATTCATCATTATTCAAAACTCCCACCTCATAAAATAATTATTCAATATATTTTATGCTTATAAATCATAAGCCACCACAAGGTATCAATAAGAACTAGCAAGAATGGAGCTATATAATAATACATTTTAACGTCACTCCGAAGAAGATAGACTAGGTTAAGCGGTAAGCGAAGCCACGACGGCGTAGCACATACCCTTTAAACAGGACGTTTAAGGGTATGAATAGCTTAACCTAGTCTATCTTCCAAACCAACAGCCATCAAAAAATGTATTATTCTATAGCCCCATTCTTCTCGGAAGCTACCACATTACTAAAACTTAATCCACAAAAAACCTCCTAATCCCATAAAACTCCTCACCAAATTCATCTCTATAAACATCATAACCTATCTGCAAATTATCCTTACTATCTCTAGCCCTAACCCTAAAATAATAAACCCCTCTATCTAAATCACTAACTTCACACTCACTCTCACTAATATCATTAACAACCATATAAATATCATTAAAATATTTATCTCTACTTATTTCAAAAGTATAACTAACCTTATCACCTTGAATATCATAAGAACTATCCCAATCAAAAACCCATTTACTCTCAACGTACTTTGGTTCATGCAAATAAAAAGGCATTGGATTCTCAATAAGTGTACTATAATAATTCTTATTTAAACTCGTAACATCTGGTAATTTTTCTAACTGATGATTAAGTTCTTTTATTGTAATAGGTAAATACTTAATATCTGGAAGCTTAGTTATATTTGATAATAAAATATTATAATATCTATCAATAAAACTTTTAGTTTGCTCTTTTGTTATAATTTTACTTAGCTCTTCTATCTTCTTATTTAAGGCTTCTATATTACCATCTTTCTGAAAAAATCTCTGATGAAGCTTATTATCAAAATATATTGCCAAACCTTTTTCCCATGATGCTCTATCTTCATCTATTCCCCAAGCCTTATCGTAATCCCAAGGCATAAAATACCATTTGCTTGAATTAACAGGGCTGTATAATAAGAAATTACTATTATTGGTTTTATAATTATCAAATAAAATATTAGTTCCTATCCATGTTAAATAGTTCTCTTTATCAAAATAAATATCTATTACTTCATTAATATCTCTATTCATATCATTAACAGCTTGTAACATCTCAATTAATTTTGTATGATTATTATTTCCTCTTATTTCTAATACTCTTTCAAACTCTTTTTTTGAATAATCTATATCTTTTTTGTCTTTTATATATTGATCATTAAGAAAAAACTTAAAATCCTCTGCTTTATATAGATGACCATTAGGATCAAGTCCGTGGTTTTTAAGGAATAATTTATTAGGTTGTTCTATCTGAGTATATAACCCATAATCTATAAACTCATCATTAGAACTATTAGAAAATTTATCCTTTACATATAATCTTACAAAACGTGTACGAAAGCTGGTTATACTAGGAATAATCTTATAATAATCAAAAGATAATTTATTCCTTATTCTTAAATAATCATTATAGTCTTTATTAAGATTAATAATATTTTGGTTACGCCATAAACCTGTTTTATCATAGAGCTTAATCTTATATGATTTCTGAACTGATTTATTAGATACTTTACCTTTTAACTGTATTGTAGCATTAGGTTCTTCTTCAAATAGTTTTAATGCTTTACTATCCCCATGTTGAAAATATACTTTTATATTATTTTTAGTATCACTACTACTATTTATAAACTCTTCAAAACTACTATACTTTTCCTTATCTGTATCTAATATAGTCAAATAAATTTTATCTACTTCTTTTTGCTCATCATCTTTGTAAATCTCTATTTTCTCTGTAATGCTAGTATTATTAAGTGGATTAACCCAAGTATCTTCGTCATATATTTCAGAAGAATCATTATTATACTGAGTATAAACCCTATAGATAAGAAATCCACAATAGAGGCTAATGCCAACTATAATTATTAATAAGCTTCTTTTCATCCATTGCCTCATTAACCTACCTCCATATTTTATCTCTATTGTGCATAATCGCCATTATATTTTACTAAAATAGCACTATCCACACCTTGGATATCTGCTATAGTTTCCACATATGAAGTATTCTTGCCAACTTTTTTTAGTTCTAATGTAAGCTCTATTTTTTCATCTATAACTGTTTTAGATTTTAAATTATATTTAATTTTATCTAATAAAGGTAATAACTCTTTGTGGCAGTTTTTATTATATTTAATAATAAATAGATATGTAGTTATTTGTACTTTCATTTTTGACATAATAATTAATACTATCCCAATAAATATAGAGCCACCTATTGCAATAGTATATATTCCTGCTCCCGAAGCTAGTCCAACTGCAATGGACCAAAACATAAATACAATATCTCTAGGGTCTTTAATAGCCGCCCTAAATCTTACAATACTAAGTGCACCTACCATTCCCAATGACAATACAATATTAGAACTTATTGTCATAATAACTAATGAAGTTACTAAACATAATAAAACTAATGTTGCATTAAAATTATAACTATATACTACACCTCTAAATGTTATTTTATATATATAGAATATAAATAAAGCAGCTATCAAAGTGATACTTAGACTAATTATCATATTAACAATAGATACATTAGTAAAATTCTCTAACTCAAGTACACTTTTTTTGATAATATCTTCAAAAACTAATTTACCTTCCATAATTAACCTCCTAGTAAATATTTACTTAAATTATTATCTTATTTTCAATATATAATTTTACCTAATATTAGCTATCTACAACAATAATAACTATACTAGATGCAATTATATATCTCTTTTCTACACATAGTATACTTAGAAATTGCTGATATATCATGATTACATAGTTGAATTAAGTTGCGTACATACGAAGGTAAAAACGAATCATATTTTACTTCCATAATTACAATAGGCTTCTTAAATATTCTCTTAGTAATTATTTTATCATTTAATATATCATATGAACTAATAGAAGCTCTAAGGTTGTTATCAAAAGTTATTCTAACATTACCTGCTTGACATACATATGCCTCTCTATCATATTCTACAATAATGTTAGGTTTTAATAATTTGGTTATACACTCTATATAAAATTCTCTAAGTAATCTATAACTAGAATCTAATAGAAAACTATTATCTCCTTGTAATATTTTATAATAATCCTTACAAGTAATTTCTTGCGCCTCTTTACTAGTGTAATTATCAATCTTACTTTTTTTCTCTAGCTTTATTAAGCTATTATTATCATTATATATACGAATTCTAAACTTTTTTCTATTATCTATACTTATTTGCTTTTCTCTATAAGCACTATTATATACATCATCAAAATATAGACTTTTAACATTATAACTATCATTATTAGTACAATTATCATCTCTATCTAATGAACCAATAAACCTTTTTTTTATATATGCATATTCATGAGCATTAATATAGTACTTTAATTCATGTCTTAACTGTTGATTATTATACTTCATATACTCACCTACCTATCACTAGTTTACTACATATTCTTTACATCCGTAATATATCTCATCATTATATATATAATTATCAAATGCTTCTTGCCAATTTCCTTTTGAATCTCTAACTATAACTTTCCAATAATACTTTCCTTTATCTAAGTTATCTACATGACAATGTAATGTTTGTAATCCTTCATAGCTTACTACTATATCACTAAAATCTATATCTCTACTTAATATATAGTCATATGTAAGCTCATCTGATTGTAAATCATATGAAGCATCCCAACGAAATTCGTGACCTTCCCCCTTTTTAATAGGTTCTCCTAAGTAAATAGGCATTGGATTTTCTAATGATTTATTATACTCTATTAGTCTTTTTTCTGTAAAATCACCTAGAGAAAAATACTCATTATCATAATCATTAGATGTTTTATATATAAACTCACTATCTGGTGATACATATATATTATCTTTTACTACCTTATGATAGTTATTAAGTAATTCTAATGTATTGTCTTTATTAATAGTTTTAGTTAATTTTTTAATCTTACTAGTTAACATATTAACATTATCTATATCTTTGAATAATCTATTAAACAGAACCATTCCCCAATAATTAGATATATTTCCTTCCCATCTAGCTGTTGTTGTATTTTTCCATGCATCATCATAATCCCAAGGAAGGAAAAACCATTTATCAGAATTAAGGGGGCTATATAATAAAAAGTTACGGCTATTAGAATCACGATTATTAAATAATATATTGATTCCTAACCATGTTAATAAATTATCTCTATCAAAATATTTATCCACTACTTTATTAATATCTTGTGAATAATCATTAACAGCTCCTATCATACTAATTAATTTGTCGTGATCTTCACTACCAATTATCTCTAATATTTTTTCAAATTCTACTTTATCATATGTAAAATCATCTTTTAATTTAATACTAGAATAATTCATAAACTCAAAAAACTCAGCTTTGTACAAATGTCCATTTACGTCTAAGTTATGTGTTTTAAGAAAAGATTTGCTTGGTTGTTCTACCGCTGTATATAATCCATAATTAATATAATCATTATTACCCCCATCATCTGATAAATCTCTAACATATAACTTAACAAATTTTGTACGCAAACTTATAAAGTCTTGTATTTTCTTAAAATAATCAAAAGATAGTTTATTTCTAATTCTTAAATCATCATAGAAATGTTTATTAAGATTAATAGTTTTTAATCCATACCATGAATCTACATTATTATATAACTTTATTTTATAAGATTTTTGTGCGCTAAGTCTTGCTGTCTGCCCTCTAATTTCAATAGTTGCATTAGCTATTAAGCTATTATTAATGTCTCTATTATAATCAATAACGATTTCTGATTTATAATCATATTTATTATTTATATTGTTATCTGTTAAATTAATATTGTTATTTAGTACATGAAAAGTTACATACTCATTATTAGAAGGAGGTAATATAGTAACATATAATTCTTCAATATCACTTATATCATCTTCCTCATAAAGTTTGTCATTATCTACTAGTTTTATTGAGTTTAGAGGGTTATTCCACTTAATCTCTTCTTTAACATTATCTTTGACTTCATTATCAATCTCTACTTGCATATTTATATTATTAGATTGTACATGTGGTATTAGAAATACCATACATGCCAATACAATAAAGAAAGCAAGTACAAGTCCTCGTTTCATAGCTAACCCCCTATTTTATTAAGCCTATTAACAAATTTTGTTAATAGGTCATCTTTTTCTTCTTTCCAAGAAACTTGAATACAAAAGACGTAGTACTCAATATTTTTTAGATAATTAACTAATTTAATAATTGAAATAATAACTGCTGATAGTCCTGATATAAAAAATCCTAATCCGTAAAATGATTCTCCAAGAAAAATTGTAATATATGTGTATAAAAAGCTTGTAATCATAAAATAGCCAGCAATCATACAAGCACTTTTTTTATTATCAAAATATAGCAGAAGTGTCATAACTACAAACATCATAATGACACAATAAAATCCAAGAACAAGAATACTATATAAATCAATCATACTAGAAGTAAATCCTAGCCTAGATAAATATTTCATCCCGATAATAATAGCTCCAATTGAAAAAAACAATTGAATTTCCATAATATAAATAAGTTCTTTAAATATAACTTTGTTCATATCTCTTTTTGCCACTTGAATATCTTCATAACATGCCCCATTATTAATGAGATAAAAATAATTTCTGTATTTTTCATAAAATGCTGTCTCTACTTTAACAACAAACATAACCATTGTAGGCATAATACTCATAAATGCGTAAAAAGCTGGTATATCATAAGAAGGCGCATAGATATATGTATCTTTTATTATATGATTTTTTTCTGATAAAGCCCAGAACACAAAATTATGTCCATATAATCCTAATGTGTAGAACATATTAGTAAAGAACACAAGATAAAACTTTCTAAAATACTTTATAAAATTAAAATATAAAGTACTTTTTTCTCTAAAATAGCTTTTAATCTCATGTACTAGAAATAATATTACTACAAATATACATATATCAAATCCTATTAGCACAGATAATATTTCACTAACTAGTGCATATTTAATTAACAAATATCCTGTTATAATACCTAATACCGTTCCATATATAAAGCTATATGCAATTTTTTTAAAATTTTTAACTGCTGATATATATACACTTAAAACCATCTGAATAACTAACTCTACAAAAAGCAAATATGCAAATAACTTATATACTATATCAAGAGGAGATCTATAATAAAATATAGTTCCAACTATAGCTGATATTATCATTATTAAACTTAATGATCCATATAAAGCTGGCAGAATATCTTCTTTTCTATTAACATATAATCTATCAGCTAAATATCTTGATAACATCATACAGTAACCACTTACTATAATTACTGAAAAAATAAAAGAATACATGATTGTAGCTTGAAGAATCTCTCTTTCGTATCTCTGTACTCCACTACGTTTTAATAATAATTGTAAAAATGTTATAACAATAACACTTATAATAGTAGGTCCAATAGTAACAAAAATAGAGTAAAAATATGCTCTAACACTAGCAAGTAATCCTTTTTTATTAAAAAGTTTTTTTAGTTCAAATCCTATTCCTGCCAATGCTACTCACTCCCAAACTTTTCGTATAATTCCTTATACTTTTCTATAAATCTTTCCTTCTTATACAAATTATAAACTCTATTATATCCACTTTGTCCCATTTCACTTCTTAATTTTTCATTATTACATAATTTTATAATAGAATTAGCAATACCACCATAATCCATAACATATTCTATAAATCCTGCATGTCCATAATAATCATCTACTCCATATAGTAAATCTCTACAATCACCTACATTAGTACATACATGTGGTTTTTTTGCCGCCATACCTTCCATTACCGCAAGAGGCTGACCTTCACTAATACTAGTTAGAACAAGTATATCCATCTTCCCAACATACTCTAATATATTAATACTTCCAGTAAATACAACATCTTTTATATCTAATTGCTTCACTAACTGTATACATTCTCTATAATACTCTTTATCTTCATCAGCTGGTCCCATAATATAAAACTTGCTATTATGAATCTTATCTTTTACTAACTGAAAGCTTTTTAGCATTGTTTTAATATCTTTAATTGGAACAACTCTTATAATAGCCCCTATATTAATAACATTATTATCTTCATTAGATTCTATATGTTCAAACTTAGTTACATCAACACCATTTGGTATAATTGTAATCTTATCTTTGGGACACCCTAGTTCAATCTGTAAAGTCTTATTCGTTTCAAATAAAGATGTAACAAAATCTGCCCCATTATAAGCACCAATAGATAGATTGTAAAAGTATTTAATCCAGATTTCTTTGTAATAACCTTTAACCCAATTTGCTTTGATTATTTCTTCTTCTCTTTCTCTTGTATATATACCGTGCTCTGATAATATAAAAGGTTTATTGTATAGAAACTTAGCATAACTTGCAATTATTCCAGCGTATCCAGTTGATACACTATGATATATATCTGCTTTTGGTATATCACAAGATAATAAATAAAATAATATTAAGTACATAGAACGCATAGTCCATAGAAATTCAGTAAATGGTGTATATGGATAGTTTTTAATATATAAGTCTTCAACTAAATTAAAAAAATTCCTACTTAGGAAAAACTCTGAACCATTATTTATCTTTCTTTGTTTGAAAAAATTAAATATGTTATCCCAAGATGTTATATCTCCATTAAGCAATCCTCGTAACGCTTCTTTTTCTATCTGCGTAAATCTATATTTCTTACCTTTTTTCCCACCATCTAATTGAATATTTATATTATCTAGAAAAACGTCTTTAACTTCTACAACGTTTTGTGATAATTGGTACTTATATTTTCCTTTGCAGCTAGAGTTAGCACTTATAGCAAATATAACAAATTCATGTTCCGGAAAAGATCTTGTTATTGTATTAATCCAACTTGAAACCCCTCCTAATATATAAGGATAACTCCCTTCTGCAACAATACAAATACGCATAAAATCACCTTTCAAAATTTATTTGACTTATTGGTTTTAATATTTTAATTAAATATGCATCATCATCTATTTTCTCAGTGTAACAATTTTCACTTGATTTAATAATCTTTTCTGTTCTTAGAATAAAAGAATTATCATTACCTACGTTACAATATATTTTAATATTATTTTCATTTTTATCATATTTGGGCTGACAAGTTAAGTACTTTATCGTTTCATTAGCACCTTCTGAAGCAGTCATTCCTCTTAGCCATTTATAGTTATCAAAAATGAACTTATTTAGATTATCATATTCTTTTAGCATCTTTGTCCAAACCTTACCATGAGAACGATGATTATCTAATATATCATCTGGATGAATAAAATGAGAAAATACTCCCAAAGAAGTAATACCATTAATCATTGTCCACATAATATCTTTGTTATTATATCCAGAAGTCAATCTAGGGAATTCAATAATATTATCTTCCGCAATTTCAAATTCTTGTTCATATCCATCTGTATCTTCGCCAGTTATATATAAAGAACCTATAATATTAATATCGGAATTAGATTGAGCAATAGCTTTCCTACCTTCAGGATATAGAATATTGGATGGTGGAACATACACTCTAAATTCATATTTAGGAAATGTTTCTTTACATAACTTATGAATTACTTCTATAGATTTAATTATTGTCTCAGTATCCTTCCATGATTCATATTGAAGACTTTTATCTATTAGTTCTTTTGTAGCAAATGGTTGATGATTATAGCCATGAATACCAATTTCTCCACCATTTGCTATTAATTCTCTACCAAAATATATAAAATCTTTTTTTGTTAGATTAATAGCATCCTTTGAAATATTTATCACATCATTATCATAGGTACCTATAATAACACCAGTAAATTTAATATTGTATTTTAATCCTAATTCCAACATATCTGGCCACCAAATATCTTTGTAAAATCTTACAATATCTCTGTTAAATTCTTTTGTAATGCTTTCGTGTGTTCCTTCTGGAATAGGAGCTGGGAAATCATCAAGATAGCTTATCTTAGTATTTATTACAGGATATATGAAATCTTCTTCTAATAATCCTAAGCTTCCCACTATAATTCCTCTATTAATCTTCTCATATAGCATCGTGCCGTTAAAGTATAATATTTTTCCTTCTCCATAAGATTTCTCCCATAACAATGGAATTCCATTTATTGTCTCAGCATATTTTACACACTCTTTATTTAGATTTAGTACTAAAGATGAATTTTGTATGAATTTTTCTTTTTCTTCCACACCTTTACTTTTTAATAAGATATTATCAAGTAAGCGAATACCTACTTCATTATTTATTTCACCAAATTCTATTATGCCAAGCCTTCTATATATATTATAAAAGCTCTCTTTTGAATCTAGTCTATGTGAAAAAAATACGCTTCCTCCTTCAAATACATATTTCATTAGTTCATCATTTTTATTTATTTGTTGTATATCATCTAGTATAAGAATAATTGAATTATACTCATTATCATTATTAATATTAGTAATTTCATTAACTGATACTGTATCATATTCTTTATGAATATAATCAAATACTTTTTCAAAGTTATCTTTAGTTTTAGTAAATGTTTCTTCTGTAGAATCATATATAATAAGGTATTTATCAATAGGCAAGCTATCAAATACCTCTTTATCTATATTATTTCTCTCTAGTTTTCCTAGTTGAACTATTGTTTCATTACTATTTGTATTAAGCTGAATTATAAAATCTGATCTTGAAATAGTGATAGTTACTGCCAGTATAATTACTAGAGAAAGTATTATAATAATCTGTTTTATCTTCATTTTACACTCTCCAACCAAAATCTAATTATATTAAGTCCTTTATTAGATAGATTCACAGATGAACTTAATAGATCATTGAATAAATCATTAAATTTATTTTTATCTTTTATTAGATAGTAAAATTTTAATTTAGCTAAATAAGCTTCTTCACTATTATATTTTAATAAATATTCGGTACAGTATTTCTCAGCATTATTCATATCTCTTAGTTTGAATAATGCATCTATTATTTTATTATAATTAGATTCACTAGGTAATTCATTGATTAAATTGTTAAGTACATCTATATATATGTTTAACAATTTTTTCTCTTCAAAGCTATCTAATAGATTAGTATTTAAGTAATTTTCCAGAACTTTAATATAGTCTTCTTGTACTTGTTTATCTTTTTTATTATCTTCGTATTGTACTGATAAAGCTTGTAATTTTAGATCTAAGCTTCTTTTAATTTCTGATATTGCAGAAGCTGCATAATGTGAAGTTTCAACATCTTCATCTTTAACAGCCATGCTTAACATATCTATATAATCTATAGTATCTTTTTTTAATGCATGTAATAATTGCTGTCTTTTTGTTTTAGTATCGTTAATTAGTAATGTTTCTTCTAGGGGAACTACATTAGTATCTCTTTCTTTATTAACTCTATCTGTAAATAATACAATTTCTTTTTCTATTTCAATATCTTCTTCAATTTTCCTAGTATGTTTATATATATTAGAAGTTCTTAGTATGAACACTGTAATATAGCCTCCTACTGGAAAACATAGAGCTATTATCAAATTACAAAATCTCTGTTGTTTATTTATTTTTCCTTTTCCTATTAATCCAATAGTTAAACTAACTAACAAGTGACTTATGAGTAACAGTTTCATAATACTCATCCTCTTCTACAAATTCTGTGGAAATATCCATATTATTAAGTCTCTCTATTACATATTCTGCCTCTTCTTTTTTGGTATTTGATAATAAAACATATAACTCATCATTATTACCTACTCCAATATAATCAAATTCTCTTATTGTTTTACCTATCTTATTCGGTATATCATTAACTACCCAGTTTTCATCTTTCACTTTTAATAAAATGAAATCTGTATTATTTTTTTGCTTTGCTTCAATTTTTCTGTAAAGTAATACGTTAAAATAATCATTATTAAGTATTGAGGTTCCACTAATATACTTCTCATCAATAATAGCCTGATTATATTGATATGCACGAGATAATGATGATTTGATTAAATCCGAAACAACTTTTAGTAGGTTTTGGTTATATAGAGATAATGTCTCAAACTCCATAGTGTATATGGCTATTAACGCAATAACCTTATTATCAACAACTATAGGTGACATCATCATAGGTAATAATGGGTCTAGTTTCTTATTTACATATATTTCTTTAGTTTCTATAATATTTTCTATTTCTATATAATCTTCTACTCTAAGAGATTTTCTAATGTTTAGTTGGCTGTCTTTTGATTTAGATATTAATCTTAAATAATTTTGTTCTTTTGAAACTGAAAATATATATACATCCTTGGATTTCATAATCTCTTCTATAACTTTTACTGTTTCTGCAAAGACTTTTTCTGGTTCAAAAGCATCAAGAGCACTAGTGATTTTATATATCTTACCAAAACTATCTTCTGAACTAATAATCTGGTTCTGTAATTCTGTTCTAACAAGTTTACTTTCATCATACATTTCATGTAAAAATCTAAATTTATCTTTCATTTCTTCCATTTCGTTATTTTTTATATCTAACTCTACCTTTTTACTATAAGTGGTATATCCTAGTACAGTTCCAATAAAAATATATAAGCTAAAAGAAATAAGGGTATTAACATTATATATAAGAGATACTATATCCTGCCCTGATTGACCTAACTCATGTACAAATAGACCACATGATAATACAATTGCTATTGAAGACTGTTTAAGGCCATATACAATGCCAATAACAATAATGTAAATAAGCTTGAAATCTATTATATCTGAAATATCATATTGCTCAGAGTATTTACTGAGAAAGTAGACTATAATAAAAGCAAAGATATTCTCCAAATATGGCAATAATTCTTTTAGCAATCTATATCTCTCTTGTTTTTTCTCTTTCTTTTCCTTATTAGGTTTGGCATCTTTCTTTTTATAGTTTTTCTTATACCAATCGTAAGTTTTATTTATTCCCTGTTCTAGGCTGTATATTGGAGCCCAATTTAACTCTTTAATTGCTTTTTCATTAGAAATCGGTGAATTTATAAAGTTTTTATTATCATTTTTTATATAATTAACTAAAACTGTAGTTTGAGGCTTCCAATGAGTTAATAACGAGCCTCCTACCATGAAAAACTGTGGTTTATTAGTAGTATGTTTATTTTTTAATATCTCTACTATTGTATTCATATTTTCTTGTCTATTAACTGAGATATTAAGTATATCACTTGAACAAAATTCTACTGACTTATATATAGCATCTACAACATCTAGCACATATATAAAATCTACTCTTTCTTCCTTATTTTGTTTCATATCTATTTGTTCGTTACATAATATTTTATTTATATATTCTCCTATAAGTCCATTTTCTCCGTTTATATTTTGTCTCGGCCCATAAACATTAGAAAATCTTAGACATATTGTTTCTAATCCATATTTACTTTTGAAAAGTCCGCAATATTGCTCTCCCGTTAGCTTACTTACGTCGTAAGGAGAATCTGGGACGCATCTATCATTTTCTGTTAAAGGTACTTGCAAAATCTTATCATAAACACTTGCGGATGAAGCAAATATGAATTTATTTACTTTGTATTTATTAGCTAATTTTAGCATATTAATAAGACCTAAAATATTAGTCTGTGCATCTATATGTGGCTCTCTAATTGAGTTACTAATATCACTAAGTGCTGCTAAGTGTACTACTACATCAAAATTAGCACTTTCAAATACTTCAACGCATTTTTCATCTGTAACACTAAGTTCATAAAACTTGTGTTTTATGTTAAGGTTATCTTTTTTCCCTGTTGATAAGTTATCTATAATATATACTTCATATCCTTCTTTATAAAAACGTTCTGCTGTATGTGATCCTATAAAGCCATATCCACCTGTTATAAGAACTTTCATAATTGCCTCCTTCCACATCATTATATGTCCAATGATACTAATTACCTATTATTATATCATTAATAATGCAACTTTCAAACTATATTCTATTATAATTCGACATAATATGTTGTATATTAAGTCAGTTTTTAGTAATTAGAAGATAATGACTCACTATAATATATAACATAAGTTTGCGTAGTGATGCTTGAGGCATCATTATCATATGTATACGTCAATAAATGGATGTTTAAAGATGTGATTTTTGAGGATTAATATAAAAAGTTGACTTGTTTCCTTTGATTCATTTAGATATAGCTTTTACCGTATATAGAATTTAACAAACACTCGATAATAGAATTAATCTTATATCAATAATAGATAAAACTATTACGAAAATAAATTAATCTTAGTTTTATCTAAAATAAAAAAGAGATACTATTATCTCTTTCATAGAACTGGGTAGGCAGGATTCGAACCTACGCATACTAGAGTCAAAGTCTAGTGCCTTACCGCTTGGCGACTACCCATCATTATTAATTTTTTAGAACACAAAAGCGCGAGACGGGATTCGAACCCGCGACCCTCGCCTTGGCAAGGCGATGCTCTACCACTGAGCCACTCACGCATAAGAGCGGGTGATGGGAATCGAACCCACGTATCCAGCTTGGAAG
>JAOARM010000036.1 GCA_025210515.1 Vallitalea sp. | reverse complement strand
TCAGTAATAATTTAGTAGATAAATTAGTTAACAAAAACATAAACTGCTCTAAACTCTATTTAGAAAAAATAATAAATGAAAAAAATACAATTATCGATAATATTAATAAATCAGATGTAATAATACTTATATCTCCCATATATGAAAATTCAGCACCAAGTACTGTACTTAAGTTTTTTGAAAGAATCAATGAAAATAAAAATAAATTGACTATTAAAAATAGGAAAATGTTTGTTATAACCAATAGTGGCTTTCCTGAAATCGAAGCAAGTAAAAGTCTAATTACAACCTGCAGCTTATTTGCAAGAGATATGAATTTTATATGGTTAGGTGGAATCGCTGTAGCTCCAGGAACACTAATAGATGGTGGAGAGCTGGGAAAAACATATAAAAAACTTATCTCAGCTTTAAATCTTATTGCAGAAGATATCTATAACGATAAAGAAATTTCTGAGGAAGTCTTTAAATTAACTTCAAAGCCATTCATATCTCCCATAATATATCGTTTTGCGGGAAGAATAATTCAAAATAAACCTATTAAAAATATAGGTAAAGATAATTACTATGCAAAGCCCTTAGAAATATAAAAAGATTAAACTTGAATCACATTGTGAATTATATTTCTATTCTTTTAGTAAAAATAGAGAAAATTACAGTATTTTCACCAATCTATAAGAAACAGTTTTTATAAAATATCTATGGATTCAGACCAAACAAAAATGCTAACGGGGCAGTAAAGAAATGTAGACAGAATATCGCCATAGGCTATAGAGTTCGATCAAATAGATGTACTCAATTTAGGAAATGGGCAACAGAAAGATTAAATGAGTACTTGGTTAAAGAGTTTACAATGGATGATGAACGA
Organism: Vallitalea sp.; assembly: GCA_025210515.1. Classification (GTDB taxonomy): domain Bacteria; phylum Bacillota; class Clostridia; order Lachnospirales; family Vallitaleaceae; genus Vallitalea. The sequence goes on along the minus strand of JAOARM010000036.1, from coordinate 33,954 downwards.
TTGAAGGGTATGAAAAATATTGGCGATGACTATTTTGACGAACTAATTGAGCGTATTCGAGATATCAGAGCTACTGAAAAAAGATTTTATAAGAAAATCATAGATATCTATGCGTTGTCGATAGACTATAATCCTAATGGAGATTGTGTTATTTTGATGTTTGTTGAATTTATTGAAAAGCTTGCTTGACAGGCTATTTTTATTTTATATGTCATGGTATAATATGGAAGATATAAGTTAGTTCATAAATAATTAAGTTATGATAGATTTTAAACTCTAATATATAGAAGAAATGGAGGAATAATTTTTAATATACATAATGAAGTAGTAGATTTAATAAGTGTATTTAGAGAGGAATTAGAAGAAATATTATCAAATAAATTTTATGGTTTATATTTATATAATTCAGTTGCAATGGGATATTTTGAACCTAAGTACAGTGATGTAGATTTTGTAGTAATTCTTAAATCAAAACTTATTAATGAGGAAATGTTAAAATTAAAAATGTTACATGACAAATTTGGAAAAGAATATAAATATGGGGCAAAATTAGACGGTATGTATTTGCAATATGATATGTTAGGGAAAATGAATAATGATATAGAAAAATACCCATACGTAAAAAATGCAAGTTTATGTGAAGCGGGATATTTTGATATTAATTATGTTACTTGGTGGAGTTTAAAAGAATATGAAATGGCAATTGGATCACCATCAATTAAAGATGAGTTGTCAGAAATTAGTTTTAGTGATGTGATACAAACAATGAAATATAATCTAAATGAATATTGGTTATCTAAATTAGAAACTAGTGAAATATTCGAGCAAGATATGTGGGTTGAATTTGCAGTCGTAACTTTATCTAGAATTATATATACATTGCAAGAAGGTGAAATTAAATCAAAATCCCAATCTTGTTCATACATTGCGAATGAGTATCCTGAATGGAATGATATAATACAAGAAGCTTTAGCCATTAGAAATTTAGAATCACAAAGTATAATAGGTGATATAAATGTTAGAAAAGATAGAACTATCGACTTTATAAATGAAATGATTCAGCATGGGAATATGCTAATAAATAGTGATAGAATTATTAGGAGTTAGATAATTAATATTGATAATATAATTATAAAAACAATTTAATGATAATCCATCTTTTAATAAGTGGTTATCAGATATGGTGTTTAATATAACATATAATACAAAAGGTGAAGTATATGAAGGAGAAATGAATATTTAAGTAAGAATATAGATTTTTGTTATAAATAAAAGTAAAGAGCATATATCTTTAAAAATCATTCTATTTAATAGGATGGTTTTTTATTATTTGAATATAATCCTAAATCAAGTGAAGCAAAATTTTAACTAAAAAGGTAACTACAAAATTATTCATACTTGTACCGATGAGAAGAATTATAGCTATAATCATGAAGAATCTATTACAATTTACCTTTGACGTTTTTTATTTAGTAGTTATTAGTACTGCTTTAAGAGTAGTGATTTTTTGTATTTGAATGTGGTAAATTTGTCTGATTGTGTTTGTTTAGCACGGTAGATTGAATTATTGATTTTTATAAAGTTCTCATGTATTATTAGTATTGCATAAAAATGAACTGGGATAATAAGCTGAAAAGAGGATAATAATGACAAAACAAATAAGATTTAAGTTGACGATAATGTTTATTTTATTAATTACCATTCCATTAACTGTAGTAGGAGGAGTTTCTTACTCAAAATCAAAACAAATTTTAAAAAAGAATTTACAAAATTCTACATTACAGTTAGTAAAACAGACCGAAAGAACAATAACTAATTATCTTTATGGATTTGAGAGAAGTATTGTTGAAATGTCTTATAATGAAAATCTACAAGATATTGACCTTGATAAAGAAAAATTAGTAGCACTCAAGAAAGATTTTTCTAATTTTATAAAATCTCATGAACATGTATTAGATGTTTATATGGGTACAAATAAAAAAATGTATTCACTTATGTATGATAATTTCGAAAAAGACTTTGATGCTTCTACAAGGCCTTGGTATATAAAAGCCAAAACTCAAAATAAATTTGTTTGGACTAATCCATATGTAGATAAAGATACAAATAAGTTAGTTGTATCAGGTGCAATGCCTTTTTTTGATAAATACAATAAATTTGTAGGTGTTATAGCATTGGATATAACATTAGATGAGTTGGGAAAAGAAGTTAATTCTATAATAATAGGTGAAAAAGGTTATGTATTTCTATTAGATAAAGATAATAAAATTATCATGCATCCTGATAAAGAGTTTTTCTTGAAACCTTTGAATAATAGAAAAATATCTAAAGCTTTAGAAGAATATAATGAAGGAAATGTAGAATATAAGATAGAAGAAGATGGTGTCTATAAAGACAAATTTGCTGTATTTTTCAAAAATAAAAATTTAGGATGGACTATTCTTGCAACCACTTATATTAATGAGATAAAAGGTGATACTAGTGTTTTACTTAAAAGAATTTTCCTTATAGGAATAATATTTTTAATAGGAGCCATTATTATATCTATTTTGTATTCAAGAACCATAACAAGACCAATTCACTCTCTGTTAAGCACTCTAGAAAAAGTTAAAAATGGTAATTTTTCTGTGCGAAGTAGTTTTAAATCTCAAGATGAGCTTGGTGAACTAGGAGAAAGTCTTAATGTAATGCTAGAATCTGTAGGTTCTTTAATTACTAGTATAAAAAGTGTAGCTAATGAAGTAAAAGAATCATCTCAATTTTTAGCTGTAACTTCTACAAAGACAAGTATATCATCCACAGAAATAAATACTGCAGCTGAAGAAATTGCTAAAGGAGCAGTCGAACAAGCTAACGATGCTGAAAAAAGCGCACAGCTTACTTATAACTTATCGGAAAGATTTAACGAATTGGAAAGTAACATAAAAGTAGTAGAAAAGGTTACCACACAAGTAAGCAAATTAAACTTAAAAGGTACTAAAGTTGTAGAGGATTTAGATATTAAAACTAATTATAATGAAAAAGCTATTGGGGTAATTGGAGATGCTATAGATGAACTTAATGTGGATACTATGAGTATACAATCTATCCTTGACACTATAAATTCTATATCAGAGCAAACTAATTTACTTGCATTAAATGCATCAATTGAAGCTTCAAGAGCAGGAGAAGCTGGGAAAGGTTTTGCAGTAGTAGCTGATGAAATAAGAAAACTTGCAGAAGAATCCAAAAACTCATCAAGTGATATACAACAGGTAATTATTAAAATACAAGATAAAAGTAACAATACTGTTAATATGATGAATGAAGTTAAAATAAGAACTAAAAAACAAAGTCAAGCTGTTAAAGAAGTAAATGAATCATTTAATAAAATATCTAAATCAGTTCAAGATATTATTTTAAAAATCAACCATATTACCGCTTTTGTTGAGGAGATAAATAAATATAAAGATAATATAGTAGCTTCAATAAATAATATATCAAGTATATCCCAAGAGACAGCAGCTGGAGCTGAACAAGTATCTGCTTCCATTACTCAGCAAAGTTTTGTTGTCCAAGAAGTTGCAAATTCTGGAGAGAAATTAAATGACTTAGCAAATATTATGGATACAGAATTAAATAAGTTTGAAGTTTAATATAAAGCAATAAAAAATATTTTGCATATATGGATGGATATGATACAATTCAATGATAAAACATTTGTAGATTTAGTTATCAAATTATTCAATATTATCTATGCTATATATGATAATAAAACCTAGTTCAAGAAAGTGGTAACCAGCATAAGAAAGCTTATATAACGGATTTGATATACCTCAATTGAGTTTCAAATATGGTGATTACAAAAAATGTATAGATACATTTAGGAAAGAGCTTAATGCATGAAATTATGTAGGAAATCAAAATTATTAAGTTTGATGAGGAGGTTTTGACAATTATAAGAATTAAAGTATATAGCGGTGATATAACAAAAGTCAAATGCCAAGCAATTGTTAATGCTGCAAACACCAGTTTAATGGGTGGTGGTGGAGTAGATGGTGCAATTCATAGAGCGGGCGGTAGTAAAATACTAGAAGAGTGTAGAAAAATAAAGGCTAGCCAAGGTGGTTGCAAGGTTGGACATGCAGTTATTACAACATCAGGAAATTTAGATGCTGAAAAAGTAATTCATACTGTAGGACCAGTATGGAGTGGTAAGGGCGATGAGAAAGAGTTATTAAGAAGATGTTATAAAAGTATTTTTAAATTAGCAGTTGTTAATGGTATTACTGAAATAGCTATACCTAATATCAGTACTGGAATATATAAATTTCCAAAGGATATAGCAGCAGAAATAGCTATTTGTGAAGCTAAAGGATTTATTAAATGTAATAAAACATTTCATCAAATAATTTTTGTGTGTTTTGATAGAGAAAATTATAGAATATATAAGGAAATATTGGGTGATATAGATTAATATTAAATAGTGAGAATTAAGAAAAAAGCTGAGACAATATTAAAAAGTTTAATATAGTAGGCTTTTTATAAGCCCCTATTAGGAAGGGTATGATTGGAATATGCAGCTTTGTGTTATTTATATTAATTGCAGGAGTAGTGAAGTATAGCAAGTTATTTAGTATAGACGTTAGGTATGGTAAGATAGAAAAATGAAAATATTACATTTGTGGAGGGAAAGTTAAATGAATGAATATAGAGTGATAAAAAGCAGAAAAGCAGAATCTAATAATGGTATAGTATTAAAAAAAGGACAAAAGGTTATATGTTGTCAGGATTCTGATGAAAATGGTGATTGGGCAAACTGGGTATTATGTAAAAGTGAAGATAATAGTGGCTGGGTTCCAAAGCAAATAATTGATAGGGAAGAAGATAAAGGGACAATATTAGAAGATTATAATGCAGTTGAATTCAATATTGAGGTGGATGAGATTATAGTAATGGAAAAAGAACTCAACGGATGGATATGGGGATATAAAAAAGGAAATCAAACAAAAAAAGCATGGACACCACTAAATCATATAGAAATAATCTAGTATAGCATGAAAATATAAACTACCCACCTGCTTTAGCAGGTGGGTAGTTTATATAATTCATATATTAATTCTTTTATAAATGGATCAAAAGATATATAGATGCTATTAAGACTCAATACTACTTGATTATAATAATGGATTAGCAGAAGGTTTTGTAAATAGTATCGCTAAACCTGATCACTGCTAAAATCCAACCTAGATTTTTATTACTTTGATTTTCAAAATATATAGAAATATAGAGTAATAAGGATTATAATATAAATTGTATTGTTTTTGATGATGCAATTATTATGTAATGTAAATTTTATAAAAACAAGAATATAAGGATTGAATAAATGGAAATACTTTAATATGATCAAAAGTCTGAATGTATCTTAAGGTGCTTTTTTTGAAATTGTAATGATAGAAAAGATTAGTTAAAATGTTTGATGGTGAAACAAATACTTAACTTGGGGTAAACGTAACAGAGAACGAAAAATTTTAGATATTAAGGGTGAGTAAAATGGTGAAATTTTTTAGAAGGCATTATATTATTAAATTAATGACATCCTATTTTTTAGTCATATCACTTTCAATTATTTTAGTAGGCTTTATTATTACAATAGATTTCTTTAACGAAATGGCAGAGTCTGAGGAATTAAAGCAGATTAATATGCTAGATAATTTGGTAGAACACTCTATATTAGTCCAAAATTCGGTAAGTGATTGTATAATTGGAATTTATGATACAACTGATTATGGTAGAAATTTATCAAGTTTGTTAGAAGGAAATGATGAGATAATAAATGAAGTTGAACATTACTTGAATGGAGTAACTCAGCTTGACAATAATATTGTTGATGTTATGGTTTTTAATAATAATAATCAACTAGTATTTCATAAATCATCTTATACTAATAGATCAGTCAGTAAAAGATATAATTTTGATGATAATAGTATAATAAGAGAATTAAATAATGACCCAAACATATCATTGAATATTTATATGGACGTACCACAATACATTATTGAGAATGCAAAGCCTGTAATATCATATGCAGGAAATTTATTTAATATAGATAATCAAATTAGTGAAAAAAAGTCAATAGGGAAATACATAATAAATATAGGATTTGATTCATTTAATGATATTGTGAAAGAGAATCACACTACAGGGGAAACACATTTATATATATCAAAAAATAATGTGGTGGTATATGCACCAAATAATGAAGAAATAGGTAAAGAAATATCATCATATATAGTAAAAGACAAGTATAACAAATTATCTTTATCAACACAGATTATAAATGATTCCTACATATTTGATAATCAATTTAGAATTCATATTGTTACTTCAACTACAGAGTTTGTAAACAAAATAAAAAAATATATTGGAAGAATTGCTAAATTGCTAATGTTATGCCTATTAGTGGCTTTTGTAATAACATTAAATATTTCACGTATTTTTACTAGTAGAATTAAAATTCTGTTAGCTAATATAAACCAAGTTAGAACTTGTAATTTAGACATTAAAATAAAGCCTAAAAGTTTTGATGAAATTGGTCAACTTGAAGAGGCTTTCTCTACGATGTGTTTTGAATTGAATAAGTATATAAATCAAGTATATATATCCCAGATAAAAACAAAATCTGCTGAACAAGCGGCTCTGCAAATGAAAATAAACCCACATTTCTTATATAACACCATTGAAATATTGAGGATGAAGGCTTTAGATCAAGAAAGCATAGAAATCGCTGAAATGTTATCAATTATGGGTAAGATTTTTAGATGGAATATTAAAGGTAGTAGTAAGTTTGTTGGGATTATGGAAGAAATAGAATTTACAACTCTCTATCTTAACCTGTTGTCTTATTTGAAAAATATTGATTATTCAATAAATGTAGATAATGCTGTAAAAAGGTGCTTTGTACCAAAGCTTATTATCCAACCTATAATAGAAAATTGTATAAATCATGGATTTGATAATAAGAGTGAAGGGAAAATAACTATTAGTATAAGTAAAGATAGTGACGATGTGGTAATTAGTGTAAATGACAACGGGGTAGGAATTAGTGAAGATAAATTAAAAGAAATAGAAAAAGATATAAATGAAGGGATAAATCAAGTATATCAAAACACGGAGCATGTAGGCATAGCTAATGTAAATCATAGAATAAAGTTGATATATGGAAATAAATATGGAGTAAATATAAATGGAAAATTAAATAATGGTACTAGTGTAAAAATTAACATACCATATATTACATATAAGGAGATTAGGAATTATGCTGAAACTGATATTAGTTGATGATGAAATTGCTATAAGAACTGGGCTTTGTAAAGTTATAAATTGGGATGAATACGGTATTGAGATTGTGGGACTTGCTTCGGATGGAAAAGAAGCTCTGGAAATGATTATAGAAACAAAACCAGATATAATAATAAGCGATATTCGTATGCCTGTAATGAGCGGTATTGATATGCTCAAAAACCTAAAAAAAATGAACTTAAATGCAAAAGTTATATTTATTAGTGGATATAACGATTTTGAATATGTTAAGCAAGGTATAAAATATGGCATAGAAAATTATTTATTGAAGCCAATCGATAAAGAAGAGCTAGAGCAGACAATTGATACCGTAATCCAAAAGATAGACAGTGAAGTTAAAAATTTAGATGAGATTAAGAAAAGCCAAATGGTTCTAAAGAATAATATTTTTAATCGGCTTATTTTAGGGAAAATAAATTATTCTGAAATACTAGTGAAATCCGAAGTTATAGGACTAGATAATATTGAAGCCATAGATACAATTATATTATCTTGTATTGATATTGATAATGTGGATACATTAAACCTAATTCATACAGTAGAGGTGTTAAATGATAAATTGGCTAGATACTCTAATAATTTAATATGCTTCAAAAATTACAGTAATAGAATTATTTTGATATTTATAAATGTTTTAGATTACAGAGATATACTAAAATCGGTTTTTGATGAAATGAAGGCAATTGTAAATACAGATTTTTTAATTACTGTTAGTAATGAAATACATGATTTAATGGATCTAAATAATGCTTATAATCAGGCTTTGCAAATCCAACTATATTCAATTATCAACCAGAATAAGATATTATTTTACTCTGATATTAATAAAAATAAATATCTAGAAATGGATTATATTTATATTAGAAAATTATTTACGGATGAGCGTAAAGAATTACTATACAATTATTTTATTAAAAATCTAAACCATATAATCGATAATAAAATGAAGCCTGATCTTATTTATAATATGGTTTTTGAAATTATTATGAATGGATTAAATATTATTAAAGATTTAAAAGGTTCAATATATAATATATATGAATATCCAGAAAATATCATGAACTGTATAATGAATTTAAAGTCTGTAGATGAAATTAAAATATGGACTAAGAATATTTTGATGAAGATGCAAAATTATATCTATGAACTATCTTATACATGTTATAGCAGTTTAGTTAATAAAATGATTACATATGTTAACGAGAATATTGCACAAGAAATTTCATTAAAAACAATTTCTAATTTATTCAATTATAATGGGGTTTACATGGGCAGGGTTTTTAAGAACGAAACAGGAGAATTGTTTGGTGATTACGTGAACAGAACAAGAATTGAGTATTCATTGGAATTGTTAAAAAATAAGAATATCAGTACATTAGAAATTGCAAATAAGTCAGGATTTACTAGTTCGAATTATTATTATAAAGTCTTTAAAAAATACAAAGGTACTACACCAACTGAATATAGAAATCATTTATTATAAAATAGTTTAAATTTTATACCAAAGATATTATTATTCAACTTTCACATAAAATCAAATCGTTATATAATAAGATTATAGATTATGCATAAACTACAATAATAAGTTGGAGGAAAAATTATGAAAAAGATAGCAATATTACTAAGTGTTTTGATGATTGTGCAATTACTTTTTATAGGTTGTAGTCAAGAAAAGTTATCTAGTGAAAATTCCAATAACGAAAGATTATTAAATAGTGATTCTGATAGTGTGGAAATCTCTGTTCTTGTATTTGAGACTGCAAATTTAACACAAGAATTTTGGGATGATATTATTAACCGTTTTGAAGCAGTCAATCCTAGTATAAAAGTTGAAAAACAGATATATCCTGACGATAGATGGGATGACTATCAAAAAATATTAAATGCAACAGGACAACTTCCAGATGTAATTTTGGAAGGATTAAAAGATCTGAAAAAAATTGATGGAGTATTAGCAGAAATGCCTGAAGATATAGTTTCTCTTTTCAAAGAAGACTATATTGAGAAGATTAACGATAAAGTTTATGTTACATATCCTGTAATGCAGATTAAAGGAAACTTATACTATAATATAGACTTGTTTAAACAAGCAGGTATTGTTGAACCTCCAAAGACTTTTGATGAATTTGTGAGTAATTGTGAAACTTTAAAAGAAGCAGGTATTGTTCCACTTGTAACGGGTGGACCTGAAAAGCCTTGGATGACAGGCATGTTATGGAGTGAAACAATGATCACTGCTGGTATGTCAACAGTAAGCAAAAATTATATGAATGGATTTATAGATGGTAGTCTTAAATGGAATGGTCCGGAGTTTAAAAAGACTTTAACAGACTGGAAACAATTAATTGATGCAGGATATTATCATGAAGGTTCATTTTCATTCTCTTACGCTCAAGCGTGTGATGAATTCAAATCTGGGAAAGTTGCTATGATATGTAATGGCAGTTGGTTTGCTAAGGACTTAGATAGCTCAAAACTGGATTTTGAAGTTGGATATATGCCTTTGCCATATCCAAATAATCTAGAATACTTCTCTAGTGCAATTTCTCAACCAATAGCTGTATCAAATAATTCACAAAACAAAGATGCGGCATTTGCATTTGTAAAATTTCTTGTTGAAAATGACGAAGTATACAAAAAGTATTTAGAAGCAGATGGAAGTTTCCCTACAAGGAAACAGGCTATTGAACTTAACATTGGTGAAACACAGCAAAAACTTTTAGATGCAACTAAGGACATGATTGCATCACAAAACTTAATTCACCAATCAGGTGACTGGACTTTGCCAGCAGGTATAAAAGACGTTATTTTATCGGTAGGGAGGAATATTTTTTCAGGTGGTGATATTGATAAGGAATTAGACTACTTGGAAAAAATTTACCGAGAAGTGCAAGATAATTAGGAATATATTTTAACATACAAAGCCCGTAGGATACTATAAGTATTTTACGAGCTTTGTAGAATAGGAGGTAGAAAGATTGAAAAAAATACCTTTTTATTTTGTTTTACCTGCGGCGTTATTTTACATAGTGTTCAAACTTTTTCCCATGGTAAAAGCGTTATACTATAGTTTTACGGATTGGAATGGTTTATCAAATGAGTACAACTTTATCGGAATTAATAATTATGTGAATTTAATTGGAGATGAGAGGTTTATCAATTCAGTTTTTATAACAATAAAATTCCTTGTTATTGTTGTGTTTTTTGTAAATATACTTGCCATATTATTTGCTGTCTTACTCAATAATTCATTGAGAAAGTTTAATAACTTTTTCAAAACAGTTTTTTTTGTACCTGTAGTTATAAGTCAGATTGCAATAGCTTTTACTTGGAGAAATATTTATAGTTACAACGGAATTTTGAATTTTTTCCTTAAGGGAGTTGGCTTTGAAAATTTGCAAATGGGATGGTTGACAAATACCAATGTAGTTTTAATTTGTGTAGCAATAGTTGAAATATGGAGGGTTATGGGGTTTCATATGGTTATTATATTTGCCAGTCTTCAAACAATACCCAATGAATTGTATGAAGCCGGAAAAATAGATGGATGTACGCCATGGCAAGAGTTTAAAAGCATAACTTTCCCGTTAATGATGCATGGAGTTACAATTAGCATTATTATGAGTACTATGGGTGGATTTAAGCAATATGCATTAGTAAAAGTATTGACAGATGGCGGGCCATTACATTCGACAGAAACTATTGCATATAACATAATCGATCGAGCGTACAGTTTTAGCATGCAAGGATATGCATCTGCTATTGCTATAGTCATGTTATTAATCATAGTTGGGATAACAATTTTCCAAAATAAATTCTTATCCAGTAAAGAATATTACTATTAATAATAGAGGAGTTTGATATGGCTAAAAAGATCTTAAAAACCGTTAAACCATTAGATTTTGTACTAATAGTTACTGCTTTTATTTGGCTGATACCATTATATTGTGCTGTGATAAATAGTTTTAAAATGAATAATGATATTATTAAGAATCCCTTTTCAATAAGTATAGCAGATATAACAATGGAAAATTACCTTACAATAATAAAAAGTTCTAGTGTAAACTTATTTGAGCTGTATAAGAATTCTTTTCTTATAACGGGAGTGTCGGTTGGGTTATTGATTATTATATGTCCACTAGCGGCATATTATATAGCTCGAACCACCAGTGTGCGATCTCAGAGGGTTTTAACATTCTTTCTATTAGGGATGATGATATCTCAAGAAGTTATTTTAATACCTTTAGCTGGTATGTACCGTGATTTGGATTTAATAGGAAAACGGGTAGGGTTATACTTGTTTTATCTAGGGAACAATTCATCTTTTTCAATTTTGTTATATAGTAAGTTTATTAAGTCAACACCTGTTGAATTAGAAGAATCTGCACATATGGATGGTGCCAGCAGATTAAGAACATTCTGGAGCGTTATATTTCCATTGCTTAAACCATGTACAGCAACAGTGATAGTCTTTGTGGGTTTAAATATTTGGAATGACTTTTTGACACCTATGGTTCTTCTTGGCAATACAAAAGGAACAACAATTACACTAGGAATATATCGTGCAATTGGACCGTATCAAACTGACTACGGCGCAGTATTTACCTTTGTAATCTTGGCCTCATTACCGATACTAATTATATTCTTGAGTATGCAGAAAAGATTTATTAGCGGATTAACCGCTGGAGCGATTAAAGGATAATTTGAAATATGGGAGGAACTAAATGTTGGTGAAAGAAGAAAAAAAACAGTTAAACATAAAACCAAACATTATATTGATATTTACAGATGATCAAGGGTATTACGATTTAAGTGTACAAGGAAATAAAGAGATTTATACACCATGTATTGATGAAATGGCAAATGAAGGAATAAGACTGACTAATTTTCATGCTCAACCTGTCTGCGGGCCTTCAAGGGCAGCTTTGATGACAGGATGTTATCCTCAAAGAATTGGACAAGTAGGGAATAAACGGTTGGGGATAGGAGGTGGCCATCCTTTACTGCACAGCAAGGAAATTACTATAGCTGAGATACTAAAAAAAGAAGGCTATAAAACTGGAATGATAGGAAAATGGCATTTGGGATTAAATAATGCTAATAGTCCTACTGAGAAAGGTTTTGATACTTTCTTCGGGACGCCAGGCTCTAATGATGGTTTATGGGTAGATAAAAAATCTTTGGAATTTTCCAAAGATGTAAATCAAGATATAGAAAACAGTATCTTCCCTCCGGTACCTTTGATTAGAGATAAAACTGTGATTGAGTTTCCTATGAAGCAAACAGGTATAACTACTAGATATACAGATGAGGCAATTGATTTTATAAAAAAGAGCAATGAAGAAGGAAAATCTTTTTTCTTGTATATGGCACATAATATGCCTCATGTCCCATTGTTTCCAGGAGAAAAATTCAAAGGACAAAGCAAATATGGCATATATGGAGATTGTATAGAAGAGATTGATTGGAATACTGGGAGATTAATACAAACATTAAAAGATATAAATATTGACGAGAATACTATGGTAATATTTACTTCTGATAATGGCCCTTGGCTACGACCCGATTTAGTTGAAACTAGAGAATGCGGTAGCGCTTATCCTTTGCGAGGCGGTAAGTTAATGAGTTGGGAGGGAGGGTTTAGAGTACCATGTATTATAAGGATGCCATCATTAATATCGGGAGGTCAGGTAAGTGATAAACTTACTAGTACGTTAGACATATTGCCAACATTGACTCATCTGGCTGGAGGCAGCGTGCCAAATGACAGGGCTATTGATGGTGAAAATATAATTGATATACTACGTGGTTGTGATATGTATAATGACACGCCCAGAACTTTTTATTTTTATATTGGTAGAAACCTTCAAGCTGTTCAGCATGGAAAATGGAAGTTAATTCTTGCACGTCCTGATATTCCAGATATGATGGATGAATACTGGGCTTCTCATTTCGGCAGTATACCATTCCCACAGTTATACGATATCAGTCAGGACATAAGCGAAGAGAATGATGTTGCTAATAAGTATCCAGAAGTTGTTGAAATGTTGTTGAACATTGCAAAAAATGCTCGAGAAGAATTAGGTGAAGGGAGTAAAATTGGAAAAGGAGAACGTTTCTGGGAAGACTACCCCTTACCAGGAACTGCAGAACTTGATGGAAAGTGGAAAACATTTAAAGATGGTCATGGTAAAAAATTTATGAAAGGTATGGTAATAAGGTAGGGCTATTAGCTCTACCTTTTTATATTTGTTTATTATTATGCTTTTGCGAGATAACAATAATTGAGAACCATAAGGGTTGACAAAATAGTATACCTATATCACTATAATGGTATACCTGTATTACAAAAATAATAACTTAATTTAAAAATTAGATGAAAAATGAAATAAAATATAAGGATATATCCACAGTACTACAGAAACTACAAAAATTACATATGACGTATACAGAAAAAATAACAGGTAATATTAGAATTTAAGTTCAAGTAAGGAGGATGATTAATGAAAGAAGTAATTACAGAATTTATGGAAGTATCGAATATACATATGGAACTTATGAAAAAAACTGAGAAAATTAAAAGAAAATATAATGGAATAGAGTTATACCCATCTGAGATACATACATTAGTTTCTATTAAAGATAATGATGAAATGAATATGACTCAGATAGCTCAAAGATTAGGTGTTACTAAAGGTGCTATTTTTAAAATAATAGAAAAGTTAGAGGAAAAAGAGTTGTTAAGTCGATATAAGAGACATGATAATAATAAAAACACCTATTTTAAATTAAGTGAAAGAGGATTGTTAGCATATAAAGGACATGAAAAATTTCATAAAGATTTTTTTGGTGAACCACCTAAAGAATTTACAAAATTTGTTGCTGAAAATGAAGAAATAATATTAAATATGTTTGAATTTACAAAAGATTATTTGGTAAAACATATAGAGAAAATAGATAATGAATAGGAATTAAGAAAGGATTGTTTATCTTTTAAAAAATTCAAGAAAACGATAAAAATGGATTTACCAAAAGAATTTATTAATTCAAGTGGATTGATTGCATGGTTATATATTAGGTTAAAAAAAGAAATTGGAGAAAAGAAGGCATATGAAATAATTATAGCAACAATATTGTGTTCAGGATTAGCAGTTCAACAAGCTAATTTCAGGAAGGTAGAGGCAGAATGTTTTATGAGCTTTTCAAACATTTAGGTGTACCTGAATTAACCATAATAATGTGTAGTATTGATAATTTAATATTTAATTCGTATTTGCCAGAGAAAATTACTTTTCATCGTAATGTAGTTAATAATAGAATGGTAGATAGTGCTCATGAATGTATGTTTGTTATTGAAAAACATGAATAATAGATAATTAATATAGGATGAACTGGTTGAGATATTTACAGATATTATTTATGTTGAAATATGTTGCTACTTGTGTTGAAAATACAGTAACTGAGATAGCATAGAAAAAAATGTTAAGATTAAAAAACTAAGTAAATTGAACATTTTTTGTGAATTTCATACCTAACAATCGTCATTGTGTATAAAAATCTCCATATATAAAATAAAGTTCGCAGTTGAATTTACTTAATACTATGTAGAATGAACAGAAAGAAGGGAACTGTGTTAAATGGAAAATAGTAGCGATGTACGTGCATGTGTTAGAGTTGTTAAAGACCATCTCTATCATTGGCATGATGATATTACTATTGTAATGGTAGTGGAAGGAATAATTAAGTTGAGAGTTTGGGCTAAAGATAACATTATGAAATCAGGAGATGTATTAGTTTTAAATCAAGGAGAAGTTCATAAATTAACAGCAATAACAGAAGAAAATTTAGTTGTTGTGGTATCATTTGATAGAAAATTTTGTCTTGAAGCTTGTAGTGGTTTTGAAGAATCAATTATATTATGTAATTCAGTTCAATACAGAAATAATAATAAAGAAATATATTATGAACTTCAATTGAAATTAAGAGATTTAATTTATGAATATGGGAAAGAATCTTGTAATTGCAACACAAGAGAAAAGGCAAAAGAGATAATAGGATTCTTATGTTATCATTTTGATTATATTTCATCAGGTGAAAATCATAAACGATTTAGTGAATATATTATCGCAAGAAATAAATTGCTATATAAAAAAGTTTTTTTAGAAAAAAGTGAATTATCAGAAATGAGTTTGAAGGATTTATCAAGCTACTTAGGAGTAAGTTATGCTTATTTAAGAATTGATATTCTTGAGAGATTTGGATATGGATTTAGCTGGTTAAAATACACATTGATGACAGAAAAAGCTGCTAGGATGATGTTAACAACCAACAAAAGATTGATAGATATATCCAATCAATGTGGATTTTCTGATCAAAAGTATTTAAGAAAGTATATTCAAAAATTTTTTCAGTGTAATCCATCCGAATTTCGGAAGCAATATAAAAAACAGTGTAAAAAAGATGGTTATGTTGAAATACCCCTACAATATATAATGAGATTTTGTGATAAGTTTAGAAAGCTAGAAGAATAGAAATATCTTCTGTTTTTTTTGCCATTTTGGCTAAATAAAACAAGGTACTATTTGTAAATTTTTTCTATAGGTTATTTAATAAAATCTAAGACCTAACAATGGTCGTAGTTATAAGTATAGTTGGCTGATATTATTATAATAAGTACTATATTTTGACAAATTATTGAACTAGGGGGACTAACAATGAAACTAAGAACTAGATTAGTATACTTAAATTTGGGTATTATTATCTCAGTTATGATAAGTATCGTTGGGTATTTATTATTTATTAATTATTCTTTTAGTAAAGAATCTGCTATAAGAGAGATAAAATTGTATACTGAAAATAAAGCTAATAACATAGAGGCAGTTTTAGATGACGCTTTACATGAAACTATTGGATTAGGTGAGTCAATAGAATTAATGATATCAAGTGGTAATAATAATCGAGAAAGTGTAATTAACTATTTGAAAAAAAAGCTTAGCAGTAATAATAATTATATAGATGCTTGGGCAATATTTGACCCTAATGCTTTTGATAGTAAGGATTTAATTAATGTAGGTGAACAAGGTAGTAATTCAAAGGGGAGATTTGCACCACTCATCAATCGAGATGGAGATAATTTTATAATAGATTATTGTAAAAATATTGAAAATAATACATATTATGATGTTCCAAAGAAAACTGGAAAAGTGTATATTTCTGATCCTGTTATATGGAATATAAAAAATGAAGAGGTAACATGTATCACATTAAGCCAGCCTATATTTAAAAATGGAAAGTTCATTGGAATTGCTGGATTCGATATTTCTCTTGAAGTTTTGAGAGATATTAGCGATGAAGTGAAGTTTTTTGATAGTGGATTTGGTAGATTAATTAGTAATAAAGGTATAGTACTTGCTCATCCAAGAGAAGATAGACTCAATAAAATTGGTGGAGAATTTACTGGTGGTAAAAATCAACAAATACTAGATAAAATAAATAAAGGTGAGGCATTTATCAATTTTTCGTGGTCAGAATCAATAGGTTACAATGTTCAAAAAGTATATGTGCCAATTAATTTTGAACATTCTGATTTGAAATGGTCATATAGTGCTATTGTTCCATACAATGAAATGATGGCAGAAGCTAAGAAGGTGCTTGTAATAACGATTATATTAGTTATGGTAGGAACAGCTGTAATGACGTTTTTTATATATTGGAACAGTAAATATATTGTTAAAACAATACATATTTTATCTAATGTGATAAACCGATTAGCAAAATACAATCTAACTTATGAAGAAGGACATGAAGCAAATAAATTATTAAAACGTAAAGATGAGACGGGAGATATAGCTAGATCATTAGCCACAATGCAAAATAATTTTATTAAATTAATTAAACAAGTTCAAGACGTATCAGGTCATGTTTCTGCGTCTTCAGAAGAGTTAACTGCAACTTCACAGCAATTAGCTAGTAGCTCAGAAGAAGTATCAAGAACTATTGATGAATTGGCACAGGGAGCAATGAATCAAGCTCAAGACACGGAAGTTGGAGCTTCTAAAATTACTGATCTTGGGCAATTGATTAACCAAAATCAAATTTATATGAATGATGTAGATAGCTCATCTAATAACGTATATATATTGATAGATGAAGGGTTGAAAGTAATTAAAGAGTTAATCAATAAAACTAGAGTAAGTGAACAAGTAACTAGTGAAATTTTTGCAATTATTGAGGAAGCAAGTAATAGCTCTGATAAAATAGGCAAAGCTAGTGGAGTTATAGCATCTATTGCAGAGCAAACAAATTTATTAGCACTAAATGCAGCTATTGAAGCAGCAAGAGCAGGAGAAGCGGGTAAGGGTTTTGCAGTTGTAGCAGAAGAAATAAGAAAGTTAGCAGAACAATCTACTGCGTATACTAAAGAGATTGATAACATAGTAAACGAATTGCTTGTAAATTCTTCTGGAGCAGTTGAAAAGATGGAAGAAGTTAGAAGAGTAGTTAAGAAACAAATTGAAAGTGTGGAAAAAACAGAAGAAAAGTATAATGAAATATCAGTAGCAGTTAACTCAACAGAAGGTGCTATTGGTAAAATGAGTACTTCTGTAAAAGAGATGGAAAATAAAAAAACTAATATTCTTGATGTTATACAATCCCTTTCTGCAATAGCAGAGGAAATTGCAGCTAGTTCAGAAGAAGCATCAGCATCTACACAAGAACAATCAGATTCTATTCAAGAAATGGCTAATGCTAGTAGTAATTTAGGTCAGTTAGCAATGGAATTACAACAAACCATTTCTGAGTTCGCAATATAAAAAGTAGTAAGTTATAAAGAATGTGTAAATAATTTTGTGTGAACTTTGTTTCTTGGCAAAAAAATACCTATAGTAATATTATAACCTAGTGTACGGTTTTGTATGCTAGGCTTTAATTTACTAGATGGATTTAATAAGGAATATATGAGTTTAGTTAATCTTTGAGCGTTTTGTTTCAACATATTTTCGTGGAGAAACCCCATACTTTTTTTTGAAACAACGGCTAAAATAATAAACATCACTATAACCAACCATTTGTGCTAGAGTGGAAAGTTTAATTTTCTTTTTTTCGTCTAGTATTTTTTTGGACTTATCTAATCTATAGTTAGTAATTTCTTGACATATATTAACACCAAGTTCTTGTTTATATACTTTACTAAGATAGCTTGGACTTACAAAGAGAGCACAAGCTAATTCATCTAAATTAAGCAACGGATTGGTGAAATTATTCTCAATATAGGTTCTAGCTTCTAAAGCAAGATTAAGTAACTTTGAATGTATAGAATCATGAACATCATTAAATAATTGTAAATAAAGTTGTATCAACCAAACTCTTGTATCTTCTACAGTCTCAAATTTTTGTATTATATTATAATGATTCTGAATGTCATTAAGGTATTCAATTTCTGGAATATTCAGCTCCATAATATATTCTTTTAACAGTTCAATAAGATCTTTAACCAATAGTTGAACTTGCGTTTTTGGTGTATGAGATACACTAATGGAATGAAATAAATCATTAAAATGAGATGTAAGTTTTTCTATTTCATTAGTACGCATTAGTTTTAACGATGTCTCATGAAAATCTTTTTTATTAAAGGATATGTTATGGCAAGTAGTAACTTCATTATAATAATAAATTGATTTTGAAGAATTCCAATAAAAAAGATTAAGTGCATCTATGGATTGTTCATAACCTTTATATATCTCTATGTAGGATTTGCATAGATTGGAAATACCTACAATCAGATTAAAATTAAGGTGTTTTAAATTCCAAGTATATACTTGTTCAAATAATTCATGAAGAACTGAAACTTCTATTGAATGCTCAATAATGCACAAAATGTTATTAGAACGATCTATGCAGGTTTCAACTTGGCAGTGATTTTCAAAAGTTTCCTTAATTACATTAGTGATTGTAGTTCGCCATAATTGAATTTCACTGTTATTATTACAATGTTTGTGAAGATAATTAATATGTACAGTGGCAATATAATAATTTTGAAATAAATTCTCTAAACAATACTCATTTAACTTATTAGGGATATTAATTATTGTTTCGTTATATTCATTATAAAGTAACTTTTTAATGAATTGATCTTTTATTAGTGTATGATTTGTTTTAAACTGTTTATTATAGTGGTTAAGTTTTTGAGTTAAGTTTTTTTGATTATCAATTATGATTTTTAATTTTTTTAGTGCTGTTGTAAATTCTGTTGGCTCTAAAGGCTTAACAAAATATTCACACACTCCATTTCGAATAGCTGTTTTGGCATACTCAAAATCTGCATACCCTGTAAAAAGAACCATTTTAATATGAGGGTATTTCTCATTGATTATATTAGTTAATTGTATACCATCAATAATAGGTATATTAATATCTATAATTACTAAATCTGGCTTGAAATTATGAATATTATCAAGTGCTTCTTGACCATCTTCCGCTTCGCAAATAATTTCAAATCCTAGTTCTTTCCAAGAGATAGAGTTTATTAATAATTGACGAATTAGATATTCATCATCAACAATTTGAACTTTAATCATCTAATGCTCCCTCCTCTAAAGGTAAAAGAATATCAATATGAGTACCTTGGAATACATTTTGTATCTTAACACCATAGATAGAACCAAAATATAATTTGATTCTTTGGTCTACACTCCATAAACCAAAGCTTGTGGGATTACCTTTTGATTTTTTTAGTATATTAATTTTATTAGGGTCAATTCCTATGCCATTATCAATAATTGAAATTATAATACCCTTAGAATATTTTTTCCCAATAATATGTATATGTCCTAATTTTTTTAGAGGTCTAATACCATGATAAATTGAGTTTTCAACGATAGGTTGCAAAGATAATTTAATTATTTTATTATCTAAAATATTATCATCTATATCTATGGTATAAGCTAACTTGTGTTGATAGCGTATGTTTTGAATGATAAGATAATTTTCAATATTACTTAATTCTTCTTTTATAGTTATTATTGTTTTACCATTACTTATAGTAGTACGGTAAAACTTTGCTAAAGCTTTTACTACAAGAATAGCATCATCATTACGATTAAGCTGAATAAGGGAAGTGATGCTTTCTAAAGTATTATATAAAAAATGTGGATTGATCTGAGATTGGAGAGCAGATAATTCATATTCTTTTTTTTGCTGTTGTTCATTATATACTTGCTCCATCAAATTGTTAATTTTAATAAGCATAGTGTTAAAGCTGTCTGTTAAATGCCCAATCTCGTCATATGCAACGATAGGCATTCTAATGCTCAAATCACCTTTTGCAACGATATCCATATTTTTTGAAAGAAGCATTAAAGGATTTATAATTGCTTTTGTACTGTATGAAAGTGCAATATAACTTAATAGTATACCAATTATACCTGTTAAAAAAATAATTCTAGTAACTTTTTTACTATCCTTAAACAAGGTGTCTATAGGGACTAGACCAATTACAGACCAGTTAACCATTGGTATAGATGTTTTGGTAATAATATACTTTTGATTGTTAATCATATATTGATTATCGGAACTTGTATCATTAACTAAATCTGAATAATATTCCTCATGGGTAATATCTTGGTAGAGGATGGACTTGTCTAGTGCAGAAAGGATAATCCCATTATCATCAAGTATGAAAAAACTTTCATAATGTTTATCAAAAATATTATTATAAAGTTGAGTTAAATTATTTTCATCAATATTGATTTGTAATATACCATGTATTCTGCCATTATGAGGATTAACAATGACACGATTCATTGAAATGTAATTAATATTTGAATGATCTTTTTCATATGAAATAGATTTTTGATAATACCAAGTAGGTTTATTCAATTGGGATTTAGTAGTCTCATATATTTCAGGTGTTAGATGAGGTATCTTAGAAACATTCAATTGACTAGTTGCAATTATTGGTATTTGGTTTTTATATATAATAGCTGAAGATATAGTAGTTTTTCTTTGTATAAAGCTATCAAGTATGGCTTGTAGCTCGTAATAACTTTTATATTGCTCAATATCTTCAAAAAGATTAATATCTCTTAACATATTTTGAATATTATGATTTGGGATAATAATAGTAGAAAGTTCATCTGCATATTTAAGGAAGTTTTCAATGTTTTTAGAGATTAAATAACCACGTTGAATAGAATTTTGATAGCTTTTCTTTAAAACGCTTTTGGAAGAAATATGGTTATTTATAAAGATAATAGATATAGTTGATATTAAAAATATTGAAATAATTATAAGTCTTAGTTTGTTAACTAATTTCATTTTTTTGTAAGTAGTATCAAGTAGATTAAGTTTCACAATGAACCTCCTTAAGATATATACTAAGAACTTTAATATCCTATAATTCCATTGAGTAGAAGTATGTTTTTATTATGCACTAATTATTGTCTAACCTATATTATAAGATATTTATTATCATTATTCAAGGAAAGGTAAATAAACAACAATATATTACAAAACAAACAAAAAAATTGCTAAAACGTTAATTGAGGTTATTTTGAATGGATTATTTTAAGAAATGTATGAAAGATTTAGTATAATGTTCCAAAATCATTGAATAGACACAAAAAATTAGTTAGTATAAAGTTACAAAAACAGAAGGAGGTTAAAGACATATGAAGCATTTAAGTAAGAGTAAGGCAAGAATATCTTTGATTGGAGTATTAGTACTTGTATTGTCCCTTATGAGTGGGATGGGAAATTGTACTATTGTAAAAGGTGCTAGTGGTAATACATATTATGTATCTCAACAAAATGGTGATGATAGTAGAACATTAATAGAAGCAAAAAATGTCAATACACCTTGGAAAACAATTAGTAAAGCAGCTTCAATAATGCAAGCAGGAGATCAATGTATTATAATGGAGGGAGTTTACAGAGAAACAGTTGTACCTTCTAATTCAGGTACTGAGCTACATCCAATAACATTTAAAGCTGCTACAGGTGCTAATGTTGAAATAAGAGGTACTGATATAGCAACGAATACTTGGCAACAACATGCAAACAATATATATGTTATGGATATTAGTAATAATCCTATGAACTTAGGCACTAGTAATCAAGTATTTACTAATACTGGATTAATGGTGGAAGCTAGATGGCCTAATGTTAATACAACAAATAATGATTTCTTGTTAAATCCAACATTAGCAACAGCTGATCGAGGTTCATCTACTAAAAAGATTGTAGATGCTTCTTTGCCAGCTATCGATTGGACAGGAGGAAGAGTTTGGTATATAGGTAAGAAATTAGGTGCATGGAGTGCTTTTAGTGCCGTTATAGAAACCTCACAGAATAATACTATAACATTCACACCACAATTACATGAACTTTGGACGAAATGTGCACCAAAACAAGGTGGAGAATATTTTATCAGTGGTGTATATGATGCGTTAGATAATGACGGTGAATGGTATTATGATAATAATACAAAAAAATTATATGTTTATAGCCAATCAGGGATACCTGCTCAAAATTCCATTGAGTATAAGAAAAGGTTATTTGGTTTTGATTTAAGTGGTTTATCCTATGTTAATATAGAAGGTATAAACATATTTGGATGTACAATAACATCAGATGATCTATCTAGTCATATAACTATTGATGGAATTATTGCAAAATATATTTCTCATAATTCAGAAGCTGTAGGTAATCATTTTTCACAAGTTTATAATAGTGGGATTATGCTACAAGGAGATTATAATACTATCAAAAATAGTGAAATAGCCTATAGTTCTGGGAATGGTGTATTATTAAGTGGTAATCATGGAAAAATAATCAATAACTATATCCATGATACGAATTATTCTGCAATATATTGTGCAGCTATAAGACCACTTGGTGATCATCACTTAGTTAGCTACAATACAATTACAAAGACAGGAAGAGGTGCATTATATACTAATTCAGTTTCAAAGATGATTATCGAGTATAATGATATTTCTAGTACAATGCTTCAATCAGCAGATGGTGGAGCAATTTACTTGGGATGGCTTCATGGGGATAATTCAGAAATTAGATATAATAAATTTTATAATACAACAGCTAAAAACAGTTCTTCAATCTACTTAGATAATAGTGCCTTTGGATATATAATACATCATAATATTGTATACAATAATGTGGCGCCAGGTGGAATTAATGCAATGCAGCTAAATGGTCCAAAAGAATTTTGTCTAGTGTATAATAACACACTCTATAATAATGGAAGTATAGGAAATTATTTCAGTTATAAAAACCACTCAGACTGGTTAGGAAGTCAGTTTGTTAATAACATTGCAGAAAAAGGAATAAAAGCATCATCCAAAGTAGCGGAAGTGTTTATGAGTAATAATTATACAACCAATAGTCCTACACCTGGCTTTGTGAATAGTGCTAGTGGAAACTTTTTATTAACTCAGAATTCACCAAATGTAGATGCAGGTATGGAAATTCCAGGAATAACAGATGGCTATGTTAGTAGTGCACCAGATGTTGGAGCTTTAGAACGTGGTGGAGAAGACTGGACGGTTAATGTCGGACATGATTTTGGAAAAGATAGAGATAGCGTATATAAAGAAGTAGATACCTTATACAAAGGATTAACTAGAAATCCAAGTTTTGAAGAAGGTACTTTAAATAAAGGTATTAAGTATCAAGATATCGTAGCAGGACAAACACCAGATACAATATTAATTGATGGTAATATCCCAAATTGGACAAGAACAGGTACAAATGACTCTAAAATATTATTTGAAACAACACAACGTTCATTTACAAAAGCTGATAAATATACTAATACAGGATGGCACTGTTTAAAACTAGGTAATGGTGTTAATGGTATCGAACAGACTATTACAGGATTGACACCGAATACCAAGTACAGAGTTTCAGGATGGTTTAGAGTAGAGAATGGAGCAAGTGTAACTATGGGTGTTAAAGGTTATACGGGTTCTAGTGTAACTAAAACACAAGCATCAACTAATGGGGTATGGAGAAGACAGAAACTTGAATTTAGCACAGGGGCTACAGATACAAGTGTAACTGTATATGTTGATAAAACAACGGCTGGTACTCAATATGTTCTAATAGATGACATTAGTATGCAATATGTTGGTAATGTTCAACCTGCTATTATTGGAACATGGAATCCTGTTGATGGTGGATTTAACCAAACAAATGCATCTATTGAAGCCATATATACACTGGATGGAGATAAGGAAGATGTATCTTATGAAGCAACTGTACGTATAACAGGTGGTGAAAATAAAATAGGGATTCTTGGAAGGTATCAAGATTTTAACCATTTCTATGTATTAAACATGAATCCAAATGAGTTGTCATTATGGAAAAAAGTGGATGTAGATTCGTATATAAAATTAGGCTCTGCAGCTATTACTGCAACGCTAAATACTGATTATCAATTAAAACTAGTATTAGAAGGAGATAGTATTAAGGGCTATTTAGACGGAAATCTTAAAATTGATGCAACAGATAGCGCTTACTCTTCTGGAAAAGTTGGAGCGAGAACATATAATTCCACAGGACTTTGGTTGAATCCAATAGTTGATGAAAATGTAGGATATCCAGTTACAGATAATTTTGATAATGGATTAGCTAATTGGGAAAGTGTTTCTGGACATTGGGCTATAGTAGATGGAGAATATTTGCAGTCTAATGCCAGTATAGATGCTATTAGCGTTGCAGGTAAAGAAGGATGGACAAATAATTCTATGGAAGCAGATGTAACTATAACAGGTGGTGAAAATAAAGTAGGACTAATTTCTCGCTATAAAGATGTTAATAATTATTATTTAATGAATGTAAATACAACAGAAGTATCTATATGGAAAATAGTTAAGGGGATGTCCTACAAGCTTAACTCCTATGTATTCTCATCAAATGGTGAAGCTGATTTAACACGAGGTCAAGTGTATAGACTGAAGCTAGTAACAAATGGTAATAGCCTTAAAGCATATATAGATAATAGTTTGAAACTAGAAGCAGATACAGGTAGTTCAATAAATTCTGGTAAAATGGGGCTTCGTACATATAATACTTCTGCTAAATTTGATAATGTACTTATTTCAAACTAAACAAATTTTTACCAATAAAAAAAATATAATCTATTCATGTCGAATAGAATAAGACGTATAATTAAAAAGTAATCTAATAAGAGTGAAGGATAAAAATAATTAAATCTGATCTTGAAATAAAAGACAATAATATATTTTTATCCTTCAAATAAATTTAATCTTGGGAGGAATAAGATGAGTAAAAAGATATTAGTATTAGGGATAGTTTTAGTTATGACATTCACTATGGTACTAAGTGGATGTTCAAGCAAAGTTACTAAAAAAGATGATGCTAGCAAAACCAATAGTACAGTTAGTGAAGGTGAAAGCAACAAGAAAAAAACTGTAGAGTTAAGACTTCTTTCTAGATTCTCTGGTGCTGAAGCTTTAGCTCCAATATGGCAAGATGCACAAACAGAATTTATGGAAAAACATCCAAATGTAAAATTTGTTGATGAATCAGTATCAGATCAATCTGCATATGACAGTAAGTTTAAAACTGGATTAGCAACAGGTGATTTACCAGCAGTATTTAGAGTAGCAGGTACGTTAGTACAAGCTGAATATGCAAAGTCTGGATTATTACATGATTTTTCACAAGACATTGCTGATGATACAGAGTGGTCAAAAGAGTTAAATCAAGGAGCTCTAAATGAAGCTAAATTTGATAGCTTTGGGATAAAAGGAGTATATGCTTTGCCTGTAAGTTCACAGGTGGAAGTAATGTTCTATAACACTGAATTATTTAAAAAAGCAGGAATTGAAAAAGCTCCAGAAACATATGAAGAATTATTAACAGCTATTGATAAATTAAAAGCAGCAGGTATAACACCATGGGGTGTAGGTGGAAAATCAAATTGGCAAGTAGGACATATATTTAATGTATTACTATATAAGAATCTAGGTGTAGAGGCTGCTAAAGACTTAGGGTTTAATCGTAATAAAAAATGGACAGATCCTGAAGTTATAGAAGTACTTGCAGAGATGAAAAGATTAGCTGATAGTGATGTATTTACACCGAACTTAGCAGGTGTTCAATACGAAACAGTTAAACAAGATTTCATAGATGGTAAAACAGCAATGATTTTTAACGGAACTTGGTTTGTAAAAGAAGCAGAAGGTTCTGCAATAGCTGATAAAATCCAAACTTTCTTATTCCCATCAATAGAAAGTAAGCCTGAATTCAATAACCATAATATTTTGTTCCCTAATAACTTATGTGTTAATGGTAATTTAACAGAAGAAGAAACAAAATATGCTGTAGAATTTTTGAAGTTATTTACTTCTAAACAATATCAAGAACGTGTAATATATGAGGCTCAACAGTTACCAGTTCGTAATGATATTGATGTTGATGCAACAAAAATGGGACCTTTATCTAAGCAAATATATGAGTATACACCTTTAATTGGTGTAGCTGGTTCAGATACATTCAATTATGATCCATTAGTATCTATGAAAGATAGAACAAGAAATTCATTAGTTGGATTACTTCTAGAGTATACACCAGAAGAAGCAGCTAAAGAAATTCAAAATGAGGTTGACAGTCAATAAGACAATATTAATTGAGTTTTTAATATAATACATGGGGCTGTCGGATATTTTATTTTAACTTCAATTTCGAAGGAAGCTAAACTTAGTCAATGTTACACAGATGACTAAATATAGAAAATGAAATATTCGACAGCCTCATTATATAAGGAGCAAGCACATGAATAGTTATAAACGTAATATGAAAATAATAGTATTATTTTTGTTGCCAGCATTACTAATATATGCCATATTTGAATTAATACCTATTATTCAAACTGTATATTTTTCTTTTTATGATTGGAATGGTATACAAGGAGTTCCAATGAAGTTTGTTGGATTTAAGAATTTTGTATCCTTATTCAAATATCCACAGTTTATTGGAAGTGTTAGAAATATTGCACATCTATTAGTAATGAGTCTTCTCATACAGATACCAATTGCATATTTGTTAGCTGTAATACTTGGAAGTTATTGTAAAGGATATCGCTTTTTTAAAGCAATCTTCTTTTCACCATTAGTTCTTTCTGTTGTTGCAATAGGTTTGGTATGGTATTTTATTCTAGAACCTAATAATGGTGTTATTAACAGTACATTAAATGCAATGGGTCTATCTAGTTTAGCAAAAAATTGGCTTTTTGAACGAGAGACAGCTTGGAATACATTAATTTTAGTAAGATCATGGTTTCGTATTGGTTTTATCATGTCAATATTTTTTGCAGCAATAACAGGTGTTCCAGAAGATGTATTAGAAGCTGCAAAAATTGATGGCGTTAATAAAATTCAAAATCTATTTAAAATATTAATTCCAATGACTTGGGAATCAGTTAAAATATGTATTATCGTTGTTATTACAGAAGGGTTAAAAACATTTGACTTGGTATATGTTATGACAGAAGGCGGACCAAATGGAATGACTGAGACACCTGCAACGCTTATGTATAGTGAAGCATTTAAGTATGATCACTTTGGTCAAGGTAGTGCTATTGGGATAATGATTTTATTATCTAGTGTTCTAATAACGGTAGTAGTAATTAGAATAATGAATGGCAAGAAGTCTAGAGAGGTTGTGTGATCATGAATAATAGAAGAAACAGTTCAACAAAGAAGATAAGAAATAATATAATTAAGTATGTATTATTAATAGCCTATACTGCTATATGTATACTACCAATCTATTTTGCATTGATGGCATCGTTTAAGACTAACACAGAAATATTTAGTGCGCCTTTTGCATTACCTAAGAGCTTTAATTTCTCTAATTATACAAATGCATGGAGAGAAGCTAAGATTGGTAAATACTTCTTAAATAGTATTATATTAACAGGGTCAGTTGTTGTTATAGTTGGTTTTTTAGGTAGTATGGCATCCTATATTTTAGCTAGATTTGAGTTTAAATGGAAAAAAGGAATGTACTTAATATTTATAATGGGAATGATGATACCTTTGCAATCAACAATGATTCCATTAGCGTTTAATATTGGAAAGTTTGGATTAAAAGATAATTTCATTGCTTTAATATTAGTATCCTCAGCATACTCTATTTCTATGACAGTATTTATATTAACTGGATTTATGAAGTCTATTCCAGATGCCCTTGAGGAATCAGCAATTATAGATGGTTGTAATGTTTTTCAAGTGTTTACGAAAATTATTATTCCAATCTCTATGCCAGCTGTTGCCACAGCTTCAATTTTTAACTTTTTGAACACATGGAATAATCTATTATTCCCATTGCTATTTATAAGTGACAATGATAAAATGCCTATATCCTACGGTCTTCTTGCTTTTAGAGGTGAAAAAGTTGGTGACTTTGGTGGTTTAATGGCAGCAATTATAACTACAATTATTCCACCATTACTAGCATATGTAATTTTACAAGAAAAAGTTGAAAAAGGTCTTACAGCAGGAGCTGTTAAAGGTTAGGTGAAAAATGAATACTATAAGAGCAAATGATAATAAGATGAATCTATTAATTATAATGCCTGATCAGATGAGGGCAGATTATTTAGGATGTTATGGACATCCTACTATAGGAACAAAAAATATTGATAGGTTAGCTACAGAAGGGCTAAAATTTGATAATTGCTATTGTGCAGCACCTTTATGTGGACCAAGTAGAATTAGCTTTGTTACAAGTACTTATTTTAGTGAACATGACCATAGAAATTATGGATCAACAGTTGAGCCAGATATCCCTAATATTGTAACTAGCCTTAAGAATGAAGGATACATAACAGGAATGTTTGGTAAGAATCATTGCTTTACATATGAACGTCTAGAAGAAATATGGGATGAAGTTGATGAAATATGTGTAGGTAATTATGATGAACACCCAGAGTTTAAACATTCTTTTACAGCATTTTCAATGGAAGAAGATCATGTCTATAATCTGACAGGCAAACTTACAGATCAAACTATAGATTTTATGAGTAGACATAGCAAAGAGAAACCATTTTTGGCATGGGTTAACTATCAAGATCCTCATCCAGCATTTACATGTCCACCACCTTATAATACTATGTTTGATCCTAGAGATATGCCAATGCCTAAGAGCTATGAAGATTATAAAACAAGCAAATCTCCTATTCGAAATCATATCTGGAGAATACATTCAGAAATGGAGCTTGCTACTGAATATGATATAAAGAAAGCTATAGCTATGTACATGGGACAGATTAGATATGTTGATGATAGTGTAGGAAGAATGATGGATTACTTAGAAGAAACAGGGCTTAGTGAAAATACTATAGTTGTATTTCTAGCTGATCATGGAGAGTTATTAGGTGACCATGGTATGACTCATAAGAATCCAACCTTCTATGATGCTTTAACAAAGATTCCATTAATTATTAAATATCCTAATGCAGATTGGAAGTTAAAATCTTTCAATGGTCTAATGGAGGAAGTGGATATTGTTCCATCTATTTTAGATATGCTTAATATTGATATACCTCCAACAATGGTAGGAAAATCATGGGTGAAGGATATAGAAGAAGGTAATGATAAAGGAAAAGATACAGTTATCTGTGAAGCAGGCTATGGTGCACCAACTTATAGAAAGCCAGTAGAAGGTCTAAAACTAAAAGCACCTGTTGCCCCTACATGTTACGGACCAGGAGCAATGATTCGAAGAGGTGATTGGAAGTTAACTATTTATTATGACGATCAATGTGAATTGTATTATATAAAAGAAGACCCTCATGAAATGAACAATTTATATGATGATAATTCAGTAAAAGATATACGAAATGAATTAACATTATTATTAACAAAACGTTTGCTTGGTGTGAAAGTTAGAGATGTAGGTCTACAGTGGCCTTATGATAAGTATCCTCACGATGTTAGATGTGAACCTTTAGAACACACTATAGTATATACTCATTAATATATTTAGAAAGTTAGGAGATAAAAATGGAAGATTTCTCATTCAGACAAATACATTTAGATTTTCATACATCTGAATTTATCGATAATATAGGAAAGCAATTTTCAAAAAAAGATTTTCAAGAAAAGTTAAAGTTAGGACACGTAAGTTCCATTAATATTTTTGCAAAATGTCACCATGGCTGGGCTTATCACCCTAGCAAGGCGAATGAAATACATCCTAACCTATCTTTCGACTTGTTAGGAGAAATGATTAATGCATGTCATGAAATTGGTGTAAAAGCACCTGTATATATATCTGCTGGTCTAGATGAGAAAATGGCTAGAAGACATCCAGAGTGGTTAATTCGTGACAAAGATGAAAAACTAAAGTGTTTTGGTGTATTACGTTATGATTTTATGGAACCAGGATATCATGAGTTTTGTTTTAATAGTCCATATCTGGATTATTTAATTGAGCAAATAGAAGAAATTGTCACTAATTATCCTTGCGATGGTTTGTGGCTTGATATAGTAGGAGAACGAGAATGTTATTGCCAAAATTGTGTTAAAAAACTTTTGGAAGCAGGTAAAGACCCAAGAGATAAGGTTGCAGTAAAAGAATTAGCAAAAGAGACATTTGCTAATTATATAAATAGAGTAAAAGATGTTGTTTATAAAATTAAACCAGGAATGAAAATATTCCATAATAGTGGACATATTCATAGAGGGAGAAGAGATTTATTAGAATTTAGTACCCATACAGAAGTTGAATCTTTACCTACGGGTGGATGGGGATACGAAAATTTTCCACTTTCAGCAAGATATGTACAGAATAAAGGAAAAGTTTTCCTAGGAATGACAGGAAAGTTTCATACTACATGGGGAGAGTTTGGAGGTTTCAAACATCCAAATGCACTTAGATATGAAGCTGCTTTTTGTTTAGCTAATGGTAGTCGTTGTTCAATAGGAGATCAAATGCATCCAGAAGGCTTTTTAGATGAGGCTACATATGATTTAATCGGTAAGGCGTACAGTGAGGTAGAAACAAAAGAAGAATGGTGTAGCGATGTAAAAGCATGTACAGATGTAGCTTTTTTAACTCTTGAAGCAGTAGAAATAAAAGGAAATTTATCAACAAATGCTAGTAAGAAAGAAGGAGAAAATATCTATAAATCAGATATAGGTACATTACGTGTATTACAAGAAGGAAATTTTCTCTATGATGTTATCGATCTTGAAGATGATTTTTTACAATATAAGGTACTTATTTTACCTGATTATGTTAGAGTAGATAATGAATTGCAAGAAAAACTCAATGAGTTTATTAACAAAGGTGGTAAAATATTAGCTACTGGTGAATCTGGTTTAGATATTGAAGGGAAAAACTTTGCAATAGATCTTGGTATAGACTATATAGGCACTAATGAATATAATCCTGATTATTTTAAACCTAATTTTGATTTGTATAGTCTCAAAAAGACTGCATTTGTGCAATATTCAATAGGGCAAAAAATAAAATTAAATGGAGCGAAAGAAATTGGATGTAGAGAAAATCCATATTTTAATAGAGAGGTATTTCGCTTTTCATCTCATCAGCATACACCTAATAAGATTGATAATGTTGGGGCGGGTATGACAGAACATCCAAATGGAATATATATAGCATGGAATATGTTTGAGGATTATGGAACTATAGGAAGTTTACCATCAAAAGAAATACTCATCTATGCACTTAATAAATTGTTAGATAATAAAACAATAGAAATTAACTTGCCTAGTCAGGGAATAACAACCCTTATGCATCAAGAAAGTAAAAGTAGGTATATAAACCATATTTTATATGCTTCACCTATAAAACGAGGTGAAGCTAGCTTAGGAACAAATCCTACAGATATGGATACTTTTGAAGTCATCGAAGATTTACTACCTCTTTATAATATAAAAGTTTCCACTAGTGTAAATCAAAAGATAGAAAAAGTATATCTCGCACCCCAGATGGAAGAAATTGAGTTTGTGCAAGAAAATGGAAGAGTTAATTATGAAGTACCAAGAGTTGAATGTCACCAAATGGTAGTACTAGCATATTAAGTAATTTTATTAATATAAATAAGGATACTAATTTTATATTGGTATAATTATACTTGGATGGAACTAAGGTTATTGGAAATAAATTATAAATTTATATTTTGTTATTATATTAACTATAGTTATTTGGAACTGTATGATAAATATATTAAGAGAGAGAACAAAAGAGATAGGAATTTGATTAAAACTCAGATACCTATCTCTTTTGTTTTTGAATGCTGTAAATAGTGTTATCGCTATCTATAATTACCCTCTTTTTAGTGTGTTTTGTTAAATTGATAAAAGATTTCATGAAAGGGATAATATATTTATTAATTTATTCGAACAATATTAATATTTGAATATTGACCGTAGTCAATTTGCACAGTATAATGATGATGCGCAACGTTATAATGTGCAATTTGCATATTATAATAAAAGAAATACTATATTAATACTATGAATTGAAAAAAGGAGTGGTTTTATGAAAATTAGCAAATGTATAGCTGCGGTGATAACTTTATCACTACTAGTCTCAAATTCAGCTTGCTTGGCAAAAAGTGATAATACACAAGATGTATTAACAGAACATGTGCAACAAAAAGACGTGCAACAAAACTTGGAAGCAGAAGAATCTTCTTCACAAGCATTAGAGAATTTAGGTATACAATCCGAGTGGGATGAACTTGTGAAAAATGTTCAATCATTTGAAAATGGTGTTCCAAAAAACTGGGTTAGCGAAAAAACAGCTTTAAAAACCTCAGGTAAACACTATAAGTTACATTTGAATTCGTTGCAATGGGATTTTGAACCTAATGAAAAACTTACAGCAACAGAAGTATTTAACATGGAAGAAGCAAGTCAATCTAGTAAAGGCGGGTTGATTATGTGGATTTATAACGAAACACCAATAGACGATACAATTACTGTAAATTTAGGCACAAAAGAACAAATCGCAAATAACAATGTTCCATACACTTTTGATTTTATAATGAATTATAAAGGTTGGCGTGCTGCATGGATTTATTTTAAAGATGATGCTATAAATAAAGACTATACAGGAAAATCAAAAAGCATCATTGAGCAAATGGAAATTATTGCTCCCAACACTAGTGGTACTTTATATTTTGATACGGTAGACTTTTTAAGTGATAATAAATGTTTCAAAAATCGTGCTACAGATTACCAAGATCCAACAAAGGGTGGAGATAGCAATAGCAAATGGGTATCTGCATATAGATATTCTCAATTAAAACCTACTATTCCTTTAGGCACAAAAACTTATGCAGATCAATTTGATATTATTGAGAAGCGATTAGATGATTGGGTTTTCGGAACTGGTAATTATCTTGACGAACAACCTATGAAAATTAGATTGAATATGTTGGATGAGTATATTAAGTCAGGGCTTGAGCAATACGACACACTTAATTTAACACGAAACTCTGATGGCTCTATTAAAGGAGTTCCTTTATATGCTGGACGTTCGCCTTACATAGAAGAGCTTAGAAAATTTGAGTCAACAGGTGCAGGAGTAGCCACT
>JAOARM010000035.1 GCA_025210515.1 Vallitalea sp. | reverse complement strand
CCTCAACACCTAAACCCTGAAGGGGTGACATAATTGTATAACCTCATGGAATTATATTTGTGTTATCCCTTCGGGATTCTGTTGATGCAGTAGATGTTTTATTAAGACACAAATATTAAAACAAAAAATCCGTGTTCATCCTTTTTAATCCGCACAAATACGTATTAAATTCCTCCATCATGCAATACCCAATAAAATAATACGATGAATAAAATGGGCAGACCCACGAGTCGGCCCCTACCACACATTAAATCAACGTTTTACATTTTCGTAGGGGTAAACCCATGTGTTTACCCAACCATTATGCAATACCCAATAAATCAATACGATGAATTAAATGGGCGGACACGCGGGTCCGCACCCTACAACACTTATAATCAACATGAAACACAACAAAAAATCCGTGATCATCCTTTTTGATCCGTGGAAACGAAAAGAGTTTACCCAGGCACAATTCAAAAGCCTACAAGTCCTTATCCTACGTCTAATGGATCGTTACAATCTTACAAAAGAAAATGTCTATGGTCACAACCACTACAACAAACTAAAAAGCTGTCCTAATTTCAATGTAGCAGAAACCCTCAAAGACATCTAACAGCAAAAGAACCAGAGCATTCCATGTTCTGGTTCTAAAACTAAAACCGCATATCATGAAAGAAAAAACATTTTTTTACAATAACCATAAGCAAAGACAAAGGAGTGAAGATCCATAACCGATCTACACTCCTCCTTTTCAATCCATGTTTCACCCTTATAAATCAATCGCAAAATGAAAAATATCAAAAATATCACCCGCACCGCAAGACACCTAACAGATAAGATCATCAGAAACAGTGCCACAGGAGACAAACAAGATGCACGCAACCGCAACGATCAAGCAAATAACACCCCAACATCAGGATTTCTCGATCGCAACATCCACGAGATCGTCATCCTTACCATCCTCTTCACCTGTCTCTTTGGTCATCGTCTTAACATCCAATCCCCCACACTCAATAAATTCACCGAATACCTCGCCTACGTCATGTGCTTCCTCTTCGGTCGCCACCGCATTAACTAACTCTATCATAAAAAAGATAACGCATCCCGACAAGAAACTTTAAATCTTGTCAAGATGCGTTACCAGTAATTGTAGAAAGACCCAAGTTTTTCTCAATCATCACACAATAAAATATCCGTATTAAGATCCAACCATCACACAAAACAAATCCCGAAGGGATGACATGACTGTAGAAACCTACATCCTCACCTCTCCAGAACCCCAGAATGGGTGACATAATTGTAATTGATGTATTGTTACCCTTCCACAACACACATCGTATCATCGTATTACAACGTAATAATGATTTACCCCCCAAAATACTAGCGAAAGCTGGATAGGAATGATATGCCTAATTTTTAACTTAAGAAAGCTTTTAAGGAATTTTTCTTATGCCTATACTCAAATGATGATTGTTTTCTTCGATTTAAGATAAAAATATGAACAAAAGGAAGGCGTTATACCTGTTTTCAATAATATCGCCTTAAATCAAATAATGATTGCTTAAATATTTTTCAGTAATCCCTAATTATGAGAATATAAAATTCAAAAACCTGATTATGAGAACAATAATTATTTTTCAATAAATCCTATATAAATCTTATGAACAAGTCGTGTAAGTGTAAGTTTAATTCATATTAAATATTTTACCTCTAGATATAGCAGCATCAATATGACAGCAGTCAACATATTTTTATGAGAGCAACCAGAGAAAGCACACTGGTTACCAGATCGTAATAAATAAAAGCTTTATTGTTTCTTTCAATGGAGCTAATCGTTTAGATATTTCATTCTTCGTTTAAATATCAATTTAAATTAACTCCATACAATTGCTCAATAAATTTGTCAATCTTTAAACGATTCTTTTCATTTAAGATATAGTCTATTTCTTTTTCTGAAAAATCATAAACCCCAAAGTTTTTAAAGTAATTCTTACTTAATGAAAAATAATCATGTCCATACATTCGACTCGAATTGGTAATATAAAACCAAAATAACCTTGAAGACAAGAGTTTCTTTAGAAATTCCAGCTCTTTCTTGTTTTTGCCAATAATAGCTAAACCATTATGAAAAAATAGGTTTTCATCTGAATTAATAACGTAGTTAGGAATAGTTGGTGTTATATGCGGAAAAAACAATTTATGTTTTAACTTTTCCAGTGATTGATTTCTTCCAAAGGCATACCAAGCTTCATACTTCCCCTTTCCTTTATCTCTTTTTGCTAATTCTTCTTTTTGCGATAAAAGATAATTATACGCACATGGGTATTTTTCTATGAAGTCATTTTCTCCGATTAACTTTACATTCGACTTGGCATCATAGAAATAAGGGAAGATAAGTTTCTTTTTTAGCTTCTTTATTGAATTGTTCTTAATAAGCTTATTGGGATTAATAATATCCTTGCAGATTTCCTTTTCAATTGGAAATACAGATCCATTATCTAAATAATAATAATCTGCATCTTCTTTAGTGATATCAAATATGTATATTTTGTTCTTTAAAGTAGCTATACCATTACGAGATTTATACTTAATACCTAATGGTTCCCCTATAGATTCAATTCTATTTAGAAATTCAATTTCATTTAAATTCCATCCATTATTAGCATCCAAAAGATTGTATAGAATTCTATTATAGTTAATTTCATTAGTTTCTAGTTCCGAAATATTGTCTAGTTTATTATAACTTAGATATTCATCTTGAATATTTTGAATAAGACAAATACATGTATAAGTTGATTTGGAATTAAAAATTTGAAGACCTGCAAAATCAATTATTTCAAAACTGAGCATCTTCTCACCGAAATATTCTCGAAGAGCTCTACCATTAACACTCTTAAAAAATGAATTCATAGTAATATACCCCAAAACACCATTAGGCTTTAATGATTCAATTCCTAACTCAAAGAAAGGAATGTATAAATCTGGATGCCCGGTTGAACATACTTTCCAGTTTTGAAGTAACACCTTTGACTCTTCCTCTATATTTCGTGAACATACATAAGGAGGATTACCAACAATCAGATCAAACCCTTCAAATTGGGTAATATTATCTGCCCAACTAAAACTTAAAGAATTACCTGTATGAATATTGAAACTAAACTCAACCAAGTCCTCACCTTCAGAAATAGCTAATAGACTCAAAAGCAGCTTAGATCTTTTCACAGAATATTCTTGTATATCCACGCCGAATATATTATTCTCAAAAATTTCTTCATATGTCCGACCATTTATCTCCTTAATCCTCTTTGCAGCTGAATATAAGAAACCTGCACAACCACAAGCAGGATCACAAACTTTTATATCATCCTGGAAATCTAATTGATTAAATGCATTTTCAACAATGAATTCACGAATAAATACCGGGGTGTACACTGCACCACTTACAACTTTCTCTGCAGGCGATATGACAAACTCAAATAGTTCAATTAAATTTTCAAAATCAATCACTGAATGGATTTCTAAAAATCTTTGCAAATTTTCAAAATCAGTCTCCCCTTCCGTAATCAAATGATCTCTAATAAAATCATTATTTATCTCAACTAAATCATTAGAATACAGAAAAGCAGACACAATTAATCGGTCAATCTTAAAAGTATCATAAGAGTATGACTTAAGGTATTTTAATATTTCTCTTTTCATATTAAATAAGGGCAAATATGATCTTTTGATTGCCAAATTGAATCATCTATTTCAATAGGTTTCCAATTGTTCGCCAGTGAATAAGAATATGGTCGTAATATACTTTTTTGACATTCTTTATATGCACTTACAAAGAATCGATCCTCTTTTAAGCTATCCCATTTACTTGGAGCAAAGTTCGATATTAAAAAACCAATTCCTAAAATTAAATCTAAAGGCTGATGCATTAATCTTGGTGTATCAAAATACATAACATTCCCATAGTCAAAATTCTCATCAGATATTCCTTTAGGTTTAGGACTATATTGAATATGGTATATCGGATGAGGCTCTTCACTAAACCTAGACATATCATGTTTATCTACATGAAAACACAAATAATTATTCTTATCTGATATTGCTTTTAAAACAACATTAAAATTCAAGCTTCTTAGAGGATCTTTTAATGTACCCCAATCTGAACAATTAGCTTCTAGACTCATATTAAGAGTTAATTCAACTTTTTTGATCCCTTGGGGTCGTATATGACGTAGTGTCTCTACAGGCATTTTAAAGTCAACAATTTCATAACCCCAGCAATCATTCTTAATTGCTGCATTAGCGATTATTCCTTTTTCTAAATCATTTGCTGCATTGTAGAGAGGTGTTGTTGTTACATTTAAAACTCCTCTCTCTGATCCGAAAACTTTTTCTAAAGTTTTTGCTACGTTACGTATATCTCTAGCTCTATTCTTTCTAAAACAAATTATTTTTTTTTCATCGCTCATAGTTACAATGACTCTTTAAATTCGCTTATATTATCTACCTCCGAAGGATGGGGCTTCAAACCTTTTTCCTGCCCAACCCTTTCGATTACAGCATCAAAAGAGATATACTTACTTTCTTGCCAAGGCTTTATTTCATCTTTCTCATATACGATAAATCCTTCTAAAGGATCTAATGGCTTTTTATAACCTTCACAGATAGTCCAGAATTCTGTGCTTACACAATATTTTATAGGGGTAGCAGGAACAAGATTAGTTAAGCTTGTTTTTTCTTGCAATATTTTAACTCTTTGTTCTGCATTCAAATAAGACAAAGATGCATTATCGGAGATTTCTTTAAAGAAGAGAATTAGTTTGTCAGCCCACCATCTTTTCCAGCCATCATTAAATAAACCTTCATACTTACAACAAGTTAAAACCTCATCACGTAAGCGAGCCCAGTCACTTGATTTTTCAATATCAATACCTAATCGAGCTGCTAATGTTCTTTCCTTAATCAAAGCCCCTGGATGATGAAATAAATTATTTATAATAAACTTAGAGTAATCAGTTGGTAAAGGTGTAGTGTCAGTATTTAAAAACCTATCATAAATCCTTGAATCAATACCATTTAAATCTTGACGAGCAAAGACCTCATTAATATTCTTATCTTGGTTATCAAACCATTTATACCAGAAAGCAAGTGATTTCAATTTTCGAGAAAATTTCACATAATCGATTTCTTCAGATTTTTCAAATTTATAGTCAAATAAATTATGACTTGATTTATCAGCATTATAAGTTTCTTTAATTTTCGGCTCAGTTGAACACAGCACAATAGGAAAAGACTTTATCTCTTTCCTTGCTGACAATGTACGTAAATCCTGAGCAATTGTTGGAGCAGAAAACCCAACTCTATTAGGACCTTCACCATCAAGTCGTAAATCAAGAATCAAACCATCAAACTCTCCTAAGCGATCTAATAAATTTGCTTTTAACTCATCAAAACTTTTTGTAGTATCAAGTGGAAATAGTTCGACAACGATTGATTCGATATCATTAAATCCATCAATAATTGCATTCAAAGATTCAACATCTTCATCATCTATATATAAATATCTAAGTGTATTCATATTATTTTGTGTTTTCTGGTATTTCTACCCGTATAGTTGTTTTAAAACCTTCCTCTGGATTACTTACATATATAGATCCATTGTAACTTTCTACAATATCCTTAACTATCTTCAATCCAAGCCCTGTCCCTGTCAATGAATCTAGATCAGAGCTTGCATTACCTGCTGCTGAGGATGTTGTATAAAAGGCATTAAAAACGTCTTCTTCATTATGCTTTTTTATACCATCTCCATTATCTGAGAACATAAGAAAGACATTACCATTTTCCCTGCCGCATTTAATCATTAACTCACCAACTACACCTTCCCTTCTTATAGCTTTTTTAGAATTAGTATAAAAATTGAATAAAATTGAAGCCCATTCTGATGGATGCATTGGTACTGTAAATAAATCAAATCCATCAAATAATGGTTTATTTAAAACTATACCTGATCTTTCTAAGTCATTTTTAACAATTTCCCTAAAATCATTTACAGCATCTCTAAGTTCTACCGGTTCAAGCTCTCTAAAAACATTCCTTGAAATTGCCTTATTAAAATATGATGTGTAAGCTGTAAATGATTTAACATTTAAATCCAACCTATCTACTCGCTCAATAGCTTTAGGATATTCTTTTACTATTTTCTTTAAAT
This sequence comes from Vallitalea sp., assembly GCA_025210515.1. Classification (GTDB taxonomy): domain Bacteria; phylum Bacillota; class Clostridia; order Lachnospirales; family Vallitaleaceae; genus Vallitalea. The sequence continues at coordinate 2,599 of JAOARM010000035.1, read as the reverse complement.
AATTAATATCTGTATTAAATCCAGGTAAAAAGCGTTTAACTTCATGAACAAATTCTCCTATTACTAGTCCTAATCCTGCTAAGATTCGTAGCATATTCATTTCTTCTATTAACTGCTCTTTTTCTTTCTTTTCTTCTTCACGAGCTTTTTCAACCTCTTGAAATACTTCTGTGAATTTCTGTTTTTTTTCATTGGATTGAGAAGAGCCAGAACCTTTGTCTTCTTCTTTTGATTCTTCGAAAATATTCTTTAATCTATTTAATACCGTATCTACTTTCTCCGTGGCCGAAATTTCTTTTACATATCCCTTTTGACCTGCCGTAGCCTTTTTACCTCTTAATTCTGCCACTTTTAGGACTGCACTCACAATTGATCTACTTGTAAAATCAACAAGTTCCTTAAATGCCTCATTCTCGAATAAACCTTCTCTACTTGAAGTTTCATCAAATAACAACCCAGAATTATCTGAGACCTCAACGAATCCAAAGAAATTAATATTTCTATGAGAAGAAAGTATGACCCTCTTTGCAGTTGAATCATCTAGACCAAGCCAGTCATTTAGTTTTTCACCATAAGGCTGTACTCTGAAACCATTTCGATAAAGTCTTATTCCTCCCCGTTCATTGGCAACTTCTTGAATGAATGTCTTAGTTTGAGATGGAAGTAAAGATGGATCATAGATAAAATAATAGCATTTAAAATGTACACCTTTTATATAAGTAAATTTAGATTCTGGTAAATTTTTATCTTTACCTATAAGAAAAACATCTTGTTTTACCTCCAACTTCCTACTATTTAAAGCCCAACACCCTTGCCCGTCATCCAAGATATATCCTTCGATCTCAGCTAAAGCATGCTTGTAAAAAGCTTCATTTTCATCTACAATCTTAACTTTTATATCGTCATCAAGTCTATAGTATACACTATTAAAACCTGGATCAATTCTCTTATCCTCTTCCTCTTTTCTTTGTTTAGATAAAGGGAATGGTTGCAGTAAATCTGATGTATAACGATATACTCTCCTAATCATTGCATCAGACCATCCTTCTCTAAGATTCTCGATAATTAAAATAGTACCCTCTACTTCCTTTTTAGGAATATCCTCTATCGAATTAGTAATTGCATATAAATCTTTATCTGTAACAAAATCATTCCAATCAATAGTAACTTTAAGTGCATTATCTGAATCGCTTGTTTGAGTGATAATTGTTAATCTATCACCAAGCCTTTGTGTTGCAAAACGGCCAATTCCTTTCTTTCCTGCTCTTGTACGACTATATTTAGGAGAGGTCGGATTATGAATTTTATCGGATGAAGATATTCTCATAAATCCATTTATCAATTGCTCTCGAGTCATACCTACACCATTATCTACTATGGTAAGAGTCCCATTTTCATTCCATGCTTCTTCAAACAATAACTCAACCTTAGTTGCATCTGCATCATATGCATTTTTTACTAATTCAGACACGGCTGTTTCATGTCTAGCAACCAACTCTTTCCCTAACCGATTAATTATTCCAGCATCAACCGAAAATCGTACAATATTCTCATCCAAATTAGCAATTTGATTTGACAAAGAAATAATTAAACTATTATCTGTGTTTTCTTTAACCAATTCGTTGCTCAACTTGTCCTTAAGCTGTTGTATAGTTATAGTATTATCTACCATTAATTCTACTTTTTAAGAGTTAAATGACCACAAACTGCTTGTAATAGTTCACAAGGGTCTAAATCAATTGCAAATGCTATAAGATATAGCTCAACTGTACGAAATTTCGTAGAAGAATTTAGGGTAAGTTCACTTAATCGAGATGAACTGATTCCTGTCCGGCTTGAAACCTCTGCTTTATTTATCGATTTCTTACATAAGAAGATGCCAAGTTTTGTCATATTTATCTAGATTTTCTGGAAACAAATATAGATAATTAAACGTGCATTCAAGCGATAAATGCAACTTTTCTATCCATTTTGATAGAATAATAGACCTCGATAGGTTTAAGGTATTGGTATCCTTTGCATGTCCTTTTGATTTAAGTGTTCAAAAGAAATTCCTTTAGGGATATATTGTCTAATCAATATATCTAAATTTTCATTTGCACCTCTTTACTAAGAGTGATCATATAGATCCACAGCTAATTTTTATTGCATACTACATCAATTCGATAATATGCATTTAACTAAATTAATAGAAGTAATATCCCCTCATTATTATACCCTTTGTTTCCTCATTACACAACACTCTTACAATAATATCGCGTTGTATTTGATCTGAATACAAGATAGATCAAGAGAAAACGAATATATCCAATGGTGTTCTATTCTTCACTCGACACAAAGCGACGGACAGAACCATTTAGTAGACTATTTCGTTATCTTTAACAGACCATAATACAAGGCATTAGGAGCTTTATATGGGTTAAGAGAGTGGACTGTTTTATTAACATAGATTCATTTGATAGGTAAAATATTATTCTGACTTTTATCCTAGCTTTAGTACAGGTGCCTACCACAGGCTACACTAACATTAAAAAGAAACAGTGTGATGAGAAATTCCTATTATAGAAAAGAATATTTGGTTATCGCCATTATGATAGTG
>JAOARM010000034.1 GCA_025210515.1 Vallitalea sp. | reverse complement strand
CTCTTAGTTCCTTTTTAAGACGAGCAATTTCTTTTTCAGCATCTGAGGCATAGTTACCAGAACCTCTATGATTAACATTACCATCATTATCTTTAGCTTTTTTGATCCATCCATTTAAAGTTGATGTACTTAGTTTTAGGTCTTTAGCTACGCTAGTAAGACTTTTACCTGATGAAAAGTAATAATTAACAGCATCCTGTTTAAATTCAGCACTATATTGTTTGACAGTTCTACCCATTATGTCATCCTCCTGGTTAGTAATTATATTATACACTAAACACAGGATTTTACGAGTTTAAGTTGTCCTATATTTATTCTAACATCAATATTTTAGTTAGAAAATAATATCAAAAACTCGTAAACCTTTATAAAATAATAATAAGGGATAACGAGCTTTTGATTTTTCTTTTTTTTATGAGTGAAAAATTCATTTCTTTATAATGTTAAAATGACTCACTTTTCATAATTCTGAAATATTCTTCAATCTCCTAACAACATATCTACAAGATTGGTACAAATTTCATAAAAACTATCATTGATTGTGAGGTCGCAAAGGTATATCATCTAAATAATAGTGCTAGGTATATGTTCCTTAGAAATCTTTAAGCTGCTTTTGTAGAAAGATTGAATGAAATGATTTTATAGCTTTGAGGAATTTTATTAAGTTGTGTTAAACTCTAGGAAATGATTAGAATTTTGTTAGGTTAGGTGTGAGTAGAAGCAATCGTTTGATGGTAGTAATATAACAGGAGTATTATTATGGTGATAAAATAGTAATGTTGTATAAATTTGTATTATTTGTTATAATATTGATAGTTTTTAATGCGATATATGATATATGTGTAATTAGGGAGAGGGCGATAAATTTTTGAGCCTAGATGTGTATATGGAGTAGTATTGTAATTGGGAAATATCTTCGGTTGGAGTGTGTATCAAAACGGGTGCGGGGAATATGGTAATTACATGAAATATTTACTTAGTATATTATTAGGAGGAAAATTATGTATAAGTTGAATTTTATAATGACAGAAGAGGATTATCTTAGGACAAAAACGTATATTATGATTGGTATGAAACAAGTGAAAAGAATGCTAATTATAATTAGAATAATAATTCCATTTATTGGTTTGTACATATTGGGACGTGTTGGCAATACTGATCGAGTAGCTAATGTACTGGTTATAGTAATATGTTTAATTCTATCTATATTCTTTAATAAATTAATTCAAATTAAATTACGAAAAATGATTAGAAAAAGTATGAAAAAAGGAAATTATGATTTTAATAACAATACCGTCAATGTTGAATCAGACTATGTGGAATTAATTTCGAAAACAGGTACAATGAAATGGTATTGGAATAGTATATCTAATATTGAGTCGATTGAAGGAATCATTTACATTTTCAATCAACAGTTTCAGGTTATCACTATTCCAGAAAGAGCATTTGAAAATAAAGAACAAAGTTATGAATTTATTGAGTATGTCAAAAAAAGACTAATAAATACCTAGCATAATTAGATAGCTTCCAGTAAAGACTTCATATAACAAAATATTTCCGTTCGCTACGCACATTCACTCTCGAGGAAAGGCTTTGTGGGTCGAGTAAACGTGGGGAATACAAAACGTTATATTAAATAGAGTAGATTTGTTAGGGTATGCGTTGAGGGGTCTTCTTATTCCAACATTTATGAAATATAGCTAAACTAGTTAATAGAAATTAGATCATTAAATTAAGCCCTCACACATTCCACCGCCAAAGCCCGTCGCCATAGTTGTTACAGTAGCAATCAAGGCATGATCAACTCCTTCTAAGGTGCTGGAATGTGGAAAATACTGAGATGTTATGAAACATAATAAGCTAATATAGTGGTAATAGATTAACGCAAATAAGGAGAAGCATTATGAAACTAAAATTATTGAAAATCATATTTATAATTTTTATTTTGGTTGGTTGTAAAGATGAAAAGGTAGTTAATAAATTAGAAAATGAAAATAAACTAGTAGATGATTTAAAATGTAATATTAATAAGCAAAATTTGAAAATTGATCAATTAAATAGTTATATATTATCTCTTGAAGATGAAATTTCAGAGAAGAAACAAGAATTAAATGATTCTATTGAAATTATTGAAGAAATGAAACAAAGCATAGTAATGAAAGATAATGAATTAGATAGACAGAAAAACTCAATAGATATATTAAATAATAAGTATGGTAATATCAAATCTAACATTTATGAATTTATAAATCAATATGATAATCGATTGTTTATACCAGAAGACACACGAGAAGGTGACGATATAAAAGGAATGAAAATCAAAAAAATTATACATCAAAGAGATTTGTGGCATGTAATTAAATTTGTAGGAGCAACAGAATTAATTGGAGAATTTAGCATAATTATAAATGATGATTATTTAGGAGATATGATTTTTTTCTATCCAAATGAAGCTACTAGAACTAGATTACCACATGTATTTGGAGATTGTAGAAATGATTGTTTTGTTATTTCAAATTATGAAGAAGCTTTAGACATGTTAAAGGATTATAAGAATGAGATAGTAACTATAAAAATTGATGAGTATCTTATTGATGACTTACCTTCAGAAGTTTTTAATGAAGCAGTTCTCAAAGAGATATATTAAGTATATGAATTGCATAAAATGTTTTAATCTTATAACTTTTTAAATGTGACCTATGTAAATTATATTAAAATAATATAATTAGCTAAAATAAATAAAGAAGGTGTTTGATTTGAAGTGGTATAGAGAATTTAATGAAATACTACCGTTATATGGCATATAGATACTTTGTTTTAAATGATATAGTAATATTTAAAAGGAGTAGGTTAACTATTAGATGAATCTAGAGCAGTAAGGTGGATTGATTTAAACAGATTACCATTTTTGATGATTCCACATCGGAAAGAGCAAATAATGGTTTTATTGAAGGAAATTATCCAATAAAAAAGTCATTAAAAGATTCAAAGTTTATGATTGCTATGAGAAACTTAATGATAAAAATTAAGTATAGATGAAAATAGTATTCTTACATAATTTTACTAGTGATTAACTTCGTAACTGAGCTAGAAAACATCTTTTAACAAGGTATTTACGTTCGAGGATGGGGTATTCAGCTTGGGTAATGCCCTCCACATATTCCACCACCTAAGGGCGTTGGGACAGTCTTAACATTAGCATTGAATCAGGGCATAAGCGACTCATTCTAAGGTGATGGAAGTTTAGAACACGGAGACATTAGGAGGTTCATTACACTCGATGCAAGTATCAAAATATTATTAGGAGGGAAAATTATTATGAATGTAGAGCAAGAGATGTATAAAAGAGTCACGAGTTTTCTAGTTGAGAGATTTCCACAAGGATGGGGAGGTGCAGGTATTGTCCATACCGCTGAGGGGAATTACTATATTAGCGTTGCATTGGAAGTCTTTAATGCAAGTGTAGAGATATGTATAGAGACTGGAGCGATGATAGAAGCAACTAAATATAATGAGAAGATTACACATTGTCTATGCGTAGTAAGGGAAGATGAGAGCTCTCCATTTAAGGTGTTGTCGCCATGTGGAATATGCCAAGAAAGGTTGAGATATTGGGGACCTGAAGTGAAGGTCGGAGTTACTACAGTTGATGACAATTTGAAATTTGTAGAGCTTAGAGAGTTACAACCATATCATTGGACGACAGCATACAATCCAGAAGATGTAGAGAGTTATGATAATAGTAATAAGTAATTATTTAGATTTGTGAAGTTTCCTTGAAAGTGAATTACGTTCGCTACGCATATTCATTAACAGGGTGTGGGGATTGTGGATGTTTAGGGTCTGGCTTAAGAATAACGGAAACTAAAGTTATATACATTATTTGTAGGAATAATAAATTAAACAAAAAAGAGGAATGTTAAAATGAAAAGTAAACTTTTAAAGTATGGAAGCATAATACCACCTATTATTATCGTGGTAAGTGTTGTATTTTCGCTAATTGCTAAAAACTTATTAAATATTCATGCAGATGTGCCGGTAGCGTTACAAGTGCCAATGATAATTTGGATAGTAGTATTAATACTATCGGTTATTTTGGTATATGTGTTTATGATTGGATATATTATTCATATCATTGTTTATAACAAAACTTTATCTGGCAGAGCGAAACTGCGGTGGTCTTTAATGATTTGGTTTTTGAATGTATTTGCGATACCTATTTATTGGCATAAATACATAGATAGAGACAATAATGATACCATTATGAGTTCCCTACAAGTTTCTGAAGATAACGTAATATAATAGTAAATGGACAACTGTGACAATAATTAGAAAGTATATCCTCGTCGACCATTCACAAATATATAAAAAGTATACGAAAGCTTTAGATTGACCAAATTCAAGTGATTTGGATTATCTAGACCTATATAAGGAGCAATCTATGAATTGGATTGGAAATCATGTAGGAAAAGTAATTGTTTTAGTATCATGTTTACTTCTGTTTGCTTATTTATTTGGATTTTCTACATTAATTGCATTTATTCCTATTGTTATAGGAGCAGGAGTAATTATAATCTTGATAAGTATATTGAATAACGTTCTATAATAATGTACGCAGTGCCAATACTGTATTTGAACCGCCAATAGGTTCACAAGATAAAAGTCATTAAATGAAAAGTGAACGATATTCATAGTACATATCTAGAAACAATGGATAAAGGCAGAATATTATTTAATGTTGGAAGCGTTGGAAATCCATGTGACCATATTACAATGGCTTCGTATGTTGCTTTAGAGGGGAAAATAAATAGTAGAACAAAATCTGATTTTTCAATTCAATTTCAAAGAGTTTCAGATAATATAGATTTAGCCATAGAACATGGTAAGAGCATTGATTTACCCAAATTAGAATCATATATAAAAGAATTAACAATAGCTGTATATAGCCGATAATATAATTGTACATAAAGAATTTATCAACTACATAATGGTAACCAAAATATAAATAGTTGGTACACAGACTGTTAATTAACCAATTATAGAGGGGGATTTTAGATGAATAAAAATCAAGAAGATACAATTAAATACTTAATTGAGTATGTCTCAAAAGATGAAAGTGTTTTAGGGCTTATTTTATGTGGCTCCATTGCAAAAGGAACTGAAACAGATCGGTCAGATATTGATGTTTTTGTTGTTGTAACAGAAGAGAGATTTAAAAGAGAAATGAGTAGTAAAAATTATTTTTGGGGAACAAATTTTGATTCACAAGAATTTAAGGTTGAAATTGATGGTAAAATTATACCAAAGGACTTTCTACAAAATGTATGGGAATGTGGCAATGAAAGTATAAAAAGTACACTATATCATTCAAGAGTGATATATTCCCGTGATGATGATATTGAGAAATTTTTAATGAATAAATGTCACCTTTCAACACAACAAAGAAATGAAAATGCAAGAAAGTTTTATTCGCTTATGGTAAGTTCTAGATTCAGTGCTGATGATGATTTAGATAATATACTCTATGTAAATAAATGTATATATGATACTGTTTTTTACGCCTGTCGTTTGGTGTTAGCACATAATGGCATATATTATCCATGTGTTAAAAATTTATATAAGGAATTAAATAATTGCGATAAGTTACCTATAAATTTTATTCCTTTGATGAAAGAAGTAATGCATTCATACTCATTTGATAAGATGGTTGAATTTTATAATTGCGTAAATAATTATTTTGTAAAATACCATTTTGATAACAGATTAAGAAAGGGATATGTATTAGAAAATGAATTATTTTGGTATTTCAATACATTTCCATATGCTGAAATATAAATGACTAATGGATTATGTTATATCAGTTAATTGTTAAAGAGGTGGCGTAAATGTTCTATAGAAAGCTTAAACGTTGCTATAAAAAAATGAGTAAAATTAAAATAAGTAATGATAAAAAAATATTGGACTACGTTGATTATAATTCTGAACATATTTTTAAAATCAAGAAAAAGTGTTATTATAAATTAATCTATGATATGATTTTTACTATGGTTATAATGACTATATTTATTTTTATAGCATTATTGGTATTAATCAAGTATAGAGCTGTAAATAATATATATTTATTGATTCCTATAATAATATTTTGTGTAGGTATAAAGATTATTATATGTATTGATACTTATAATAAGTATAAGAAAGTATATCCTAACATAATCATTAAATATGAAAAGGGAAGTATATTTTATTGTAATAGTAAGCAAACATTTGAATTTAAAGTTAAAAGTATTAATTCGGTTATGTTTAGAACACCTTATTATAGAAGTGAAAGATGGGTAATATCATTAAGTGTAAAAGGTAGTTTAGATTCAATAGAAATAGATATTTTGCAAATGAATAATTCTGAATTATTATATAGATTACTTACTAATTTTAATAAAGAATTAGAAGTATATTAATTAAATTTATATTATAATAAGATACATACTACAATCAAAGGTATTCATTAGGTCTTGTATGTGATGATAGATATAGGAGAACCGTTAAGTGACATACTATGTATTCAACAGAGAATAAGGAGAATGAAATGAGAGAACAATCAAGGATAAGTATAATCATCATTATATCAGTCATTATAGTGATGTTATTTGCTAGCTACAGAGATTATAAGAATGAAGTTAACTTAAATAATTTCTTAACTGAAATAGATAGTCAAATATTATCGAAATATAAAGATAGAATGAGCGATAATAATTATAGTGGATTATTTGACTCATTGGACAATAATAGTTTAACTATACATAAGCCAAATTATATTAATTCATTATTAGATGTTGTGACTGTAGACAACCTGATGATGGTGTAGGTATGAAAGATGTATATATTAAGGATAGTAGTTATAAGGATGAGTATGCGTATATAGATAAAGTTGAGCTAATAATTGAAGAATAAGGTAACCCATTGTGTTTAAGTTCAGGTAGCTACGCATGGGAGAGGTAGAACCTTGGGAGGTACAATTAATGAAGAAAATATTGTTAATATTTGCGATAATTTTGGTTCTTAGTGCATGTTCTAACACTAATAAAGAGGATGAGGTGAATTCGCTAAAGAACATTGATGAAATTGATCAAAGCGAAAATATTGAACAGGATGAACTACCTAACACTGATTCCGTAACAGATGAATCTGATATTGATGAACATTCAGATGGTGAATCAGATAATTTTAGTGTATTATTTGAATCTAGCAACAGAGTCGTTAATAGTTTGCCATTAGACAATGACATGAAGGTTTTTAGCTATTTGAACTATGGGCAGATTGAAGGATATAATTATTTACAAGGTAATGAACTTGTAATAGAGAATAAAAATATATTGGGAAAACAAATTGAAGAGCCAATATATAAATATGAGATTAAAGATGCAGAAATATTTGGAATAAGTAGTGATATGATTGGTATGAATTCAGAGGTAGGTCTTACTTTTCGAGAGATATATAGAAATGGAAATATCATAAGAATTTATGATGATGATATAGAAAGTAATCTATCTGGTTATAAAGGATATTTTATTGACACGGTAAGAGATATTTATATTACAACTTCACATGGATTTTATATGTGTAATCTGACTTTTATAGGATGCACTTTGGAGAAGCAAAATTATGTTGTATCAATAGGCTATGAGAATGAATATTATCAAATGCCAGTAGATGGAACGGTTTTGGAAGTTCTACATCTACCTTCTGATGAGTTTGTTTTTTCTGTTTTGTCTCGTGAAGGTTATATTAAATTATATATTACAGACAAAAAGTTGAATTTATTATGGAAGACAGATTATGAACTCATAGATGGAATGGAATATTGTGGTTTAATTATAAATGAGTATGACTCCTTTTTAATGGTTATTAACCATAAAGGTGAAACAGGTAAGATAGTAAAATATAAGAATAGTACTCAATCACAAGAAGCTGTTGTTGATTGTGATGTTTATATTGAATGTGTTAGCGATGAAGGAAATACATACGTTATCGGTGCTATAGATGACTCAGGAATGCATAAGATATTTGTGTGTAATAGAAACTTTGAAATACTTGATCAGATTGACCTAGGAGATGATCCTAATATACATATAGAAAATATAAATTTCCGACATAATCATGCTCAAAAAGAAAAGCAATACATCTGTACTACTATTAATCATAACAAAAAAAGGACTAGGCTTATACTTGATGTTAAGAATGATTATGATTCTAAGAGTCTAGTAAGTATTCCTGAAAAACTTAGAGTTAATGTTGACCCCAGTAAACATATGGTACCAGTTGTGGACACTCTAGCCTTTGAGAATTATATAGGATTTAACTTTGAATATTACGAAACAGTTGTTAGCTATATTAACAAAGGAATTTTCACATTACATGGCAATACATATTATTATATAGATAATTTGATAACTGAAGTTCCTAATATTGAATTGGGTGAAGGAAAAGTAGAGGTATACAAAATAGGCAAAGAAATTTTATTGTTTTATGAGAATGATAATTATGTTGGTTCATATAGTGTTCTAGAGGATGATAGTATCGTAGCAATTTTTGATGAAGTACTTAGTGGTAATCCCAAGGTACAATATGATTATATAGATAAGGAATCAAATCGTATTCTTCTTATAAATGAAGATAATATAATCCTATTAGATTTGGAAGATGAAGTGGTACAAATGTATGAAAATAAAATTGATCTTAACAATTTAAGTGAGTTGAATTTGTATTTACAAGGAAATAATATGTACATATATAACAATAAGTTTTTTTATACATATGATAACGAATCAAGAACTTGGATTGAGTCAACATTGATGGAAGACTATAATTATAAGCTGTTTGTTAAAAGTGATCATGTTTTTGTTTATTCTTATAATCATTTGTACCAATTAGATTCATCAAGTAGACTTTTGCATATGGTGGAACTACCTGAGAAATTAAAAAATTATTATACCAGGGGCTTTGGATTTCATAATGAATATGATGAATTTTTCTTCGGAAATTATTATTATGATATTAACTCAAACCAATTTATACTCCAAAGTCATATCGAAAAGAAACCGTTTAATGGTATTATAGATGATAAATATTATAATTATGATAAAGGTGATATAGAATTATATTCTGATATTAATGAGGTTATTTTATATAAGACAAGCTATATACCATATATAATTGGTGAGCAGACTATCAATATAATTGATTATAAAAAAATTGATGAGACTGAATATTTCATTGAGTATGATAGTAATAACCTCTATGTACTAGAAGATAAAGCAGTTAAGAAATTAAATGATAAGAACATTAGGATTTTTGACATAAACAATAAATATCTGTTATATTCTGGGTTTTATCCAAATGATTATTTGATAGTATATGATATTGAAAAACAGACAGAAGAGATTATATTTGATAAACCAGTTGAAGATATATACTTAGTTAATGATGAAGTCTATTTTCTTAGTTTAACAGATAAGGATTTATATAAGTATAATCTTGCTTCTAATGAAACGATAAAGCTGACTCAAGATGAAAAAATTAATAAATTTTATATTGTAGATAATAAAATTGTGTTTGAATCTAATGGAGAAATAGTGATTACAGATTTGAGTGATTTAACAAATGTTAAGTCAATTCAAGGAGAAATTGTTTCTATTAGAGAAAATAACAATGAGTTGATTTGTACAAATGACATTATAGTATTTGGATATCAAGTAGAATCAGAGTTATATCAAATTTATCAATATGACAATAGTTTATGTACACTAGAAGCAGTTTTGGGCGATAAAATGTTATTTTATGAAGGTTGTAGCTTTTATACAGAAAACATTGAAGTTAAAGAACTTGACGATAATATATTTGATTACAATAGTTATTCATTAAATGATGAATTCACAATACTGGATATTGGGCATTTTATGAGTGTTTCTGTATATCTTAGAAATAATACTACTAATGAGCATTATAGAATAACAGGTTATATAGAATCTTATCTAGAAGGTTCTGATCACTCACATATACTTATTCTACATGACGGAGAATCTATCTATTATAAGATAAAAGATAACTCTAGTAAAAGAGATTTTATCTGGATGAAATTTACTCCTTCATTAAATAAAAGAGAACAAGTTGATGACGTGATAGAAGAAGGTAAAGTTAAGGTTATTTGTAAAGTACGAGGGGCGTAATTAATTCTAAAACAACAAATTAATGATTTATGGAGTAGATGAAGGGACACTATTCGTTGATTTAGAGAAAGAACATACTAAGCTAATAAATGGAGGAAATAATGACAGTAAGTATACAGAAGAATTATAGAAAAAAACTTAATATAAAGTTTATAGTTTTTACTATATATATTGTAAGCTTTATAATATATGGATTATATAGGAGTACTAGAACATTATCTATGGATTATTGTTATATAACTAGTTTTTTAGTTGATAGCAATAATTTATACTCACAAGGGTACTTAATATTTTCCATAGTTGATTTGTTGTTTTTGAGTACTTTAATTATAGGGTATTCAGTACTTTTAATACTATTAGTATGTAAGAATAAATTATTTAAAGGTTTATTTACTATATTTCAAATAATAATATGGTTAACATTTATTATTAAATTCCCCTTATTGATTAATTCTAATATTCATGTCGCAACTTCGGGGATGATTTCTAATATTATTTTTAAAGACTTTAGTTTTGTTTTTAATATCATTATAGAAAGTAAATCGTATATGTTAGGGATTATGGTATTTTCTATTGCATTATTAATAATTCCCTTTGTTTGTAAGAGTAATTATTTTGATAAAAATAAATATGTATGAAAGTATATTAACGAGCTAATTTAACTTTGGATATGTGAGGAGAAAATTGTATGCAAAAGAAGAAAAAAGTAATTATAGGGATAGTGTTAATTTATATTTTAGCTTTTGGAGGATTAATGGCTAAACAAGCCCAGAGAGATGTATTAGGCAATATTTCCATTGGTGTAATGTTTGTTCTAGGAGGGTTATTAGGTTTGTATACTAAGAGCATTACTTTTTTGCCAATAAGGAATACTAGTACCAAACAGAGTAATTATTACGGAGATGGAGATTTTATACAGTTTATCGGAATTTTTTTAAATGGTTTGTTCATATTAATTGGCTTAGTTGTGATAGGGAGTATATTTAATACATGGGATAGATTGATATAACCTTTATGTAGAAAAAAGTAATTGCATAAAATCATTTCACAATGTCGGAGAAAATATATTGGTTCTCAAACCATTTAATTAGATCGAATATATTTAAAGGGGATACTATCAAATGAATGAAGTTAAAGATGAAAGCAATATAATAAAACAAAGATATTCAATTGAGAAGTATTTAATAATTAATTCATTAATAGGGTTTATTAGTTTGTTTATAATTGGAGAGAGGTTTATCATTGGATATAATCCACCTCTCATTATAGTGGAATTAATATCTATTGTAGCAAATTTAGAGATTATATTGATACCATTAATAGTTGTAATATATATTATATCTATTATACGATGTTGGTTTATAAAGATTCATATTAAGATAACTATAAACAGAGTTATAGGAGTTATTATAGTATTAGTAACGTGTTTATATTTTATATGGTTTTATAATGGTATGAGGGGGTCAGGATTTTTTAGTGATATACAGAAGTATCAAGAAGGTAATAAGTATTATATTAAACATGGAGAAATGAATCTTAGGTGTACAAAAAACGAATTTAATCTAATCTTAGAAGATAAAACATATTATATTCAATATTCAAGTAATAAATTACTTCCTAATAAGGGTAATATAGAGGTTATTGAAATGCGTGAAGATATAAATAAGAGATAAAGAACATACTACTTTACGCTATTTAGGTGATTAAAATTATTTGGATTTTTTTAACTCTTTCTAGAGGGATAGAATATTGTGATGAGAATAATAAGTTTCATTATACATATTGGAATGAGGAAGATGGTAAGATAGGTAGGTCATATAGATTCGATACACGCAACACAGAAAAGAGATTGAAGATGGTATCGATAATAATAGACGCAAAGAAAGAAGTAATTATTTAAAGTAATTATTATAATTGAGGTACAGTAGGATTTTGATATTGATATGTTATATAAAATTACCAATATATAATATAGTTAATTATAAATCATTGAATGAACAAGAAAGAGGTAAATAAAATGGATAATTTAACAGATTTAAAATTAACACTGCAACAAATTAAGGAAGATAATTATGCAATATCTACAGATTATAAAACTACAGATTTAATTTTTGAAATGCTAAATCATATAGGTAATCCAGATCCAATATTGAGAGATGAATTAATAAATTCTATTTTATCACAGTGGATAATTAATCATCAAATAACAGAGAATGATTTGAAAAAAGTATTAGATACTGTAATAAATGATGATCACTTATTTTATAAAATTGGTGAAAGTAATACTAACTCAGTATTTACCCGTTCTTTTTCAGTATTAATTGTTGCACTTGTTGTTTATAGTCATAGAAAACAAAATCTATTTAATGAAGAAGAAATAATAAATATATCTAAGAAAGTAACTAGTTATTTTCTACAAGAAACTGATTTGAGGGGGTATGTAGAAGGTAATGGATGGGCTCATTCAGTTGCTCATACGGCAGATGCAATTGATGAATTGGCTATGTGTAATGAAATCGGTTATAAAGAGTTACTTTATTTTCTTGAAATAATACAAATAAAAGTATGTGTAGGAAACTATGTGTATATAAATAAGGAAGATGAAAGGTTAGTTACAGCAGTTATAAGTATTTTAAATAGAAATTTGATTTCTTCAGAAGAAGTATGTAGATGGATAAAAAGTTATAGTCAAATAAAAGGCTCAGGAAATTATATGAATGATTATTATATGAGAATAAATGTAAAAAATTTTCTGCGAAGTTTTTACTTCAGAATTTTAGATAAAGAAGAATTAAAAGAAATATCAGAAAGACTTAGAGAAACATTAATCGAATTAAGTTAATATAAGTAATATGTGTACTTTGAGATAAGTGGTTGACTTCATATAGCAAAATATTTTCATTAGCACAAATCTTACAGGATGTGACATATCTTTTTGTAGGCTAGGTAGTAGATGTAGACAATTAAGATTTTGACTAAACAATAAAATGATTGTTGTAAATAAAATAATATTGTGTCAAAATAGTTGGAGTTATTAAAAGAAATTAAATCTGTAGTGGTATTTAGGAGCATATAAATTGACATTCATAGTAGATAAGTTGATTTAATACTAATTAACTTATAAAAATGTATTTGTTATGGTATAATGTGCTTTAGAGTCTTTAATATATAGTTAATTATATTAAATGTTGCAAAAAACAACAATTTACTAGACTATCACTAACGAATTAAGTATTTTAGAAGCAGGAATATCTCTCAATGTGGACGTTGTGAAGAAAATATTAATATTTTTAGTAGTTGGATATAAACCTTTATGCGAATATGAATATTCTTCATATTAATAGTAGACTTTATTTTGGTGGGCTATTTATGCTTATCTGCTTTTGTAGATAGAAATGTTGAGGCATTTATAAATCAATATTTAAGGAGTGATATTATTAAAAAGCTAATTTGTATATTATTGATATTAATGAGTATAGTGGTTGGATGTGCGAATAAGAATAATGTTAAAGTAGTACCTAGTACAATTTTTCAAGGAGATACAAGATTGTTAGGACTTCATATGGACATAATATCAGGCTGTGTTGAAGTTAAATATAATGGTGATAAGAAAACTATAGTTGTAGATTATGAAATATGGGAAGATGGCAAGCTCAAAGACAGTGAAAATGCAATATCATATCAAATTAAAAATGGTAAATTTAATGGTGAAGTAAGTATATCATTAAAGAAGAATAATGATAAATCTATGGAAATGAATACTGTCATAAGTGAAGATAAAGAATATTCTGGAGCAGGAAAACAAATAGAGGGATTCACAGATGAATATGCTCATGCTTCACGAGAATTAGAAAAGACAATTAAAGTTACTGATAATGATAAAATTATAATATGGGGATTATCTGCTAATAAAGAAGGTAAAATTAGATTTGGTTCAGATGATATACAATCATATATTAAATCTGAGAATTGGGGATTATTGCTGAAGTTACATTTTGAATAAATCATGATATATTAGCAGTTTTAAATAAGAATTTCATCTAAATAAATATTTTTTAAAAAATCTATATGTGTAGTAAAACTGGAAACGGGTATTTAAGTTTAGAAACAAAAGAAAGAAAAATAGTTGAAGAACGAGTAAAAGAAATAGTAGCTAAAAATGGAGGAACTATAGTAAGACCTTATACATGTGTATGCTATTTGGCAGATAAAAAATAAGTTGAATTTAAAACGAGAGTTATAGTACATGTTATTATTTTAGTATTAACCTCATCTACATGTTAAATCAAGAAATGAAAATAGGTTAAGTTGATATGATTATAAGGAGATAGATAAGCTTAGGATATTCTTGGTAAGGGAGGGGTAACTAACATATGAGTTTAATATTGTATTTAACAGGAGTAATTAATATTATAGTAGCAATAATATACGGAATTTATAAAGGTTCAATTGGAGAATTTATTATAACAGTTTTTGTATGTACAGTAATAACATTCCTGTTATTTGGTATAGGAAATATTATAGATAATCAAGATACAATAATAAATTATTTAATTCACATTAAAGAAGATAATATAAATGATGTAGTAAAGAAATGTAGTAGGTGCAATAAGAAATATGAAGCTATAAGAAAATCTTGTCCTTATTGTGGATATGTTGATTAGTAGTACCAGTATACAAGTTATTATTGATTAATTGTGGAGGTATAAATATGTCACGAGGTATCATTATTTTTGGTTCGCCAGGTTCTGGAAAGACAACGTTAGGAAAAATGGTTGCTGAAAAACTTGGCATTCCATATTTTGATATAGATGATTATACATGGAGAAAAGATACAGATAAGCCGTTTGAACTCATGTATTTGTTCCATTGTTTGATTTAGCTGTACATATGACTGCATCTGTTAAGATAAGAATAGATCGTATAAATAGAAGAGCATATGAAAGCTTTGGAAAACGTATTTTAGTAGGTGGAGATTTATATGAGAATCATCAAAAATTTCTTGAATTGTCAGCTCGATATGATTCAGATGGTTCTCCATCTATGAAGACACATGAAAAATGGGCAAATTCATTACCTTGTAAAGTAATTTGCATTGATGGTGAAGAACATCTATTAGATAATATGGAACGAATCATTAACGAGTATAAAGAGGTAATTAATCTATTTTAAATTAGATGCCAGATTAATTATTCCTTAGTTAAAGAAAGGGGATAAAATTATTAATGAAAGAACATTTTATTTGTCCCAATTGTGGTAAAAAAGTTTTTAAGAATGGAAGTATCTGTGACAGTTGTGGTGAAGTTATTATTAACCAAAGGCATATACCATATCTAAACTCATTGGTAATGAATAAAGAAAAGAAAGAAGTTATATTAAAAAGTACTATTGTTATTATTGTGTCTGCATTAATATTATTATTTTTATTTTATCCAAGATCTATAAGCGACATTAGTTCAAATTATAAGAATCAAGTTAATCAGCTAAGAGTTCGAATTTTAGAAATGGATAGAGACACTACAATACTTATAGAAGACAAACAAAAGATATCAAATATTTTAGAATATATAGAAGAGCATAAAGGTAGATGGACACGAAAAGGAAAGACGATTAATACAACTAATCATAAAAGTTATTTTTTATGGTTTACAGGTGATAACTTCTATATTGATATTAGTTTATTAGGAAATAAATATGTTAGTGTATGGGTTAATGATTATGGCGTAGCAAAACCTTCACATTCAAGTTTTGCATATAGACCTTATGGTATAGGTATTAATTCTAATGAATTATATGATATTATAGTAGATAAAGATGAATATAAGAAAGGTGATTAGTGTAATGGGAATTATAGTAAGAGATAGAAAGACATATAAGAAATATATATTATTAGGAACTGGATTTGGTGCATATAAAGCAGTACGCCCAAGTTTTTTTGGTGGAAACCTAATTCCACATGAAGACGAAGGAACAATTAAAACAGTAGCAGTTTGTGACTCAAGAGGAGATATTATTTGGATTGATTCTAATAATTTACAAGTCATTGAAGTAGATGGAAAAAAGATTTCTGAAATACATTTTAATGATGTAGAAAAAAAAGAAGAAAAATTGAGTAATTATGAAAATTGTCCAGCATGTGGAACTACGGTTGACATAAAGGAAAAATATTGTCATGGGTGTGGTTTAACACTTATTGATTAAATAAGATTTAGATTGAAAAATAAAGCATTAATGGAAAGATATTAGTAGAGGCATTGTATAGCTTCTTCACAATTGTAAGTTTTTTGAGAAGTTAATAAACTATAATAATTAAGGGATTTAGAGTTATTTACAAAAAGGAGGAATATTACAATGGGTTACAAAAAATTATTTTGGGGCTTTATATTTTTATTTGATTTTAGATTTAATGGATTTGATATTTTACCAGATATAATAGCGTATATTCTATTTTATCAAGGGTTAACAATTTTAGAAGAAAAAAATGAGTTTTTTGGTATTGCCAAGAAGTTTACAATTCCTATGATAGTTATATCAATTTTTGATATTTATCAGCCACAAATGAATGAATTTGGAAGCAATTCTTTAGGTGTGTTTGGAATCCTGTTAGGTATAATATCGGTAGTTCTAGGTCTCATAATAATTTATAATATATGCAAAGGGATAGGACATGAGGCAAGACTTATAAATAATGTAGAACTGGAATCTCAATCTAACAATAGATGGTTGTTATTCCTAATTAATGATATATTTATTATGATAGGAATAATACTACCAATGGGAATTCTAGTTATTTTCATATTAATATTTTCATTAGTAACGTATTTTTTAATGTTAGGATTAATGAATACGGCATCAAATATTTTAGATTAAAATATATTTTTTATTAATTATTGAGGAGAATATACTATGAAAATCACTGTTATATATGGGACACCACGAAAAAAAAATTCAAGCACATATAATATTGCACAGCAATTTATTAAGTGTTTAGATGATGAAGATGTTATTACAGAATTCTTTTTACCTACAAGTATGCCAAATTTTTGTCGGGGTTGTTCTAAATGTTTTATTGACTATACTGATTGTCCAGATTATGAATATTTGAATCCTATTTTAGAAGCAATTATGAATTCAGATTTACTTATTTTCACTGCACCAGTTTATGTTTATCATGTTCCAGGTCAAGTAAAAGCATTTCTTGATCACTTTGGATATCAGTGGATGGCACATCAACCAAGGCAAGAAATGTTCAGTAAACAGGCACTTATTATTTCTACTGCTGCAGGTTCTGGTACGAGATCAACTATAAATGGTATAAAAGATAGTATGAACTTTTGGGGAATTGCTCGTACATATACTTTTGGAGGAAATACCCATAGTGTAGACTGGAATAGTGTTGATGAAAAAAGAAAAATAAAATTTGAGAAGAAAATTAATAAACTTGCCAGAACGATTAAAGCAAAAAGCGTTAATGTAAAACCTTGTTTTAAGGTGAAATTATTATTCTATGTATTGAGATTTATACATAAATATTTTAGATTTAGTGAAGATAATTTTAAGTATTGGAAGTCATTTGGATGGCTTAATAGAAAAAGACCATGGAAATAATTAGGAGCATGTATTTATGAATATTTTTATTTCAACATTAACGATAGCAAGTCTTATTCCTACGATCACATTAACAATTTACATTGGATTATTAGGTCTTGGCATATATTGCTTAATAACTATTTATTAAATTAGCTAAAAAATTAATAAGAGCTTTAGATATATACATTAAAAACAATGATTAGTTTTTATAGATATATAGCGATATTTATTAAATTAACAATTTATAAAGAGGTGATTTATTTTGGAACTTTTATTTTGTAATGAAAATAATAAAGAATATCAACATAAACTTAATAAGTTATTAAAAGATATTTTTTTGGACTTTCAATTTTGGTATGACTTAAATCTTTGGAATGAAGAATATGAAAGCTATTCATTTATTGATGATGGAGATATAGTTTCTAATATTTGTGTTTTTAAAACACAAATATTATTTGAACAAAAAAAATATAATGCTCTATCTATAGGAGCAGTTGCAACAAAGAAAGAATATAGAAATAGAGACTTGTCTAGAAGATTAATGGAACATATTATAGAAAAATATGGCAATATCCCTATGTATTTAAGTGCAAATGAGGGTGTAATAAATTTTTATCCGAAATTTGGATTTAAAAATATTACTGAGAAACTACCAGTTTGTGAATATGAGATTAATAATGATATTAGTATTAATAAATTAAAGTACAATAACCCTAGAGTGTGGAATTATATACATAAACGTGTAAATTATTCACATAAATTTGACTGTCTAAATACTAAGAGTATTAATATTTTTCATATTTATTGGGGTTATCTAAAAGATTTAATTTATGAACTTCCAGAAATTGATACTATGGTAATCGCAAAACAAGAAGGTACTACATTAAATCTAATTGGTGTATTTTCTCTAAGAGAAATAAGTTTTAGTGAATTGGTAAAACACTTACCATTCAATAATGTTAAGAATATAGAGTTTGGATTTATGCCATATTGGAATGACATAGACTACATAATGAAAGAATATAAAACAGATCCAATATTCGTTAGGGGAGTATCGTGTGATCTAGGTGACTTTAAATTTCCAGAGCTATCTATTACTTAATCTTAACATAAGATTGCTATAATTTTAACTATTTTTTACATTAAAGTTAAAAGGTATAAGGCTTAGCGTAAAAATATTAAAAAAGGAGATATGTAAATGTGCAAAGAACTTTCAGAGATGACATTAGAAGAATTATGGCAACTATTTCCAATAATATTAAAAGAGCATAATAACGATTATAAAAACTGGTATGAAATAGAAAAACAAAATCTATTAAATATTATAGATGAGCAATATATTAAGAGAATTAATCATATTGGCAGTAGTTGTGTAAAAGGATTAATTTCTAAACCTACAGTTGATATTCTGTTAGAGATTAATGAAGATACCGATATTAATCAATTAATAGAAAAGCTAACAAATAATGGATGGATTTCAATGTCCACTCAGAAAGAACCAGCGTTAAATATGGTTTTTAACAAAGGATATACTAATAAAGGATTTGCAGAGAAAGTCTACCATCTACATGTTCGTTACCATGATAACTGGAAAGAGCTATACTTTAGGGATTATCTTATGGAACATAGACAAGTTGCTAATGAATATGGAGAATTAAAACTAAAATTACAACAACAATATAGGAATAATAGAGATGGATATACACATGCAAAATCTGCTTTTATCAATAAATATACAGAAAAAGCAAAATTAAAATATAAAGATAGGTACAAGCCTTGATACAATAAAGATTTAGTTGCTTTAATAGATAAATGCTTGTTATCATTTGAATTATTAATTAAATTTTTATTGGTGTATATCCATAAAAATATAGCTTTAATATTCTGTAAAAATTATCATAATTATATATATAATTCATTTATTAATGGAGGGACTTAGGATGAAACAGAGCATATTAAATTCATTAATACAATTTGGCGTTATTTTTACTGTATCAGTTATAATATATTTAATATTTTGTAGAGAAAAGAAGGGGTATTTTAAGTGGATAGGATTATATAAACCTAAAAATAATGCATGGATTATGAATGCATGTATTATTTTTATTATTTCATTTATTATTATGGTAGGTCCTATAATTATATTCCTTTCCACTGGTTATCTATCCTCTGAATTATTAAGAACTGAATTTACAGGTAAAGGATTAAGCACAGGAATATTAATTTCTATTCTATTCAAAGCAATAATCCAAACTGCACTAACTGAAGAAATACTATTTAGGGGATTAATTGGTAAAAGAGTAGCTAGAAAGTTTGGATATTTAACAGGAAATATAACGCAAGCAATAATATTTGGATTACCTCATGGATTACCATTTATACTTATGTATGATAAGTATTTATTTGGTTTAATAATGTTTATTACAGCATCAATTACTGGTTTTTTAGAATTCTATATAAATGAGAAAAAAGGTGAAGGAAGTATATTACCAAGTACATGTATACATGCATTTACCAATATTATATCATTCACATCTCAAGCAATATTATAGCTTAATGAAAAGTGTTAAATTATATAGTATAGTCGTATACATATACCTAATAGATATAAATATGGAGGGAGTATATTAATATGTATAATGGAAAATTAGTAAGATTAAGAGAGTATAGAAAGTCAGATATTGATACAGTTCTACAATATATTAACGATGAAGAAGTTAAGGAAAATTTAATTCCTGGTATACCATTTCCATATACTAGAGAAGATGAAGAAAAATGGCTAGAATCTAACACTGCAATGAAAGATACATATAATTTTGCAATTGAAACACTTGAAGATAAGATATATCTTGGAGGTTGTGGAATTAATGAAGTAGACTGGAAGAATAGCAAAGTAATAATTGGTATTTTTATAGGGAATAAAGATTATTGGAATAAAGGTTATGGAACAGATGCAATGAATGTCTTAATTAGATTTATATTTAATGAAATGAATATAAATAAGATTAAGTTATGTGTATATTCTTTTAATAAAAGGGCTATAAGATGTTATGAAAAATGTGGTTTTATACAAGAAGGAATATTACGCCAAGAACTTTATAGAAATGGAAAATATCATGATGAAATAGAAATGGCAATTTTAAAAGAAGATTACAATAAAAATAATTAATTTTCTTTATCATAGTGATTATATAATAGGAAGAAAATTAATACATGTTTTGGAAACAGATGAAGAGGTGTCAAAAATGGCAAGAAAATTATTTTGTGAATGGAATCCCTTTACATATAAGATTTCTGTAATAAAGGGAATATTTATTAGAAGATTACAATGGATTATTAATAGACGTAGCTTTGTATCTGTTAGAAAAACTGACAAACTACCAGTTAAAATATATGAACATAAATCTCTAATAAGAAGAAAATTAGGTAATGTTGATATGCAATTACAAGAAAATAAAGCAACTAATCTTGGGTTAGCTACACCCAAAGTAAATGGAATAATAATTAAACCAAATGAAATCTTTTCATTTTGGAGATTAGTTGGAAAATGTACTAAGAAAAAGGGATATAAAGAAGGTTTAACTATAAAGTCTGGGGACGTAGATAGAGGAATTGGTGGGGGTATGTGTCAATTTACAAATTTGATACATTGGATGATTTTACATAGTCCTTTAACGATTATTGAACATCATCATCATAATCAGATTGATATGTTTCCAGACTATGGAAGACAAATTCCTTTTGGGACGGGTACATCTATTATGTATAATTATCTCGATTATCAATTTGTTAATAATACTAATAAAACTTTTCAACTATTTACATATACTACTGAAGAATATCTTTGTGGTGAATTAAGATGTAATGAGGAGTTAGAGTATACATACCATGTTAAGGAAGAAAATAACTATTTTTCAAAAGAAAATGAATCTTATTATAGAAATAATGAAGTATATAGAAGTGAAATCGATAAAGTAACTGGAAACAAGGTTAGAAAAACTCTAATTATAAAAAATCATTCAAAAGTATTATATGATGAGAAATACATTCCAGTTGAACTTGTGAAAGCTAATTAGGATGTTACAACTGATAATAATGTGTTTTTAACCTCCCCCAACATAAGAATTAAGATGCAATAATATATTATGTGAGTAATTAATAGTAAAATAACTTAATAGGTTGAAGTAGAATGTATAATTGAAGCAAATAATATTGAAGTAAAGGTGATAGTGTTTGTATATAAATGATTCTCAAAAATACTATTGATTATATGTGTAAAATATGCTACCATATAACCGAATTTAAAATTATATTTATGCTAGGGGTGCTGGTGTTGCCAGCTGAGATTAAGAACGATATTCTGTGACCCTATAACCTGATCTGGTTAGTACCAGCGGAGGGAAGCTTATCGTAATATTATGATTTGTTTAAATGATATTAAGGCAATCCTTTCTGGGTTGTCTTTTTTGTTCTATTATTATTTTCATATTTACATATGCTTTACTCCGTAATATTTTATAAATTAAAATATGAAAGGATATGATTCAAATGAAATTTGATACTAGAAAAACAGCTTTATGCGGAGTGCTAATAGCACTAGGAGTAATACTTAGCCCTTATCACATACCAGTTGGGGCAACAAAATGTTTTCCATGGCAACACTTAATTAATGTTATATCAGCTATTTTATTAGGCCCTATATACGCGGTGATGAACGCATTTGTAATCTCTATTATTAGAAATTTATTGGGCCTTGGAACACTATTTGCATTTCCTGGCAGTATATTCGGGGCATTACTTGCAGGTCTAATGTATAAGAGGTTTGCTAATACATATGTAGCAGCACTAGGAGAAGTTATTGGAACAGGAATTATTGGAGCTATTGTTGCCTGTCCAATTGCAATATTATTTATGGGTAAAAATGCAGCAATATTTGCGTTTGTTATTCCATTTATGGTAAGTTCTTTTTCAGGAGCCGTTATTGCTATTTTATTATTTGAATTAACTGCGCTTAAAAAAATCGTTATGAAGAAGGTATCAATATAATGTACACAGCATTAACTATAGCAGGATCAGATAGTAGTGGAGGAGCAGGGATTCAAGGAGATCTTAAAACTTTTGCGGCTCATGGTGTATATGGTATGAGTGTAATTACAGCAGTTACAGCTCAAAATACTACATCTGTTTCCTATATACAAGGTTTAGAAGCTATTACAGTAACTAAACAAATAGAAGCAATTTTTGAAGATATACATGTTGATAGTATTAAAATAGGGATGTTATTTAATAAGAAAATAATTTCTGCTATTATAGAAACACTGAAAAAATATAATCTGCCTAAAATAGTTCTTGATCCAGTAATGGTATCTACAACAGGTAGAATCCTTCTAAAAGGTGATGCAATTGAAACTCTCGTTCAAGAAATGTTTCCAATGTGTCATCTTATAACACCAAATATACTTGAAGCTGGTTTATTAACAGATACTACGATTAAGTCAGTAGAACATATGAAAGAAGCATGTAAGAAATTGCATAATCTTGGTTCAAGTAATGTATTGGTAAAAGGTGGCCATCTAGAAGATGTAGCTTGTGATGTTTTATATGATGGTAAAAACTTTAGCTATTATAAACATAATAAAATCGATAATCCAAATACTCATGGAACAGGATGTGCATTATCTTCTGCAATTGCATCTAATCTTAGTAAAGGTTTTGATATTAATGAATCAGTGAAGTTAGCTAAGAACTATATTACAAAAGCTATTGAAGGTGGTTTTTCAATAGGTGCAGGAGATGGACCTGTTAATCACTTCAATGTGTAAAACATTATTTTAGAATTTAGATACAATAGACGAAAGGTAATAATATGAATAAGTTAGATTTTAATAATATTACTCATAATATTATAGAAGACTCTAATAAACCATTAATACATTTTATAACTAATTATGTGACTATTAATGATGTTGCTAATATGACATTAGCATTTGGAGGTAGTCCAATAATGGCAGAAGCATTTGAAGAAGTGGAAGAAATAACATCAAATTGCGCATGTTTAGTTATTAATATTGGTATGTTAACAACTAACAAAATAAAATCAATGAGAAAAGCAATAAAAGTGGCAAATCATATTAATATACCAGTTATTCTTGACCCAGTAGGTGTAGCTTCTTCAAAATTTAGATTGGATTTTGTATTAGAGATTCTTAATAATTATAAAGTAGATATAGTAAAAGGTAATATATCTGAGATGAAAGCTCTGCTAGGATATAAAACATTAGCTAAAGGTGTTGATTGTGAAGAAGTAGTTAATGATAATATTGATATTATTGGAACTTTAGTAGCACAGAAATTTGACACAGTTGCATCAATAACAGGTAATATAGATACAGTATGTAATAATAAATATATAGCAAAAATTGAAGGCGGTTCTTCAATGCTTACTTATATTACAGGTATAGGTTGTATGATAAACCCACTAATTGCCGTATCATTAGCTAGATGTTGTGATCCATTTATAAGTAGTGTATATGGTATTGTAGCAATGAATGTAGCGGCTGATTATGTAGAGAAAAACCTTGATGCTAATGAAGGAGTAGGTACATATAAAATAAGATTACTTGATACTATATATAATATAAAAAAAGAAAATCTTATACATAGAGGAAAGGTAAATATATATGAAGTTTGATAAAGACATCTACCTAATAACTAAAGATTATATAGACTTTAATGTACTCCTAACTAAGACAGAAGAAGCACTTAGTGAAGGAGTTAGAATATTACAATATAGAAGTAAAGATAATGATAAACTAACACAATGTAATCAGTCACATATATTAAAAGGATTATGCCATAAATATAATACAAAATTAATAATTAATGATGACGTGGATATTGCAATAGAAGTAGGTGCAGATGGGGTACATCTTGGACAAGATGACATCAATATTGACAAAGCCAGAAATACTATGGGAAATGATTTTATAATTGGCGCAACTACTAAAACAGTTGACCAAGCTATAAAGGCATACGAGCAAGGAGCCGATTATCTAGGAGTTGGAGCTCTATATCCATCACCTACTAAAATCAATGCTAAGACTATAGATATCCAAACACTAATTAATATTAAAAATGCTGTTCCTATATCAATTGTAGGTATTGGTGGGATAACAGCGGATAATTTGACTACAGAAATAGTAACTAATGTTGATGCAATAGCAGTTATTTCTGAGATTTATGATTCTAACAACATCAAAGAAAAAGTAAATCAATTAAATAATATGTTGAAATAAAATGGAATGATTAGCTAAATATAATAGGATTTTATAAACTCGAAAGGATGAATATATATGAATAATTATACGACTCAAATGGATGCAGCTAGAAAAGGTATTATAACAAAAGAAATGGAAGTTGTAGCAAAAAAGGAAAATATAGATGTAGAAGTTTTATGTAGCAAAATAGCAAAAGGAACAGTTGTTATTCCAGCAAATAAAAATCATACAAGTATTAACCCAGAAGGTGTTGGAGAAGGACTTAGAACTAAAATTAATGTTAATCTTGGTATATCAAAAGATAGCTATGATTTAGATAGAGAGATTGAAAAAGTTCAAACAGCTATTGACATGAATGTAGAATCAATAATGGATTTAAGTAATTACGGAAAAACTCAAGAGTTTAGAACTAAACTAATTGATATGTCACCAGCAATGATTGGAACTGTTCCAGTATATGATGCATTAGGTTTTTATGATAAAGAATTAAAAGATATTTCAGCAAAAGAATTTTTGGATGTAGTTGAGAAACATGGTAAAGACGGTGTAGACTTTGTAACTATACATGCTGGAATTAATAAAGAAACTGCATCTACATTTAGAAGAAACCCAAGATTAATGAACTTAGTATCAAGAGGCGGTTCATTAATGTTTGCATGGATGCAACTTAATAAGAAAGAAAATCCATTCTATGAATATTATGATGAGTTACTGGATATATGTGCTAAGTATGATATTACTATTAGCTTAGGAGATGCTTGTAGACCAGGTGCAATTGCCGATTCTACTGATGCAAGTCAAGTAAAAGAATTAATTGTACTTGGTGAATTAACAAAACGAGCATGGGCGAAAAATGTACAAGTAATGATAGAAGGACCAGGACATATGGCAATAGATGAAATAAAAGCTAATATGTTACTTGAAAAAAGACTTTGTCATGGAGCACCATTCTATGTATTAGGGCCACTTGTTACAGATATAGCACCAGGATACGACCATATTACAGGAGCTATTGGTGGAGCTATTGCTGCAGCAAGTGGAGCTGATTTCTTATGTTATGTTACTCCAGCAGAGCATCTAAGACTTCCAACAGTAGAAGATATGAAAGAAGGAATTATAGCAAGTAAAATCGCTGCTCATGCAGGAGATATAGGCAAAAAAATTCCTGATTCAAGAGTATGGGATAATGAAATGAGTTATGCTAGACAACAATTAGATTGGGATAAAATGTTTGAACTTGCAATTGACCCAGATAAAGCCAAAGCTTATCGTGAAAGTTCAAAACCAGAAGATGAAAAATCATGTTCAATGTGTGGAAAAATGTGTGCAGTTCGTAATCTTAATAAAGTACTTAACGGAGAAGATATTAATATTTTAAGAGATTAATATTTGCTTAATATTATATAGTAGTGAAATATAAGTTATGACTTATGTATAAGGAATTGTTAGATTGTTATCTGACAGTTCCTTTTTCATATTAGAATTAAAATTATTATAGAATATATGCTATTTATTTAAGAAGAGGTGCTATGCATAAATATCATTAATTTATAAATAATATTGATAGTCAATATCAATTATGGTAAAATATAATTAATTTATTTTATATATTTACCAGATTTATAAATGAGTTATAACGTATTTAATAAGGAGGGTGATTTGGTGAAGAAAAAAATAATAATAAGTGTATTTGTTATTCTGTTACTAATTCTGCTATTGCCATATTTAAAAAGGGATATGGAAACAGAGGTACTTAGTGATGAGGTGAGAGCTGAGTTAGGAGGTAATTTTATTGAACTTTCTGATGGCTATACACACTATGAATTAAAAGGATCAGAAGAAGGAAAGACAATAATATTAGTTCATGGAAATGCTGCACCTTTAATAACATGGGATAATAACATTGATGCATTAGTAGATGAGGGATATAGAGTGCTTAGATATGATATATTTGGACACGGGTATTCCGATAGACCTAAACTTGAAAAATATAATAGAGATTTATATGACAGACAATTATTAGAGCTTATTGATAAGCTTGAGATAACTACACCTGTTTCTCTAGTAGGAACTTCTCAAGGAGGAAGTATTTGTGCTTATTTTGCTGCATCACATCCAACAGAAGTTGAAAAAATAGCTTTTCTAGCACCGCTTTTTGATAGTTTTAATAATGCTAAGATGGCTTCGTTACTACAAAGTAAGTGTATTGGAGAATACATAATGAAAGCTACAGGAGATAAATCATTAACTAACCCTAAAGTGCTATATTCAACAGATGTAAAACAAGAGCTTACAGAGAAATTAAAGAAACAAATGAAATTCAAAGGAAAAAAGAGAGCTGTTCTTGCTAATATGAGAGGAGATGCAATAAAAGATGCCACTCCATATTATGAGAAAGTTAAAGAGCTAGATATACCAGTATTATTAACATGGGGTGAGAATGATAAAAGCATATCAAAAGAATCAATGGGAAGGTTAAGAGAACTAATTCCTAATATTAATTATTATGAATTAAAAAATGCATCTCATTTAGCACAATATGAGTTTTCAAATGAAATTAACAAAATATTAATCGATTTCATGAAAAATAATTAATACTTTTAATGAATAGGGAAAATTTTAATCACCAATAGGTAATTCAAATTTTCCCTTTAATTGAACATAAATATCTACAGATCATATCCATGGTGTTGTTGAAACGTCAAAACCTATTAGAGAATAAACAGTTTGTTCTCTTTTTTTCTTGCCTATTTATTGAAATCAGATAAGCTTATAAGAGTATAATATAGTATATGTTTTTATTTGAGAGGATGAAAGTTTTATGTTTGAGCATGTAGTTAATAAAAATATTTCTCTTCGGTTAACTCATGTAACAGATTCTGAAGAGGTTTATAAAGTAATAGATTCATCAAGAGAACATCTAAAAAAATGGTTATCATGGGTTGATTTAGTAAAAAGCCCAAGGGATTGCAAATATTCTGCATATAAAGCAATGCATCAGTATGCTAGTAATAATGGTTTTCAATGTAATGTTATATACAAAGATAAAATAGTAGGTAAAATTGGACTTCACGGTATTGAATGGAGTGACAAGTCTACATCTATTGGATACTGGCTTGCAGAAGACTATCAAGGTAGAGGAATTATGACTAGCTGTTGTAAGAGTTTACTTAATATGGTATTTGATAATATTAAGCTAAATATTGTATATATCTATGTAGCAGAAGATAATACGAAAAGTAGAGCAATACCAGAGAGACTTAATTTTAAACAACATGGATTAAAAAAGAATGCTCAAATACTCAGTGGAAATTATGTCAATCATATTCAATATGTAATGACTAGAAAAGATTGGAATGAACTTAATAAAGTATAGAAATATATTTCCTTTATTTTCAATAATGTCAATTTATGATATAATCTACAAGAAAAGGAGTTAGGTGTATTAGTATACTAGAAAGAAGGTTATAACATGAGACAACCAAAAGGAGAATACGGTTATATAAAATCACAACAAAAAGTTTATTTAATAGGGGCTATAATAGGATTTATAGTTATGGCTATACTATATTGTATGAATACATTTATCTATACTGAGGGGAATGTTTTATTACTAATAACAGTTCTACTTGCACTCCCTGAAGCACAGTTTGTTGTGAAATTAATCTTATATACAAGATATAAGGAAGGAAATGAAAATAGTTATCGTAAGCTTGAAGCTGTTACAGATAAATTAGTATATCTAGCAAGTCTTGGTATAGTAAGAGGAAAAAAGACGTTGTTCTATGAATCAATAGTTGTTAGCGACAATGAGCTTGTTTTACTAATTAGTAATGATACAACTAGAAAAGAGCTTATGGAATATAAGGAACTAGTAGATAAATTAGTTAGACCAAAGGGATATTTAGTAGATATCAAAATATTTAACAACGATGAAGATATATATAACTATGTTAAGAATCAGTTGAAAGGAAAACTGAATAATATAGATACTACGAAACAAGTTAATCTAGCTAACTTATTACTTGATAATGCAATATAAATAATACATATATTATCTAGGAAGAATAGGAAAATTATATGAAAGAAATAATAATTACGAAAGAAGAAGTTAATCAAAGAGCAGATAAATATTTATTAAAATATTTTAATAAAGCTTCAAAAAGCTTTATATATAAAATGCTGAGAAAGAAGAGAATAAAACTTAATAAAAAAAGAATTGTAGGCAATGAAATATTGAAAGAAAATGATGTATTTCAAGTATATATGTCACCCGAAACCATTGATAAGTTTTCTTGCTTGGATGTTAATAATGATATTAATATTACTTTTGAAGTAATATATGAAGATGAAAATATACTTATTTGTAATAAACCTGTAGGGTTATTATCTCAGCCAGATAAAGAAGGAAGTGTTTCATTAGTTGATGAGGTTACAGCTTATCTTATTAATATAGGTGATTATGATCCAAGTATTACTAAAGGTTTTAGACCAGGTATATGTAATAGATTGGATAGAAATACAAGTGGTATAGTTATAGCAGGGAAAAATATATTAGCTTTACAAGAACTAAACCGTCTTATTGCTAGTAAGAAATTAGATAAGCATTATAAATGTGTTGTAACAGGTAAGGTAGATAATGAAGCTATAATAGATGGATATCTTTCTAAGGATAGTATTACAAATAAGGTGACTATATCTAATAAAGAGAATTTAGGAAATTATATTAAGACTATATATACACCTCTAAAAGTCATACAAGGATATACATTATTAGATGTTCAGATTATTACTGGGAAATCTCATCAAATTAGAGCTCATTTGGCTAGTATTAATCATCCACTAATTGGAGATTATAAGTATGGGTATAGACGGATTAATGACAAGATTAAGCTGCAGTTTGGAGTGGATTATCAGTTGCTTCACGCATATAAGGTTAAGTTTAATGTTAGTGGAGGATTGCTTAGTTATTTGGATGGGAAAGAGTTTGTTTCTGAAGTTGAGGGTAGGTTTATGGAAGTATGGAGTGGGTTGTGTATTTAGTTTTGATAATAGGAGTTGTTTCCGCTCCGATTGTATAGGGTAATATTCCGTCAGCTAGTTAAACGTCCTGTTTAAAATAGCTGACCTCGCCGTCCGTGGCTCGTGCTACATATTACCCTATACAATCTCCGCTAGTTACATGGTTTGCTGAAATATATTATTTTATAATATGTAATAACTTGCTACAATGCTTAAAATTCGACAAAACTTAGTGTGTTTATTGGATGGTTAATGAAGGTGATTAGACAGTGGATATTAAGAATAAAATTATTGAATATAGTAGAGAAATTGAGATTGATAGTATAGGGTTCTGCTTAGCAGAACCTTTCTATGAAATAGAAGATATTCTTGTTAATAGAGAAAAAAGTGGGTTTATGTGTGAACTTGAGTCTAGAGAGTATGAGAAAAAGATATATCCTAGCTTGACTATGGAAAATGCTAAATCTTTTATTGTTATATTAGAGTCATATAGTGATATTTCTAGAAAAGTTAATAATGGTGATATAAGAGGAAATATTAGTATGGCGGCAGTTTCTAATGATTATCATATAACAGTTATGGATAAGTTAAAGAGGCTTGAAGAGTTTTTGCAATCTCAAGTAGAATGTAAAACAAAATGTTATGTTGATATTAGTCCTTTTTCTGATAGGGCTATAGCTAAGAGAGCGGGGCTTGGATTTATAGGGAAAAATTCTATGCTAATAACAAATAATTATGGCTCTAAAGTTTTTATAGGTTATATTCTAACAGATTATTATATTGAGCCTGATGATAACATTATGAAAATAGATTGCTCTAACTGTAATAACTGTGTAAAGGCTTGTCCTACAGGTGCTATTAACTCAAATGGACAAATAGATTGTAATAAATGTATATCATATTTAACACAGCATAGAGGGGATATTAGTAATGACTTAAAAAGAAAAATGGGACAACAGGTATATGGATGTGATGTTTGCCAAAGAGTATGTCCTTATAACAAAGTAGATAATAAGGAGTCTATAAATATAATTGACCCTTATCCTACTTATGACTCTATATTAGGTATTAGTAATAAAGAGTTCAAGAAGACTTATTCCCTTACAGCATCTGGATGGAGAGGAAAAAAATTACTTCAAAGAAATGCTATTATTGGTTTAGGAAATTCAAAGAATAAGAAGGCATTAGAAATACTAGAGAAGTATATATATGATATTCGAGATGATATTAGAAAAGAAATAGTTATTGCAATTAAAACTCTTTCATGCATTGAAGGAATTGAGTTATTAAATAAAATGAAAGATAAAGAGAAAAATAATCAGATAGTTATTTTAATAGATAAAGCTATAGAAGAAATAACAAACAGTAATATATAATAAGTTAATTATGGGGGATTGTTATGGCGTATTGGAATTCTAGAGGACTTAGAGGTAGTACACTTGAAGAGTTGATTAATTTCACTAATGAAAAATATAGAGAAAAAGGACTAGCATTAATTCAGAAGGTACCAACACCTATTAAACCAATCAAAATTGATCAAAAAAGCAGACATATATCACTAGCATATTTTGAACAAAAAAGTACAGTAGACTATATAGGAGTAGTACAAAGCTATGCAGTATGCTTTGATGCAAAAGAAACAACAAAAGATATACTACCATTACAGAATATACATGAACATCAGGTTAAGTTTATGGCTGACTATGAAAAACAAGGTGGAATATCATTTTTAATTGTATATTTTTCTAAGTATAATGAATATTTTTATTTACCATATGCTCATTTACGCACCTATTATGATAACGCAAAACAAGGTGGTAGAAAATCAATTCCCTATAGAGAGATGGATAGGACATATATAATTTCTACTAAAGATGGGGTATACTTACATTACTTAGAACAAATAAAAAAATATATAAGTTAGATAAAATTTTTTATGAATTAACAATAGAAAGATATTGACATTTATAATTGTATGGCATATAATATACAATAATTAATCGATTTAATAAATTAGCACTTTAACGTATTAAAGCGATGCTAATGAAATATTATATATGAAAGGATGTCACTTATGATTGATAGATTATTACATACTCCAGAAGGTGTAAAAGATTTGAACATAAAAGAAACATCGAAGAAAATAGAAATACAAAATAGGATAGGTTCAGTATTTCATAGATATGGATTTAGAGATATACAGACACCAACTTTTGAATACTATGATGTTTTTAATCATGAAAGAGGCACAGTTCATATATGTGAAATGTATAAGTTTTTTGATAGAGATGGTAATATATTAGCGCTAAGACCAGATATAACCCCATCAATCGCTAGATTTGTATCCACTTTTTATAAAAACGACTATAATCCAGTAAGGTTGTGCTATATAGGCAATACTTTTAGAAATAGTGAGAGTTATCAAGGTAAGTTAAGAGAATTTACTCAAGCTGGAGTAGAGCTAATTGGAATAAATTGTGAAGATACTGATGCAGAAGTTATTTCATTAATAATTAATAGTCTTAGTGTTGCAGGACTTGAAGATTTTCAAATTGATCTAGGTCAAGCAGGTTTTTTTAAAGGACTTATTGAAGAAGCTGGACTTGATATGAACGAAGAAGAAGAACTTAGACAATTAATAGATGAGAAAAATTTTATTGCTGTAGAAGAATTACTTAATAAATGTAATATGCGAGATGATTTAAAACAAGTTTTTCTTGATTTGCCTAAGTTATTTGGTTCAATTGAAGTTATTGAGAAAGCTAGAAAGTTAACAACTAATAAAAAAGCATTAGAATCACTTGATAGATTGGAGAAAGTATATAATATATTATGTGATTATGAAGCTGAGAAATTTGTTTCTTTTGACCTTGGTCTTGTTAGTCATCTTAATTATTATACTGGTATTATCTTTAGAGGATATACATATGGAACAGGAGTCCCCATCGTAGAAGGTGGTCGTTATGACACATTATTAGGACAATTTGGTAAAGATGTTCCAGCAATAGGATTTGCCATTGTAATTGATGAATTAATGTTAGCAATAGAAAGACAACAGATAGAAGTTGATGAATTTACTATTGATACTTTAATAATATATAATGAAGATACAAGGAAACAAGCTATCATGCTATCAGAGGAATATAGATCACAAGGAATGAATGTTGAAATTGGATTATTAAAACGCTCATTAGAAGATAACATAATATATGGTAAGAAAAATGGAATTGGTGGCATTATGTATTTTAATGAAATTAATAAAGTCACATTAGTTAATCTACAAACAATGGAGCAAAATATAGTAGAAATAGAAGACTTGATAAGAGGTGATGAATAATGAGATACCTTACTTTTGCATTAGCCAAAGGAAGACTTGCAAAAACATCTTTAGAATTATTTGAAAAAATTGGAATTAGTTGTGATGAAATAAAAAGTGATACAAGAAAGCTTATATTTGTTAACGAAGAATTAAAATTAAAATTTTTCCTTGCAAAAGCAAGTGATGTACCAACTTATGTAGAATATGGTGCAGCGGATATAGGAATCGTAGGTAAAGATACTATATTAGAAGAAAAGAAAAATCTATATGAAGTACTAGATTTAGGTTTTGGAAAATGTAGAATGATAGTAGCAGGACAGGATAAGATGAAAGATATAATTGATGAAGGAAGCTCTATTAGAGTAGCAACGAAATATCCTAACATTGCCAAAGATTATTTTTATAACAAAAAAAATCAGAAAGTAGAAATTATTAAATTAAATGGATCTATTGAATTAGCTCCTTTAGTTGGTTTATCAGAAGTAATTGTTGACATTGTTGAGACAGGCACTACGCTTAAAGATAATGGACTTGTTATATTAGAAGAAATATGTCCTCTTTCTGCAAGAATGGTGGTTAATCGAGTAAGCATGAAAATGGAGATAGATAGAATAAGTAATATTATTAAAGGACTTAGAGAGTTACAGTTATAAAAGTAGGTAAGGAGTTGATTAACAATGAAGTATATTAAATACAGTGAATGTTTAGCAGATGAACTACAAAATATGCTGTTTGATAGAACACCTGATAATTATAATAAATACGATGATATAGTTAATGAGATAATAAATGATGTAAAAAATAATGGAAATAAGGCAATAATAAAATATACACATAAATTTGATAATATTAAGTTGACTTCAGAAACGCTGAGAGTCTCAGAGAAAGAAATTAAAAAAGCATATGAAGAAGTTGACGATGAAATAATTAGTATAATAAAAAAATCAAAGAAACGTATTAAAGAGTATCATGAGAAGCAAAAAAAGTATAGTTGGTATGATCAAAGTAATAGTGGGACTATAATGGGTCAACAGATAACAGCTATAGAAAAAGTAGGTGTATATGTACCAGGAGGGAAAGCTGTTTATCCATCATCAGTTATAATGAATGTTATGCCGGCAAAAGTTGCAGGTGTAGATAGAATTGTAATGGTTACTCCACCTAGAACTGATGGAAGTGTCCATCCACTTACTTTAGTAGCTGCAAATGAATGTGGTGTTGATGAAATATATAAAATTGGTGGAGCACAAGCAATCGCGGCACTAGCTTTTGGTACAGAAACTGTTCCAAAAGTATATAAAATAGTAGGCCCTGGAAATATATTTGTAGCCCTAGCTAAAAAAGCAGTATATGGTCATGTAAGCATAGACTCTATTGCAGGACCAAGTGAAGTATTAGTTATTGCAGATGAACATGCTAATGCAAAATATGTAGCGGCAGATTTATTATCTCAATCAGAACATGACGAACTTGCTTCTTCTATATTGGTAACTACAAGTGAAGAATTAGCCAAAAAAGTGCAACAAGAAATTAAGAGACAAACTAGCTATTTAAGTAGAAAAGAAATCATAGAAAAGTCATTAGATGATTTTGGTGCCATTGTAGTTGTTAATTCTATTGATGACGCTATTAAATTAAGTAATGAAATAGCACCAGAACATTTAGAAATATGTACAAAAGAACCTTTTGCAATATTACCAAGAATAAAAAATGCAGGTGCGATTTTCTTAGGGAACTATACACCAGAACCTCTTGGCGATTATATGGCAGGACCTAATCATGTTCTTCCAACTAATTCAACAGCTAAGTTTTTTTCACCATTAAGTGTTGATGATTTTATAAAAAAATCAAGTATAATATCATTTAATCGAGAAGCGCTAGAAGAATTACATGAAGATATAATAAAGTTTGCTACAGCAGAGAAACTAACAGCTCATGCAAATTCAATAAAGGTGAGATTTGATAATGATTAATGAATATATAAGAAAAGATTTAAGAGATTTTAAACCTTACGATGCACCAGTAAAAGAATATGAAGTTAAAATCGACGCTAATGAAAATCCTTATGTACATAATAAGGAAGTTGTTAATAAGGTAGTTGATTGGTTACAAGACTGTAATAACATTAGAAGATATCCAGATTCTAATTGTACTGATTTAAGAGTAACAATTGCAAAATACTGGAATGTATCTATGGAAAATGTAGTATGTGGTGTTGGTTCAGATCAATTAATAGATAGTATACTAAGAACTTTTATTGAACCTGGTGATAAAGTATTAATGCCTACACCGTCATTTAGTATGTACAAAATCACTACTAAACTTAATAGAGGAATACCTATTGAGTTTTCTTTGAATAACGAAGAGGAATTTTATTATCCAATAGAAAAAATCATTGATTTATATAAAGAACATAGTCCTAAATGTGTCTTTCTATGTACTCCTAACAATCCTACAGGAAATATATTACCAATAAATGATATTGAAAGATTGTTAGAAGTAATAAAGTGTCCAGTTATAATGGATGAAGCTTATGGAGAGTTTGTTTCTAATACAATGATTGATAAAATTAATAAATATAATAATATCATTGTACTCAAAACTTTTTCAAAAGCTTATGGACTAGCAGGACTTAGAGTTGGTTACGGTATTGCATCAGAAGAAATGATTAACGCAGTAAAAAAAGTAATTCCACCATATCATCTTAATTCTTTCTCACAGTTTTTTGCACAAACAGTGATTGAAAATATAGATGAATATGAATCATATGTAAAAGAAATAATAAAAGGAAGACAATGGTTATATAAAGAACTTGGCTTAATTAGTTATGTCGAAAAAGTATATCCATCTGAAGGGAATTATATATTAATAAAAGTTACTAATGAACAAATAGCTTATTTACTAGAACAAGAGAAAATTCTAGTAAGAGGATATGGCAAAGAAGGTGCTCTAGGAAATTGTATTAGAATAACAGTAGGTACCAAAGAGGAAAATATAAGATTAATTGAAGCTATGAAAAGATATGAAAGGAGCTTGGTTTAGTGAGTAGAATCAGTAAAATTCATAGAAAAACTAATGAAACTGATATTAATTTAAAACTTGATATTGATGGACTAGGTTTATCAAATATAGAAACAGGTGTTGGTTTTTTTGATCATATGATGACACATATTGCTAAACATGGTTTTTTTGATTTAGACGTTAGCTGTAAAGGAGATTTACAAGTTGATTGTCATCATACTATTGAAGACATTGGTATAGTGTTTGGCAAGGCAATTAAAGAAGCTGTTGGTAATAAGCAAGGAATTAAAAGATATGGTTCAGCTATTATACCAATGGATGAGACTCTAATATTATGTTCATTAGATTTATCTGGTAGAGCATATCTTAATTATGATGTAACTTTAACAACTAATCAATTAGGTACTATGGATACAGAAATGGTTGAGGAGTTTTTTAGAGCTGTTTCTGATAATGCAAAAATGAATTTACATATTAAAATGTTAGAAGGTAAAAATAATCATCATATTGTTGAGGGTATATTTAAAGCTTTTGGTAATGCTCTTGATAGTGCAACTACTATTGATCCAAGAATAGAAGGAGCTTTATCTACAAAAGGAGTATTATAGATAGTTATTAGAATAAATTATATATTTACAAAGAAAGAGAGGAATTTAGATGAAAATTGGGATTATCGATTATGGAATGGGCAATCTTGGTAGTATATCTAATGCTCTAAAATATATAGGTGTAGAATGGATTATATCATCTGATATTAAAGAACTAGAGAATACAGATAAATTGATTTTACCAGGTGTAGGTGCTTTTGGAGATGCAATAAAACAGTTAAAAGAGAAAGAGTTAGATTATTTTATACATAAAAGTGTGAAAAAAGAAAAACCCTTACTTGGTATCTGTCTTGGTATGCAATTATTATTTAACTCTTCAAAGGAACACGGAAATCATAAAGGACTCGAAATATTAGATGGAGAGATTGTAAAATTCAATACAGATTTAAAAGTACCACATATGGGATGGAATAAACTTAATATAAATAAGAGAGAGCCACTATATAAAGGATTACCTGATAATAGTAATGTATATTTTGTACATTCTTATCATCTTGAGACATCAAAGGATATAGTTAGTGCCACAACTTACTATGGCAAGCAAATACAAATCTCAGCACAAGAGAATAATGTATATGCCTTACAGTTTCATCCAGAAAAAAGTGGAGTAATAGGATTAAAAATACTTAGTAACTTCGTTTCTATATAGTGTTATAATATAATATATAAAATGCAAGAGAAAGTATGGAGGAGTGTTATGAGATTATATCCAGCAATTGATATCAAAAATGGTAAATGCGTTAGATTAAAACAAGGTAAATTTAACGAACAAACAATATATTCTAATAATCCATCAAATATAGCAGAAAAATGGGTGCAAAATGGTGCATCATATATTCATGTTGTTGATCTTGATGGAGCATTAGACGGAACTTGGACTAATAAACAAGCAATAAAAAATATTATTGATACTATTGACGTACCTGTTCAAACTGGTGGAGGAATACGTTCAATAAGGGATATAGAAGAGAGACTAAATATAGGTATTGACAGAGTAATTATTGGCACACAAGCTGTAAAAAACCCTGCATTTGTGAAAGAAGCTATCTTAAAATTTGGAAGTGACAAAATAGTTGTGGGAATAGACGCAAAAGATGGTATGGTTGCAATTAGTGGATGGGAAGAAATTAGCCATATATCAGCTCTTGATTTGTGTATGCAAATGAAAGGATTTGGAGTTAAAACGATTATATATACAGATATATCGAAAGATGGTATGTTAACAGGTCCTAATATAGATTATACTAAATATTTAGTAGATGAAACAGGGCTTGATATAATTGCATCTGGTGGTGTATCATCAATAAAAGATTTAATGGCAGTACAGAACATTAATGCAGAAGGAGTTATTATTGGAAAAGCATTATATACTAATTCTATTAATCTAAAAGACGCTATTACTTTATTTGAAAAATAATAAACTTATAATTATTGTTTTTTCATATGTTGATGCAATATAGAAAGGGTGTTTTTATGTTATCAAAGAGGATAATTCCTTGTTTGGATGTAGATAGGGGGCGTGTTGTAAAAGGTGTTAATTTCGTTAATTTGATTGATGCAGGTGATCCAGTTGAAGTAGCTAAAATATATAATGAAAGCTTGGCAGATGAAATAGTATTTCTTGATATAACAGCTACACATGAAGGTAGAGATACAATTGTTGATGTAGTTAGAAAAACTGCAAGTCAAATATTTATTCCTTTAACAGTTGGTGGCGGTATTAAGTGTTTAGAAGATTTTAAAATAATTCTTAGGGCAGGAGCAGATAAAGTTGCTGTTAACTCAGCAGCAATAAGAAGACCTGATTTAATTAATGAGGCAGCTAATTGTTTTGGCAGTCAATGTGTTGTAGTTGCTATAGATGCTAAGAGAAATGAAGAACGTGGTAGCTGGGACGTCTATATTAATGGTGGAAGAATTAATACTAATATAGATGCAATTGAATGGGCAATAGAAGTATGTAAACGTGGTGCTGGTGAAATTTTATTAACTAGCATGGATAAAGATGGAACTAAATCTGGATATGATATAGAACTTACTAAAATAATAAGTAAATCGGTAAATATACCTGTAATAGCATCTGGCGGTGCAGGTAATATGGAACATTTTAAAGATGTGTTAATAGATGGTAAGGCAGACGCTGCTCTTGCAGCATCATTATTTCACTTCAAAGAAATAGAAATAAAAGAGTTAAAAGAATATCTACATAATTATGATATTCCTGTAAGATTAAGTAATTAATGATTATAATTAAGAGAGGAAGAATTATATGGAATTTAATGAATTAAAATTAAATAGTGATGGGCTATTACCTGTTGTAACAGTTGATTATAAAAGTAATCAAGTATTAATGGTAGCATATATGAATAAAGAAGCTTATGATAAAACTATAGAAACAAAAAAAGTTCATTACTATAGCAGAAGTAGAAAATGTTTATGGTTAAAAGGTGAAACTTCAGGGCACTATCAAATACTAAAAAGTATGTTAATTGATTGTGATAATGATACACTATTATTAAAGGTACATCAACAAGGTGTTGCATGTCATACTGGTGCTCTTTCATGTTTTTATAGAGAAATTAATATAGATACTAAAGAAGTTCAAGAAATACAGCAACAAGATAATGAAAATGTATTAAGTATATTTGAAGATGTTTATAATGTAATCTTAGATAGAAGAAACAATCCAAAAGAGGGTTCTTATACTAATTATTTATTTGATAAGGGTATCGATAAAATTCTAAAAAAAGTTGGAGAAGAAACAGCAGAGGTTATTATAGGAGCTAAAAATGAAGGAAATGAAGAAGTAATATATGAAGCATCTGATTTAATATATCACTTATCAGTGCTTATGGTTGAGAAAGATGTTACTTGGAATGATATATGTAAAGAATTAGATAAAAGAAGATAAAGAGGTATATGTAATGAAAGCAAAATATAGAAATGCTTTAATGTTGCCTATTATTTTAGTAATCTACTTCGCT
The DNA here is from genome assembly GCA_025210515.1 of Vallitalea sp. Lineage (GTDB taxonomy): Bacteria > Bacillota > Clostridia > Lachnospirales > Vallitaleaceae > Vallitalea. The sequence goes on along the minus strand of JAOARM010000034.1, from coordinate 88,925 downwards.
ATTGTTTTTATTACAAAAAGCAGAACTAAGTGTTTTTTCAAGAATTTAGTAGGTGTTCCATGTCCAGGATGTGGTTTAACAAGAGCCTATAAAATGTTTTTTATAGGTAACATTGAAAAAGCTTTTTATTATCATCCGTTATTTTTATTAATACCTTTATTGGTTATGTTATATATATCAAATATAATGATTAAAAATAATAGACTGAAAAAAGTAAGCGAAATAATTTATCTGATATCAACTATATTGTTTATATCTCTATACATAATTAGATTTATTAAATATTTCCCCAAAATCCAACCAATGAATTTTTATGAAAAGGGATTATTACCTTCTATAGTACATAAAATAAAAATATTGCTGAAATAACAAGAAATATATTGAAAAATATTAAATTATACTGTAGAATAATACATGCTAAATATATGATATTTTTAAGAAGGAGGTATAAATATGTATAAACAAAGATCTGTTGTTTCAGTAATTTTACTGAGTATTATAACATGTGGGATATATATGATATTCTGGTTATATTACACAATGAGAGATATTAATAATTATCTTGGTGAAAGTGGCGGATGTGCTGGTGAACTTATATTAATGTTAATATGTTTCCCTTATATAGTTTATTGGTATTATAAATACTCTAAAAAAATCGCTGAAGCATATGAAAAAGCTGGATTACCAGTTAAAGATGATTCATTAGCTTGTTTAATATGTGGTTTATTTGGACTTGGAGTTGTCTCAACATGTATAATCCAAGCAAATCTTAATTCACTATGGAAACAAGTAAATTAATACATAATTAGTTAAAAAAGTTAGAGCATATTGCATGTTCTAACTTTTTTTATATTCTCGTAAAAAAGTTTAAATACGTTGTTTTTTATAAATCAAGTCTTATAATTATATTAATTTCTTGATAAAATAATAAGGTGAATTTGTTTATTAAATAAAATGTGTAAAATAAACTAAAAGTCTTATAGGTTTATAAGATTAACAATTAATAACTATATTATAATTCCTTGTAATAATAAGAGAATAGGAGGAAAAAACATTGAGTTTGAATAAGACACCAAGAGGTGATAGAGTTCATATTGCTCTATTTGGTAAAAGAAATGTAGGTAAATCAAGTATTATTAATGCAATAACAAATCAAGATATTGCTCTAGTTTCAACTGTAAAAGGAACTACAACTGATCCAGTATATAAAGCAATGGAAATACTACCTATTGGTCCTGTTGTGATTGTTGATACAGCTGGACTTGATGATATAGGAGAACTTGGTGAACTTAGAAAGAAAAAAACTTATGAAGTTCTTAATAAAACAGATTTTGCTATACTAGCTATTGATGCACAAGTAGGTATTACGGAATTTGATAAAGAGATACTATGCAGAATAAGGGAAAAGAAACTTCCAGTAATAGGTGTGGTTAATAAAACAGATATTTTCAACATTTCTCAAGCAGAACTAGCTAAAATGGAAAACGAGTTAAAACTAAAGATTATTCCTATTTCAGCTATTAACAAAGTTGGAATTGATGAATTAAAAAATGCTATTATAAAATTACTTCCAGATGATAAGAATAAGTTCAGATTAGTTGGAGATATAATTAATCCTGGAGATTTTATCGTTTTAGTAGTCCCTATTGATAGTGCAGCACCAAAAGGAAGGCTTATTTTACCACAACAGCAAGTTATTAGAGACATATTAGAAAGTGATGCTACATGTATAGTAACTAAAGAATACGAACTAGAAGAAACATTAAAGAACATAGGTAAAAAACCAAAGCTTGTAATTACTGATTCTCAAGTTTTTTCAAAAGTATCAGCTGAGACCCCAGAAGATATTATGCTTACTTCTTTTTCAATATTATTTGCAAGATATAAAGGCGATTTAATTAATCTTATAAAAGGAGCAAAACAGCTTGATTTACTAGAAGATGGAGATAAAATACTGATTTCAGAAGGGTGTACTCACCATAGACAATCTGATGATATAGGAACTGTTAAAATCCCAAGATGGATAAAAGAATATACTGGTAAAAATCTTGTTTTTGAATTTTCAAGCGGAATAAAATATCCTGATAATATTAATGAATATTCTCTGATAGTACATTGTGGAGGTTGTATGTTAAATAGGCGTGAGATGCAACATAGAATTTCTTTAGCTAATAATGACAATATACCAATTGTAAACTATGGGGTTCTTATTGCATATGTTAAAGGTATAATTAAAAGAGCAGTACAACCATTTCCATCTGCTAGTATGATTCTTGAAGAAGATGAAAATTAATAGTAAGTAGGTTTATATGAATTATTATGTTTTATATATAAGAGGTGTTTAATAATATACTTATTTGACTGTAGCTTTTGTATTGTCAAAATGTATTATTAGATTGCCTCTTTTTTTATAAGGATTATAAGTATTATTACAAAATTAACTTCTTCTAATAATAATTATTGGGACAAGTCATTATGCTATTGCATATACTGTTAGTGAGATATTCATTTAGGAGGTTGAGTATGCAAACAGTATATAAAGAAATAAAATGCCAAAAAAAAATGTGTAAAGAGATACAAGAACATTGTAATAACGATACTTTCATTATAACTAATACAATATGTGGAAAAATAGATTTACAAGATAATAATTACCACATATTATGGAGAGCAATTGATGTGAATACTTCAATAACAATAAAAATATCTAATAAATCTAAATCTACAATGAAGTTAAAATTAGATGGTAATAAAAAAGCTATAGTGAAAATCTATCCAAATGAAGAGACAAGTATTACTCAACAAAATGTTAAATTAATAGCTATACAATGTTCCGAAATAAATGATGAGCGTAATTGTCATGGCTCATATGAGCTATGTATGCATTATATTTCAAGATTTTCAAAACCTTGTAAGAATGAATACTGCTTCAAAAACCAAGTGTATACTGAATGTTCTTCAATGTTACTATAAGTTTAATTAACTCCTAATTAGTTAAGTGATAATGCTAAATAAACATGTACAATACTAATATAATTCAAATGAAGTTAAGGAGGTGTATTTATGGCATGTAATAATATTAATTCATGTTCTGGCGTGGCTAATGCTGTAATTGGTGGCTCTAGTAATAGTGTACAATATGGATATTCTAATAAAAACATTGAATTTAATTCAATTGGTACATTTACTATATGGGAAGCAGTAGATTTAGAAGATCTTTCAGGAACTGTTGTAATAGAACCACAAAGACTGCCAGCAGAGATACAAATATCTTTTAATGGTGCTAATACAACAACAATAACAGTAACAAGTGATATTTTTTCAACAAGTATTGAACCACTTTCTAAAGTGGATATTACAACGACAACATCATTAAGAACTAGGATTAAAGCTTCTGTTATAGCTACAGGTTTTAATTAAGATAATAATATAAATCATTAATATCACTTATCTGAATATCTCTTAACATTTATCTAACATAAAAGTTAGCTTTAGTCCTTGGCTTTAAAATATTTTATCATAATGTAGTTATAAACTAACTCTATTATCCCATTCATTTTGTGATATACAGTGAGCGCATTTTTCATGTAGTTCATTGCATAATTCATATTATTTATGTTTTTATTAAAAGCAACAGATATATTTGCTATAAATATTCTTTCTCTATTTTCTAAGAAGTCATTCATATTATTATTAATTAAATTAGTTGTAAGTAACATATATTTCTTGAAAATATTAAGTAATTCTATAACTTCTAGTGTATTGGATTGTTCTATAGTTTTAGTCCTATGTAATATAAGTTGTGAAAGTCTTTTTAATTTCTTTAATTGTAATATTTCTAAGTTGTTTTCAGTTCTTAATAATAAAGGTAAAGCATTAGATAAAATACTATATGCACTATTAAAATCCATTTCATCAATATCATATATATCAATTAAGTCTAGAGTATCAAATTCACTATGTTTATTCTGTGTTATTAATATATCAGTTATAGTATTAATTAACTTATCATCTTTAGTCTCTTGTAAAATTGAAGATAAATATTTCTTCCTTTCTTTATCATTGCTAGTAAAAAGGTTATCTAACAGAAAGTACATAAAAACTTTTTCAATTATAGTATTATTACTACTTATTATTTTGTTATTATAAAACTTTGCAAGTTCTATAGATTTATCTAAATTGAAATACGAATTAACTATTTCGTGTAAGCAATCTTTTAAAATAATATGTTCTTTGATATCATTACCTATTTTAATACATTTATCATATTTTGATAGTCTATAATAAGCTAATATACTAAGTCGTAAAGCTTTATCTCTATAACTTAATGTATTAAAAACATATCGACTATCCGTAGATATATCTAATGAACTAAAAACATCTAATGTTTTTAGAAATTTTTCTATATACTGTAATGTATCTTCATAATTTTTTTTATTGAACAGAGTATAAGCCTTATAATAAATGAAATCTATATAGTTTGGTTTTAGTTTTAATGCATCGTCAATTATTTTTTCAGCATCTTTGAATCTTCCTACTTCTATATATAAAGAGGTAGCTAGATTATAGTAAGTCATATTAGTATCTTGTAGAAGTTTATTATTTTCTTCTATAATACGCATATATATATCCACTTGTCTAACAGCGTTTATAATATCTCCATACATACTATAGCTTGCACATAATTGATATCTATAATATAAGTTATAAGGATCTTTTTCTAATTCTTTCATTAGCATAGAGCCTGTTCTATTGAATTTAATATCTCTTATATGGTCGTTCATTATATAACCATAATGAAGTAAGTTAATATTTAAGTTAGCTATAGGATGAGAAATCATTGGTTGATTATGAATAGCACATTTATAATAGAAATTATGATTTCTAAATATTCTTCTTTGGGTTGAAGTAGAGTATTTAGATAATTCTATATCAGTATAACTAATAATATTTATAGTGAATGTATTATATTGTTTGTGTTCTTTATTAGAGAAATGATGTATTAATTCCTCAGCATCAGTTTTTGCAAATTCCTCATCAGCATCTATAATTAACACATATTCTCCCGAAGCAAATAGTATACTATAATTTCTTGCATCAGCAAAGTTTCCGCTCCACTTGTATTTATATATGTTATTAACATATTTTTTTGCAAGGTGTATAGTTTCATCTGTAGAGCCAGTGTCTACAATAATTAATTCTGCTATTTTATAATCTATAATAGGTTTTAGGCTTTTTAGGCATCGTTCAATATTTTTTTCTTCATTTTTTACTATCATACAAATACTTAATTTATATGGATAAAAATTTTTATCTTGTTGTAATTCATGAATATAGTAATGAATTAGTTTTTCTTCTAGTGGATAAAGAGTACATATATTATTTAACATACTAATTGCATCAGCTATATTATCTTGTGATATTAACTTTTCTATATTATTAATTAAGTTAATAAATTCAGAATCAATATATATATTTTCACTATCGCTATAATTATTAATATATAAGTTTGAATTATATATATATAACTCAAATGAATTAAGAATCTTTTCTTTGTTATCAATAGAGTATGAAATATTACATAGATAGTCTATATAATATTTTGTAATACATAAATAACTAGTAAGTTCTTTTGAAGAGTCACATGAATCTAGTTGGGTAGTATTATTCATTATAATATTATATATATATTCTAATGAGTCTTTATCTTTATCTAGTATGTAATATAGATATTTTTTTTGTAATTTTGAACTTAGATTGATTAAAAATGTGGGTATCTTATTATTTTGAAAATATATTTTAAGTAGCCAACAGATATATATATCCTTTTCATTAAAAATATCTTGGTAAATTTTATTAAGTCTAGTATAAAATTTTTCTTTGTTTAACTCATATAGTTTTCTTAACTTTAGATAATCAACATAATGGTTTGATATATTTTCATTAATAAATTGGTTTTCAAGTTTAACTAATTCAGATTTGTTTAATGTGTTTTTATATATTTCTAAAGTAGTTAAAAAATATAATTGTAGATCTTTGGATAAATGTAAAATACATTTTTTATACCATAGAAATAATTGGTTATAGGCTTTTTGAAAAATAAGCTTTTCAATATTTCTTGGTATATTATCTTTTTCTAATTGTATTAGAGAATAATCTTCAATAGTTATATCACTACAATTAATATGATTAGATTGTCTTCTATATAAGATTATCTCTTTTGTTGTATATGAAGATGATTTATCAGTAGACAGATATATTTTTTTATTTATGGATAAATAGTAGTAGTGATTATTATCAATGACTTGTCTAACTTGATTAATTAATTCAGTTGTTATTTTAATATTTTTTTCAATAATAAGTATCCAGTCACCTAGTGATGAAGCGATGCAAAAGTCATTATAATTACTGTATGAACTATTATATTCAATAACACTATATTGATATGGAATATTAAAAATACTATCTTTATTATGATGAATTAATATAAGTTCTGATTGGTAATTCGTTAGTATAGAATCTAGGATTTTTAATTGATTATTTAATTCTTCCTCATTAACGTCTATTATTATGCTTATAGTCATAGTAGTCTCCTTAGTTTTAATAACTATCCCTACTTCTAAACTATTACATTGTTTATATTTGGTTACAACCTTTTTCTATTTCTTGAAGGATTGTCATTGTCATTACAATTTGATATAATATTTATGACATAAGCTTGACCAAACTACAACATATTAGGGGGATGCAATTAATGTTAATTAGAGATATTAGAGATGTTTTATGTGCAAAGCTTATTGCTGGAGAAGATATGTTAGATATTAATATTGAGTATGGTTATGGTTGCGATTTAATGAGTGATGTATTAGCTTTTGTGAAAAGCGATGTTATATTACTTACAGGGCTAGTTCATCCGCAAGTTATTAGGACAGCTGAAATGTTAGATATTAGAGCAATTGCAATTGTTAGAGGTAAAGTTCCTAGTGATGAATTAATTGAAATGGCAAAACAAAAAGATATAGTATTATTAACTACAAATCATTCGTTATTTACAGCATGTGGTTTATTATATAAGAATGGTTTGGAAGGAGAGGAGATTGCACACGATGAAATTTCACTATGATGTTGAAGGAGGGGAATTCATCTCAGCAGGTGTAGCCTCTAGTAAATTGAAAAAAACATTAAAACAAGTAGGTATTCCACCAACTATTATTAGAAAAGTATCTGTAGCTATGTATGAAGCAGAGATTAATATGGTAATACATGCAAATGGTGGTGTTATAGATATAGAGATCACCCCAGATAAAATAGATGTAATACTTGAAGATCAAGGACCGGGTATTGAAAATTTAGATTTAGCAATGAAAGCTGGTTATTCCACTGCATCAAAACAAGCAAGAGAAATGGGTTTTGGAGCAGGAATGGGTTTGCCAAATATAAAAAAACATAGTGATAATATGAAGATTACAACAACAGTTGGAAAAGGTACTAAGGTTCACTTAATATTCTATATAAAATGATTACATTTTCTTATTAAATTAATGATAGGAGGATTTTACCTATGGGGGAAATATTACATTCTGTTAAGTTAGATATAGAAAAATGTATAGGTTGTACAGATTGTATCAAAAGATGTCCAACAGAAGCTATAAGAGTGCGTAATGGCAAAGCACATATTATGGATGAAAGATGTATTGATTGTGGCATGTGTATAAGAGTATGCCGAAATCATGCAAAAAAAGCTGTTACAGAGACACTTGATAAAATTAATGATTATAAATATAAAGTAGCAATTCCTGCTCCTACATTATATACACAATTTAGAAATATACTTAATCCTAATATAATACTAACTGCTCTCAAGAAACTTGGGTTTGATGAAGTGTTTGAAGTGGCAAAAGCTGCGGAGATTATAACTGAAGCTAGTAAAGAATTATTAGCTAAGGATAATTTACCTAAACCTGTTATATCATCAGCATGTCCAGCAATTGTAAAATTAATTCAAATAAGATTTCCTTCTTTAATTCCTAATATTTTACCACTAATTTCACCAAAAGAAGCAATGGCAAGACATACAAAAGAATATTTAATAAAACAAGGAATTAAGAAAGAAGATATTGGTGTATTTTTTATTTCTCCTTGTGCAGCTAAAGTAACTAATAGCAGAAAACCACAAGTTATTGATTATTCTTATGTAGATGGAGTTATTTCATTAAAAGAAATATATCTTAAATTAGTTCCTATAATTAAAACAATTAAAGAACCTGAAATATTACAGATGAGCAATAATTCAGGAATTGGTTGGGCTCATACTGGTGGAGAAGGTAATGCTTCTGGTATTGAAAACCACATTGCAGTTGATGGTATAGAAAATGTAATTAAAATACTTGAAAGAGTTGAGAATGGAAAACTTGATGATGTTGATTTTATAGAATGTTTAGCTTGTGTTGGTGGATGTCTTGGAGGTCCACTGACTATTGAAAATTCTTTTGTATCAAGCAATAGAATGGATAAAATTAAAAAATACAATATTAATAATGGTAATAAGCGAGAAATACCACTATTTGATAATAAAATCGATATTAATTGGTCTAAACCATTACAAACTAAACAAGTTCTTAAACTTGATGATGATATGGAAAAAGCAATAGAGAAAATGGAACACATTGAAGAGATATATGCTCAATTACCTAAAATAGATTGTGGCTCATGTGGTGCACCTACATGTAGAGCACTAGCAGAAGATATTGTCTGTGAAAAGGCTAATATTGAAGATTGTGTATTTATGTTAAGACAAAAAGTAAGAGAAATGGCAGAGCAAATGGTTACATTATCCCAGAAAATGCCTCCTTCTATTAGTAATGAGAAGGACTGATAATATAAATAATTAAGATTATAGAAAAGAGGATATATGATGACAGTATTGGAAATGAAAAACAAATTAGAGCTAGAATTAGTAGCAGGAGAACAGGGTGTTAATAACGAAATTACAAATGGTTTTGTTGGAGACTTATTAAGTGTTGTAATGGGAAATGCAAAAGAAGGAAATGTATGGGTTACTATACAAAGTCACGTAAATATAGTTGCCGTAGCTCTTCTTACTGGCTCAGCTTGTATTATAGTATCAGGAGGATTTGAAGTAGAAGAACAAGCTATTTTAAAAGCCAATGAAGAGCAAATCCCAATATTAATAACTAAAAAGTCAGCATTTGAAATTACTAATGAACTTGGAAAGTTAGGAATTAAATAACTTGAAAGGACAGCTTATATGAAAGAATTATCTATGCATATATTGGATATAGCTCAAAATAGTGTTAGAGCAAAAGCACATAATATTACTATTATTGTAAAAGAGAATATTATTGATAATTTATTTGAATTTAGCATTAAAGATGATGGTACAGGAATACCAAAAGATATTTTTGAAGATATACTAAATCCATTCACAACTTCAAGAACTATGAGAAAAGTAGGACTTGGATTACCACTTTTAGATGATACTTGTAATTTATGTAATGGCAATCTAAGTATTGAAACTATAGTTAATGAAGGTACAGCTTTAAAAGCGGTTATGGAATATAATCATATAGACAGACCTCCAATGGGGGATATTGTTGCTACTATAGCAATGCTTATAACTTCTAATTCAGATATAAATATTAAGTATATACATTACTATAACGATTCTACTTTTGATATAAGTACTAAAGAAATCAAAGAGGTTTTAGGTGATGATATTCCATTAACGGATATTAATGTTATTCAATGGTTAAAAGAATTTCTAAAAGAGAATATCGATGAACTTAATTATGAAAAGGCTTAGAGAATAATTATTATGCTCTAAGCCTTTTGTTAACGTATTCACAAACATTATATGAATTTTAACTTTTAAAAAAAAATTATGAAGAAAATAATGAAATGCATATTGTATACAATAAACAAAATACATAGTTTTCCTTGTATAATTAGGCTTTGGAGTAGTTTGTGCTTTTTTTATCAATTGTTGTATTACTCATTTGTTTGTATTATTATAAATATATAATTTATCATTATGTTATATTAATTATTTTGTGGAATATAATAATTATATAATAAATGACTATCTAGCAATGTAAATAATTGTACAATATGAATCTATTCTTCTAGTAATGTATATTGACTCTTATATAGTGGACATGTTAAGTTGTTGAAATATTCATCAAGTAATATGTAATTTTTAGGAATATTGTTATTATGCTATATAAACAATACAAAATATTATATAATAGTAGTTAAACAATTAGTATTATATAAGATTTTGTGAAGTTAATGATTAGATGAATAGATTAGTTATTGCAATAATTGCAAAAATCTAATAGAGACAGGGGGATGCTAATGGCTGCATTGACTTTTAAAAGAGGAATTCATCCAAGCCATTCAAAAGACTTTACAGAAGAAAAACCAATAAAACTATATATGCCAAAAGGTGATTTGGTTTTTCCAATGCTACAGCATATAGGTGCACCTTGTAAGCCTGTAGTAAAAAAAGGTGACAAAGTGTTAGTAGGACAGTTAATAGGTGAACCACAAGGTTTTGTTTCATCTCCTATTCACAGTAGTGTGTCTGGAACAGTTAAGGCTATCAGTGATGAACTTCATACAAATGGTTCAAAAGTTCAAAGTATTATAATTGAAAATGACGGTGAATATACGGAAAATGATTCCATGAAACCAAGAGAAGACTTTACTAATCTATCAAAAGAAGAAATTCTCAAGATTATAAAAGAAGCTGGAATAGTTGGAATGGGTGGAGCTGCTTTTCCTACATTCATTAAATTATCACCACCACCAGAGAAAAAAATTGACTATATTATAGTTAATGGTGCAGAATGTGAACCGTATCTGACTTCAGATCATAGAATTATGCTTGAAGAAACTGATAGAGTTGTTAAAGGACTTCAGATAATATTACACTTATTCCCAGAAGCAAAAGGTGTAATAGGAATTGAAGATAATAAACCTAATGCAATAAAAGCTATGAAAGAAGCTGTAAAAGGACTTAATAATATAAGTGTAGGTGTATTAAAGACTAAATACCCTCAAGGAGCAGAAAAACAATTAATCTACTCTATTACAAAGCGTGAAGTTCCAACAGGTGGGTTACCAGCAGATGTAGGTTGTATTGTACAAAATATTGATACAGTTGTAGCTATTCATCGCGCGGTTTTAAGAGGTAGACCTCTTATGAGAAGAATTGTTACAGTTACTGGTGGAGCTATCAAAGAACCACAGAATTTTAAAGTTAGAATAGGAACTAGCTATAGAGAATTAATTGAAGCTGCTGGTGGATTTGTAGAAGAACCAGAAAAAATAATATCTGGTGGTCCAATGATGGGATTAGCTCTTTTCTCACTTGATGTTCCGGTAATCAAAGGTTCATCATCAATATTATGTTTAACAAAAGCTGAGGCAAAGATTACTAAGGAAAAAAACTGTATACGTTGTGGTAAATGCGTTAACGTCTGTCCAATGAATTTACTACCACTAGAACTTAATAAATATGCAATTAATAATGAAGATGATCTTTTTGTAAAATATAAAGGAATGAATTGTATGGAATGTGGGGCTTGTTCTTATGTCTGCCCGTCAAAACGACACTTAGTACATTCTATAAGAACGACAAGAAGAACAATCATGGCAAAGAATAAGAAATAAGGGAGGACTTAGTCGTGACAGATAAATATATCGTATCATCTTCACCTCATATACGTTCAAATGATTCAACAGAGAAAATTATGAGAGATGTAGTAATTGCTTTATTGCCAGCTACAATATTTGGAATCTATAATTTTGGTACAAGAGCATTAATCATAGTAATGCTTTGTATTATTTCAAGTGTTTTGGCAGAAGCAATGTTTCAAAAATTTACAAATAGAGATATAACAATTACAGATTATAGTGCAGTAGTTACTGGTTTATTATTAGCTCTTAATTTACCCCATACAGTTCCATATTGGTTACCAGTTTTTGGTAGCTTCGTTGCAATTATTATTGTAAAACAGTTATTTGGTGGACTTGGGCAGAATTTTATGAATCCTGCTTTAGGTGCTAGAGCATTTCTAGTTATTTCTTTTACTGGATTAATGACAAGATGGGAGCTTAATGGTGTTAGTACTGCTACTCCATTAGCTTTAATCAAAGAAGGTGCAACTAATTTACCAAGTGTATATGATACTTTCTTTGGCTTTATTGGAGGATGTATTGGAGAAACATCAGTTATAGCTATTTTATTAGGTGGTATTTACTTATTAGCACGTAAAATAATTAACTGGAGAATTCCAGTACTTTACATAGGAACTGTATTTGTATTAGCACTTATTCTTGGAGGCAAAGGATTTGATATGAATTATCTTGGTTATCATGTATTCGGTGGTGGTCTTATGATAGGAGCTTTCTTTATGGCTACAGACTACTCATCATCTCCAATTACTAAGACAGGACAAGTAATAATGGGACTTGGATGTGGTATATTAACAGCCGTTATTAGATTATATGGTGGTTATCCTGAAGGGGTTTCATTTGCTATTTTAATTATGAACCTTTTTGTACCGCTTATTGATAAATATACTATCCCACGTGTATTTGGGGAGGTGGCAAAAAATGAAAAGTAATATTATTAAAGACGCTTTAATTCTTTTTGCTATTACTCTAATTGCTGGTTTATTATTGGGAGGTACTTATACAATAACAGAAGAACCTATAAAAGACCAACAAATTAAAATAAGAAATAAAGCTTTAAATAGTGTTATAGAAAATGCTACTTTTGAAAAAAGTACAGTAGATTTAGAAAATGAGTCTTCTATAACTGAACTTTTTGTTGCTAAAAAAGGCGAAGATATTGTCGGTTATGCATTTAAACTTGCTACAAAAGAAGGTTATGGTGGAGTGATCGAATTAGTTGTTGGTATTAATATAGATGGTACTGTATCAGGTATTGATATTACGAAACATAGTGAAACACCAGGGCTTGGAGCTAATGCAGATAAAGATAGCTTTAAAAATCAGTTTAAAGGAAAGCCAACACAACAATTAACTGTAGTTAAAAATGGTGCAACTTCTGATACAGAGATTGATTCATTAAGTGGAGCTACAATATCATCAAGAGCAGTTACTAATGCAGTTAATGTTGCTATTAACTATTTTAATACTAATTTAAGTAAGGGGGCACAATAAAATGAATTTAGGTAAAGTATTTAAGAATGGATTAGTTGATGATAATCCAACTTTTGTACAGGTATTAGGTATGTGTCCTACTCTTGCAGTTACAACATCAGCTTTTAATGGAGTCGGAATGGGTCTAGCAACAACAGTTGTACTTATATTTTCAAACCTTGTTATTTCACTACTTAGAAATATAATTCCTTCAAAAGTAAGAATACCTTCATTTATAGTTATAATTGCAACATTTGTAACTATGGTAGATTTATTTTTACAAGGATATGTTCCAGCACTTTATGACGCACTTGGGTTATTTATTCCTTTGATTGTAGTTAACTGTGTTGTATTGGCTAGAGCTGAGGCTTTTGCGGCTAAGAATAAAGTGATACCTTCTATAGTTGATGGATTCTCTATGGGACTTGGATTTACTATTGCTTTAGGGATTATTGGTTTTGTAAGAGAGTTATTAGGTGCTGGTACAGTATTTGCAGGTACATCATTAGAAGCTTTTGTTATGCCAGCAGGATACCAACCAATATCAATTATGATTCTAGCTCCTGGTGCTTTTATAGTACTTGGTCTGCTATTTGCAATCTTTAATTATATAAAAGATAGAGAATCAAGAAAGGCATAGAGGAGGGATATCATGGAATTATTATTACTTTTTATTGGAGCAATATTAGTTAATAATGTTGTGTTAACAAGATTTTTAGGAATATGTCCATTTCTAGGTGTGTCTAAGAAGGTTGAAACTGCATTTGGTATGGGTCTTGCCGTTACTTTCGTTATGACTTTAGCATCTATGATTTCATATTTAGTTTATAATTATATATTAGTACCAAGAGATTTAGAGTATTTATACACTATAGCATTTATTTTGGTTATAGCTTCTTTAGTTCAATTAGTGGAAATGATAATACAAAAAAGTAGTCCATCATTATACCAAGCATTAGGTGTATATTTACCACTTATTACTACTAACTGTGCTGTTCTTGGTGTTGCAGTTATTAATATGCAAGCAAATTATTCACTCATAAAAAGTATTATTAATGGATTTGGTACTGCTATAGGATTTACACTTGCAATTGTTATATTAGCAGGTATTAGAGAAAGAATTGAATATAATGATATACCAAAACCTTTTAAAGGATACCCTATAGTTCTTATAACAGCTGGATTAATGGCAATTGCTTTTTTAGGTTTCCAAGGACTAATTAAATAAGATAATGAAACATGTGAAATGGAGGATGTAGATATGGAATGGACTAGTATAGTATATCCTGCTTTAAGTATCGGAGGATTAGGAATTGTATTTGGTCTGGGACTTGGAATAGCAGGTAAAAAATTTGCTGTAGAAGTTGATCCTATGATTCCAAAAGTTAGAGATATATTACCAGGTGCTAACTGTGGTGGCTGTGGCTTTGCTGGTTGTGATGCTTTTGCAAAAGCTGTAGTTGAAGGAAATGCTAAACCTAATGGATGTCCAGTAGGCGGAGCAAAACTTTCAGATAAAATATCCACGTTACTAGGGCTTGAAAATACAAATGATGTTAAAAAAATTGCTTATGTGAAATGTAACGGTACATGTAGCAAAGCAAAAGAAAAATATGAATATGTTGGCGTTATGGATTGTAAAAATGCAAACTTCTTACAAGGAAAAGGTTCTAAGGCGTGTGAATATGGTTGTCTAGGACTAGGAAGCTGTGTTAATGCATGTATGTTTGATGCTATACATATTGTTGATGGAATAGCTACGGTAGATGAAGAAAAATGTACATCATGTGGAATGTGCGTAGATGCCTGTCCAAAAGACCTTATTGAACTTATACCACATGAAAGTCAAGTACGAGTAAAATGTAACTCAACTAATAAAGGAAAAGAAGTAAAATTAAGCTGTGAAGTAGGTTGTATTGGTTGTCGTTTATGTACTAGAGTATGTGAGTTTGAAGCTATAACGGTTGAAAATAATATAGCTAAGATTGATTATGAAAAATGTACGGCATGTATGAAGTGTGTAGAAAAATGTCCAACAAAAGCAATAATCGTTAAAGAGTAGGGGAAACCCTACTTTTTTTGGGTTTTGATATTGCACTATATATTTCATATTATGTTATATAATTACTAATTTGATATATGTAGTATATAATATTATTAGTATTGTTGTATAGTTATATATTGTTTGTTATAATATTAATTGGTTAATCTAGCAAATGAGTCTAATGAACATTCAACTAATATTTAAAGTTTCTTAATATTTGAGTGGAAAAAATTAGTGATGCGGGCTATTGATAGTCCGCATTTACTTTAGTATATTTTTATTGAGTAATGCATACTGATTTTATATTTTATAGTACTATATTATACACGATTTTAATTAAGGAAGGAAATTAACATATGAATATATTAAGCGAAAGTAAATATGAAGAAACTAGTTTTGAAGATATGGACTTTAGATTTCTTCATATTAGAAAATCAGTATTTGCAAATTGCAATTTTAAAAACGCTGTAATGGATGAATCTACAATTACTAGCTGTGAATTTGTAAATTGTAATTTCAAATCTACTAGATTAAATGCAAGTGATATAAAGAATTCTGCCTTCTTAAACTGTAGATTTAGGTTTGCTGATTTATTTAATACGTGTTTTGAAGACTGTAAAATGGTAGGCTCAACCTTTCAAGAAGCAAACTTACTGGGAATTGTAATTAGAAGAGGAGACTGGTCGTATACTAATTTAAAATTTCATGATTTTAAAGGACTAGATCTTAC
This sequence comes from Vallitalea sp., assembly GCA_025210515.1. Lineage (GTDB taxonomy): Bacteria > Bacillota > Clostridia > Lachnospirales > Vallitaleaceae > Vallitalea. The sequence continues at coordinate 72,960 of JAOARM010000034.1, read as the reverse complement.
AGAAATAAATTTCACTAGAGCAGACTTATCTGGATGTAACTTAGAAAAAACTATCTTTGATAATTCTAAATTAATATATACAAATTTGCATAAGGCAAAACTTACAGGTTGTAATTTACGAGGAGCAGTAATAGAAGGTATAGACCTATCTGAATTAGATTTACATAAGGTTAAGCTAGATATTGCTCAATGTATTTTACTAGCAACATCTTTAGGAGCTGAAGTAGAATTTTCATTTGATAACTTTTCTATGTAAAATATTGTTGTTTATATTAAAAGATTCAGTGAAAAAATAATAAATTAGATAATATATATGATAAGAGATGTGGATGAAATGATTGACAGATGACTGCAATAATGGTAGGACTAATGCATAATACATATGAATTTTGTTGTAATAAAAAAGGAGAGAAATTATGAATGATAATATCATAGAAATTAAGATTAAACTTGCACAAAAAGATTATATTGAATATAACATTAAAACGTTATCCAAAAAGACCAGAGGAATAAGGATGTATGGTATTTTTACTTTTATATTAGCAATTGGAATATACATATATACTTTATTCAATATGAATAAAGATATCAGTAGTAAAATGTTAATAAATGGTGGGTTAGGATTATTAAAGATTATTTTGGTAGTAATTATTATAGTTTTATTTATAAGATTCATTGTTAATAAAGCGGCAATAAAAACATATAAAACTAATAAATTATTACAGCAGGAAGTAACATATAGATTTGGAGAAAATGGGTTTACAATAGAAAGCGAAAGTGGCAAAGGAAATATATCGTGGGATAAAGTATATAAAATATGTAGAGTAAAAGATTTTTATACTATTTATATTTCAAATATACAATGTTATGTGATTCCAAGAAAACATTTTGATGAAGTGAGTATTAACCAATTTAATAAGTTAATTAAGGTGAAATTAGATAAAAAGAAAATTAAAATATAATTACCAAGTAGGTCAACCAGCGGAAATATGAAAACATTAACCAAAATTTTGTGTATTTCAAGGAGTGAGAGCTATGAAGATCAGAAGTATAATATCTACAATAGCAATAGCAATATTATTATGTGGTTGTATGTCATCAGCTAAAAGTGAAAATGATAATTCTTTATATATTTTAGAACAAGAGTATAATAATTTAATATCAGCTATTGATAATACTCAAAAGGATTTGAAGTTAGCTAATGAAAAAACAGATAAATATAAAATGTTATTAGACGAAAAAGAGGGTATAGTAATTAATTTACAAGAAGAACTAAAAAGTACCCGTAATGAGATAGAACAATTTAAAGCAATGATTGATTCTTGTAACATTGGTCAGAATAATGAAGTAATGGAGTTAACTAGTGATTTTACTAAAGTTATAGTTAATGGTTGTCTTATTGCAACAATTGATGTAAAAATGGGGGAATATACTATATTTGCGCATAGAGCTTTTATAGATGAGTATGGAAAAGAAGAACAATATGGGAAATATAGAATTTACTGTGGTGATAATACATTCATTGATGAATTTGGACCCATTGAATATGAAGATTATGATACATTTTTAAATAATAACCACTTAGAAAATTATATTGCTCTTTCAGGGGACTGGAGAGCAAATGATATATCTTGCTCTAGAGTGTACAATATAAACAATGAAGTATTAGAAAATAAAATATTGATAGAATCAGTATATAATTTATTGAATGAAAGAGGAATTAATAATTCACCACCTATTATTGAGGAATTATATAAAACTGACATAAATGGTGATAATAAAAGTGATTATATTGTAAGGGCAAGTAATTTAGTTAGAGAACAAGAAAAAAGTAAATTATATGGAAGAACTAATTTGAAATCAGATGAATTAAAATTCACAAATAATATTGGATATTATGATATGATATATTACATAATTAATGATAATATTTATTTACTAAAAGATGATTATAGTCGATTTAATAAAGAGGAATTAGAAGAGGAGCATAATTATTATACTAGTGATATCGGTATTAAAGAAAATATTGAATTAAAAATTGGAGAACCCGTTTATCAGCTTTCAAAAAGTGGTTCTATTACTATGTTTGAACCTTTTACAGATGGCGGTTTGTATTCGGATTTTATGGAGAATATATACAATATTATTGATATTCTGGATATTGATAATGATATGTTGCCAGAATTAATATTGGAGTGTAAAACTTTATATGGAGGTTATAGCATTTTTGACTTTAAAGAAAATAAAGTTCATGAGCACTATTCAGAACATTGGTTTCATTAAGTTGAATTTCGCTTAATTTTAAGGGCGAATTTTCCCCCACGTATGTAATACAGATATAAAACCAATCTTAGCATTTAATAATTTCACACTATAAGACATATTTAGTTAAGATAGGCTATGAGAAGAATTAGCCTTAATATCAATAAGATAGGCACGTACTTGATTTTCATTTAAGGCAGATTCGGAGTAGTAAATAAATTCAAAGAATTTATTTTATATGATAGATATTAGGTCAGAGTAAAATACAAAACCTTAGATAAAATTAATTCACTCTGTAAATTAAAATATTAGGAGATAGTATATATGAATGTCACGGAACTAAGGAATAAATTGATTGTGAGTAAAAACCTATGTAGGTTAGATAATAGAGGAAATATTAAAGCATGGTTTTCAATTGAAGAATTTGACTTTTGTGGAGAAGTAAAATTATACGAAAGGAATAGAATTGAATTTCCATTTGGGCATCATACTAGTTTTGATATTAATTTAAGCTTTTGGTGTGGTTATTGGCAACATTTTGGTGGGAGATGTTCCGATATAATTTTGTTTGGAAGTATTACCCCCACCAATAATGATGATGTTGTGTTAAAGTATAATAATGATTATTTCATTGATTCTTTAGATCCCAACATAAAATACCAGTATGGAATAGAACATAATGTACTTGGATTTATAAACCATGGAATTATAGATGGATGCAGCAGTATGCTGAGTCATCCATTAGCTGGATTTGAAGTAACAATAAATAACATTATTGTAAATTCAGCTAACTGTCATCCTAAGGGATTTATAAATGTAGGGCGCGTAATGATAGAAGAATTAACATTGTATATGGCAAAGAACAGTTATATCGATAAGGTATAAATAGGTTATTAATAGGTATCTAAAACCAATATACTAGTGCTACAAAGAGTTTATTGAAAAGAATAAACTAGGTGGTAGTAATCACATAGCAATTGTTATTAATAGTAGATAAAGTGATTTTATGCTAATTATTTTATAAAATTATATTTATTGTGTTATAATAGATTTTATAGTTAAATACATAGTTAATTATTTTAATAATTAATAAGATTACTAAAACATCAAATATAGTAATATATTCCGCACTAGTACGGACATACTCCCAATCAACAAGGTATTTCCAAATACGGGAATACCTTGTTGATTGGGAGTGTTTACGAAATAGGTGCGGGAATATTATAGTTAGGTGAAATTAACTCAATCATTTCGAGGTATTACTTTTGGGTAAAAAATTAAAAGGTTGATTTGTAGAATTAATTGGAAGTAGGTGAAAAAATGGAGTTATGGGATTTATATAACGATAATAGAGTGATGTTAAATAAAACTCATATTAGAGGTATACCAATATCTGAGGGTGAATATCATATTGTGGTTGATATTTGGACAACTAATAACAATGGTAATATATTAATTACACAGAGACATTCTGATAAACCATTTGGATTATTATGGGAATGCACAAGTGGTTCTATTATTTCTGGTGAGAATAGTAAAGTTGGTGCACTACGTGAATTAGCAGAAGAAGTGGGGATAAATGCAAAAAAGGAAGAACTTGTCTTAATAAATACAGTTCGACTTAATGATAGATTTGTAGATACATATATTACAAAGCAAGATGTTAAAATAGTTGATTTAGAGCTACAAGCTGAAGAAGTTGTTGATGCAAAATTTGTATCTTTTGTAGAATTAAATCAAATGTGGAAGAAAGATTTAATAGTACCAAGACACCGATTTAAATTATATCAAAATGATATTATCAATTTTATACAGAAAAATAAAAGATAGTAAAATTTACTTGGGTTTGACTATGTAGATGACAATTTAAGTATAAAAATTGGAAAGAAATTCGTAAGAGACTTAAAGTACTTAGTAATGAAGCAAGGGCATTTGAAGTTGATAAAGTCCTTTATCACGATAGGCATCATGAATTTTACTATGCAGAAAAGATGGATAGGCTAGTTACTCATAACAATTATGACACACTATTCATGATTGGAAGTAATCTTGTTTTTTACTGTTTGTCGGATGATGCAGTTAAACTATGTAATTCTGGAGAAGAATTATTTAAGAAATGGGTAGGTCACCATGACCATGAACATCTAGACTGGTACATGAGTGAAAATGATATGAGTTTGAAGAACAAAAGTTTGACTTTAGATTACTATGATAAGGAATTATGGGAGCGATATGGTCTGAGTTGAATGGGGTCATGAGTAAATCAAGGGAAAGAGATTAGGAGAAGAATAAAATGGATGTATTACGGCGACATTTCGAAAGAGGAGAGAGAGAAGAACATTGAAATTAAAGATGCTATTTAAAATAATAATTGGTATTGTAATTGGGATTTATATTATTAGTATATGGCCAAAAACTTATAATAAAACTTTTGATGGTATTAAATACCGATTAAGGAGTAATGAAGAATTTGAAGAAGTAACGATTGTTTTTGACGGAAAACTGACTAGAAACTTTATATTGGGAAATAAGTTTGTTGGAACATTGAAAATAGGCAATATAGATATACCATCTAAAAAAAGTGAATCAGAACAAATAACACTTGATTTTAATAAAAATAATTGGACTACTATTGATGAGGTAATATGGACAAATGAAGAACCAAAATTAATATCATATGGAGAGATATATTTCGATAAGAAATTTGAACATTTTACAATTGCATGGAAAGAAAAAGATGGTGATGGTTATACATGGAATAGTGGTACGGGATTAATGATAACTGCTCCAGTAAAAGACAGAGAAGAAGCTATTAAACTATCAAATCAGTTGATGAAGTCTAGGTTATTTCATAATGGAAAGTACCTTTGGCTGAAATAGTTAAGACTATCGGCATTAGCTTCGAATCTGAGAATGGTAACATCTGATAACAATATATTTTCGTTTGCTACCCACATTACTTCATATAGTTGGATTAGGGTACATGGATCAAGAAAGCAAAAGTATCAAACATAAGTTAGTAGTTCTTGAATTACAATTATGTTGTAATGAATGGCATTAATAGGTATAATTAGGAATATTAATAATATATAATTTTTTAGTGTAGTAAATTTGATTAAAATAATAGAAAATATTAGGAGGAAAATTTATGGGTATTATGAGTGGTTTATCTATTTTAGCATTTTTAGAATTAGTATTAAAGATATGTATGTATTTTTCAATTACATTATTTGCAATTAAAGCAATACAAGCATTGAATATTTATATTAATCGAAATAATAAGCTATAGTAGTTAATTGCTTTTTATATTACTACATACACCCAAAATGAATAGACTAGAGTTATGCCAAAGCAATCATAAAAACATACTAAAATATAATGTATTTATGTGTACAATCATTTCTATATATGATAAAATTATATTGTTAAAGTTTTATATTTTTATTATACAATCACAAATATGATATCGCTTTCTATACTAGCTTGTGTTGATATAATTGTGAAGGGGTGAATATTTATGAGTTATAAGAAAAATGATAAAAATGGTTGGGCACTATTTTTATTGATATTGTCAGGTATAGTTTTGGGTGGCTTTTTAGGAAGTCTTGCAAAAGATATAAAATTCCTAGAATGGATTAATTATGGACAAGATTTTGGTATGCACAACCCATTGAAATTAGACCTTCAAGTATTAGAACTAGATTTCAGAATATATTTTAACATTACAATTGGTAGTATCATTGGAATTGTTGCGGGTATATTTGTATATAGAAAACTTTAATAGAATATAGGAAGTGATAATTTGAAACATATTGTTTTGGCTTCAAAATCACCTAGAAGAAAAGAGTTGCTAGAAAGACTTAATCTTGATTTTGAAATAGTTGTAAGCCAAGTTGACGAAGATAGTTATAAGAAAAACACACCACAAGAATATGTAGAAAAATTAGCATATGAAAAAGCTAAAAGTGTATTACAATTAGTCAATAAAGATTCAATAATAATTGGTAGTGATACTGTAGTTGTTTATAATAACAACATATTAGGTAAACCAAGAAATGAAAAGCAAGCTTATGAGTATATTAAAAAGTTATCTGGAAATAAACACTTAGTATATTCTGGGCTTTGTATTATTGATAATAAAGCTAACAACCATATTATATGCCATGAAGTTACAGAGGTTTACATGAAAGACTTAAATGATTATGAAATTAATTCATATATTAGAACTGGTGAACCTCTTGACAAAGCAGGTGCTTATGGTATTCAAGGAATAGGAGCTATATTTGTTGAAAAAATTGTTGGTGATTACTATAATGTAATGGGATTACCATTGAACAAATTATATAAAGGGTTAAATGAAATAGGGGTTAATTATTTTAAGATAAAGAAATAAGACTATAAACTACAATTATATAGTATATATCTTAGTTAAAATATCTAATAGAGTTAAGTGTTATTAATTAACCTTAGCTCTATTTGTTATATCATTGGAAACTACTATTTTTTATTATATACTAGGGGGTATTAATAATGAATTGTAACAGTAGGATGAGGGTAAAAGATTTGCCTTCATCAGAAAGACCATATGAGAAATTTGAACTATTTGGACCAAATGCATTATCAGATGCTGAATTATTAGCTATAATTATTAGAAGTGGTTCTAAGAAAGAACGCTCAATTGAAATAGCACAAAGAATACTTAGTATCAAAAAACAAGGTATTAGGGGAATTAATGATTTAACTTTAGAAGATCTGCAGAAGATATCAGGAATAGGAAGAGTAAAATCTATTCAAATCAAAGCTATTGCAGAATTATCTAAACGTATCTCTAAATATAATGGTGTTGCAAAAGTAAAGATTTCATCACCCAGTTCCATAGCTTCAATATATATGGAGGAAATGAGATATTTACAACAAGAACATCTAAAAATTGTTTTTTTAGATACAAAAAATAAAATAATTTCAGATAAATTTCTTACGGTAGGAACTGTTAATGCCTCTCTAATTAACCCTAGAGAAGTATTTATACAAGCTTTGAGGCATAATGCAGTACATGTGATTTTATTGCACAATCATCCAAGTGGTGACCCTACTCCAAGTAGAGAAGATATTTCGATTACAGAACGAATTATCGAGGCTGGAGAAATTGTTGGTATAAAACTACTTGACCATCTTATTATTGGTGATGGTAATTATATGAGTTTAAAAGAACAAGGTATATGGTAGCATTATATCAAAAAAACTTAATATAACAGTTAAGGTTTGAATAAAAGACGTTTCCTAAAGGAGATAATAAGCATATAAGTCATATTATTGTTATACCGCATATTAAAATATTATGCTTTGATATTGAATATTTCGTAACTGTAGATGAAGCAAGGAAATTGAAAGGAGTTTTCTTATGTTTAGCAGAGAACTAGGATTTGATTTAGGTACGTCTATTATGCATATTAGTCAGAAAGATAAAGGAATTATATTAGATGAACCTGAAATTATTGCTATAGATAAAAATAAAAAAGAAGTTGTTGCAGTTGGTGAAGAAGCTTATGATATGTTAGAAAAAACACCAGCACATATAATTATGAACAACCCTGTAAAATACGGTGTAGTAGCTGATTTCGACAATATGGGTAAATTACTAAAAAAACAGTTGAAAAACTTAAAAGTAGGAAAGAGTTTAGGTAATAATGTTGCTATTGTTAGTGTGCCTAATGATGTTTCTGAAGTAGAACGAAAGGCACTATATGATTTATTTATTCACTCTGGATTTAGATTTAAGAAAGTATACTTAATCGAAAAATCAGTAGCTGCTGCCATAGGTGCAGGTATTGAAATACTTAATCCATATGGAAATATGATTGTAGATATTGGTGGTGGTACTACAGAAATTTCAGTAGTTTCACTTGGAGGAATTGTAATAAGTAAATTACTTAAAATAGGTGGAAATAAGTTCGATGAAGATATAAGAAGTTACATTAAGAGAAAGTATAGTCTATATATAGGTAAAAAATCAGCAGAGAAAATAAAAAAAGAAGTAGGATATGTATTAATAGACAACAATGATATAGTAACTACTAAAGTTGTTGGTCGTGACGTAGTAACTGGATTACCTAAAACTGTTACAGTAACTAATGAAGATATATATAATGCTTTACGTGAAGATATTAATATAATTGTAGAAGCAATAAAATATATTCTTGAAAAAACACCTCCAGAATTATCAGCAGATATATTGGAGACTGGTCTTTTTTTAACTGGTGGAAGCTCACTTCTTAAAAACTTAGATCAATTAATTACTAATGAAACATCTTTATCAATTAATTTAGTTAGTGCTCCAAAAGAATGTGTTGTTAATGGAATAGATAGTGTTTTAAAAAATATTGACATGTATCAAGACATTTTATCAACATCCAAAAGAGAAAATAAACTTAAATAATTAAGATTAATTTATTGAGTGAGGGATTTTGTATGAACAGAAGAAAAAAAATGCCAATAAAATATATAATGTTATTTATGACGATTGTATGTTTAGTTCTAATGATTATAACATGGGAATCTCGTCAAGAAATAAGCTCTGTAGAAAAAAGTTTTTCATATGTGATAGTCCCAGTACAAAAAGGAGTTAATGTGTTTGGAGATTGGGTGATTGATAAAGTTAATTTCATTAAAAATATTAATGAGCTAGAGACTATGAATACAACTTTATCTGAAGAAGTTAATAAATTACGTTATGAAAATAAAATTCTTCAACAAGATAAAATTGAACTAGACAGACTTAGGAATTTATATGAACTTGATAATGCTTATCCAAGCTATCCTAAAACGGGAGCATCTATTATTGGCTTTGATCCAGGAAATTGGTATAATATATTTATTATAGATAAGGGAACTAATGAAGGGTTAGAAGTTAATATGGTAGTCTTGGCAGGAAATGGGTTAGTAGGACATATTATTGAAGTAGGTCCTAATTATTCTAAAGTACTATCCATTATTGATGATTCAAGTAAATTAAGTGCAAAAATATTAAGAACTTCTGATATATGTATAGTTAGAGGGGAGAAACAGTTACAAGGTAATTGTCAAGTAGATTTTATTGAGGAATCAGCTAATATTATTATTGGCGATGAAATAGTAACTTCTCATCTATCTGATATATATCCGCCCGGCATACTAATTGGAAAGATACGAGAAATTAAGCCAAACGCTGATAATTTAACAAAATCTGGTATTATTGAACCAGTAGTAGATTTTAAACATCTTGAACAAGTATTAGTAATCAAACAGGTTTGGAAAAAAGTTAAATAATTATTATGTAAGGGAGGAACAGTATGAGAAGAATTTTAATTATGGGGGTAGTATTATTTTTTAATATTATTTTTCAATCTACCCTAATGAAAACTATAAGTATTAATAATATAGCACCAAATTTACTAGTAATTAGTACTGTATCCTTTGCACTGCTTAGAGGTAAATATGAAGGAGGAGTTATAGGATTTATATGTGGACTTCTTCAAGATATTTTCTTTGGAAAAGTACTTGGATTTTATGCATTAATTTATATGTATATAGGTTTCTTCAGCGGATATTTGTATAGAAGTTTTTATAGAGACAGTATACTTATACCAACTGTAGTAATATTAGCTGGTGATTTAGTTTATAGTTTTTATGTATACATATTTTCTTTTTTATTCAGAGGTAAATTGAACTTTTTATATTATTTTGGTAACATAATTATGCCTGAACTTGTATATACAACGTTAATAGCTGTACTTATATATAAATTATTACATTATATAAATTATAAATTAGAAATATCTGAGAAAAAGGAGGCTAGTAGTAATTGATTAGGGAGTTTTTATTAAAAGCGTGGAAAGTAGTAAGAAATCGTTTATTTATTTTACTTGTAATTATTATATGTGTATTTAGTATACTAATTAATAAAGTATTTGACCTCCAAATCGTTAAAGGACAGAATTTAACTGATGAATTTAGTATTAAAACAAAAAAAAATCTTGTAATAGAAGGAACAAGAGGAAATATCTATGATAGAAATGGTGTTCCTCTAGCAGAAAATGAGTTATCCTACTCTGTTATATTTGATGATAGTATAGTAGTTGATGATCGAGGACAGATGTTAACTGATCTTGTAAATACTATTGAAGAAAACGGTGATAATATAATAATTAAATTCCCTATTATGCTTAATAAAAATGGTGTTTTTGAATTTACAGGTTCAAAATCTTCTATACTAAGATTCAAAAAAGATTTATTTGGGTCAAAATTATCACCTGAAAAAGAAAACATGACAGCAGAAGATATTATTAATTATATGAGAAGAAAAAAATTCTTTGACATGCCTAAAGAAAAGTATAGTGACGAAGATGCAATTAAAATACTTGGAATAAGATATGCACTATTTTTAAAAAGAGGTTCTAAATTTAGACCATTAAAAATAGCAGTTAATATTTCCGATAAAACAATGGCAATGATAAATGAAAATCAACATAAATTTCCAGGTGCAAAAATAGTAGTTGAACCTAGGAGAATATATTATGATTCAACTTATTTTTCACATATATTAGGATATACAGGAAAAATAAGCCCTGCACAATTAGAAAAACTAAAAGGTCATGACTATAACGCCTTAGATATTGTAGGGAAATCTGGTATAGAAAAAGAAATGGAAATTTATCTAAGAGGTACCGATGGTAAGCAAACCGTTCAAATTGATAATCTAGGAAGAACTAGAAAAATTATTAGTACTCAAGAACCAAAAGCAGGTAAAGATATTTTTCTTACAATTGATAAAGAACTTCAAATGAAGTCTTATGATGCCTTAGAACAACAACTTGCAAATGTAATTGCTTCAAAAATATATATTAATGATCCAAAGAAAAAGAAAGATATAGTTATATTATTAAAAGATGTATTTACCTCTTTATTTGAAAATGAGATTATATCTATTGATGAATTAGCTAATTCATCACAGGGATATCAAGAAAAGATTTATAATTCTTTTGTAAATAACTATAATTATATACTAAAGCAAATTAACAATGGTTTAACTTATGACACAGAGTTTTCACCTGAAAATGACATATATTTTGATTATATAATTGACAATTTAGTTGATGATGGTATATTATTAACTCGAAAGAAAGTAGAATCTCATACTAATGATAATGATGAAAAAGATAATAATACTGGCGAAGAAAAAGATAAATATGAAGAATTAAAAGTTTATACTAAGTATAAAAATAACGAAATAAGTATCTTTGAACTACTTAACTCAAGTATAAAAGAAAAGAGTATTTCAATAGTTATTGATGAAAAAGAAGGAGAAACCCCTTCTAATATAGAAATATATAATTATATAAAAGAATATATTTCAGAAGAAATACTTAGTAGTAGTAGTTTTCAACATTTAGTTTATGCACAAATGTCAGATAACAACAAATTCAATTACAGAGATTTATGTCTTATGCTAATTGAACAAAATATTGTTTCATCTAGCGAAGAAGAAATTAATAGAGTTAAATCTGGTAAATTAAAACCAATAGACTTTATTAAGAAAAAAATAATTAATTTAGATCTTAAACCAAAAGAATTAGCTCTTGACCCTAGTACTGGATCAGCTGTAGTAGTAAATGTAAATACTGGCGAAGTTTTATCTCTTGTTAGTTATCCAAGTTATGATAATAATAAACTAGTTAATGACTTTGATAATGCTTATTACAACAAACTATTAAGAGACCCAACATTGCCTCTTACACATAGAGCAACTAAAGAGCGTCGTGCACCAGGTTCAACATTCAAAATGGTATCTGCTATGGCAGGTCTTGAAGAAGGAGTAGTTAACAAAGATACAATAATTAGAGACTTAGGAAGTTACAAAAAAATATGGGGCTCTCCTGAATGTTGGATATATAGAGCTTATGGTTCTACACATGGAAATGAAACTGTTGCAGAAGCACTTAGAGACTCTTGTAATTATTACTTTTATGAAGTTGGTTTTAGATTAGGATTAGATAATCAAGGGAAATTTAATCCTAATGATGGAATTAATAAGTTAAAAGAATATGTAACGAAATTTGGTCTTGATAGTAAATCTGGTATAGAGTTATCTGAGTACTCACCTAAAAGTCCAACTAGTGATCCAGTTCGTTCTGCTATTGGGCAAGGAACTAATAATTATGCGCCAATTCAAATAGCTAGATATATTAGTACTTTAGCTAATGGTGGTACTAATTTTGAACTAAATGTAATTGATAAAATTTCTGATAACAATGGAGAAATTTTTGAAGACAGAACACCATATATTGCAACTAAAAGTTATTTTAAACCAGAAAATATTAAGACAGTTCACTCAGGAATGTTAATGGTAACTAGTCCTGGAGGTACTGCAGCAAGTATTTTTAAAGATTTACCAATAAAAGTAGCAGGTAAAACAGGTACGTCTCAAGAAACTGAGAAAAGACCTAATCATGCTACATTTACAGCATTTGCTCCATATGATAAACCAGAGATCGCTGTTGTTGTAGTAATTCCTTATGGATATACATCACAGAATTCAGGTAAAGTAGTTAAAGAAATAATAGCGTCTTATTATGATATATATGGAGAAGTTGACAAAATGGAGATGGATAATACTCTAGAATATTGACAGTTAAGTTGATTTTTAATAGGCATATAAATTTATATATATTTGGGAGGAAGGGCTCAATATGAGCGATTGTATACTGATTAAAGGCAATAAATATGGGCTTACCATTATATTAGATGAAAATGCAACATTTGATTTATTAAAAGAAACTCTGGAAAAAAAAATATCTGATGCAAAAAAATTTTTTAAAAATGCTAAAGTTGCTATTTCTTTTAAAGGAAGAGTGCTTTCAGATAAAGAACAACAAGAATTAATACACATAATAACTTCATCTTCTGATATGGAAATTATATGTATTATGGATGATGAAAGTGATAATAAACAAACTAGTAAAGAAATCTCAAAAAAAGATTTGATGGATGTTAATGATCAGATGGCAATTTTCCATCGTGGAACATTACGTTCTGGACAACAATTAAAAGTAGACCATAGCATTATTATTATGGGAGATGTTAATCCTGGAGCAAAAGTAGTTGCCAAAGGAAATGTTATTATATTAGGTTCATTAAAAGGAACAGTAGATGCTAAACAATATAATAATCAGTATCCTTTTGTTGTTGCATTATCTATGAATCCTATGCAATTAAGAATTGGTAATATAATGGGAAGATCTCCAGATAATAATTATTCTTTAGCAGATCAAACTCAAATAGCTTATGTACAAGATGGTAGGATATGTATTGAAGCTTTAAATAAAGACATCTATAGGGAACTAGAAAACATTGACAATTTATTAGTGAATCAAATAAATTAGATTTAGTTCATTTAATTTGATTCATAAAAATGAAAGTAAAGGGGAGATTTTCTAATGAGTGAAGTAATTGTTGTAACATCAGGTAAAGGTGGAGTAGGAAAAACTACAACAACAGCAAATTTGGGTGCTGGACTAGCTATGGAAGGAAAAAAAGTTTGTTTAATTGATGCTGATATTGGACTTAGAAACCTAGATGTTGTAATGGGACTAGAAAATAGAATAGTGTATAATTTAATTGATATAATAGAAGGAAATTGTAGACTTAGACAAGCGTTAATTAAAGATAAGAGATATCCAACATTATTTCTCATACCAGCTGCTCAAACAAAAGATAAGACATCTGTTACTCCTGAGCAAATGCTTAAACTGTGTGAGACTCTTAAAGAAGAATTTGATTATATAATAATTGATTGTCCTGCTGGTATTGAACAAGGATTTAAAAATGCTATAGCTGGTGCTACTAGAGCTTTAGTAGTTACTACACCAGAAATTTCAGCTATTCGTGACGCTGATAGAATTATTGGGTTATTAGAAGCTAATGATTTAAGAAGTCCACAACTAATTATTAATAGAATTAGAACTGATATGGTTAAAAAAGGAGATATGATGTCAATTGATGATGTTGTTGAAATCCTTGCAATAGATTTAATTGGTGCTATCCCAGATGATGAAAATATTGTTATTTCAACTAATAATGGTGAGCCAATTGTTGGAAATCAAAATATTGTATCTGGAAAAGCATATTCTAACATTAGTAAAAGAATACTAGGTCAAGAAATACCTATAATAGATTTTACTTCTGAAAGTGGAATATTTAATAAACTTAAGAGCATTATGAAATTCGGTAATTAAAGGAGGGGTACAGGTGCCATTATTAAGTAAAAAAACTTCAAAAAGAGTAGCCAAAGACAGACTCAAACTTGTACTTATTCATGACAGAGCTAATTGTTCGCCCGAATTATTAGAAATGATTAAAACCGATATAATTCATGTTATTGGTAAATATATGGAAATTGATGAAGATGGTTTAGATATTAAAGTGGGAAATACTAAATCGGATATAAGCGATGCAATTGTACCAGCTCTATACGCTAACATTCCCATTAAAAAAATGAAAAAAGCATAAAATAATTATAGAAAGAAGTGCAGTTGGTGTTTCGAAATTATAATTTCAGAAAATACGATTTTTTTCTCATTATTATTGTGATTGCTCTTATTAGTATTGGTATTGTAGCCATTAGCAGTGCAACACAGATAAATAGTGGTGGTAGCAAATATATTACATATAAGCAATTTTTTGGAGCTATTGTCACCTTGATAATAATGTTAATACTTTCATTAATTGATTATCATTTTATTGGAAAATTTTACTGGCTTATCTATTTATTTAATATTATATTACTATTAGCAGTTAAATTTTTTGGAGTTAATCATAAGGGGGCTGTAAGATGGATAAATATAGGTGGTATTCAATTGCAGCCGTCTGAACTCTCCAAGATTATGATGGTAATATTTTTAGCTATGTATATTTCAAAAAATATAGATAAAATTAATAATATATTATTTTTACTTAAACTTATTATACTTGTTATTATACCTACATTTTTAATATATAAACAACCTGATTTATCAACATCATTGGTACTGTTAGCAATATTAGCTATACTATTATTTGTCGCAGGAATTAATTATAAATATATAGTAGGAGCTTTAGTTATTGCAATTCCAATATTTATAGGAGCTACATGGTATATACAACAGCCAACACAAACTATATTTAGTGATCATCAAGTTGATAGAGTTATGAGCTTTTTATATCCAGAAAGATCAGATACTGACACTTGGCAGACTGATAACTCTATTCAAGCACTAGGTTCAGGTCAATTGTTTGGTAAAGGTTTATATAAAGGCACTATTAATAAATATAACTACTTACCAGAGCCACAAACTGATTTTATATATTCAATTATTGGTGAAGAAGCTGGTTTTATTGGTTGTAGTATTGTATTACTACTGTTACTGATACTGATTATAAAATGTCTATGGATTGCAAAAGATTCTGACACCTTAGGTAAACTAATTATTAGTGGATTTGTAGCTATAATAGTTTTTCAGACTTTTGTTAATGTGGGTGTTGCTACAGGATTAATACCTAATACTGGTATTCCTCTACCTTTCATTAGTTATGGACTAAGCTCTTTACTGGCTAATATGATAGGGATTGGTGTAATACTTAATATTAGTTTGCATAGAAAAACAACTTACTACTAAAGGGGGTAAACTCATGAATATAGGCTTAATTGCGCATGACAATAAGAAAAAATTAATTCAGAATTTCTGTATTGCATATCGTAGTATTCTTAACAGGCATGAATTATATGCTACAGGAACTACTGGAAGATTAATTGAAGAAGTTACTAATCTATCTATTCATAAATATTTAGCAGGGCATTTGGGAGGCCAACAACAACTAGGTGCTCAGATTGCACATAACCAAATTGATATGGTTATATTTTTACGAGATCCATTATCACAGAAACAACATGAACCTGATCCTGCATCAGTAATAAGACTATGCGATATTCATAATATTCCAATAGCAACTAATTTGGCAACTGCTGAACTACTTGTTAAAGCTCTTGAGCGTGGAGATTTAGAATGGAGAAGTGTCATTAGATCATAATAAAGCTATACAGTTACAATAAAGCCGCCTTTTAAGGCGGCTAGTTTTCTATATTAAGCAACTAAAAATTCTTTTAGAGAGATAGGTAATCCACTAGTGTCACAATTGACACTAATGATAAATCTAACATTATAAGTATCGGAAACTGATTTTAATTTACTAATTAATTCTTTTGTATTATCGTTGTTAATTGGTAGACGTGCCATTCTTAATAAACCATCTACATATATTTGTTCTATATCACTATCTTCAGAAAGTATACCACACATAAAACCAAAAAATTCTTTATAATCATTTATAGGAAATTCAGAAATATTAATATATCTTATATCATGGTGTAAATCGTAAATATGACTCTTGTCACCGTCTAGATAAACTATGTGACCTTTAGCAGTCTCTAATGCATCATTAGCCATTGAAATTAAATCTTTTGTTTTACCTTCCCCAGTATCACCTGCAATTAATCTTATCATAGCAATCTCCTCCTATTTAATATTTCTTTTGATTGTTATACAAATACTATTAATGCCTAACTTCATATATTTAGTAAATATTATTATGTATATTAATATGGAATATATTTTATGAAGTAAGGCAGTATTTTTATAGATAGTATTTTGAATATAACAGTTTCATAAGATAATTGTCTAAGAACTATAGATTGACTCATAAATAATATAATTCTTTACTCTTTTATTATATAACTTTATGAGTGTATTTACAATAACATTATACAAGGTAATTATAATTTATTTTTGGATTGTTTTAACTAATGAAATATTATTCTGATATTAACTAAAATAATAAAATAGAGATTATTATAAAAATAATCTCTACTATTGCTCTTATATATCCCCTCTAATTCTCCCAAAGAATGTTAGAGAATATATACCAGCAATACCTACTAAAGCATAAATTATTCTGCTTGCTATAGCATAAGTTCCACCAAAAATTGCAGCCACTAAGTCAAATTCAAAAAAGCCAATAAGACCCCAATTTATGGCACCAATAATAACTAAAACAAGAGCAACTATATCAATACCTCTAGTATTCATAAAAATCCTCCTTATAATATAGATTTATGATTAACCTGAAAGATAAACAAATTAATTATATCTTTTTAACGGTTTAATCTTGCTATTAGTTTCTGTAGTTTTCTAAAAAAATAACTAGTAAAATATTGGTACAAGGTACATATGGATTATTTTACAATAAAATAAACTAAAATAGTCTTTAGGTGATAATATTGAATAATTTTACAGACTATAATATAAAGCAAATTCAAAATATATTAAATAAATTAGGTTTTTATAACTATAGTATTGATGGAAAAATTGGAAAATATACAATAAATGCAATAAAAAAATTCCAAAAAAAATTTAATTTAAAAATATCAGGTGAAATTGATGATAAAACAAAAATAAAATTAGATAAGTTATCACATGGTTATGTATATTACACTATAAAAAAAGGTGATACATTATATAATATAGCAGAAAAATTTAAAACAAAAACTTGGAGAATACTGATTGCAAATAATAATATTAATCCGTTTCTATTACCAGTTGGAGTTCAAATAATTATCCCTTTGGATTTTTCTATAGTACCAACAAATATTCCGTATACTTACGATATTATGAAAAATAATATATATGCTCTAAGTAAAAGATATCCTTTTATGAAATATGAAAGTATTGGTAAAAGCATAGATGGAAGAGAATTATATAAAATAATAGTTGGAAAAGGCAGTAATAACGTAATATATAATGGATCACATCATGGTAATGAATGGATTACATCACTATTATTAATGAAGTGGATAGAAGTATTTCTTGAAGTATATTCAAGAAAAGGTTCTATAAGAGGATATAATTTAGAAGATATTTTTAATTATGCTACAATTAGCATAGTACCTATGGTCAATCCAGATGGAGTTGAATTGGTAATTAATGGAATCAAAAACATAAAAACTAATACCGATAAATTGATTAAGTGGAATAATGGTAACGAATTTAGCAATTGGAAAGCTAATATTAACGGAGTTGATCTTAATAGAAATTATAACGCAGGCTGGAAAAAATACAAGCAGCTTGAGAAAGAATGGGGTATAAATGGCCCTGGTCCTTATTTATATAGTGGTAGTGCACCAGAATCGGAATCAGAATCACGTTCTATGGCTAATTTAACAAGAAATATTGTGACTAGACTTGTTCTAGCTTATCATTCACAAGGTGAAGAAATTTTTTGGCAATATGGAAATCTTCAGCCAGATATTAGTATAAAGATTGGAAAAGAATTTGCTGAAGTAAGTGGTTATAATCTAGCTTCCGAATCACTCCAACAGTCGTTAGCAGGTTATAAAGATTGGTTTATACAAGACTATAAAAAGCCAGGCTATACAATTGAAGTTGGGAAAGGTATTAATCCACTTCCTATTGAACAATTTAATAAAATATATGATGATAATGAAGAACTTTTACTGATAGCTAGTATCATATAAAAAATCATTAATAGTATATATAATATTATTAGTGAAAATAAAAAAAAATAATATTATATATAAAATATTAGTCACATATACATTGTATAACATGCTATTTTTTATTTCGACAATAAATGGTGATAAATAACAAGGAAGTTTCATTATATTGTTTTATTGACAATTATACCCAAATGATTTAGAATGTAGACATAAAACTTGAAAGGGGTAGTACTATGAAAAGTATTAAGACAAAATTAGTTATATTGCTATGTATTCTAATCATTATTGTCTGTAGTGGTCTTGGATTTATTTCATATCAATATAGTAAATCATCATTAATTTCAAGCGTTGAAAACAATCTAAAAGTTATTGCCAATAAGTCAGCACAAGTACTGGAAGAACGTATTAATACTGAACTTGGAAAATTAGAAATTATTGCAGCAAGAACCCGAATAAAAGATCCTAATAATTCCATGGAAGATAAATTAAATGCTTTGCGTGAAGAAGTCGCAAGAAATAATTATCAAATAATGGATATAATTGAATTAGATGGTACAGCATATGCGACAAGTGGCAAAACTTATTCCCTAGGTCATAGAGATTATTTTAAGAGAGCTATGACGGATAAATCGGTAATATCAGATTTGTTGACAAGTGCTGATGATGGTTCAACTATTGTTGTATATGCTACTCCAATTAAGTATCAAGGTAAAATATCAGGTGTATTAATAGCTGTAAAACATGCAATAGATTTTAGTGAGCTACTAGCTGATATTACAGTAGGTGAAACTGGATATGCATACGCAGTAAATAGTGAAGGTACTATTGTAGCTGACAAAGATATTAATAGAGTTAATGAAGTAAACTTATTAGAAGAAAGCAAAGCAAATAAAAGCTTAGATAAACTTGAAGAATTACTTACCAAAATGATTGAAAAAGAAAATGGAAGTGGAATATATTCATATGATGGAATAGAAAAAATGATTGGTTACGCTCCTATTAATCAAACAAATTGGTCTATAGGTATAACTGCTCCATTAAATGAAGTACTGTCTGAATTAGAAGGTCTTAAAACTACTATAATTATTCTATTAATAATAGTAGTTATTGTATCAATAATATTTATATATATAATTGGATCAATTATAGCAAAACCACTGAAAGATTTATCCTCTAATATTAATGTTATATCTAATTTTGATTTAAGAGTTAATGATAAAACTAATAAATATGTTAATCGAAAAGATGAGATAGGATCTATAAGTAACTCACTGTCAACTATGCAAAATAGTTTTATTGATTTAATTAAAAAGATTACTACAGTGGCTACTAAAATCAATGATTCATCATCTCATATGAGTTCTACATCTCATCAATCAGCAATTTCATCTAATGAAGTTGCCACAACTATAGATGAAATTGCACATGGAGCTACAAATCAAGCTAAAAATACTGAAACTGGGCTTGAAACAACATTTGAATTAGGTAAGCTTATTGAGAAAGAACATGGTAGTCTAGAAGAAGTAACTAATAATTCTAATAAAGTAAATAAACTTGTCGAAGAAGGGCTTATTGAATTAAATGACCTTATGGAAAAAACAGATGTAAGTGGACAAGCTACTGAAGAAATTTATAATATAATTAAAAGAACAAATGAAAGTTCTATCAAAATTTCTAAAGCAAGTACAATGATAGCATCAGTAGCAGAACAAACTAACTTGTTAGCGCTTAATGCCGCTATAGAAGCTGCTAGAGCTGGAGAGGCTGGAAAAGGATTTGCTGTAGTAGCAGATGAAATTAGAAAACTGGCTGAACAATCTACTAGCTCAACAAAAGAGATTGATATAGTTGTTAATGAATTAATTTCAAATGCAAGTTATGCTGTTAGACAAATGGAAGAAGTAATTAATATTGTACAAGCTCAAGTAGAAAGTGTTAATATAACAGAAACAAAATATAAGCAAATATCTGAGGCTATTAACAGTACAACTACAAGCATTCATAACTTAAATACTATTGGAGAAGAACTACAGTTAAAAAAGGAAAATATAATAGACGTTATCCAAAACTTATCTTCAATAGCGCAAGAAAATGCTGCAAGCACAGAGGAAGCGGCGGCAGCTACAGAACAACAATCAGCATCAATACAGCAAGTAGTTGTTGCAAGTGAAAATCTATCAGAACTTGCAAAAGACTTAGATAGTGAAGCTGCAAAATTCCAATTAGATTAATAACAGTATATACCATAATTTACCACTATTTATAATTATCATTTTAAATTATTATAATATTATAGAATAAATTATGGGGTGACATCATGTATAGACTTAAAATTAAAGAAATTAGAGAATCTAAAAATCTAAGTTTGGATAAATTATCAAAATTAACAGGAATACCAAAAACCACAATTTATAACATTGAACATAATAATGTTAAAGCTACATTTGAAAATGTGTTAAAGATTGCAGAAGCACTAAATGTAACTGTCTATGATTTTTTAAATGAATAACAATGCATTAAATTGTATATAATATATTCCACATATAGAACATTATTCAGAAACCCATACAGTTATTTTTGTGGTAAAATAAGATAGACAGCTGTTATAAGGTTTATGCTACAAGTCCGGACTACCTTTTGTATGATTTGATGAAACTAATTAATTATACATGTAAACTAATAAATAAACAGTAATTATATTAATCAATAATAATATTTTTATTATTAATTAATATAAAAAACTACTTTTTACGATTTTTTCAAATGTAATTTTATATATTAAATTGAATATCGATTCGAAAATTTAGAAAACTCCTAATATTTGTCAGATATTAGGAGTTTTTAGATTAAATGCATAATTGACATGTGTTAAATATTGTAATACTATATACTCATAACTATATATGTTTCTTTAATATATGTAGTTATCAATATAAAGTTATATTTTTCACTATGTTATATATTGACAATATACTTTATTAGATATAAAGTAGTAATGCACTGAGTTAAAATAAAATAACCTCATCTATACATTAATAATATGGAGGATAGATATACATGACTAAAGACAATAGATTATACTATAAATATTCAGATTATTTGAGAAATAAATATGGCGAGAAAGTATATAAGCTACCTATCAATCTTGACTTAACTTGTCCTAATAGAGATGGATGTGTTGGTTTAGAAGGATGTATTTTTTGTAGTGAAGTTGGGACAGGCTTTGAAAGCCTCTCTAATAAACTAAGTGTCTCTTCTCAGATCGAAAAAAATATGTTATACATTGAGAAAAAATACAAAGCGCAGAAATTCATAGCTTATTTTCAAAATTTTACTAATACATATATGCCTATAAAAGAATTTGAGAAAGCAGTAATTGATTCAATTAATAATAGAATTGTTGAGATAGCTATATCAACAAGACCAGATTGCATAAGTGATTCATATTTAGAGGTATTAAAAAAAATAGAAAAAGATTATAATGTAAACATATCAATAGAACTTGGTCTTCAAAGCGTTAATTACCATACTCTTAACAAAATCAATAGAGGACATTCATTAGCAGAATATATTGATGCAGTACTTAGAATAAAAAGATATGATTTTGATATATGTACACATATGATTTTAAATTTACCTTGGGATGATATGACTGATGTTATTGAAAGTGCCAAAATATTATCTGTATTAGATATTAATCAAATAAAATTACATTCATTATATATTGCTAAAAATACATCTTTAGCTGATCTTTATAATAAAGAACTTATTTCATTAGCATCAAAAGAAGACTATATTGATAGAGTAATTACTTTCTTAGAATACATTGATAAGAACATTGCTATACAAAGATTAGTTAGTAGAGCACCAGCTGAAGAAACACTTTTTTGTAATTGGAATACAAGTTGGTGGAAAATAAAAGATGAAATAGAGATTAAGATGGAAGAAAAAAGTAGCTATCAAGGAAAACAATGCAATTATAAAAATGGTAGTGCTATTTCACATATAAAATAGTTAATAATATCTGTATTATTAAGACTTGCAATATTGTAAAATATTGGTGTATATTAAAAATATGGAACCTTTGACGTATATCAATATATTTAAAATGTAGATAAGAGGTGTGAGATTGGAAAGAGAATATAATAATAGAAAAAATAATCATAGAAAACGAAAAAGGCGACCACCTAATAAAGGACTTGGAATAGGGACATTTGTTTATTTCCTTATATTTATTTATTTAGTATATACAATTATCTCTTTCTATTTGAAAAAAGAAATAAATTATTATTCTGCTGAAAAAGGATTTATATATAATGCACAAATATTTGATGGAATTATATTAAGAAATGAAACCGTAATTAATAGTGAAAAAGATGGAAGGATTAGTTTTTTTGTACCTGAAGGCGACAAAATTAATATTGGAAGCTTAGTATGTTCTATAGATACTAATGGAGACTTTACTAATGAAATTCAGAAAAATATTAATTATATAAACAACAAACTTGCATATTCTAATAACTGCAATAACCATATATCTATAAAAAAGAGTTTATATACATATGCGATTAATTATAATAATAATGATTTTAAAAGTATTTATAAATTAAAAACTACTCTAAAAGATAATTTGTTAAACATTACACAATCAATGTACATTAATAATTCAGTTGATATTAAATCTCTATTAAAAGATAAAAAATTATTAGAGTCACAAATATCAAGTAATGTAAATCTGATAAACGCAATAAAAAGTGGTGTTATATCATATAAAATAGATGGATATGAAAAGTTTGATATTGATTCATTAGATTGTAAAACTCTGTTTAAATATGAAGGCGAAGAAATCTATACAGCAAAAGAAGATAAAGTACAACAAAAAAAACCTCTTTTTAAAATAATTGATAATGATAAGTGGTACATTGTCGCTAATATGAATAAAAGTCTTTTAGAATATATTCAAGATAAACAACATCTTAGAATTAATATTATAGATAAAGATACTGTAGTTAACACTAAGATTGCAAAAGTTATTGATGATAATAAAGAAAAATACATATTATTAGAAATTGATAGATACTTTAACCAATATTTAAGTAATAGACAAGTGAAATTTGAAGTAGTATATGATGAATATAGAGGAATAAAAATCCCACAAGATTCCATAATTGAAAAAGATTTTGTTGTATTACCAAAAGGATGTATTACACAAAGAGGTAATAGTATTGGAGTCTTGAAGAAGACATTTGGAAAAGAATATGTTGGTGGAGAAAGTGTGGAATTTATTAAATTAAAATTCTATTATAAAGATGAAAACAACTATTATTTACCAATAAGTCAAGAAGGATTTCAAATTAATGATATACTGGTCCACGAAACTAATGGTAACTACACCCTTAACGAGAAAAAAGCTCTTCAAGGTGTCTATATTATTAATAAAGGTTATACCGCATTTAAACTTGTTGAAGAAGTATATTCATCAGATAACTATATAATTGCGAAACCAAGTACCCCTTATGGTATTAGAATATATGATAGAATTATTTCCAAACCTAAAGATATAGTGGAAGACACTGTAATATATTAATATATGATCTTGTATTACCCTATACTTTAGTAGCGTAAATTCAAATATTTTCCTAACAAAGAAAGGATTGAGAAAAATGGATTATATAAAAGATAATATAAAATTAGTCTTAGATAATATTGAAAAAGCAGCTAAAAAAGTAGGAAGAGATCCTAATGAAATAACACTAATCGCTGTATCTAAAACTAAACCTATTGAATTTATTGAAGAAGCACTAAAATCTAACATTATAAATATGGGTGAAAATAAAGTTCAAGAAATTAGAGAAAAGTATGAAATGATAAATACAAAAGCTAAATGGCATATGATAGGGCATCTTCAAACTAATAAAGTTAAATATATTATTGATAAAGTTTCATTAATTCACTCTGTAGACAGTCTAAAGTTAGCACAGAAAATTGATTCACAGGCAGAGAAAATAGGAATAAAAATGGATATCCTTATTCAACTTAATATTGCAAATGAAGATACTAAGTTCGGGCTAATGTCAGAAGAAATAACAGATTTTATTATAGAAGTTAGTCAGTTAAATAATATTAACATAAAAGGACTTATGACAATTGCGCCTTATGTTGAAGATAGCGAGGAAAATAGACAGATTTTTAGAGAAATAAAACAATTAGCTGTTGACATAAAAAGGAAAAACATTGATAATGTTAATATGGATATTTTATCAATGGGAATGACAAACGATTATACGGTTGCAATTGAAGAAGGCTCTACTATGGTAAGAGTAGGGACAGGCATATTTGGAAAAAGAGATTATAGTAAGAGGTGATATTGTGTCAAAATTTATAGACAAGATGATGGATATGATGAAATTAAGTGACTATGATGACTACGAAGATGAGTATGAAAATGAAGAAGAAATTTCTGAAACGTCTTCTCCTGACGTAAAGCAACTAAAAAATTATACAAGCAAAAAAAATAATTCTACTAAGATAGTTAATTTTCAAGCTAACGTACAGATGGAAGTAGTTGTACTTCAACCTGAGACATACGATGAGGCACAAGATATCTGTGATCATATTAAACAAAAAAAGCCAGTTATTATTAACCTTGATAAAATGGATAGAGATATCGCCCAGAGAATAATGGATTTTGTTAGTGGATCATGTTATACACTTAATGGAAATTTACAGAGAGTTACTAATAATATCTTTATAATTGCTCCAGAAAACATTGATATTGCTGGAGATTTTAGAGAAGAGTTAAAGTCTAATGGAATTCTATTCCCATTTAAAAATGACTAATATACAGCTGATAAGGAGAGGTTTTCGTGAATAACGATGTTTCATTTTATATTTTAATATTAAGAACTCTTGAACTATTCTTATATTCATTAGAAATTTTAATTTTAGTTAGAGTGTTTTCATCTTGGATACCAAGAGCTTATGAAAGTCCTTTTGTAAGATTCATAGTACAAATAACGGAGCCAATACTAACTCCAATAAAAAAACTTATTGATAAATCAATATTTGGCGGAAAAGGAAGCATGTTAGATTTTTCACCTTTAGTAGCATTTTTAATATTAAATATTTTACAAAATTTTTTAAGAAATTTACACTAAAAGGTTATAGGTATTAAAATGGCAGAAAAAAGAAATAATGACGAAATGCTAGTTATAAATAAAATATTAGATAAATATAAATATTCATCAAATAAAAACATAACTATATTTACTGATTTCTTAAATCTTCACGAGCAAAATTTATTTATAAACAGTAAAAAACAATTTTCAAGTACTAATTATATATTGTATGGTGGATATTATTATAGCGAAAGAAAAGTTATTGCATTCTATCCTGACTATGTGAATGTAGATGAAATAATCTACCCTGTTGACATATTGAAGATATCTCCAAATAACAATAAATATACTAACAAACTTACTCACCGTGATTTTCTAGGGTCAATATTAGGACTTGGAATTACTAGAGCTAAAGTTGGTGATATAGTTACTAATGAAAATTTTGCAATTGTGTTTGTTAATTGTTCAGTTTCTGAATATATTGTATCTAATCTTCATTTAGTTAAAAATACAGCAGTGAATGTAGAAAAGTTACGTACATTACCTACAGAAATACTGACACCAAAATATAAATTAATTAAAGGAACAATTTCATCAATTCGATTAGATTCTATTGTATCATTAGCTTTTCCACTATCAAGAGCAAAAGCTACCTCTATGATAAAAAGTAAAAATGTATATATTAATAGCCAGTTAATTATATCACCCTCACATAAATTACATGAAGGTGACATAGTATCTGTTAGAGGAATGGGTAAATTTTTATTTAATAGAATTGGTAATACAACTAAAAAAGACAGAATTAATATTGAACTAAAAAGATATATTTAGGAGGTAGTATATGTTAACACCTTTAGACATTGAATCCAAAACTTTTAAAAAATCTTTACTAGGTTATTCAAAAGCAGAAGTAAAACGATCTATAACAGAGATAGTATCCGATTACGAGAAAATGTATAAAGAAAATATTGAATTAAAAGATAAAGTAAATTTATTAAATGAAGGTATTCAATATTATAAAACCATTGAAGAAACACTTAAAAACACATTATTATTAGCTGAAAAAACTGCTGAAGAAACAAAAGCTACTGCACATCAAAAGGCAGAACAGATTGAAAAAGAGGCTGAGTTAAAAGCTCATACGATTGTACAAGATGCTAGAAATGAAGTATACCGTATCAATAAAAAAAGCGAAGCTCTTATTCAACAATATGATGCTTCAAAAATACAAATCAAACAATTTCTCAAGGCTCAACTTGAGTTAACAGAAGGAAGTTCACTAAAATTAAGAAATGATCCAATAGATATTGAAGATATAATTACTAAGAGAACTATTGAAGAAACTGCATCAACTAAAATTAGTGAATTACCTGTAGAACTTGAGAAATCTAATTAAATATTTTGAATTACCCTATACAATTATTGCTACTTAAATATTTATTTATTAGCAACAATAAGTTTTATATAGAAACTGTTTATAATGTAAAGTCTAAGAGAATAAAATGCTCTAAGACTTTATTTCATATAGAAAGTATAATCATATGCTTTAACTAAACTAAGTATAAAATAATTAAAAGTATAGAAGGAATGACGAACTAATGAAAAAAATAAATGTAAATACAACTACAAATAATTATAATATAATAATAAATAATAGTTTTGATTTGTTACAAGAACATTTAATTGAACTAGGGTTGTCTAATAAAAAAATCTGTATTATAACTGATGATAATGTAAGCGAATTATATTTAGAAGAAGTATATAGTATTATATCTAAAATATCTGATAAAGTCTCTTATATTATTATTCCCCACGGTGAAGTAAACAAAAATCTAGATACAATAAATAATATATACAATAAATTATTAGATAATAAATTTGATAGAGACTCTGTTCTAGTGGCACTGGGGGGTGGTGTTACGGGAGATATGGTTGGATTCGCTTGTGCTACATATATGAGAGGAATTAAGTTTATTCAGATACCAACTACACTATTGTCACAAGTAGATAGTAGCATAGGGGGAAAAACAGGAGTAGACTATAAAGGTTATAAAAATGTAATTGGTGCTTTCTAT
The DNA here is from genome assembly GCA_025210515.1 of Vallitalea sp. Classification (GTDB taxonomy): domain Bacteria; phylum Bacillota; class Clostridia; order Lachnospirales; family Vallitaleaceae; genus Vallitalea. Next base: position 44,923 of record JAOARM010000034.1, on the reverse strand, counting down.
CAACCGATGTTAGTTTATATTAATACAATGACATTACAAACATTACCCAAAAGAGAATTTAATGCAGGAATGGGGGAAGTGATTAAACACGGTTTAATAGCAGATAAAAATTATTTTGACTTTATTAATACTAATATTAATAAAATAAATACTTTAGATAATGAAGTGATTCAGAACCTAATAGCCAAATCATGTATAATTAAAAGTGAAGTTGTTTCACAAGATGAAAAAGAAAAAGGTATAAGAGCAATTCTTAATTTTGGTCACACTGTAGGGCATGCAGTTGAAAAACTGTTAGATTTCAAACTTTTACACGGAGAATGTGTTGCAGTTGGTATGATAGCTGCCGCATATTTATCTCATATTACTATGCAGATAAATATTGATGAATTAGAAGAAATTAAGCAATGTATAAAAGGCTTTGATTTACCTACCAAAATAGACAAATTAGATTACGTCACTATATTTAACGATTTATTTTATGATAAAAAGACTATAAATGATACTTTAAATTTTATTATATTAGATGGAATAGGAAATTGTGAGATAAGAAGCGATTTACATAAACAAGATATTTTATCCGCAATAAAATATATATTATAAGGAGATTACTATGATAATTATGTTAATAAGTGTCATACTACTTGTATCTTTAGATCAATTTACAAAGTATTTGACAGTGATAAATATTAATGAAGGTACTTCAATACCATTGATTAAAAATATATTTGAGTTGTCTTATGTAAAAAACCCCGGAGCTGCATTTGGAATATTACAAGATAAAAGATGGTTTTTTATTATATTAACTACAATTATTGTTATAACAATAATATACTATTATATTAAACTTCCAAAAAGCAAAAGATATAATGATATGAGATTTACTCTAGTTTTATTTATTGCAGGAGCACTGGGAAATTTTATTGATCGTATAAGATTTGGATATGTAGTTGATATGCTATATTTTAAACTTATAGATTTTCCTGTATTTAATGTAGCAGATTGTTATGTTGTAGTAGGAGCGTTTTTGCTTATTATATTAATGCTATTTAAGTATAAAGAAGAAGAGTTCGGTTTTAAGAATAGGAGTACAAAATAATGGAGTCATATACTTATACTATTGACACAGATAATATAGGTAAAAGAGTTGATAAATACATATCCGAACTATTACCTAATTGCTCAAGATCATTTGTTCAAAAATTAATTAAAGATAATCAACTTATAGTTAATAATAAAAGTGTTAAAGCTAACTATAAATTAAGACAATCAGATATATTAGAGATTACAATACCAAAGCCAAAAGAAATAGATATATTAGCAGAGAACATACCTATTGATATTATATATGAAGACAAAGATGTATTACTTGTAAATAAACCACAAGGTATGGTAGTTCATCCTGCACCAGGACATTATACAGGAACACTAGTTAATGCAATAATGTATCACTGTAAAGAAGATTTATCAGGAATTAATGGAGTAATGCGACCAGGTATTGTACATCGTATTGATAAAGATACTTCAGGAGTATTAATAATATGTAAAAATGATAAGGCTCATTCATGTATAGCAAAGCAATTAAAAGAACATTCAATAACAAGAAAATATAATGCAATTGTATATAATAATGTTAAAGAAGACGAAGGAGTAATTAATGCTCCAATAGGTCGCCATAAAATTAATAGAAAACAAATGGCAATAAATTATACTAATGGAAAAGAAGCTATAACACATTATAAAGTTATAGATAGAATGAAACAATATACTTATGTTGAATTACAATTAGAAACAGGAAGAACACATCAGATAAGAGTTCATATGACAAGCATTAATCATCCATTGCTTGGTGACCCTGTATACGGTCCTAAAACTGATAGATTTAAGTTAAAGGGACAAGCTCTTCATGCAAGAGTATTAGGATTTGTTCATCCTTCAACAAATGAATATATGGAGTTTGAAGCACCTCTTCCAAATTACTTTAAAAGCTTACTTAATAAACTAGCCAATAATTAATTAAAAAGTATATACTATATAATAAAAGCCAATATATTAATTACTAATAACTAGATTAACATATAAGTAGTCATTAGAATTAAATATTGGTATTTTTATATATTTTATGCAAAATATACGAACTCGCCCTTGTAAAATATACGAACTTGGTGTATTATATGAATATAACAACTATATTAATTACATAAAACCCAGTAAATAAGCCATGTTGAGCATAATAGGTATAGTTCATATAATATTTACTATACGAACAGGTAATTTTAGGAAGTAATAATTAAAGTGTATGTTATATTACCCCTATGAAATAGGTGGTAGACAATAAATTTATTATGTAAACTATGTGATGAATGATATTAAGTAAGGAGACTAGAAAATGTTTATTGAACCAAATATAATAGATATGACGATTGTAATAGAAAAATATATAAATCATCTTAAAATTAATAGATTATCAAAAACTACAATTAAAAATTACAAAGTAACTTTAAACCAATTTCTGAATTTTATAATAGAAACAAGAGGAAGTAAATATATACAAGAAGATGTCATAAAAGAAATTATAGATGATTTTCTTCAATATCTCGATAGTGATAAATATAACTATCAAACTAGAAGTATTAATGCTAAAAGAAATACATTAACTGGATTATTCAAATACGCTAATGAAGAAGAATTAATTAATATAAGCGTCACACACAAATTAAAAAGTCTCAAAATTGATAAAACAAAAGATAAACCAATTCTGAAAAAAGACGAAATAGACAAAATCCTAAAATTTTTAGATCAGGATATTTCTCTTGAAAATAATAAGACTTATGCTAATACAGAAGATAAATACTATAATATGTATTATAAAATCAGAAATAGATTTTTGTTTAACCTTTTTATTTATACTGGTTTAAGAATATCAGAAACTGCAAAAGTTATGTGGGATGATATTAATCTAGAAAGCAAGCTACTAACGGTTACAGGTAAAGGAAATAAAACAAGATGGGTTCCTCTTAATAGCAAATTAATGTTTGAATATTTCAAATACAAAACAGCAGTTGAAAGACTAGAAAAAACATGTATCACTGAAAATGTTTCTCTTAATGATAGAATATATAATAGTGTATATATGTTTCCTTCATTATATAGAAACAATAATGATTTACCTATATCAACTAGAAGAATAACTATAATAATTAAAGACATACTAGAGCGTTCACAAGTTAATATTCATAGAAACATAGATAAGAAAATTACACCTCATAGTTTAAGACATACTTTTGCAACATATCTGTTAGATAGTGGTGTACCAGTAAGAATTGTAAGTGATATATTAGGTCACAGCCGTACTAGCACTACTTATGATAACTATATTCAGATTATTAATAAGAATAGAATGTTTGATGAAATTGAAAAACTAACTTATTAGTATAGCATTTTATTAAAAATGATTTTGATTTATTTGTTAGTATTAGATTCATTCCAATTGTTTATTGTACTGGATAGGAAATTATGTTAATATATATAGTATAAGATAGGTATAGTTACATAAATGTAATTGTCAATTATCCTCCTAATCACATAATATGACAAATTATATAATTCGCTTAATAAAGGAGGGAGGTTATGAAATATAAGATATTACAACAATATCTATATTCCATTTGTATAGGTATACTGACAAGTGTTCTACTTATTAGTATTTTTTATCTTAGTATCCATACTGTAGCAAATCGGCAAAAAGAAAAAGAGCAGATTTCCGTTCTTGAAAAATTCATTCAATTCAAATCTAGTGCAGAAGCAAAACTTAATGAAAATACCAATTTATTAAAAGGTTATCTTGCATATTTTGAAATTAATCCAACTATGTCAGAAGATGATGTAAATGAGTTTTTAGATAGATTACTAGCTAATCATATAGGGATTATTCGTAATATAGGTATCATAAAAGATACTACAGTCATATGGAATTACCCAAAAACTGATAATGAAAAAGTCATTGGTGTAGACTTAACTAATATACCTGCACAAAAAGTAGATATATTAAAAGTCAAGAACACTCTACAGCCTTTATTTATTGGGCCAATTAATTTAGTTCAAGGTGGCAGAGGATTTATAATTCGTTTACCTATAGTAGTGGAAAAAGTATATTGGGGACAGATAAGTATTGTTTTAGATGCTGATAAATATATGAATGAATTAACTAATTTATCTCATGAGTTAGAATTAAATATTGCTATATATAACGAAGATTTATATCCTTATAGTCCTTTTTTTGGTGATGCAGATATAGTTGATAGAAGCAAAAACAAGCTGAGTATAGAAATTCTTAATAATAAATGGTTAGTTGCTGTTGAGCCGTTAGAAGGATGGGGCAGAAATAACGTAATAATTAACGGATCAATAATACTTTCTAGTATAATAAGTATACTAATTGGTACAATTCTTTTTATCTTAATACAAACAAGATTCAAGTTAAAAAATCAAGTAATGAATGATTATTTAACCGGAGTACATACAAGGAATTATTTAGCTAATTTTTACAATATGATTCAAAAAAGAGCTGAATTTAATAATGAACTTATTGGTTTCTATCTACTTGATATTAATTCATTCAAAAGTGTCAATGATAACTATGGACATAAAATTGGAGATTTGGTATTAATGGAATTTGCTAAAAAACTACAGTCTATAAACATTCCTAATAAAAAAGTTTTTAGATTAGGTGGAGATGAGTTTTTAATTACAGTTTCTGAATGTAAACAACTAAACGAACTTCAATATATAGAAAGTGTAATAATTAAAGACTCTGTTGTACAATTCAGATATCATGACATTAGTATTGATATTATTCCAAGTATTGGATTTGCTTCTTATCCTGATGATGGTAAGACGTTAGACCAAATTATACATATTGCTGATCTAAAGATGTACGAAGCTAAAAATAAAATGAAGAACTCACTTGGTTGACTATAACTACATTATGTAAAGTTTGCAAAAAAATGTTGACTTATATGCATTTTTTTCTTATAATACTATTACAACAAATAAAAATTAATAATGGATCTTATCCAGAGAGGTGGAGGGACTGGCCCTATGAAACCCGGCAACCTAAAACATTATGTTTTGTGGTGCCAATTCCAGCAGGTATAACCTGATAGATAAGAAATGATAATAACTTCTTGCTTATCTACGAGTGAGAAGTTTTTTTATCCTCTTATTTATATTCATATTTATAGCTTAAAGGAGGACTATTAATGAAAAAAGCAAATCCATTAGCACTAATACCTTTAGCAGTTTTTTTAGTGCTATATCTTGTAACATCTATTATAGTTGGTGATTTTTATAAAATGCCTGTAAGCGTGGCATTTTTGATATCTAGTATTGTTGCAATTTTGATGAATCGAAATAAGTCAATACATGAGAAAGTTGAGATCTTCTGTTCTGGAGCAGGTAACATTAATATCATATTAATGTGTATTATTTTTATTTTGGCTGGTGCATTTGCTGGTGTAGCAAAAGAAATGGGTGCAGTAGAATCTACAGTTAATTTAGGACTTAGTATTTTACCAGGAAACATCTTAATAGCTGGAGTATTTATAATTGGATGTTTTATATCATTATCTATAGGAACATCTCTAGGAACTATTATTGCTTTAGTACCTATTGCAATTGGAATAGCAGACAAAATAGGAATTCCTATAGGGCTTGCAGTTGGTGCAGTAGTCAGTGGCGCTATGTTCGGTGATAATCTATCTATGATATCAGATACAACAATCGCTGCAACCAAAACTCAAGGATGTCAAATGAAGGATAAATTCAAAATGAATTTTAAAATTGTAATCCCTGCTGCTGTAATAACTTTTGTTATATTTATTACAATGAATATGGGAAATAGCATACATTTAGAAGATAATTATAGTTATAGCATTATAAAAGTTTTGACATATTTATTTGTAATTATCTCTGCATTACTTGGCATTAATGTAATGATTGTATTAGTTAGTGGAACTTTATTCGCTGGCATTGTAGGTATATTAACCAATTCTTTTGACATATGGGGATTATTTGAAGCAATAGAAAGCGGTATAATGAGTATGACAGAAATAATAATAATTTCTCTTTTAGTAGGAGGAATGGTAGAGATTATAAAATATAATGGAGGCATTAATTATATACTTAACTTTATTACTAAAAGAATACATACTAAAAAAGGTGCAGAATTAGGAATTGGATTATTAGTAAGCTTAGTAAATATCTGTACAGCTAATAATACGATAGCCATTGTTATGTCAGGACCTATTGCAAAAGATATCGGAGATAAATATGAAGTAGAACCTAGTAAAGTAGCTAGTATATTAGATACATTTTCATGCTTTTGCCAAGGAATTATTCCATATGGAGCACAATTATTATTTGCAGGTAGCATTGCAGGAATATCCTCTTTCTCAATCATGAAATATCTATATTATCCATACTTAATGGGCTTTACTGCAATAATAGCTATTTTACTAGGAATTCCAAAAGTAAAAAAAATTACTTAGAATATTTTTAAATAAATACTAGAAAAAATCATACATATACTATATAATGGAAAAAACTATCTAAAATATGCTTAGATAGTTTTTTAATATTTGAAGTTATTGAGGAGTGATACTTCATGTTTAATTTTGACAAAGAATTGTTACATATTATAAAAGAAAACAATCTTGTGATAGAATTACTTAATGGTAATTTTGGGCTTGAAAAAGAAAATGTACGAGTTAATGATATAGGTAATCTTGCCACTACACCTCATCCGAAAGCGTTTGGTAACAAGTTATCTAATCCATATATAACAACAGACTTTTCCGAAAGTCAAATCGAAATGATAACCCCTGCACTAAATTCACTAGAAGAGGTCTATTCTTTTCTTGATACTATTCAAAATATTGTTTCTGTTAGTTTAGATAATGAATATCTGTGGCCACAAAGCACTCCACCTATTTTACCTTCAGAGGAAGAAATACCTATAGCTACTTATTATACTAACAGCACTAGTATTAAAGATAATCAAAATTTATATAGAGAATATTTAGCTAATAAATATGGAAGAAAAAAACAATTAATATCAGGAATTCATTATAATTTTTCTTTTAATGAAAGTTTTTTGAAAAGACTTCATGAATGTATGAACAGTGATATTACTTATAGAGATTTTAAAGATGGTATTTATCTAAAAATCGCAAAAAACATTACAAAATATAGCTGGTTTATTGTTAGATTATTAGGAAGTAGCCCTGCAATTCATGAATCATATATTGATTATTGTAATAAATGTTATAATAAAATACCAGAAGGTATTAGCTGTAATTATACGGCATCTGTACGTAATGGTAAATGTGGTTACAAAAATATTAATAACTACTATGTTCCACTAGATAGTTTAGACAATTATATCAATGGAATTAAAAAGTTAATTAATGATGGGGAATTAATAAGTTCCAAAGAATACTATAACGTTATTCGTCCTAAAAATAGTAAGGGTAATCTTAGTGCACTAAAAGAATATGGTATTGAATACTTAGAACTTCGCCTGCTAGATATTAATCCTTTATATAAACTTGGAATAAGTCTTGAAGACCTATACTTTGTTCATTTATTTATGATTTTTGCGTTTTTGTTAGATGAAAATAATTTTGATGAAATAACATTTAATGAATCTTTACATAACCATTTACAAGTAGCGGACAATGGAAGAAAAAAAGAAATAGACATTATATATAATGAAGAATTAATTTCTATTAAAAAAATATCTACGAATATTATTAACAAATTAAGAGAGATAACTACTATTATCGGTGAACGAGAAACGTATCTAAACCATGTATTAGATATCTATCATGATATGATTGATAATCATAATAAATTATATTCTTGTGTATTATATGATAAAATTAAAAATCAAGGATTTATTAGTTTTCATCTTGAAAAAGCAATACAATATAGAGTGGATAGTATTTCCAAAGAATTTAATTTTATTGGTTATGAAGATATGGAACTTTCAACTCAGATTTTAATTCTTGAATCATTAAAAAGAGGAGTGAAAGTAGAAATACTTGATAAAAATGAGAATTTTATATCATTAACTTACAACAATAAAACTGAATATGTTAAACAAGCTACTAAAACATCAAAAGACACTTATAGTTGTGTCCTAGTTATGGAAAATAAACTTGTTACAAAACATATATTAGAAAAAGCTGATATTAAAGTACCTATGGGTAAAGCATATAATAGCCTTTCTTTAGCTAAAAATGATTATAATATATATAAGAATAAAGCCATTGTAATTAAACCTAATTCAACTAATTTTGGTATTGGCATTACAATATTCAAAAGCGCATTTACAAAAGAGGAATATAATAAGGCACTTGACTTAGCTTTTGGTAATGATGATACAGTTTTAATAGAAGAATTCATTGAAGGTAAAGAATATAGAGTTTTTATTATTGATAATGAAGTTGTAGGAGTTTTACATCGTGTTCCAGCAAATGTAACAGGTGATGGAACACGTAGTATAGAAGAATTAGTTGCAATAAAAAATAAAGATCCATTACGAGGAGAAGGATATAGAAAACCTCTACAAAAAATCAAATTAGGTATTGAAGAAAAGATGTTCTTAGCTAGTCAAGGATTAGATTTTGACTCTGTATTAGAAAAAAATCAATTAGTTTACTTACGAGAGAATTCCAATATAAGTACTGGCGGAGATAGTATTGATTATACAGATGACATATCTGACTCATTAAAAAATATAGCGATAAAGTCAGCTAAAGCTGTTTCTGCATCTATTGTGGGCGTAGATATGATGATAAAAGACATAGAAGCAAATGCAAAAGATAACTACGCAATTATTGAACTTAATTTTAATCCAGCAATACACATTCATTGTTATCCTTATATTGGGAAAAATAGAAAGCTTGGTTCAAAAATATTAGATTTATTTGGTTTTAGAGAGTAATAACTTTTTAATTTTATATAGATAAATTTTAAGTAAATAGCACACACTAATCATTGAAATAAATATACATGGAGGATTATATGTCAAAACAAGCTAAAATTCTTCTAGTCATAAGTGGGTTATTTACTTTAGCTATGGGGTTATCTAATGTATTTGTAAATATCTTTTTATGGAAAAAATCAAATAGTTTTATACTTATTGCATCGTATCAGTTGATGCATCATATTTTTGTACCTATTACATTTATTATAGCAGGTTGGTTATCTAAGAAAAAAAATGGTATATGGTCTCTAAGAATTGGTATATTTTCCTTTATAATTTTCTTTTCAGGTATACTCTTATTAAGAGAATCAATTACTGATTATATCTATATTTTTGGAATATTATTTGGAATTTCAGCAGGGTTTTATTGGCTTTCATTCGATGTATTAACTTTTGATTTTACTTCTACGAAAAATAGAGATACATTTAATGGATTTTACGGTACTATTGCAAGTGCTACTGCTTCAATAGCTCCTATTTCCGCCGCATATATTATTGAAAGTAGTCAAGATCTAAGAGGATATTATATTGTTTTTTTTATTTCATTAGTATTATTTATTATTCAAATAATTGTTAGTTTTTTTATTAAAACTGAGACATATTCAACAGAATTAGCGTTTAAAAAAATATTAAAAAAGAATACAAACGATTGGTGCAATTTTAGAAGATTAATATTAACTTGGGGATTAAGAGATGTTGTTATTATATTTCTAATTACAATATTAATATATAAAACTACAGGTAGTGAAATTGCTCTAGGTAAACTAACTTTTATAGGAGCAATTATAGCATGTGGAGCAAATCTACTTGAACAAAAGATCATAAAGCCCAAAAAAAGGCTTGTATCTATGCATGTTGGGGCAATTTTTCTATTCATAGCTATAATTGGTCTGGTATTTGAAATAAATTATACATTTTTAGTAATATATACAATTATTAGTTCGATATTTAGTCCATTTTTCCTTATACCTATATACTCTGCAACTTTTAATATATTAGATTATTGTGGTGAAGAAGAATATAGAATAGAATATATTATTAATAAAGAAATAATGCTTGATTTTGGAAGATTAATTAGTACAACAATACTTATATTATTACTCTCATTTGTTCAACATGATCGTACTCTTAACTATTTTTTACTTTTTATTGGTAGTGCACAAATAATATGCTTATATTTTATAAGAAAAATTAAGATTTGGGATAAGTAATAGGTTAAATCCTTATACTAACTTAAATAAATAATATTATTTATGAAAATTATAAACTATTAAAGTGAGGTATGAAATATGGATATTAGAAGAGCAGAAGAAATATTGCATTCAAAAGGCGTTATTGATGTTGAGTATGATGGAAAACCAATATGGATAATAAGTATTGATACTAATAATGAAACAGCAGAAGTAAAATTAATTAATAATGAACAATCACAAATTGTTGATGTAGACAAGCTTTTGGAAGAAAAATAAATTATTTCTAAAAAAGGTGTAGACATTTATAAAAATATGTGGTAGATTATTATAGAATTAAATAACAAGATTTCTTTAAATTAGTACAGAGATGCTAGTAAGAAGTTTTACCGAACATAGTTATGTAAACTATGACTTCTTGAGCGCATCAAGAGGTCTTTTTTTCGTACTATAATAAAATTATGAGGTGAACTTATGAAAGTATTAATGGACGACAAAGCTATTGGGCGAGCTCTAACAAGAATTTCACACGAAATAATAGAAAAAAACAAAGGTGTTGAAGACGTTGTTATCTTAGGAATTAAGACGAGAGGAGTTCCATTAGCGGACAGAATAGTAAAGAAGATTAAAGCATTTGAAGGTATTGACGTTCCTCTTGGAACTGTTGATATAACATTCTACAGAGATGACCTTCAACAAAAATCTCCACAACCTATAATTAATAATCCAATAGATTTTGACGTGGAAGGTAAAATCATAGTATTAGTTGATGATGTAATATTTACCGGCAGAACTTGTAGAGCAGCAATTGATGCAATTATGGATGCTGGTAGACCACAGAAGATACAATTTGCAACATTAATTGATAGAGGTCACAGAGAATTACCTTTAACACCAGATTATATTGGAAAAAATCTCCCAACTTCACATAATGAAGTAGTGCATGTTAGATTACAGGAGATTGATGGAGAAGATACTGTTCAGATAATTTAAAGATTTCCCTAATAATAAACTCTTAAATGAGAATACAGGAGGTAGTTTTATTATGGAAAACATATCAACAGGAAAAAAACTTATTTTAGGTCTTCAGCACGTATTAGCCATGTTTGGCGCAACTGTCCTCGTACCTTTTTTAACAGGACTTGACCCAGCTATAGCACTACTTGCAGCTGGTGTAGGAACTTTATTATTTCATATATGTGCAAAAGGAAAAGTACCAGTATTTTTAGGTTCTAGTTTTGCATTTATAGGAGCTATTTCAGTTACATTAAATCCTGACCAATTAAAAGATATATCTACAATGCCAAGAGCCGATTATCTTCATAACTTATCACTTGTAAAAGGTGGTATTATAGTAGCTGGTATAATATATGTGTTAATGGCAGTTATTATTTATTATGTAGGCGTTGATAAAATCAAAAAATTATTTCCACCAATCGTAACTGGGCCAATTATTATTGTAATCGGACTTAGATTATGTCCTGTAGCTACTAATAGTGCTTTCTTTAAAGATAATGTTTTTAATGGTACATATGCATTAGTGGCTTCTATAGTAGTTATTACAATGGTTGTTATTTCAATTTTTTCAAAAGGTTTCTTTAAACTAGTACCTATTTTAATTTCTGTAACAGTTGGTTATTTAGTATGTATACCTCTTGGTTTACTTGACACAACAGCTATTCAAAACGCACATTGGTTTACATTAGGTGATACTCATGTAACTGAACAAATTTTTAGATTACCTTCATTTACAGCTTCTGGAATTATTGCCATTGCACCTATTGCACTTGTTGTATTCATTGAACACATTGGTGATATAACAACAAATGGTGCAGTAGTTGGTAAGAATTTCTTAGAAGATCCTGGTATTCATAGAACTATGTTAGGTGATGGTGTAGCAACTATGTTTGCTGGATTAATCGGTGCACCTGCTAATACAACATATAGTGAGAATACAGGAGTACTTGCAGTAACAAAAGTATATGATCCAAAGATTCTTAGAATAGCTGCTGGATTTGCAATTGTACTTAGTATGATAGGAAAATTCGGTGCTGTAATTAGAACAATTCCTGCTCCAGTAATGGGTGGTATTAGTATAATATTATTTGGTATGATAGCCAGTGTTGGTGTTAGAATCTTAATCAATGCAAACCTTGACTTTGCTCATAGTAGAAACTTAATGATTTCAGCAATAATACTAGTAATAGGTATTGGTGTTAATAGTTTCCCATTAGTTGACTCATTAACAATATCAGGACTTGCAATTGCTGCTTTAATAGGAGTAATCTTGAACCTAGTATTACCAAGTGAAATGTAATTCTACTTTCATAATAATAATTAAAATATATATTATTATACGTTAAGCTCGTATATATGATAAGATAAAAAAGTATTTCATTAAACTATAATGAAATACTTTTTTAATATTCTATTTTTACTTAGAGATGGTATATGTATTACACAAATGCTATTTTAGTATATTATTTTATAACAGTCAATCTATAGACAGTTTTAACTATATTGACATAGATAATTATTTCTTAGTAATAAATATTTAGTACAAATCATCTATAATCACTAAAGTATATATATCAATAATTGCAATTCTAATATTTCAGTTGACTAATACTTGTTTATGATTTATACTAAAATTATAGAAATAATATTACATATTTATATATAATATTACGTATATTGACTTATATAATTCTGAATACTACTGAATTCTAACTAAATATCATTACATGATAATATAACAATTCATCAAATTGACCAATCATAAATTCTACATAATTTTCACTCATAATATTAACTATATAATTTAATTAGTTTATTAACAATATATTTGTTATTAGCTATAGGTTGACCTAGCAAATATAAGGATGGGATTATTATAAAACATAAAAAGCTTAGATTAGGAGAATTGCTAATAAGAAACAATATAATAACAGAGAATCAATTATTACAAGCACTTAATATTCAAAAATCTCAAGGAGGAAAACTTGGCAAAATCTTAATAGACCTTGGACATGTTACTCCAAAGTGTATGTATAAAATGCTAGAAAAACAACTAGGTATAAAATATATCAATCTAAATGATATAGAAATAGACCAATTAGCTATTTTGAAGGTGAATGAAAAACTAGTTAGAAAGCATAAGATTTTACCTTTCCAAATTGAAAATAATTACTTGCATATTGCAATGGTAGATCCATTAGATATATATGCAATAGATGATATCAATCTATTTACTGGTTTAAAATTAGTTACATATTTTTCAGAAGAAGATAGTATTGTTAAAAATATTGATTTACATTATAGTACACAAAGTGCTCTAAAGGCGGCAGAGCAATATAAGAAAGATAAAGAAATAGAAATAGAAGAAAATAATCATGAATCTAATCATAATAAAGAGTTGATTAAAAGTACACCTATTATTAAAATAGTCAATACAATTATTGAGCAAGGCATTGGCAGTAGAGCAAGTGATATACACATAGAACCTTATGATAAAGATATTAGAATTCGTTATAGAATTGATGGTAAATTGCAACAGTATGTAACATATGATAAAACTCTTTTATCAGCAATTGTTGCTCGTATTAAAATCATGTCAGGTCTTGATATTTCCGAGAAGAGAAAACCTCAAGATGGACGACTAGGAATTAAATATGATGTAAAAGAATACGATTTAAGGATATCTATATTACCAACAGTTTTTGGTGAAAAAGTTGTTATGAGAATAACAGATAAATTAGGTTTTAATAGAAAAAAAGAGCACCTTGGTTTCTTTCAAGATGATCTTGAAAAATTCAATAATATATTAAATAACCCATATGGAATAATTCTTGTAACAGGCCCTACTGGAAGTGGAAAATCAACTACATTATATACTGCACTAAATGAATTAAATAACGAAGACATTAATGTTGTCACAGTTGAAGACCCTGTCGAAGCAAAACTAGAAGGAATTAATCAAGTTCAAGTTAATACAAAAATAGGCGTTAGTTTTGCTTCTGTACTTCGATCAATATTACGTCAAGATCCAGATATAATAATGATAGGCGAGATTAGAGATGATGAAACTGCAAGTATTGCTGTAAAAGCTTCTATAACGGGACATTTAGTTGTAAGTACCGTTCATACTAATGATGCAAGTAGTTCAATTATACGTTTAGCTGATATGGGTGTTGAGAGATATTTGCTTGCTGCTTCAATGGTGGGGGTTATCGCTCAGAGATTAGTAAGAAAATTATGTCCATATTGTAAGAAACCTCATACTATAGATGAACAGGAAAAAATAATACTGAAAGCAGATTACAACAATTCAATAATATATGAACCACAAGGATGTATTAAATGTGGATTCACAGGATATTATGGTCGAATAGGTGTATACGAAATAATGCCTGTTACTAATAAAATTAAGATGTTAATTAATGAAAACGCCACTTCTGAAGAGTTAAAAAAACAAGCAATTATAGAAGGTATGAAATCACTAAAAGAAAATACTATTAGACTAGTTCTAGATGGAATAACCTCTTATGAAGAGTTTGTTAACATTGCTTCTTCAATTGAATAACTTTTAATTACATATTAATTAAGGAGGTTTTGTATGCCCGAATTTACTTATATAGCGCTAAATAATCAAGGTAAAAGAATAAAAGGTAAAATTGAATCAAAAGATAAAAAAGGGGTTTTTATATTATTAAAAGAAAATGGGTTCTATCCAATGGAAGTAGTTAAATTAGGTGTATTACAAAAAGACATCTCCTTTAACTTCACAAATAAAGTAAGTTCCAAAGACTTAGCTATTTTTTGTAGGCAATTCTCTAATATAATTAATGCGGGAGTTACTGCACTAGAAGCTCTTAACATTCTAAAACAGCAAACTTCTAATAAGAAATTATGTGATATTACAAATCAAATGTATGAATCTGTTAAAGGCGGTGAGCCTATTTCAGAAAGTATGAAGCTTCATGGAAATACTTTTCCTTCTATTCTCATTAATATGGTAAAAGCAGGAGAAATTAGTGGTAGATTAGATATAGCATTTGATAAAATGGCAAAGCACTTTGAAAAAGAAAATAAATTAAAGCAAAATATTAAAAAAGCGATTACTTATCCTGCAATAGTATCGGTCATTGCAATTATAGTAATTACTATATTATTAACTTATGTAGTACCAAAATTCGTAGATATGTTAACAGATATAGGCGGCGAACTACCTGCTACAACTAAAATACTCATTATTATTAGTACTTTTCTAAAAAAATATTGGTGTGCAGTTATATTAGTAATATTAGGTATGTTTTTACTTTTTCGTTATTACAGTAGATGCGAAAAAGGTAAATTATTGTTTTCTAATATTAAGTTAAAACTTCCTATATTTGGAAAGCTAAATAAAAAAGTTATATCAGCTAGATTTACTAGTACTTTAAGTACTTTACTTGGGTCGGGAATTCCTCTTATAAAAGCATTAGAAATAGTTGCTAAGATAGTTGATAATTATGTAGTTGAGAAAGCATTATTAAATGCAACAGAGGAAGTAAGTAGGGGCATTGAGCTTTCAACACCTTTAAGAAATCTAAATATATTCCCACCAATGGTAATACATATGATTAAAATTGGTGAAGAAACAGGAACTCTTGAAAGTATTATGGAAAAAGTGGCTGATTATTATGATGATGAAGTAGACACTGCTGTAACACAACTTACTACTATGATAGAGCCTATTATTATTGTTATACTAGCTATTATTGTTGGATTTATTGTATTATCTATTATTCAACCTATGTTTAGCATATACGGTAGCATTAGTAAATAATAATATAAAGAGCATTTATAAATTATCTTTTTAAACAATTATAAGGGAGTGGGTAAAGATGAAAAAATGCAAGAAAATTAATCAATTAAAAAATGATAAGAAGGGATTTACATTAATTGAGATAATAATTGTAATTGCAATTATTGGGGTATTAGCGGCAATCACAGTACCTAGTGTACAAGGATATCTAGATGATTCTAAACAAAAGGCTGATGATGCTACTGTTGAAGCTATTGCTAATGCAACTTTATCATATCTGACCTTAGATGGTGAACCAAGTAATGATGCAGATACTAGAGAACAAGCTGGTGTTAATTTTAAAAATGGCATACTAAAATATCTTTCTTCTACTGACTTACCACAGTCAAAAGTTAATGATGCACAATTTTATGTAATTATAGATGTAAGTGCAAATAGAATTGTTATATCTGATGGTACAACTGATATAGAAAGATCTTACTAAGCTATGCCATACGTACTAGGATTATTAATTGGCAGTTTTCTTAATGTATGCATATATAGAATTCCAAGGAAAGAGAGTATTATAATTACTCCCTCACACTGTATATTTTGTAATAACAAAATTAAATGGTATGATTTAATTCCTATTATAAGTTATTTGATCTTGAGAGGACGTTGCAGAATTTGTCATAGCAAAATAAGTATAATCTATCCAATAATCGAGTTAACTAATATGATAGCATATGGGGTTATTTGGCATTACTTAGGCTACTCAGTTAACATGATAATAGGATGTACGTTATTTTCATCATTATTAGTAATTTCAATCATCGATATAAAGTACTATATAATACCTAATGGACTTATTATGTTTTTATTAATATTAGGTATTATATATTCTATTATTACAAAGCAATTATTATATGGTTTTTGGGGATTCATTATAGGAAGTATACCACTTATATTATTATATGTTATAGCTAATAACAAAATAGGTGGGGGAGATATTAAGCTGTTAGCTGTAGCAGGATGGTTTATAGGCTGGAAAAATGTTTTATTATCATTATTTATTGCATCTTTTATAGGTAGTATTATCTCAATAATTCTAATATTAATTAAACTGCACTCAAGAAAAGATAAAATTCCTTTTGCACCATATTTGTCATTGGGGATAATTATAGCTTTTTTCTATGGAGAAAAACTTATCATATGGTACTATAATTTATTTCTATAAATTATTATTAATTAAGATAATTGCAAAATAGTATATTTATTGTGCAATTATCTTAGTTGAATATGGAGATTATTTTACGATAAGTAGTGCTAATTAAAATTATTACATCTAAGGAGGAGAAATATCTTTGACTTTACTAAATATAGATATTGGTAATAGATATATTAAAATAACTGAAACAAAAAGCAAAAAAGATACTATTACATTACTAAATGCTCATATAATATCAACACCAGATAAATCTATTGAGGATGGGCATATTTATGATAGTGATTCACTAACTAATATAATAAAAAGTTTCATAAATGAACATTCCATTAAAACTAAGCAAGTTGTTATATCTATTTCTAGCAGTAAAATTATTTCAAGAGAAGTAATTTTACCAAAAACAAAGAAAAAAAATATTAAACAACTTGTTAATCTTAATGCTGTAGATGCATTTCCTTTTAATATGGATGAATATATACTTGATTATACTATACTGGAAGAAGAAAAAGATGAATATTGTAATAGATATAGAATTAATATGATTGTTATACCAATATATATGGCTAAGCAATATATAGATCTTATAAATAAATGTGGTTTGAAGCTATGTCGTATTGATTATAACGGAAATAGTATTACACATCTTATAAGAAAAGAACAATATGATGGAAATTTTATGATACTAGACTTAGGCTATAGTATGTCAACTATATCTATATTTACTAATGGTATTCAAAAGTTCAGTAAAAGCATAGATTATGGGCTTTATTTTGTATTAGAAAAACTTATTAATATTGGTAACATGAGTTTGCAAGAAGCTGAATTATGGCTTAACACCAATGAATTAACTAATAACAAAAATAACTCAAGTTTATTAAATATGGAAGTTGAAGAAGCTTTTTTACATATTTTTGATTCAATTGAAAGGTATTTTTACTTTTACCAATCAAGAGATAGAAATAATAGTATAGATAAAATATATCTAATTAATGGTAGTTCTAATATTAATGGTATAGATAACTTGGTAGAATCATCCTTTAACATACAAACTACTATAATTAAATCATTTAATAATATTAAAATAGATAAAAATCTTACTCTTAAAACTCCTATTAATGTATATTCTAATTGCATCGGATCAAGCTTATCTAATATGAATCTTATGCCAAGAGATATTATTAGTAAACAACATAAAAAAAAGAAGAAGTTTAAGTATATTTCTATAAGTTTCATTTGTATATTAATAATGATTATAATAATGGGAATACCTACGAAAGATATATTAACTTATAAAAATGAAATAACTAAGTTAGAAGATAATATTGAAGGTATTAAACATAAAGGATTACTAGAATTAAAGCAACAATACATATTAAGTTCCAAAAAACTAAAAACTAAACAAGATTTTCTTATTAAGACAAACTCTCCAAGTAAATATTACTGTAAAATAATTGAAGTTATGGAAGATAGTATGCCAAGTAATATATTTTACATAGAGCTTAATGCCCAATCTAATAATATTACAATATCTGGAGTTGCTAATGATGAGCTTACTCTAGCTGCTTTACTTAGAAATATAAAAAACATTCCCATAATGGAACAAGTTTATGTACCTGTAATTAATTATATAGAAGAGGAACAATTTATCTCCTTTAATATGATATGCCGATTAAGTAGTGAAGGAGGTTCTAAAGATGAAGTTGAAGAAAAGTGAAGTAAGACTTACTGTAATTCTAGTTATTGTTATATTGACGACAATAATATACTCCTTTGGCTATAAGCCACTTATTAATTACAAAAGGGAATTAGCCATGAAAGTAACTACTCTACAAAAGGAACAAGATATATATACAAGTACTTCTAGAGAAAAAGAAATTCTAAAAAGCAAAATAAAAGAAAATAATATGAAACTAGAATTACTTAATAAAACGTTACTACCTGAAATAACCCAAGAAAGAATTCTACATCTTATAAATGAACTAAAAAATCAAGTACCAATTAAAACTAATACAATTAATCTAGGTAAAAAAGAATATATTAATGAAGAAAATATAGATCTAAGAGGTTTTAATATTAAAATATCTTTTGATTATACTGGAACTTATAATAATATAAAAGAGCTTATTAATTGGATTTCTAATAACGAACTATATATGATGATTGAATCAATCACAATGAACAGTGATATAATTAATAATCAAATCAATGGACAATTTGATATTTCTATATATGGAATGGAAGACAAAGAACTTACTGTTAATGATGTTAATTTAGAACAAATATCTATAGGGAAAGAAGTTATTTTCAAACCTTTTGAAAGCTTTGAAGATGCTCTTAATGTCAATTACATTATTGATAAAAGCGATAAAGGTGAACAACCCATAGATTTTTTAATTAAACTAGACTCCGTTTTTTCAGATTATCCAGCAGTTACAATAGCAAAAGGTGATGACAAAACTGGTGAAACATATATTCATAGTGATAATAAACATAATGAACAAGTATATCTAGAGATAAATAAGATTAATAACTACTATTATTATAAATATAGTATAGGAAATGAGATTTATCCAATAAACAATGAACAAGGTATCTTATTCTTTCCAAAAGATACTATTTTATTAAAAGTATTTAGTAAAGATAGAATTTCTATAAATGATGAAAATACTATTAGTTTGGATATAAAAAATAATTCAGATAAACAAATATTAATATATATATGTAATGATGACAAGAAGCTCCCTAGAGTTAAAATAGAAACATTAGAAGGTAAAGTCAAGGTGAAATAAATGTATAAATTATTAATAAATATAATAAAAGAGCAAAGAGGGACAACACTACTTGAAGTGATTGTTAGCATAGCTATTTTAGGTGTTATCCTAGTTCCCCTTGCAAATCTATTCTCCAATTCTTTACTCAGTACTATAAGAGCTAGAGAACAAATACAGATTAATCAATTAGCTAGTTCCAAACTTGAAGAAATAAAATCTGCATCATTAGGAACATTTGAAATAGGTACAGTTGAGTATGAGGAAATTGGGGAATATAGAATATCATCACTTATTAGTAAAGTTGATGGAGCTAATGATGATCCTTATAAGATAGGTTTGTCTAATACTGAAAATATTAAAGATAATTACGATTTCATTATAGAAATAGACACTGCCAATAATGAAGCATATATAAAATATGAAGTAGGTACTCAACATGAATCAATTAGTATTACATCTTCAATGTTTACAATACCAAGATATGAATGGTTTATCCAATATATGTATAAAAATGAATATACTAATAAGCATCAAGTGGATATAGGTTATTTTAATAATAGTACGAAAAAAATATGTGCTTCTTTCAATGTTAATGAAGAAAAGTTATCATCTCAATTTAGAATAATTGCGAATGGTATCCTTGAAGATAATATTTGTTTTAATTACAAAGTATATAATTTCATGAAAAAACCTCTAAAAGCAATTGTAGTAGGAAATAAAACGGATTTATATAATAACGTTAAGACTCAATGCATGGAAGGAACTACAACTGTCTATTATAATATGTCCAAAGATAATTCATTTGCATGGCTTTATAATGTTAAAGTAACTGTGTCAAAACAATCCCAACAATTAGTTGAACTTAATGGAACAAAAAAAGGAAGGTAGGTAATTATTATATGAGTTTACAGAAACTTTCCTGTAAAATAAAAGAAGATAATAGTGGCTCTACTTTACTTCTTATAATTATAACAATATCTATGCTTACTGTACTTGGAACTATATTGCTATCAGCGATTATAACTCAGACTAAAATTAATGTAATGTATAATAAGCAAAGACAAAATCTATACTATGCAGAATCAGGCTTAGAAGAAGCGTATGCTATCATAGGTAAGAAGCTAGAAGAAGCAATTTCCCATGCTAAAGAAGAAGCTGATGAAGGTTTAGTAACTGAAACTTCTAAAGATAAATATTATAATGAAGATGGTAGCCTTAACGAAAATCTGGTCAGTGAATATTATAACAATAAATTTGAAGATTCATTTACAACTTTTATCAATAATATAAATTTCATAAATATATTAAGTGATAGTTCAAATTATCAATGCTCTAATCAATCAAAAAAACTTAACATTAAAGTATTACGTATTAAAAAATTTAATGATTCTAACAATGAATATACACTTAATTATCAATCAACTTTCCAAACAATAGATGGGCTAAAAAAAGCAATTAACGCAGATATTATTATAACTTCTGAAAAAATGCCTATTAAAATTACAACTGTTAAAAAAGCTTTTGTAGGTGTCCCTATATGGAAATATGCACTAGCAGCTGATAAAGATATTATAATAAATGGACCTTGTAATGTTAATGTAACTGGTGATATTTTTTCTTATGGTACTGTGAATCAAGACTCAATTAAACCTAATATTGTTGATATATCAGAGTATAAAGGAATAATTTTAAACAGTAATAATAGTGAAATGACTGTAAAGGGAAATTTGATAACTAATAGTACTATTCAAACAAAAGGAATAAACTCAAAAATATCATTATCAAGAGGAAATATAATATGTAATAGTTTAGCAGCTCAAGGAAAAAAATCTATTATTGAAGTTAATGAAGGTAACGTATTTACTAAAGATGATATTGAACTTAATGGAACAGGTGGTATTATATCAATTGACGGAAGTTATTACGGTTTTTCCACAGGAGGAGATAGTGAAAAACATGATTCAAGCAGTTGTATTTTAATCAATATTCCTTCTTATGTAGATGGTAAACAAGTATTTGGCACACCTGCTAATGGGTTTCTTAAAATAACAGGATCACATAATGATTATACTCCTTATAAAAACGGTATTTTTATTGGAGGTACAAGTCATGTTCACTTTAAAGAGAACAAAAACTATACATATGTATCTGGAGAAAGTATATCAATAAAAGGAAATTATTTTATATATTCAGTTGAAAATAATAATATGTATTCTAAGTATCATCATAGTAAGATTGGATTCAAAAACTATTTATATAATGGTAATATAATATCTCTTGCACATGAATATAAGTCTAATAAACCTCTTTCAGTTATTGATAAGAGCAAATATTTTCTGGAGATTATTAATACACCTCCTTATGAAAAGCTTATTAATATTGGTTCTTCAGATTCTGATTATGGAATTGATATACCTAAACCAGATTATAATAATCCAGACAATAATAAAATATTAAGAATGGCAGGATTAATGATATATAGAGAAGCAGGAAATAATGAAGTAACCTTATATCCAGTTGTTAATGAAGCTGCTGAACATATAGAACAAGATGCACCAATTCTATATAATAATTATATTAGTTATATGGATAGTAATAAAAATGATTATTTATCAGACAACAAACTTCCAATAGAGCAGTATTTTACTTATACAGAAAATATACCAAGAAATTTAGAGTCCAATGCTAATATAATTGAAGATGACATTATGTATATTAACAATAACGAAAACAATGTGTTATGGATAAAAGGTACTAATAGTCCTACTTCCTTATCTAATGTTAATGAAAACATAACTTGTATTAACTATACTGATAATTCACAGATGAAAAAAGGAATTATTATAGCTAAGGGTGATATCTATATTACTGGAAATGTTAATTTTACGGGGGCAATTATAACAACTGGTAATATATATTTTCATGGCAGTGGAAATAAAAACATAATTAATGATAAAGCCTATTTAGAACAATTAATTACAAATAATCCAAATCTACGTTATCAATTTAGAAATGGATATGAAGTAAAAGCATCTACCTCACAAATAAATACAACAAATGCAAATATTAATCTAGACGGTTTTATTAACATTAGAAATTGGAGGATTAATTAAGGAGTGGTAATTGTGCATAAAAAGATAGATAATAAGGGTTTTACAGTTATAGAGCTAATAGTCGCAATGGCTATAATCAGTATTATTACTTCTGCCATCTACTTATATCTAATGACTAATATAAAATGCTTCAATGCAGGATTGGACATTAACAATCTCCAATGTAATGCTGAATATACTACCCATGAGCTTTGTGATATTATAATGCCTGCTCATAATATTACTGTTGCTAAATGTAATGCAAATAATGTACTCACTAATGTAATTAATAACCCTGTAGAAATCACTCATATGGAATTTCTATATACTGATGGAAATACAAAAACACTCAAGCATAATAAACAAAATAATCAATTACTAATAAATAATACAGTCATATCTAATAACGTAAAAGAATTTAAAGCTTATCCAGTTACTCTAAATAGTTTTTCAAAATGTAATTTGATTAAACTAGTTATTATATTTGAAAATAATAATAGTACAATAACCATTAATAAGAAAATAACTTTAAGAAATAAGGAGGTAGTATAGAGTGAAAAAGTTTAATTTATTATCAACATATATATTGATGTTTACTATAGCTTTATTTTTCATATCCTTCAACAAACTAGTTGTATATTCGCAACACCATCATACTTTTGAAAGTAACCCTTTGGAAAATATGAAAATGACTTCATTAGAAAAAGATAGTGATAACCTAAATAATGATTCTATAGGTAACATTACAATGAATAGAATGCAACATATTAAAGCTAGATTAAGTTTTTCATTACTTCCTGATGAAGTTATATATGTTAATATTCCAATGTTTTACTCTCCAATAGAAAGAGATGACGTTATATATAATATAGATAATGTAACGTATTTTAATACTAACATAGATAATGATTTTACTATAGATAAAAACTGTTTAGTATTTAATAATAGTTCTACTCCTTTATTAAAAGGATATTATACTATAGATATTTCAATTAAACTTCCAGATTTATTTGATAATCCTAAAGGCTTTAGAGAAGGAGACAAATTGATTAGTGATTTGCAAAATATTATAATATATAAACCTAATATAGAGAATCCTAGTACGCCATATGAATTAAACTACAGTCCTAATATTAGTGAACCAAATAGACTTAAAATTAATATAGCAACGTCCAACCCTGTTATTAATTCTACCAACATATTAAAACAACAGACAAAAAATAAAGATATCATAAAGCTAAATATAACAGATAAACAATCAAAAATAGTTCAATGGGGTTGGGTAAGATGGCGAGATGAGTGGAGTAAACAAATATTATCATCAAATGATCAATACAAGATAGACTATATTAAACTTAACAAAAATCTTATTAAAATTATTAATCTTGATATAGATGCTAATAATTTAGATAACATACAACAAGATTTTCAAAGCCCATATAGATTTGAAATAAAAAGCAAATATATACCTGTTACAGAAAATGGAACTTATATTCTCTATGTTAAAGATGCATGTGGTATTGAAAAATATGATTTTATTAAAATTAATGGGATATTAGATGAAATACCAGACTTAACTTAATACATATTTCAGGGGACCATCCAAAAGGACGTTCCCTTTTTTAATGCCTATATTTAACAATATATATTATCCATATTGTATGTTAAAATATTTTTTATAATACATATAATAAGCTATTAATGGAAGGAGTTTATACATATCTAGTTATGAAAAATAAATTACATCTAAGAAGACCAATATTATTACTTATTATTTACTTATTATTTTCTGCACCATTATACGCAAATACTAGGTTTAATATGTCTTATCTTTATTTAGGTAACACTAATACATACATAAGACATGTAAATCAAACTAAAAATTCTCTTAACTTAGTCTCTCCTAATTATTTTGATATTAATGATAATGGTGATATTGAAACTAATAATATCGATGATTATTTTATTAATGAAATGCATAGAAAAGGTATCAAAGTCGTACCGTTTGTTAGTAATCATTGGAATAAAGAAGCAGGAATAAAAGCATTAGAAAAAAGGGATGAACTATCGTCGAAACTTGCATATATGGTGGATAAGTATCAACTTGATGGTATTCATATTGATATAGAAGGGCTAAATGAAAATAGTAGAGACTCTTTCTCAAACTTTGTAAAACAACTTAGAAATAAAATTCCTATGCATAAAGAAGTATCTGTTGCAGTAGCAGCTAATCCAAAAAGCTGGAATAAAGGATGGCAAGGTATGTATGATTATACAGCTCTGTCTAATTATGCTGATTATCTAATGATAATGACATATGATGAAAGCTTTGAAGGAAGTAATCCTAACTCAGTTGCTAGTATAACTTTTATTGAGAATTCAATTAAATATGCAATCAAAGAACAAGTGCCGTCTAATAAAATTGTAATAGGGATTCCTTTCTATGGAAGAATATGGAACTTAGATGATGTACATAGTACAAAACCCGATAATAAGAAAATATTAGGCAAAAGCATCTCACTTAATAAAGTCCATTCTCTATTATCATTTTATAATGCTTCTTATAGTTATGATTTTGCAAAAAAATCTATGAAAGCTACTTTTACAGTGAATAAATATGATATTAAGAAAAATCTATATAGTTGGGGTGTCCCCTTAACTTCTGGAAAATATGAAGTATGGTACGAAAATAGCAGTTCTATTAAGGAAAAACTTAGATTAGTTCAAAAATATAATCTAAAAGGTACTGGGAGCTGGAGTTTAGGTCAAGAAAATAGTTCCATATGGAATGATTACTCTTATTGGCTTAATGGAAAATATTTTAGCGATATTAATTATCACTGGGCGGAAAAAGATATATTAAACGCGTATAATAATAACTGGATGATGGGCATATCAAGTGTATTATTTGCACCTGATAATAATTTAACGAGAGCTGAGACAGTAGTAACATTAGTTAGAGCTCTAAACCTGAAATCTCATAACAATACACCTTATTTTAATGATATTAATAATCATTGGGCAAAAAAAGAAATTGAAATAGCATATCAACACAATTTAATTAATGGAAAAGGCAATAATAAATTTTATCCAGAAGATGAATTATGTAGAGATGAAATAGCACAGATTTTATATAATGTATTACAAAACAAATTATACAATACTTATAAAAGCAATAATTATATAGATATTACTAAAGCTCATTGGGCGTATAACGCCATAACTTCAATGAGTAATAGTAACATATTCAATGGTTTTCAAGATAATACCTTTAGACCAAAAGATAAAGTAACTAGAGCTCAGATGGCTAGTTTATTAAGTAGAATTTCCACTTATTTCAATTAACACTATTGATTAATAATATATAGTGTTATAAAATATAATTTATTAGCCACACTTGGAGGTAAAATAATGCAATTTAATAAAAAACATTTTTTAGATCTGAAAACCTTATCTTGTGAAGAAATACACTATATAATACATTCAGCTCAG
Organism: Vallitalea sp.; assembly: GCA_025210515.1. Lineage (GTDB taxonomy): Bacteria > Bacillota > Clostridia > Lachnospirales > Vallitaleaceae > Vallitalea. The sequence goes on along the minus strand of JAOARM010000034.1, from coordinate 18,319 downwards.
AAGATGAAGTATACTATTGTTTCTAATAAATTTAATACAACACCATTATTAAAAGGTAAGACAGTTGCAACTCTATATTACGAGGAACATTCACGTTCAAAACTATCTTTTGAACTAGCAGCTCAAAACCTAAGTGCCAAAGTAATTAATCTAACTACTTCTCATGAATTTAATAGAGGTGAATCATTAAAAGATTTAGGTAGATCTGTAGATCAGATGGGTGTTGATTTTATCGTTATTAGACATCCATTATCAGGTGGAGCTCATTACTTAACTAAATATGTTAATGCTTCTGTAATTAATGCAGGAGATGGGCGTAATGAAAATCCAAGCCAAGCACTAGTCGACCTATTATCAATATATGAAATAAAACATAGATTTGAAGGGTTGAAGGTTGCTATCATTGGAGATATTATGCATAACAGAGTAGCTAGAAGTAATATATGGGGGCTTACTAAGCTTGGAGCAAAAGTGAGCATAGCTGCACCGCCAACATTAATACCTGATAAAATTGAAGATATTAGTAATATTTCTGTATATAACACTGCTACAGAGGCAATCATTGACGCTGATGTAATTATGACATTAAAAATTCAAAGCCAAAGACAAGAAAATAATTTAGTTCCTTCTATGAATGAATATAAACGATTATATAAATTAGACAATAAGAGATTACAATATGCCAAGGATGACGTCATAGTTATGCATCCAGGCCCTGTTAATAGAGGAATAGAAATATCATCAGAAGTTATAGATGGTGAAAAATCTATTATAAATTTACAGCAAATTAATGGTGTAGCTGTAAGAATGTCTTTATTTAATTTATTATCTAAAGGTGGGGTGAATCTAGATGCATAATTTACTAATTAAAAATGGTACAGTTTATACTAACAAACAATTATTACATAACACAGATATTTTAATTGTTAATGGAAAAATAAGAGAAATTAATAATAACATTAATACAGAAAGTTATTATACTATTGATGCTACTGATAAAATAATTATACCAGGACTTATTGATATGCATTGTGAAGTATGTGAACCAGGTTATGAACATAGAGAAAATCTAATAACTGCTTCATTAAGTGCTGCAAAAGGTGGCTTTACAAGTATTACTTGTAATCCAAATACATCACCTGTTATTGACAATAAAACAGTAGTAGAATATATTAATTCAAAAGCTAAAACAGATTCTATTGTTAATCTATTACCTTATGGAAGTCTTACAAAAGATGCCCAGGGAAAAGAGCTTGTAGAATACGGCGAAATGCAACTATCAGGTATTGTTGCATTATCAGATGGAGATAAAGCTATCCAAGATAATAAATTAGTAAAAAAAATATTTAGATATGTTAGTATGTTTGAAATGCCTATTATAATGCATTGTGAAGATACTAGTTTATCTAATGATAGTGGTATTAACGAAGGATTAATGGCAACATCTCTTGGTTTAAAAGGTTTTCCAGTAGTTGCAGAAACATTACATCTTGCTAGAAATATACTACTGGCAAAAGAATATGACGTACCTCTTCATATAGCACACGTTTCTTCAAAAAGTTCAGTTGAACTTATAAGAGCAGCTAAAAAAATAGGCGTAAATATTACTGCTGAAACATCACCTGCTTACTTTATATTAGATGAAAGCTCAGTTAATGGTTATAATACCTTTACTAAAATGAGTCCGCCATTAAGAACAAAAGAAGATATTGAAAGTATTATTGAAGGATTAAAAGATGGTACTATTGATGTTATTAGTTCAGATCATAAACCTAATACAATAGATTCTAAATTAGTAGAATTTGATACGGCAACTTTTGGCATGTCTTCATTTGAGACAGCTTTTAAATTAGCTTATACTTATTTAGTTAATACAAAACAATTAACACTAATCCAATTAATAGAAAAAATGTCCTGCAATCCTGCTAGAATATTAGGTATTAATAAAGGTAAAATTTGCGTTGGCTATGATGGGGACTTAGTAATAATTGATTCTAATAGTAGTCATATTATAAAATCTAGCAATTTTTTATCAAAAGCAAAATATTCTCCTTTTGATAATTATGAAGTAGATGTTGATATAATAAACACTATTATTAATGGTAGAAGCTATAGTCACAATGAATATTGATACTTAATAAGTTAATTATTATATAATATATTTCTTTATTATAGGGTAATATTAATATATAACTATGCTACTAACTCATGTTAGCCAATATTTATATTAATATTACCCTTGACTAATTATTAATATGCTGTATTTTCTTCATCTCTATCAATTTGTTTACTTCTATGCTCATATTCTTCCATTTGTGACTCACCAAATTCTGCATCATATTTCCCGTTGTTTTTTATAGTTCTTTTTATTTTTTCGCTGTTTTCAGTAGAATAGACATTCATATATTTAGCCTCCTTTCAATTATGCTATTATAATATTAAGATTAATACTATAATATATTTATTATTGTACTTTTACTTAACTCATATCCATGAAAAATATTGCATTTTAATACTGTATACTATATGCAATATTTCATTCAATAACATAAAATAATGCATTCAAATATCAGGTAAGGTATTGATTTATTATATAAAATATCATATAATAATATATATCAAGTAATAATTATATTTTACAACATTTCATAATTATTTGATTTCTGTTCTTTTAATTAAAAATTTATCTATTTTAAGTATTTCATAATTAATTATGAAATTATCCAATTTATAAAAGGAGATGATTAAAAATTCATTACATAGTATAAACATCCCACAAAAAAGAATTTTAGAAAAAGAAATTGAAAAAGTACGAAACCAATTACACAAAATGATTGAAGAAAATATAGATAGAGAATTTGTAGTAAAAACGAGTCAAAGCTTGGACAGGCTAATTGTTAAGTATACAGAATTATAAGTATTTAAGCATTGGTAGAGTTATAATAACCTCTTACCAATGCTTTTTTTGCTATGCAATTATTTTCACAATCAATCTGTGTTGTTTATTGTTTTGTATTTGTTTGTGTTGATTTCTGTTGTTTTTCGTGGTATTATATATTTATACAATAATTTGTTTATGGAAAAATATGCAACACTTGCAAATTATGAATTTCATCTGCTTATAAAAGTGGATTTTATATTATAAGGAGGTTAGTTAACCATGAGCTGGGATGTTGTAAGAAAAACGACGCAACCAACTAAAAGAATACAAAATTTAATTAAGGAACTAATTGAATCGACTCCAGAGATTGAGACTGAAAGAGCTATACTATTAACTAAATCTTATATGGAAACAGAAGATAAACCTTATGTACTTCGTAGAGCACTAGCTTTAGAAGAAATATTAAAGAATCAACCGATAGTTATTAGAGATGAAGAATTAGTTGTAGGGAACCTTACTAAAAAACCTAGAAGTTCACAAGTCTTTCCAGAGTTTTCTAATCAATGGCTTCTTGATGAATTGGATAGAATTAGTGATCGTCAAGGTGATGTTTTCATAATATCAGAAGAATCTAAAAACCAACTAAAAAGCATATTCCCTTACTGGAAAGGAAAAACAGTTAGTGAACTAGCTTTATCATATATGTTAGATGAAACTATTAATGTTATGAATGCTGATGTTTTTACAGTTAATAATTATCTATATAATGGAGTAGGACATATCTCTGTAGATTATGAAAAAGTATTAAAAATGGGTTTCAAAGGTATAATTAACGAAGCACAAGAACAACTTCTTAATCTAGATATTACTGAAGGAGATTTTATTAAAAAAAGACAGTTCTTAGAATCAGTTATTATATCATGTAACGCTATAATAATATTTGCTAATAGATTTGCAGATAAAGCAAAACAATTAGCGCAAAATACTACTGATGTACATAGAAAAAAAGAACTATTATTAATTGAACAAAACTGTAGAAGAGTACCAGCTAATCCAGCTACTAATTTCTATGAAGCAATTCAATCATTTTGGTTTGTTCATGCAGTTATTCAAATAGAATCTAATGGTCATTCTATTTCTCCTATGCGTTTTGATCAATATATGTATCCATTTTTCAAGAGAGATATAGAAAGTGGTAGTTCATCATACGAATTTATGCAAGAATTAATTGATTGTATGTTTATTAAACTTAACGAAATTAATAAAGTAAGAGATGAAGCTTCTACTAAAGCCTTTGGTGGCTATCCATTATTCCAAAACTTAATCGTTGGCGGTCAAAAGATAGATGGAACAGACGCAACTAATGAGCTGTCATTTATGTGTCTAGAAGCTAGTAATCATGTACGACTTCCTCAGCCTTCAATATCTCTAAGAGTTTGGAATAAAAGTCCTGACGAAATAATGTACAAAGCCGCCGAAATTACAAGAATAGGTATAGGAATGCCTGCATACTATAATGACGAACTAGTTATACCATCACTTATTAGTAGAGGTTTAACTATTGAAGATGCAAGAGATTATGGTATTATTGGATGTGTTGAACCACAAAAAGGTGGTAAAACTGAAGGATGGCATGACTCTGGATTTTTTAATCTTGCCAAAGCTCTTGAAATAACTATTAATAATGGTAAAAATAATAATTTACAAGTTGGATTAGAAACAGGCGAGTTTACTGAATTTAATTGTTTTGAAGATGTTCTAAAAGCATATGAAAAACAAATGGAATACTTTGTTATGCTTCTAGCTAATGCGGAAAATAGTGTTGATATAGCACATGCTCAAAGAGCTCCTCAACCTTTCTTATCTGCACTTGTAGATGATTGTATTAAAGAGGGTAAATCTCTTCAAGAAGGTGGTGCACATTATAACTTTACAGGGCCACAAGGAGTAGGGATTGCTAATGTTGGAGATTCACTTGAAGTAATTAAAAAACTAGTATTTGATGAGAAGAAAATAAATCTTAGTGATCTGAAAAATGTATTAGATTCTGACTTCGGAAGTGATAATAAACATAATACTCAAGAAATTATTGAAATAATAACTAAAGAAGTTAAATCTATTCTTGGTAAAGAAGATGTATCTATAAGTAATAATAACTTTAATATAGGTACATATAATAACGGAGAATACGTACGCCAGATGCTTATTAATAAGTCACCTAAATTTGGTAATGATATTGATGAAGTAGATTACTTAACTAAAACTGCCGGATTAATATATTGTCGAGAAGTTGAAAAATACAAAAACCCAAGAGGAGGTATTTTCCAACCAGGATTATATCCAGCATCTATAAATGTTGCAATGGGTGCAGCCGTTGGAGCAACCCCAGATGGAAGAAAAGCATATACTCCTCTTGCAGACGGAGTTTCACCATCTGCTGGAATGGATAGAAAAGGCCCTACTGGAGCAATGAACTCAGTTGCGAAAATAGATCATTTTATTGCGTCAAATGGAACACTATTAAATCAGAAATTTCATCCATCAGTATTAAAAGGGGATAAAGGACTATATAATATAATTAGTTTAATAAGAGGTTATTTTGATAAAAAAGGAATGCATGTTCAATTTAACGTCGTAAGTAAAGAAATTCTATTAGAAGCTCAAAAAAATCCTGAAAAGTACATTAATTTAGTAGTTAGAGTTGCAGGCTATAGTGCTCAATTTGTTACATTAGATAAATCTGTTCAAGACGATATTATTAATAGAACCGAACAAATGATATAGAAAAGGAGTGCTCTTATGTCTGAAATAATGTGGAATAAAACAGGTATAATATATGATATTCAACGTTTTTCACTACATGATGGCCCTGGTATTAGAACTATTATATTTTTTAAAGGATGTCCTCTAAGATGTAAATGGTGTTGTAATCCAGAATCACAAATGAAAAATAATCAGATAATGTATATTAAAAATAATTGTATTGACTGTAGAAAATGCATCCAAGTATGTCCTACAGGTGCAATAGACTTAGAAAATAAGAAAATAATACATACAAAGTGTATAGCTTGTGGAAAATGTGTTGAAGTATGCTATGCAAATGCACTTCAAATGATTGGTAAAGAGATAACTGTAAAAGAAGTATTTACAGAAATACAGAAGGATTCTGTATATTATAAGCACTCAAATGGTGGAGTTACTTTATCAGGTGGTGAAGCTTTATCCCAACCAGAGTTTGCTACTGAACTTCTAAAAGCGTGTAAAAATGCTGGTTATAATACTTCTATAGAAACAACTTCTTTTGCATCATTAGAATCAATAAATAAAGTATTAGAATATGTTGATTTAGTATTACTTGATATAAAAGTGATGAATAGTAAGTTACACAAAGTATATACAGGACAATCAAATGATTTAATCCTTAATAACATAAAACATATTGTAAATACAGGAAAAGAAGTAATTATTAGAATACCTTTAATACCTTCTGTTAATGATACTGACGAAAATATTAGTAAAACCATTAACTTTATGAAAGAATTACAATTAATTAAAGAAGTACATATACTTCCATATCACAGATTAGGAATTAATAAATATGATTACTTAGGATATGATTATTTATTAAAAGATAAACTAACTCCTGAAGAAAAACATATAGAATCAATAAAAGATATGTTTGAAAAAGAAGGATTTATATGTAAAATAGGTGGATAAAAGAAACGTCTCTATTTATAGAGGCGTTTTTTATATTATAATATTTTTTCCAATAAATAACGAAGTCTATTTTTTCATCTCTCATCTAACTTTCAACATTTTTATAATCATTATATCAAAAATTATATTGGTTATTATACCTATCATATTTATTTCTTTATAATAGCTTGTACATAATAATTATTATATATTGACATTCATTATCATGTAGTGTATAATTACATTAAGCATATGTTAAGGTAAACCTTAACATATAATTTAAAGGGAGTGATTACGTGTTAACAAGAGCTGAACAGGACTATATTAAAGTTATAGTAGCCCTCGAAGATGCCAATGATCATGAATATCTTAGTAATAAAAAACTTGTGACAAAATTTGCTCATACACCACAAACTGTTAATGAAACAATTAAAAAGCTTGTTAATAAAGGCTTAGTGGAGTATATTCCATATAAAGGAAGTAAGTTGACTAATAAAGGTAGAGAAATAGGTATAAGACTTATAAGAATTCATAGATTATGGGAATATTTTTTACATGAAAAATTAGGATATACATGGGAACAAGTACATGAAGAAGCTGAGAAACTAGAACATGTTACTTCATCTTTACTAGAAGAACGTCTGTATAAATTTCTAGATGAACCAAAGCAATGTCCCCATGGAAGATATATACCTAAGCTTGATGAAAGAGATTAAATTAATTTATAGGAGGTTTTATTATGAAAAACAAATTATTTATTTTATTTATGGTTCTAGTATTATCACTAGGAGTAACTGCTTGTAATAATAGTAAAAAGGTGTCTAATGTAGAGGGAAAACATAACATAGTAGCTACAACTACTATGATAGCTGATTTAGTTAGTATAATTGGTGGAGATAATGTAAGTGTTCAACGACTTATGGGACCAGGAATTGACCCTCATCTGTATAAAGCTAGTGCTGGAGATGTATCATTAATGCATAATGCTGATATAGTTATATATAATGGATTACATCTTGAAGGAAAGATGGGAGAAATATTTGAAAATCTTAATAGTGAAGATAAGCTAGTAATTGAAATTGCGTCAGGTATTAAAGAAGAAGATTTAATAATAAGTGAAAATGAAACTCATGATCCACATATATGGTTCAATGTTCTAATCTGGAAAGATGCTGCCAAAGTGGTTAGAGACGGTTTAATTAATTTTGATAAAGAGAATGAAGTAACTTATAATGAAAACTATGAAGCCTATATTAAAGAACTAGATGAACTTCACGAATACGTTCAATCAAGAATTGATGAACTTCCAGAAAGCAAACGAATATTAATTACTGCTCATGACGCATTTGAATATTTTGGTAAAACTTATGGTCTACAAGTTAAAGGATTACAAGGTATTTCAACTGCTTCAGAAGCTGGCACAGGAGATGTAAGCGCACTAGCAGATTTTATTGTAGAACATAAAATAAGCGCTATATTTATTGAATCATCTGTACCTAAGAAAAATGTTGAAGCATTACAAGAAGCTGTAAGTGCAAGAGGATTTGAAGTTGAGATTGGCGGAGAACTATATTCAGATTCTCTAGGAAGTACAGGAACTGATGCAGAAACTTATATAGGAACTGTAAAAAGTAATGTTAATACTATAGTTGATGCACTCAAATAAACACATAAGAAAAAAGGAGGTACCATTATGGTTAGTACCAATAATTATGTTATAGAAGTAGAAGATATGACTGTAGCTTATCAGGTGAAACCAGTACTTTGGGATATTGATCTTAGGATTCCAAAAGGAGTATTAATGGCTATAGTCGGACCTAACGGTGCAGGTAAATCCACATTAATAAAAGCTATGCTGGATTTAGTAAAACCTATATCTGGTAATACACTTTTTAATGGGCATTCTTATAAAAAACAAAGAAAAAATATAGGATATGTACCTCAAAGGGGTAGTGTAGATTGGGATTTCCCAACTACAGTTTTAGACGTTGTACTAATGGGAAGATATGGTCATATAGGTTGGATTAAAAGACCACGTACTTTAGATAAAGAATTAGCTACAAAAGCTTTAAAACAAGTAGGTATGGAAGATTTTGCAAACAGACAAATTAGTCAGTTATCTGGCGGACAACAACAACGTGTTTTTTTAGCTAGAGCAATAGTTCAAGATGCAGATATTTACTTTATGGATGAACCCTTCCAAGGAGTAGATGCAAAAACAGAAAAAGCTATCATTACTATTTTGAAAGAAATGAGAAAACAAGGTAAAACCGTTATAGTTGTTCATCATGATTTACAAACTGTAAAAGAATATTTTGATTGGGTAACACTTCTTAATGTCCAACTTATAGCATGTGGACCTATTGAAGAAACATTTACTGATGAAAACTTAATTAAAACATATCAAAGTACAGGTAAACTATTAAAAGGTAGGTAATGTATATGATAGATTTAGGAATAATATTTACAGATTACACACTACAAATAGTTTCATTAGGATCTGCACTATTAGGTATAATTAGTGGTGTAGTAGGAAGTTTTGCAGTACTCAAAAAACAAAGTTTGCTAGGGGATGCAGTATCACATGCTGCATTACCTGGTATTGCTCTTGCTTTTATATTAAGTGGTAGCAAAAATACATTAATTCTGTTAATTGGCGCATTATTAACAGGGCTATTAGCTACATGGATAGTTGGATTAATTAATAAACATTCTAGAATAAAATTTGATTCAGCTTTAGCCCTTATATTATCAGTATTTTTTGGTATGGGATTAACATTGTTAACATACATTCAAAAAATACCTAATGCAAACCAAGCAGGTCTTGAAACTTTTATATTTGGGCAAGCATCAACATTGCTTAAAAGAGATGTTAAAATAATATTTATAGTTGGCATAGTTATTATTGCACTAATAGTTATATTTTGGAAAGAATTAAAAATACTATCTTTTGATAATGATTTTGCAAGAAGTATTGGTTTTTCTACTAAGATTCTTGACTTTTTATTAGCTAGTCTTATAGTAACAACAATAATAATAGGATTACAAACAGTAGGTGTTATATTAATGAGTGCCATGTTAGTAGCTCCTGGTGTTGCAGCTAGACAATGGACTAACAAACTTTCTATTATGGTTGTACTTGCATCTATATTTGGAGCATTAAGTGGTATATTAGGAACTATTCTTAGTTCATCTATAGAAAATATGCCTACAGGACCTTCAATAGTATTAGTTATAAGTATAATAGTATTTGTAAGTATATTTTTTGCACCAAACAGAGGATTATTATGGAAGAAAATTAAAGAATATAACAACAGAAAAAAATATTTAATAATTAAGGGGGAATAGATATGACACCACAATTAGAGATTCAATTAATAGCAGTAATAGTAGCAGTTAGTTGTTCTATTCCTGGGGTATTCCTAGTTCTTAGAAAAATGTCGATGATGTCAGATGCTATAACTCACACAATATTACTTGGAATAGTAGGAGCATTCTTTATTGTACATGATTTAAACTCACCTTTTTTAATAGTAGGTGCTACTATAGTTGGATTATTAACTGTATATTTTGTAGAACTTCTTAATTCAACTAAATTATTATCTGAGGATTCTGCAATAGGAGTTGTTTTTCCATTGCTTTTTAGTATAGCAATCATTATTATTTCAAAATATGCTAGTTCAGTTCATTTAGACACTGACTCAGTATTATTAGGAGAATTAGCTTTTGCGCCATTTAACAGAATGATTGTTGGAGGAGTTGATATAGGGGCAAAAGCAATATATTCAATGGGAACCATATTACTTATAAATCTTATATTAGTAATAGTATTTTTCAAAGAATTAAAAATAGCAACTTTTGATAAAGGGCTTGCATCAGTTCTTGGTTTCTCCCCAGTATTAGTTCATTATGGTTTAATGACTACTGTTTCAATTACTGCTGTTGGAGCTTTTGAAGCAGTTGGTTCTATATTAGTTATTGCGTTTATGGTTGGTCCACCTATATCTGCCTATTTAATAACTGATGATCTTAAAAAGATGATATCTCTAAGTGCTTTTATAGGTGGAGTTAATGCTATTATAGGTTATCAAGTTGCAGAATTTTTTGATGTATCTATTGCAGGTTCTATGGCAACTATTACGGGTATATCGTTTTTGATAATATTCATATCTGCACCAAAACGAGGAATGATTACTATAATAAGAAGACGTAAATATCAAGAAATAGATTTTGCAGCACTGACAATGTTATTTCATATATACAATCACGAAGGAAATAAAAACGAGTATATAGAAAATGGAATTGTAAGTATAACTAATCATCTTAACTGGGATAAAAGCTTCTTAGATAAAATAGTGATTAAACTAAAAAATAATAACTATATTATTGAAACTAATGGAGTCTTTAAGTTAACAGAAGATGGAAGAGAGTATACAATTAGAAGTTATGAAAATCTTGCAGTTTAAAATGTTTATAGACACTTAATAATATAAATTATATAATTCTTATTATTAAGTGTTATTTTATTCTTGACATAAATAATAAATAAATATATAATATATGAAATATTTAAAATTCGATGAAAAGAAAAGTATCATTTTGAGATTTCTTACAGCGAGTAGGAATAGAGTGGAAGTCCTATAAGATATCAATATGAGAAAAGGGTCTTTGAGAAGCTATCTGAGCATTAGAACTACTAAACGAAGATATACGTTGCTACTTTGTTTGTAGTATAACTATAGTTAGGGTATGCCGTTAACTGCGTTAAAGTTATGAGTGGATTGGTAAACAATCAATTGGAGTGGTACCACGGAATTATTTCGTCTCTTATTTTATAATAAGAGGCGTTTTTATTTGTTTATTTATAAGGAGGATTAGGTAATGAAAACTATACTTGAATTAATTAGTACTGATGTAAAAAACGCTTTTAGTAAATGTAACTATTCTTCACAATATGGAAATGTTTCTTTATCCAATAGACCAGATTTATGCCAATTTCAATGTAATGGTGCTATGATAGCATCAAAAACTTATAAAAAAGCACCTATAATTATAGCAAATGAAGTTGTAAATGTATTAAATAAATGTTCACACATTGAAACAGTATCTTGTGTCATGCCAGGATTCATTAATATAACCCTTACAGACAAATTTATCATTAACTATCTTAATGATATTAGCAAGAGTAACAATTTAGGTTGTATGCAAATAGGTAGTGATAAAACGATTATTATTGATTATGGTGGACCAAATGTTGCTAAGCCACTTCATATTGGACATTTGCGATCAGCTATTATCGGAGAAAGTATTAAGATAATGGCAAGATTTTTAGGGTATAACGTATTAGGAGATGTTCACCTTGGAGATTGGGGTCTGCAAATAGGTCTGATTATGGCAGAATTAGAGAGAAGATATCCTGACCTAGTTTATTTTAACTCTAATTACACACAAGATTATCCTTGTGAACCACCTTTTGATATAACAGAATTGGAAGAAATATATCCTTCTGCAAGCAATTTTAGTAAAACAAATTCCTTATTCTTGAAAAAAGCTAAAAAAGTAACTTATGATTTTCAAAATGGTCATAGAGGATATAGAGCTTTATGGAAGCATATTTTAAATGTTTCTATTGCTGATTTGAAAAAGAATTATTCCAACCTAAATGTTTATTTTGATTTATGGAACAAAGAAAGTGATATTCAAGACTATATTCCTGATGTAATTAAAAGTCTAAAAGACAATGGATTGGCATATATAAGTCAAGGTGCTCTAGTTGTTGATGTAAAAGAAGATAGGGATACTAGAGAAATGCCACCATGCATTTTAGTAAAATCAGATGGGGCAACGCTTTACAGTACTACTGATATATCTACAATTGCTGAAAGAGTAGAAACATATAATCCAGATGAAATAATTTATGTAGTAGATAAAAGACAAGAATTGCATTTTGAACAGGTTTTTAGATGTGCAAAAAAAGGAAAGTTAGTGCCACAACATACTAAACTTACTTTTTTAGGATTTGGTACAATGAACGGTAAAGATGGAAAACCATTCAAAACACGAGATGGTGGAGTAATGAGATTGGAAAATCTAATATCTCAAGTTTGTGATGAGGTATATAATAAAATAAAAACCAATAAATCTATATCAGCAACAGAAGCGAAGGATATATCTAATAAAGTTGGCATATCAGCATTAAAATACGGTGATTTATCTAATCAAATAGCAAAAGATTATATATTTGATCCTGAAAGGTTTACATCATTTGAAGGTAATACTGGACCATATATTCAATACACAGCAGTAAGAATTAAATCTATTCTTAATAAGTTTGAAGAAACAAATTGTAGTTACGAAACAAATAATATATCTTTACAAGTACCTAAATCTAATAGTGAAAGTAATTTAATGTTAACGCTTACTCAAGTTAATGATGTAATAACTGATAGTTTTATAAAATATTGTCCTAATAAAATATGTCAATATATATATGATCTATCTAATGATTTTAACAAGTTTTATCATGAAAATAGGATTTTAACAGAAGAAAATAGTTTACAACAATTATCATGGATAAAGCTTCTTATGATTACAGAAGAGGTTTTGACAACTTGTTTAGATTTAATTGGTATAGAGACACCTGATAAAATGTAGAACCCATATATAATAAATAGCTTATAATAAAAGTTATTTAATAGCTAATTTAATAACTAATATGTATTTACAAAAACCATCCTATATACTAGGAGATAGGATGGTTTTAATTTCGATCTTATATGTGGGTCTAATCATATATAATTAATTCCACATTTAACTATTCGCGAAACACAACTTTAACGAATAGTTAGTGATTTTTATTATTATTATTGATTCCATTTAGTATCTTATCTTCATTATACATTAATAATAAAATTAACCCACCTATACAGAATATCGCTGCAAATACAGTAGTTAATCTAATTCCAAGTTCATTACTACCATTTCTCTTAACAAGTAGTAATGCACTAAGTAATAACATAGAAATCATTTGACCTATTTTAGACATAAATGTACGTGTTCCAAAAAACATGCCTTCTCGCCTAACACCTGTTCTCTGCGCTTCGTACTCTGCAATATCTGCAACTACTACATTAGGTAATATACCAAAGATAGCAATTGGAATTGACCCAATAATAACTAATATATATGCTTGAATAGTTGTAGAGATTGGTAATTTTCCTAAAAAGAAACCAAAAACATACACAGCAATAAACATAGCAAATGCAAACGCTAATAATTTTTTCTTTCCAAATTTTTTAGCAATAAAATTAATTGGTACATAGAATATAAAAGATCCTACCCCTAACAGTATAAATAAAATACCATACATTTGCTCTGGTTTATCAAGTAATACAGTTATGTAAAATAATAATGAACTTTGGAATAATGTAATTGCTATCCAGTATACTAAATCAGACATAACAAATATCCTAAACTCTTTATTTTGGAATGTTGCTTTAATAGAATCTATCATTTTTAATTCAGATGGCACTGACTCACAATATCTTTTTTCATCTATTGCAATTACAGGAATGAGAAGAAAAATAAGTCCTATTACGGCAAGTATGGATAAAGCTATCCTTATGGAAACCTCTTTACTATAACCCATATCTACAAATATATTCCACAGCATCGGTGCTTGAGATGAAACTGCAAAACCTAAAAACCAAGTGATAGAAATATAAGTAGAAAGATTTAATCTTTCTTCAGAAGTATGTCCTAACTCAGATAATAATGCAAAATATGGTGTTACATACATTGTAAGAAATAAATAGAATAAAATAAGAGTAACAGTAAGGATTACCGCATTAATAGTACTTTCCCCCTTAATAGGATTACAAAAAACTAAAACTGTAAAAATAGCAAAAGGTATTGAAGCTCTTCTCATAAATGAAATTCTTCTTCCTCTTTTTGATTTACTTCTATCACTAAGTGTTGCAATCCATGGATCAGTAACAGCGTCAAATAGTCTACCAACCATAGTAATTAGACCAATAATAGTAAAGATTCCTAGATAAGTGACTTGTGGTATACTCGGTTTAATTCCCGACTCAGTAGTAGGTATATAATAAAACACTAAAAACGAACTAACTATACCAGCTAATAGTGACCACCCAAATTGCCCCATAGAATACGCTATTTGTTTTGATAAAGGTAACTTTTCTTTCATTGCAATACATCCTCCTAATATAATATTTTTATTACTAATTTCATATAAATTATATTTTTGTGTATACATATTAGCATACGAAAAACAGATAAATAACTTAGTACTATTTATTATGAAATTATATAGTTTATAGCCATATCTATAAGAAGATTTAATTGTGTATCATCTGATACTTCATTGTCATTCTTTAGTATATATCCTCTTAAAGTAAGCTTTTGACTTAAGCTTATTAAAGTATGTGTAACTGTAATGTAAAAAGCATTATTATCAATAGATTTATTAATAGATCCGTCTTTTTTACCTTGTTCTAACGCTGTAATCATAATTGATTTTATATTAAGTATACTTTTCTCATATCTATTTAACTTATCTACTGAAATTTTTTCTTTGACTATATAGTTATCAAATTGCTCAAGAAAATTCAGAAAATCTTTATGATTGTGATAAATATTAATGTATATACTAAGTATCTTTTTAACCTTGTTAAGTCCATCAAGAATAGTATAACTATCCTTTTCAAATTCCCCCATAAATAAACTAATTTGCTTTTCCCATAAATATATAGCTGCATCTATTACAAGATCATTTTTAGTTTTGAAATATCTATATACACTTGCTACCCCTATCTCTGCCCTATCAGCTATTTCTTGAACAGTAGTATTATTAATACCTTTTTCATTTATAATATTAATTGCCTCATTAATAACTACTTCTTTTCTTTGTTCTTTTTGCAATTGTAACTCTTTCTTTCTTTTTTCTTTTAGATTCATAGTAATATACTCATACTCCTTCTATATAATATGACATTATCTTCTCCTAATAATCATCTACCAAGTAGCTTGATAGTAATACTATCAATATAATATATATTATATCATATATGATAATAAATTCAACTATACTACAATATTCACATAAACTTTTTCTGTATAATGGTTATATCTGTGATATAATATAGTGTACTTATTGGGTACATTATTAACTTAAAGAAAAGTGACTTGATCACGTCTTCCGTAGGAAGTTTCTTATTATATTATTGATTTAGAAAGGTGAAAAAATGAAATTACAACAACTTCTTAGTCAGACTAGAAAAGCTGTAGATACTTATAAAATGATTAATGATGGTGATAAAATTGCTATTGGTGTTTCTGGTGGTAAAGATAGTCTTGCACTTTTATATGCACTAAAAGGACTACAAAGATTTTATCCAAACAAATTTGAACTTGAAGCTATTACTGTATCACTAGGTTTTGATAATTTTGATTTAAGTAAAATCCATAGTTTATGTGAAGAACTAGATATTAATTATACTGTAGTTAATACTAATATTGCAGAGATTATTTTTGATGAAAGAAAAGAGAAAAATCCATGTGCTCTATGTGCTAAGATGCGAAAAGGAGCATTAAATGAAATGGCAGAAAAGTTAGGATGTAATAAAATCGCATTAGGACATCACAAAGAAGATATAATAGAAACTATGATGTTGTCTCTATTTTACGAAGGTAGATTCCATACTTTTTCTCCAGTGACTTATCTTGATAGAATGAAATTATACTCTATTAGACCTTTAATGTATGTATCTGAGAAAGAAATCATTGGATTCAAAAATAAATATAATTTGCCCGTAGTTAAGAGTCCATGTCCAGCAGATGGCAATACAAAAAGAGAATATATGAAAAATCTATTAATGTCCTTAGAAAAAGAAAATCCAGGGCTAATGAAAAGATTATATAGATCAATAGAAAGTTCTAACATAAAAGGTTGGGATATATAATATTGAGGTGATTTACAAATGATAAATAACAATGATTACCATCAACAACAAAATATTAAAAACAGTCTTATATTAAGAGATATTATGTACTCTCTTCCCTCTTTTAGTTATGAATTTTTTAGAGGTATTGAGAATACTACTTCTCCAAAAACTAGAATTGCCTATGCTTATGATTTAAGATTATTTTTTGAGTTTATACTAGATTATCACAAAAATTTCAAAGAAAAATCTATAGAAGATATTATTTTAAGCGATTTGAGTTATATTATACCAGACGACTTAGAAATGTATATGGAGTATTTAAGTTATTATAAGAAAGTAGATAATAATGGGCAAGTTGTAGAACATAAAAATTCAGAGAGAGGAAAGTGTAGGAAACTTGCTACACTAAGATCCTTTTTTACATATTTTTATAAGAAGCAAAAAATAAATAATAACCCTGCACTTTTAGTGAATTTACCTAAAATTCATCAAAAAAATATTACTAGATTAGAAATTGATGAAGTTGCAAAACTACTGGATGAAGTTGAATCTGGCGATAATTTAACGTCTTCTCAAAAAAAATATCACAAGCAAACAAAAGAACGTGACTTGGCATTAATGACCCTTTTACTTGGAACAGGAATACGTGTTTCTGAATGTGTTGGACTTAATATTTCTGATATAGATTTTAATGTAAATGGTATTAGAATTGTCCGTAAAGGTGGTAATGAAGTTATAATATATTTTGGTGAAGAAGTTGAACAATCTTTACTACATTATCTAGAAAAACGAAATAAAATAATACCAAAAGAAGGACATGAAGATGCTCTATTCTTATCATTACAAAACAAAAGATTAAGTGTTAGATCTGTTCAAAATCTAGTCAAAAAGTATTCTAAGTTAGTAACTCAATTAAAAACAATATCACCACATAAGCTTAGAAGTACATACGGTACTAATCTATATAGAGAAACTGGAGATATATATTTAGTTGCTGATGTATTAGGACACAAAGATGTAAATACAACTAAAAAACATTATGCACAAATTGATGATGAACGTAGAAGAAAAGCTGCTAGAATCATTAGATTAAGAGAAGATTAATCTATAACTGGAATTATTATATAGTCACCTGCGAGTATTGTATCATTACTTATATTATTGATAAGTTTTATTTCATTAATATAATCAGTAATTTTATAATACTCTTTATTTATGTTTTTCTGTGCAATAGACCATAACGTATCATTTCTCTCAATACGAAGTGTTAAATAAGTCTTATCTAGATTATTATCTAATTCATTGGCAAAACTAAATACAAATAACAAACTTGACAATAAAACTAATGTAATACAGTATCTAATTATTAACCAAAATGTTTTTCTATTCTTATACATACAATCACCCCGAACGTTTGTTTGGTTATATTATACCCCAAACAAACGTTCGGGTCAATAACTAATTATCTATTATTTACTAATGTTCACAAAATGCTTTAGGTAAGTTCATATCGTAAGTTCATATCGTTAATTGAAAAACTAAATTCTAATTACACGGAAGTTAGTTCTCTATGCAGGATTAACTTCCTTTTTAATACTTAACAAATGCCCAATTATCATCTATAATATACATTATGGGCAATAAACTTTAGATTTTTTACACAACCAAGAGGCATCTGAAAATAGTGTGCACGACTAAATTCCACATACCTTAGTGTAAGACTAAATTCTATACAGTGAAATCTGCCTGTGCCACATTTATTTTTAATTCAGTAATT
>JAOARM010000033.1 GCA_025210515.1 Vallitalea sp. | reverse complement strand
GGGTAATATTCCGTCAGCTAGTTAAACGTCCGTGTTTAAAATAGCTGACCTCGCCGTCCATGGCTCGTGCTCCATATTACCCTATACATTCTCCGCTAGGCTAGTGGATGATCTAAGTTGTGGGTAATGAGTGGAATTTTTAGCTTGAATAAAGAAGGTAACATTTAGTTTTAGAAGGAGGGAGAATATGAGTGCTAAGATAATTTTGGAAGATGGAACGATTATAGAAGGGAAAAGTTTTGGAGCTAATAATACTGTGTTTGGCGAAATAGTATTTAATACTGGGATGACAGGATATACGGAAATTCTTACAGATCCTTCTTATGCAGGGCAAATAGTTATAATGACATATCCTTTAATAGGAAATTATGGGATAAATGATGAGGATAAAGAATCAAGTGGTATTAAAGTAGCAGGATTTATTGTGAAAGAGTATTCACAACAACCTAATCATTGGCAGTGTAAAAAAGATATAGATACTTATTTGAAAGAGAATAATATACCGGGAATATATGATGTTGATACTAGAATGTTAACTAAGAAAATTAGGAATAAGGGAACAATGAAATGTGTTATTACAACTGAAGAAGTAACTGATAAGTTGAAAGAACAATTAGATGAATTTATGTTTCCTACTGATATTGTAGAGAAAGTTTCAAGAGATAATATTATACATATTAAAGGTAGTGGTAATAAAATAGGTGTAATCGATTTAGGAGTTAAAGATGGCATTATTAAGCAGTTGAAAAATCTTAATTGTGATATATATGTGTTTCCTCATGACATTATTTCCCAAGAAATAATAAAATATGATTTGGATGGAGTTTTATTTTCTAATGGACCGGGAAATCCAAAAGATGCTATTATTCCAATTAGAACTGTGAAAGAGTTATTAGGTAAGATTCCTATATATGGAATTTGTTTGGGACATCAAGTGATTGCTCTTGCATTAGAAGCAGATACATATAAATTAAAATTTGGTCATAGAGGAAGTAATCATCCTGTAATAGACACTAGAACTAATAAAGTTTTTATGACTTCACAGAATCATGGATATGCAGTATTAGAAAGTAGTTTTACTGATGATATGGAAAAAACTTTTGTAAATGTTAATGATGAGACTATAGAGGGTTTTTGTTGTAAGAAATATAATATTGCCACTGTACAGTTTCATCCAGAAGAAGGTCCAGGGCCAGAAGATAGTCATTATATATTTAATGAATGGTTTGGAATTAAGCAAGGAGTTAATATTTTATAGATGATAGATAGAAGGTAGTAATAATAATTATAGAAAGGGTGAGAAATTTGCCTAAAAATATAGATGTTAAGAAAGTATTAGTCATAGGTTCGGGGCCTATAATAATAGGTCAAGCGGCAGAGTTCGATTATGCAGGTACTCAAGCATGTAAATCTCTGAAAGAAGAAGGAGTGCAGGTTATATTAGTTAATAGTAATCCTGCTACTATTATGACAGATGACAATATAGCAGATACTGTATATATACAGCCACTTACTATAGAATCTCTTGATTATATTATCGGAAAAGAAAGACCAGATGGTATACTACCAACTTTAGGTGGTCAAACAGGGCTTAATATGGCAGTAGAGTTAAAAGAGGCAGGTATACTTGAAAAATATAACGTGAAGTTGTTAGGTACATCTCTAGAGACTATTAAACAAGCTGAGGATAGAGAAAGTTTTCGACAGTTAATGATTGATATTGATGAGCCTATTCCGAAAAGTAAAATAATAAGTAACATAGAAGATGGATTAAAATTTGCTAATGAAATAGAATTCCCCATTATTGTAAGACCAGCATATACATTAGGAGGATTAGGTGGTGGTATTGCACATAATGCTAATGAATTAAAAGAGATATTACATACAGGACTTATGCATAGCCGAATTAATCAAGTTTTAGTTGAACAATCTGTTGCAGGTTGGAAAGAGATTGAATATGAGGTTATGAGAGATAGTAATGATACTTGTATTATTATATGTAATATGGAAAATATTGATCCAGTTGGTATTCATACAGGGGACAGTATTGTAGTAGCACCATCACAAACATTAACTGATAATGAGTATCATATGTTAAGAAGTTCTTCAATTAAGATAATTAAAGCACTAAAAATCGAAGGTGGATGTAACGTTCAGTTTGCTCTTAATCCAGTAAGCAAAGAGTATATTGTAATTGAAGTGAATCCTAGAGTAAGTCGCTCATCTGCATTAGCATCAAAAGCAGCAGGATATCCAATTGCAAAGATTGCGGCAAAAATAGCAATTGGGCTTAATCTTCATGAAATAGATAATGCTGTAACGAAAAAAACAAAAGCTTCATTTGAACCAGCACTTGATTATGTAGTAACTAAAATTCCTAAGTGGCCTTTTGATAAGTTTGATTATGCTAATAGAAATCTTGGTACTGCAATGAAAGCTACAGGAGAAGTTATGGCAATTGATAGAACTTTTGAAAGTTCATTATTAAAAGCTGTTATTTCATTAGAAGGAAAAGAAACAGGGCTTAGAAAAGAAGAACTAGAGA
Source organism: Vallitalea sp. (assembly GCA_025210515.1). GTDB lineage: Bacteria > Bacillota > Clostridia > Lachnospirales > Vallitaleaceae > Vallitalea. Next base: position 290,212 of record JAOARM010000033.1, on the reverse strand, counting down.
GACTATCTAAAGATGAAATAATTAGTAGATTATATATAGTAGATGACATGAGGATTTTTGTACTTGCAGAAGCTATTAGAAAAAATATTTCTATTGATAAAATACATGAAATAACTAAAATAGATAAATGGTTTTTATATAAAATTAATAATATTATTGAAGTTGAGAATGAACTAAGCCTTCGTTTATTAACTAGATCACTGTTAGAAAAAGCAGAAGCACTTGGCTTCACAGATGTAGAAATAAGAGAATTATCGGGGCATTCTTATGAGATGGTTGATACTATAAGAAGAGCACATAAAATATATCCTTGTTATAAAATGGTAGATACTTGTGCCGCAGAGTTTGAATCTCATACACCTTATTATTATTCGACTTATGAAAGTGAAGATGAGAATAAAATAAGTAAAAAAGAAAAAATAATTGTAATAGGTTCAGGGCCTATTCGTATAGGACAGGGAATAGAATTTGATTATTGTTCGGTTCATGCTGTTTGGGGTATTCAGAGTTTAGGATATGATTCTATAATAATTAATAATAATCCAGAAACTGTTAGTACGGATTTTGATATTGCAGATAAATTATATTTTGAACCTCTATTTATTGAAGATGTACTTAATGTTATTAGAAAAGAAATGCCAAAAGGTGTTATTGTACAATTCGGTGGACAGACAGCAATTAATCTTGCTCCAAAACTTGTTAAACAAGGGGTACAGATTCTTGGTACTTCTGTAGATTCTATAGATGTTGCTGAAGATAGAGAGAGATTTGATAAGCTACTTCATCAGATTAATATACCAAGACCTAAGGGAAAATCAGTTAATACTATAGAAGATGCGTTAAAAACAGCTCACGAAATTGCATATCCAGTACTTATTAGACCTTCTTATGTTATAGGAGGAAGAGCTATGATGGTAGTTAGAAATGACAATGAGCTTAAACAATATTTAGATGATGCAACTTCTATATCTAATGATTGTCAGATATTAATTGATGAATATATAGAAGGCATAGAGATTGAAGTTGACGCTATATCAGATGGGGAAGATATACTAATTCCAGGTATAATGGAACATATTGAAAGAACAGGCGTCCATTCAGGAGATAGTATATGTGTATATCCACCACAAAATATTTCAGATGAAGTAATAGAAACTCTTATTTGTTATACAAGAGAAATAGCAAAATCTCTACAAGTTATTGGACTTATGAATATCCAATTTGTTGTAAGAGATGAGAAAGTATATATTATTGAAGTAAATCCAAGAGCTTCAAGAACTGTACCTATTCTAAGTAAAGTGACCAAAATACCAATGGTACGTATTGCAATGGAAGTTATACTTGGAAATAAATTAAAAGACTTATCATATGGTATTAATCTTATACAAGAAACTAATCTAATTGCTGTAAAAGCACCTGTATTTTCTTTTGTAAAGTTAAGTAATGTAGATGTTGCCCTAACTCCAGAGATGAAGTCTACAGGAGAAGTATTAGGGATTGACTCAGATTATAGAAAAGCATTGTTGAAAGCTTTTATAGGAGCGGGATATAAGTTTTATAATGAAGGAAAAGTATTAGTTTCTATTAGTGACGAGAGCAAAAAAGAGTCCATTGAATATATTAAAACACTTCAAAAACTAGGATTTGATATTGTTTCATCAAAAGGAACTAATGATTTTCTAAGTACAAAAGGAATTAATAGTGAATTAATAAACAATGATATTACTATGGTTCAAGATATGATGAAAAATGGAGAGGTTGTAATGTGTTTTAACATACCTACTACAGGAAAAGATATTAGTAAAGATGGATTTAAAATAAGAACATTTGCACAGCATCTTGGTATTCCATGTTTTACTTGTATAGATACACTAAAAGAGTATTTAAAAGTAATGGAGTATTTAAAAGAGGGGCATGGGCTTGATTACGAGACTATTGAATATTATAGAAATATCTAATCTAACATAATGTAAGTTTACAATTACTGAATGAATTTAGGATTTTGAGTAAATAGTATAATTTTTACTCAAAATCTTTTTGTGTATAGAAAGATAGTATATAGAGGTAACTTTATCAAAATACTACCTAGTTTTATATATGATAATAGTATATAATAGCTTTTAATATTATATATATAATAATGATAATAAAAGTGAAAGGAATGTAATTATTAATGTATAGATTTTTAGCTACTATTACTATAGCCATATTATTATTTGTGGGATGTTCTCAAGAAATAGATAAGATAGAGTATAATAATGAATTAAAGAATAACGAAAACAATGTTGACGAAAACCCAAGTGGATTTAGTGGTTCAGAGATAGATAATAAAGATATAAATACAGAAGTAGATAAAAAACCTGTTGAAAGTAATTATAAATATGTAATAGATACTAATAAATCAATAGAAGAAAATATAGATAATATATTAAAAAATATGTCTCTAAATGAAAAAATTGGACAGCTGTTTATAGTAGATGCAGATTCTCTTAATAATGGAAATACATTAACTAATATAACAGATAATGCTAATGATATAATTAAAACTTATAACCCTTCAGGAGTAATATTTTTTAAAAATAACATAGAAACTATTAATCAGACTTATGACTTGATTAGCAATTTACAAGAAAGTTCAGCACTGCCACTATTTATTTCTGTTGATGAGGAAGGAGGTCTAGTTTCTAGAATTGCTAAAAATCCTAATATGCATGCTACTATACTACCAAATAGTAAAGTAATAGGTGAAACAAATAATCCTAAAAATGCATATGAAATTGGCACTATATTAGCAAGAGAAATATCATCTTTAGGTTTCAATATGGATTTTGCACCTGTTGCAGATGTTAACACTAACAAAGATAATGAAGTAATAGGTGTTAGAGCGTATGGTAGTGACAAAGACTTAGTAGGTGATATGGTTTACAATGCTGTACAAGGTATTCAAAGTGAAAATGTTTCAGCAGTTATAAAACATTTCCCAGGACATGGAGATACTACTAATGATACACATACAGGCTCTGTAGTTGTTAATCATAATATAGACAGACTTAGGGAAGTTGAGTTTATTCCATTTATAAGAGGAATAGAGGCTTCTGTAGATGGAGTGATGATGGCACATATTAAGGTGCCAAATGTTACCAAAGACGATATAGAAGCTTCATTGTCAAAAGAAATAGTAACTGATTTGTTAAGGAAAGAGCTTGGCTATAATGGCTTAGTTATTACTGATGCACTTAATATGGGAGCTATAGCTAATGAATATAGTGCACAAGAAGCCTGTGTAAAAGCTATATTAGCTGGAGTGGATATATTGCTTATGCCTATACCTTTTGAAGAATCTTATGTGAATCTTATGAAGGCAGTTAATGAAGGAGTTATCACAGAAGATAGAATTGATGAATCGGTTAAGAGGATTTTGACAGTTAAGATTAATAGAAAACTTTTTGAGGAACATATTAAAAATCCACATGAAGTTTTAGGTAATAACAATCACAAAAAGATAATTGAAGATATTAATAGCAAATAAAAATAATTACTTACAAATATTTATGTATTAATATCTTATATTTAGTAGATTTATGATATTTAACTTATATTAAATATTGTGGTATAATAAACAACAAATGTAATAGAAACGCTAAATTGCTATATATGAATTAATGTGAACACTTTACGTAGTTATTATTATTAAATTGTGTCCTATATATATATATAGAATATAGTAATAAATTATAAAAAAGAAATGAGGTAAAAAAAGTGTACAAAATTATTAAGAAGAAAGTTATTAATAGTCAAGTAGAACTTATGGTTGTTCATGCTCCATTTACTGCAAGAAAATGTGAACCAGGACAATTTATTATACTTAGAGTTGATGAAAATGGAGAGAGAATACCTCTTACGGTAGTTGATTATGATAGAGAAGCTGGAACAGTTACAATTATATATCAAGTAGTTGGTTACTCAACAAAATTACTTAGTAAAAAGCAAGAAGGTGACTATATAAATGATTTCGTTGGTCCTTTAGGACAACCAACAGTTCTTAAAAAGCATAAAAGAGTTTTAGGAATTGGTGGAGGTGTAGGTGCGGCACCACTATATCCTCAATTAAAAAAACTAAAAAATATGGGTGTAGAAGTAGACGTTATTATTGGGGGACGTAGTGAAGAGTACATAATTCTTGAAGATGAGTTTAAGGAAGTCTGTGATAACATATATTTTGCTACAAATGATGGTACAAAAGGTACAAAAGGTTTTGTAACAGATGTTTTAAATAGTTTATTAGATAAAGGTAATGAATATGACGAAGTAATAGCTATAGGCCCACTTATTATGATGAAGGCTGTTGTTAGTGTTACAAAACCACTTAATATACTTACAGCTGTTTCGTTGAATCCAATTATGATAGATGGAACAGGTATGTGTGGTGGATGTCGTGTTACTGTTGGGGGAGAAACAAAATTTGCATGTGTAGACGGTCCAGATTTTGATGGTTTCTTAGTTGATTTTGATGAGTGTATGAGAAGACAAACATATTATAAACATGAAGAAGAACACGCATGTAAATTAAATCGTTAATAAATATTAGGAGGATTAGATAATGCCTAACATGAGTAAAGAAAAAGTTAGTATGAAGGAGCAAGCTCCTGAAATTAGAATAAAGAATTTTGAAGAAGTAGCGTGTGGATACACATTAGAGGAAGCTATTGAAGAAGCAGGAAGATGTCTACAATGTAAGCATCGTCCATGTGTTAATGGATGTCCAGTAAGTGTGCCAATTCCAGAATTTATTAAAGAAGTACAAGAAGGAAATATTGAAGCTGCTTATAATATTATTTCATCAGAAAATAGGTTACCAGCAATTTGTGGTAGAGTATGTCCACAAGAATCTCAATGTGAACAAAAGTGTGTAAGAGGACTTAAAGGTGAACCAGTAGCGATAGGTAGACTTGAGAGATTTGTTGCAGATTATTATATGAAACATCATAAGAAAGAGGTAATGAAACCAAAGTCTAATAATATAAAAGTAGCTGTAGTTGGTGGTGGTCCTGCAAGCTTAACCTGTGCAGCAGATTTAGCCAAAAAGGGCTACGAAGTAACGATGTTCGAAGCTTTACATGAGCTTGGAGGAGTATTAATGTATGGTATTCCAGAGTTCAGATTACCAAAAGATTTAGTGAGAACAGAATTAAAGAGTGTTATAGATTTAGGTGTTAAAGTTGAGAAGAATGTTATAGTCGGTAAATCTATTACAATTGAAGAACTATTTGAAGATGGATTTGAATCTGTATTTGTTGGAAGTGGAGCTGGACTTCCAAGATTTATGAAAATTGATGGAGAAAATCTTAATGGAGTATATTCAGCTAATGAGTTTTTAACTAGAGTTAATCTTATGAAAGCGTACGATTTTCCTAACAGCCCAACACCTGTTAGAATTGGCGAAAAGGTAGCAGTTATTGGTGGTGGTAATGTTGCTATGGATGCGGCTAGAACTGCTAAGAGACTTGGAGCTAAGGAAGTTAAGATTGTATATAGAAGAAGTAAAGATGAATTGCCTGCAAGAAGAGAAGAAGTTCATCATGCCGAACAAGAGCAGATTATTTTTGATCTTCTAAAAAATCCTGTTGAAATTATTGGAGATAATGGAGAAGTAACAGGAATGAAATGTATTAAGATGGAATTAGGTGAGCCAGATGATAGCGGAAGAAGAAGACCACAGCCTATTCCAGATAGTGAAGAAATTATGGATATTGATACTGTTGTAGTTGCCATAGGACAAACGCCGAATCCATTGCTTAGAGATACAACTGATGGATTAGATGTTAATAAACGAGGTTGTATTGTAGTTAATGACGATACAATGGAAACAACCATTGAAAATGTATATGCTGGTGGAGATGCTGTTACTGGTGCGGCAACGGTTATTCTTGCCATGGGAGCAGGAAAAAAGGCTGCACAGGCTATTCATGAAAAATTAAGTAAAGAAGTTTAATTACAAAATTAATTTAAAATAGTGCACGAGGAATTTTTCGATATAGAAGTTCTTAGTATATTAACCCATTTTATGAGAATAATAACTATAGAATCTTGAGTTAATTAATGTTAAGTTATTGGGATGGGTGGTAATTTTATGGGAATTATATGTTCGATTATTTCTGGTGCACTAATGAGTATACAGGGTGTTTTCAATACAAGAGTAACTGAGAGCTCATCTATATGGGTGACCAATTCATATGTTCAATTAACAGGTTTTATTGTATGTGTAATAGCTTGGTTTTTTACGGGTAGACAGAATATTGGAAATTTATTGAAAGTAGAAAACAAATTATATCTTACTGGAGGGATACTAGGAGCTTTTATTATATTTACTGTAGTAAAAGGTATGTCAGCTCTAGGTCCTGCATATACAGTTATGTTAATACTTATTTCTCAGCTAATAATTGCATATCTTATTGAGTTATTTGGTTTTTTTGGTACTGAGCAAATAGCTTTTGACTGGAAAAAGTTAATCGGAGTTTTAGTTATGATAGTTGGAATTATTGTATTTCAGTGGGATTAGATTATGATGGTTAGAATATTTTGGGGGAGATTCTTTTATTGTAATATATAATATAATGATATAATTCAAAAAGTTATTCAAGAGTTAAATATTAATGGGTATTCTAATAAGACTAAAAAATGTTATACTAATTGTATCAAGAGATTTGATAAATATGTAGATAAGGATTTTAATGTAATTTAAGAAACAGATATTGAAGAGTATGTGGATTATTTATTTGAGCAGACCTAAAAAGGAAAAGAAGCTTCCTAATGTTTTAAGTAAAAAACAAGTTAAGGATATATTATGTTCAGTTAATAACAATAAACATAAAACTAAATTATCTTTAATGTATTCTGCAGGACTAAGAGTTAGTGAAGTTACTAGGTTAGAAATTAGAGATATTGATAGTGATAGAATGTTAATTAGGATATCTGTACATAGCTTGCGACATAGTTTTGTCACACATTTATTAGAAAACGGTACTGATATAAGATATATTCAAGAGTTATTAGGACACACTAGTTCTAAAACAACAGAAATATATACGCATGTAACCAATAAAAATATTGCTTCAATTAAGAGTCCTTTTGATGATATAATGGTGAAATAATATATAGAGAAGTATTCCCGCACTTCGGAAATACCTCTGAATAGGATGGGTATACGAATGGGTGCGGGAATATGATAGTTATACAACATTGTACACTAGTAAAAAGTTTTGGAGTTTAAGAAAGGATAATGATATGAAGGTATTAATTATAGGAGCAAGTGGATATTTAGGAAATGTAATATATCACAAGCTTAAAAAGAATGAGAATAATACCGTATATGGAACCTGTTATAAGTCGATTACTCAAGATTTAATTCAAGCTAACTTACTAAATAAACGAGATATAGAGACATTAGTCTCGCTTAAGCCTGATACGATTATTTGGAGTATTAATGATGCTGAAGAAGAAATGGCTTTATCACAAATCGGTGTGAATAGACTAATAAATAGTATTTCAAGGGACGTCCGCTTTATATATGTGTCTACAACGATTGGAGAGGGTAAGGATCAAGCTGAAGATGTAGTGCCAAAAAAACGAACTTCTGATGAGTATCTATATAAATATATAAATGGTAAGATTAAAGGTGAAGAATTGGTTTGTGAACATGAAAATAATGTAATTGTTAGACCCGGAAGTATATATGGTTATGATACAAGGGGTAATATGGATTCAAGGATGAAAATACTATTAGAATTATCTAAAACAAATGAGAAATATTCAAGAACGGGCAATATGTTTACGAGTTTTGTTAATGTAGAGGACCTGGCTGAAGCAATAATTGAACTTACATATATTGATTTTACTGGAGTAATTAACATATCAGGAGAAGAAGCAGTAAGTTACTATGACTTCAACAAATATTTAGCAAAACTTATAAATATAAATGATAGTTTTATAACTGTAGACTATAAACAAGAACCAATATACCGTAATTTGAATAATGACAAAAGGAAACAAGTTTTAACTACATTAATAAGGGAAATAAGAATGTAACTATAAAGTTTTAGGGCTACTGGCAGTTTCCGTGTACAACGTCGTATAACAAAATATTTTCGTTCACTACGCACATTCACTCTCTTTGGGGAAAGTCTTTGAGGGTCAGAGTGAACGTCGGAAATAAGAACCGTTATACAACAACACTACCCAGCGAGGGATTATCGCTGAGGTCATTTTTAAAGGTGGTTATACATATGATAATATTCGCAATACTAATTTTTATAATACTATATTTATATATAACAACTAATTATATTAGAGTTAATAAGATTAATATTGTTGGGGGAAAGAGATATAACCTCAAATACATTCATATTACAGATATTCATGGTAAATTAACCTATATAAATGGGAGGCTATCAAAATTAATTAATAAGGAAAGACCAGATTTTGTTTTATTCACAGGAGATATGATAAGTAAATTGAGTCAATTGGATAAAGTCATTCAAGAACTGAATGATATAAAATGTAGGGTTTATATGGTATTAGGTAATTATGAAAGAGAATCTTATAATAATTGGCATAAAGAAAGTCATGATTTTAGGAAGATAGAACAGGCAATAAACAAAGCTGAAAACATTACATTATTAATTAATAAGGAAGTAATTGAGATAACTAATGGAATTAAAGTGAGTATTTATGGATTTGACAACTCAATATATGGGAATGAAAGTTATAGTTCAGATTGTAAGGAATACGACTTTAGAATATTATTAGCTCATTCACCAAACATCATGAAATTAATCTATAACAAAGATATAAATTATAATCATTTATTAGTAGGACATACACACGGAGGACAAATTAGATTAGGTAAGATAATTAGTAATAAATATTCAAAATTTCATATAGGTGATTTATATGATGAAACAGGAAGAATTTTCACAATTAATAAAGGAATTGGAACTACAAGAATACCAGTGAGATTAAATGCGACACCTGAACTAAGATGTTATAGAGTTTAATAGGTCATTTTTAAAAGAACTGAGTAGTGTTGTCATAAAACAATGTATTTCCGTTCGTTCGGGAAGGGGATTCCTCTGGGGTAAGCCCTCACACATTCCACCACCCAAGCCCGTCGGGACAGTCGTTGCATTAACCCTTAATCAGGGCATGAGCAACTCCTTCTAAGGTGCTGGAACGTCGGAAATACGCACCGTTATACAAAAGAAGTATCTAGTTATATGAAATTATGAGGTGAAAAGATGAAAAGATTTATTACTACATTATTTAAAAGAAATAATGCTGTTGTAGAATACCCCATTAAAGATACAGGTAACTTCTGGTCTGTTTCTACAGCTAAATTGGAAGGTAAACCCATGGTTGTTAGAAAAAATAATTGGTGTAACTCAATTATGAATAAAGCTGAGTATAATTATTGTAATGGAATAGCATTTAAGTATATAGATTTTGATGAAAACGGATTTCCTACAGGGAACGAAAGCGAATATATTAATAAGTTGGAAGATGATTTATTTAAAATATGTGAAATCAATAATGTCTCAAAAGTAGCTGTTATTATTACGTTTAATGGAGTTAGAGAATATGTTATTTATTCAAAGACAGAAGATCTAGTTCAATCAATAGTGCCAGAATTAAAGAGTAGATATAGTAGATATGAGATAACATCATATACAGAAAAAGATGTTAATTGGTTTGCTTTTTCAGAGTACAAGTAAATATTTTAGCTCCAGCTATTAACAATATAATACTAATGATTTACAAGAACATGTTATATACAAGGTAATGGTATAGACTGTACTTCCCATGATTCCTTCGTATAACAAAATATTTCCGTTCGCTACTCACTCTCTTCACTGGGTGGAATTACGCATGAAGCATATATTGTCAAAGGTGCATAAAACCAACATACTAGTGCTACAAAGAGTTTTTGAAAATAAAACAATGTTGTGTTTGAACAAGGTGAAATTCATGAAAAAGAATTAAACTATGTGGTGGTAATCAATTACATATTAATTGTTATTAATAGCAGATAAACTGATTTTATTGTTAATTAATTTATAAAATTATTTATTGTGTCATAATGTATTTTATAGTTTGATATATGATTTAATTTATTTGATAATTAAAAAAATATAAAACGAGCATCAAATATAGTAATATATTTCCGCACCAGTACGGAAATACTCCCAATCAACAAGGTATTTCCGAAATAAGGGAATACCTCTACATAGGTAGTGTTTCCGAAATAGGTGCGGTAATACTATAGTTATGTGACATTGTACACTAGATTATCAATCAGTTGTTTTCATTTTTACTATTTATTATACTAGGAGGAATATTATGTCTGATTTTTTAATGAAGTGGTTTAAAGGGTTTGAAACAGGAATAAACACTTTAAACCAAAAAGAAAGAGAAAAAATTTTTTATAAGTGTGGTGGTAATTGTGTGGATACGGGAGTAATAAAAGTGTATGAAAAACTTTTATAGATTCAGGAAAAGATTTTGATGTGTTTTTTTCTAGATTAAAAGAGATGGAGTGTGTTGCTGGGAATGTTATTAAGCCAAAAAAAATTTATGAAATAATATTCCCACACTGTGTTTGTAATTTACATACCCTTGGATATATTCATTCAGATTGCATTTGTGAATGTTCCAGACAGAGTATTATTTATGTTATTAAATCATTAAATCCAGATATAGAGATACAAGTTGACAAGTTATCAACAGTTTTAAATGGAGATCATGAATGTCGTTTTTGCATTACAATTATTTGAGTATAAGGGAAGATTAAAAGCTTATTAAATATTATTGGTAATTTCCGTGTACAACACCACATAACAAAATATTTCCGTACGCTTACGCACATTCACTCTCTTTAGGGAAAGGCGTTGTGGGTCAGAGTGAACGTCGGAAATAAGTACGTTAGACAAAATATTATACTAGTTCACTTAATGTTTCATTTTCTATCACATTTTAAGATAAAGAAGAAATGAGTATGAATTTAAGAATATGTCTAATACTTATATTATTGTTGTCGGGATGTGTAAATAATACACAAGTGGAGACTAATACAATAGAGAATGAGACAACAGCAATCGCAAATAAAGAAGTTTTAAAATCTGAGAATGAAGGTAATATACTGGAAGAAGTTTATGAGGATAATCAATCCACAGTAAATAATCAATTAAGTAGTAATGATGCTCAAGATAATAGTAATAATCTGGAAAGTAAAAGTAACGGAACTGAAATGCAACAGGATATAATTGAGGAAGTTACTCATTTAATAAATGGTGACGCATATATTACTGTTTTACCTGATATTTTAAATGTTAGAGAGCAACCAACTCTTAATAGCGGAGTGATTTCGACAATAGATAAAGAATATAGTTATATGGACAGAGTATTTACAGTTATTGAAGAGAAAACGGATGAAGACGATAATATATGGTATAAAGTTGAGTATGAGGCAGAAAAGTATGGTTGGATTGCAAGCTGGTATACTGAACCAACCACAGATATATTGAACTTACGATCCAGAGTTGAGGAATTTACATCTTTACGAAATGAAAAAGATAATAATGGCCTTTTCGATTTTATCAATAAACATAATTATATAGGTATAGAAGAATTTGAGAAACTTGTCAGTCTTTATGATATGTTATATTCAGATGATAAGATAATTGATATAACACTTAGTGGGACATTATATGATTCGAGAACATATTCGCTAGTTTATGAATCAGGCATCATTCAGCAAGTAATTGTATCTTCTGGATTAGATAAACACCACAATTTTTTTGAGAACACATTGAAATACGCGGATACAATTGATTGGTGGATGAATAATTATATTGATACTCTAAAAGCAGAAGATTGGGAAGATGCGGTAAGAAGATCAGCCTCAATGTGGGTAGAGCAAGATATCATAATTCCTGAATACGACGAGAATTGGTTAAGTAAATATAAAGAACATTTTGACTTGAATACATTAGACTGGAAATTAGTTAGTCTAGAAGATGGTTATATGTATACCTGCGCAATATATGGAGAGAAGGATTCCATTTATTATGAGCATATAATTCATGTATGGACATCAGATGGACTTATAGGACATTCAGATGACTTTGTATTTAAAGATGTTGAGTTTTATCAATTTGATGAAGAATAAATGAACTTCCGTATAATACTTCGTCTAACAAAATATTTCCGTACGCTACGCACATTAACTTTCTTTGGGGAAAGGCGATGTGGGTCAGAGTGAACGTCGGAACTAAGGAACGTTAGGCAGAATATTATATTCTGTAATGAATGATTTTTACATATTTTAGGTTGGAGGGTATTGATAGAATGAAAGACATAAAAGTAGTTATTGAAGAGCCTACTAGAGAAGTATTGAAAGAGTACAGTGATATATCAATTAAATTCAGAGCTGATTCTGAGTATAGATTAACATGGAAAAATAATGGATTAAGTGGAATTATGCTTGTCGAAGAATCGGTTGAGCCTTATTGGAAGGACTATGATACTATAGATAGTAATCCAAGTTTACTTATTGACAAATTTGACTTGAGTAATTGGCGTGTGTTATCAACTTTTGATGGGGATACACGAGTTGGAGGTGCGATAATTGCTTATAATACTGAAGGTATCAACATACTAGAAGGTAAAGATGACTTAGTTGTTGTGTGGGATATTAGAATTAATAAAGACTATAGAGGAATGGGTATAGGAACAAAAATCTTTGAAAGATGTATAAAATGGGCAAGGAATAATAAGTGTACCAGGGTTAAGGTGGAGACACAGAACAATAATGTTAAAGCATGTAAATTCTATGTTAGCAAAGGTGCCAAGTTAAGTAATATTAATAGATATTATTATAAGGATTACCCTGATGAAGTACAGCTTATTTGGAGCATTGATTTAGAATAGTTGGATGGAGTCATATAATACTCCGCCTAACAATATATTTACATTCGTTCGGGTAGGGTATTCCTTTTGGGTAAGCCCTCACACATCCCACTACCTAAGCGCGTCGCGACAGTCGTTGCATTAGTCCTTAATCAGGGCATGGCAACTCCTTCTAAGGCGCTGGGACGTCGAAAATAAGGAACCGTTATAAGAAATTAACTCATTCATGTTGGGGCATTCCTTTGAGGTCACAAAGATTGAGATATATAATCTTACTATAGATAGAAAAAAGTTTAAAAAGGTATATATATAATAAAAATATACAATTGAAAAAAATTGTTAAGCAAAAATATTTGTATTACTTTTAAAATTATAATATGGAGGTTTTATATGGATAATGTAGAGATAAGAAGATTTAATAATAATGATGCAAGTACTGTATCAAAAATAATTTGTAAAAATTTTATGGAAGTTAATATAAAGGACTATTCAGAAAAAGAAATGAAGCATTTGTCAGAAATTTATAATTCTGATAAAGTATTAGAAATATCTAGTTATGCACATATGTATGTTGTGTGTATAGATAAGAAAATCATTGGTTGCGGAGCAATTTCAAGTTTTTGGGGAAAACAAGACGAAAGTATACTTTTATCTATATTTGTTTTACCCGAATTACACGGAAAAGGCATAGGTAGAAAAATAATAGAAACATTAGAGGGTGATGAATATTTTTTAAGAGCAAAAAGAATCGAAATTCCCTCCTCTATAACTGCATGTGAATTTTATAAAAGAATGGGATATAATTATAAGGATGGAATAGAAGAATTGGATAATGAAGGACATTACCGATTAGAAAAATTCAGATTATAATATATTAGCATACTTAATAGAATTCTTATATTATGTATTGAAAGATGTAATATAAGAAAAAAATCTAGGGAAGTAGCTTCGAAGTTGAATGAGTCAACTTCTTATAACAAAATATTTCCGTACGCCCATTCACTCGCTTTTGGGAAAGGCGTTAAGGGTCAGAGTGAACGTCGGAAATAAGCAAACGTTAGGCAACAGATAATACTATTTAATCAAAAGACAAAAGATGTAAAGTAGCATTTAATGTTATAACGTAATAGTAATAATTGTTATTAGGATTTTTGACAAGGAGGTAATTTAATGAGTAAGGATATCATATTTAAAACGAATGAATTTGTATTTTCTTATCGTGTAGCAGGGATTCTAATAAGAAACAAAAAAATTCTACTACAAAAACCTAAAAATGATGATGGTTATTCTATACCAGGAGGACATGTGAGTTTTGGAGAAACAACTGCTGAAACATTAATTAGAGAGTTTAAAGAAGAAATAAATGCGGATATAAAAATTGAAAATTTAATTATGGTAGGTGAAAATTTTTTTCAAAGGGGTAATAGACCTTGTCAGCAAATTAGTATGTATTATGCAGTTTCATTATATAATGAACAACAAATACCACTTGATGGAACTTTTCAAGCCAAAGATAATTTCGGTAAGGAAAGAATTGATTTGGATCTTTCATGGATTTCATTATCAGAAATTCATAATATAAAGGTTTATCCAAAAAATATAAAAAACGATTTAATTTCATTGCCTAAACAAATTAAGTATTTTGTATATAAACAAGAATAAATCTTGTTTGTATAATTATCTAGTGCTATACAAAATGTTGGTAGAATAGTAGTTTTGCATAACTTAGAATAATGCTTATAATGATGGCAACAGGTGATTTCCGTATTATCCGTCCCTAACAAAATATTTCCGTTCGCTACGCACATTTACTCTCTTTGGGGGGAAGATCTTTGTGGGTCAGAGTAAACGTAGGAAATAGGTACGTTAGATGAAATTACCATTACTAGAGACAGAATGTCCTAAAAGTTGAAATTATGTGGTATAATATAAGTATCAAAAGAGGAGAGGGTAATAAGCCAGTAATAGCAAGATTTTATAGGATTGTGATTAAAATGTATTTCAATGATCATTTACCTCCTCATTTTCATGCAATTTATGGAGAGTATGTTGGAATGATTGATATAAAGAATATAGAGGTTATTGAAGGGGATTTGCCTAGAAGAACGGAAAAAATGGTATTAGAATGGGCAAGGCAAAATAAAGAAGAATTGATGAAAATGTGGAACAGTAAACAATTTAGAATTCTTGAGGGACTAAATTAAGAAAGGTGTGGTTACATGTATCCTAAAATTATCAATGTAGCTACTAAAGAAGGATTAGTATTAATTGTGAATTTTGATAATGATATAACTAAGAAAATTAAAGTTTTAGATATGTGGGATGAAGAAAGATTTAACATGTTGAAGGATGAATCTTTTTTTAGAACAGTAAAGGTAGATGCTGGTGGCTAATATGAGTGAGTATGAATTATGGGAAAAGGGAGAAGTATATAATAATCATTAGTTTTAAGATTAAGATTGTTATCTTAGTCTTTTATTTATAGCTACTTGATTATTCCCGTAAGGTAACACCTAACATTAGGGGAAAGGCTTTGTAGGTATACGGAAACGTTAGCGAAAATAACTTGTTCATAGGCAATATCAAGGTTATTGGGAGGTTCTAGTGAAAAAAGAAGAATTTAGAAGAGCATTAATGTATGGATTTGGTAGCGCTATTATTTTTTTGAAAGACTGTAATAATTGTGAGGAATATCTAGATATAATATTTGATTTTTCAATTCACAATTATGCTTTTGATTCACAGTGTGAAGGCAGTAGAGTTCGATATCTTTGGGATTTGATTCTTGCAAGCTCTAATATTGAGAAGTTGCAAGGACAAATAATGAATAAATTAGAAGATAATGATAGTAGTATATATCATTATCAGATATATCAGTTAGGTGTTCTTTTTGCACAGGAGTCTGAATATAATCCAATTGAACTGATGAAGAGGCATTTTAGATATGATAAGAATTATGGTTCATTTGTGGGAGAAACGGAGATTATAGAACTTGATGGGGACAAGGGTATTCTATTTGTAGCACATAAAATTGCTAAGCGACTACAAAAAGATATTAATTATGATGGGGATTATTTTTTTGTTAACGATCTTATTGATAGTTTTGATAAAAAATATATTGATTCATTGTTACACGAATTATTAGATACAAATAAAAGATTTAGACAGTATTACTTAAGTAGCTTAAACCCAAATAATAGAGTAGAAAAGAGAGAAAAAGAAGATTATAGTAGCTTGAAATTAGATTTGAAGGAGTATCAGTATAATAGAATAAGACCTTGGTCAAGATTTGCTACAGAAGAAGAGTTGAAACAAGTTTATTATGATATTAATAATTCATGTGATCTAGAATTAATTTCTAAATTAATGCATGCCTTTTATAAAAAAGAGTATAAAGGTAGAATTGATAGAATCGTTAATTTTCTTGATGACACTCGTTATGAATTATCTGAATCTGCTGTTAATGTTTTGAAGTGGAAGTCAGATAATAGAATAAGGCAGAAAGCAATTAAATTGATTGCTACTAAAAACAATTGGTATGAATATGTTCCGTTGTTGTTTGAGAACTATGAAAAGGGTGACTATAGATTAATCCTTGATAAATGTAATAAAGAATACGATGAGTTCGAATGGCATGAAATACAATTAACTTTGAATAATTTTTTTTCATTTCATAGAAATATTGACTGCCAAGAATTATATATAAAACTATATAATAATAATCGTTGTACTATATGTAGGGGGGAAATGTTTAAATATATGTTAAGGGATGGGTTTAGTGATATACATATTCTGAATGAAGCTGAATGGGATGTTAATTTAGATATTAGAAGATTAGTACGTGGCAGTTGATATCCACAAGTTACATCTAACAATATATATCCGTTCGCTACGCACATTCTCTATTTTTGAAAAAACTTTGCAGGTCAGAGTGAAGGTCGGAAATATGAAAACGTTATCTAAAAAAGTGCTAGCATTAGTATGACCGACTGATTAAAGATTAAACTTATTCTATGCTTAGTAATTATAATATATAATGATTTTGTAGAAATTTAAGGTTAAATTTATTGGTAGTAACTAATATCTTGAGGAGATAATAATATTAAGAAGTTGCAACACGCTAGTAAGAATTTTGTGGTATTATTACTAAGTAATAATACATCTAATTCCCCACAGGTCGTGAGGGGATTTATTAGAAGGAGGGAATATGTATTATGACAGAGATAATGTATAAAATTATTAAGGAAAACTTAGGTTGGGAGTCATCAGATATTTCTATTGAATATCAAAAAGAGGGACTTACAAATCAGAACTATATAATATCAAAGGATAATGCTAAATATGCAGTAAGGATTAGTGGCGTATACTCGCAAGAGCTTGGAATTAGGAGAAATGCTGAGTATGCGGCTATGAAAGCTGTGGAAAAGATTGGTATCGGACCTGAACTAATATATTTTTCCAAATACAATGGTAATATGATTACAAAATATATTGATGGTAGGAAATGTACTAAAGATGATATGACCTTACCTGAAAATATACCTAGAATTGCAAGTGCCATGAAAAAAGTACATAGTTTAGACAGTATTCCATATAACTTTTCACCATATGAAGATATTGAAAGTAGGATTAAATATGCTGTTAAGAATAATTTGGAGTTACCTGATTCTTTAAATAGCTTAATTGAAAAACTAAATATAATTAAGAGAGAAAGAGAAAAAATTGATAATGACCATATTGTACTTTGTCATAACGATCCATTCCCTGTTAATTTTCTTGATGATGGAAATTTAAGGCTTTTAGACTGGGAGTATGCTGGCATGGGAGATGTATTTTTTGATTTGGCGGCTGTTTGTATGTTTTATTCACTTGAACAGAAAGAACAATTCCTAAAATATTATTTTGGCAGTTTAGATATGCACATGATGAAAAGTTTGAAACAGATGACCTGTGTAGTGGTATTCTGGAATGCCATGTGGGCTGTTATACAAATGGGCATAAAAGGACATTCACATGATTTTAAAACCATGTCTAAGGGCATGTTTGTAAGATTGGAAAGGTTTTTTCAACAGGCATTAGGGTGATTACTCATACAATTTAGTAAAAAAATTAGGCATATTGAAGGCTAAATAATTCTGGGAGTTCATTTGAAGGGCTTCTAAGCTGAGTGAGGTAATATCTTATAATAATGTATTTCTGTTAATTGGGGGAAGGTATTTCTATAGGGTCAGCCCTCATACATTCCATCACTTAAGCCCGTAAGGACAGCGTTACATTATAGTCAGTGCATGAGCAACTCCTTCGTACTGTAACGTCGGAAATACCCAAACGTTATACAACATTGTCATAATCGTTTCAGAGTGTGTTATTGGGTCTTTTAATAAAAAATAATTATATCTCTTGCTAATGCCCTAAGATATTTAGGAACGTATATGATGGTTTTAAATCTAATTCCAACAATAATTTGGTTAAGTATAAAATTAATAGTAAGGTAAGGATTGATAGTGAATTTATATATAGTTAAGTTAAAGATAAATAAACTATTTAGATTCTCTAAAGAAGTAAGTTGTATGTTATAATTTTATTTATTATAAATTCAAGGCTAAAGAAGTATAACAAAATATCTCAGCACACTGCGCCTATCCACTATCTTTGGGGAAGGTTTTTGGGTCAGAGTGAATACCAAACGTTAGTCAATGTTTAATACCGTTGGAACAGTCGGTACATTAGCCATTAATTAGGTCACGAGAGCCTCATTCTAAAGTGATGGAACGTATTGAAAACGTTGGATAAAAGACTTGACAGATTTCAGAGTACTCCTTTTGGGCCTTAAAGTAGATATATTATAGGAGATGATCAAAATGTTAGAGTATCTAGGTAAAACGGTAGATGTAGAGATTGATAGACCCCTTGGTTCTGTACATCCTAAACATGAAAATTTACATTACCCTATTAATTATGGGTTTATACCTAATACTATTGCTGGTGATGGAGAAGAAATTGATGCATATATATTAGGAGAGTATAAACCCCTTAAAAAGTTTAGAGGAATAGTAATTGCAGTTATAAAGAGAAAAGATGATAATGAAGATAAATTGGTTGTAGCAAAATCATTAGATAGCTATAATATACAGCAAATCAAGGTTTTAACTGAATTTCAAGAAAGATTTTTTGAATCTGATATAATCTCATATAATGTGTGTAAGAGTACAATAAGACCTACGGCAAAAGGTATTATAAGAAAGAATAATAAAATATTAGTTATTGAAGAAAAAGAAGACAACTATTACCGTTTACTTGGTGGAGGAATTGAGTTTAAAGAAACATCTACCCAAGCATTGCTTAGAGAATTTAAAGAAGAAATAGGGGCAGATATTAAAGAGTATAAATACCTTGGTATGATGGAGAACATCTTTTCATTTAAAGAGATGGATATACATGAGATATGCTTTTTGTATGATGTTATATTACCAGATGATTATTATAACAATGATGGATTTGAAGTATTAGGTGATATTATACCTGCAACAACTAAATGGGTTAATATTGAGGAGTTTAAAAGCAGAAAAAAAGAATTATTACCAGAAAAAGTATTACAGTATTTATAGAGTTGTCAATCAAGTTTTCATATAGCGAAATATTTTAGCTTGCTACGCACATCTTTTACCGAGTGTGAACACCGTCTGAGAAGTATTTAGTAGGTTAATTTATAAATACAGTATTAGGAGAAAGATATGATAAAAAAACTAATGTTAATATTTGGTATACTAATTGTGGTTATTTATATTATAATGCTAATACCGAGAGATTTTAATAAAACCTATGAAGGAGTCAAGTATAGATTAGGCGATAAAGGTAATATTACTTTGGAGAAAGTCACAATAGAATTTAAAGGCGAAGTATTTAGAGATCTGATACTAAAAGAAAAATTTAGAGGAAAACTTAAAATCAATGATTTCATAATCCCTCAAAAGGAATGTTTAAAAGAATCTTTTGTTATAGATTTTGAATATCATAATAGGATTAAAATTGAGGATTTAAATTTAGATAGATATGCCAACAGAATGAAGAGAACTTTTTATGGCGATTTATATATGAACAGATCTAGAAAAAAATTATCTATAGTAGTATTAGAGGATGGAAAATGGAGTAGTGAAGATGGACTAATAATATCAGCACCATCTACCACTAGAGAAGAGGCATTAGAAATTACTAATGAATTAATGCGACATATGTTGGACGAAGACTTTACTGAATTTGAATAGGCTCACAAGTCAACGTCTTCTAAAAATATGTTTTTGTTTGATACGCATATATTTTCAATATATACTGGTGACGTAAACAAAGTAGGGCGTTGAGTGTTTAGTTCAGAGACGTCGGAAATATACAACGTTATGTAAAATTACTACGCTATAATTTAAAATATTATTTTAAGATAAATCTAATTTGATAAGTGATGATAAACTTAATAATTGCTATAAATGGATTAATTAATTACTAATGAGATAAGTGTCTGGATATCTGGAATACATATACGTAATAATAATCTAGTTAAAGGAGAGGATGTAATAATGATAGTTGAATCAGCATTTTTAAAAATTCCTGAGATACTATTATCACACGAAGAACCTGATTTATTGTACGAGGCGAATATCACAAATTTGTTTACAAATGGAATAATACTGGAGCTTAATGCAAGGAATATCGATAATCCTATGCGTAAGATTTATATGGAGAAAAGATATAAAGCGAAAGTAAATGCTAGGTGTGATATTTATCTTGATTTTACATCATTTATGAATGATGATGATTTTTTAGGGTACTCAATGAAATCAAAATCCTGGATTGAAGCAAAGTATTTTGGAGGATTTAATAGGAATAGTGGACATGAGACTAAGTCAGAGAATGCAGGTTCAATTATGTATGATATATTTAGATTAATTAAATTAACTGATGATGAAGGAAATAACTCTGATGCCAAGTATAGTCTTAATGTGTTTAATGATGTAACAACAAAATATCTGGCATTCTCAAGACAAGATAGGGTGGAAAGACAATGGGTAAAAGCATTAACTACTCATGGAATTATAACTTACATTTCAATCTTGATGAAGAACCAAATAGTATTAAGAAACAATTTAAAGGTGTTGAATCAGTAATTATAGATATAAAACTTAAGAATACTGTATTTGAACCTGTGGATGAATCTCATGATATGATATATTTTTATGGATATTTAAATCAAATATTAGAATATAAAATGTATGTTGACGGTGTAGAGTATAGTAGCTGATTGTATTAGACCTTAATTAGAAATGAGCTATTCCTTCTAAGGTGCTAGAACATCATCTCAAATACGGAGATGTTAGGTGCAATAATTCACTAGACTTATGATAATCAGTTATATTTATTATAGGAGGATGAAATAGGGGATGATTGTTTGAAGAATAAAAAGATTATTATATTAATCTTTGGTCTAGTAGTAGTACTTATCGGGTGGTTAAGTACTACAAAACATGAGGATGCTGATGAAGTTAAGTTAGCAACATTGCTAAGAGAAATTAATGCTACAGAAATTTCTTCAATATCTATAAGAACTCAAATGACTGAAAACATTGAAGAAAAAGTAACGACAGATGAAAAAGACATCAATAAGATTGTTGAGTTTTTGAAGGAAATAGAGGGAAATAAGATAAGTGGAGATGAAAAAGCAAATGGATATTTGAAGGATTAAATTTATGCGGGAATATTATAAGGAGAATATTATTATGAAATACCTAAGTAAATTAATTATAACTATCATAATTGTTTCATTTATATGTTCATGTAGTAATAAAAATAATTATTCAACTTACAATAAAGATAATGGTATTGAACATAGAATAAGAAGTGATTTAAATAATTCTAATAATCAACAAAAAAATAATTCTGATGATAGTTCTAAGAGTATTATTGATTCTTTATATGACTATGGAAATATTTATTCCTATCATGAACTCAGTAACAATGAAATTAATTTTATTGAACTTTCATCTTTTCTCCAACCTAAAGGTGTTGAGTTCCACAGTTCAAAATATGACGAAAAAACTCATGTATTAAAGATATGTTACAATCTAAATTTAACAGAAAGAGGACAAGTGTATAATTTTGATTTTGAAAAAGAGGTCAAGGATTCTATGTTATTATTAGCTATTTTAGATTTTGTTGAAGGAATAGAATTTGAATATATTCAAGTAGGATTTTATAGTGCTGAGAGCATTTATAATAGAAATGATATTCAAAGAATTTCAGGAATTGATATTTGTGAATATGGAAAAACAAAGGAAAAGTTCACACAAGAATTAGCATTATTAATTAACAAATTGGAATATAAACCTGATATCATGCCTTTTGTTGATTATGAACATGTAATGGGGCTTGATGAATGATATAACTATGATTATTAACTAATGTTCCTACGTCCTCTTTACCGAATGAAGCACTACCTAGGAAGAAGAGTTTTAAGGGTCCTATTTAGCATTTAATGCTATAACGTAATACATTGATATTATAGATTGAAAATATTAATGGAGTGATTTAATGTTTGAAACAGATAGATGTATATTAAGGCATTTTGAGGAAAAAGATTTAGATACATTTATGGCTTATAGAAACAATAATGAATGGATGAAATATCAAAGTTTTAAGAATTTAACAAAAGACGAATATAGAAAGAAATTATTAGTTTCTTTAAATATGGAAAAAGGTGTATACCTTGCTATAGTTAGTAAAGCCACTAATAACCTTTTAGGGGATTTATATCTTGTAAAAAAAGGAAATACAGTTACAGTTGGATATTCTATAAATCCAATCTATTCACGAAAAGGATATATAAGCGAAATTTTGAAAGGTGTACTACCAAAACTTAAAACAAACTATTATGACTGTGAAATAATAGCAATGATTAATAAGAAAAATATTCCTTCAAGGAAATTGTTACTTAAATTAGGGTTTGTATATGATGAATGGATAGAAAAGTGGCAATCAGAAGTCTATGTTTATGAAGGTTTTGAAGACCCTATAAATCAATAATAATATTTTAGAATTATCATTGAAAGCACCATCAAATAACCCTTTGACTACGAACTTACAGATTTGACAAACAAGATGGAGTATGTGACAATGAGAATAAAAAATTGGAAGAAGAATATAGTTATCAAGAAAAATAGGCTAATGCTTTTGTGCTTTATGGTCTTACTTTCATAACACAATATTTCCGTTTGCTACGTACATTCACTGTATTTGTGAAAAAATTGTTGTAGGTTAAAGAGAATGTTGAAAATACTAAATATTATAATCATTGTGCACTAGTATATTTTTACAGGAGGTATCAGCATGGATAATGATAGAAATAGTGAAAAACGAAAACCTACTAATATATGGGATATTGTTGCACCTTCATTTGGCAAGATAGGTCCTAAGTATTGGAATATATTTGGAGAACGATTAGTTGAACTTTCAAATATTGAGGAGGGTGGATTATTACTAGATATTGGTATGGGTAGAGGTGCGTCATTGTTTCCAGCTGCTAAGAAAATAGGAAATAATGGAAAGGTAATTGGTATCGATTTTTCTGAGAGAATGGTTCATGAAACAGAAAGAGAATTATTAGAGAGAAATATAGAGAATGCAGAAGTATACATGATTGATGTGGAAGAAATGAGTTTTGATGAACAAACCTTTGATTATATTATTTCTGGTTTTTTTATTACACATCTTTTTTATTTTGAGTCAAAATTAAGTAATATTACAAAAATACTAAAGAAGGGTGGAAAATTTAGTTTCACCACTTGGGGTGAGCAGAAGGATCAAAAGTGGCTTACACAAATAATCGACAAATACATAGATAAGAATACTTCTACTGAGATAAGATACAATACAGTTGATTGCATAGTTAATGAGTTAAAAGAAAGTGACTTTCATACTATTAGAGTTCATGAAGAGCAACCATATGTTATCTATAATAATCAAGATGCATGGTGGAAAGAGATGTATTCAAATGCATTTAGAGGTATAATAGAAGAAATTAAAGTACAGGGCATGAATCGACTAGAAAGTTTTAAAGCAGATGTTAATGAAGGGTTAAAAAAATTTACAAGAGAAGATGGAATTTATTTTAAAATGCCGGTTATATATGCTTTTTGTAAAAAATAAGTCACATTAATATGCACTTATGGCTATTGGCTATTTTCGTATATATCGCCTAATTACATTGAGAGTTAGAGTGAGTGTACGGTTACAATAAGAAACATTGGATAAAATTTTAATCGTTGTTATGAAAGGGAAGTATATATTATGAGAATTGCAGTAATTGCGGATGTACACAGTAACCATATTGCTTTTGAAGCAGTATTGAATGATATAAGCAGTAGAGACATAAATATGATTTTTTTCCTAGGAGATTATATTTTTGGAGGCTGTGGATCAAACGAAACTATTGACATGTTAATGTATTATCAAAGTTTAAGCCAGAATCATTTAATTATATCTGGTAATATTGATGAGTTAATTTTACCAATAGAAGAAAATGCTAATTGGATATATCCTGTGAATATGGAAATATATGATAATTTAGGCAGTAATCGTGTATTATTTTTAAAATCTCTACCATCGAGTATGCTGATAGAAGTAGAAGGAATTACTATGAGTTTGTGTCATAATCCATCAGATATTGAAATCTTTAAGTTAGTGGATACGCTTAAAAGAGAAAATAATATTCCAAATATGAAAGGTCTTAGAGAAATTGCTAAGGATATTAAAAGTGATGTTTGTATCTTTGGACATTATCATTTATTCATGGATGAAGAAGTAGAAGGAAAGAGGTTTATATGTCCTAGTTCTGTAGGAATGCCATTCAATGGAGATACAAGAGCACAATATATTATATTAGATATTTGTGAAGGAAATATTACAACATCAAGGCAGTATGTTAAATATGACAAATTAAAAGTGGTAGAAGATTTTGAGCAGAAAGGATATTTTGAGAATTATAAAAATTGGTCTATGAATATGGTTACAACTATATTAACGGCACATAATTATATTGATTAATAGAAAAAAATAACTTTAGTTGTTGCATTAGGGGTATGTGCAACTCCTTCTAAAATGCTGAAATATCGAAATGGGATAAGTATTAATGTTAAATTTAATACAATCCGATATAATAAACACCAATAATATAAGTCTTTTTATTTGGGAAATTTAATTAGGAGGTCATTAAAATGAAAACTATTGTAGTATATAGATCTAAATCGGGGTTTGTGAAAAGATATGCCACATGGATTGCAGAAGAGCTTTCAGCAGACCTTTTTGAGTATTCGAAGGTTACTATAGAAGATTTGATGCCTTATGACACTATTATTTATGGTGGTGGATTATATGCAGTTGGTATAAATGGAGTAAATTTAATTAAGAAAAATTTAAATAAGTTAGAAGATAAAAAAATAATTGTTTTTGCGTCAGGAGCTACGCCAGGAAGAGATAATGAAATAGTTGAAATAAAAAATGGTAATTTTACTGTTGAGCAACAGAAAAGGATAGAATTTTTTTATTTAAGAGGTGGGTTTGATTATAATAAGCTTGCTTTAATTGATAAAATACTCATGAATCTTTTGAAGTTGAAATTAAAATATAAGTCTAAATTAACTCTAGATGAAAAAGGAATGTTAGCTTCATATAGTCTTCCAGTAGATTTTACTAAAAAGAATAACATAGATGAAATAATTACATATGTAAATTCATAAAGTATCTAAAGTAGTACAGTTATCCCATTAGCCATTAATCTAAGCATGATGGATTCCTTCTATGCAACAACACTGAGGTCATTATTAAAGAACTGGAATTATTTAAGCCTACATATGTGAATTCTATAATAGAATTACATAAATTGTTGATTAGTAGTTAGTTTTATATAAATTAAAGGTGGGTTACGTAGTGGGATTGAGTATATAGCCCTTTTTCAGAGCATTAGATAGTCGTTATAAGGTGTTAGAACGTGTGGGAAATACAGATACTTATGCAACAGTTTAAGATTTTAAAGGAGAGATTAAAATGAAAGTAGAAATACTAGGGTCAGGTGGAGCGATAACAATTCCAAGACCTTTATGCAACTGTAATGTTTGTAATGAAGCAAGAATAAAAGGTACGCCATATTCAAGAATGGGACCAAGTGTTTTTATTCATGATATTAGCTTATTAATAGATACTCCTGAGGATATTGTCCATCAACTTAACAGAAGTAATATAACTAAGGTAAAATATTGTGCATATTCCCATTGGCACCCTGATCATACTATGGGACGAAGAGTATTTGAGATGAACTATGATTGGAGAAATTTTCCACCAAATAATATGCATACACAATTATTGATTCCTGAAGGGGTTAAACCAGGGTTTGAGGAACAATTAGGGACGATGAAACATTTTGACTACTTTGAATATCTAGGAATTATCAATAGAACGATATTAAAAGATGATTCCAAATTTGAAATAGATAATTTTATAATACAAGCTATTAGGTTAAAAGAAGACTATGTATATGGATATATAGTTAGCAACTTAACAACAAGAATTCTAATAATTATGGATGAACTAGTTGGATGGAAAGTGCCAGAAAGTTTAGGAAAATTAGATTTAGCTATAATACCAGCAGGGGTTTTTGTAAATCATCCAATAACAGGTCAACAAAATATTTCTGAAAATCATCCAACTTTAAAATCTGAATGTACTTTTAGGGAAACAATAGACATAGTTGGCAATATAAACGCAGAGAAAATTGTTTTAAGCCATATTGAAGAGCCTGATAGATTATCTTATGATGACTTATTAATGGTAGAAAAAATATACAAGAAAAAAGGAATTAATTTAGAATTTGCATATGATAAGATGATTCTGGAAGTTTAATCAAGTAGGTCATTTCAAATGCTAGTGGAAACAAAGCTAAAGAAATTACAATCAATATACGGCAAGATAATGGGATAAAATCTGTGTGTGAGTGACTTATTATAGGTATTTTTATAAGACAACAAAATCTGATTGGATTTTGAGTTAGTCTGTCATGTGTAAAATACTAAATAATTAATATTGGAGCATTTAATGTACTCACTAATAATTGAAGGATTAATGAAAGTATAGCTTATGAATTTTATATTAAGTTTATATAAAGGGGGGATTAATAAATGAACAAATTAGGCAAATTATCAATAAGATTACTAGCAATATACTTTTTTACTAAAGCAATTATTGTCTTTAAACAAATAATATTTTTATATATGTCTCAAATTGGAAATAAAATGGTTGAATCAGAATATGAAATATATTATATAGTAAGTTTGATTATAATGATAATAATTGGGGTGGCATTATGGTTATATGCTGATAGAATTGTTTTACTAATGATAGGAGAAGATGATGGACATATAAATATTAATATTGAATATGATGAGCTATTAACTATTGCATTAAAGATCATAGGAATCATACTAGCTTTAAATGCTATTCCAGACGTATTAAAAGAAGTATTGAATTTATGTAGTACGAATCTAAATGGATTTGATTTAAATATAAGAGCGATGATGCTTATTAAGCTCACAGATCCAATATTAAGAATTGTAGTAGGAACTATATTGATAATCAGAAAAAAACAGTGATTGCGATAACCTTATTTAGGTAATGTAAAGATTACTTATAAGTTATTGAAATGGAAGAATAAGTATACGTTACATGAAAGAAAATACTAGTTTATGGAGAAAAGAGGTAGGACAGTTATGAGATTTGATTTATTGTATGCAAAATATCCAATGCTAGAGAATGATGAAGTGGTTTTGAAAAGGATATCTGAAGAGGATATCGATGATTTCTTTATGATTCATAGCAGAGAAGAAGTTTATAAATTTATACCAGGTAAGGCAAGGAAGAATATAAAAACTGTTAAAAATATGATTGGGCATTATGAGAGAGATTTCAATAAGAAAAAGATGATATTTTTAGGGATATATATAAGAGAGTCTGAAGAAAAGTTGGTTGGCTTAGCAGAGATTTTTGATATTAATAAAACAGCTGATATGGTCACTATTGGATATAGGCTTAATCCAGAATATTGGGGAAGAGGTATAGCCACAATAACAACAAAAATCTTAGTTGATTACCTATTTGGTGAAATTGAAGTAAACAGAATACAGGCTTTTGTAATGCCAGATAACAGTAAGTCAGCAGAAGTATTAAAGAGAAATTCATTTATCTATGAAGGAACAATTAGGCAAGGACAGTTTTGGAAAGATAAAGGTCTTGTAGATTTACAGGTGTATTCTCTACTTAGGGGGGATATATTTTAGCTTTTTCCTTTTCCTCTATCTGACATGCTACACATGTGATTGATAGAATGAGTGTGAGTAGGGTTTGTATATTATGAAAAGCTATCTTATCACAGAATGAAATAGGCTATATAAGTTGGAGTGAATTTTATACATATAAAACGTTAGTTGAAATTATAGCAATTATTTTGAATAAAATCGGAGGAATTATATATGGAAATATTAGTATTAGGTGGGACAAGGTTCCATATGGTGCGGGAATTATTATATAAAGGTCATCAAGTAACAATTGCCACTAGAGTCAAGCTAAGGATGAGTTTGGAGATAGGGTCAATATAGTTAAGGGGGAAGGAGAATAAAATCATGAGAAAAAAAGTATATAAAAGCCTACTATTAATAATAGTAGTAATAGCATTAGCCATTTGTGGTATATATAAATTTAGGTACTTACCAAATCATTTAAGTAAGGAAACGGTTAAGATAATTCAAAGAGAATTATTTGAAGGAGATACAAAAAAATTAGAGCCTCAATTACATTATTTTAGTGTAGCAGATATAGTTTTAAAATATAATACAGAAAAGAAAGGTATTGCCATATACTATGAAGAATATAAAAACGGTGAAATAGTAAAAAGATATCCCATAACAGAATTATACGATTTAAAGGAAATAACTGTTACAGCTAAAGAAAGCGAAGGACAAGATGGCTATAAAGTTAGAACTGTTATTTATGATAAAGATGGATACATGAATACTGCTTTTGATATCAACAAACCAAATATTGAGTTGAAATACGGCAGTAAAAAGTTGCATAGAAAATTAGAAGTTGATACAGAAGATATTGGGTTATGGGGAATAATAGGACAAAACGATCCATATTATTGGAAATCAGGGGAATCGGTTATTGATATGGCAAAAAGAAGTGTGTGGGGAATTGTATTAAAAATTGAATTTAGTGATGAATTAGAACATTTACCAAAGTAATTAATATATAATTATGAGGTATTATTGAATCTACTTTATAAAAATATTACGTTCCTAAGTACATCGACTTTATAATGATAAAAGGTTTCATAAATAAGAATTAAGAAGAGAAACTTAGGAACAGTACAGAACTACATTGTAGTACTAGATTTGAAGAAAATATAAAAAATAGAGTTTTAGGAGGGGATTATATGGTTATTTATGGGATTTTATTTATGATTATCATTTTAAGTTTAACATTATACTTTATTGAATGGAAATATATAACTAACAAATGCAAATTATATAAGAAACTTTTTTTAAGTTTATATTTTATTGAATATTGTTTAGTTATCATTATAAGCTATCTCATCACAGATACAGTTACTGATTTTTTAAAAGTGGCTATTTCTTTTATCCTTATTAACCTTATGGTTTCGTCAATACATAGAGACTGGTTTAAATCAAAGTTATATATTAGGTTAACGATAGTAACTGTTGTTCCTGTTGTTTTATTATTTATAATAGCTTATATTAGTCGGTTCATATTAACCTATAACGTTTTTAACATAATTATGGTAGTAATAATTATGTCAAATACTAAATCAAAAACTATTTGCAAACGACATTATATAGAATTTATATTATTTGCACTTAGTTTTATTAGTTGTTTTATCATTATGAAACAAGGTTATACGGGAGAATTTCATAATAAACCACAAATATATACAATAAATAAAATGATGGATGAATTAGAAATAAGTTATGATGATATTGTAAGAGTAGGCAAGGATGGAGGATTAAGAGGAGAACTGATAGATATTTCCTTTTGCACAACAATGAATTATTATGTGGTATATTATAAAGATGGTAGAATTATTAAATATGAATTATATGATTGAGTTAGTGAATGAATAATACAATGTATTAAGATTCTCTACGTACAGTTACTTTCTAACAGTGTTTGCTATGTAGTTTAAGCAATTATAATCTTAGAGATAATGACGTATTTTGGCAATAAACTGTTATAATCTTATTTTTAGTGTTATGGAGGATAAAAGTGCAAATTATAAAGAGAATAATAAAGTATGGATATGTAATTTATTTGATTTTAATAATACTACTTACTATTATAAACATGATATTTAATATAATATTTTATCCAAAATATTTAATTATAATATTATATTTATTGTATTGTTTAATTGCATTAATTGGAGTTTATTCAATGTATAAGAATGAACGAAATAAAATGTATAGTGTAATAAATATAATTTTTATTATTGCTTCAATGCCAATATTAATTTATGGTAATATAATATTATTTCTCCCAATATTAACACTAATACCACTCGTATACATTAAAGAGAAATATATTATATTTAAAATTTTAGGATCAATGATATCTTTTTTATCTATAACAATTTTTGCAGTTGTTTTTGTGGTAAGGATAGTATTTAGTAATTTTTCAAGTAGTGAAGTAGTAGAGGTGGTTTATTCACCTAAAGGTACATATAAAGCCGTTGAGACTTATATTGATCAAGGTGGTTTGGGAGGAGATATAGTTCTAAAGGTTGAAAGAGATTTTAACAATATTGTGAGTATTAGTAAGCGATTATTGGTGAGTGATGAAAACATTGAATTTCAATGGATAGACAATGAAAATATACTAATTAATGAAAAGGTATATAGGGTTAAATGGTTTTAATTAGAGGGACTGGTCATTGCATTAATTCTTAAATACGTTTGAAATATTCTATGATGTTTGAATATGCTATATTAATATAATGTTTATGGGTCTTAATAAATATGAGTAAAAGAACTTAAGAATTATATTTATTATATAAGGAAAATATAGTATAATTGTATATAAAATTATATATAAAAGAAAAAGGAAGTTTTACTAATTATCTTGTAGATGAAGTAAGTAAGATAATGAGTATTATAGTATAGTTTATTAACATAGAGATTATAAATAATCTGATAAACAGCTTGAAAGGATGATGTGTAATGATATTATCTGGAAAAGAAATAAAAAGTAAAATTGAAAAGGAAATTGTTATTGAACCTTTTAATGATAATCAACTAAACCCCAATAGTTATAATTTAAGATTACATAATGAATTATTAGTGTATGAAGATGACATATTAGATATGAAAAAAAGTCATAAGACTAAGAAGTTAATTATACCACCAGAAGGTTTATTATTAGAACCTGGGAAACTATATTTAGGAAGAACTATAGAATATACTAGTACAGATTCTTATGTGCCAATGTTAGAGGGACGTTCTTCAATAGGAAGACTAGGATTATTTATTCATGTTACAGCAGGATTTGGAGATGTTGGTTTTAGCGGATATTGGACATTAGAGATTTTTTGTGTTCAACCAATAAAAATATATTCTGAGGTTGAAATTTGTCAGATTTATTATCATACTATTGAAGGAGACTATTCAAAGTATAGTAGTGGTAAATATCAAAATAATGAAGGAATTCAACCAAGTCTATTATATAGAGATTTTGAATAAGAGACGTTATCATTTATTGGTCTTTGGTATTGGAACAATGTATTAAGTAAAAATTATTTGAGAGGTTGGTACTATGGAACAAAAAACTTATTTATACAAAAGGAAAATATTTACTATAATAATACTAATAACAGTTTATAGTGCGTTTATTGGATATTTATTAGGTAATTTACAAAGCATTGCAGATTGGAATTATAATATTCATGAAATGCTTTATATACCATATAATATTGCATATTATGTATTTCCAATAGAACTGTGCTTTTGGATATATTATGCCGTTAAATCTATTAAAGAATCTAAAGATAAAAATACTAAGTCTAAGAATAAAATTTATATAAAAAACTCATTATTATTTGTCTCTGTAATTACAATAATATTATATTTTTATATACAATCCATGAATATATCTACTGGAGGATTATTTGAGGTAGAAACTAAATATAACGAAAGAAATAATTATTACGTTATGATGAATAATAAAAAGATTAAGTGTAGTAAAAATGAATATAATTTAATAGAAGAAGGAAAGGTGTATCTTGTTAATTTTACTTGGAATTCAAATTCGCCAGAGAAGGGTAGATTAGAATATATTGAACAAACAGATATTTTATTGCCACTAAGTGAGTAAGTAATATAACAAAAAATTTCATTTCATTTATTATGGAGAGATGTAGGTAAATTATTCACGTAGAAAATTCTTAATGGAGATAGTAAGATAATTTTCTGAAATTGCAGATATACAAATTCTAATTTTTGAAAGTACTAATTATTAAAAAAATGATTCAATAACATATTAACCCTAAATGGTAGGGTTAATTGTTATATAACAAACAATATTATAATTCTTTTGTGTTATATTTTACATATATCGTAACTTACTAATAATCATACCATAACTTTTCAATCTTACTAAAGAATATTAAAATCACTTGAAGTAGAGGTTTATAATAATATGATTCAATTTATACTTATGGATATGAGGTGATATTTTGACAGATTTTGAAAAAGAAAAATACTCAAACAATTTTTTTGAAAAGAGACATACTAAAGAAAAATATAAGTTGATTATAATAACGTCTTTATTAACTTCAATTATATCTATTGTAATATTTTGCAGGGTTTCCTATCACCTTTATTCTTATAATAGGTATAGGGAATGTTTAAATAATAATGGAGCGTTATGGAACTATGAAGAGGGGAAATTACAACTAACTGTAACACACGATGATGCAACTGAAAAAATTTACTCAGGATACGGTATGAAAATATATATGAATGAAATAGATGGCATTCATACTATTACTGATGAAAACGATGGATTTGTAAAAGGATATAAAAATAATATACTTCAGTATATTTATGTTGATGATAATTTAGCGGATTTTATCTCATATTTAAACCCTAAAGTTTGGTTTGGTGGTGTAAGAAATATAAAATCAAGTATTATATATAAAATACGCTCAGATAAAGATATAGAAATATTGAATAAATTAATAATAGAAGGAGGGGAAGCTTTTTTATCATCTTCAAACTTAGAATTCATTAAAGTCAATGATAAATATATAATAATTAAATAACTATATTAAGCTAATTATGTGTTTGGATCATATCAAAAAATAACCTATTAATAGTTATGTAAATAAATTTGGAAGAATTATATTGAAGAATCCTATTATAATCACTAATGTTTAAAGGAGGGGAAACAATGGCTAATTATTTACAAGATTTAAGAGAATTAGTTGGAACTAGACCACTAATAGCATGTGGAGCTAATGTTATTATTATGGACAAACATAACAAAATATTATTACACCATAGGCAAGATAACGATATGTGGGGGTTGCCAGGTGGGATGATGGAATTAGGAGAGACCCTAGAAGAAAATGCAATTAGAGAAGTTCAAGAGGAAACGGGCATAGAATGCTTGGAGCTAACATTATTTAATGTATATTCAGGTGAAGAATTATACTACAAGTACCCAGATGGTAATGAGGTATATAATGTGACGGTGACTTATGTATGTAAAAAATATAAGGGAATAATAGAAGTTGACAAAACTGAAGGTAAAGAAGTGAAGTATTTTGGTATCAATGAAATTCCTTCTACGATAAGTCCACCAGTAATGAGAATAATAAAAGAGTATAAGCTAAAATATAATGATTTGATTAAATTGTAGATTGTCTTTATTGGTGATTAATTTAAGGTAGGTGATTATATTGAAATTAAATAGTAATTCAATAAAGATAGCAGTTATGACAGATGCACATGGAAATTTATTAGCTTTAAAGCAAGTAATAAATGATATTGAAATAGAAGGTTGTACGAATATATATCATTTAGGAGATTCAATAGCTATTGGACCATATCCTAAAGAAACATTAGACTTATTACTCCAGAATAATGTTGTTATGTTAATGGGAAATCATGAGCATTATTATGTTTCTGATGAAGATAAATTAAAAACATTTATACCAGAACATGAACTAAAGCATCAGCTATGGGTTAAATCTGAGTTAGGAACGAAATATATAGATGTCATAAAAGATTTGCCATATATACTAAAAGAAAAATTTAATGGTATGGAAGTTTTACTACAGCATTATCCTTTAGATTCAAATATTAGAGATAATAATAGTTTTAAACCAATATGTAAAGATCAAAGTCCTAATAATTTAACAGACCTTTTTAAAGATAGTACTGAAAAATTAGTTTTTTATGGTCATCATCATCCATATCATGATTGTATAGTGAATGTAAGTGGGAGACGATTTATTAATCCAGGATCATTAGGATGTTCTCATGATAATTTTGCCAGATACTGTATTGCTGAATTTTTCTCAGAGGGATACAATATAACTTTTAAGAAGGTAGAGTATAATAAACAATCTATTGTTAATGACATGAAGAATAGCAATATACCAGAAAAAGAATTCATATGTAAAGTTTTTTATGGAATTGAGTGATTCAATATTTAAGAGTCTTTTATAGAAAGCAGGGGGTTAAATATGAGTATGTTTTATCATATAGGTTCCCCAAGAGTTCTTGAATTAGGTTCTTTCGGTGATTTACCAGCTAAAGAGTCACAATTAGTTAATGAACCACCCAAGAGGATTATGATTAAAAGCATCTCTAATAGCGATGAAGGTATTCCAAATGAAATAGTTGCTGAGCCAAATGATTTAGTCGATACAATTATATATGAAACATATGAAGATGCTGCGGGAATATATATTGATAAACTAAGTGATGATTATATAAGAATCAAACAACATTTTGCAAATCCATATGTTTATAGGGTATCACCTAATTTTGGTGAATTTGAATATAATGGAAAATTAAAGAAAATAAATTTTGATACATATAAAGCAAATAAGAAGTGTCTAAAAGTATTATTTGATTTTATTAATGATAAAATAGAGAAGATAAAATTTTTGAATTATATACATGTTGGGCAGATGAAGAAACATTTCCACGGATAAAAAAATTGATAGAGTGATTGACTTGAGTGTTTTCAAATTTAAGAATTCCTTCTATACAAAAGATAAGCAGTATATAAAGTTTATTAAGAGTTATAATTAACATACGAATAGTTTTTCTGCTATTTTAAATAGTAGGATTATACATTAATCACTAATTTAGAATTGTAAGCATTCACAAGTTTAAAAAAGAATTCTGGATATTATTTTTGTGTTAAATATATTGCATTCAATTATATTAAATAATAAAATAAATTTAATAAATATTTCTGATAGGAGTTTTGTAAATGAATTTAATAAAATTAGCTGTACGTATCGATATATTAATTTATGCATTGATATTTAACGTAGTAATGTTTATATACATTCATGTACAACACAGAAAAAAAGAATATTCCAAAAAAATATTCAAAAGAGCTCTTATAACGATATCATTATTAATAATAGTAGAATCAATTTCTTTAAGCTTAGTAGAAATAGGTAATACTTCATTAATTCCAATTCGTTATTGTACTAGTTCCATATATTTAGGATTTATATCATTACCAGGATGCTTTGGTTTTGCTTATTTAGATTATAAAATTTATAGAAATAAAAAGACTAATAGAATAAAATTTTATTATTATATGATTCCAACTTATCTAGGTGTTATATCTGTAATATATAATTTTTTTGTACCAGGTTCTCTATTCTATGTAGATGCTCAAAATAATTATTATAGAGGAATTTTGATTTATACTAATGCATTATTTATGTATTTCTTTATGCTAATAGTAGTTATATTATTCTTTAAAGATAAAAAGAGAATGTCTACAAGGGTATTTAAAGCCATAGGTCTATATTTTATTGCACCTATTATGGGAATGACTCTTCAATTAATATTAAATGGTACATCTTTTTCTATGCCATCTCATACCATAGGTCTATTTTTTGTATTTTTGTTGTTAGAAAGAGATGAAATGATGAGAGATTCTCTAACTTGTCTCTATACAAGACATAATTTTGAAATAAGATTACAAGATAAAATGAAAAAAAATGAATCCTTCTGTCTTGTTGTTATGGATTTGAATGACTTTAAATCTATTAATGATACATATGGACATATCGAAGGAGATAAAGTATTGCAAGTAGTATCTGAGATATTACTTAATTACACTAATGTAGAAGATCTAGTATGCCGTTATGGAGGGGATGAATTTATTATGTTGATTGAGCATCGGTATGAATTTACTAACCGTATAATTGAACGTATTAAAGCTGCATTAGAAAAGTATAACAAGCTTAATGATAAGTACAATATAGAACTAAGTTATGGGCAACTATTAGTTGAAAAAGATAATACAATGACTATGGAACAGCTAATTGCTGAAGTAGATCATAGGATGTACGCAGATAAATTAAGACGTAAATCACTTAATGCTTTAAATTAATATGTTTAAAGCAAGCATATAATTTATCTTGGTTTGGTATTAGAAGCTATGCAGAAATGATTCCTTAATTAGAGAGTTGGTTAAACAACGAGATATAGCAAAATAACTATACATATCATAACAAATATTGCATAAGCATGAAATACATGTAATAATTAAAGAAAATATTATTTTTTTACATATGTAATTATATGACGAATATAAAGTATATTGAAATAATAGTAATTTTTGTATTATATATATGTTTACTTAAGTAATGTATTAATATAATATTTTATATAACAATATCAATTTCTTTGAGGGAAAGGTTAACAAATGGAAATTATAAATCAAAAAGAATATTTTAATGAACAATATAAAGAGTGGATTAATAGTGTAGATGAAAATAAGCTTAGGATTATGAAAGAGTCAATTAGATTGTTGAATATAAGTAAAGAAGATTGTATTCTTGATGTAGCTTGTGGAACAGGGGTATTATATCCTTTACTGATGAGTATACCTGTAAAAACTTATACAGCAATTGATATATCAGAAAAGATGTTAGAGGAATTTTCAAGAAAATATAGTAATGTTGAAATGAAGGTATGGAACTTCGAAAGACCAATAATATTAAAAGAGAAGTTTGATTTCATAATAATATTCAATAGTATTCCACATTTTGAGGATTTAGATAGTGTGTTTTTAAATGCAAAGAATAACTTAAAGCAAGGCGGTAAACTATCAGTAATTCACACAAGAACTCGTGAAGGAATATATGAACATCACAAAAAAATTGGATATAATATTGATAGAGATGCCATACCAAAAGATGATATACTAAATGAACTTTGTTATCATCACAACTTTCAAGTTGAAAAGATTATAGACGACGATTTCTTCTTTTTTAGTTGTGAAAAAATTTAGCTCTAAAGATTTACAGTTATAGCTTATCTAAAACAAATTATCATATTATATCAATTTGTCGCAATAGTGAAAATGTAGTTCGGTATGCATTGGCAATGTAACAAGATAGGTAATAATATATTAATATATGGGATATAATTTATCCATATATATATAACTTATGGAGTTGATATTATGAAGAATGTTCTTGAAAAATATAAGTATATACTAATTAGTATTTTTCTATTATTCTTATTATCTTTTTTTGGATGTTTAATGCTTGTAATTAGATGGTTAAGGATAGGAACGCCTAAATATCTTTTTTTAATATGGAATTTATTTCTTTCATGGATACCTTTAGGAATTTCTTTGATAATGAGATATATACATTCAAAGGTTAATAGGAGTGGATTTATACTTGTGTTTTTAGGTATGATTTGGTTATTGTTTTATCCAAATGCTCCCTATATGTTAACAGATTATATACATCTGAGAAATAGTCATAGTTTACTAACTTGGGTAGATCTTGTGATACATTCAGTTTTTATATGGACAAGTTTATTTGTAGGATTTTTGTCTTTGTTCATTGTCAATGGAATTATTCATAAGTTAACAAATAAAATTATTGTCTGGTTATTCACTATAGGAGTACTATATTTAAGTAGTTTTGGAATATATTTGGGGAGGTTTATTCGTTGGAATAGTTGGGATATGATATTAAATCCGTTAAGTCTAATTACTAGTGTATTAGAAAATATTAATTTTGAATCAATACTCTTTACTATGATGTATGGTATATTATTAACATTAATTTATACTTTCTTGTATGGATTAACATTTTTAAGACTAGATAAGGTAGATTCAAAATAAAGCCAAAAGAGAGGAAGATATATAATGATGCAGTTTCAGATTATAAGTATGATTGTTCCAATAATTTTTGTATTTGTGTTTATTATAATTATTATACAAATTATTAGAGGGATAAAAGAAGTAAGTTATAACAGGTCTCAACCAAAATTAACTGTAAGCGCTAAAGCGGTATCAAAAAGAACAAAAATCTCAAGAAGAGCAAATGATTCTAATATGAATAGAGCATACACTTATTATTATGTTACATTTCAGTTTGAAAGTAATGATCGGTTAGAATTAAAAATGAATGGTTCAGAGTTTGGTATGATTGCTGAAGGTGATAGAGGTAAGTTAACATTTCAAGGGAATAAGTTCTATGATTTTGAACGAGAGTATTAAAGTAAGATAGTTTACTAATTTATATAGGAGGGAAAAATGGATTATAATAATAAATTTATTAATGCATTAGTAGCAAATGATATAGAAACTTTGCGGGAAATACCAAAAGCCGATTTGCATAATCACTTTTATCTCGGTGGAAATAAAGAGTACATATATAGAAAAACTGGTAAGAAGATTTCTTCTTTGGATCATAAGCTTACTAGTATGGATGAGATGCATAAATGGGTTAATGAGAATTTAGGAAATATTTTTGAAGGTAAGAATGGTAGATTGTTAGCATTAGAAGCAAGTTTTGCTCAAGCAGCAAGTGATGGAATCACAATTCTTGAGATGGGGGAAGATATCTGGGCTAATAGTTGTTTTTATGATGACAATGTTGAAGAATTAATAAACGTTTTTAATTCAACCCACCATATGATTGCACCAAATATAGATTTTAGGTTGCAGTTAGGATTGTCTCGTCACTGTAAAATTGAAGACTTAGAGAAATGGATTGAACCATTTTGGGATTATGATTGTTTTTATTCAATTGATTTATATGGTGATGAGTTAGCACAACCAATTGAGAATTTTAAAGGAATTTATCGTAAGGCTAAAGATAAAGGATTAGTTTTGAAGGCACATGTAGGGGAATGGGGAGATGCTGATTCAGTAAAGAGAGCTGTTTCTGAATTGGAGTTAGATGAGGTTCAGCACGGAATATCAGCAACCAAATCTCAACAAGTTATGAATTGGTTAAGTGACCATGATATTCAGCTTAATGTATGTCCCACAAGTAATGTGATACTTGGAAGAGTAGAATCAATAAAGACTCATCCAATTAGAAAATTGTATGATAATGGTATTAAAGTAACTATTAATTCAGATGATGTTCTTGTTTTTAATAGTCCTGTTTCTGGGGAATATATGAAATTATTTCAAGAAAAAGTATTTACTGCTAGCGAATTAGATATTATTAGATTGAATGGATTAAAGTAGAGTATAGTTAATAGCTTTATGGAGTGATAAAATGAAAAAATTGATTATGATAAATGGTACAATGGGAATTGGAAAAACTACAACATGTAACGAGCTATTAAAGATACTAAAACCAAGTGTGTTTCTAGATGGTGATTGGTGTTGGAATATGAATCCATTCGTTGTTACGGAGGAAACTAAAAATTTAGTTATGAGTAATATAACACATATGCTTAGAAATTTCTTGGGGTGTTCCATATACGAAAATGTGATTTTTTGTTGGGTAATGCATAAAGAATCAATTATAAATGATGTTATAGATACTCTATATGATTTAGAATTTGAATTATATATATTTACACTTACAGCTACAGAAGATGCATTAAGAAAAAGACTCGCAAATGATATAAATAATAAGATTAGGACAAATGATGTAATTGAACGTAGTTTCGAGAGAGTAAATTTATATAAGAATATAAAGAGTATTAAAATTGATGTAAGTTTAATTACTCCTAAGCAGGCAGCACAGAATATAGTAGATATATGTGGAGCGGATATATAATGAAATATAAAATAGTTAAAATTAATGAAAAAAATTATAATTTATTTGATGATATGATTTTTTGGAGAGTTAATGGAATAGAGAGAAATGATGATGAAAAATCAATTGATAATGTTAATTTAGAGATTTTACAAGAACTGAATAATTCTAATTTGCATATATTTGCAATTGAAATAGAGCATAAGTTTGTTGCGTGGATTTCACTTATATATCTACCTAAAGTAGGTAAATATAATGGTAGAGGACATATTTATGTAGATGAATTATGGGTTCAACCTTCTTATCGTAGGAAGGGATTTGCAAAAGAATTAATGAAAAAAGCTGAAGAACTAGCTATCGCTAATAATGCTACTGGTATTCGATTATATGTAAATAAGGATAATCCAACAGCATTAAATCTATACAAAGAATGTGGATTCAAATGTGACTGTTCTGCGCACTTTATGGAAAGAGATAATATACAACTCTAATTAAATAGTGAATATTATGTTAATAGGAGCAATATGAATAATATAAACATGGTTGGGGTTAATATTAGAGATAAGTTAAGTATAGCGAATTTAGTTTAATTAAAAGGAGAGAAAATTCTTTATGAAAAGCTTAGGTATAACAAAAGTTTTCGGTGTAATTGGTATTATTCTATGGAGTGGAACTGTTATTTTAAGAGGAACAACATTTAGTGATATGAGTACATATAATTTTATACTAGGTATTACTCCAAATATTGGTGCGGCATGGTTCGTACTTTATTTATACACCCTATTTAAATTAAATTGTACAATTAAAGATATTTTCATAGTATCTGTTGTTATATGGATAATTAGTTTGTGTTCAGAAATTATTCATGATATGTTTTTTAATAGTATATTTGATTTGAATGATATAATAGCAACTAGTATTGCCTTAATAATTTCTTATGTAGTCATTTACTTCAATGAAAAACATATGAGTATTGAATGATTAATGGAATCATGTCTATAAATAAATATACTGGAATAACATTTTGATAATAATACAATAAGGAGAAAATAGTATGTTTAATTTAAAGAAAAAAGATAAAAACAAACTAATTAGTGAAATACAAGATTTCTTTGAAGATAGTAGAGATGAAAAGATAGGCATTATTGCAGCAGAAGAAGTATTAGATTTTTTCTTAAATACATTAGGAGTACATATATATAACAAATCATTAGACGAAGCTAAGTTGTGGATTTCTCAGAAACTTGAAGATATTGAAATTGATTATGATATGTTATATAAAGAAAGATCAAGGAATAAGTAGCTTAGTGAATATGGTATATAAGATAATAATATAAGAGGTGTAGGTATTATTTATGATAAGAAAAAAATGGAGAAGATTAGGTATTATTATTTTTTTAATAGTTTTTTTATACATTGAAAATAATTGGATACAAGTAACAGATTATAATTTAAGCATAAAAGAACTCCCTAGTGAGTTTGAAGGATTTAGCATAGTCCATATTTCTGATGTACATAATAAATTATTCGGTAAGGGACAGAAAAGATTAGTTAACGTGATAGAAAAACAAGAACCTAATATTATAGTTATTACAGGAGATTTGATTGATAGGAGACGCTATAATAAAGCTAATGCTATAATGTTAATTGAAAAACTAGTTGATATTGCCCCTGTATATTATGTAACAGGAAATCATGAATGGTGGTCAGGAAAATATGGTGAACTAAGAGTAGATATTGAGAATTTAGGAGTAAATATTCTTAGTGATGATAAAATTAAAATCAACAACAATAATAAAATAATAAACATCTTAGGAATTGATGATCCAGCAAAATACTATAACGAGTATTCTAAACCAATTAATAGTTATAACAAAGTAATTGAGAAAATTGATATGCTGTTAAAGGATAATAAGAAAGAAGATATTACAATATTATTGTCCCATAGACCAGAATTATTTGAAGTATATAAACAAAGAAATATTGATTTAATCTTATGTGGACATGCTCATGGAGGACAAATACGACTGCCATTTATAGGAGGTATCATAGCTCCTAATCAAGGATTATTTCCTAAATACGATGGAGGAAAATACAATTATAATGATGTTAATATGATTGTAAATAGAGGATTAGGTAATAGTATCGCACCAATAAGGATATTCAATAAACCTGAAGTAGGAGTTATTACATTGAGTAAGAATAAGGCAAAATGATTAAATGTTATCTTAGGACATTGAAGGTATGACTATATAGTTGCATGAAGGAGAGAGGCATAATGGTATTTGAGACAGAAAGATTGTACGTTAGAAAATTAAAATTGACAGATATTGAGCCATTTAATGAAATGCAAAGAAATCCAAATGTAATGAGATATATTACTGGGACACCTAAGAGTGAAATAGATAATATGAAAGAATTAGAAGGGATAATTAGTAAATATCAATATTTGAGTAATGATTTTTGTGTAATGGCAATCATTAAAAAGAATAACAATCAGTTTGTTGGAACATGCGCAGTGATTAAGAATGAAGATGAAGAATATGAGATAGGTTATAGATTTATAGAAAGATTTTGGGGAAATGGATATGGAAAAGAAATTCTAGAAAAGTTAATAGAATATTGTTTTGTAAGTATGAACTTAGATAAAATTGTTGCATATGTATATAAGGAAAATTTTGCATCAGTTAGAATACTAGATAATTCTGTAATGGAATTTATTAATGAATTTAATAATAAAGATTTAGGAAATGTTGAGAAAGTATATAAGCTTAATAAAGATGAGTATTTAAAAGATATCTAAGAAAGTTTGGACTTAATATATTAATGTTATAAATCAAAAGTAATTCCAAGTGTGTTTATAACAGTTATGATGTATATATAACTTGTATCGTACGGTATTAAATAGCTACTCTGTATTAGAGGAGATATTTATTACATTATATAAAAAGATATAAATATAAGTGGAGGTCAATAAATATGAATGTAATATTAAAAGATAGAACAAATGAGCATGTTGTGATTTTCTGGGAAAAGACTCAAGATGAAGAAATACAAAAATTATTTCCTTTTAGTATAAAATCATTAGAAGAAGCATTAAAATTATATGAAGAATCTCTTAAAGATGGGGCAGTTAGTTATGGGAAAGTAATATATCATGAAGGGAAATATGTTGGAGATATATGGTGTTATTGTATCGATGAAATTGATGAAAAGATGGCTATGATGAGTATTGTTATTTTTGAAAAAGAGCTTTGGGGAAAAGGTATAGGTACACAAGCATCTATAGAGTTCATTAAAGAAGTATTTGATAAATATGACATAGATAAGGTAGGAGCATTCACATATTCATTAAATAATAGGTCAATAGGGCTACTAGAAAAAGTTGGTTTTAATAGTATAGAAACATTCATTGAAGATGGAATTAGTTCTAAATATCTTGAAATCAATAAAATTTAGTACCTAATTTAATGAATAAAAAAGTGTTAACTCATTAAAATAAGTTAACACAATATACATATAGACTATAAGCATCTAATATTAATTATTCTTCTTAAAAGGATTTTTAATAATATAAATTATTAAAAATATAATTGCAAACAATATAAGTATTATTGCTAACCAATTAGGTATTGGTACAACAAAACTATTTACTAAAGATGTTGATGAACTAATTAATAAAGATAGAATTAAGTATATATTTTTATTTTTCATTATGTACTCCTTGGCAAGTTGATAATGTAGTATATCATTATATTACCATATTTTTATTTATTATAAAACCACTAAGTTATCAATAATAACCTTTAATATCTGGATATTACTATTGTTAATATCATATATATTATTAAAACGTAATATGGAGATTCTAGTGGGTATGAAAAAACAACAAATTGATGTGAATTTTATATATAAAGCAGGTAAGGAGTATGAACACAAGAAAAATATTACTAAAACTATATCCCAATACTACGCAGAAGCTATAATAAATGAAATCAAGAATTCAGTACCTGAGAATGAAGTGGTAGAAGCGTTAAATA
Organism: Vallitalea sp.; assembly: GCA_025210515.1. GTDB lineage: Bacteria > Bacillota > Clostridia > Lachnospirales > Vallitaleaceae > Vallitalea. Next base: position 245,830 of record JAOARM010000033.1, on the reverse strand, counting down.
TAGCAAAAGATATATTATTAAAACATAAATAAGGATTATATTACTATACTTATATAATTTCTTAGCTAGGTTTAGATAAGACTAGAAGATACTTATTAAAGTTTAATGTAAGTTTGACATGACGAAAATAATATTATAGAATGTGTATAAATATAAGATAACCTAAGGAGGAATTACAGTGAAATCGGCATATTTATTAATTGATTATGTATATGATTTTATTGATGATAAAGGGGTACTATCTCTTAGTGAAAGAGGACAGTCAATTCAACCTAATATAATAAAAATAATAAAGAAAATTAAAGAAGATGAAGGTATTTTATATCTTTGTAATGATAATCATGAAAAAGATAGTTATACTTATTCACCAGAGTCTAAGTTATTTCCGCTTCATTGTAATAGAGAAGGGAGTAAGCTTTATATAGACCAAGATGTATTTAATAATATTAAGCCTAATAAAACTATGAATATTTCTAAGACAATGTATTCAGCTTTTAATGGAACAATGTTAAACTTAACATTAAAACAACAACAAATTGAAGAATTAGTATTGATGGGTGTTTGTACTGATATATGTGTGTTGCATACTGCCATTGATGCATATAATTTAGGTTATAAAATAACAGTGATTAGCGATTGCTGTTGTGGACTAACACAAGAGGGGCATCAATTTGCTCTTAATCATTTTAAAAATACATTAGGAGCCAGAATTGTCACATCAAAAGAGTGGTTATGAATATACGGAGGACATAATATATGAGAAAGATAATAAGTAATTTTCTTAAAAATAAAAGTCGATCTACCATTATAGAAATAATAGTTGTTATAGTAGTACTACTAATTCTAATTGTAACTGCTGTTCCAAATCAAATTAAGAAAATAGACAATTCAAAAAAAGAGACAGATGTTGCAAATGCAACGCTTATTGGTAATGCAGTTGCAAAAATAATTAATCAAGAAGATGCCTATAACAATTATTCAGTTAATAAACTAAACATTTCTCATTCGATACCAGACAAGAAATCATTAGACGAAGAATTAATAGAAGAATTAATACAAGAATTTAATAAATTTGATATGGAAATTCCAACTTTAAAATATAGAAAAGGTGGATTTAAGCACTTTAGTGTTACGGTAGATAAAAACAATATTATAGTATATGCACATAATAAAAACGTATCTAAAAGCGTAGAACTTTTTAATCTGAAAAAAAATAAAATATAAAAATTGTATGGAAGATAGTCTGACCTTTTTAGATCTATCTTTTTTATATTCAACAAAGATGAAATGATATAAGCTATTTGTTTTAGAGTGTGAATATCCAGTATAAAGTAAATTATTCAACAGCTTATAGGTTAAAGAATAATAAAATGAATATTTGTTAAAACTGATTTTTATACTATATAATGATGTAAGCAATTAAAAAAACTTGTATTGTAGCTTACAAATTGATATAATCAAAATGAATAATATGGAAATAGACTAAAATATAGGGTGATGTAATTGTTAAAAAGATTTTTTCCATCTGAATATGTAGACTCGATTCATGAAATAGATTATGATAAATTATTTAAAAATGGATATAGAGGAATAATGTTTGATGTAGATAATACACTTGTTCCTTATGATATGGAACATCCTAATGATGAAATAATAGACTTATTTATTAAACTTAAAGAAATAGGTTTTCAAGTAGCATTAGTATCTAACAACAACGAAGTGAGAATAACAAAATTTAATGAAAAGTTAGGGGTATATGCAATTCATAAGGCATTAAAGCCAATGACTAGAAATCTCAAAAAAGCTATGCAAGAATTAAAAACTAATAAGAAAAATACAGTATTAGTCGGTGACCAGATATTTACAGATATATACGGAGGTAATAGACTAAAACTTAAAACGATACTAGTAGTTCCTATATCAGACAAAGAAGAGTGGATAACGAAAATAAAAAGAAGTACAGAAAAAAGAATTATTAATGCATACTTAAAGAAGGTAAAAAAAGATGAAGCAAAAAATTAACGGAAAAACAAAAGTGTTAGGTTTAATTGGAAATCCAGTAGAACACACTATATCGCCATTAATTCACAATACATTATCAGAAAAACTATGTAAGGATTATGTATATGTGCCATTTAAAGTTAATAGAGGTAATCTAAGTAAAGCCATTGAAGGTGCAAAAGCATTAAATGTCACTGGGCTTAACGTAACAGTACCATATAAAGAAGAAGTAATAACTGAGTTAATTGAAGTTTCTTTGTTTGCCAAACAAATAGGTGCTGTTAATACTCTTAAATACACTGATGATGGATATGTTGGATATAACACAGATGCAGAAGGATTACATAAGTCTCTTCTTAATAATGATATTGTTATTAACAATAACGATATAGTTATAATTGGAGCTGGAGGTGCCGCAAAAGCAGTAGGAATACTATGTGGCAGTGAAAATGCAAATAGTATAACAATTGTTAATAGAACTAAGGAAAAAGCACAAAATCTTGCAAATAATATTAAAAAATACTATAATGTTAAAACTAATGTATTAGGTATTGATGAAATAGATAGAATTTCATCTTTTGATATTGCTTTTCAAACAACACCTATAGGAATGTCACCTAATACAGAGCATAACCCAATTATAGAAGAAGAGTTTTATAAGAAATTTCATACAGCCGTGGACTTAATATATAATCCATATAAAACAAAATTTTTATTAAAAGCACAAGAAAATGGGATTAAAATATTAAATGGTTTTGAAATGTTATATTATCAAGGTGTTAGAGCATATGAAATTTGGAATGATATAGAAATAAAACAAGATATATTGGAAGATGTGAAAAACCAAATAATAGATAGTATTAATCTAGATATATGAAAAGGAGTGTATCAATGATTGAAAATATTTTGTTAATAGGTTTTATGGGTAGCGGTAAATCGACTATAGGTAAACAACTTTCTAAATATCTAAATCGAAATTTTATTGATATGGATGAAGAAATTGAGAAAACAGAAAATACAAGTATCACAAGCATTTTTAATGAATATGGTGAAGAGTATTTTAGAAAAATAGAAACAAAGTATCTTGAATCATTACTAGATAAAAACGAAGCTATAATTTCAACAGGTGGAGGTATTGTATTAAAAGATTATAATAGACAATTGCTGAAGAAAATAGGTAAAGTTATTTTTTTGCATGCAGACGTTAATCATATTGTAGAAAATGTAAAAGATGATACAAAAAGACCGTTACTACAAACAGAAAACTATGTAAAAACCATATCAGAATTATTAGAATCAAGAGAAGATAAGTATCTAAGTTCAGCGGATATTATTATACAAACATCAGGTAAAGACGTTGACAGTATAGTAGAAGAGATTATTTCGTTACTATAAGAAAATGAGGGATACATATGAAAAAAATTGTTGTTATTAATGGACCTAATCTTAACTTTCTTGGAATTAGAGAAAAAAGTGTTTATGGCAATGAAGATTATCAAGATTTAATTAATATGATAAATGATAAGGCTAATAAACTTGGCATAGATATAGAGATATTTCAATCAAATCATGAAGGAAGTATAATAGATAGAATTCAACAATGCTATCATGATAACGTTGAAGGTATTGTTATTAATCCAGGAGCATATACCCATTATAGTTATGCTATTAGAGATGCTATTGCATCTACTAGTATAAAAACAGTGGAAGTGCATATTTCTAATATATATGAAAGAGAAGAGTTTAGGCATATTTCTGTAATTGAGCCTGTATGCATTAAACAGATATATGGCAAAGGATTAGTAGGCTATCTATTAGCTATAGATTATTTAATTGAAATTAATATATAGATATTATTCTATATATAGTAAAACTATTGTTTTTCGTAATAAACAATATAAAAGGGAGAATTATTATGACAAGGTTAAATAAACTAGTAGATAAATTAATAGATTTAGAACTTGATGCAGTTATAATACGTGGAGAAATTAATCGTAGATATCTTAGTGGATTTACAGGATCTAATGCCTATCTATATATTTCAAAAAACACTCAAAAACTTTTAACAGATTTTAGATATATAGAACAAGCTACTAAGCAGTGCCCAGAGTTTATAATAATTGATTATATAGAAAAAGGGCTAGAAAATACATTAAACAATATTATAAAAGAAGATGGTGCTAACAAAGTAGGATTTGAAGATACTATATTAACATATAAAGATTATATGGATTTAGAAGAAGGGCTTAAAAACATTCAGGTAGAGCCTATTGGTGATATAGTTGAACAAATAAGAATGGTAAAAGACCAAGAAGAATTAAAACTTATTAAAAAAGCTGCATCTATAGGAGATATGGCATTTAAACATATAATTGAATATGTTAAAGTAGGGATGACAGAGAAAGAGATTGCTCTAGAATTAGAAACTTATATGAAGAAAAATGGTGCAGATAAGCTATCATTTGATACAATTGTTGCATCAGGAGTTAACTCTTCATTACCTCATGCTGAACCAACAGACAAAGAGATAGAAGAAGGAGATTTTGTTACACTTGATTTTGGATGCGTATATAAAGGTTATTGTTCAGATATGACAAGAACTTTTGTAATTGGTAAAGCAAGTGAAAAACAAAAAGAAATATATCAAACTGTATTAGAAGCACAGGAAAAAGCACTTTCATCTATAAAAGCTGGATGTATAGGAAAAGAAATAGATAAAATTGCTAGAGATATTATATCAGAAAAAGGATACGGAGATAACTTCGGACATGGACTTGGACATAGTGTTGGCTTATATATTCACGAAGAACCTAGATTTTCACCAAGAGATGAAAATACCTTTACTAAAAATATGGTAGTTACTGTAGAACCGGGAATATATGTACCAGAATTTGGTGGAGTTAGAATAGAAGACTTAGTATGCGTTACTGATGAAGGTATTATTAATTTTACTTCATCACCAAAACAATTAATAGAATTAGTATAGATGTATAAATAATTATTATAAGATATATAATAATTATTATCTAAATACAAATGAAAAACAAAAAACTATTGAAAAATAATGGTTATTGGTTTACACTATAAAAGATAAAAGTTAGGGAGGAAATAGATATGGTATCAGCTGGAGATTTTAGAAACGGCTTAACTATTCAATATGAAAATCAAATTTATTCTGTTGTTGAATTTCAACATGTAAAGCCAGGTAAAGGAGCAGCATTCGTTAGAACAAAATTAAAAAATTTAAAAACAGGTGCTGTAGTTGAAAAAACATTTAGACCAACAGAAAAAATGCCAAAAGCTCATATTGAGAGAAAAGATATGCAATATTTATATAATGATGGAGAATTATTCCACTTTATGGATGTAGAAACATACGATCAGATTGCGATTAATAAAGATCAAATTGGAGATACATTAAAATTTGTTAAAGAAAATGATATGGTTAAAATATTAAGCCATGATGAAGCTGTATTTGGTATTGATCCACCTCTATTTGTAGAGTTAGACATTATTCATACAGAGCCTGGAGTAAAAGGGGATACTGCTACTGGTGCTACTAAGCCAGCAGAAGTAGAAACTAGAGCTACAGTTTACGTACCATTATTTGTGAATATTGGAGACAAAATTAAGATTGATACAAGAACTGGAGAATACTTATCAAGAGCTTAGATTTAAATGAAAAGTCACTTAATAGTGGCTTTTTTGTTTTATATTGAGCTAGTCAATATAAGAATAAGTTAAATTATATATTTTTGTAATTAAGAGATGAAAAAAATGGAAAAAAATATAATATCGTGCTATAATGATAATGAAAATCAGTTTTAATATAATAAGGAGTATGAAATAATGACTTTGTTTAGAAAAGTTAAAAATAATTTGTGGCATTATTATCATGATATTATAGAGTGTCTTATTGGAGCATTAGAAGCAAAAGATTCTTATACAAGTGGGCATTCAGAAAGAGTAGCTCATATGGCTTATAATATTGGTGAAAAATATGGCATGAATAAAAAGAAACTACAGCAATTACATTTAGCTGGTCATTTGCATGATATAGGAAAAATTGGTATACCAGATAATATACTTAATAAACCTGGGGAATTACAACCTAGTGAATATGAAATTATTAAGACTCATAGCAGAGTAGGTTATGATATATTGAATAAATCTAAGAAATTAGAAGAAATTGCAACTATTGTATTATATCATCATGAGAGATGGGATGGAAAAGGTTATCCTAATGGACTAAAAGGTGAAGAAATACCTCTTTCATCTAGGATAATTGCTTTAAGTGATAGCATAGATGCAATGATTACAAAACGTACATATAAGAAATCTCTTTCTTGGGAAGAGTGTATAGATGAAGTTATAGCTAATAAAGGTATTCAGTTTGATCCGCATTTAGTAGATATTTTACTAGAATTATGTGATAAAGATGAATTAACTAATTAATGGAGGTGTTGGATAATATCCTACACCTCCATTGCCTATTCTTTACTATCTATAACTTCTAGTATTTCGTACAGTGTATTTATTATTAATATTATATTTACTACATAGAAAAATAAATGCTAAAGAAGTAATTGGAATACTAAAAACAAGACCGATACTTCCACATAAAGCTCTTAAAATTTCTGCTGATATATGATCAGAATTAATAAATTGTATAAAAGATTTATCATATAAAAAGAACACAAGTATTAGATTAATCGAATTACCAGTATATGCTAATATTAGAGTATTAGACATTGTACCCATAATATCCTTTCCTATACGCATACCAGACCCAAATAACTTACTCATAGATATTCTTGGATTACTTTCAAAAAGCTCTCCCATAGAAGATGATATTGACATACTAACATCCATTATAGCCCCCAGAGCACCAATAATAATACCTGCATATAATAAATCCCTAAAATTCAAAGTACACCCCTTAGGAAAATAAGAAAGAAGTTCTACGCCTTCACTCTCAATACCTTGAATATGTGTTAAATAACCAAAATAAAAAGTCAGTAATCCTGCTGTAATTACACCACCTATTGTTCCGATGATTGCGGCATAAGTTTTCATATTAAAACCACCAATTATAGTTAAAGTGAAGAATGTAGATATAATGCTTATTGCACTTACTATAACAATGGGATGATATGATTTTAATATTAGTGGAAAGAATACAAATAATATAAGTGAAACGCTTATAGAGAGACTAATTATTGAATAAAGCCCATTTTTACCACCAAATAAAATAAGAGCACCTAAAAATATAAATAATAAATATAACAAATACTTATCACGTGAATATGAGTATATTCTACCATCTTTCAATATGTTGTCAGTAGTATTTACAATGATAATTACATCGTCTCCAGGTTTTACGATTATCTTATATATAGAGGCTGTATTTATAGTATTCATAACTTCTAATTCGCCAGAAAGTCCTTTTTCTGTTACTTTAACTAAAGCTTTTTGATATCGCAAATAGTTTTCTTCATCTGTAGTATCTTCTATTATAGAAATAACTTTTCCATGAATATATTTCCAAGTAGTATCTTCTTCCTCATTTCCGTTGACAGCAATAGGTTTTAGTAATAACAAACATATAATCAGTAAAAATATCTTTCTCATTCTCCCGTACTCCTTGTCTATAAATTAATAACGCTTAATTATGATAATTACATAAATATTATCTTATAAAACTTATGAATAATATTTTAGAATTATGATATAAAATCAATAATAATTAGCATAAAAATATAAGTGGCAACATATATTGTTGTATGAAAGGTGGACAAGTGATGAAAAAAGAAACAGTTGAAAAAATACTAAGTACTAATTTAAGAGAGTGGTTTAACTCACTGCAAGAAGAACAATTAGATTTATTACAAGAGATACGCATGAGAGTAAACAAGCCGTTAATTATTAGAATGGATAATAAAGAGTATTTTTTATCTCATAAGCAACTAACTAATAATATAGTTAATTCTTATAATATAACTGAGAAAGATATAAGAGAAACTATGGAGTTTATTAGTAACTATTCATTATATGCATTTGAAGACGAACTTAGAAATGGTTATATAACCGTTGACGGAGGACACAGAATAGGATTAGCAGGGAAAGTAGTTATTGAGAATAATTGTGTAAAAACTATTAAAAATATATCTTGCATTAATATAAGAATTTCTCATCAAATTAAAGGTTGTGCAAACGGGGTAATACCATACATAGTAAAAGACAATGAAGTGTTACATACCTTAATAATATCACCTCCCAGATGTGGTAAAACTACTCTGTTAAGAGATATAGTAAGACAGCTCTCATATGGAACAAAATCAATTGGAGGTTTTACTGTAGGAGTAGTGGATGAACGTTCTGAGATAGGAGGGTGCTATAGAGGAATACCACAAAATGATTTGGGAATAAAAACAGACATACTTGATGGATGCCCAAAAACAGAAGGTATGTTAATGCTAATACGTTCAATGTCCCCACAAGTAATAGCAGTTGATGAAATAGGAAGTAGTGAAGATATAGAAGCTATTGATTTTGTAATTAACGCAGGATGTAAGATGATATGTACAGTACATGGAGCATCACTTGATGAAGTAAGAAATAAACCAGTGTTAGAAAAACTAATTAATAAAAATATTATACAAAGATACATAATACTAGAAAACAAAAATGGTATAGGAGATATGAAAAAAATCTATAATATGAATGGAAAAATAATGAGTATTATAGCGGATAAGCAAAAAAAATAATTAAGTATATTAGGAGAGATTAATATGATAACAAGTATATTAGGATCAACTCTTATTCTTTTATCATCATCGTTAATGGGCTTTTATTATAGTAAAACTTACACTAGAAGAACTAATGATTTATGCACTTTTAAAAAAGCATTAATACTTCTCAAGGGAGAAATAAATTATTCTTTATCACCATTGCCAGAAGCGTTAGAAGATGTTGGTTCAAGATTTAATAATGAAATAGGTGAATTTTATAAATCTGTTTCAGATGAACTAAAACTTAATTCTGGTGAAACTTTAAATCAAGTATGGAAAAAGAAAGCAGAAGAAATATTAAAAAGAACATATCTTAATTCAGTTGATATTAAAAATATAATTATTTTTAGTGAGAACATTGGCTATCTAGATAAAGAAACACAAAACAACCATATTAACTTGTTAATCGAACAAATTAACGAAGAAATTAAAACATCTACCCAAAATGATCACAAATATAATAAGTTATATAGAAGTCTTGGCATTTTGGCAGGTATATTCATCATAGTAATATTAATTTAATAGATACATATTCAGATGATAAATTTTGTGAAATAACAAGTAAAAAGGAGGATATTTATGGATATATCCATAGTATTTAAAATAGCCGCAGTAGGAATAATAGTAGCAGTATTAAATCAGCTATTACAAAAAGCTGGTAAAGATGAACAAGCCATGTTAACAACTTTAGCAGGCTTAGTAGTTGTATTATATTGGATTATACAATATATTAATGATTTATTTAATGAGATTCAGAGAGTATTTAAACTATGAAAAATATTGATTCATTATTATACAGTTAACTTAATTAGGAAGGATTGTTTTTATGGAAGCTGTACAAGTTGTTATTATTGGAATAGTATCAACAATATTAATTGTTATACTAAAAAAAAATAATGCAGAGTTTGGCATTTATATTGGTATTGCAGCTAGTATAGTTATATTTTTTATTATTATTGATAAGTTAGGAATAATGATAGATTTTATCTCTAGAATTTCAAGTCTAATAAATATTAGTGATATATATATTAAGATACTGTTACAGATATTAGGTATCGCATTTATAACTGAATTTGGTGCTCAGCTATGTAAAGATGCAGGACAACAAGCAATAGCATCTAAGATTGAAATGGTAGGTAAGATTATGATTCTAATAATATCTATGCCAGTTATATTATCTATCATTAATATGATATCTGATATTCTAATGTAATAGTCATTATATACAATAGATTAGTATAGGAGAGAACTATGAGAAATATTAGATGGCTACTTATATTAGTTATTTTATTAAGATTAACAGCTATTAATGTATTTGCTTCATCAGAAGTTGATAATATTTTATATGAACAACAAAAAGTTATCGAGTATGAAGAAATACAATCAACCATTGATGAAATAACTAAAAACACAGTTATTAAAATAGATTTTAGAGAGACTTTAAATAAAATTATAAAAGGTGAATTTGATCTTCAGACAGAAGATATTATAAAAATTATTTTATCAAATGCATTTAGCGAAATAAGAGCAAACTATAATCTTATTGTGCAGTTAATTGCTATAGCACTAATAGCTGCCATTTTCACTAATTTTACTACTGCATTTAGTAATCAATATGTAGGAGAAGTAGGTTATTTTGTTGTATTTTTATTGATTTCAACAATAATATTAAAATCATATAACATACTAAGTAAAGTAGCCATTAACGTTATATATAACTTACAAGGATTTATTCAAACATTGATTCCTAGCTTATTTGCGGCAACAGCATTATCAGGAAGTTATACTTCTACTTTTTTATATAGTCAGGCAATGTTAATTATAATTGGAATAGTAGATAAGATAATTCTGCGTTATGTAATACCTTTTGTGTACATAATAATTGTTCTAGAAATAATAAATAGTATTACAGAAGAAAGCATACTGTCTAAAATGGTAGATTTACTGAAAAATGTTGTTACATGGAGTATTAAAGTGTTAGTAGTAATTTTTATAGCCGCTCTTACTATGCAAAGTTTCACAGCACCAGTATTAGATGGTTTAGCTAATAAATCTGTTAAAGTAGCAGTATCTGCTATACCTTTTATAGGAACTACATTAAGTGGTGTTGCAGATACAGTTCTAGGATGTGCAGTACTTATTAAAAATGGAATAGGGATAGTTGCACTTATTGTTATTATTATAATATGTTTAATTCCTATAATTAAGATTATAGTAGTAGCATTTTTATATAAATTAACGGCTGCAATAATACAACCTATTTCTGATAAACGATTAATATCATGTTTATCTAATGTAGGAGATATCTGTTTCATTCTTCTTGGGATAGTTGTTATTACAGCATTTCTATTTATTATAACTATAACGATTACATTAAATGCTACCAATATTGCTTCGTATATGCGTTAATTAAGCTAATATGTATACAAAACAATGATAAATATATCCACTAGTGGAGCGTAGAGGAGAGTTAATATGTCACAAATATATAGTTTAGTTAAAAGCATAGTTATATTTCTATTATTAACTAAAATACTAGAGTATCTAATGCCAAATGGAAATATGAAAAAATATATGAGACTCTTTTGTGGAGTAATATTAATAATCATTTTAATAAATCCTATTCTTACATATAGTGGATTAATGCAAACACTTAACTACAATGTAATAATGAATGATTTCAAGGTGAAATCAATCAGTAGCGATGGAAAAAGTAATAAGTACACAGATATACAAAGCGATATAACAACAAAAATATATAAAGAAAGAATGGGAGCACATATTAGCCAACTTTTGAAACAAGAAGAAATTACAGCTACAAAAATAAAAGTTAATATAGAGGAAGATAATAAAAGTGAAAATTATGGAATGATTACAGAAGTTTTTCTAACTATAAAAGATGGTTATATAAACAATAATAACTCTGATATCAAGGGAGTCAAAATAAATAATATTATTATTAATGAATCTAGTGATGAGAAAAAACCAAGAACAGCACAAGAAATATTAATTGAAAAAAAAGTAAAAAAAATAATTAATAACTTCTATAATTTGTCCTCTAATAATATACATATTACTATAGAAACATGTTAACTATTTCACTTGTTATCAATTCAAAAAAGGCGCTTGTTAATTATTGAACTAATGATTAACAACACTTAGTAAATTACAGGAGGATAAAAATGAATTTTGATTTTTTTACTAAAGGAAATGAACCAACAGAAAAAGATAAAAAAAGGATTAATCTTTATATTATTATTTTTCTAATTGGTGTGTTGTTACTTATGATTCCAAAAACATTCATGAAACCTCATAATAATAAAGCAGTAGATAATAAGATTATTGCACCAAACACATATAAAGCAAGTAACCCGCAGACATATGAAGAAAAATTAGAAAAAAGACTAGAAAAAGAATTTGCTCAGATAGATGGTGTTGGTAAAATCGAAGTAATAATTATGCTAAAAACAAGTGGAGAAATAGTTATAAATAAAGATGTTCCAAATTCTAACTCTGAAACTGATGAAGTAGATGCTCAGGGAGGAAAAAGACTAATAACACAAACGGAACAGCAAGAATCAACAGTACTTATTAATAATTCTGATGGTTCTACTAAGCCAATTATACTAAAAGAACTGGAACCACAAATTAGTGGTGTTGTAATAATTGCAGAAGGCGGTGGTGATATAGTTGTAAAAAACAATTTAATTAATGCGGCTAAAGTATTATTAGACGTTCCTGTGCATAAGATAGAAGTAATGAAAATGGTTGATAATAAGGGGGAATAAAAGTGCAAACTTTTAGAAAGAATCAAATTATAATTACAGCGTTAGTTATTATGATAGCTATTGCAGGATACATTAACTTTACTGAAAAAACAGACGTTAAACCAGTAATTAATCAAGATAATGGAATTAATCAAGAAAATGTTCAAACACCTACAGCAATGGTACCAAATGAAAACAATACTGACGCAAAACAGCCAGAAGTTAAACCAGATGAAAATAATGCTAACGATGTATCAAAAGCTCAAGAACAACCTAGTGAAGATGCAAAGACAGATCCTAATGCAGATGCAAATGTAGATCAAAATGCAACAAAAGCAGAAAAAACATCAGCAGATAATAATAATGATAGTTCAACTGGTGAAGCGGTATTTATTAATAGTAACTCTGTACAATCAAGTCATTTTCTTAATGCGAAAATAGATAGAGAACAAACTTATTCATCATTAAAAGAAGGATATATAGCTATTATTGATAATAAAGAGTTGAAAGAAGAACAAAAAACAAAAGCAGTAAAAGAAATGATTGATTTACAAGATAGAATCGAAAAAGAAGCTATGGCAGAATCACTTCTTGAAGCAAAAGGCTTTGAAGATGTTTTTGTAAGAATTAGTGGTGGAGACGTAGATGTAGTTATTAACGCAGAAGAATTATCACAAGCAGAGCGTGCACAGGTTCATGATATTGTAAGAAGAAAAACTTCAGTAGATCCTGAAAAAATACATATTACATTATTAGATATTTCTAAAAAATAATTTGCAAAACCTATAAGATTTGCTATAATTAACGTAGAAGAAAATATTGTATATATTTAACATATGAATAATAATCTAATAGTGATACCGATAGGAGGATTTACGATGGATAGACAAACGTTTAAAATACATGAAAAGGATAAAGTTGGAGAAGTTCATATAGCTGATGAAGTTATAGCAATAATTACTGGTTTAGCGGCTACAGAAGTAGAAGGCGTTGCTGGAATGGTTGGTAATTTTACAGGTGGTCTTGTTGAGATGCTTGGTAAAAAGAACTTAGCTAAAGGTGTTATTGTAGAAGTTGGAGAACAAGATGTTTCTCTAGAACTTTCTATTATCGTTGAATTTGGAAGTAGTATTCCAGAAGTAACAGAAAAAGTTCAACAAAAAGTTAAAAGTGCAGTAGAAACAATGACTGGGCTTGAAGTAGAAGAAATTAATATTCGTGTTGCAGGCGTTAATGTAGAAAAAAAATAATAATTTGACATTAAGTATAAGATTATTGTTGCTTTTTCAATATTTAGCTTGTACAATCAACTAAATATAGTATAATATAAGTACCCTTAAATATTTTTTATATTTAAGGGTATTAAAATGTGGTAATAATTTAAGTAGTACTATATAAGAGAAACTACTTTTATATATTTATAATTTCAGGAGGTACATGATGAACAGAAGGACCATGAGAGAACATATTTTTAAGGCGATTTTTTTATTAGAATTTAATGATGATGAAGAATTTAGTGATAAGATTGATACTTATCTTAGTGATTTTCAAGATATTAATGACGAGACAATACAATATATTAGCAACAAATCAATAAAAATAAATGAGAATTTAGAAGCATTAGATAACATAATAAATGAAAATGCTAAAAATTGGTCCATATCTAGAATGTCCAAAGTTGATGTAAGCATACTTAGATTAGCTATTTATGAGATACAATATGATGAAGATATACCTACTAATGTAGCAATAAACGAAGCAGTAGAAATAGCTAAGAAATTCGGCGGAGATAGTTCACCATCATTTATTAATGGTATACTCGCAAAAGTAGTTAATAAGTAGTAAATAAAGCATAGGAATGGTTTTATGAAAAAAAATATTTTTTCGGTATCACAAGTTAATGCATATATTAAAAAGATATTTATAAACGATTATGTAGTTAATGATATATGGATTAAAGGAGAAGTATCTAATTGTAAGATACATAGTTCGGGACATATATATTTTACATTAAAAGATCATAATAGTGCTATATCTTGTGTAGTATTTAAAAACTATAGAGACTTTGTTGATTGTGACTTAGTAGATGGAATTAATATAACAGCTAGAGGATATGTTTCTGTATATGAAAGAGCAGGAACATATCAGCTATATGTACAGCAAATTAAGTCAGACGGTATTGGTGAGTTATACAAAAAATTTGAAAAACTAAAACAAGATTTAGAAGCAGAAGGTTATTTTCTTGAAAAAAACAAAAAAAATATACCAAGATATCCACGAAAAGTTGGTATCGTTACATCAGATACAGGTGCAGCTATTAGAGATATGATAAATGTATCAAGAAGAAGAAATCCATATATATCTCTTTTACTTTATCCATCATTAGTACAAGGTGATGGTGCAGCAAGTAATATAGTAAAAGGAATTAAACATCTTGACTCATTAGAAGATGTGGATGTAATTATAATTGGTAGAGGTGGAGGATCCATTGAAGATTTATGGGCATTTAATGAAAAGGATGTAGCCAAATGTATATATGAAGCTAATACGCCTATAATATCTGCTGTTGGTCATGAAACTGATTTTACTATAGCTGATTTTGTAGCTGATCTTAGAGCACCTACACCATCCGCTGGAGCAGAACTTGCAATTCCATCTTTCCATGAGACACAAGATTTACTAGATAAATACGATTATAAGCTTAATAATATATTAAATAGAAAAATTGATTACTATAGAAAATCTATAGAGCTTAATAAAATAAAACTTGATTTTAATAGTCCTGGTATTAGAGCTGAAAAAGAAAGACAGTATATTTCTGATCTTGAAGATAAACTATATAGACATATGACAGATATAATCAATATGCATAAAAATAAACTAAATATAATAAATGAGAAGATTAATGCACTTTCTCCTGTTAATAATCTAGAAAAAGGTTATTCATACGTTAGCACATCTTCTAAACAAGTTAGAAGTATTGATGATATTAATATAGGACAAACAGTATATGTTCAATTACATGATGGGAAAATAGAAACTGTAGTTAAAGATATTAGTAATGGAAAGTGGGGAAGTTATGAGTGATAAATTAACATTTCAAGATAACTTAGATTATCTTGAAGAAATAGTTGACAAATTAGAATCAGGAGAAACCACTTTAGAAGAAAGCTTAGAATTATACAAAAAAGGAATAATTGCTTTAGAAAAATGCAATGAAAAGATTGATATGGTTGAAAAAGAAATTCAAATTATCCATAATGAAAGATAATGTGATTAATTCACATTGGTTTAAGGAAGGACAAGAAGTATACAATGGATTTTAAAGATGAGTTGCAAAACAAACAAATAATCGTGAATGATTTATTATTAAAATATTTGCCTAATAGTTCATTTGAATATGATAAAGTTATATTTGAAGCTATGAAGTACAGCTTATTAGCTGGTGGAAAGAGAATTAGACCTATTTTAATGATGCAAGCTTTTGAAATATGCAAAGGACAAGATGTTAAGCAAATAGAACCTTATATGGCAGCAATGGAAATGATTCACACTTATTCATTAATACACGATGACTTACCTGCAATGGATGATGATGATTATAGAAGAGGAATGCTTACATGTCATAAGAAATTTGGAGAAGATATAGCGATACTTGCTGGAGATGCTCTTCTTAACAATGCTTATGAAATAATGATAAAAAATTCTCTAAAAGAAAGCGAAATTATAACTAATAATAAATTATTAGCTATGAAAGAAATTGGAACTGCCGCAGGGGTTAGAGGAATGATTGGTGGACAAGTTGTTGATGTTATAGATAAGGAAAACGTTGATTTAGACGTTATTAATTATATTCATATACACAAAACATCTGCCATTATTGAAGCTTCACTAACGTCAGGAGCTTTACTTGCTAATGCATCTTGTGAAGAAGTAGAGACTTTTAGAAAAATTGGTAGATGTATTGGACTCGCATTCCAGATACAAGATGATATTTTAGATATAACTAGTACTGAAGCTGAATTAGGAAAACCAATAGGAAGTGATAGTAAAAATGGTAAAAAAACATATGTTACTATTAAAGGAATACAACAGTCAAAAGAAAAGATAAATGAGTTAATAGATGATGCACTACAATATCTAGATAATATGAATAGTAATAAAACTGAGTTTTTACACCAGTTTATCTTGTATATAAGAAACAGAAAAAAATGAGGTGTGAATAGTGGAGAACTTTTATACCATTACAGAAAACAAAGTATTAATTACTGCAATGGTTGCTTGGTTTGTTTCTCAAGGAATTAAATTCTTTACTTGTTTAATAAAAACAAAAAAAATAAGAACTGATAGAATTATGGGATCAGGGGGTATGCCAAGTTCTCATTCAGCAGGTGTAATGGCGGCTACTTTTTCTATTGGAGAAATTCTTGGTTATGCTCACCCAACTTTTGGTGGATTTCTAATAGTTGCATTTATAGTAATGTATGATGCGGCTGGTGTTAGAATGGCAGCAGGTAAACAAGCTAAAGCAATTAATAACATAGTTGAAGCACTTGGAGCATATAGATTGAAAATTGATGGACAATTAAAAGAGCTACTAGGACATACATACATGGAAGTATTAGTTGGAGCAGCTCTTGGAATAATAATTGCACTATTAATGAATTAAAATTAGTATTTTTTGGAAAAATAATAGTATGTATGTAAATTTGTTAATTAATGATACTTGATTTATTTATAAAAATGTTATAATATTTTATATACTAAAGATGCAGTATTCTAGTTGGTATTGTTAATCTTGAAGACGGGCCTAAAAATCCGTTAAAGGGCATATCGATGAAGTTCCTGGTGTTGGCTGGTGACGCCCAGTCGCGGGCTTATGCTGGGAGTTAAGACATAAGGGCGATCCACAATGGCATGTGGGCGTGGACCCTTTTGTCGTGGAGACCTACGTATGTGGGCACTGTTAAATACAGTTACCTACGGCGTAGGAGTAAACCTGTCATGCGGCGAAAGCTGTGGACAGAGTAGCCTGCCTTGCGTGAAATATAGGGGATAGTAATTAAGAACAAATCTTTTGGCCAAAAGATTTGTAGATATTGTTACTTGAAACTTAATTTCGCTAAAGAGGCTAGGGATTAAGTGATATCATCGAGGAAAACTCCTAGACTGTTCAATAGAAGCTTATTTAGGATTACAGTGCGGTTGTAAGGTGATCTAGCGCTACCAATGGCAACATGGTAGAAATTAATTTAATGGGGAACCGCTTTTTTGGCGACAAAAAAGTATTAATTTGGGAAAACCTGCTGGACTATAAGCCGCAAAATTTACTAAGTATGCTATCTTTAGTATATATTTAAGTTTATCATATAAACGAGGTATATAATTTTGAGTAAAAATAAAACAAAAGTAAAATTCAAAAATAATTATTCAAATAAGAAAATAAATATTATGTGGATTGTTACAATAACTATTGTAACTCTTATAATGGCAGTAATACTCGGATATATTTCATTAATATTTATGGACAAAGTAAGCCTACCTGGTGCTATTATTATTGTATTACTAATAGTATTGTTAGGTATATTTTTTGACTTATTAGGAATTGCAGTTACAGCGGCAGAAGAAAAGCCTTTTCATTCAATGGCTGCAAGTAAAGTAAAAGGATCAAAAGAAAGTATTATAATTATAAGGAATGCTTCAATAGTTGCCAATTTCTTTAATGATGTTATTGGAGATATATCAGGAATTATTTCGGGTTCAGCTGTAGCAGCTATATTAGTTAAGATTAATACTAATATATCTGTAGAATCTACAATGATAAGTATAATAATAACTGGAGTACTTGCTGCAATCACTGTAGGAGGTAAAGCCATTGGTAAAGAAATAGCACTTCGACATTCTAACCTTATAGTATATAGACTTGGTGTTATTTATAGCTTGGTAAGAAAAAATAAATAAACTGAAATATAAAAGTTAGGTTTACATAGAGGTGAATGTAGTGAGTATTTTAGATAAAATAAATAGTCCAAAGGACATAAAAAATTTAGAAATTAATGATCTAAACAGATTGGCTAAAGAACTAAGAAAATACCTTATTAGCGTTGTAAGTGAGACAGGTGGACATCTTAGTTCTAATTTAGGAGTTGTGGAATTAACGTTAGCTCTTCATTATTGTTTTAATTCTCCTTATGATAAATTAATATGGGATGTAGGACATCAAACATATATTCATAAAATAATAACTGGCAGAAAAGAAGAATTAAAAACAATAAGACAGTTTAAGGGGTTAAGTGGTTTCCCAAAACGTATAGAAAGTGAGCATGATGTATTTGAAACAGGTCATAGCACTACTTCCATATCTGCGGCTCTAGGTTTTGTAAAGGCTAGAGAGATATTAAAGCAAAATAACTATGTTGTACCAATTATTGGTGATGGTTCTATGACAGGTGGTATGGCTTTTGAAGCCTTAAATAATGCAGGAAGACTCAATTCTAATTTTATTCTTATACTTAACGATAATCAAATGTCTATTTCCAAAAATGTAGGAGGATTATCTTCTTATCTAGATACAATAAGAACAGATACAGTATATAAAGAAATGAAAGAAGAAGTTGAAAAAGCTTTAACTAGAATACCTAAGATTGGTAAAGATGTTGTAAAAGTTGTACGCGATGTTAAGTCAAGTATTAAGCAATTAGTAATTCCTGGTATGTTGTTTGAGGAGTTAGGATTTACTTATCTAGGTCCTGTTGATGGGCATAACATTACTGCACTTATTAAAACTCTAAATAAGGCAAAACGTTTAGATGAGCCTGTAATTATTCATATTAAAACAACTAAGGGAAAAGGATTTAAGCCTGCTGAGATAAATCCAACTAAATATCATGGGGCAAAACCATTTTACATTGAGGACGGAAAATATAAAAATATATCTAGCGAAGACACGTATTCAAAAGTATTTGGAAATACATTAGTAAATATAGCTAGTAAAAATGATAAATTGGTAACAATAACAGCTGCTATGCCTGAAGGAACAGGGCTGGATAATTTTTCCAAAAAATATCCTGATAGGTTTTTTGATGTAGGAATTGCAGAGCAACATGCAGTTACTTTTGCAGCAGGTTTAGCTTCAAGTGGATTAAAGCCTGTAGTTGCATTATATTCCTCATTTCTACAAAGAGCTTATGACCAAGTCTTACATGATGTTTGTATGCAAAATTTACCAGTAGTATTCGCTATAGATAGAGCTGGGCTAGTAGGTGCTGATGGTGAAACTCATCAAGGTGTATTTGACATATCTTTTTTAAATCATATGCCTAACATGACTATAGTTGCACCAAAGAATAAGAAAGAATTAGAGAGTATGCTTGAGTATGTTGTGGATTTTAATAGCCCTATTGCAATTAGATATCCAAAAGGAAAAGCATCATGTGAGTTAGAAGAATTTAATGATGATATAGTATACGGTAAAAGTGAAATAATAAAAAAAGGTGAAAAAATTGCAATATTATCAGTTGGAACACTTGCTAAGACGGCTTATAATACTGCTATAAAATTGCAAGAAAAAGGTATTAATTGCTCAGTAATTAATACAAGATTTATAAAACCTATTGATATAGAGATGATAGAAGAAATTGCAAGTAGTCATGAATATATATTTGTTATAGAAGAAAACGTTATTTCAGGTGGATATGGAAGCAACGTGACACGATTAGTATCTGAGATTAATGGTAAATCCAAAGTTGTATGTATCGGAATAAAAGATGAATTTATTGAGCATGGTTCAAGAGAACAATTAATACAGTTATGCCAGCTTGATGAACAAGGTATATATAATAGTATTATAAGTACTATAGAATAGATATAAGTTGTTACAATAGTATAATTCGGAAGGAATGGATAGTTAATGTCACAAAAAGAAAGACTTGACATATTATTAGTTAATAATAACTTAGCCACATCAAGAGAAAAAGCTAAATCAATTATAATGTCTGGAAATGTATTTATAAATGGACAAAGAGAAGATAAACCAGGAACTAAATTTGATGTAAAATCAGATATATTTATTAAAAAAAATCCTAATCCATTTGTAAGTCGTGGAGGATTGAAGTTAAATAAAGCTGTAAAAGAATTTGGCTTAATATTAGAGAATAAAATATGTATAGATGTAGGAGCATCAACTGGAGGATTTACAGATTGTATGCTTCAAAATGGTGCGTCTAAAGTATATGCAATAGATGTTGGATATGGTCAGTTTGCTTGGAAATTAAGACAAGATGATAGAGTTGTATGTATGGAAAAGACTAATGTTAGATATGTAACACCAGATATGATAGATGATAAAGCGGATTTTGTATCTATTGATGTATCTTTTATTTCTCTCACCAAAATTCTTGAACCTGTGAAAAAACTATTAAATGAAGATGCTCAAATGGTTTGTTTAATTAAACCTCAGTTTGAAGCAGGACGTGAAAAGGTTGGTAAGAAAGGTGTAGTAAGAGATAAATCAGTTCATGAAGAGGTTATATTGAAAATTGCTCGTTATGTCATAGGACTTGATTTTAGAATAAAAGAAATAAGTTTTTCTCCAATAAAAGGTCCAGAAGGAAATATTGAGTACCTATTATATCTAACTACTCAACAAGGTGAAATATGTTTAGATATTGAAGAAATTGATAATTATGTTAAAACAATAGTTGATAAAGCACATGAAAAACTATAAAATATAAATAAGGTTGTATGTAATAGCTGAGATCTTTATATGAAAAGTAATATAGATAATAGAAGGATAAATATAATGAAAAAATTTGTTATTATACCTAATATAACTAAAGATACAAAATTAGAAACAACTAGATTAATTATAGATTGGTTAGAAAAAAACAATTGTGAGATATTTCTAACAGAAGATGTGGCTACACATATAAACAAACAACAATATGCCTGTGACGAAGATGATATATATGCTAAAGTAGATTGTGCAATTGTATTAGGTGGAGATGGAACAATTCTTAATACAGCTCGAAAAGTTGTGAAATATGATTTGCCAATATTGGGGGTTAATCTAGGATATCTAGGATTTTTGGCTGAAGTAGAGAGAAAAGACGCTGTAACAACTTTGGAAAAGATAATTAAAGGAAATTATTATATTCAATCAAGAATGATGCTTAATGTGAAAAGACAAGTAGAAAATGTAATATTAGATACGGGCATTTCTCTTAATGATATAGTTGTATCAAGAACTTCAATATCAAGAATGATGAAATATAACATTTCTGTTAATGATAGACATGTTAATAATTATTCTGCTGATGGTATTATAGTTTCAACGCCTACTGGTTCCACAGCGTACAATTTATCTGCTGGTGGCCCAATACTTGATCCCAAAAATGAAATGATGGTTATAACACCTATATGTCCCCACTCATTAACATCTAGAAGTATTGTTTTATCACAAGACGATATTGTAACTATATCTTTTGATGAAAATATGAAGTATTGCAATGAAGATATATTGTTAACGATTGATGGTCAGCTTAGTTTTAACATTGATAAAGAACAAAAAATAATAATATCAAAATCTGATAAAAGTGCTAAGTTAATAACTTGTAATCAAAACGGATTTTATAATATTCTAAAGAAGAAATTAGGTAATCGTTAATATATAGATATATTTAGGAGGAGTTATATGAAAATTGAACGACACACTAAGATTTTACAATTAATAAATGATTATGATATTGAAACTCAAGAAGACTTAGCAAGCAAACTTACTCAAGAAGGATTTATTGTAACTCAAGCAACAATCTCAAGAGATATTAGAGAGCTAAGGTTGACTAAGATTGCTACATCTGATGGAAAGCAAAAATATGTAGTGTTGCAAAATAAAGAAAACAAATTAAATGAAAAATTTATTAGAGTATTCAAAGATGGATTTTCTAATATGGATAGAGCTGGAAATATAATTGTTATAAAAACTTTAAACGGAATGGCTATGGCGGTAGCAGCAGCAGTTGATTCAATGAATTATGATGAGGTTGTAGGATGCATTGCTGGTGATGATACTATTTTTTGTGCAGTAAGAACTGAAAGCGACGCTGTGAAAATTATGGAGAAACTAAATAAGTTAGCTAATAACAGCCTATAATAATAGACAATTGTTTTTTCAATTGTCTATTATTATAGAGAAAGACGGGGGAATTATTATGTTAGTTCATTTGCATGTAAAAAATTTTGCACTGATTGAAGAAATTAATGTTGACTTCAACAACAATTTAAACATATTGACTGGAGAAACAGGTGCAGGAAAATCAATAATAATTGGTTCTATTAATGCGGTTCTTGGACAAAAGATTAATAAAGATATGATTAGAACAGGTTGTGATAGCGCTTTAATTGAACTATTATTTTATGTTGATAATAATAATATAGTGCAAAGATTACATGATTATGATATTAACATAGATAATAATAGAGAACTACTAATAACAAGAAAGATAGCTAATAATGGTAGAAGTATCTTTAGAATTAATGGACAAGTAGTAACAACAGCTATTGTAAAAGATATTTCAACAAAACTAATCGATATACATGGACAACACGAACATCAATCCTTATTATTGAAAAAGAATTATATAGAACTGTTAGATAGCTTTTGTGGTGAAAATATTATTGAGATAAAAAATAATATTAAAAATAAATATAATCAATATATTAAGTTATGTAGTAAAATAGATGATTCTATTTCAGATGAGCAGAAAAGAAAAAAAGAAATTTCATTTATTGAATACGAATTAAACGAGATTGAATCATCGAATCTAAAAATCGGAGAAGATATAACACTACAAAATGATTATAAAAGATTATCTAATGGTAAAAAAATAGCACAATCAATTTCAGAAGCGCACTCATTAATAAATGGCACTATTCATAATAGTACTATAGATAATGTTGCACATTGTGTTAGGATATTACGTGATATAAGTAAAATAGATGAGAATATTAATGATTTAACTGAACAAATATCTAATGTTGAAATAATACTAAGTGACTTTAATAGAGAGTTAAATGATTATATTAATAGCTTTGAATTAGATGAACAACATTATGATGAAGTTGAAAGCAGAATAGATTTAATCAATAATCTTAAAATGAAGTATGGAAATACTATAGAAGAGATACTAGATTATCAAAAAGAAAAAGAAATTCGATTACAAGAACTAATAAACTACGAACAATATATCCATAATATTAATATAGAAATTAACAAACTTACAAAAGAGATAGAAAATGATTGTGATATATTATCTTCCATAAGAAAAAACAAAGCAAAAGAAATTAGTGAAAAAATTGTATATGCATTAAAAGATATTAATTTAATTAATGCAGATTTTATAATTAAAGTGACAAAAAAAGAAAAATTTGATATTACTGGTTGGGATGATATTGACTTCTTATTAACAACAAACATAGGTGAACCACCAAAAACATTAAGCAAAGTGGCTTCAGGTGGAGAGTTATCTAGAATTATGTTAGCTATTAAATCAGTATTAGCAAGCAGCGATGACATAGATACGTTAATATTTGATGAGATTGATACTGGTATTAGTGGTAAAACTGCGTCAATGGTAGCAAAAAAATTAGCTCATATATCCAAAGAACACCAAGTAGTTTGTATTACCCATTTACCTCAAATTGCTGCTATGGCAGATACGCATTTTGTCATTGAAAAAAAAGTAGAAAATACATATACTAATACTTTGATTACAAGTCTAGATAACAAAAGTTCTATAGAAGAGATAGGCAGATTATTAGGAGGGCTTGAAATTACAGACGCAGTACTTACTAATGCAAAAGAAATGAAAACAATAGCAAAAAAAATAAAAAAAGAAATATAGTTAATAATTTCATATATTGATTCTATTTACTAGCATAATAAAATTTGTGAAAGGGTATTTTAATAATACGTTCAATGTAAAATACAGTTTTGCATAATAAAAAAGTACAGTAAATAGGATGTGAAAAAATGAGCAAAAGATGTAGATTCAGAATATTTCTGTTTATTAGTTTATTATCTATTTTAGTAATTAATGTAGGATCAAATCTGTTTATAAGTAGATATTTGCCTGATGAAATTAAACTTCTAGTTAACGAAAATAATAACTTTTTATTTAATGTTCCATTAGATGCAAAAATCAATGGTGACATTGAAGGAGTTGTTATGGTTAATCAAGAGCCTGTTAAAGATAATCTTGTTCTTGATTTACAAAAATCTTTTTCTATTAAATCCAAAAAAACAGGAGTTATTGATGTTGAACTTAAGTTATTTGGTATATTGCCAATAAAAAAAGTTAAAGTAGATGTAATAGAAGATCAGAGAATTGTACCATTAGGGAAAACTATAGGAGTAACCGTATATACAGATGGTATATTAGTACTTGGCACAGGGCTTGTATATGGTGAAGATGGGAAAAAACATAATCCAGCAAAAGGCAAACTATATACAGGAGATTATATAAAATCAGTTAATGGTATACCAATTAATAAGAAGAAACAATTAATTGAAATAGTTAAGAAAAATAAAGGTGAACAATTAGAAATTGAAGTTACTAGAAATGGTGAAACTAATGTAATATATATAAATCCTGTTAAAACGTTAGAAAATGAAGAATTTAGAGTTGGTATATGGGTAAGAGATGATACACAAGGAATAGGAACAATGACTTATATTAATTTAGACAAAAAAACTTTCGGGGCATTAGGACATGGTATAACAGATGTAGACACAAAGCAACTAATTAATATTGAAGATGGAGAAATTGTTAATACAATGATTACTTCTATCAAAAAAGGACAAAATGGAGTTCCTGGTGAAATTTCAGGAATAATAGTAGGCGGAGAAGGCAATTTTCTAGGAGATATTAAGAAGAATACACGTCATGGTATATTTGGGTCCATATTCCCAGAAGGCGAGAATAATGTATCACAAAATCAAGTTATCCCTCTAGGTTTTAGGTATGATATTCATGTAGGAGATGCATATATAAGAAGTGATGTTAGTGGTGAAACTAAAGATTATAAAATAAAAATAAAAAAGATTTATTTAGGTGATGAAGAAAATAAAGGTATGATAATAGAAGTTGTTGATGAGGAGTTAATTAATAAAACAAATGGGATTATACAAGGCATGAGCGGTAGTCCGATATTACAAGATGGAAAATTAATTGGCGCAGTTACACATGTTTTTGTTCAAGATTCAAAAAAAGGTTATGGTATATTTATTGAGAATATGCTAATAGAGGAAAAGGATATTTAAGTAATAAATTACTTAGGATGTCGAATCTTGCGAATATTATTTGTTGAATTAATATATAGTTAGTATTATAATTAAATCATGTCAGATGATGCATGTCATACTAAGAGTTGACTTATTAATTAATTACATGATATGATAATTAACGGAAACGGCATATTAATTTTTACTCTTATTTGTTAAAAAATTCTTAAAACGTAGTCGTATTTTATTGAACAGTTAAAATGAAGGTAGAACTTTACTTTTATATTGAACTTTTTGATAACTAGAGATGAAAATAATAGTATTAGCCGTAACTGGGAAATAAGAGAAGGGGGAAAAAGGTTGAGCGATACAATTAAAGTTTTGATTTCAGATGATAGTGTTAAAATGTGTACTATTTTATCTGAATATCTAAATCAAAAAGAGGATATTACTGTTGTAGGAATTGCAAATAATGGTGAAGAAGCATGTAGACAGATAAAAGAGAAAGAGCCAGATGTGGTATTACTTGATATAATTATGCCACAACTAGATGGACTTGGAGTACTTGAGAGAATGTTTGAAGATAGGGACATTAATAAAGTACCAATGTTTATTATGCTAACTGCTGTAGGTCAAGAAAAAATAACTTCAAGTGCACTTAATCTTGGAGCAGAATACTATATTATGAAACCGTTTGATAACGAAACTATTGTGAAAAGAATAAGACAACTAAAAGGAAAAATCCATTTAGTTAAAAGAGAAAGAAAAAATGATTATGTTAATGAGACTGTAGATAATTATTCTTCAAGAAGCTTAGAAGCTGAAGTAACTAATATTATTCATGAAATTGGTGTTCCAGCACATATTAAAGGTTATCAATATCTTAGAGAAGCAATAATTATGGCAATAAATGATATGGATATATTAAACTCAATTACAAAATTATTATATCCTTCAATAGCTAAGAAATTTAATACAACGCCAAGCAGAGTTGAGAGGGCTATCAGACATGCAATTGAAGTTGCATGGGGTAGAGGAAAGATGGATACAATAGATAAATTATTTGGTTATACTATTAATCATGGTAAAGGAAAACCAACTAATTCTGAATTTATTGCATTAATTGCTGATAAATTAAGACTTGAACTTAGAGTAGGATAATTAACTGAAAAATCAATAGATACCTCCATTTAGGATTAGTGTTTTTAGTCGTAAATGGAGGTGTTTTTTGGTATTAATTAATATTTTATAAATAAATTATATTAAAATTCACCGATTTAAAAACAATGAGAAATATAACAATATTCGACAAAATCAATACATATTCTTTGGTATAATAATATAAGTTGTGAAATATTTGTTCTATAGAAAACAAACTAGGACAATAAATGTACAACTAATATGAAGAGAGGAGTTAATATAAGTAGCAATATAAGTAGTAATGAATAAAATAATATAAGGAGTGGAAAATTATGAAGTTTAGAAGAATTATAGGAACCGTAATGTCAGTAGTTATAATGATGTCAATGTGTTTAATGGCAAATGCAGAAACGCAAATAGGAGAAGAAACTAATAAAAAAAATAATCAAGGTATTAAACTAGAATATGAATTAATTCAAAAAAGTAATATACAATCAACCCTCGAAAATTACAATATTAATAAAAGCAGGTCTTCACAATATTTAGATATAATAAAATCAGAATTAAAGAATAATAATCTAGTTATTGAGGGAGAATTAAATAATAAACATTTTTATTTAAATGGGCAAGTGAATCTAAGTAAGCAAGGAGATAATATATTTGTATCTGAATTAAAAGATTTAGAAAATAATTTTGATATTTTATACTGTGAATTATCTTTCAATACAAGTGAAGGTAAAGCATTTACGAGAACATCAACAAATTATAATTCTAGCATGAAATTATACATGTTAGACGATGATGATAATATGATAGTAATAGAAAGTTGCTTGGATGAACTAGGTATAACAGAAAACGATTTGATTAGCCATGAATTAAATTATGGTCTTGATACTAATGATACTTTGTGGTTTACAAAAGTTATGAAACCTATTAGAGTGGTAATTGAAAGCGATGAAGTTGAAAGAATGGTTGCTACTGGCGATACAGTTTTGGATGGATATGATTATAAAGAGGTCTTGAAGCCAGTTATGAGAGCATCAAGAAGTGCTAATAGAAGAACTTGGACAGGTAGAATATATCAAGATACTTTTAATATTGGAAGTAGAAAGTATCATAATTACTTTCTTCCTTATTTTGAATCAGTTATAACTGATGTAAATTCATCTTCAAGCGATTGGAATTCTTCATTGAAGGTTTCTGAACATATTGAAGAAGATGGTGTTACAGTAAACTTAAGTAATTACATGTGGTTGAAAAATGTAAAAGGGGCAATAGGAGCCGGAAAATATACTGAGTTCACAAGAGCTTCATTAAATGGTACATATAAGACAACTTCTAATGGTAGTTTGAAATTTGATGTATCTGGAATTATAGGATTTCTTATAAAAGATGCACCAACATTAAGTGAAGCCTATAAACTAGCAAAACTTGTTATCATTAATTACGATAAAACAAAAAAATTTACAGGATCAACTATGACCGTGGAT
This sequence comes from Vallitalea sp., assembly GCA_025210515.1. Classification (GTDB taxonomy): domain Bacteria; phylum Bacillota; class Clostridia; order Lachnospirales; family Vallitaleaceae; genus Vallitalea. The sequence continues at coordinate 217,362 of JAOARM010000033.1, read as the reverse complement.
GATTCTAATACTAAGGCAATATCTCATGATTTTAATAGTGCAATGATTAATAATCATTATAATTGTTCTGGAGATGAAGATAATCATTACTTATTCTTGGGTGGCTTTACAACTAATATGAGTGATTATAGTGGTACTGATATAGCTTGTGTTATGTGGGAGTTTGATGTTTATAGTAATTATAATTTTGTTGATTCATATAGCGGTGATGATGCAAATCATAAAATTTCTTACAGAATATCAAATTAATCATTTTAATCGTTGAGAGGATTAACAATATAAAAGGGTGAATTACTAATGAAAAAAAATAAGACTAAAATTATAATTACAATACTAATAGTTCTTAATGTAATTTTCATCTGGTTTACTTGGAATATGTATAAGCAAAAAACTATAATGTATAACTATGTGGTTTTTGAACTTATGCTGTCAGCCAATCGTGTATCAAATACTTATGATAGCTTAATAGATCAGTTAGAAAAATATGAGCATGATAAATATATTTACAGAATATCAGATAAGTTATATTTAAATGAAATAGATTTTTTGGACAGGCTAGATGCTTTTGTGGAAATCGATCCCACCAATTCTTTAGATGCTAATACTAGTTCTTATAAAAGAAAAACATGGGATAGAGATAGTTTTGAGTATGATGTAGCTAATAATAATGATTTAGAAAAACATATACAGTTGCTACATAAACGTAGAGATATTTGTGAAAAATATAGTTTGATTAGAGAGGAACTACTAGAAAATTTCAATAAAAAAAGATTTAAACACAAAGAGATTCTTGGATCTGTTTATAGCGTAAAAGATAATAATCTATTAGTTTCAAAATATATTGATATGGCTAGAGAACTATTTGATGAACAATAGTATGTGTATTATGATAAAATTTGAATTGCTATCATGTTATAAGCTAAGATTTGAGTTATAGTAGAATTATATTACAAATAATTTAATAAAAATATTGTATAATAATTATATTATTGTGCCATAATATTATTGTGAAGTTAATTCACGCTGACTTATAAGTGAGGTGTTAGACCCTTGTACATTTATTAAGTTTTAGATGTAATTGGTATTATGCATTAACATTTATAAGTAATATGAGCTAGTAGTTTAAACTACTGGCTTTTTTTATTTACCTTTCTGGGTATTGTGATATACTTAATATAATTGTATAATTACATTTGACTGATTAATTACAAATGATGTAGCAGAATTATTTAACTAATTCAATAATAATTTATAATATTGATTACTGGAGTATATAATTTTTATAAAAGTATGGGGGAATATGCAAGTGGATTTTACCGAGTACGAACATAAACTTTTAGTAGAAAATGAAGTGAAAGTAAACTATTATATATCAAGATTGTTGTTTTATAATGCTATAATTATAGTATCAGTAATTGTATTTTTACAAGGAATGGGTATTTATATATTTTTTATTGATGATGCGGTTTTTAATATAATAGCTGCTTTCATATTGCTTATATTACCAAGGATATTTACTTTGTTAAAAGCTCATGAAAAATCGTGGTTTAAGTATGTGCAGTTGTTTTTGGTTATTATAATGGTTCCTTTTGTTTATTTAGAATATGATTATATGGTTTTAATCATTTGGTTATTTCCTTTGTTAATAAGTAGTTTGTATTGTTGCAATAAATTAAATATTATAACAGTGATATTAAACATTATTATATTTGGTTTTGCTAGTTATCTTCGTTCTTATATAAGGTTACAACATAATTTAATACCCAATCATACAAATCTATTTAACGATTTCATTGTTAGCTTTTCAACTTATTCTATGTTAGTATTAATTTCATTCTCGATAATATATATTTCTACAAAGAAGACTAATAGGTTATTACACGGAATGATAAAAAATAAGAAATACGAAGTTATGTCAAATACAGATTCCTTAACGGGAATTTATAATCATAGATTTTTAATGAATGAACTAGAAGATAAATCCTTGCTTTATAAAAGAGATAATATCGTTTTTTCAGCTATTATTTTTGATGTTGATTATTTCAAAAAAATTAATGATACATATGGACATATTGAAGGTGATCAAGTTCTTATAAAAATCTCTCAATGTCTAATAAAAACTATTAGAAATATAGATATTATTGGAAGATATGGAGGAGAAGAATTTCTAGTAATTTTACCTAATACTACAAAAGATGATGCTGTTTTAATAGCAGAAAATTGTAGAAAGGCAGTTTGTAATATGCATATTAATAATCATAATATAGAAGTATCTATAAGTGGTGGAGTTGATGAATATAACGGAATTGAAATTACTGATTTTATGAAAAAAATTGATGAAAAATTATATTTAGCAAAAGAACAAGGTAGAAATAGAATTATATGATGAAACTTAAAATTTAAAATGAAAGCTTGGAGGTAAAAATGACAAGATTATATTTAACAAGACATGGAGAAACACAGTGGAATTTAGAAGGTAGAGTACAAGGAAGTAGAGACTCCCAATTAACAAAAAAAGGTATTGTTCAAGCCACTCAACTTAGCAAGTATTTAGAGGATGTACATATAGATATAATATATTCAAGTTCTAGTGATAGAGCATATAATACGGCGAAAATAGTAGGCGAAAATAGACAGATACCAATAATTAAGCTTGATGGATTAAAAGAAATGAATCTAGGTATATGGGAAGGAAAGACCTTTGATCTTATTAGGAAAGATTACAAAGAAATGCATGAAACTTTTTGGAACAAACCACATCTATTATGCGAATTCCCGGGAGAAAGCTTTGATGAATTTAGAGAAAGAGTTGTAAACTCAGTATTAGATATAATAAATAATAATAAAGGAAAAAATATATTAATAGTTGCACACGCTCTTGTACTAAAATTTGTAATGAGTTATTTTGAAAACAGACCATTAGACAAATTATTTCATGAACCATTTATGCATTCAACATGTCTAAACGAAGTAGAAATAACAGATAGTGAATATAAAATAGTAAAATACGCACAAACTAATCATTATGATATTGAGGTATAGTAGCTAAATAAATAAGTAGTTGCTAATAAAATAACTTGAAAAGGGTGGTTAAAATGGATACATTATTAAGTATTATTTTGGTATTAACAGTTATAACATTAATAGTAAGTGTCGTTATTTTTATTAAAGTTAAAAAAATATCAAGTTTTGATAGCTATGTAAAAAAACAAGCAAAAAAGCAAATGAATAATACGGTTACAAAGTCTAAAAAACAATTAATATTTACACCTTTTGAAGAAGGATTAAATAAAATAAGTAAGAATAGATATGAAGAATTAGAAACATTAATAGTAGAATCAGATATAACACAAATACAAAAACATATTAAAAATGATAAGTTTAATTATGAAGAGCTTGTTCTGTTTTACATCAATAAAATTAAGCAGTATGATAACAATAAGTTAAATACTATAATTGAAATAAATGAAGATGCTCTAATATTAGCAAAAGAAATGGATAAGAAATTAAAAAATGGTACAATAGTGGGCAAATTACATGGAATTCCAGTTTTATTAAAAGATAATATTGGAACAGGAGATAAGTTACATAATACTGCTGGCGCAAAAGCACTTGAAATGTCATCAAGTGATAGAGATGCATATATAGTATCAAAATTAAAACAATCAGGAGCAATTATACTTGGAAAAGCTAATTTAAGTGAGTGGGCTAATTTCATGAGTCTTAATGCACCAAATGGTTACTCAGCTCTTGGTGGTCAAACACATAATCCATATGGTAATTTTGATGTAGGTGGATCAAGTTCAGGCTCAGCGGCAGGTGTAGCGTCTAATTTCGCTACTATTTCAATAGGAACAGAGACAACAGGTTCTATTATATATCCAGCAAGCCAAAATAGTGTAGTTGGTATAAAACCAAGTCTAGGATTATGGAGTAGAGATAGAATTATACCATTGGCACATGACTTAGACACAGCAGGCCCTATTACAAGAAATGTAGAAGATGCTGCTATATTATTAAGTGAGCTAGTGGGACAAGATAATAATGATGAAATAACATGTCATAGCAATATAAAACGTGATTATACTAAATACTTATTAGATGATGGTTTCAAAAAAATGAAAATAGGTATTGTAACGAATAAAGAGGTTGTTTCTTCATATAGAAAAGAAGATAAAATTATAATTGATAGGATTATGCAAGAACTAACTAATGAAGGTGCCATTGTAAAAGAAATAATGTTAGATAAAAAAGCTTTTGATTTAGAAACTCATATTGATGTATTTACCTATGAATATAAAAACGATGTTGAAAAATATTTACATGATATAGGAGAAAAAGCTCCAGTAAAAACTATTAAAGAAATTGCAGAATATAATAAAAAAGATATAGACAACCATGCTCCATTTGGTCAATATTTCATTGAAAAATCAAGAGATACTAAAACGACAGAAGAAGAAAATAATAGAAACGTAGTATTTAATCAAAGAAATACTAGTGATTCTATAGACGAAGCACTTAAAAATAATAATGTAGATGTCTTAATGTCTCTTAGTAATTATTTATCAGCCGTCTATGCTACTGCTGGATATCCAGCTATAAATATTCCTGCTGGATATCGTAGTAATGGGGAACCTATTGGGGTTACTTTTGTTAGCGGTAAGTATAGAGAAGATCTATTAATTAGGGCAGGTTACTCATATGAACAAAAATTTAATTATAGAATAAAACCACTCTTGAAAAAATAGTGAAAAAAGAAATTTCAGTAAAATGCGTTAACAAACCCTTATTGTTTGACAATTATTCTAGTATATGGTAATATAATGAGATAGACGTCCAGATGACTTAAAAAATATATATAAGAATATATAGGGGGGATTAATATTAAGCATCTGAAAAAAAGAATTATCTCATTTATAGCAGTATTTATTGGAAGAGGGTTACAAGCTACAATTAAGCTAGATAAATACGCAAGAAGAGAAATTGCTGATTGGGAAGATGGGTTTACAATTGTTATTGAAACTTATAAAGGCGGTCCAAAAATCTGTTTCATTAAGGAAGGAAATAAATTACTAAAAAAGAAATATCATAATAATATAAAAAGTAATATAAGAATAATATTTAAGTCTTTGAACTCTGTATACGAGATATTTACTGGTAAAATTGGTCTAGATCAAGCATATGCTGAAAATAGAATGATTATACAGGGAGATATTTTTCAGACTCTTAAAGTTGTTAGAATGTTTTACAGTTGTGAGTGCTATTTATTTCCAAGATTTATTTGGGGTAAAATCATTAAAGAAAAACCACAATTATCATCTAACAGCTTTTTTATTTATTGTGCTACGTTATTAGGATTAAAATAAACAAATATTATTATGTATGTAGGGGGTAATTTATTAAATGAAACCAAGATATTTTGAATATCAGAATCGGTCAAAATTATTATCAGGTAAAGATGCAGTAGATCACATTGCATATGAGCTTAAAAATATGATGTCAAAAAAACCTATGATTATAACAGATAAAATGCTTGTGAAATTAGGGCATGTTAATATACTAATTAATGCTTTAAAAGATGGAGATATTGATACATCATGCGTGTACGATGATGTACCCGCAGATTCAAGTGTAGAAGTATGTAATGAAATAGCAAGTTTGTATAAGCATAATGAATGTGATTCAATAATTGCACTAGGTGGTGGCTCCGTACTAGATACTTCTAAAGGAGTTAACTTAACTCTTTCATCAGATAAAGATAACTTATTAGATATTATGGGTCTTGGAATTATACAGAGAAACACTGTACCATCTATTATGATTCCCACTACTTCTGGCACTGGGTCAGAAGCTACTTTAGTAGCTGTTATAGCTAATAAACTAAAAAATGTTAAGATGGAATTCATTTCATATAATCTAGTACCAGATGTAGCTATATTAGATCCAAGAATGACATTAACATTACCACCAAAATTAACAGCTGCTACTGGTTTTGACGCACTTGTGCATGCTATTGAAGCTTATACATGTAAACAAAAGAATCCTGTAAGTGATGTTTTTGCTATATCTGCTATTAAATATTTAGGAGAGTATTTAGTAGAAGGTGTCATTAATGGCGAAGATGAAGATGTTAGAATGGCATTAGCTAATGCTTCATATATGGCTGGAACAGCCTTTTCTAATTCAATGGTAGGAATTGTTCACGCAATTGGTCACGCTCTTGGTGGAGTATCTCACGTACCACATGGATATGCAATGTCAATATTGTTACCATACTGTATGGAATATAATTATGAAGTAGTTGGAGAGTTATACGGAGAATTATTACAATATGTAATTGGATTTGAAGAAGCAGCGAAAATTCCTATGAACCTAAGAGGGAAAAAATGTATAGAAGAAGTTAAAGCTATGTTATTGAAATTAAATGAGGTAGGAGGATTGCCACTTAGATTAAGAGATGTTAACGTTTCAAAAGAAGATTTCAACAAAATTGTAGAAACTGCAATAAATGATGGAGCAGCTATCGTTAATTATAAACAAGTTAGTAGAGAAGCAGTTTATGAGATACTAAACAAGGCGTATTAATAAAATGTGTGAAAAATATAATATTGACTTTTGTTTTTATACATATTGTAGTATAATTATTAATCAAGAAAACTAATTTAGAGATAACGTATATCTAATTATAAAATTATACTAGAAAAGGTGAAGCAGATGCCAATAAAAGTTTATAATAATTTACCTGCTAAGCAGATATTATTGCAGGAGAATATATTTGTTATGGATGAAGATAGAGCACTTTCACAAGATATCAGACCATTACAAATAGCTATACTTAATTTGATGCCTTTAAAACAAGCTACAGAAACTCAATTATTAAGATTACTAAGTAATACTCCACTACAAGTTGAAATCACCCTATTACACCCTCAGACTTATAAATCAAAAAACACATCCCAAGAACATTTAATAAGTTTTTACACAACTTTTAATGAAATAAAACATAAGAAATTTGATGGAATGATTATTACTGGAGCACCTGTAGAACAAATGGAATTTGAAGAAGTAGGATATTATAACGAATTAAAAGATATTATGGAATGGACGAAGACTAACGTTACTTCAACTTTCCATATCTGCTGGGGTGCTCAAGTTGGATTGTATTATCACTATGGTATTAACAAACACGTATTACCAAAAAAAGTGTTTGGAGTATATGAACACAATGTAATGAAGCCTAATTGTAAATTATTAAGAGGATTTGATGATGCATTTTTAGCTCCTCATTCAAGACATACTGGAATTAGTAGGCAGGATATTATTAATCACCCAGATGTAGAATTATTATCAGAATCAAGAGAAGCAGGTGTTTATATAGTAATGTCCAAAGATCAAAAACAAATATTTGTAACAGGACATTCAGAATATGATCCACTAACGCTAAAGCAAGAGTATTTTAGAGATAAAGAAAAAGGGCTTAATATAGATCCTCCAAAAAATTATTTTCCATATGATGATGAAAATCAATATCCAAAAGCATCTTGGAGAGGTCATGCTCACCTTATATATTCTAATTGGTTAAATTATTATGTATATCAACAAACTCCATACTTAATCGGAAAAGTTGGAGAAAATAAAAAAAGCCAGTGAAAATTTCACTGGTTTTTTATTTAAAGTTTTTCTTACGAAATATAAAATTAATCTCATTAAAGTTAATACTTCCAGTTAGAAGTAATAGTGGTAAAAGAGCTATAAGAAATATACACATATTAATCAAAGTATTAATCAATTGACTAAAAGGAAATTGTATATATCTATGTAATAATTCTATCAAAGAAAGACTGCCAATACAAACAATAATTGGTTTTAATAGCCAGTTACTTACTTTGAAGTTAATTGAGGTTATTCTAATAAGGTGTATAATATTAAGCAGTGATACGATAATATAACTACATAATAATCCCCATAAGTAACCTTTTAATCCAAACATAGGTATTAATAAAAAAATAAATGCTATTCTTATAGTTAAGCCAATAACATTATTACGAAAAACAATAAGTTGCTTATTAAGCCCATTTAATATACTACTTAGCGTAGTTTGAAGATAGATAAAAGGACAAAGCCATGATAGAATGGTGAGTAGCACACCAACATATTCTTCTCTATATATTATTACTCCTAATGTTCTTCCAAAAGTCAAAAATAGAAATGTACTAATAATCCCAATTAGAATAGTAAATTTCATTGTTTTAGTAGTTGTTAAATTAATTAAGCTATTATTTTTGCTTGCAGATGCGGCAGATACAGTAGGTAATAGCATAAGAGATATTGAATTAGTAAATACAGTAGGAAACATAATAAGTGGTAAAGCCATACCAGTAAGAATTCCATATGTGCCAATAGCTTCTGAGTGTGTAAAACCAAACAGTCGTAGTTGAGTAGGAATTAATATAGTTTCTATACTTAAAAGTAAAGTTGTAATTAATCTATTAGATGTTATTGGAACTGCTATGGCAGAAACTTTTTTTAATATTACATAATAACTTTCTGGTAGCTTAGAATTATTTTTAAATGAATTAAATTTATAAGATATTGTAACTACTAAACAAGAAACTACTTCACCTGCTGTCATTCCAATAACAGCCATAGCACAGGCGTATGAAAGCCCTTTTGGAACAAATATAGATGATAATAAGTAGATTACTGTTATTCTTGTAATTTGTTCTAATATTTGAGATACTGCTGGGACAGTTGGATATTTTAATCCATAGAAATAGCCTTTTATACAAGAGGTAATAGCTGTAAAAGGTATTGATAATGCGATTATCTTAATAGAAAGTGCAGTTCTTGGTTCATTAATTAGTTTTGTACTAAATAAATCAGCATAGATAACAAGAACAAACATTAAAATAATTGATAAACTAAAAGCAATAATAGAAGAAGTACGAATTATTCTTTTTAAATTAGCGTGGTTTTTCTTAGCCTTTTCTTCAGCAATAAGTTTAGAAACAGCTGTAAATATACCAGAGCAACAAATAGTATAACATATCATATATATAGGAAAGACTAGTTGATATAGTCCCATGCCTTCTGCTCCAATTAAGTTGGATAAATATATTCTATTTCCAAAACCTAATATTCTTGTAATTAAGCCTGCAACAGTTAGTATAACTGTTCCTCTAACAATTGAACTTCTCTTCATATATATTCATTCCTTTCTCAGCTTTTCTTTCGTTAAAGTAATATATTCTTAACAGCTTTTCCATATTCGTTTTATTTGTTATAATGAATAAGGGAACTAGATAATTTTTATTAAAGTTGTAAGGAGGATAACATTGTTATATTTGATTATTACACCAATTTGTTTTTTTGTTGACCAGATATGTAAAATGAAAGCTGTAAAAAATATGGATGACTATACAAATAAGCCAATATTAAATAATAATATTATACTTAGATTAAGTTATAATGAAGGTGCATTTTTAGGGTTATTAAAAAATAATAAAGTATTATTACTAATTATTAATATAGTATCCATTATTATATTATTAGGGCTTAGTATTTCATATACCATGGTTAAAGGTAATTACATAATTAAAATTGGATTAGCTTTTATTACTGGTGGTGCATTAAGTAATATTGCTGATAGAGTGAGATTAAAAAAAGTTGTCGATTATTTTGCATTCAAAATTAAACCTAATTTAATATTTAATTTGGCAGATATGTTTGTTTTTCTTGGATGCCTAATAATTGTAATTAGTGAGGTAATAAGTGATTTTAGTTAACTTTGATAAATATATTATAGGATGGTGTGTTATTTATTATGGTATATGATGTAGTAATTGTAGGAGCAGGACCAGGAGGGTCTACATTAGCAAGATTATTAGATGAAAAATACAAAGTATTATTAATTGATAAGAGGAATCTTGGTAGTTATACAGATAACAATAAGGAAAAATGCTGTGGAGGATTACTTGCCCCAGATGCACAAAATATGTTAGCTAAATTAGGTCTAGGCATTCCGCAAGAAGTGTTAACAGGGCCACAAATGTTTAGTGTTAACTCAATTGATTTTGATAATAATATTGAAAGATATTATCAAAGGCATTATATTAATATTAATAGAGAGAAATTTGATAGATGGCTTGTATCATTAATTCCAAATTCTGTTGAATTATGCTTTAATAGTCTGTATAAGTCATATAAGAAAGTAGATGACTACATTGAAGTAAAGCTAAATAAAGATGGAGAAAATATTATAGTAAAAACAAAGATTTTAGTAGGAGCAGACGGAGCAATATCAAGAGTTAGAGAGCAAACTTTTGAACATAAAAAATCACCAGATAAATATGTCTCTATACAACATTGGTATAAAACAAAAAAAGAGATGCCTTATTATACATCTATTTTTGATAAAGAAATTACAGATTTCTATTCATGGCTAATACAAAAAGAAGACTCTATATTAATTGGTACTGCAATACCAATTAAAGAAGATGCTAATGAAAAATTTCAGTTACTTATTAGTAAATTGAAAAAACAAGGAATAGATATAGGTGAAGCAGAGAAGAAAAGTGGTACTCTAATAATGAGAACAAGAAAAATAAGACAAATCAATTCAATAAAAGATAATGTTGTATTAATAGGTGAAGCAGCAGGTTTTATTAGCCCAAGTTCAGCCGAAGGAATAAGCTATGCATTAAAAAGTGGTTCAATACTTGCAAAATGTATTAATGAACAACATTATGACTTTGGTAAAAAATATAATAAAAAAACAAGAAGTCTTAAAACTAATATAATATTTAAAAATTTAAAATCGATACTAATGTATAATAAAACTATACGTAGATGGATAATGAAATCTAGAATACTTAGTATGAATATAGATTGGGACATATAAGTAAAACTATAATAAAAATCTACCAATAATTAATTCCCTTCCATAGAATAAACTATTTTGTTATGGAAAAAATAATTACAGTGAAGTAAAACTGTAATAGGAAGAGGGAATTATATTGGGGAAAATAACTAATAGAAATTATAGAAGAAGTTTTGTAGATCCAACAAGAAGTATTTTAGCAAATTCATTTAATTACGAAATAGGTGTTATGATGCAAGACAATTTTTTAGAGTCTAATCAAGAAATTGAAGATAATATTACAGAAGAAAGTGATATTGTTAAAAATGATTTGAATGGACAAGATTTTATGGAGTAACTATATTTACTCTTAATAAGCTACTTAATTATGATAGGGCTCTCTTCTAGGTAGACAAGTTAAATAATAGAATTGTAAACTTAGAAGGGAGCCCATTATATTTTGTTTATAGAAGTATTATAAAGTTTTACTTGTTCCACTTGGTAATCTATATACTATAAAACTCATTATAATTATACATATTGTAGTTAGAATACCGCCTTCTAGACCAAAGTCTCCGCCAGTTAAAATATTATCGTTAATTATAGAAACTGGGTATATTGATGGAAGGTGATTTCCGCTTACATTAAAACCAAAAAAACCTCCTTGGAAAAAGTTCCAAGTGATATGAAAGCCTATAGCCATCAATATATTTTTGGTTTTTAATGTCATGTATGTAAATAAAATACCAACTAGAACAATATTAATAAGACCCATAGTACTTACATTAGGGTTAAGTCCATGTAGAGCAGAAAAAATAACAGCAGGAACAATATAGACTACATATTTATTATTATATCTTGAAAGTGTATGAACCATATAACCTCTAACAAGTAATTCTTCATCGATTCCAACCATAATAAATGCAAAAAATAAATATACTATATCAATGGAAAATGTAGGATTAGTTATACCATATGTAATCTTTGCATTATTAGTGATAAATAAAATGCTAGAAATAACTATAATTGATATCATTCCAAGAAATAATCCAATATAAAAATCCTTAAATGTTTTTTTTGATAATATTATACCAAAATGTTTAATAGATCTATGTTCAATATAATAAACAAATAAAAAACCTATTATTAGTATTATTACAGATGTAGTTTTTCCTATGAATATTGATAATATTTGATTTGGAAACTCTATTCTGGAAATAAAAGCATTATTAATTATTATTAGCATTGCAAAATAAAATGATAAGAACATTAGTATCTTAATACCTGAATAAACTTCATTAAACTTATTTTTGATTAATTTCATTATATATCCCCCTATTGATTATATGACTAGTCAAATAAAGTTAACAATTTCTTACTATACAATCTATTTGATAGTCTAAATGTACTTAAATAAAAAATTCCTATTAGTAAGTTGGATATTATTAAAACATCAATATGTTTATTACTAATAAAATAATTACATACACCAAGAGTAATTATAAGAAACGAAAATGAAATTATTATACCTAAACTATTTTTTGCCCAGAAAAGTACTTTGTTGAAAAGATTATTAATATCTGATGGTTCATTATTACTTGATTTAATAATAAGAGGAGCCACTATATTGAATGAAAACAATGTCATTGAAGTACTAAATAGGGTGATAAGTATATTATCTAAAGAGTATTCATTAGGAATAATAATTAGTGTAGCAATTAAATTTAATATATATATTAATGTTATTGAAATATAAGTAGAATAATACCAACCATTAACTATGTCTTTTATACATATAGGTAAGCTTCGTTGTAATAAATATGATGTTCTAAATAAATTTTTTTGTGGAATAAATATAGTGGCATATATATAAGCGTATGTAACGGTAATTGAATAAGAAAATGTTTTATTAATAGATTCGCTACTTGATAAATACCAAAAAATATGAGTTGCTAACATTACTAATATTAAAATGTTTAGAGCAGATGATTTCCTATTCATCCGTAATACGTTCTTAATCATTATGTATTCCTCCAAAAATGTAATCTAGAATTCTTTTCTTCTTATAGCTATTAATGATATGATATAAGAAAAAAACATAAAAAATATTGCACTGCCAATTAATATATTGCAAAAATCTGACTTAATAATCCAACTATAATTAAGAGAAGAAGTAGATAAAATAAACCCTATAAAATATAATATAATAATAACAGGCTTATATAATTTAGTACAAAAATATATTAATAAGTAACAACAACCCATACAACCAATATATAATAAAACAATTAATAATAATGGCAATAATAAAGAGAAATTAAGTGTATTTCCTATTAACATAGCAATGATTGATGTTGTTATTATTATTATACTATTTGAAATCATATATAGTATGACTGTTAGAAATTGACTTGTAACAAATTCTATTTTACTAACAGGAAAACTTAACATTAATATACTATAGCTACTATTTGATGAGAAAGTCTTAGTGCCTATTAATGGAACACATACTAATAAATAGGTTGATATAAATAAAAAAGTAGCTATTGGAATATCATTCATTCCAGTTATGTTATCTTTATAAGAATAGATACCTGTAAATACTATAACTGATGAAAAAAATATTATTTGAGTTAATAAATAATATTTATATTGAAATACATACTTAAAATTTCCTTTAATTAAATTTAACATAATAACCACCTTTAGATTTAACTATTACTATAAAATACCATTATATCTTCAAGATTTGCATTATCTATAATAATGGAATCATTAAATTGTGTTGTTAATTTCTGTTCATTAGTTGTTAGCCCTTCAAAACCAAATCTATTAGTTTTCATTCCAATAAGTAATGATTCATCAATATTAGATAATAGCTCTTTGCTACCTTTTACTATTTTATAATTATCGAATATGTCATTTGTAGATTTAGAAAATATAATTTCACCTTTATTAATAAAGGTTATGTAATCTGCAATCTTATCTAAGTCAGAAGTAATATGTGTAGAAAAGAAGATGCTTTTGTTCTCATCTTGCATTAAATCATATAAAATATTAAGTAGTTCTCTTCTAAATATAGGGTCAAGACCTGCCGTTGGCTCATCCATTATAAGTAAATCAGCATTATGAGATAAAGCTACAGCTAAAGAAAATTTAGTTTTCATGCCTTTTGATAATTTACTTAATCTTTTTTTGGGATTAAGCTGGAATTTATGTAAATATGATTTAAAAAGTTCATGATTCCAATTTTCATAAAAAGGTGCAATGATTTTTTCATTACTATTAATACTAAGATGTTCAAAGAAGCAAAACTCATCATATACGAATCCGATTCTAGATTTAATGTCTTTCTCACAAGTTATATTATCCATGCCAAATATTTCAATGGTTCCCGATTGTTTTTGTATCAAGTTCATAAGTAATTTTATTGTTGTACTTTTCCCAGATCCATTAGGACCAATAAATCCAGTTACAAAGCCTTTTTTTACATTAATATCTATATTATTAAGCTTAAAATCAGAATAACATTTTGTAACATTACTCATTTCAATAACATTATCCATAATATCTCCCTTCAAGTATAGGTGAAATTCCTGTAATATAAGTGAGTAAGTAAAATAATTAATCGTATAGTAATTTAATTATTTCAATAAATTCATCAATAGTTAATCCAAGTAATTTACTTTCATCAATTATTTCACTAAGCTTATTTTCAATAAGTTGCATTTTCTTCTCTTTTATTAGTTCTTTGTTTTTAAGTGCTACATAGAATCCTTTTCCTCTAACTGATTCAACTAATCCTTCTTTTTCTAGTTCTTCATAAGCACGCTTAGTAGTTATTACACTTATTTGTAATTCTTTTGCTAATTTTCTTATTGAAGGTAGAGGCTCAGTTTCTTCTAATTCTCCTGTTATTATATATTTTTTTAGTTGATTTGTTATTTGCAAATATATTGGGTCAGAACTAGAATTAGATATTATAATATTCAACTCATAACCTCCTATCCGTTAATACCGTATATATAACACATATACACTATAAACATTAATTTACTATTTGTCAATAGTAAATATAATATATTAATAAACTGTTCTAATTTGTTTTATGTTTAATTAATGCCGTTATAAAGTAACATATGCTGGATATAATAATAATTGTTGCTCCAGAAGGGATATTAAAGTAATATGAAAATACTAATCCTAAAAAGCATAGTATAATACCTATTATTGAAGATAAAAATACAATCATATTAAAGTTATATGTAAGTAGTTTTGAAATGGCAGGAGGAACAGTCAATAATGTTATAACTAATATAATACCTACAACTTTTATTAATATTACAATACTTAGAGCAATAAGAATAAATAAAAAGTATTCTAATAATAACGTATTAACTCCTTTACTATGCAAGAAAGGTTCATCAAATAAATAGCTTTTAATGTAGTTAAAGAGAGCTAATGAACTAAGCAGTATAATCGCTGTTAAAATAAGCATTAAATATATATCAACTTTTGAAACTGTAAGTATATCACCAAATAAATAAGTTGTCATATCTGGTTCGTATCCAGGAGTTAAAGCTAAAAATAATATTCCTAATGCCATTCCTAAAGACCAAAGAATAGCAATAATTGTGTCAGATGCAGTATTTGTTCTTCTTTTAATAGTTACAATGCTAATTGATGATATTATAGCAAAAGCTAAACCACCAATAATAGGTTCAAATCCTAATAGAAAACCTAGACCAATACCACCAAAAGATGCATGTGCAATACCGCCGCTCATCATAACTAATTTTTTTTCTACTACAATAGTTCCGATAATACCACAAACTATGCTTGCCAATAATATGCTAATTAATGCGTTTTGCATAAATTCATAATTAATAATTGCTTCAATCATAATAATTCCTTTCTATATTAACTAATTATATAAAATAGTTAATTACAAAAAACTAAACTAATTAATTAAAAACTAAAATATACTTTGTATATGTTCAAGATCAAGAGTATCATCGTTATTGTGAACATGTAAAGTTTTATTAAGACAAGCAAATGTTTTTACATTGTGCTTAATAATACTAATATCATGACTAACTAATACAATTGTTAAGTCTTTATTTAAGTCAGATAATATATTATATATTTCTTCTTTTGCATCTGTGTCTAAGCTTGCAGTTGGTTCATCAAGTAATAGTATATTAGGTTTGGTAACAAGAGCTCTAGCTAATAATACTTTTTGAAGTTGACCACCTGATAATTGATTAATCTGTTTGTTTGCTAAGTGATTAATTTTTAGCTTAGTCATAGCTAAATCTACTTCGTTATAATCAGTAGCATTATATTTATGAAATAATTTCATTTTAGGAGGAAGTGCGCCAGTTAATATAGTATCAAAAACTTTTATAGGAAATTCCGAATTAAAAGTTGCAAATTGTGGAACATATCCAATAGTTACGTTAGGTTGTATATTAACTGTTCCTGTGTTAGGGGTAATGTGTCCTAATATGGATTTTAGTAATGTTGTTTTACCACTACCATTAGGACCAATAATCCCAATATAATCATTTTTATTAACTTGCAAACTAATATTGTCAAGAGCAACATAGTTGTTATAGTATACTGTAAGTTTGTTAATATCTATAAGTGCCATAAAACCACCTTTTCATTAATTTTAATTATTAGTGCCGTCACTTGTTAGTGCACCAACTATTTTTTTCATATTATTAATATAATCTTTTGATAATATATCAAGAGACACTACATTTCCTTCAATTTCATCTGCAATTACTTTTGCTTGTTTACTATCAAACTCTTCTTGATAGAAAATAACATTAATATTATTTTCATTAGCAAAATCAACAACACTTTTTATAGTATCAATTGTTGCTTTCTTTCCTTCTTGTTCAATAGAGAGCATATTTAACCCGTAATCATCAGCTAAGTAACCTAAAGAAGGGTGATATATTATAAAACTTTTTGTTTCACTTGATTTTAGAGAATTGGTAATATAATTATCAAGTTTAGTTAATTCTTCTATATATTTTTCTGCATTAGAGGAATAATACTTACTATTATTAGGATCAAGTTCAATTAGAGAATCTTTAATAGTTTCTATAATTACTTTAACGCGTTTTGGAGACATCCATATATGAGGATCTAAACCATCATGTTTATAGTTATCATGGTTAATATGAGAGTCTTCGTCATGTTTATGATTATCATGTGTATCGTGAGAATCCTCATCATGTTCATGATTATCATCGTTAACATGAGAATCTTCATCATGATTATGATGGTGAGCATCCATACGTAACAACGGATATTTTTTATTAACTTCATCACTAAGTGATATAAGTTCAGTTTTATCTGTAACAATTTTTGGAAGAATATTAGTTTCTGCTAAAACACCAATGGAAAAATATAAGTCAGCATCGCTTATTTTTAATAACTCTTTTGGTGATGGTTGATAATTAGCTGGACTAAATCCTGGGGGGATAACAGTTGTAACAGTTCCTTTATCACCTAGAACAGCTTCTACAAAAGCAACTTCAGGTAGTATTGATACTGCTACATTTATACTTGAATCATTATCTTTAGAAGAAGAACAACTAGTTATTGTACTTACAATAATAAGTAATGATATTAGTATATAGTATTTTTTCATATATAGCCTCCTAATGATTGTATAATCTTATTGCAAATAATTTGCAATTAAATTATACTATTTAATAAGAGTATTGACAAGTACTGATATTTTATAAAATAAGAAAAAAGGTGTAAGCATGGATTATGAAAAAGTTTTTAATAAGTTAAAGGAAAAAGGATATAAGATTACAAAGCAACGTAAAGTAATTATAGAAGTACTTATTAATTGCAATAAACCAATATCAATAGAAGAGTGGTTATTACTTGCAAAAAGAAATAATCCGAATATTAATCAATCAACAATTTATCGAAATATAGATGTACTTGAAGACGCTTCATTACTTAATAAGATAAGACCAAAAGACGATAAAATTATTTATTCTTTGAATTTGGAACATGATCATTCACATTTTTTAATATGTAAGAAATGTGGAAAGGCAGAGCCAATTGAATGCTGTATTAATGAAGAAATGATTAAAATACTGAAAGATAAACAGTTCAATCTTATAGAACATAACTTAGAACTATATGGATATTGCAATAAATGTAATAAACATATAGATAACTAAAGATAGAATTATATTAGTTCTATTAACTGTCTCAATATAGATAGTAATATAATGAGACAGTTAAACATGTTAAACTAAGTAAAAATATTAACTATAGATATAGAGTTTTAATGTTTTCAATTTTACTTGTCATATTTATTAGTAGCATATCTACTAAAGTGATTGCAACCATTGATTCAACAACAATAACTGCTCTAGGAACGATAATAGGGTCATGTCTACCTTTGATATTAATATCTATATTATTTCCTTCTTTATCAATAGTTTGTTGTGTAAGCTTAATTGATGGCGTTGGTTTTATTGCAGCTCTTAGAATGATTTTAGAACCATCACTTATTCCACCTAGAATACCACCAGCATTATTAGTTTCTTTTACAATTTTGTTATTGTCATAGTGATAGAAGTCATTATTTTCTAAACCAGTTGTTGACGCTACTTGAAATCCATTTCCAATTTCAATTCCTTTAACACTTCCAATAGACATTATTGCTTTTGATAACATAGCATCAAGACGGTCAAAAACAGGTTCTCCAATACCAGCAGGTAAGTTATCTACAGTACATTCAATAATTCCTCCTGCCGAATTTCCCTCTTTTATTAAATTAAGAAGGTAATTCTCTGCTTTTTTTACACAGCTTTTATCTGGAAAGCATAGAGGGTTATTATATATTTCATTTTTGTCAAATAGATTTTCGTCTATTGTTATATTATCAATAGATTTTGTATATGTTGTTATCTCAACAGATAATTCCTTTAATATTTTTTTTGCTATAGCTCCGCCTGCAACTCGTCCAATGGTTTCTCTTCCAGAAGAACGACCGCCACCTCGATAATCACGAAAACCATATTTATAATCATATGTTAAGTCAGCGTGTCCAGGTCTATAGTGTTTAGCAATATCTGAATAATCTTTGGATTGTTGATTATTATTATATACGATTAATGATATTGGCGTTCCTGTAGTTTTGCCATCAAACACACCTGATAGAATCTCTACTTTATCAGATTCTTTTCTTGGAGTTGAGAAAACTGATTGTCCTGGCTTTCTTTTATCTAGATCAATTTGTATATCTTCTTCACATAAAGAAATACCAGCTGGGCAACCATCAATTACAACACCTACACCTTTACCATGAGATTCTCCCCATGTAGTTATAGTAAATAAATTTCCGAAACTCGAACCATTTGCCACATAACTCCTCCTTTTCTACGCTTTTCTTGTTCTATATTATATACAATATAAGTATAATAAACAAGGTTATAATTTGTTGAGTTAAGTCTAATCAAGCGTAAAAACAAATATAAATACATAATCTGACATTATAATTAAAAAAACACTGTTAAATATCTCCAAAATGTATTAGAATATAAGAATAGAATAAAAGTATATAGAAAAACATGTTTTATTAATCTTTAGGTATAAGGTATATATGATAAATTCTATAATATTTACAACAATAATATATTTAGACGGGGTGTTTCAATGAGTATATCTAAGAATTTTTATCACACCTTAATTAACAATTTATTGAGTGGATATGCATATCACAAGATAATAAAAGATGAAGAGGGGAATCCTATTGATTATCAGTATATTGATATTAACGATATGTATTGTGAGTTAATAGGTGTTAAAAAAGAAGAGGTAATTGGCAAAAAAGTTTCAGAAATTATTCCTTTGATAACTAATGAGAATTTTAATTGGATTGATTTTTTTGGTAAAGTAGCTATCGAGGGAGGTAGTGATTCAACGATACAATTTTTTAAACCATTTAACAGATGGTATAAAGTTAATGTTTTTAGTCTCGAAGAAGGATATTTTGCAGAGGTTTTTATTGATGTAACTGAATTAAAAGAACAGGAAATATTACTTCAAAATAATAATGAGGAGCTAAACGCCTTATATGAAGAAGTTACTGCATCTGAGGAAGAACTAAGGCAACAGAATAATAAAATAATTAAACTATATGATAACCTAACTTTGTCAGAGAAAGAATTAAGACAACAAAACGAGTTGCTTAAAAAAAGCAATACTATTATTAAAGAAAAAGAGCAGGTATATAAGCTCATTTCAGAAGCATCTGACGATGTGGTTTGGTATTGGAACTTGCAGACTGGTGACTATAATATGGATGTAGAATGGTTTGATGAAATTGGTATTAATGCAGACCAATTTACCGATTTTAATAGATGGCACGAAATAGTTCATCCAGAAGATATAAATGATGAAAAACAAGCTTTATATGATTATTTAACTGGTAATTCAGAACGGTATGAAAGTACTTATCGTGTAAGAACAATAAAAGGTGATTATAGATGGATAAGAACTAGAGGAAAAGCAATATTCGATAATGCTATGAAACCATATATATTAGCAGGAGCACATATTGACATAACAGATAAAAAACTAAAAGAAGAGAAAATTAATTATTTAGCTTATTATGATAGTTTAACTAATATGCCTAATAGAACTAGTCTCTGGGAAAAACTAGATGAATGTTTATATAAAAACAAACAATTGGTTAGTATAGCATTAATGGATATTGATAACTTTAAAAGTATTAATGACAGTTTAGGTTTTACAATCGGTGATAATATTCTCAAGGAAATGGGAGCAAGATTAAAGTGTGCTATAGATGATGATGATTTTATTGCTAGACTAGGTGGAGATGAATTTGCAGCCGTCTTCTATAATATAAAAAATAATGAAGAAATATATAATAGAGCTAAAAAATTAAAAGAATGTTTTAATAAACCAGTAATCGTAGATAATGCTATTCATCAATTAACTGTAAGTATTGGAATATCTGTATTTCCATGTGATGGAACTGATCATAGTGAATTAATTAAAAATGCAGATACTGCTTTAATGGATGCAAAAAATATTGGTAAAAATAAAATATCTTTTTTCACTAATGAAATGAAAAAAGAATTTCTTAAAAAAGTTAATATGGAAAAGTATTTAACGCAAGCTCTTATTAACAAAGAATTCAAATTATATTATCAACCACAGTTTGAGATAGAAACAGGACAGATAAGAGGATTTGAGGCACTTATAAGATGGTTTAATCCTATACTTGGTTTTGTTAGCCCTATGTTATTTATACCTATAGCTGAAGAAACGGGGCTTATTAATGAAATTGGTGAGTGGGTATTACAAGAAGCTTGTAAACAATATATGTCATGGAATAGAGAGCTAGGATATGAAGGAATTATATCTGTTAACATTTCTCCTGTTCAACTTAAAAATAATAATTTTTTACACGTTGTATCTAAAGTGTTAGAATCTACTAATATTAAATTAGGATGCTTAGAACTTGAGATAACAGAAAATTTATTTATTGATGCTTTGGAGTCTGCTAAATTACTTTTAGAAGAATTAGCTGCATTAGGAATTAAGATTTCACTAGATGATTTCGGAACAGGATATTCGTCATTAAGTTATCTTAAATCATTACCTATAGATACTCTGAAAATTGATAAATCTTTTATTCAAAATACAGGACATGAAGGCGTAGATAGAGAAATAACAAGTGCTGTAATTAATATGGTAAGAAAGATTGGCATAGAAACTATAGCAGAAGGTGTAGAAGATTCA
This sequence comes from Vallitalea sp., assembly GCA_025210515.1. GTDB lineage: Bacteria > Bacillota > Clostridia > Lachnospirales > Vallitaleaceae > Vallitalea. The sequence continues at coordinate 195,689 of JAOARM010000033.1, read as the reverse complement.
AAACAACTTGAATTTCTTACGAAATCTTATTGCGATAATATACAAGGCTATCTTACTGGCAGACCTATGCCACCAGATGAAATTAGAAAGGTTATTGATCAAGGAAAAATTGATATACAGAAATACATACATAACGAAAAGATAGAATAGTGTAAGAAACATTTAAAATCCTTGAAATAATAGCTTTTTAGTTGTATACTTGTAAAGCACGAAAAAAATAATTAAATAATATAAATGATGGTGATTAAAATTGTATAAATTATTAAACGTAGATGGAAAAGCAAAAAGAGCAGAAGTTCATACAGTTCACGGAGTTATTCAAACTCCAGTATTTATGAATGTTGGTACGGCAGGAGCTATTAAAGGTGCAGTTTCAAGTCAAGACCTAAAAGATGTAAAATGTCAAGTTGAATTATCTAATACTTATCATTTACATGTTAGACCTTCAGATGAGGTAATAAAAAAATTAGGTGGTCTTCATAAATTAATGGTATGGGATAGACCTATACTTACAGATTCTGGCGGATATCAAGTGTTTTCATTAGCAGGACTTAGAAAAATAAAAGAAGAAGGAGTATATTTCTCTTCACATGTTGATGGCCGTAAAATCTTTATGGGTCCTGAAGAAAGTATGCAAATTCAATCAAATATAGCATCAACTATTGCTATGGCTTTTGATGAATGCCCTCCATATCCAGCCACTAGAGAATACATGCAAAATTCTGTAGACCGAACTACTAGATGGTTAAAAAGATGTAAAAAAGAAATGAATAGACTTAATTCACTAGAAGATACTATTAATAAGAATCAAATGCTTTTTGGAATTAATCAAGGTGGAACATATGAAGATATTAGAATAGAACATGCTAAAGTTATTTCTGATTTAGACTTGGATGGATACTCTATTGGTGGACTAGCAGTAGGAGAGAGCCATGATGAGATGTATAGAATATTAGAGCAGGTTGTTCCTTATCTACCACAAAATAAACCTACTTATCTTATGGGAGTAGGAACCCCAATTAATATATTAGAATCTGTTGAGCGAGGAGTAGACTTTTTTGATTGTGTTTATCCTGCTAGAAACGGAAGACATGGACATGTTTACACTAATTTTGGTAAGCTTAACCTATTCAATGCAAAGCATCAATTAGATGATAGACCAATTGAAGAAGGTTGTGGATGTCCTACTTGTAGACATTATAGTAGAGCATATATTAGACATCTTTTAAAAGCAAAGGAAATGTTAGGCATGAGACTTTGCGTTCTTCATAATCTATATTTTTATAATACGTTAATGGAAGAAATTAGAGATGCTATTGATGACAATAGATATTCTGAATTTAAGAATAATAAGATTGAAGGAATGTTAAGAGGGGAAAATAGTTGACAGAAAACTAATTACAGTGTAACTTATTAGATAGGATAAAGTAGGAAGCTATTATATATTATTATTTAATAATGTAATGAATGTTTCTTATAAATTATATTAAGTTAATTAAGGAGGATATTTATGACTAGTTTATTTGTTTTAGAAGCTGGACCAAGTGGTATGGAATCCATAGGTGGATTAGTTATTTGGATGGTTGTTCTTTTTGGATTTATGTGGTTAGTGTTAATAAGACCTCAGAAAAAGAGACAAAAGCAAATTGATCAAATGCAATCAAGCGTTAATATTGGAGATTCCATTATGACTAATGGTGGTATTTATGGTAAAGTTGTTGATTCAGTAAATGATGTACTTATTATTGAACTTGGTACTAATAAAAGTGTAAGAGTACCAATTCAAAGAAATGCTGTAGCAGCTGTTAAAGAACCTGATTTAACTATTAATAAAGAAGAAATTGAAGAAGTAAAAGAAGTAAAAGAAGAAAAGTAATTATATATGGGCTGTTAGATAATATATTCAGCTACGAAGTTTTTCAAGATAGACTAGATTTAGCAATTGTCCCTTTAAGTTTAAGGGTATGAGCTTGCCACTTTGTGGATATGCTTATTGCTAAAGCTAGTCTATCTTTCTTTGTATAATAATAAATTATATATTAGTCCTTCCTTGCTGTTATGAAATAAGTCTTATAAAAAAATTTACAATGAATAATAAAAATATGATTGACAATATCCAACATTGGATATATAATCTTGTTATAATCACAATAATATTAAGGGGGGGTGATGTAGTGATAAAAGCATTAATCCTATATTTTTTAAATATTAAACCAACTCATGGTTATGAAATACAAAAATATATTCAGATTAACCATATGGATAGTTATACTAAAATTCAATCAGGTTCAATCTATTATGCATTGGCAAAACTTGAAAAAGAAAAACTTATAACACTATATAGAGAAGAAAAAATAGGAGGTAAAGTTAGGAAAATATACGATATTACTAATGATGGGCGTATTGCACTTGAAAAGTATATTCAAGATGAATTAGACAAAGAAATATACAATACTGGTTCTGATAAGTTCATTAGTTATCCATTAATTGGAATGTTAGATAAACATAACTTAATAGCGCAAATTAATAAGCATATTGATATGTTAAATTATAAAAAAGCTAATATTGAAAGATGGCAAAAGCTTAAAGTAAATGATACAACACTAAAAGTAGAATCTATATGTTTTGAAATGATGATTTCAAGTCTTGTTTTTCAAATAAAATGGCATCAAGCATTATTAGAAGAAATAGATGAATGTATTGATTTAACTAAAAAGATGTCAGATGTAATTAAAAAAGTTGATTTTTCAACAATTAGTGATATTAATGAATGTGAAAATGTATCAACAAATTCTGATATAGAAGTATTGAAACAACAGATACTAGATAATCCAGAAAAAGCTGCTGAAAACTTAGAGCATCTTATTAAGTTACTTGGTAAGTAAATATAGTCATAACATTTACATATCCTAAATTAGGATATGTAAAAAAATAATTCCAAATATCCAACGTTGGATATCAAGTATAGAAGGAGATTAATTATGAAAATTTTAGTTTTATTAGGAAGTCCAAGAAAAAAAGATAGCTATAACGTGTGCAAAATGATTGAAAGTAAAATGAGAAAAAAAGGCTCAGTAACATTTGAATACATACATCTTTCAACTTTAAATATAAGAGAATGTAAAGGATGTAATCTATGTTTACAAAAAGGAGAAGAGTATTGTTCTATTAAAGATGATATTACTGAATTAAGAGATAAGATGATAAAAGCTGATGGAATTATATTTGCTTCACCTGTATATGCTTGTCATATTACATCTACATTTAAAAAAGTTATTGATAGATTGGCATATTTATTTCATAGACCAAAACTAATTGGGAAACCTGCTCTTAATATAATAACCACAGGTGGTGGAGCTAGAAAAGTAACGGGAAAGTATCTGAAGATGACAGCTTGTGGATGGGGCTGTAACTTAGTAGGTACCATATCTATTATTTCTCCTATGTTTTTTGAAGATAATAATATGTATAGTAGTAAATATTATAACAAAATAAATAAATATACAGATAAACTTGTTGAGGAATTTTATAATAAAATTAATAATTATGAATTACCTAAGCCAAGTTTTTATGATATATACATGTTTAATGGTCTAAGGAGTAAAACATATATGTCAGAAGTAGATTATAGCTATTGGGAAAATAAGGGATGGCTAAATAGTAATTATTATTATAAAACAAAAATCAATATATTTAAGAAAACATTTGGCAAAATATTAAGTTATATGATTAAAAAAGCTTTTAATAAAATGCAAAATAATGGTACTACTAGACAAGGCTAGGTTAGAAGATAGAAAGGAGCTGTATCATAATACATTTTTAATGACAAAATTAAACTGTAAATATCAAAAAATGTATATGAGACAGCTCATTATTTAATCTAATTCATAAACTTCTTTTCTTCTTAATTTAATCTTTTCTAATATAGAGTAAGGAATTTTTAAATTACCTCTTCCAATACCTAAATCAATATTAACTTTATTATTTCCATGAAAGTCAGAACCCCCAGAAATAAGAAGATTATATTTCTTAGCAAAATCACCAATGTATCTAACTTCTGATTTATTGTATAACGAATAAAGTCCTTCAATGCCTAATAATCCATCAGCTACTAATTCTTTAATAAGTACATCAAGTTGTCTAAGATCCATATTATATAAAGTAGGGTGTGCTAGAATTGGAACACCTTTACAAGAACGAATAAGGTCAATAGCTAGCTTTGGAGTGACTTTTTCTCTAGAAACATAACAAGGGCAATCATTTCCTATATATTTATCAAATGCTTCTCTTAACGATTTCACATAGCCTTTATTATATAGTGCTTTGGCAAAATGTGCTCTTGTGTATACATCCGAGTCAGAATTATCAAGGACATCTTTCATAGTAATATTCAATCCATGATCATTGAGTTTTTGTATCATTTTTTCATTTCTAAGTTCACGTGATTTAACTATATAGTCTAAGTTTTTAATGAAATCTTCGTTAGTTTCATCAATATATAGTCCTAATATATGAATTTCTGTATCTTTATATTTTGTTGAAAACTCGATGCCACTTATTACTTCTATATCATATTTCTTAGCACATTCCTTAGCTTCTTCAATGCCAAAAATACAATCATGATCAGTTAATGCAATAGCTGCTAATTTTTTTTCACTTGCGTATTTTACAAGCTCACATGGAGTGTAAGTACCATCTGAAACAGTAGAATGTACATGTAAATCAATATATTTATCCAAATTATATCTCTCCTAATTATTATCAAATTCAAAATAGTATAACTATCTTATTTATAAGTATAAAATCTGTATCGTATAGTAAACATAAAGAAACAAGTAAACGATATTTATTTAATTATTTACTAGCCTAGCGGAGATTGTATAGGGTAATATTTAGCACGAGCCAGGACGGCGAGGTCAGCTGTTTTAATCAGGACGATTAATTAGCTGACAAAATATTACCCTATACAATAGGAGCGGAAATTTCCATTTATATCTAATTCAAGGTTAAAAGTAGCCTTAAATGGTATATTTCACATTATAGCATAATATAATATTATATGGAACAATAAGGGGGAGAATTATGAGTAGAGTATCAAGAATATCAAAAAAGCCAGACATAAATACCAAAAAAATAGCAGTGAATCTCTCAAAATCTGTTATGATTGGATACATAATAACAATTATATGTGTACTAATACTTACGTTTGTAGTATATAAACATGAATTAACGGACAGTCAAATAAATATAGGTAGAGTTATTGTTATAATACTAGCTACTTTAATCACTGGACTTTTATCAGGTAAAAGTATAGGAAAAAATAAATGGATGTATGGTGCTATAGCTGGGGTTATATATTTTATAATATTTGTAATTGTATCTTTAGTTGTTAACAAAGATAGTTCTATATCTGGAGATGTTATAAGCCTATTCTTTATGTGTGTTGGAGGTAGTACACTTGGCGGAATTTTAGGTTGAGAAAGTTATGGAAATGTACTTTTAATTATAACAATCTTGTGATATAATATTTTAAGTTAAGAACACATATAATATAGTTTTATCTTATATTACATAATACATTTACAGATGAACTAATATTTTAGATGTTCCAAGGTATTAGGCATATGAATAAGTTATATGCCACAAGGAGGAAGAATATATGAAACATATTAAAACATTAAATTCAGCTACTCTTAAAAAGAGCTTAAAAAAAGGTGGCTGTGGCGAATGTCAAACATCTTGCCAATCAGCATGTAAAACATCATGTACTGTTGGTAATCAATCTTGTGAAAACAAATAATATTGTAATTCTTTAAGCAGTGACGAAAGTCGCTGCTTATGTTATGAAATATGAATGTATTTATAATACATTTTAAGAGAAAGGAAGTATTACTATGATACATCAATTTAAGATGGATGATTTGAACATAGTTATAGATGTATATAGCGGTGCTGTACACTTAGTAGATGAGATTGTTTACGATATAATTGCAGATTTTGTTACATTATCAAAAGCAGAAATTGAAGACAAGCTTTCTACAAAGTATGATAGCAAAGTAATTGAAGAATCAATTAGTGAGGTAGAACAACTTATATCAAGTGGACAACTATTCACAATAGATGAATACAAAGAAACAATTACAAGCTTCAAAAAAAGACAACCTGTTGTAAAAGCTCTATGCCTACATATTGCTCATGATTGTAACTTAAGCTGTAAATATTGTTTTGCAGGCGAAGGAGAATATCATGGGGATCGTTCTTTAATGAGTAGTGAAGTTGGTAAAAAAGCAATTGATTTCTTAATAGAAAACTCAGGTAATAGAAGAAATCTTGAAGTTGATTTCTTTGGCGGTGAGCCTTTAATGAATTTTGAAGTAGTAAAAGAAATTGTTGCATATGCAAAATCTAAAGAAGAACAATATAATAAAAACTTTAGATTTACTATAACTACTAATGGTGTTTTACTGAATGATGATATAATGGACTTTATTAATGAGAATATGTATAATGTTGTACTTAGTATAGATGGAAGAAAAGAAGTACACGACAATATGAGACCATCATGTAATGGTAAAGGAAGTTATGATTTGATTTTACCAAAATTCAAGAAGATGGCAGAAAGTAGACATCAAGAAAATTACTATGTAAGAGGTACTTTTACTCATCATAATCTTGACTTTTCAGAAGACGTGTTACATTTAGCTGATTGTGGTTTCAAACAAATATCAATGGAACCAGTTGTTGCACCAGCTGATATGCCTTATGCTCTTCAAGAAGAAGACATTAACAAGCTATGTGATCAATATGAGATATTAGCAAGAGAAATGATTAAAAGAAAAGAAGAAAACAAAGACTTTAATTTCTTTCATTTTATGATTGACTTATCACAAGGGCCATGTGTAGTTAAAAGATTATCTGGATGTGGTTCTGGAACAGAATATCTTGCTGTTACACCTTGGGGAGACTTATATCCATGTCATCAATTCGTTGGAATTGATGAATTTAAAATGGGTAGTGTTGATGAAGGAATTACTAATATAGATAAACAAACTGATTTTAAGAGCTGTAGCGTATATTCTAAAAAGAAATGTAATGATTGTTGGGCGAAATTTTATTGTAGTGGTGGATGCAGTGCTAATGCTTTCCAATTCCACGGTAATATACATGATACTTACGAAATAGGCTGTGAGCTAGAGAAAAAAAGAGTCGAATGTGCTATATATATGAAAGCAAAAGAAACGAGTTAACAACTCAAAATGTATAAATATCTTGACTAATATCTTGATAATATTTATAATTTAACATAGTTAATATAATTGTATGATTACCGTTTTATGCTCTATAAGCAATATATTTAATTTCATCTAATAAAAAATTATATATTGTATATAGAGAATTAAACTTTTAGTTATGCAAATATATAAGTTTGTAAGTTGAATTAGTACTAGATATGAAAGAGCTACATAACAATTAAATCAACTTATGATTAAATAACACATGACAAAATATAATAATGTATGTACGAAGGAGGATATTGTTGCAATGAAGGGGAAAAAAGTCATTGTCCTGTTACTTTCAATAGCTATAATTGCATGTTCTGTATTTGTAGCAGTAAAAGGAATAGGATCTAAGGAAATAGGCGGAGCTAATAAAGTAAAATTAGGTCTTGATTTAGCAGGTGGTGTAAGTATTACATATACAACTGTTAAAGAAGGTCCATCAGACAAAGATATTAAAGATACGGTTTATAAATTAAGAAAAAGAATAGATGAAAAGGGTTACACAGAAGGAGAAGTATATAGAGAAGGTTCTAATAGAATCAATGTTGATATTCCTGGTGTAACAGATGCTAATAAAGTATTAGAAGAACTTGGAAAACCTGGTAAACTAGAATTTATCGGACCAGATGATGTAGTTATACTTTCTGGTGAAGACGTAAAAGATGCAAATGCGAAAATAGTAGAAGGAGAAGTCGATCCTTATATTATTGCATTAGAGTTTAATAAAGAAGGAAAGCAAAAATTTGCTGAAGCAACTAAGAAGTTTATAGGACAAAGAATTTCTATTGTATATAATGGTAAATCAATTATGGATCCAGTTGTAAATCAAGCTATTCCTGATGGAAATGCTACTATTAGTAATATGGGTTCACTTGAGAGAGCAGAAGATATGGCAGCTAACATTCGTATTGGTGCTCTTCCACTTGAATTACAAGAGTTAAGATCAAATGTTGTAGGTGCGAAACTTGGTAAAGCGGCAGTTGATACTAGCGTTAAAGCAGGATTTATTGGAATATGTATAATATTACTATTTATGATTATTATTTACAGAATTCCAGGACTTGCGGCAGATATTGCATTAGTATTTTATTCTGCACTAATTGTAATTATTTTAAGTTTATTTAATTTAACATTAACATTACCTGGTATTGCAGGTATTATATTATCAATTGGTATGGCAGTAGATGCCAATGTTATTATCTTCTCAAGAATTAGAGAGGAATTAGCTCTAGAAAAAACATTAAGAGCATCAGTAAAAGCAGGATTTAAAAAAGCAACTTCAGCTATTTTAGATGGTAACATTACAACATTAATAGCTTCTGTTATTTTGTTTGTAATGGGTACAGGACCTATTAAAGGTTTTGCACAAACACTTGCTATTGGTATTATTATTTCTATGTTTACGGCATTAGTTGTTACTAGAATTATATTATCAGCTTTTGTTGGTATTGGTATTAAAAATAAAAAATTATATGGTATTGCTCATAAAACAAGATCATTTAAAATCGTTGATAAAAGAAAAGTATGGTTTAGCATTTCTTTAGTAGTAATATTAATTGGACTTATTTCAATGCCAGTGTTTAATGCATCAAAAGGAACACCACTTGAATACGATATTGAATTTAGTGGTGGAACAACTACACTTGTAACTATTGGTAAAGAAATGACTCCAGAAGAAGCTTCAAAAGAATTAGGCGACTTAGTAATCGAAGCTACAGGAGATACTAGTCCACAGTTCCAAGCTGTTAAAGGCAAAGGACAAGTTATTATTAAAACAAAAGATATTGATACTGAAAAAAGAATAGCTTTAGAGAAGAAGTTAGTTGAAAAATATGAGATTACAACAGAAGATATTCAAAGTGAATCAATAAGTGCTACAATTAGTGATGAAATGAAGAGAGACGCTATTATTTCTGTAATTGTTGCAGCAATATGTATGCTTATCTACATTACATTAAGATTCAAAGATTACAGATTTGGTGTTAGTGCAGTTGTTGCATTAATTCATGATATTTTGGTAGTACTTGCTATATATGCATTATTTAGAGTACCAATTAATAACTCATTTATTGCGGCAATGCTTACAATCGTTGGTTATTCTATTAATGATACTATAGTACTATTTGACCGTGTTCGTGAAAACCAAAAATATATGAAACGTGGAGATTTCAAAGGAGTAGTTGATACATCAATTAGCCAAACAATGTCTCGTTCAATATATACTTCACTTACAACATTTATTATGGTAGCTGTACTTTATATACTTGGTGTAGCATCAATTCAAGAATTTGCTTTACCATTAATGGTTGGTATACTAAGTGGAACATATTCTTCAATATTTGTAGCTAGTCCATTATGGTATCTTTTCAAAAGAAAAGAAGGAATTAAAATACAAAAAGCTCACCAATCAAGATAGTTACAATTTGTAATTAATCCCTCTAGCATTATTGTTAGAGGGTTTTTTATTTATAACCTTGCTATTATGTATAAGGTGTAGTTTTTCTGGAGGATTGATAATGAAATCAAAATATATGTGGAATCTAATCGAAAATAATAATAAAGAAATTGAGAAATTAGTAGATAAACATAAATTTTCTACAGTAATGGCGACAATATTAGCTAATAGAAACATAGTAATGGATGAAGATATTAATAGATTTTTATATGCTAATAGAGATAGCTTTTATGACCCTTTTCTTATGAAAGATATGGATAAAGGAATTAGAAGAATTTTAGAAGCTATAGATAAAGGTGAGAAAATAACTATATATGGTGATTATGATGTAGATGGAATAACTAGCACATCAATACTATATATGTATTTAAGAGAAAATTTAGTAAATGTTGATTATTATATACCTAATAGGTTAGAAGAGGGATATGGAGTCAATAATGAAGCTATTAATAAGATAGGTGAGGATGGAGCTAATCTTATTATCACTGTAGATACTGGAATAACAGCTGTAGAACAAGTTGAATACGCTAAAACATTAGGGATAGATATTATAATAACTGACCATCACGAATGTCAAGAAATAATTCCAGATGCATTAGCCGTTATTGATCCAAAAAGAGAAGATTGTAACTATCCTTTTGATATGTTAGCAGGTGTAGGAGTAACATTTAAGCTTATTCATGGATTATCTATTAAACTTAAAAACACAGATATTATATGGAAATATTTAGATATAGTTGCCGTTGGAACGGTGGCAGATATAGTTCCTCTTGTTGATGAAAATAGAATAATAACAAAGCTTGCATTTGAAACTATGAAAGATACATGGAACATAGGTCTTAAAGCGCTCTTAAAAGTTTCTGGAAATAAGAAAGAAGATAAGATTACAGCTTCAATTATTGGATTTCGTGTGGCACCTAGATTAAATGCGGCAGGAAGACTAGGAGATGCAAAACGCGGAATTGAATTATTTACTACTAGTGATAAAGATAGAGCGGCATATATAGCAGAAAGTCTAAATGATGAAAATATTAAAAGACAAGAACTAGAAAAAAGTATATTTGATGAAGCTATTACAATTATAGAAAATACTATTGATGTTGATAATACAAAGGTCATAGTTGTAGCAGGGAATAATTGGCATCATGGAGTTATTGGAATTGTGGCATCACGAATTACCGAAAAATATTACAGACCAACAATAATTCTTGCTATTGAAGATTCGGTTGCCTCTGGGTCTGCTAGAAGTGTAGAAGGTTTTAGTATTTTTGATGCAATACACTCAGCGAAAGATATACTAAATAAATTTGGTGGACATGAGATGGCGGCAGGACTTTCCCTAGATGAGACATTAGTACCAGTATTAAGAGACAGAGTTAATCTATATGCTAATCAATATATGGACGATAACACATTAACTCCTAAAATTACTGTGGATATGGAAATAGGATTAAATGATATAAATATACCTTTAATAGAAGAGATTATTGAATTAGAACCATATGGAGTAGGTAATCCAGAGCCAAAATTTATATGTAAAGGAAAAGTTAATGATGTAAGAAAGATAGGAAAAGAAAGTAATCATCTAAAAATGAAGATAGACTATAATAAATATTATTTAGATAGTATAGGATTTGGAATGGCTGACTATTATGACTATATAGATATACAGAGAGACATTTCACTGCTAGGTACGTTAAACATCAATGAGTGGAATGGAATTAAAAAACCACAGATTATGATGAAAGATTTAGATATTAACAATGAATATATTAAAACTATAGATGATTATTATTATAAATATACACATATCAAAAAAAATAATTATGATAACGAATCAATTACATATTTAATTAAAGAAAATGTTATACCAACTAGAAAAGAATTTGAAAATATATATAGAGCTTTTCTTTTGCTAGAGAAACAAAAAAAAGAAGAAATAATAGTAGTTAAACTGTTATCAATGCTTAAATATCATGATGCTAATAAGTTACTAAGTGTTCTTATATGTTTAGATGTATTTGTTGAACTTAATTTATTAGAATATAATATTAGTAATTATAAATTAACGTTTAAACTTAATAAAGGGCATAAAGTACAATTAGATGAATCATTATTATATAGTAAAATATCATAAGTTATTTAATATGAATTATTATAAATGATGGAATCACTTATTTTAAAAATAAGATTGCTAGAATTAATTATATTTGGTATACTATTAAATGTATGTTTATCATTAGGATTAAATAAATATATGAATAAACATATAATTTATAATTATAATATCTAGTATGTGATAATGATATTATTGAAAAGGAGCAAGTATTAATGGATCTTAGAACGCTTATTAGAGATGTTGTTGATTTCCCAAAAGAAGGTATTGTATTTAAAGACATAACAACAGTATTACAAAATCCAGAGGGATTAAAAGCATCAATTGACCAAATTCAAGAAAAACTTAGTGGAGTTGATTTTGATTACATAATAGGACCGGAATCAAGAGGCTTTATTTTTGGTGTACCAGTGGCATACAATATGGGAAAAGGTTTTTTACCTGTAAGAAAAGCTGGCAAATTACCTTATGAAACAAAAAGTAAGGAATACTCTTTAGAATATGGTACTGCTACAATTGAGATGCATATAGATGCTATTAAACCAGGAGATAAAGTTGTTATTATAGATGATTTATTGGCAACTGGTGGAACGTCAAGAGCAATGGTTGAATTAATAGAAGAATTAGGTGGAGAAGTTGTTAAATTAATTTACTTAATTGAACTTGATTTCTTAAATGGTAGAGATAAGCTTAAAGGATATAATGTAGAAGCTATTATCCATGAATAAAAACTATAAAGCCTTTGTTTTGCATAAGCAGAATGAGGGTTTTCTTGTTACACTAATTATTTTTTAATAATGTAATTTAATTAGTATATAATATGTTGTGGAGGAGGTTTTTACATGTATGATAAAGGTATACTATCAGAAAAAATAGCAGATGATATTAGAAAAATGATATTAGAAAAAGAATTACAACCAGGAGACAAATTGCCAAATGAAATTGAATTGACAGATATGCTTAATATTGGAAGATCTACTGTAAGAGAAGCAATTAAGATTCTAGTATCAACTAATATTTTAGAAGTTAAAAGAGGTAAAGGAACTTACGTTTCTGAAAATCCAGGAGTTCTAAAAGATCCGCTAGGAATTACTTTTATGGAAGACTCTAATCTTTTGTTACATTTTTTTGAGATGAGGATTATTATTGAACCCCAAATTGCAGAATTAGCAGCTATTAGAGCCACAGAGAAAGATATAATGAAAATAAAAAAAGCTTATGAACAAGTAGAATTAGCTATTAAGAACAATACAGACCATACATCTAGTGATATAGACTTTCACAATGCTATAGCTAAAAGTACACATAACCCAATTATTAATAGAATAGTACCTATTATTAATGATGGTATAAAAGGTGGATATGCAAAGACAAAGGATATTCCAGAAAGTGGTGAAGTTGTATTAATTCATCATAAAAAAATATTTCAAGCTATAAAAAATAAAAAACAAGACTTGGCAAAACAGTACATGAAAGAACATATATTATACGGTTTTAATGAGACTAAAAAAATAAATATAAATAATTAATAAAGTTTGTTAGTTATCAATGAAATTTATGATTAATGATATAAGATTTTACTAATAATTAAGCAGATATTTGTAAAATATATATAAAAATAAAAAAGTACTTGTATAAAATGAAAAAATCATATAAAATAAACTTATATTGAGTTGTCTGACAACAGACAAGTATATATTCATAGGAGGTAAACATGAAAAAAATAGAAACTTTACAAAGAATTATTGATAGTGGTGTAGTTGCTGTTATAAGAGCTGAATCAAAAGAACAAGGAATTAAAATTATAGAAGCAGTTAAAGATGGTGGGGTAAAAGCTTTAGAAATCACAATGACAGTTCCTGGAGCAGTAGATATTATAAAAGAATTAGTTGAACTATATAAAGATGAAGATTTAATAATTGGTGCGGGAACAGTTCTTGATCCAGAAACTGCTAGAGCATGTATTTTAGCAGGTGCAGAATATATAGTAAGTCCATGCTTTAACTTAGAAACGGTTAAGTTATGTAATAGATATGGTGTGCCTATGATGCCAGGAGTAATGACTCCAAGAGAAGCTGTAGAAGCATTAGAAGCTGGAGTAGATATATTAAAAGTATTTCCTGGAAATGCTTTCGGTCCAAGTATAATTAAAGCATTCAAAGGCCCTATTCCACAAGGAAACTATATGCCAACAGGTGGGGTTAGCTTAGATAATGTAAAAGATTGGATTGAAGCTGGTGCTATAGCAGTTGGTACAGGTAGTGTATTAACTAAAGGAGCAAAAACAGGAGACTATGCACTTGTAACTGAAACAGCTAAAAAATTTGTAGAAGAAGTTAAGAAAGCTAGAGCTAATTAGATTGAGATAAGTAATAAATAATGATTAGTAATTAGGAGGTACATAATATGAAAAAAGTAGTAACTATGGGAGAGATAATGCTTCGATTATCTACACCAGGATATGAAAGATTTAATCAAGCTAAGTCATTTGACGTTGTTTATGGTGGAGGAGAAGCTAATGTAGCTGTATCATTAGCTAATTATGGATTCGATGCTAGTTTTGTTTCAAAATTACCTAATAATCCTATTGGTCAAAGTGCTATTAACCATCTAAGAAGATATGGAGTTAATACTGATTATGTTGCTAGAGGTGGAGAAAGAGTTGGAATATACTATTTGGAAACAGGTGCATCTATGCGTCCATCAAAAGTAGTATATGATAGAGCTCATTCATCAATTTCTGAAGCAACAATAGAAGATTTTGATTTTGATGCTATTTTTGAAGATGCTCAATGGTTCCATTTTTCTGGAATAACTCCTGCATTAAGTAAAGAAGCTGCTATATTAACTGAAGAAGCGTTAAAAGCTGCTAAAAAACATAATGTAACAGTCAGTGTTGATCTAAATTATAGAAAGAAATTATGGACACCTGAAGAAGCAAAAGAAGTGATGACTAATTTAATGCAATATGTAGATGTTTGTATTGGAAATGAAGAAGATGCAGAGAAAGTTCTAGGATTCAAACCTGGTAAGACAGACGTTACTAAAGGTGAATTAGAATTAGAAGGATACAAAGATATTTTCAAACAAATGAAAGAAAAATTCGGTTTTAAATATGTTGTTACAACACTACGTGAAAGCTATTCTGCATCAGACAATGGTTGGTCAGCATTTATTTATGATGGTAATGAATTCTATCATTCTAAGAAATATAATGTTAGAATTGTAGATAGAGTCGGTGGAGGAGATTCTTTTGCTGGTGGACTTATTTATGGTTTGTTAGAGTCAAATGACTTTAAATATGCACTAGAATTTGCTGTAGGAGCATCAGCTCTTAAACATACAATTTCTGGCGACTTTAACCTTGTGACTGTTGAAGAAGTAGAAACATTAATTAATGGAGATGCTTCTGGTAGAGTCCAAAGATAAATTTGTTATATTTGTTTAATATTCTTGCTCATTATATTAGACTTTTAAATATATTTGGAACAGATTTTCTATAAAATTGAAAATCTGTTCATTTTTTATCTTATATAGAATCTTAATCAAATACCTCTATCCCTATATTTTTTGATTGGAAAATACTTCATTCAATATCACAGTAAAATCGTACAATAATATATGTATTACAGTTAATAATTTTCTTGGTTTGACAGGAAATAGAACTAATATTAAAATAAGAACAGATTAACATATATGGAGGAAATAAGATGAGCGATTCTACATTGCAAACAGTAGATAGAGCGTTAATAGTTCTAGAAGCTTTGGCAGAGAAGCCAATGACTGCTGTTCAGATACAAAATCAACTAGGATTAAACAAAAGTACAATTCATAGATTATTAATGACACTTTTATCAAGAGGATTTGTTGAGAGAAATAATACTTCAGGTGTATATACAATAGGTTTAAAGTTAGTTGAAATAAGTAGTATAAGACTTAATAATATTGAACTTAAAACAGAGGCTTCACCTTATTTAAGGAAATTAACAGAAACTCTGAAACAACCATCTCAATTAGCTACATATGACAATGGTGAGGCAATATATATTGAGAAAATTAACAATGTACATTACATGAGAATGTACTCTCAGATTGGTAGAAGAATACCTGTCCATTGTTCAGCAGTTGGGAAAGCATTAGTAATGGATAAAAGTGATGAAGAAATATTAAATATACTTAATCTAATACCGATGAAAGCTTATACCCATAAAACATTAATGACAAAAGAAGCCGTATTAGAGGAAATTAAAATTGCTAGACAAAAAGGTTTTGCAATAGATAATGAAGAGCACGAAAAAGGAATTTTCTGTATTGCGGTACCTATCTATGATTATAGAGGGCAGATTATTGCAGCAATAAGTACTGCAGGAGAAAATAATACGTTTTTAACTGATGATAAGTCAGAAATAGTAAATCAAATTAAATTTACTGCTAATAAAATCTCTCATAGAATGGGATTTGTAAATAGTATCATTTAGTCTTTATAAACATTTATAAAGTTTCATATAGTGAAACTCGATGCCAATAATTGAAATTGACCTTGATTTTTTAACACTAAATAGATATAATATAGATATAAAAAGAAACTACGTTTCATATAATGAAACAAGGAGGAAAATTATGGAAATTAGAGAAGCAGTTAATTCAAGAGATGCAAAACATTATACAACTGACAGAGTTAGAGAAGAATTTTTAATTCAAAATTTATTTACACCAAATAAAATTAAAAGAGTATACAGTCATATTGATAGAATCATTACAATAGGAGCTTGCCCAGCTGAGAAAGAAGTAAGTTTAGATCAAGAATTAGATACAATGAAAAATTTAGGAACTGACTTTTTCTTAGAAAGAAGAGAGTTAGGTATAATCAATGTTGGAGGTAAAGGAACAGTTACAGTTGACGGAGAAGTATATATCTTAAATGAAAGAGATGGACTATATGTAGGAATGGGTACAAAATCGGTAATTTTCAAAAGTGACGAATCAAGTACACCTGCAAAATTCTACTGTAATAGTGCACCAGCTCATAAAACTTACCCAAATAAACATATTGATATTAATAAAGCTAAGAAAGTTGAGTTAGGCGATCCAAAATCATTAAATGTAAGAACAATTAATCAATACATTCATCCAGAAGTATTAGATACTTGTCAATTACTAATGGGATTAACAGAGTTAAAAGAAGGTAACGTATGGAATACAATGCCTTGTCATACTCATGAAAGAAGAATGGAAGTATACTTCTATTTTGATATACCAGAAGATCAAGTTGTTTTCCATTATATGGGAGAACCTAGTGAAACAAGACACGTTGTAATGAGAAATGAAGAAGCAGTAATTTCACCAAGTTGGTCAATACATTCAGGTGTAGGAACTACTTCATATTCATTTATATGGGGAATGGTTGGAGAAAACCAAACATTTACAGATATGGATCACGTTGCAATGAAGGATATAAGATAAAAATAATATAGAGGTGATAATATGAATTTAGATAGATTTAGTTTAGAAGGAAAAGTAGCTATAGTTACAGGTTGTAGTACAGGACTTGGGCAAGGCATGGTTTTAGGTTTAGCAACAGCTGGAGCTGACATTGTTGGAGTTGATTATGTAGCATCTCCAGAAACAAAAGAAAAAGTTGAAGCTCTAGGAAGAAAATATGTAGAAATCCAAGCCAATTTATTATCAATTGATCCTGTAGATGAAATAATTAATAAAGCGGTTGAAAGTTTTGGTAAAATAGATATTTTAGTAAATAATGCAGGTATTATTCGTAGAGAAGATGCAGTTGACTTTTCAGAAAAAGATTGGGATGATGTAATGAACATTAACCTAAAAACAGTATTTTTCTTAAGTCAAGGAGTAGCAAAACAATTTATTAAACAAGGTAATGGTGGAAAAATAATTAACATTGCTTCAATGCTTTCATTCCAAGGAGGTATTAGAGTACCATCTTATACTGCAAGTAAGAGTGGAGTTATGGGAATAACAAAATTAATGGCTAATGAGTGGGCTAAACATAATATTAATGTAAATGCTATTGCACCAGGTTACATGGCAACAGCTAATACAGCTCCATTAAGAGCAGATGAAAAACGTAGCAAAGAAATCTTAGAAAGAATTCCTGCTGACAGATGGGGATTACCAGAAGATTTAGCAGGTCCAGTTGTTTTCTTATCATCAGAAGCTGGTGCATATGTAAATGGATATACATTAGCAGTTGATGGTGGATGGTTAGCAAGATAATATATTACATATAAGAAAAAGGGGCTGTCTCATAATGCATTTATTAGATGATTACAGATGGAAGATTTAGTTTAGCTTTTATATTCTTAAACAGTTTATTATAGGATATAAACAAAGTGGTACTATATACAAATTCTTCCTTAGTAACATTAAAAATGTATATGAGACAGCCCCTTTTTATAATAAGATTTTATAATACATAGAGGAGTAATAATCATGAATAAATTTGTTGATTGGAAAAACAGAAAAAAAGCTAATAAGATTATTAACATATTAAATGATAAAGGATATAATGCCATTCTTGCAGAGAATTTAGATGATGCTAAAGATATTGTGTTAAATTCAGTAGAAAAAGGTTCTAGTGTAGCTGTAGGAGGATCAGTAACTTTATCAACTATGGGATTAGTAGAGCACTTTAGAAATGGAGATTATAAGTTTTTTGAAAGATATAAACAGCCTACATGGGAAGAAACGGTAGAAGTCTATAGACAATCTATGTTAGCAGATTATTTAGTTACAGGAACTAATGTAATTACTGAAAATGGTGAATTAGTTAATAGAGATAGTTCTGGAAATAGAGCAGCAGGAGTAGTTTTTGGACCAAAAAAAGTAGTTATTGTTTGTGGTATTAATAAAGTCGTACCAACTCTTGATGATGCATTTAAACGACTCAGAGAAATTGCACCAATGAATTGTGAAAGAGTTGGTCACAATACACCTTGTAGAGAAACAGGTGAATGTGAAGATTGTCAAATTCAACAAAGAATGTGTAATTATACTACAATAGTTCACAATGGTAGAAAGTTCGAGAATCGCATAACAATAGTTATTATACCAGAACATATAGGATTTTAATAATTTTATAATATAACATAAATATGACCTTAATGATTGATACTACCTTAGATTTTTTTAATAAGTTTAATATCTTGACTGTATTTAATATATCTCTTATACTAGTATATGCATCTAAGGAATAATTTTTTGGGAGAAGAGTGGATATGAGACACAAGATATTTTACAAAAAACTATTTATAACTTATTTTTCAATTATACTTATATATACATTTGTTGCTGTTTTTATATTTTTTATTAATATTGAAGGATTTAATAAAAAACAAAGAAATATGCAAAAACAGGTATATTTAACACAAGTTAGTGACACTATTGATCAATCTCTATATATTGCAGATGGACTTACAAAACAATTACTTAGTAATAGTAATCTAATTCAATTTGTAACTAATGATGAATTAAGTTATTACAATATAACTCAAATATATGATCAAATTAAATATAGTTTAGCTCCCTTTAATCATCTTGGTGTGTTTGTAGGAGTTGGGAAAAAACATGATCCACTAATTATAACAACAAATGGAACTTTAGAAGAAAATAGATTCTATAAGAATATGAAGTTTGATTTTAATGACAAAGAAGAATTGTATAAAAGGCTTGATAAAATAGAAGGTAACAGATTTATTACAGTAAAAAGTAGTTCAAACTATTATGTTAATAATGGTAAGTACATAACTCTAATAGGTAATCATAAATTCTCTAATGATAATGCAATGATTGCTTATTTATCATTTTATGAAGATATCATGATACCTAAACTATTAAAAGATGAGCAAGGAGCATTGTTTGTTTTGTCTGACGGTGAAGTGCTAGCATCTCGTAATAGTGGAATTGAGGAAGAGGAAGTTAATGAACTGAAACAAAAATTATTATCTAATTTAGACAATAAAAGTATTGAAATTAATGGTTACAAAGTATTTATTTCAACTTCAAAAATTACTAATTGGAAATATTTTTATATAATTGATGACAGTATTAATAATGATTTAATACTTGAATTTGTAGGCAAGACTGGAATTGTATATATTTTGCTGATGATATTAGGAGCTATAATATCACTATTCTTTACAAAACAAACTTATAAACCAGTGTATAAAGTCATGCAACAATTTAATGTTGATGATAATGAAGAAGTATATGACGAATTTGAAATAATAAGTAAGACATCAAGTAATATGCGTATAGCTAATGAAAAATTAAGAGCAATTACTATTAATAATAGGATTCCTCTTAAAATTAAATATTTAAGAGATTTATTATATGGTTTAAATAAAAAGCAAATATTAGATAGCGATTTAATGAAAAATGAACTATTTATGTTTCAGGAACCAGTACATGTTATAGTTCTTGAATATGTAGATTTAATGGATTTACAACGAAAACATTTTGAGGAAGAAATTTCATCAATTAGGATAAATATAAAAGAAATTATTTCTCAAGCATTTATTAATATCAAACACTATCAAGTAATTGAAGGTAACAATGGAAGAATAGTACTAGTTATTCTAAAAAAAGATAAAGATGTTGTAAAAAAATTAGTTAAAAGTATATTGTTAAATATTAAAAAAGATTGTGGTATTGATATAGTTGCATCTCTAGGAAAAGAAGTGCATACTATTTCTAATATTAATGAAAGCTTTAGTGATGCACTAAATATTCTTGAGTATAAGAGATTAGTACCAGGAATGATAATAATAGAAGAAAATAATATTGTAAACATAAAAAAAACTACATATTATTATCCTCTTGATCTAGAGCAGAACCTAATTAACTATATCATAATGGGTAAAAAAGAAGAAACAAAAATGGTTCTTAGACATTTATTAGAAGAGAATTTTAATAATAGGAATATAACAAATGAAGCACTTTCTTTACTAGCTTTTGCAATAACAGGAACTATAAATAGAGTACTTAATCAGATTAATAAATCTGTGGAAGATATTTATGAAGAAGGAGCTATGGTATATTTAGAGCTTAAAACAAGTAATCACGAAATATTTTGTGCAAAAGTTAATTCCTTATTTGCTACATTACTTGATAATATAGTTTGTAAAGAAAACAAAGATATTAATAAGTTAGCAGATAGAATACTTGAATATATACATAGTAATTATATGATGGATATTTCTTTGAATGATATTGCAGAATATTTTTCAATAACCCCTGCATATGTTAGTATGTTGTTTAAGAAAGAGCATGGATATAATTTTAAAGATTATCTTAATATGTATAGGATTAATCAAGCCAAAATAATTATTGAACAAGAAACTAATATTAAAAATGTAGACTTAGCTAAATCTGTTGGATTTAACAGTGTAAATACATTTTTAAGATTGTTTAAAAAATACGAGGGAGTATCTCCAGGTAAATATTTAGATGCAAACAATAGAAATAAGTAGTTTAATATGTTTGCTATAATTATATAAAATAAGCCTTATATGTATAACAGCATTAAGGCTTATTTTTTTGTTTCCATATAACTAAGTGTACTTATAGGTTGGGAAATAAGCTTTATAAAATTTGGTTTTATAATTCATGTTTTGATATGTTATAAATGCTACAAATACTGATTTAATCATGCTTACGTATAATATTGTAAATTATGGTGTATTTAAAAAATGATGATACAAGTATAAATAATAATGATATTTAAAATCTTGGTGGTGATTTTAATTTTTGTCAATTTACTTAAAGTTTGCATCGTGATAAGATTAGCTCACATAGGAGGAATGCATATGAGTAAAGCGACAATGACTTTAAATTCTAGTAATAAAAAGTCGAAAGAAAACAGCAAGTTATCTATATGCATTAAGAAAATATCTAAGAATAAAGAATTACTTATAATGTTAATTCCAAGTATATTGTTCTATATTTTCTTTGTGTATAAACCAATGTTTGGATTGCAAATAGCCTTTAAAGATTTTAGTATATTTAAAGGTATATCAGCAAGTAAGTGGGTAGGATTTAAACACTTTAGTACATTTATTAATAGTCCTTTCTTTTTTAAAACTGTAAAAAATACTTTATTAATAAATGTATATGGATTATTAATCGGATTTCCAATACCTATAATATTAGCATTATTATTAAATGAAGTAAGAAATTTAAAATTCAAAAAAACAGTTCAGACATTAACGTATTTACCACACTTTGTATCAATAGTTGTTATCGCAGGTATTGTTGTTAATTTTCTTTCACCATCATCAGGTTTAGTTAACCTTATTATTGAAAAATTTGGTGGAGAGAAAATATACTTCCTTACTAAGCCAGAATATTTCAGAAGTATATTTATAAGTATGAATATATGGAAAGAAGCTGGATTTAGTGCAATAGTTTATATAGCTGCATTATCAGGAATTGATCCTCAATTATATGAAGCGGCATATGTAGACGGTGCAGGAAAGTTAAAAAGAATCTTAAATGTAACAATACCAGGATTAATGCCAACAATTATAATTTTATTAATACTTAAAATCGGTAAAATGTTAACAGTTGGTTTTGAATCAATAATTTTGTTATATCAACCTGTTACTTATGAGACAGCTGATGTAATTAGTACATATGTTTATAGAATGGGATTAGAGAATTCACAATTTGATTATGCTACAGCTGTTGGATTATTTAATTCAGTTATTTCTTTACTTTTAGTTATTTTTGCAAATAAAATAAGTAGAAAATTATCAGATACATCATTGTGGTAGTGAGAGGTGGATATAAATGAGACAAAGTAAAGCAGAAAAAAGATTTTCAATATTTAATTATATTTTACTTTCATTAATTGGATTTATAACAGTATATCCATTATTATATGTACTTGCCGCGTCAATTAGTTCATCAGACGCAGTTGTTACTGGGAAAGTATTATTAATTCCAAAAGAAATTACATTTGTAGCATATAAAAATATCTTAAAAGATCCAAATATTTGGATAGGATATGCAAACTCAATATTTATTACTGTTGTTGGAACAGCTGTCAACCTATTTGTTACTATTTCAGCTGCATATCCATTATCAAAGAAAAGGTTACCAGGTTTAAAAGGATTTACATTTTTCTTTTTATTATCTATGTGGTTTACCGCAGGAATGATACCTTTTTACTTAAATTTGAAAGATCTTCATTTACTTAATACAAGAATTGCAGTTATTATTGCTTTTGCTATGACACCATTTAATATGTTGTTACTTAGAACATTTTTTAGTTCTATACCAAAATCTCTTGAAGAAGCAGCAAAAGTTGATGGAGCATCTGAGTTTTTCATTCTATCTAAAATATATTTACCACTTTCAAAAGCTGGATTAGCAACTATTGGTTTATTCTATGCAGTTACTAGATGGAATGGATATTTTTGGAACATGATTATTCTTAGAGATAATAGTAAAATTCCATTACAAGTTATGTTAAAGAAAATGATTGTTGAAGCTAAAATAGCAGAAACAGTTGAAGGAATGGATATTGCTACTAATTATTCAGCAGAAACAATAATTTATAGTACTATTGTTATTTCTGTTATACCAATGCTTTTAATATATCCTTATGTACAAAAATACTTTACTGAAGGAGTAATGTTAGGAGCAGTAAAAGAGTGATTTTTAGCATAATACATATATGTATTGGCTTTAAATAAAAAATAAAAATATATTTAAAAGGAAAAGGAGACTTAATATGAAAAAAAGTATTAGTTTAGTATTAGTTTTACTACTAGCTTTATCTGTTTTTACAGGTTGTGGCGATAAAAAAAATACTAATGACTCTGGGGAAAAGGAAACAAATCAAGCACAAGAAACAAGTAATGTAACTGATCAACAAGAAGAAAATAAATTCTTATGTAGTGAAAAACCAATTACATTATCTATATTCCAATTTTTACATAATCCTTATAAAGATGATTATGCAGCATTCAAAAAAGCTGCTGAAATGACAAACGTTAGTTTAAAAGGTGTTGTATCACAAAGTTCTTCAAAAAATAAAGAAGCCTTTAACTTAATGGTTGTTTCAGGTGAAATGGCTGATATAGTAACATGGGATAGAGCTAAAATTCAAGAATTAGCATTAGATGGTGCTTTTGCTGAATTAGATGATTTGATTGAAGAACATGCACCTAATATTAAAGCTTTCTTCGAAGAACATCCTGAAATTAAAAAACATGCAACAGCTTCAGATGGAAAAATATATCATATTCCATATGTTCCAGATGGTGATGCAGCAGAAGCTTGGTTTATAAGACAAGACTGGTTAGATAAATTAGGACTTGAACAACCAAAAACTATAGATGAACTTCATGATGTATTATTAGCGTTTAAAAATCAAGATCCTAATGGTAACAATAAAAAAGATGAAATACCATACTTTATCAGAAATGATAAAAGAGGTAATTTAGCTGACTTAGCACTTCTATGGGGAGCTCATTCACAAAACACTAATATATGGTATGTTGAAGATGGTGTTGTTAAATACGGTCCTTATGAAAAAGAATTCAAAGATGCTTATGCTAATTTAGCTAAATGGTATGAAGAAGGTTTAATTGATAAAGAAATTTATACTCGTGGAAAAACTGCAAGAGATTATGCATTAAAAGAAAATCTTGGTGGTATGACACATGACTGGTTTGGAAGTACATCAAGTTATAATGATAAAATAACAAATATTGAAGGATTTAATTTTATACCTTTTGCTCCTCCAGCGAATATTAAGGGAGAAGTAAAAGAAAGAAGTATAAGAAATAAATTACATTGGAGTGGATGGGCAATTTCAAGCTCAAACAAATATCCAGTTGAAACTATCAAATATTTTGATTTCTTCTTTACTGAAGAAGGTAGAAGATTAATAAACTATGGTATTGAAGGCGACACATATACAATGCAAGATGGTAAACCTATTTTAACTGATAAAGTCTTAAAAGCAGAAGAAGGTGCAGTACAAGCTCTAAGAAATTATGGTTGTCAATTAGCTACTGGATTCCACCAAGATTTTAACTATGAAAAACAATGGATGAATCCTGTTGCATACAAAGGTGTTGAATTATATACAAAAAATAACTACTTCATGGAACAATTCCCAGGCGGATTACCATATACTCCAGATGAAAAAAGAAGATTTGCTGAGTTATCTGTAGCTATCGAAACTTTAATGGACGAAACAGTTCAAAAATGGGTTTTAGGTGGAGAAGATGTTGAATCAGGTTATGAATCTTATATTAAAGCATTAGAAAGCTTTGGAGTTAAAGAACTTATTGAAATTCAACAAACTGCTTACGATAGATACATTGGAAAATAAATTTTATCATTAAGTAAAATAAGATATAAGGCACATATTATTAAGTAATGTGCCTTATATTATTATGACATATTTTAAGGAGAAAAGAGTTCATGATACAAGATATAGATGTTATAAAATATATGAAGTGTGGAGAGCATTCAGCATTATATCCAAGTAATAAACATTATAAATATTCAAAAGAAAGTATTTGCTGGGAGTATAGTAATGGTGAACCACTAGAATATAATAATTCATTAGGATATACATCATTTGTTGAAAACAATAAAGATCAATTACGTTCTGCATTTTCAATATGGATATATAATGAAGTACCAGTAAAAGATAAACTTATATTCAAATTTTCAAAAGATGATAATTATTGTTGTGAATGTTATTTTAACTTGGATTTTACTGGTTGGAGAACTGCTTGGGTAATTTATGATAGAGACATGGTAGGACAACCTTTGCCGGGTATGAATAAGTTAACAATTATTCCTCCGAAAAGTTTAACGTCAGGAGAATTATATATTTCTAACATAATAACATCAAGTCCTATGGATCCTAGACATCCTACTACTGATTTTCAAGTACCATTTGTAAATCAAAATACTAAAGCAAATGGTCACTGGCTAGATTTATTTTATTTTTCAAAGCAATATGTGAAAAATGATGAAAAGTGTTCTCAGGAAGAGATTGAATGTATGTGTTCTATAGAAAATAGATATATTGAATATCTTTTTGAAATGCGTAAAGATTCTATAAAGCCATATGATGATTTAATAACAAAATACAAGGAATATAATATTAAACATAATGGCGATATTATTACAGGAAATACAATAGATGCAATATATTATTATCCTATTGTACCAGCTAAATACAGAGAAGATTTTATTAAGAGTTCAAATAGTATTAGATTAAAAGAAACTTTTATATTTTTACTTGAGCTTGCAATTAGTTATCAATCTAATACTTTTGATTCCAAACAGCAAAAAACTATTAAAAAAATGTTTCTTGATATTACTAAACATGTATTAGATCAAGGATTTATTGAAGGCAGTAGTCTAGGAACTACTCATCATTTTGGATATATAATTAGACATTACTTTGAAG
Organism: Vallitalea sp.; assembly: GCA_025210515.1. GTDB lineage: Bacteria > Bacillota > Clostridia > Lachnospirales > Vallitaleaceae > Vallitalea. The sequence continues at coordinate 169,368 of JAOARM010000033.1, read as the reverse complement.
CAATGTTTTTAATGAGAGATATAATTAAAAAAGAAGGTATGCTCGATATAATTAGAAAGACAATGGCTTTTTATTGTGCACTTAATAGAATTTTTGATTATTCAAGATTATCAACTAGCGATATGGATATATTAAACACTTTATCTCAAGGAATGTTGGCAACGATTTTATTAATAGAAGATACTGATGAAAAGGCTCATTATCTTAAATGGTATAAAAAATGGGTAGAATATTCTCTTGCTCCAGCAAAAGGATTGTTTGGACCTTTTAAAATAGATGGTAGTATATATCATCATTGTAATCATTATCCTGCTTATGGACTTGATGGTTTGAAAGGTATTACCCCTGTCATATACTTCTTAAGTCGTACTGAATATAGTGTATCTATAGAGTCACATGAATTAATTAAAAAAGCATTATTATATATGCGTTTATATTCCAATAAAATAAATTGGTTAGTTAGTTTATGTGCTAGACATCCAAAAGGAAAAGGACAACATACAGAATTAATAGTATTACCATTTAAGTATATGGCTTTAGCAGGTTCACCAGATGGAAAATCAGAAATTGATTATGAAGTTGCTTCAGCATATATGAGACTTCTCTCAGATGAAGAGAAAAAAGATGCAAAAGCATTATTTAATGGATATAATGTTAGTGAAGAAGTAACTCCTAATGGACATTGGACAATGAATTACTCTTGCCTTTCTCTTCATAGAAGACAAGAATGGCTTATTGGTGTAAGAGGGCATAACAGATATTTATGGAGTCATGAGTCTTATATTGGTGCTAATCTTTATGGTAGATATATTACATTTGGACAAATTCAAGTTCTAGGTCAAGGAAATCCTATAACTAATGAAGAAAGTGGTTATGTTACAGATGGATTTAACTGGAATCGTTGGCAAGGAACAACTACAATTCAACTTCCTTTTGATGAATTAAAATCTGATGTTAGAAATGTAGACGATTATAGTGGATATGAAGAGATGTTATTAACTGATGAAATATTTGCAGGTGGATTAAATATTGAAAACAAGCAAGGTATGTTTGCTATGAAGCTTCATGAACATGAAAAATATGATGGAAGTCATAGATTGAATCTTTCTGTATTTATGTTTGATAACCGTGTTATTTGTCTTGGTTCTAATATTAACAACGATGATGATATACATGACACTAATACTACATTATATCAAAATCACATGAAATCAACAGATGAGATAACATGCGTTAATGGAGTAGATATAATTAAGACTCCTTACGAAGAAACAATAATTAGTGACAATAACATGTGGTTATTAGATAATAAAGAAAATGGCTACTATATACCAAGAGGACAAGAAATACAATTATATAGAGATGAACAACATTCAAAGGCACAAGACACATGTAAAGATACAAAAGGTCTGTTTGCATCAGCAGTTATTAATCATTCCAAAGCTCCAAAAGATAAAGAATATGAATATACAATGCTTATAAAAGCAACAAAAGAAATGATGAAAGACTTTTGTAATAAGATGTCTAGTGAAAAACCAATATATAGTGTAATTAGTAAAAATTCTAATGCACATATTGTGAAAGATAATATATTAAATATTACAGGATATGCACTATTCAATCAGAATGATTCAATTAATATTGGATATCTTGTTGGTGTTGATGTACCTTGTATGGTTATGATAAAAGAGGACATAGATAAATTAGTTGTTAGTATTGTAGATCCTGATCTTAGATTATATAATGGTATTGATGATGAACAATATGATAGTAACGGTATACAGAAAGAAGTTAGTGTATATTCTAGAAAATGGATAAGAAATAGTAGTAAAGAAGCTGAAGTAACAATAATTATTAAAAATATATGGAATGTGGAAAGTAATGATTATAAGTTAATAGTATCAACTGGAAATAATAATACTATGATAAAAATAATGTGTAAAGAAGCAATTCCAGTTGAATTTACTTTAGTAAAATAAATAACATTTTATGAAGGAGTGGAAAAAATGGTAATAAATGAAGGAATTAAGAACAAAGAATTATATGAAAAAAGAGAAAATCTAAGTAAAGAAAATCTTAAAAAAGCTATTGACCATGTTCTTGCTAAAATTGATCAAAATCTTGAAAGATATACTAATAAGTTTCCTACAGCTTGTAGTACAGAATTAGTATATGGTGAAATTGATAATGTTGATTGGACAGCAAGCTTTTTTACAGGTATGCTTTGGTTAGCATACGATGTGACTGGTGATGAGAAATATAGAAAAGTTGCAGAAATACATATTCAAAGTTTTAAAGAAAGATTAGAAAAAAGAATACATCTTGAACACCATGATCTAGGATTTTTATACACACTTTCATGTGTAAGTGCGTATAAATTAACGGGAAATGAAGAAGCAAAAAATATTGCTTTAGATGCGGCTAAATTACTTGCTTCAAGATATTATGATAAAGCAGAAATAATTCAAGCATGGGGAGATTTATCTGATCCTGCACAACGCGGTAGAATGATTATTGACTGTAATATGAATCTACCATTATTATATTGGGCAAGTGAAGTAACTGGTGATAATTCATATAAGGAAATGGCAACTAAACATATTAAACAAGCGGCTAAATATTTAATAAGAGAAGATGCATCATCTTTCCATACTTATTATATGGATACTGAAACAGGTGAGCCTCTATACGGAAATACAAAGCAAGGATATAGTGATGAATCTTGTTGGGCTAGAGGGCAAGCTTGGGGTATATATGGATTTCCATTAAGTTATACATATATTAAAGATTGGGATTTAATAGAATTAACTAAAAAAGTAACAAACTATTACCTAAACCGCTTACCAGAAGATGGTGTATGTTATTGGGATTTAATTTTCACTGAAAAAGACAATGAAGAAAGAGATAGTTCAGCAGCAGCTATAGCAACTTGTGGTTTACTTGAAATGATTAAATTCTTACCTATAACGGATGAATATTATGAATATTATAAAAATGCAGCAGCTAAGATGTTATCATCTTTAATAACTAATTATACTACTGATATCAATAGTGAAGCTAATGGAGTTTTACTACATGGTGTATATTATAAAGGTGGTAATGCTGGCGTAGATGAATGTTGTATTTTTGGAGATTATTATTATTTTGAAGCATTAGTTAGAGCTTATAAAGACTGGAATATGTATTGGTAGAATATAATTTAAGTAGAAGGTGAAATAATGAAGAAACCAAATTTAATCTATGTATTTGCAGATCAATGGAGAAAACATGCAATGGGATTTATGAAAGAAGACCCAGTAATTACTCCTAATATAGATAATTTTGCAAAAGAAAGTGTAGTTGTTGATAATGCAATAAGTGTCTGCCCTTTATGTTCGCCTCATAGAGCATCGTTATTTACAGGGAAATATCCAATATCTACAGGTGTTTATACTAATTGTAAACAAGGATTAGATGTTATGCTAAGCCCTGATGAACAATGTATAGGTAATGTACTTAAGTCTAATGATTATCAAACTGGATATATAGGAAAATGGCATTTAGATAATCCAGAGATAAACATAGATGAAACACCAATTTCAGGAGCTAAAGGATGGGATGCATATACTCCTCCAGGAGATAAGAGACAAGGATTTGATTTTTGGTATTCATATGGTGCTGATAATGATCATATGGAACCACATTATTGGACTAATTCACATGAACAGATTAACATAAAAAAATGGTCAGTTGAACATGAAACAGATATTGCCATAGATTTTATTAAAAACACTGATAAAGAGAAACCATTTGCATTGTTTTTATCATATAATCCTCCACATAGTCCATATGATTTGGTGCCAGATCAATATAAAGAGCTATATAAGGACTTAGAATATGAGTTTAGACCAAATGTACAAGTTGGAAAAGTAAGACCTCATACACACCCATATATTGATATGGATGAAGAAACTCTTAGAAGAAATCAACTTGATTATTTTGCAGCAGTTTCTGGTATTGATGAAAATTTTGGTAGATTATTAGATACAATTAAATCATTAAATCTTGAAGATGATACTATTATTGTTTTATCAGCAGATCATGGTGATATGTTAGGTTCTCAAGGGCTTATGGCTAAACATGTTTGGTATGAAGAGTCAATTGGTATTCCTTTTGTAATTAAATGGAAAGGTAAACTTAAATCATCATATAACGATGTAATTATTGATAGTGCTGATCAAATGCCAACTTTATTAGGTTTAATGGATATTGAAATTCCAGATTCTGTTGAAGGAAAGAATAAATCAGAGCAACTAATAACTAATTCTGATAAAGAAGAAGATTATACTGTTATTGGATGTTATCCAGGTGCTTATGAAGCTGTAAGTGAATTTAGAAAACAAGGTATTAATAATATATCATATGGATGGAGAGGAATACGTACTAAACGATATACATATGTTATTCATAAAGGTTATGCTACAGAATGTGAAACACAGAAATTGTTATATGATTTAGTAGAAGACCCTTATCAAATGAATCCTATTATTATTAATGATAATAATAAAAGTGAGCAAATAATAAAATATGAGAAACTATTAATTGATCACCTAAAAAACACAAATGATCCTTTCATTGTATAGAGATTAAAACACATATTTAATACATTTGACTTTACCCAATATAGTAGACAGATAAAAAAGTCTACACTATTGGGTATTTTATTTAATTAGGAAGACTCTTGACTAAAACTTCTATAATAGTTAATGCAATAATTCTTGCATTTTGTTACAAAAAAAACTATAATATATAGATATATTACATTGGTTAAGAAAGGGTATGTCTTATATGTATTATAAGACAGCCTCATAATATGTTATAGAAATGGTGATTGATAATGCCTGATAAAATTTACTTAGATTTAATACAATTAATTAAAAAATATCATCCATCTGAAGATTTTTCTATGATTAAAAAAGCATATGCTTTGGCTAAATCAGCTCATGGAGCTCAGACTAGAAAATCTGGAGAACCGTATATAATTCATCCTTTAGCAGTAGCTCATCTGTTGGCTGAGTTAGAACTTGACAAAGAATCTATTGTAGCAGGAATTCTCCATGATGTAGTTGAAGATACAAGCTATACAATCCAATTTATTAGTGATGAATTTAGCAAGGAAGTAGCTTTATTAGTAGACGGTGTTACTAAGCTTGATAAAATTCCTTACTCAACTGATAAAGAAGAAATACAAGCTGAAAATTATAGAAAAATGTTTTTAGCCATGTCAAAAGATATTCGGGTAATACTAATTAAACTGGCTGATAGACTGCATAATATGCGTACACTAAAATACATGCCAGAACATAAGCAAAAGAAAATAGCGAAAGAAACTCTAGACATATATGCTCCTTTAGCTCATCGTTTAGGTATATCAAAGTTCAAAGTAGAACTAGAAGATTTATCTCTTCGTTATCTTCATCCAGAAGCATATTATAATCTTGTGGAAAAAATTGCAAGAAAAAGAGATGATAGAGTAACTTTTGTTGAAGATATAGTAAGAGATGTTGAGATTCAACTTGAGAAAGTTGATATTAAGGCTGAAGTTATTGGACGTCCAAAACATTTCTTTAGTATCTACAAAAAAATGGTTGGTCAAGATAAGACTATAGATCAAATATATGATTTGTTTGCTGTTAGAGCGATTGTAGAGTCTGTAAAAGATTGCTATGGTGTATTAGGTGTTATACATGAAATGTTCAAGCCTATACCTGGAAGGTTCAAAGATTATATTGCTATGCCAAAACCTAATATGTATCAATCTTTGCATACTACAGTTATCGGTCCAGAGGGCGAGACATTTGAGATGCAAATAAGAACTTACGATATGCATAGAACGGCAGAATATGGTATAGCTGCTCATTGGAAATACAAAGAAGGAAAAACGTCACAAACTACGGAACAAAGTGAAGAACAAAAATTAAATTGGTTAAGACAAATATTAGAATGGCAACGAGATATGTCTGATAATAAAGAGTTTTTAGATGTTTTAAGATCGGACTTAGATATATTTGCAGATCAAGTATATGCATTTACACCATCTGGAGATGTAATTGATCTACCAGCAGGTTCTACTCCAATTGATTTTGCTTACCATATTCATAGTGCAGTTGGAAATAAAATGGTTGGTGCAAGAGTTAATGGTAAGATTGTAACTTTTGATTATACAATTAAAAATGGAGATAGACTAGAAATTATAACTTCACAAAATTCTAGAGGGCCAAGTAGAGATTGGCTAAGTATTATAAAAAGTTCTCAAGCAAAAAGTAAAATTAATCAATGGTTTAGAAAACAATTCAAAGAAGAAAATATCCTTAGAGGAAAAGAGCTTATAGAGAAATATTCAAAGGCAAAATCTATTCCACTAAGCGAAATTATGAAACCTGCTCTTACACAAATGATTCAGATAAAATATGGGTTTAAAGATTGGGACTCAGTTTGTGCGGCTATAGGTCACGGAGGATTAAAAGAAGGACAGATTGTTAACAGATTATATGAAGAGTATAAGAAAACTAATAACCATATTGTAAAAAGTAATGATGAAATTATTAAAGATGTAGTAGATACAAATGGAATTAAGTCAAAACAATCTAAAAGTGGTATAATGGTCATGGGTGTAGATGATCTAGCAGTTAGATTTTCAAAATGTTGTAATCCAGTACCTGGAGATGAGATTATTGGATTTATTACAAGAGGACGAGGTGTATCTATTCATAGAACGGATTGCAGTAATATCATTAATCTTTCAGAATTAGAAAGACATAGATTAATAGAAGCACAATGGCAAAGTTTAGATGTTAAACAAACAGGTAGATTATATCAAGTTGAAATACAAATAATTGGTTCAAATAAGACAGGATTATTGCTTCATATCTCAAAAGTATTATCAGATGAAAAAATACCTGTAAAATCCTTAAATGCACGTTCTATCAAAGGAGATAAATCAATATTTAATGTAACAGTTGAAATTAATGGAGTTGAGCAACTTTCAAAATTATCTAAAAAGCTTAACAACATTCAAGGTGTAGAAGAAATAATTAGAACTAATTGTTAGTGCAATTGTTATAAGAAAGGTAGTAATATAGATGAGAGCAGTAATTCAGAGAGTAAAACACGCTTCAGTCCAAGTAGATAATAATATTGTAGCCAATATTAATGAAGGAGTGTTAGTTTTAGTTGGGTTTATAGATACTGATAATGAGAAAGTTATTGATTATATGCTAGATAAGATAATTAATCTTAGAATATTTGAAGATGAAAATGATAAAATGAATTTATCTGTTAAGGATGTACAAGGAGAAATTATTATAGTGCCTAATTTTACTCTTTATGGTGATTGTAGAAAAGGTCGTAGACCTAGTTATTCAAGTGCTGCTAAACCAGATAATGCAAAAAATATATATAATCAATTTGTTAATACAGCAAAAGAAAAATACCATAATGTTCAACAAGGAATATTTCAAGCTGATATGAAAGTAAACCTATTAAATGATGGGCCTATTACTTTATTATTAGACAGTGAGAAAGAATTCTGATGAACTTGTAAGGATGAAAGATAGTAATGAGGATATATGCCTTTTACTATCTTTTTGGTAGAGGAGGATATTTGTATGAAAATTAAGACGTTAATTTTAGGTGATTTACATACTAATGTGTATGTGGTTTATGATGAAGAATATAAAGACGCTATAGTGATCGACCCAGCTGCTGAAGAAGATAAAATAATCCAATTTATTGATGAAAATAATCTGAATTTAAAAGGTATATTAATAACTCATGGGCATTATGACCATTTTAGAGCAGCTAATAAAGTAAGAGATACTTATGGAGTACCAGTGTTTGCCAGTATAGAAGAAAGTGAAGCTATGGAAAATCCTAATATTAATTTATCTGTTAGATTTACTGGTACACCTATTATTGCAAAAGCAGATGAGATTATTAATGATGGAGATATTATTGAATTTTCTGAATTAGTATTTCAATGTATTAAAGTACCTGGTCACTCAAGTGGAAGTATATGTTTTTATAGTGAGGAAAATAAGGTATTATTTTGCGGAGATACATTATTTGCAAGTGCTATTGGCAGAACTGATTTCTATGATGGTCCTCAGGATACTTTAATAACAGAAATTAAAAGTAAACTTATGTGTTTGCCAGAAGAAACAAAAGTATATCCAGGACATGGGCTTAGAACAACTATTGATTATGAAAGCAGAGCTAATGCTTATTTGTTATATTAGAATAATTACTATGGTATAGTTTGGGAGTTTAAGATGAAATTAATATTAAAAGGGCATGAATATGAAATTAAAATGCTGTTAAATCTTTTTTTTGATAATATGCAGTATGAGATAGTTGATAAAGTATGTGATATAGGTATATCAATTAAATCAATTATTAGTGATGAATTATATGAAGTAAGTTACTATGAAGATGGTATACTGAAAACTGTGGCTTCTTTTGATAAAAGTATAATAGATAAAATGCCATATGATTCATTAGAACAAAGAAAGATTTCTAAAAGACTTTTAAAAAATTTAACTTATAAAGTTGCAGCAGAGATAACAAATAAAAATTTACCCTGGGGTATTTTAACTGGAATTAGACCAACTAAAATAGTACATGATTTAATAAAAAAATATGGAAAAAATTATGAAATAATTAGAAAAATATTGAGAGAAGAATATCTAATAAGTGATGAAAAAATTCACTTAATGCTAGAGATTGCTGAAAGTGAAATAAAGATATTAGAAACTAATAAAAATAATGAAATCAATATATATATTGGTATACCTTTTTGTCCTACTAAATGTTTATACTGTTCATTCACTTCTTATCCAATTAATAAATGGATGTCTCATGTTGTTCAGTATCTAGAAGCTTTGGAGCAGGAAATGAGGTATGTTTCAGAAAGTCTGACAAGTAAAAAAGTTAAATCAATATATGTAGGTGGTGGAACTCCTACATCTGTTAATGCTGAACAACTAGAAATGTTAATGAAAATGATTAATAAATATTTTGATGTGAAATCAATAGAAGAATTTACTGTTGAAGCTGGTAGACCAGATACTATAAATGCTAATAAATTAAATATACTAAAAAAATATGGTGTAACAAGAATATCTATTAATCCACAAACAATGAATAATAAAACTTTAGATATTATTGGAAGACGCCATACAGTTGATGATATATTTTATGCTTTTTCATTAGCTAGAAAAGCGGGTTTTAATAATATTAACATGGATTTAATTCTAGGACTACCTGGTGAAACTTATGATGATGTTAAAGAAACAATGAATCAGATTAGAAAGTTAAATCCAGAAAGTATTACAGTTCATACAATGGCTATTAAAAGGGCTTCAAGGTTAAAAGAGACAATTGATAAATACGATTTAACAAAAGATATAACAATAAGAGAAATGATAGATATGGTATATAAAGAGGCAAAATCAATGAATCTAAACCCATACTATATGTATAGGCAAAAAAATATGGTTGGAAATTATGAAAATGTAGGATATTGTGTTAAAGGATTAGAATGTATTTATAATGTTGAGATTATAGAAGAGGCACAATCTATTATAGCTCTTGGAGCAGGTTCTGTTTCTAAGATTGTATATAAGGAAGAAAATAGAATTGAAAGAATTGAAAATGTTAAGAATGTAGAACAATACATTAGTAGAGTTAATGATATGATTGAAAGAAAAAGAAAATTTTTTCAAAACCCTGAAAATAACATTTACAAATAATATAATTCGTAGTATAATTTAATCAAATATTTTAATAATTATAAATTCAATGATTGGAAAGAGTACTTTTTTGATTTTATTACAGCGAGCCGTCGTTAGGTGTGAGGTACGGTATAAATGAATAAAAGGAATGGCTCCATAAGATGCTAGATGAAAGGTATTAATACTTAGTAGTCGATGCCGGGAACTCCCGTTAACGAGTTAAGATATCGATAATATTCCGTATCTGAATAATAGCTTAATTTGAGTGGTATAACGGTCTTCGTCTCAATGGACGTAAGTACCGTTTTTTTATTTTTTTAGAAAAGTTCTATTAATGAAACATATAATAATATGATTTATGAAAACTTTTCTAATGATGAAACTTATACAAATGGACTAAGTGTAACTTGTATAGTTTAATCAAATAATAAACACTTGATTTATAGTTGGGTGGCATTAGCGAAAACCATTTCGTCCCAATAGGGGCGAAGTGGTTTTTTTTATTCAATTTAATATATAAGAAGGAGGAAAGTATATGAACAAGATTAAATTAATACCTTATATTGAAACTATTTCAGGAGATACTGAAACACCAATAACTTTATTTAATAAATATGTAAATGAAAATATAGGTTTCTTACTTGAAAGTAAAGAGCAACCTAAGGGAAGATACTCGTTTTTATGTATTAATCCTTACCTTGTAATTAAGGCATATAATAATGAGATATTTATTAATGAATGTGGAACACAGATAAAACGAAAAGGAAGACCTCTTGATATAGTAAAATCATATATTGAGAAATATCACCTAATTAATACTACAGATATTCCATTTGTAGGTGGGGCTGTAGGTACTGTAGGATATGACATAATAAGACAATATGAATATCTACCAGAAGAAAATACTGACAATATTCATCTACCAGATTTACATATGATGTTTGTAAAAGAAGTAATCGCTTATGATCATTTTCTTAATCAAATAAATATTATTGTTCTAGAAGAAGAGGATGATAAGTCAAGAAAAAATGCTAATAAAAAAATTGAGATTATTAAAAATACTTTATTAAACAAGTCATCTGACAAAATCACTAATAAAAAGAAAGTTGTATTCAAAAGTCATAATACTCAAGAAGAATTTGAAAATGCAGTAAATAAAGCAAAAGAATATATATACGAAGGAGATATATTTCAAGTAGTAATATCAAGAAGGTGGAGTGGTAAAAGTGATATACCGCCATTTGAACTTTATAGGAAGCTTAGGCAAGTTAATCCATCACCATATATGTTTTATTTTAATTTTGGCGACTACAATATTATTGGAAGTTCACCTGAAATGTTGGTTGAACTTAGAAAAGGGGAAATATTCAACTGTCCAATAGCAGGAACAAGAATGAGAGGAAAAACTCATGAGGAGGATAAACAATTAGCAGATGAGTTACTTAATGATGAGAAAGAAAAAGCAGAACATGTAATGTTAGTAGATCTTGGTAGAAATGATATGGGTAAAGTTTCAGAAATATCCTCAGTCCAAATAAAATCCTTTATGAAAGTACAGAAATATTCTCACGTAATGCATTTAGTTTCATTACTAGGAGGGAAGAAAAGAGAGGATAAAGATATGTTTGATGTGCTTATGAGTTTTTTACCTGCAGGAACTCTATCAGGAGCACCTAAAATCAGAGCTATGGAAATCATAGATGAATTAGAGACTGAGAAAAGAGGTGTATATGGAGGAGCCATTGGGTATTTTGGTTTTGATGGCAATATGGATATGTGTATTGCAATAAGGACCATGATAGCTAAAGATAATACATTATATTTACAAGCAGGGGCAGGTATTGTTGCTGATTCTAATCCAACTAAGGAATATGAAGAAACTGAGAATAAAATTAAAGCTCTTATTACAGCTATTAACAATTAATCATTTTAATGGAGGTGTTTATAATGATAATAATCATTGACAACTATGACTCTTTTACATATAACCTATATCAATATATTGGTGAATATGACAAAGACGTAAGAGTGTATAGAAACGATAAAATAACAGGAAAAGAATTACTAAAACTTAAACCTAATAAGATAATTATTTCACCGGGACCGGGTATACCTGAAGAAGCAGGTGATTGTCTTAATATAATTAAAACTGTTGCAGGAAAAATACCTATACTTGGGATATGCTTAGGACATCAGTGTATAGGAAAAGCGTTTGGTGGGAATGTAATCCATGCAAAAACCATATGTCATGGGAAAAGTAGTTTAATTAAACATAATAATAAAGATATATTTAGAAATATGAAAAGTCCACTAAAAGTAGCAAGATATCATTCATTAGCAATAGAAAAAGCAGGGTTACCATCATGTCTAGAAATCTTAGCTGTTGCAGAAGATGGCGAAATTATGGCAGTTAAACATAAAGAACTAGATATTGTTGGATTACAATTCCATCCAGAGTCCATTATGACAGATGAAGGGAAAAATTTTATTCAAAACTTTATGAAGAGGTGATAAATATGATAAAAGATGCAGTGAAAAAATTAATAGCTGGTAATGATTTATCAGAGACAGAGATGATATATTGTATAGAAAAAATCATGACAGGAAAAGTAAGCGACAGCCAAATAGCAGCATTTTTAACTGCCATGTCTATAAAAGGTGAAACAACTGAGGAAATAACAGGAGGAGCAAAAGTTCTAAGAAGTAAAGCTGTAAAAGTAGATGTAAGTGACCTATATACAGTAGATACATGTGGTACTGGGGGAGATGGTGCTTCTACATATAATATATCAACTGCTTGTTCAATAGTGCTTGCAGCCGCTGGAATAACTGTAGTTAAACATGGAAATCGTTCTGTATCAAGTAATTGTGGAAGTGCAGATGTATTGGAAGCTCTAGGTGTGAACATTAATCTAACTAATAAACAATCAGAGGTAATGGTTAGAGATATTGGAATATGTTTTCTATATGCTCCAATGTACCACCAATCTATGAAATATGTTGCCAATGTTAGAAAGGAACTAGGTTTTAGGACAATCTTTAATATAATAGGACCTTTGGCTAATCCAGCATATGCGAAAGCTCAGATATTAGGCGTATATGATGAAAATATGACAGAAAAGATGGCTAAGGTTTTAGGAAATCTAGGAGTAGAAAGAGCATTAGTAGTTCACGGTAAAGATGGATTAGATGAACTCACTATAACATGTAACAGTAAAGTCACAGAATTAAACCATAATGAAATAATAACATATGAAATCAGCCCTGAAACTTATGGGATTAACTTATCAACAATTGATGATATTGTAGGAGATTCTGCAATAGAAAATGCAGAGATAATAAAAAATATATTTAATGGTGAAAAAGGAAGCAAAAGAGATATATTAACTCTAAATGCAGGAGCAGGAATCTATATTGCTGGAAAGGCAGATTCTATAGAGCAAGGAATTAATATTGCACAAAATATAATAGATACTAATAAAGCTAATGAAAAATTAGAACAATTTATTAAATACTCAAATAGCTTTAAATAGGAGATGATAAAATGGGAAATAGGGTATATCTTGAAGAGATTATCAAACAAAAGAAAAAAAGACTTGAGGAAAAAAACTATAATATTAATACAATGCTACAAGAAATTAGTAAGGTTAAAGATAGACCATCATTTTATAATCAAATAGTCAAAGATAGTTTGTCAATTATTGGAGAAATTAAAAAAGCCTCTCCATCAAAAGGGGTAATTAAAGAAGATTTTGATCCAATAAGTTTATCAAAAATATATAATAATTCAGTTGATGCAATATCGGTATTAACTGAAGAAGATTATTTTTTAGGTAAAGATAGTTATCTAAAAGATGTAAGTGATAATGTACATATACCTACTCTATGCAAAGATTTCATAATAGATAAAAATCAGATATATAACGCTAAATTATTAGGGGCAAGCTGTGTATTACTAATTACAGCTATATTAGATAAAGGAAAAATGCATGAATTTATAACTATTGCTCATGATTTATCGATGGATGCTTTAGTAGAAGTTCATTCAAAGGAAGAAATATATATTGCATTAGAAGCAGGAGCGAATATTATTGGTATAAATAATAGAGACCTAACAACTTTTAGAACAGATATAGAAACTACTTTACAATTAAGAGAATATATCCCTAATGATTATTTGGTTATTAGCGAAAGTGGTATTAACAGATTAGACCATATAAAGTATTTAAAAACAGCTAAAGTTAATGGCATTTTAGTTGGTGAAAGTTTTATGAAAAGTAGTGATATTAACAAGATGGCAAAGGAGATGAGACTTATATATGATACCTAAAATAAAAATATGTGGAATCAAAAATATCCAAGAAATTAATATAATTAACAAATATCCTGTTAGTTATATAGGTTTTATATTTGCCGAAAGTAAAAGACAAATAACAGAAGAAAAAGTAGTTAAACTTAGAAAATATATTAGAGAAGATATAAAAGTTGTAGGAGTATTCGTTAATGCTGATAGTAAGTATGTAAACAGAGTTGCAGACTCATGTAAGCTTGATATAATTCAGCTTCATGGAAATGAAGATAATGATTATATTAAGGAGGTTAATTACAATATATGGAAAAGTTTATCAGTAATTAATGAAGATAGTATAGAAAATATAAAAAGTTATAAAGGTGTAGATGGCTTTTTATTAGATACTTATTCGAAAGGTAAAAATGGCGGTACAGGTAAAATATTTAATTGGAATTTAGCGAAAAATTTATCTATGAGTAATTTTACTATTTTAGCTGGAGGTTTAAATAAAGAAAATATAATTGAAGGTATTAACACTGTCAAACCCCAAGTAATAGATATTAATTCAGGTGTAGAAACTAATCTAATAAAAGATGAAAACAAAATAAAAGAGTTATTTAATGTGTTAGAACATATAAAATAATCAAATAGGAGGATGAAAGTATGAAAACCAAATTTGGCGATTTTGGAGGACAATATGTACCAGAGACATTAATGTATCCATTAAAAGAGCTTGAGGAAGCTTACAACAAATATATAAAAGATGAGAAATTTATTAATGAATATAAGTATTATCTAAAAGATTATGTAGGAAGAGAATCACCTCTATATTATGCAGAGAATTTAACTAAACATCTAAAAGGTGCTAAGATTTATTTGAAAAGAGAAGATCTTAATCATACAGGGGCTCATAAAATAAATAATGTTATAGGACAACTATTGCTAGCTAAGAAAATGGGGAAAACAAAGGTTATAGCAGAAACAGGTGCAGGACAGCATGGAGTCGCTACTGCTACAGGTGCAGCGTTATTTGGTATGGAATGTACAGTGTTTATGGGAGAAGAAGATATTAAGAGGCAGAAACTTAATGTATTCAAGATGAAAATGTTAGGAGCAAAAGTACAACCAGTAACATCTGGTACAAAAACATTGAAAGATGCTACTAATGAAGCAATTAGACAATGGGTAAAACTAGTGGAAGATACATTTTATGTAATTGGTTCGGTAGTAGGCCCCCACCCATATCCTACAATGGTGAGAGATTTTCAAAGAATAATTGGAGATGAAACGAAAAAACAGATATTAGAAAAAGAAAATAAATTACCTAATGCAGTAATTGCATGTATTGGTGGTGGAAGTAATGCAGCAGGTATCTTTTACCCATTCATTCAAAATGAAGAAGTATCACTTATTGGAGTTGAAGCAGGAGGAAAGGGTATTGAAACAGGTAAACATGCTGCGGTATTAACAAAAGGTGCAGAGGGGAAAGTAGGAGTATTGCATGGTATGAAAACATATCTACTAGCTGATGATAATGGAAATATAAAACCCGCTTTTTCTATTTCGGCAGGACTTGATTACCCGGGAACTGGACCAGAGCATTCATATCTACATATGATAGGTAGAGCAAAATATGAAGCAGTTACAGACGAAGAAGCTGTAAATGCACTTAGATTATTATCTCACACGGAAGGTATTATACCAGCATTAGAAAGTTCACATGCAGTTGCTTATGCAAGTAAAATTGTACCTAATATGAAACAGGATGAGATAGTGATTATTAATATATCTGGAAGAGGAGATAAAGATGTACATACTATCTTGAATACGTAATTATTCTTAATTTAAAGTAAAAATTGTATAACATGAAAAACTAAAAATAATAGTTATGGAGTTGAAAATATGAATAGAATAACGAAAAAATTTCAAGAACTACAATCATTAAATAAAAAAGCTTTTATAGGGTATTTAACAGCAGGTGACCCTGATATTAGCAAAACAGAAGAATTTGTGTATGCTTTAGAAGAAGGAGGAGCTGATATTATTGAATTAGGAATTCCTTTTTCTGATCCTTTAGCAGATGGACCAGTAATACAAGCCGCTGGTCAAAGAGCATTAAATGCAGGTGTTACAGTTGATAAAATATTAAAATTAGTAAAAGATATTAGGGAAAATACTAATATACCTTTATTGTTTTTAGTATATTACAATACTATTATCATATATGGAAAAGAAAAATTTATTAATAGATGTGAGGAAATAGGAATTGATGGTTTAATAATACCTGATTTACCTTATGAAGAAAGAGACGAACTAGAAGTAATAATGGACTATGAAAAACTATGCTTAATACCTTTAGTTGCACCTACGTCGAAAGATCGAATTAATAAAATTATAAAAGGATGTAACGGTTTTGTCTATTGTGTATCCTCATTAGGAGTAACAGGAGAAAAATCTAGTTTTTATAAAAATATCGATGATTATCTAAAAGAGGTTAAAAAAAATTCTCATCTACCTATAGCAGTAGGATTTGGAATTTCCAATAAAGACGATATTATAAAATTACAAAAAAATGTAGATGGTTTTATAGTAGGTTCTGCTATAGTAAGAGAAATTAATATGTCGGGAGGAGATAAAATAGCCCTAACGGAATATATTAAAACATTGACTAATACTAATTGAAATAATAATTTTGTAACCTAAATAAATGTTAAGAAAAGCATATATAATTAGTTCTTTTTATGGAAAATGTTAAAAAGTGCTTGACAAATATAGAATAAACTAATAAACTGTAAGAAACTATTTTACTATATATTATATAAAACGTTGAAGAGGAAAAGTAGATTATGACCACCTATTTAGAGAGAGAAGCCATTAGCTGGAAAGCTTCTTATAGACCATGATTGAAAGACACCTTTGAGTGGCTCGTTGAAAGCAAACAACTAGTAAGCGAATTCGGTTCATCACCGTTAAAAGATTAAGAGTGGAAACGTATGTTTCTATTAGGGTGGTACCGCGGAATGAATATGATTATATACATCTCGTCCCTGACATTAAGTCAGTGACGGGATTTTTTATTTCTCTAAAAACGATATAAAGGAGTGAGTTATATGTTGACAAATGCACCAAGAGGCACAAAAGATATATATGGAAGCTATATGAATACTTGGAAAAAACTAGAAGGAATAGTTAATGATATTTGTGAGAATTATGGCTTTAAAGAAATCCGTACACCTATATTTGAACATACAGAACTATTTCAGAGAGGTGTAGGTGAAACAACTGATATTGTACAGAAAGAAATGTACAGTTTCATGGATAAAGGCGAAAGAAACATTACGCTTAAACCAGAAGGAACTGCTGGAGTGGTAAGAGCATATCTAGAAAGAAAAATGTATGCAGATGCACAGCCAACAAAACTATTTTATCTTACACCTGCATTTAGATATGAAAGACCTCAAGCAGGTAGATATCGTCAGTTTCACCAGTTTGGTGTAGAGCTTTTTGGTTCTGATAAGCCATCTGCTGATGCAGAAGTTATTTCTCTTGCTGCTAGTTTGCTGAAAAACTTAGGAATCACTAATGTTGAACTTCACATTAATAGTCTTGGTGGTCCAGAATGTAGAAAGAAATATAATAAAACACTAAAAGAATTTTTAGCTAAAAACATGGATTCTCTATGTCCTACATGTTTAGAAAGATACGAAAAAAATCCACTTAGAATATTAGATTGTAAAAATGAAAAATGTAAAGAAGTATTAAAAGATGCACCTCTTGCTAAAGATGAACTTAGTGATGAATGTAAAGTACATTTTGAAGAACTACTTAGTTTATTAGATGCTATGGAAATTAAATATATAGTTGATCCATGGATAGTTAGAGGATTAGATTATTATACTAGAACAGTATTTGAATTCATATCTAATGATATTGGTGCACAAGGCACTGTATGTGGTGGAGGAAGATACGATAAACTTATTGAAGAATGTGGTGGAAACGCTACACCAGCTGTAGGATTTGGAGCTGGAATTGAAAGATTAATAATGACTATGGAAGCTGTTAATGGCGAACAAGAATATGTACCTACTAGAGATATATATGTAGGAGCAATGGGAGATAATGCTAAGAAAACAACATTCTCACTTGTTAATAGTTTAAGAGATAATAATATTTCTTCTGAGACAGATTTAATGAATAGAAGTGTAAAGGCTCAGATGAAATATGCAAATAAAATTGGTTGTAAATATTCTGTTATTATTGGAGACAATGAAATAGAAGAAAACAACGTAACTGTTAAAAATATGGAAACAAGAGAACAAACAGATGTTAAAATTGATGAATTAGTTGATTTTATGAAAAAAGAAATAGGAGGTAAGTTCTAATGAGCGAATCAATGCAAGGTTTAAAACGAACGAATAAATGTACAGAGGTAAGTGTTAAAAATATCGATGACAAAGTTACAGTAATGGGATGGGTTCAAAAAAGAAGAGACTTAGGTGGAGTTATATTTATTGATCTTAGAGACAAGACAGGATTACTTCAAGTTGTTTTTGATGCTAGTAGCATTGGTGATGATGGGTTCAAAAAAGCTGAAAAGCTAAGAAGTGAATTTGTTATTGCAGTTGAAGGAATTATTGAAAGTCGTTCAGAAGAGACTATTAATCCTAACTTAAAAACTGGACAAATTGAAGTTAGAGCACATTCGCTTAGAATATTATCAGAAGCTGAAACACCACCATTCCAAATCGAAGAAGATAGTAATGTTAAAGAAGATTTAAGATTAAAATATAGATATCTTGACCTTAGAAGACCAGATTTACAGAAAAATATTATAATGAGACATAAAGTAGCTAAGATTACTAGAGACTTTTTAAGTGATGAAGAATTCTTAGAAATTGAAACACCAATGCTTACAAAAAGTACTCCAGAAGGAGCAAGAGATTATTTAGTGCCAAGTAGAGTACATCCAGGTAATTTTTACGCCCTTCCACAATCACCACAGATTTTTAAACAATTATTAATGTTATCAGGTTACGATAGATATTTCCAAATCGTAAAATGCTTTAGAGATGAAGACCTTAGAGCTGATAGACAACCAGAATTTACACAAATAGATATGGAATTATCATTCGTTGATCAAGATAAAGTTATTGATGTAAATGAAAGATTATTATCTAAGATGTTTAAAGAAGTACTTGATGTAGATATTGAACTACCTATTCCAAGATTAACATATAAAGAAGCTATGGATAGATATGGTTCAGATAAACCAGACCTTAGATTTGATCTTGAACTTGTTGATTTATCAGAGATTGTAAAAGACTGTGATTTCAAAGTATTCTCTGGTGCTGTTGCAAGTGGCGGAAGTGTAAGAGGTCTTAATGCAGAAGGACTTGGAAATCTACCTAGAAGACAAATTGATGCACTAGGAGAATTAGCTAAAACTTATGGTGCAAAAGGAATGGCATGGATTGTAATTAATGAAGATGGTACTTATAAATCAGCAATTACAAAATTCCTTCAAGATGAAGTAGTAGAGAACATGGTAAAAGCTATGAATGGAAAACCAGGAGATTTATTATTATTCTGTGCTGACAAAAATAGTGTTGTTTATAATACATTAGGTAATTTAAGACTTGAAATAGCTAAGAGACTTGGATTAATGGAAGGTAATGATTTTAAATTTGTATGGGTAACTGAATTCCCATTAGTTGAGTACAATGAAGAACAAAAAAGATATACAGCTATGCATCATCCTTTCACAATGCCTATGGAAGAAGATATTCAATATCTTGAATCAGATCCAGGTAGAGTTAGAGCAATTGCATATGATATTGTGCTTAATGGATGTGAAATTGGTGGAGGAAGTATTAGAATTCACCAAAGAGATATTCAAGAGAAAATGTTTGCAGCACTTGGTTTTAGTAAAGAAGAAGCATATGAAAGATTTGGTTTCTTACTAAATGCATTTAAGTATGGAGTACCACCACACGGAGGATTAGCATACGGACTTGATAGAATTGTTATGTTAATGACAGGATCAGAAAGTATTAGAGACGTAATTGCATTCCCTAAAGTGAAAGATGCATCTTGTCCAATGACTGACGCACCTGGAACTGTAGATGAGAAGCAATTAGAAGAATTAAGTATTAAGATTGATACTGTTGAAGTATAAATAGTTTATTTATCAGCTTTTGATGGTGTATTATTTAATCGCTGTTATATAGCTAATCCATTACACTTTAATCATAGGTATTTAAGTGGAAGTAGAGAAAACTTGTATATATGTTTTTAATAATATATAATTAATGTTTGAGATTAATTATATATTTAAGGAGTAGATATAATGGCAGAAACTGGGATTGTTATAAATAAAGATGACGATATAGTAACAGTTAAGTTAGAGAGAAAGGAAGCATGTGCTAAATGTAGAGCATGTACTGCTGGACTTGAAACAAAAGAAATGATATTAAAAGCTGAAAATAAGTGTAATGCAAAAATAGGTGATACAGTTATAATATCTCTTGAACAAAGTAGCTTTTTAAAAGCTGTATTCATTATGTATTGCATTCCATTAATTTCGTTATTAATAGGAATTGGTATAGGATATTTAGTTTCTTTACAGATTGGTTTAGGTAATAATGAAATTATTCAAGTAATTTTTGGATTAATTACATTAGGATTATCATATATAATTATAAGACTTAATGAAAATAAATGGAAAAATAAAAAGTTTAGACCTATTGCTGAAGAAATTATTGATGTAAATAATATTAATATGTAATGAAAAAAATATTTTATATTTATTAGCACTAATCCAAGTAATAAGAGGCTGTGAGATAATACATTTATAGAAGTATCAAAGGTTTGCTCTATAAAAATTGTGTTATTTTACAGCCTTTTATAGATTTATCTGCTTTTTTACATGTTATTATTATGATATAATATTATGTAGCTTTTCTAATATATAATAAACGTTTGATTTTTAATAGAAATGTGTAAACATAATATGACAAAAATGAATATAAGGAGATAGCAATGAAAGATATTTTAATTATTATCTGTGATCAACTAAGTGCTACAGCTTTAAGTGCTTATGGAAATACGTATGTAAATGCACCCAATATTGATAGCTTAACTAAGAATGGTGTTGTTTTTGAAAATACATATACTACATGTCCATTATGCCAACCAGCAAGAGCATCATTTTGGAGTTCAAAATATCCACATCAAACAGAGATTTTAAGTAATTTACCAGATCAAGGATTTCCTACAATATCTACAGAAATTGAAACGTTAGGAGACCTATTTAGTAAAAATGGTTATGAGTGTGTGCATTATGGAAAAACACATGATTACGGTGCTCTTCGTGGGTTTAAAGTTGATAAAGGTACACAAATAAAAAGTGAAAGAGAAAATCCCGCTATAGAAGTTAATTATGAAACTTTTTTTGATGAAGATACTACAAGAAAAGTAGTAGAGTATCTAAAGGAAGATGTTTCTGAAAAACCTTTTTTACTTGTTGCTGATTTACAAAATCCTCATAATATATGTAATTACATTGGTGAAAATGAATTCGGACATAAAGATTTTAATATAAATGAAGAGTTACCTACACTTCCTGATAACTTTGATTTTGATGATGAAATTAACCGCCCTGAGTTTATACAATATATGTGTTGTGCTCATCGCCGTCAAAGTCAAGTAGTTAATTGGAAAGAAGATGATTTTAGACATTATTTATATGCTTATTATCATTATATTGGCATAGTCGATAAGCAAATTGGTAGAATACTTAATGCATTAGAACAATCTGGAAAAAAAGATGATACTTTAATTGTATTTTTCGCAGATCATGGTGAAGGTATGGCAGCTCATCATTTAGTAACTAAATATGGTGCCTTTTATGAAGAGACTAACCGAGTTCCTTTGATTTATTCTGGAAATGGTGTGAAAGGTTATAGAAATATTGATGGATTAGTGTCCCTTTTAGATATTATGCCAACATTAGCTGATTACGCTGGAATATCTGATTTACAAGGAGCAGAAGGAAAAAGTCATTATAAGCAGATTATAGGAGAAAGTGACAAAACTGAAAACTCTTATGTTTGTGGAGAATGGTATGATGAGTATGATGGGTATATTGTTCCAGGTAGAATGTTTTTAGATGAAAACTACAAGTATACTGTATACAAAGAGGACAATAGTGAAGAACTTTTTGATATGAAAAATGATAGAGGCGAAAAAATTAATTTAGCTTCAAATAAAGAATATGAGAAGTTGTTACAAGGGTATAGAGAAAAACTAAAAAATCATATAGAAAAAACTGACGATAATTTCTTTGAATTAGAAAGTTGTTATGATGAAAATTATAGACAACATGAACTTGGATTGCATAATGACTCGCATATTAATGCAACTTTAGAATATGCAGCAAGATTAAAAAAGAAAAATAAGTAAAGAACCGATATACATGATAAATAATTAATACATTATTACTTATGACAGTAGAGAGGCAAGTCTGAAATTAATATATACTAGCATAAAGTGTTATATTAATTTCAGACTTATTTAGTTGTCAAATAATGAGTATTATAATAATTAATTATATTGATAAAAATATATAAAAATTATTAAAAGATAGTACGTCATATTACACAGAAATAAGTGCAAAGTACTAAATTAAATCTTCTCCTTGATTTTTTGTATTAGTTGCTGAGATATTAGAGTTAGACTGTTTATCTGCAGTTTTAACTACATTATTACTTGATGATGTTGCAGTAGTATTATTAAAAGATGATACATATGCTTTTCTAATTTTCTTTTTGAGTTTTTTGTTCTCTTGTTCTGATTTAGCAAATTTTGATTTCCACATTTTTGCTTGTTCTTGAAGTTCTTTAGCCATTTTTGCTAGATTGTCATATTGAGTACTAATATTTTTCTGGATTTCTTTTTGCTCTTCTATTTCTTGTTTCAGAGTAATGCTATTATATGTTTTGGTTGAAGTAAAATTTTCAATAATTGATTTTATTTCTAAGTTACTATTATTACTTAGTAAAATATTATCAGTATCAACTTGGCTAAGTACGGCTAATATAGGGTATTTATTAATATAACCATAGAATTTATTTCCAGACAGATTATTACTTTTATAACCATAGAAATAATAATATCTAGCTTCTTTACTCTGAGATGAACATAGCTGCGGAGTAGTAAAGGATAATCCGTTATTTGAGGAAAGAGAATTTTTTAATTGATTATTTTCTTTAAAATTAATCCATATAATATTATTATATGTAAAAATAACAGGTGAAAGTCTTGAAATACTAGAATATATCTCAAGTGGTGTTTCCCATTTTTCTTTTATGTTAGAAATATAATATATTCTATTGAGTGATGATTCTATTTTTTCATATGTAACATGAATAGTATTATTATTAATACATAGTGAATAACTAGTAAATGGAGTAGTAGAAGTAACAATAGTTTCATATTCATTCCAAGAAGAGTTGTTAATATTATACTCATATAAGTTAAGTTCGTAACTACCATTATTTTGTAATTGACATAGTAAATAAATAATATCATTATACAAGATACATTCATATGGTGAAGCAAGATGAGGAATAGATATTAAAGATTGTGGTTCTGTATATTCATTTTGCATAAATGAATGAAATATTAAGTCGCTAGTTTTTTCGTATGGATTATGAGCACAGTAGAATAAATAATTTTTTCTATAATATATATATTTTAAGTTGGATATTTGATACGCATTATTATAATCATCTAGTAATATCTTTTTATCAAACTTATTATTGTTCTCATATAGATGTACTAAACTATTATTTGAGTTTTTATATATAATATGAATATTGTTATATTCATCAAGAGAAGCGGCGTATTCATTACTTGTACTTTTTGCAATTACTATGGCTCTTTGATTAAATTTAGATGGATAGTGTCTATAGAATATACTTTCACCAGTTTTGTCTATAAGTAAGTTTGACGCATTGTTTTTCGAAAGTAAAAATGGCATATTACAGTCCCCCTTTTATTAAATACAGATATCAATTACTTGTTTATTAATATATTATTCTAAGATGGTTAGAATAATGCAATAAAAAAACTAGACAAATTATAATTATAACAGCTAATCCTGTAACACTACTTCACAATTATTCATAAAATATATTGAAATTAATTTTAAGGAGGAAATAAAGTGTCTGATTGCAAAATATGTTTCCACAAAGGTGATGGAAAATTTATGCGTAGACCTGTAGATGGAAATTGTCCTGTATGTAATCCTGATCATCCTATTGACCCTGCTAAAGATGCATGTGTATGCCCTCCATTAGGAGAACCTAAATTATTAACTTGTGTAGCTCCAGTTGTTTTTGATGAATGTGGTATTAATCTTTGTAGAGAAATTAAAATACCTCACTGTTTATTAGAAAAGAATCCTACAACTGCCGCTGTTGATTTGAAGGTTATTGGTATAGATTTTAGTATTGACGATGTATGCGGTTCTTCAGTTGAAACTTTACCAAAAAGACCTAACTGTGTGAGAATCACTTTATCAAGATTAAAAGTAAGATTTGCAGTAAAATTATTAGATAGAAATTGTAAAGTATTAGCAGAAGAATGTTTCCAAGCGTTGTATCTTCCAGATAAAGATTCGCCACATTGTGATGATGATACTAATCCACCATCAATTACAATTGATTTATATACACCATATGGAGTATCATATTATGGTGAATGTAAAGAATGTATTCCAAGTATCAACTATTTAGGATTTGTTGAAGGACCAGAAAGAAATAATGAATTACGTCAAGGTATTGGATGTCAAGCGTTAGCAAAAGTTATTGAACTTGATCTTGAAGAAGAGTGTATGGCAGTTGGTTTAACATTATATATTAAAGCTATTTATTTTGTTCAATACAAAATTAAGCACGCAGGATTATGTGTTCCACCAAAATGTATTCCTATTAATCCATGTGAAAGTGCTTGTCTTGAGTTTGTTGAAGGTGATTTATTAGAGCAAAGTATTCAACCATTAGAATTATGTACTAGACCAAAAACAATTACACCTTGCTATGAACCAGTAAAAGACCCAACTCCAGCAGACGAAGCAGCAACGAAAGAAGAATGTGACAATTGCTTATAGCCCTCTTTATATAATTAAATATAGAGTCTAACATATGTTAGACTCTTGGTACATAATTGCAATCAGATTAGCTGTTTTATAATATAGAATGTATTATGAAACAGCTTTGCTTATGTTATTTATTAATTTTCATACTTTTAATTTCATATCCAATATCAGTAACAATTTGATTAATCAATTTTTCTTGAATTTTTCTAAGTTCATCTTGTGGTAGCTCATGAAATGGTATTTTTTCATCCGTTGATAAATTAACAATATAGGAATTTACTTCATAATTATCAATTAACATATAATCACCCTATATAATATATGATTTTAATATGATATTTAATTCGTCAGTATGAAACATCATATTAAAATTATAATATAAAAGGGCTGTTTTATAATACATTTTTAATGTCAATATAAAGGAAGATAGACTAGGTTGAGACAGCCCCTTTTATATGTTCTTATGAAAATCTTGTGTGTTTTACTTTTATTAGATTAGTTATCAATTGCTCTACTAAATTATACAGACCAGAAATTATCCAATACAGACCAATTATAACAGGTGCATGAGATATAATTAAAGCATTCATTATAATTGTTGTTATAATCATTACTTTATTTGGTTTAGGTAGCTCTAGTTGCTTAAACACCCCAATATAATAAAATATATTAGGCATGAGGTGAATAACAAGTGAAATAATAGGTACTATATAATAAGTGTCTGGCATTTGTATATTATTAATCCACGGAAGTATAACAGTTGTAGATATTTCCATTGGAATATTTGAAATAGCTTTATATAATGAAATCATAATAGGTAATTGTATAAATGTAAGTAAACAGCCTAACATGCTGCCTGAGTATTTACTAGTTACTTTAGCAATTTCTTGTTCCATTTTAACTTTGTCATTTTTATACTTGTTTTTTATCTGTTCCATCTCTTTTGAAAGTTTTTGTTGTAGTTCTAAACTTTGTTTCTGCTTAACTGATAGAGGTACTAATAAAAGTCTAATTATTAGTGTCACAACAATAATAGTAATGCCCCAATCATTAATCATTGTGTTAATATAGTTTAAGATAGTTGATAAAATGTCTATAATAATATTCAATTTATTTTCCTCCTGTTAGTAATTAATATAAGGTAAATCGAATATTATTTAACTTTCTCAAAGAAACGCCATATTTCATATCGGTGATAAGATTCAGTATCTTTTTGGGATAATATAATCTTATAGTCTAAGCAGTATTTTAGAGATAGTTGCTCATATATAAAAAATGTCTTTATATAACGAATACAAACTCTAGTATCTACATTAACGTAGAATAAATAAAATACTAATGCTATAAAAATTATTTGTATTATCAATGAAAAATCTATATTCATATTATTTCACATCCAGTTAATAAGTATATGTATTAAATCTTTATATAATAATAGACTATTATTAAGCTCGTTGCAATAGTAATGTATAATAATTTTAGTTAGAAATATATCATTTTATTTATTTGATAGTTAGAAATATATTATTAATGCACTTGAAAAAAAGGGATAAATGTGATTACTACTATGTTGATAAAAACTGAATATAATTATATAATATATATAAGATTATTAATGATATTTATATAATAATCATATGAGATAGAGGTGATACCATGATTAGAAATGTACAGGTTCACGACGCTGAAGATATTTGTAATATATATAATTATTATATACAGAATTCAGTAGTTACTTTTGAAGAAGATATTATTACAATTGATCAGATGATAGAAAGAATTCAAAAAATATCGTCTAAATACCCTTATATTGCTTATGAATTGGATGGACAAGTAGTAGGTTATGCATACGCATCAACATGGAGAACTAGAAGTGCATATCGTTATTGTGTTGAATCTACAGTGTATGTACATCGGGACTATATGAGTAGAGGAATAGGATCAAAATTATACGAAGAACTAATTAGGTCTTTAGGCAAGTTAGAGATTCATAATATAATGGGGGTTATTGCACTTCCTAATCCACAGAGTGTAAAACTTCATGAAAAATTGGGGTTTTATAAAGCAGGTCACTTCAAAGAAGTTGGAAGGAAATTTGATAAGTGGATAGATATAGGATATTGGCAATATGACTTTAATAAGTGATTAAAAACATAAATATTAATAAGTTTATTAGCAGTAATTAAGGACAACATATATACTAGAAGGTTTGGTCAGAAAGTAGGAGATATAATGAAGAGTACATTTTATACTAGAAAATTAAAAGAGGCTAGAAAAGAAAAAGGCTTATGTATAGATTGTAGTAAGCCTCATACTACAGGTTATCTGAGATGTCAAGAGTGTCTAGATAAGCAATCTGCGTATGCTAGAAAAAAGAGGAAAACAAAAGTAGAATGATTATAAAATGGTGTTGTCGAATTATATGTTCGATAGCATCATTTTTTGGTTTTTATCACTTTTTTCTTTGGACAAGCATATAATAAAATATATCGTATTGAAAGATGCATATAATTCAATATAACTATATTTGTGGAAGAAAGAGGTGATTATAGAAGTGAAAGACTACACTATAATATGGAAAGGAAATAAACATACTAATAAGTCAAGTAGAAGAGGGTATATACCTACAATAATTGTTGATCATATTACAGAAGGATCAGCTAATTCAGCTATTAACTGGTTTACTACACCTACTAATAATGTATCATCAGCACATTTTCTTGTATCTAGAGATGGACAAATATACCAGTTTGTTAAAATTGAAGATAATGCATGGGCAAATGGATTAAAAGCAAAAGATATAAGTATATCTAAAGCAGAAATAGTTAAAGAAAAAGAAGTTAATCCTAATTGGTATTCTGTTTCTATTGAACATGAAGGTATTTATAATAAGACAAAGGGTGCACTAACAGAAGTACAATTAGAAGCTACTATATGGCTTCATCAATATATTATTGATTATATTAAAAAGAAATGGGATGTTAAAATACCAGTAGATAGAAAACATATACTTGGACACTATGAAATTGATCCAATAAAAAAACCTAATTGTCCCGGTGAAAAATATCCGTTTGAACAAATTCTTAATAGATTAAATAGTAAAGAAGTTTTTAATGATATTAAAGGTCATTGGGCAGAAAAATACATTATGATAGTAGCACAGGAACAAATAATGATAGGCTTTCCAGATGGTGAATTTAAGCCAGATAAGCAAATAACAAGAGCTGAGTTAGCTAAAGTTATAGCTATATTACTTAATGAATAGCCCTCTTTTTTAAAATATTAGTTGCGTTTTTTTGTGTTTGTTACAGAAGACACTAAAATTATGGCAACGGCTATAGCGCCAGCTATTTGAAGAGATTGAATACCATAATAGTTAGACATAGTATAATCTTCTTCAACAATATAATAAATAGTTTTATATAAAATAGCACCAGGAACTAGTGGAATTATTCCTGATATTAAAAATACTGTAACTGGAGTTTTCCTGATTTTTGCAAGAATTTGAGCAAATACACTTACAGTTAATGCGCCTAAGAAACTAGATAAAACAATTGAATTCAGTGACAGAGATGCTAGATACACAAGCCATCCAATAGCACCATTAAAGCCACAATATATAAGTTGATTTTTAGAAACATTAAACATAATAGAAAAAAATAATGTTGCAAAAAAAGCAGCAATAACTTGAATAATCATAAAGCTTGCCCTCCATATATTACATAAAATAATTTTAGCATAACACCTACACCCGTTGCTATTGAAGCTGCAACGATAAAAGCATCTACGGCTCGAGATATACCTGCAAGGAGATTTCCTTCAATAGTATCTCTAATTGCATTAGTAAAAGAAACACCAGGAACTAAAGGCATTATCGCTCCAATAATAATAATATCAATATTACTGCCTACAGGTATTAGTTTTGTAAAGATTATAGCTATAAGAGCAATAACGCTTCCTCCGAATATATCATAAAAAAACTTAGATATATTAAATTTGTTAAAGAAAATTTGAATAACGGATAATATACAACCAATAACAGTAGATACTATAAAATCATATATATTTCCACTTAATACAATTGCGAAAAAGCCTGCCGCAAGACCAATTGCAATAATATTAACACAATTGGTATAGCTTGGCTTTTTCTGAACTTCAACCAGTTCGTTATATGCATCTTCCAAAGATATTTGGTTACTACAATATTTTCTAGAAATAGCATTAACTAATTCAATTTTGGATAAATCAATTGTCCGTTTATTAACTCTTTTTACATATGTAATCATAGAAATAGAAGGATCATCTAAAGTCGCAAATATTCCAGTAGGAATTACAAATGATTCAATAACACTGAAGTTAGATGTATTCAGAATTCTATTAATAGTATCTTCAACTCTATAAGTTTCAGCTCCATTTCTATGCATAATTTCTCCAGCCAGCATAGCAAACTTAAATAATAATTTATAGTTCATAATAATATCACCTTAATTAAATATTTGCTCTAAAAAGCTTAATAAGTATCTTTAATTATTCGAATTATATTGTACACTATACTTATGAAACTATCAATTAAATAACGTAATTTTAACGATAAAATACTAGTTTATAAATATAGAATGATTAATAGTATATATTATTACCCAAAACTATTCACACAATATATTTAATATTAACACAATTGATTTTTACGAAAAATTATATTTCAATACTTTTTAACTTGTGTTATAATGATTTCAACGATTTACAATGTGAAAATGGAGGAGCTTATTATGTATAGTTTTGATGAAATTAAAAAATTTGATCCAGAGATAGCAAATGCTATTGACAAAGAAATTAATAGACAAAGAAATAATATTGAACTAATTGCATCTGAGAACTTTGTATCAGAAGCTGTTTTAGCCGCTATGGGAAGTCCACTTACTAATAAATATGCAGAAGGTTATCCAGGGAAAAGATACTATGGTGGTTGTGAATGTGTTGATATTGCTGAAGACTTAGCAAGAGATAGAGCAAAAGAGTTATTTGGAGCAGAACATGCAAATGTTCAACCACATTCTGGTGCTAATGCAAATTTAGCTGTTTATGTTGCAGTTCTTAATCCAGGAGATACTGTAATGGGTATGAATCTATCTCATGGTGGACATTTAACTCATGGAAGTCCTGTTAACATATCTGGTAAACAATATAATATAGTTCCTTACGGTGTTAATAAAGAGGGATATATTGATTATGACGAAGTAATGAAGATTGCAAAAGAGAGTAAGCCAAAATTAATCATTGCAGGAGCTAGTGCTTATGCAAGAACAATTGATTTTAAGAAATTTAGAGAAATAGCAGATGAAGTAGGAGCATATTTGATGGTTGATATGGCTCATATAGCAGGACTTGTTGCAACAGGGCATCATCCTAATCCAGTTCCTTATGCTGATTTTGTTACTACTACTACACATAAAACATTAAGAGGCCCTAGAGGTGGACTTATATTATGTTCAGAAAAATATGCAAAAATAATTGATAAGGCTATTTTCCCAGGAACTCAAGGTGGTCCATTAATGCATGTAATAGCAGCGAAAGCTGTAAGCTTTAAAGAAGCCTTATCAGAAGAATTTAAAGATTATCAACAACAAATCATTAATAATGCACAAGCTTTATCAGATTCATTAATTAAGCGAGGATTTAATATTGTATCTGGTGGTACAGATAATCATTTATTATTAGTTGATCTTCAGAATATAGAGTTAACTGGAAAAGAAGCAGAAAAGATGTTAGATGAAGTATCTGTTACATGTAATAAAAATACAGTTCCATTTGATCCAAAAAGTCCTTTTGTTACAAGTGGAGTAAGACTTGGAACACCAGCAGTAACATCAAGAGGTATGAAAGAAGAAGATATGGATACAATTGCAGAGATTATTTATATAGCACTTACTGATTTTGATAATAATAAAGAAAAAGCTAAAAAGCTAGTAAAAGACTTAGTATCAAAATATCCACTTTATAAGTAATATATACTTAAATATAATGGGGGCTGTCTCAGATTTGAGACAGCCTATTTTTATTTTTTAGTTAAATCAATAGTTAATCCATTATTAAGTTTTATTATTGGGAGGTGAGGTGATTCTAAATAATTACTAAAACCTATTATTTCTGCTTTTTTATTTTTATGATAAGTTATATAAGAGCCTAGTTTGAATGTTGTTGTTTTATGTATAAGATTTAATAATATATTTTCATCAAAGTTAACGCTTTTTTTCTTCCATATTTCATTAATGGCTTCTGCTGGACTTATCCCATTATTATATAAATATCCTCCAACTAATATATCATAGCTCTGAGCTATAGCAAGAATTTTACCAAAAAGACTAATCTCTTTTCCTCTCTTCTTATTAGGTATTCCTGTTCCGTTAATTGCTTCATTTCTATCTAATACACCATATATTATAGAATCTTTTCTTAAAAGAGGTATATCTTTTGAGGTTTTCATAAACACCTCTAATTGTTTTGTTATAATGTCTATATCGTCTCCATGGTTTTTTAGAAAATAATCAAATTGTTCTTTGGGTATTTCTAAATATCCAATATTAGAATATAGAGCTGCTAGACATAAATCAATTAAATCATCATCAGTTAACTCTAATGTTAAACCTATTAGTAATGATGCAGTTGTTACATTAATACTATGAATTAATATAATGTTTTTATAGTTTTTTAGCTGTATTAATAAGTTATATAGTTCATCATTTGACACAATAGTATCTATTAACATGTTTTTTAGTTTTTTCGTTCTGTTTTTTAAGTCTTGTGAGTCCAGTATATTTTGGAATGATGAGAAAAAAGGCATACTATAAAATAGGTGATAAACATCTATTTCTTTATGATTAAGTTTTAAATCAATATTTTCATCAATATTTTCATCATTAGTATATAGAGGTTCGTCAATAAATGTATCTATTGATATTGGATGATTAGTTAGTTTGTTAGTATTAGTAGCTATTAATTTTAGATTATCAATGAATTTTTTGGATCGATTTACTTCATTGTCTATTATATAGTCTAGATTTTTTTTAGAAGATGTAATTAATACAGGTAGAGTATGAGGAAGATGATTAGTGATTTTATCAATTAAATCCTCAGATAAACTTCTATAACTATTAATAAGCATTAATCCATCTAATCTATACAAAGGATGTAAAATAATATCACCTGATTCTAGTTCTTTAATTAATTTCATTTTATAAGTATTATCCATATGTTCAACAACTCCTTGTATAATTTTTTTGCGTACATTTGGTATCATTTTTGTTATCAGCATGTTATTATAAATCTAACTATTATATGATAATAATACATTTAACAAGGTTATATAATGTTATATACTAAAGATTATATTATATAAATATATTAAAATCAATATAATTGAATTATTGAGTATTATAACTTATTTCAAATTGGGAAACTAAAAATATTAGCCATTGACAAAAAAATAATTAGACCATATAATAGTGAAACGCATTAATAAAAGATACATTATATTATTGTTAGTAAATTAAGCATTGTATTACTAGTAAAATCAGATAAAACGTTATGTGAATTTAATAATTATTGATTTGGGTTTGAAAGGACTATAAGAATGAGAGAAAATAATATTACTAAATTTATAAAATCATTATTAATTATTTTTGCTGTTATATTACTTATACCATTATACTATATAGGTAAAATTGCAACAGAAGAAGTGTGGAATAAAAATACTTATATATTAGTTCTAGCAGTAGTAACCATTATTATGTTTCTTATTATGATACTAGCATATACAAGTGTATATAAAAAAGAAAAACCATTTATTATAATTTTTATAATATCGTTATTTTACATAATTATTACATTTGCAATTGCGTATTCAATTATTTATTACATTGATTTTCCTAAAGGGCAGAATAATTTTACATACCCTGATCAAAAACATGAAGCTTTATTATTTTTTGATTTTATATATTATAGTGTTGTTACTTTTACAACATTAGGATATGGTGATATTACTCCTGTTTCTAAGCTAGCTAAATTATATACAATGGCAGAGACACTATATTTTGTTATATATATATCAATTGTTTTGTTGAACTTTTCAAGTACAGGTAATATTAATGAAAATAATAAGAAATGTAGAAAAAAATATAAGAAAATAATATAAGGAGAAATTTAACATGAAATTGTTTATAAAAAAGATAAGTTTACTACTTTTAATAATTTTTATATGTACAAGCTGTGGTACTAAAGATGAGAAAATTATAACTGAAGGTATATCATATTCTAATGATAATTATACGATACAATATCCTTCTAATTGGGAATGTGTAGAACGTAAAGAAGATGGATCCGTAGTAGTTTTTTCAAATAAAGATAATCAAATTTACTTAGAATTGACATCCGCTCGCATTTATCCATATACAGGTGAACAAAAATATATTAATAAACTTCTAAAAGGAATTAGAGAAGATATTAATGTTGAAGAATGTCTTCTTAGTGGAAACAAAGGATATAAAGTTAAAAGCAAAAATGATAATGAAATAAATGATAATTATATTATTCAAGAAAGAGATATGATATTTGAGATGCGTTTTAATTATCAAGATAATGAAAGTAATAATCATGAACAAGTAATTAATAAAATAAAAGATACGTTTAAAATAAAAGATTTTGAAACATTAGAATATGCAAGTAAAGATATTAATGGCGATAGAGATGCGAAATGGTTAGCTGATATTGAATTTATATGTAAACAATTGCCAAATCACCATAAAAATCTATTTTTTAAAATAGATGAACAACAGTATTTAAAGAAAGCTAATATTATAAAAGAAAATATACATACTCTAACAGATAATGAATTAATTACCGAAGTTAGTAGATGGATAGCTTCCGTAGGTGATGCACATACAAGATTTTTATTTAACATAGAAAAAAAATATCCATTTGAATTTTACTATTTTAATGAAGGGATTTATTTGATAGATTCTATAACTGAATATAGTGACTTCATTGGTTATAAATTAAAGAGTATAGATGGAATAAGTGTAGAAGAAATTATTAAGTTATTTACACCTATAATACCTCATGAAAATGAAAGTAGGTTAAAAGAATTAATTACAAAAAGTATTATTATTCCAGAATTTTTAGATGGTTTAAAAATAACCAACCAAGAATCAGCACAATATACTTTTGTTGATGAAAATAGAAATGAACATATTATTAAAGCTATTCCAAAAAGATTTAACTACAAAGATTTAATAATTAGGAATACAGATAAATCGGAGAAAATGTTATATCTTAAAAATAGAAATGAAAATTATTGGTATCAATATTATGAAGAAGAAATGTTGTTATACTTTAAATATAACAAATGTTCAAATATGGCTCTGAAATCATTTTGAGATTTTAATGATGAGCTTTTTAAGTTCATTGATAATAATTCTGTTAATAAATTAGTAATCGATTTACGAAATAATGAAGGAGGAAGTGAGCCTATATTAGATCCATTTTTTATTGAATTGAATAAAAGGCAGAATTTAAACCAATCAGATAAACTATTTGTAGTAGTTGGAAGAGGTACATTCTCATCAGCGATGTTAAACACTTTGACATTCCAAAATAAAACTAACGCTACTTTCATAGGGGAACCTACAGGAGCAAAACCCAATCATTATGGACAAGTTCAGTTATTGGAGCTTAGAAACACTGATTCCAAAGTTAGTTATTCAGTAAAATATTTTGAACGTTTAAGTGAAGATATAGAGTCATTTATTCCAGATATTATAATTGAACCAAATGCAGAAGATTATTTTAATAATATAGATTCAGTAATGAAGACAATTATAGAATATAAATAGGAGAATACTATAATGATTATATTATAATCGTTAACATAAAAGAAGATATACTAGAATTAGCATTAAGCAATCCTAGTATATCTTTTTTGAAACTTTAGTTATCAAAAAATATTATAAGTAGCATTTTACTTAGAATCATTATATATTTTATGCTATTTTATTTGTGTTACAGTATATCCTTTTTCTTGTAATTGATTTACGATACCAGTATTAGAAACCATATGTCCAGCTCCTACAATTACAAAATAAGTCTTATTACTTTCATCATTTACATATTTTAGTATAGTATCAAACATATGATTATTTCTATCAATCCAGAATTTTTTTGAAAATTCATCATTACTAGTTTCGTCAAATGCTAACATTTTTTCAAGGCTTTTAACATCTCCAGCTTTCCAAGCTTCTAGCATTTTCTTGATAGATTCAGTAGTTGATACAGCTTCATTGTTATCATCAGATACTTGTGGAGTTAAGACACTTTTTAGAAATGTTTCTTGAAGTTCTGGTGAAAATGAGTCAAATAAGTCTGCTTGAAATTTAATACCTTCTATTTCAACAATAGGTTTTTTATATATTGCTTGGATCATATAAAAATTATCTACTCCAAGGATACCAACAATATTATCTTTTGCAGTTTCTGTGTTTTGAATCGCTAATGCAGCTCCCCATGGTTTGAATAAATCGTACTTAGCTTTATTAACTCCATAACTTTCCATTTTGGCTACATACAAATCGTATGTTTCTTTAGATAAAACTTTTTCAATAGTTGTTCCATCTGTATAAAACATTAATTGTTGCATATAAGCGATACCTTCTTTATCTTCTAGAATGTTAGCTTCAATAGCTAATATATCAGATTCATCAAAAGCGTTTTGAATATCATTATTCATTGGATAAATACTAGAATCAGCAATATGTATAGAGCCTAATAAATAAACTGTACTTTTACCACCTGATACTTTCCAAAAGGCACCTTTTGCCGCTATATCATTTTTTTGGACATAGTATTCAAATGTTCTAGTAACAAGAGAAAGAAGTTGTTCTTTTGAACAAGGATTAAGCAAATGAAGCTTATTATTAGAGCCTTTTATTAGTTTATTAAAAACAAAATATTGAACGGCTTCCATACTTTCGCTTGGTATAGTTGATGCATCATCAAAAGTTAAATTAGAATCAATTTTAAAATCTTCGTATGTGGATTCTAATAAAGAAATAATTTTATAAAGCATTGAAATACAATCATTTCTTGTAATAGGTTCAAGAAGATTAGTATCTTCCATATTCGTTACGAATAGATTGATTTTGTTAGCTTTTTGTATAGATTCACTATAGTTGGAATTTTTGCTTTCTATTGTGATAATAGTATTTGAAAGCTTTTCATATAGATTAACACCAATTGTATATAATTGCTCTTTTGTTGCTTCAGATTTATAGTCTCTAAACATAGAGGGTTCAATGAACTGATAAACATGTTGTAACATTTGAATATCTTCTAAAGCCCATAAACTAGGTTGTTGTTCTTGAGGTACTTGATTTGCATATATCAGTTCATAGTTATAATGAAGAGATGTAATGGTAACAATAATTGACATTAACATGATTATAAACTTCTTATTAAATTGTTTCATAATATAAACCACCTTTTTATATATATTAGAATTATATGTACTAAATTCTAATGGGAATCGTATCATAATAAACATACTAATGTCAATAAGGAAATTAACAAATTATTCCTTTTAACTATATAATAATCCAATTATATTTTTATGATTTATTAAAAATTGATGCAATTACTTAGCTTAGATAAAATAAAGCCTACTTGATATTTTACATATTTCAAGTAAGCTTTTATTAATAATATATTATAAAAAATTTAATAACCGAGTTCTTCTCCAACTAAAATAACTTTAATTCTATTAGGAACTCTTGACATTCTAGTAATCAGCGTTTGACAACATATACAGTCATCACTAAGGCAATCAGCACATT
This sequence comes from Vallitalea sp., assembly GCA_025210515.1. GTDB lineage: Bacteria > Bacillota > Clostridia > Lachnospirales > Vallitaleaceae > Vallitalea. Next base: position 132,270 of record JAOARM010000033.1, on the reverse strand, counting down.
TACCAGTATGTGAACATGGTGTATTTTTATCTAGTCTAACAGTATTAATAGGTGAAGCTTCATTTCTAATACGTTTTAGAGCTTCATCTTCGTCTAAAACGACTTTATTCATACCAGCTATAACAATAACTTCTCGTGGACCATATATAAGTGCTGCAATTCTATTTCCATTTCCATCAATATTTACTAATTTACCATCAAGAGTAATAGCGTTTGAGCTTGTTAAATAATAATCCGCACTTAATGCTTCATGATATATTTTATCTACTTGGCTTACATCTTTCGCAAGACTTCTATCTAATAATGTATAATCCCTATCTTTAAGACTAGTAAAAAGATCAATTTCGTGTAAAGTCATAGAACCGCCCCAAGAAACTACGGAACCTTCTTGCATTAACGATAAAGCTTTATTTTTAGCTAATTCTTTTGTTTCGCAGTAATATGCTTCTATTCTTCGTTTACTAAACTCTTTAATTAAAGTTTTACTTGTATTTTCATAATATTTTTTTCTTGGTGTCATCTAAACAACTCCTCTTTATATAATAATAATTAACAGATTTCCATTAATATTATAGCATTATTATATTACCAAGTCACTATTATTAGAATATATTAAGAGTCTAAGATTTCTTTAATCTTCTCATAGTTAGGAAGGTGTTTTGCTTCTTCCTCAGATATTCTTTTGAATCCTATTTTAAGATAGTAATCTAACTGTTTTACATTTGTTAACATAAGAATATTTGATTTTTCATCATATACATAGATTTCATTATAAATCATAGAACTCTCCTTAATATTATAAATATATACACTAATATACTATTATTTATGAATATAATTTTATTACTATTTATAAGAGAAAATTAAATTATTTTTATGGATTCACATTGCTATATAACAATTAGCATTATAAAAGGATGAATGAATTATAATGTTTTACAAATAATATATAGGAGAATATTTATTTAATAAAAAATCTAAGTATTAATGAGAATGATTTCCGCTCCAAATGATATAGGGTAATATTTCGTCAGCTAATTAATCGTCCTGATTAAAAAAGCTGACCTCGCCGTCATGGTTCGTGCTCCATATTACCCTATATCATTCTACGCTAGGCTAGTGGAAGTTTTAATTTATTTATTTTAGTAAAGTATTACAATAAAATTTTTCTGCAAAATTAAGAAAGAGATTATGAAGAAAATTAGAAAAGAGGTAAATTAAATGCATACAATGTGGAAAGGATCTATTAGTTTTGGGCTAGTAAATATACCTATTAAAATGTTTGCAGCAACAGAAAATAAAGACGTAAGATTTAGAAATCTACACAAAGAATGCAACACCCCTATTAAGTACAAAAAAACATGTCCAACGTGTAATAAAGAAATTAGTGAAGATGAAATTGTGAAAGGATTTGAATATGAGCCAGGACATTTCGTAATTATAACTAATGAAGACATTAATTCCGTCAAAAATGAAATTGATGGTAAATCAATTGAAATCGTTGATTTTGTCAATCTATCAGATATAGACCCAATTTATTTTGACAAAACTTATTATCTAGCACCGCAAGATACAATAGGTAAAGCATATAAGTTACTTAGAAAAGCTATGAATGATACAGGAAAAATTGCTATTGCTCGTATTACAATAAGAAACAAGCAATCATTAGCTGCTCTTAGAGTGTATGAAAACACATTAGTAATGGAAACAATATTTTATCCTGATGAAGTTCGTCCAATTAGTCAAGTTCCAGGATTGCCAGAAGATGAGGAAGTTAATGAAAAGGAATTAACAATAGCTAATCAATTAATTGGCAATCTAACTGCAGATTTTGATCCTAGCAAATACAAAGACAATTATCGTGAAGCAATGACAGAGCTTATTAATCAGAAAATAGCAGGAAAAGAAGTTAAAGTAGCACCAGAAACACCAGAAAAAAATATTATTGATTTGATGGAAGCTTTACAAGCAAGTTTACAAGAAACAAAAACAGCCAAAGCAAAACCATCTACAAGAGCTAAGAAAAAAACAACTACCAAGAAACAAATAGGATAGGAAATAGATTGTATGAAAATGATTAAGCCAATGGAGCCTATATTATCATCAAAAGTAGTTAATGAAGAAGAATATATACATCAAATCAAATGGGATGGAATAAGGGGATTAACTTACATTGATAATGATATAATTAGGTTATATACCAAAAAAGGTCATGAGAGAACTGAGTTTTATCCAGAATTAAAAGAATTAAATACTTTAATGCAGACTAGAAGTGCAATACTGGATGGAGAGTTAATAATTCTGAATGATGAAATGCGTCCATCATTCAATTTAAGTTTATATAGAGAAAGAGTTAGAACTAAATCCAAAATTAGTTATTATGCTATAAAATACCCAGTTAAATACATTTTGTTTGATATATTATATATTGATGGAAAAGACCTTAGAGATTATCCATTAGAAGAAAGAATAAGTATATTAAATAAAACAGTGAAGAAAAGTAGAAATATCACTATTACTGATTCTTTTGATAATGGTGAACAATTACTGGAACTAATGAAACAAAAAAACTATGAAGGAATAGTATCAAAAAATAGATATAGTAAATATATAGAAGGTAAAAAACACAATGATTGGTTTAAGACAAAAATATTCAAAAAAATGCTTGCATTAGTTTGTGGTATTAAGTTCAATAATAAAACAGTTAAATCGTTATTACTTGGGATATATAGTGGTGATTCAATTATATATATTGGTAACGCAAATGGTTCTCTTACACAAAAAGATATGTATTTACTTATGGAAAATATTAATGTAATTAGATCTTATGAAAGTCCATTTATTGATGTTATAAAAGAAAAAGATATTGTTTTTCTAAAACCAGTAATTACATGTTGGGTTAGTTTTTTAGAATGGACAAATAATAATACTTTACGTCAGCCTCATATAATTGGTTTTAGTAAAGAAAAACCAACTAAAGCTAATGGAAAGGAATATACTTATCATGGATAAAATCATTTTGATAGATAATAATAAAATAAAATTATCTAATCCTAGCAAATTACTATGGGATAATCTTTCAATTACTAAAGAAGAATATATTAAATATCTTGTTTTGTTATCTCCTTATATTTTAAAATATGCTAAGAATAGATATTTAACTACTATAAGATATCCAGACGGTTATAATAAAAAATTTTTTTATCAAAAGAAAGTTCCAAGTTATGCTCCTGATTTTGTAGATACTTGCCAATGGAAAGATGGAAGTAAATATATTAATCTTAATAATAAATCAACTTTAATATGGTTAGGTAATCTTGCTTCACTTGAATTTCATACTACGTTTAACACTATTAATAAGCCTAATTCACCTACTAATTTAGTATTCGACCTTGACCCATCAGAGGGACAAGTTTTTGAACAAGTAATTGAAGTGGCATTAAAAATAAATGAAACTCTAAAAAAATTAAATATAACTAGTTATGTAAAAACGTCAGGTGCCACAGGACTTCAGATATATATACCATTAGGCAATAGATATGATTATGATACTGCAAGAAAAATAAGTAAATTTTTCGCTGAGTATTTTGCTAGTAAATATAGTAATCTAATAACAATAGAAAGATTGAAAGAAAAAAGAGGGAAAAAACTATATTTTGATTATCTTCAAATGTGGGAAGGAAAAAGTATAATTACTCCATATTCACCAAGAGCAACAGAAAATGCAACTATTTCAATGCCTCTAAAGTGGGAAGAAGTAGAGAAAGGAATTAAACCAAAAGATTATACTATAATTAACGCTATAGATAGAATTAATGCTATAGGTGATTTGTTTGAGCCGTTATTAAATGAGGAGACAGCATCAAATATAGAGTTTGTTTTACAAGAAATAAAATAGTATATTTAATAAAATAAGCTAAGTGTAGATATATATATTAGATTTATGTGAGTACACATATTTACAATAGTAATGTTACTTGATATAATTGAAGAAAATATGGATTATAGTATAATTAATTAATTTTTAGTGGAGGTGAATTTATATAAATAACACAATAAATATAATAGATATTATAGAAAAAGAAAGTATTGATATGTTATTTCAAATGATATTATCACCACAAGAAGATTTTGCAGTTGGTGTAGAAGCATTAGTTAGAGGTATTGATTTTGATACAAATAATTATATTAATCCCAATATATTATTTGAGCAAGCTAAGAAACATAACCTTTCAATCGAACTTGATAAAATATGTATGAAAAAAGCACTAGAGGAATTTACACATATTTATAATGAAGATAACAATACTCTTTTATTTATTAATGTTGAACATAGTTTTATATCTTACTTAAATGAGACAGATTACTTAATAGATTGTGCTAATTATTATAATTTACCTTATAAGAATATTGTTATTGATATTAATAACTTCCATGTGAATATAATCGGTGAAATAGAAACTTTTATTGAAAAGTATCGTTCATTAGGTTTCTATATAAGCATTGATGATATAGGGAAAGACTACTCTAATCTAGATAATATTATATTAATTAATCCAGATATAATAAAAATAAATAATTTATTATTAAAGAAGTTAGAAAGTAAGCAATATAGACAATTATTACCTAAATATATATCTAAAATAGCTCATGAAATGGGAATAGTTGTAGTTGCAAAAGGAATTGAAAATAATGATGATTTTATTCAATCAGTTAATATAGGAGCTCAGTTCATACAAGGATATCTAATTTCAAAACCGAAGAAATTATCTTCAAAAAAAATGAATGATATTGTTTGTAAGTTTAAAGAAAATGATAATTTGAAAAAATATTTTCACAAGAAACAAGAGGATAGTTCTAGAAATACAATAACAAAACTTATTAATTTCATGGATAATATTAAGTTAGAATTAGAAGGTATAGTATTAGTAGATGAAGAAAATATATTTAGGAATATATTTGATAAATATTCTTATATAGAAAATTGTTGGTTATTGAATTTAGAAGGAATACAGATTAGCGACGCATATATTAACAATGATAATTTTTCCACTAGAAATTCTTCAATATTTAATATTTCTAAGAAAAACATGGATTTTTCTAATAGAGAAATCTATATTAGACTAAATGATACTATATTAGATATATGGGTTACTAAACCTTTTATATCTCTATTAACTAATAATGTTTGCTTAGGTGTATCCAAGTACATAATTGATTCAAAAGGCGAAAAATATATATTGTGTCTAAATATTAATAGAAATAAATTTATTAAAGAAGTTTGTTGACTTATATATGAACATAATATAATATTATGATAATGATTGAAAAGATTTTTCCTATAAAAGACTCCACATAGTGGTTGTAGGAATGATTAACTTAAAATAAATGGAGGCAGTAACATGAGTACAGGTAAAATTAGAACAAGATTTGCACCAAGTCCAACTGGTAGAATGCATGTAGGTAATCTTAGAACAGCTTTATATGCATATTTAATTGCTAAACATGAAGATGGAGATTTTTTACTAAGAATTGAAGACACGGATAGAGAGAGATATGTTGAAGGTGCAATAGACATTATATATAATACATTATCTAATACAGGACTAATTCACGATGAAGGCCCTGACAAAGACGGAGGAGTAGGTCCTTATATTCAAAGTGAGAGACAAGCTTCTGGTATATACCTAGAATATGCCAAGAAACTTGTAGACAAAGGAGAAGCTTATTATTGCTTCTGTGAAAAAGATAGATTAGAAGAGTTACGAAACAAAGCAGAAGAAAATAAAGAAACATATAGATATGATAAACACTGTATGAGTTTATCAAAAGAAGAGATTGAAGAAAAACTAAGTAATAGTGTTCCATATATAATTAGACAAAATAATCCAACAACTGGTACAACATCTTTTGATGATGAAATCTATGGTACTATTTCAGTAGATAATTCTGAGCTTGATGATATGATTTTAATTAAATCTGATGGATATCCTACTTATAATTTTGCTAATGTAGTAGACGACCATCTAATGGGTATTACACATGTTGTAAGAGGTAATGAGTATTTATCTTCATCACCAAAATATAATAGATTATACGAAGCGTTTGGTTGGGAAGTTCCAGTATACGTTCACTGTCCTTTGATAACTAATGAAGAACATCAAAAGCTTAGTAAGAGAAGTGGACATTCTTCATATGAAGATTTAGTAGAACAAGGTTTTCTTGCAGATACTATCGTGAACTTTGTATCTTTACTTGGTTGGAGTCCAAGATCAAATGAAGAAATATTTACTTTAGAAGAATTAATTAAAGAATTTGACTACAAAAATATTAATAAATCTCCAGCTGTATTTGATATGACTAAGTTTAAATGGATGAATAGTGAGTATATTAAAAATATGACTGATGATGAGTTCCATAAAATTGCATTACCTTATATGAAAAAAGTAATCACTAAAGATAATGTTGATTTAACTAAAGTTAGCCCGTTAATTAAATCAAGAGTAGAAGTACTTACTGATATAGAAAGTCATCTTGATTTCTTTGAAGAATTACCAGAATATAGTTCAGAATTATATAATCATAAGAGAATGAAAACAAATCCAGAAAACTCACTAGAAAATCTTATTAAAATTCTACCTGTATTAAAAGAAGAACAACAATGGGATAAAGATAATCTACATGAAGTTGTAATGGCATTTGTAAAAGAATTAGGTATAAAAAATGGTCAAATGTTATGGCCATTAAGAACTGTTTTATCAGGAAAAGCTATGACTCCAGGTGGTGCATTTGATTTAGCTGATATTCTAGGGAAAGAAGAATGTATCAGAAGAATTGAATTTGGAATAGATAAACTTCAAAAAGAATTAGCAAATTAATTAATTATTATTAAAATAATTGACAAATTGAAAATAAAGTGATATTATATTAAAAAATTAAAGTGTTAAAGACGAAGAAAAGGAATAGTAAATATTTGGATAATTATAGAGAGCTATTGGTTGGTGGAAAATAGTATTAGAAAAATATTGAACTCGCCTTGGAGTTGCTCTCTGAAATATATAGTAGGAGTAGACGGAAACCAACCGTTATATTGGTAGGATATCGGTAATAACACCTGTATCTATAATTACAATTTTTCTTGTAAAGAGTGGTTTACGTTGAATATACCTTTCGTCTCTTTTGACGAAAGGTTTTTTTATCTTATAAGAAATATATTGTAATATAAGTTATAATGAAAAAATTATAACAATAGTATTACTAATATCCATTAAGAGTATTTCTATAGAAATAAATTAGAGTGGTACCGCGGACTTTCGTCTCTTGATAATAAGAGATTAAGGTCCGTTTTTATTTTGATTTCACTTTATCTCTTTAAAAAATTAATGATGTAACATATTATTATTTGATTAAATTAAAAAGGAGGATTTATAATGAATTATAAAAACTATAAAGCTTTTCAACCAATACAATTAGATGACAGACAATGGCCTTCAAGAACAATAGAGAAGGCTCCCATTTGGTGTAGTGTAGATTTGAGAGATGGAAATCAAGCATTGCCAATACCTATGAACGTACAGAAAAAAACTAAAATGTTTAATTTATTAAAAGATATGGGATTCAAGGAAATTGAAGTTGGATTTCCTTCTGCATCAGGAGCAGATTTTAATTTTACTAGAAAACTTATTGAAGAAAATATGCTAGATGATGATATGAGTATACAGGTATTAACACAAGCAAGAGATGAATTAATAGAAAAAACTTTTAAAGCTATTGATGGTTGCAAAAATGCTATAGTACACGTATATAATTCAACTTCTACTTTGCAGAGAAAAGTAGTGTTTAAGAAAAACAAACAAGAAATAATTGATATTGCAATTAAAGGTGTTAAGAAGATAAAAGAACTAGCAGAGAAAAGTAATGTTGAAAATATTACATTAGAATATTCACCAGAGAGCTTTACTGGTACTGAACTTGATTTTGCATTAGAAATATGTGAAGCAGTTATAGACGTATGGAAGCCAACAATTGATAATAAAATAATTATTAACTTACCTGCAACAGTTGAAATGTCTATGCCTAATATATATGCTGATCAGATTGAATGGTTCTGTAACAATATTAACTGCAGAGAAAATGTAATAATAAGTGTACACACTCATAATGATAGAGGAACAGGAGTTGCTGCTACAGAACTTGCAATGTTGGCAGGAGCTGATAGAGTAGAAGGAACATTATTTGGAAATGGAGAAAGAACTGGTAATCTTGATATGCTAACTGTAGCTATGAACTTATATTCTCAAGGTATAGACCCTATGATTAAAGTAGAAGATATTAATAATATTATATCTGTATATGAAGAATGTACTATGTTGAAAGTTCATGAAAGACACCCATATGCAGGAGAACTTGTATATACAGCTTTTTCAGGTTCTCATCAAGATGCTATAAAGAAAGGCTTAGATGTTTATAATAATGAAAAATACGAATATTGGGAAGTTCCATATCTTCCAATTAATCCAGCGGATATTGGTAGAGAATATGAAGCTATTATTAGAATAAATAGTCAATCTGGTAAAGGGGGTATAGCATATATCCTTGAATCAGAATATGGGTATAAACTTCCTAAGAAAATGCATCCAGAAGTTGGTAAGTTAATACAGAAAATAACTGATAGTACAGGAAAAGAACTTAGTGGTAATGAAATATTTAACATATTTAATAAGGAATATTTTGAACAAGATAAATTATTGCAATTAGTAAGCTTTGTAAGCACAATAGAAGATAAAGATACAACTCACAAAGATGTGAAAGTCACAGTATGTGCAACAGTAACATTTAAAGGAGATACAAAAACAATTAAAGGAACTGGAAACGGTCCTATAGCAGCTTTTGTAGATGGCATTAGGGAACTTGATATTGAACCATTTAAACTAGTTGAATATGAAGAACATAGTATGAATATTGGAGCAGATGCAGATGCAGTAGCTTATATTGGACTTAAAAATGATGAAGGTATAGTTAAGTACGGAGTAGGTAAGGATTGTAATATTAATCTTGCTTCTATAAGAGCATTAATTAGTGCAATTAATAGACATATTAAATAATCGAAATTAAATCTTTACATTAGGGTATTAAGCATTATATAATATGGACTTACATAAGTAGAAGTTATGGATATAATGAGAGATACCCTTTTGTTATAGAAGTTTTTATAATTGTCTTATGTATTATTATATGTAATTACATGTAGTTTTCAATATCATATAGACCTTGACAAGTTTGTGTAAATACATTATACTTTGATTATCAAACTATTTGAATCTCAAATATATTGAATTGATTATTATAATAGGAGGATATAGATATTGAAAATACCAAAGCTTAAAATTGGAGATTTAGACATAAAGATACCCATTATTCAAGGTGGAATGGGTATAGGCGTATCAAAATCATCGTTAGCATCTGCGGTAGCTAACGAAGGTGGTGTTGGGATAATATCAGGTGTACAGATTGGATATTTGGAACCAGATTTTTTAACTAATACACTAGAAGCTAATAAAAGAGCCTTATCAAAAGAAATAAAAAAAGCTAAGAAATTAAGTCCTACAGGGATAATTGGCGTAAACTTAATGGTAGCTATGAAAAATTATAAAGAACTTGTTAAGACAGCTATTAAAGAAAAAATAGATATAATTATATCAGGAGCAGGACTTCCAATAGATTTACCTAAGCTTGTTAAAGAAAGTACAACTAAAATTATTCCTATTGTTTCTTCTGGCAAAGCTGCGAGAATTATACTGAAAAAATGGGAAAAATCAAACAGATTACCAGATGCAATTATTGTAGAAGGTGCAAAAGCTGGAGGACATTTAGGTTTTAAGGCGAAAGACCTAGTAGATAAAACTAATGAAAGTCTTGAAGAAATAGTTAAAGATGTAATTTCATTAGTCAAACCATATGAGAAAGAATATGATAAGAATATACCTGTAATAGCAGCAGGAGGAATTATTGATGGTAATGATATTGCCAAAATGCTATCAATAGGAGCAAAAGGTGTTCAAATGGGCTCAAGGTTCGTAGCAACTTATGAATGTGATGCAAGCACTAGCTTCAAAGAAGCTTACATTAATTCTTCTCAAAATGATATTTGCCTTATTAAAAGTCCAGTAGGTCTTCCAGGAAGAGCTATTAAAAATAGTTTTATAAATAAGACTGAAAATGGCAGAATTCCAGTTAAAAAATGCTTTGCATGTCTTTCTCATTGTAACCCTGCCGATACACCATATTGTATTTCACAAGCACTAATTGATTCAGTACAAGGAGAAGAAGGCTTAATATTTGCAGGTGAAAGAGCATGTGAAATACATAAAATAATATCTGTAAACACATTAATTAATGAGTTGAAACAACAGATAAATGATTATGAAATTCTAACATAAGATTTATAACTATGTATTTAATGCAAGAGCAAATAAGGGGTTGTAGTATTATCTACAACCCCCTGTTCATGTAGTTATATTGAAAATATATAGTAACTCTCTGTAATTAAATGACTAGATCTTTGTCAATAGATTCAATAATTGACATATTAATATCATCAACTATTGATTGAATTTGTTGAAGAGCCAATGAATAATCACTAATAATAGTATTGTTAGATAATTGCTTAAATGAGTCTACTAGCTTTTTCATTTCTCTATCCAATTCTTCTGGAGGAAGGTTAAGATTATATAATCTCTCTTGCTCTTTTTGAAAATCAGTAACTATTTTTGTTAGATTTTTATTTCGTAAAATCTCTTCTTTTAGCTTTCTAGCATTGTTATATTCAGGAGTTTGTTTTATAGATTGAATTAATTGTTGTGTTATTAACTGGATACTCAAGTAAACACCTCTAATGGTTATTGATAATAATATATTCAAATAAGTATGTATGTATGATTAAATATCAGTATCAAGAGTAAATTATTTTATATATTTTAAGTAACGTATTTATTCTAGACTCATATAATGTTATATGGATTTGTGTCTAGGAGGTTTTTTCATGAGAGAAGAAAATTTGAACGATGTATTAGCATTGTTATCTACACATATTTTTAAAGAATGTAATGAATTGTCTGTCATAAGTTTAGCACAAATTCATAGTATAATTAATATACTAGTTAAAGCAAATATACCATTTACTTTAAAAGTTAGTGAAGGAACAAGAGAAATTGCTAAAGCCGCTAGATTAACCGTATACATATCACCTACAATACAAATAAATAAACTTTTCCAATTTGAAGAAGGAAAGATTAGTATATAATGGTATATTTTAATTGCAATAATATCATCTTTTTGAGATAATACTTATTATGGTTTATATTTATAAGAAAGAAGGAAACCAAAGATGAATACATTTTTATTCGATTTAGATGGAACATTACTTCCATTAGATGATAAATTATTTTTAAAAACTTATTTTGATGAAATGCACAAAGAATTTGAAGATATTATCGAAAAGGAACAATTGGTAAAACTAATATGGACTGCAACTGATGTTATGAGATGTAGTCAAGATAATAGAACTAATATGAAAACATTTATGGACAAGTTTAAAGAATTAGTTAGTGAATTAGGAAATGATTTATCAGAGTATATTACTAGATTTGATAAGTTTTATGATAATGGCTTTATGAAAGTGAAAAAGTCTGCTTCTCAAAATGAATATGTGATTAAGTCAATAGAGTTATTAAAAGATAAAGGTTATACAGTTGTTGTTGCAACTAATCCATTATTTCCTATGAAAGCTGTTCATCATCGTATTAAGTGGGCTGGACTTAATCCTGAAGATTTCTATTATATTACTTCTTATGAAAATAGTCATTCTTGTAAACCTTATATTAGTTATTATGAAGAGATTCTTGAATTTATTAATAAACAACCACAAGACTGTATAATGGTAGGTAATGATGTACAAGAAGATTTGGTTGCCTCAGAACTTGGAATAAAAACTTTTTTAATAGAAGACTATATAATTAATAGAAATGAAGCTGAGATATGCTGTAATTATAAAGGTAGTTATAAAGATTTATATAATTATATTGAGAAATTACCATCGATTAAGTAAAGAACATTATAATATTTACAGGGAAATAATAAGTCTATAATGATTTTGTGTAAATTTTTATGGTTTGATTTGTGTTTTTTTGATAGAGTACCATTATTAATTTAGTAATTTATTGATACAATTAGAGTGCACTATTAAATAATCTGTTATGTTTTGTTAGGATAACTAAACTTAGTAGATTTATTTAATTAGTGCACTTTTATTATGAAGATTATGATTGCTCATGATTTAAACCACTCCAACATTTATTTTAGAACATTTTTTTGGATTAATATATAACTTTTATGAACTGAAAAGAATATGATTTTAAATTTGGGTTATTGGAAAATTAAAATATTGTTTTAAAAAAATAATTACATTTTTAAATAAACTAACTAATTTAAAATTAATAATTTATTAGTAAATATATTCATGTTAAAACATAACTTTATATATACCATTATGATATAATAAGTTTATAGAAAGGTAGGCTTAAAATGCATAGATTTATAAATAACGTATTAATTTTGGTTTTATTAATAGTATTATTATTATCTGGATGTAAAAAAGATGAAGGATTAGTCTATTTACGAGATGAAAGTAACTTTGGTACTTTTAATATAGAAAATAACAAGGTTTATTTTTATAATAACCTAAAAATAAAGAATTATGACAAGGAAGATTATTCTTTTAAAATAATTATAGATGCCTCTATTGAAGGTGATTTAGTTAAGGGTGATACATTGAGTGTATATCATTCTGATAATCTAGATAATGATATTTTTACCATAAAGGCTAATGAAGAAAAAGAATTTCCTATTGTTGCAATTGGAGAAAAAGGTGAAGGACAGCTCAAAAAAGATAGATTGCCACCGGAAGCAATAATTATTGAAATAGTTGAATAGTTTCTTCTTCAGATAAATTTAATACATTATTTAAAAATAGTAATACAAATATTGTTTATTGGCTTTTAGTGATTTGATAATACACGATAGATATTTTGTGAAAAAGCAAAAATAGTCTGGAAGATATGCTTGAGTTATCTAAGTATATCTTCCAAAATTTTTTTATCCAATATATTATTAAATACCCTTTACTAGTTACCTTATCGGACACACCCCGTTATCACAGTCAGAATCTCCAATATCAAACTCCGTTTCATCTTTTTCATACTTACTTATAAGATTAGGAACAAAAGGTCTTAACTGGGATATTCTTTTATTATATTCATCTTCATCTATAGCCTCATATGGAAGAAGATTATAAAAATTATCATCAAGTGATAAGAAAGATAGTGCAACAATATCATCCCAGTGTTCCCATACCCATTCTTCAACAGCTTCCCATTCATGTTCTCTAACATGAACTGTAATGGAGCAGTTATGATCTACATAATTATCCATAAACATCTTATAATTTTCTAATTGTTCAATAGCAGAAACATCATATTTTGTAATGCCTTCTGGTGCTTTTACAGGAAATTCTATGACTTTAGTAGTACAGTTCTCAAGTGTTTGCCCAACTTCTGGGAAAATAGGATATTCAAGTTCTTCGCAAACTTTAGTAAGTGGATCATGACCACTAATCCTTACTCTTCTTATATAATAAGGAGAATGAGAATAATGAACACCGCTTGAAACAGTAGGAAGTTGACTTAAAGTACCTTCTGGTTTTACAGTAGTAACAAGTAGAGGTTCATTTTCTCCAATTTCATTTGCATATGTTTTTGCTGAAGATTTTGCAATTTCTCTTAGATTTTTTAGAATCTCTCCTTGCTCTTTTTTTGAAAGATTTACGGCATTAACCATATCTTGCCAACCTGTTAAAGAACAACCTAGAAGTTTATCTCTGTTTTGAACATAGTTCCAGTTTGGCAATTCTAAGTCAGTGCAAGTCATTCTATAGCCTGCTCTTGCTGATAATTTTTGTGCTTCATACAAAGCATCAAGATTAAGAGTGTTATCATCATTAACAAAAGAATATACATTAATTGTAGTTAAGTTACATAATCCTTTTGAATCAAGTAAAATTTCACCACATGGATTAACACCGTTCATATTTGGTCTTCTTTTTAAACCTGCCACTTCATTAACCCAACCAGGTTCACCAGAATATCTCATTTGTTCTAATTGCCAATGTAATTGTTCTCTAGTTGGTTTAGATTGATAGTATATAGAATTATTACTCATTTGACGATGAATAATATCTTCGTCAACAATCCATTGTCCATCAATTTGTTTATAGAGGTTGTTTTTAGCTTCAATTGATTCTTTATCATCACTATCAACAAGTACAATTTCCGCAGTTCTTCTTACACCACCAACTACAACATTTTCTCCAACTACATTAGCTAAATCTAAACAATCAATAGGGTGTAGTTTTGTATAGATTTCTCCATTCATGATACCTCTTTTTTTAATTACATTAGTGGCTTTCATAAACATATTTTTAAGACTTGAGTGTCCGCTAGCTGTACCACCAAAAGTTTTTAGTTTTTCACCTTTTGGTCTAACATGATTATAATTAATTATTATTGTATTAATGTTACGGTATTCATTGCTATATAGTATTTTAAGGTAAAAGTCAAGAGCTTGAACCCAACCTTCTTTGCTATCTCCAATAGTTATTTTTACAGTATTGTTATGACTAAATTCTAGACTTGTACTATCTTCACGAAGTTTAATTGGAGTAGGGGTGTAATCTTCATGTATAATATCATAATTAGTCCTAATTTTTGGTAATTTTTTAATATCATTTTTTAATATACGTATACCTACGCCAGAGCCAATCATTAGAAGGTAAAATAAATCTTTAAAGGAATCGAAGTTATCAATTACTGTAAAAGAACAATTATAATTTGACATTGGATAGTTCTTAGAAACGTCTGTATTACCTACCCAAAAAGTTCGTCCAGATAAAAATTGTCTTAGATTAAATATGTTATCGTATAATTTTTCTGCTTCTGCCTTAGTAGTAGGAACTAGACTACAATTATATTCTACAGCACGTCTAACTGTTTCCCACCAATATTCACGTCTTTTCTCTTCTGGTAGCCATCTAGAATAAGTTCTATAATAAACAAAAGTACCAAGTTGTTTCATTGGATTAGGTAGATGCTTATATCCGCTGATAAACTCTTCCGAAAGTAGTCTACCATCTGTTCTTTTATTTCTTGTATCTCGATTCTTATCTCGTTCATAGCGATATAATATGTATCTTTTTGCAGCATCTTTTCTAGGAGAATCCATTAAGTATTCTTCTACTAAGTCTTGAATTGTTTCAACTGATACAGGATTTTTATAAGTATTGAGCTTTTTTTCAATTTCATTACCTATTGTTTTTGCTAATGTTGTATCTACACTTTTTTTAGTTTCAGCCATTGAAAGTTGTATAGCTGTAATTATTTTATTAACATTAAAATCTTTAATTTTATCATTTCTTTTAAGAACTTTTATCACAGGTATCAATCCCTTCACGTTATTAGAGTATGTAATATATATATAATTAGTATTGACTTAAATATTAACTTTTTGATTGTATTAATTAAAACACATCATATAGTGGTGAGTAGTGCTTTGATACACAATATATTGTAGCAGTCTTAGAAAAAACTGTCAATTAAAATATGAAAAACTTTTATTATCAAAGTATATTGATCATATAGTGATACTTTATTATTATTTCCATGAAAACGATATATATAAACTTCATTGATAGTATATATACTTCATGATATACTGTTGTTAGATTTGTTTGTGATATAGTACATTAAGAAAATAATTAAGAGACAAATTTTATTTGTAATAATACAGAGGGATAGATTTTATGACATTAGATGAAAGGTTAAATAGAGCTGAAGAAGCTTTTTTAGATAGAGAAAAAGCATTGAAAAGAATGAGTAAACTATATAAAACTTATTATAAAAAGATGGATGAATACTCTTCTAATACTCTTAAACTTGAAGGAGATATATCATATCTAACTTGGTGTTGTCATGACAATGGAGAGCTTGTAATTAATAATGATGGTTTTCTTAGAACGCCAATATTAGATGTTATGTCAGAAGAAAACAGAGAAACGACAAACATGCATAATCATGATTTTATTGAAATAGGTTATATATACAAAGGCACATTTAAACAACAGATTGTTGATAAAATATATGAATTCAAACAAGGTGAGTTTTTTCTTATTGATTATAATACGATACATAATGATTACTTAATTGGATATGATAATTTTGTAGTTTTTTTTAGATTATCAAGTAGTTTATTTGATTCTGTATTTCTTAATAATATTGATGAATCTAATCTCAAAAAATTTTTAATTACTACCCTTAATGGTAACAAAAATTTTAATCAGTTTGTTAAGTTTACTTTAAGAGATAATATAACAATTATTAATGATATTGTTGCTAAACTGCTAGATGAACTTGATGTAAAGGCTACTGGTTGGAATTATATCGTTAAGGGACTCTTAATAAGGCTTTTAAACATTTTAATATACTCTTATAAAGATCAGCTATCTACATTTAGCAAAAATCAATTTAATAAGTTATTATTTCAGCAGATTTCTCAGTATATTAGTGAAAATTATAGCACTATTACATTAAATGAATTAATTAATAAATTTCATTATAACGTAGATTATTATAATAGATTAATAAAGAGAAATTGTGGCTTAACATATACCCAATATGTTAGGAAAATTAGATTGGAAAAAGCTAAGGAATTACTTGTTGAAACAAAACTTCCCATAGAACAAATAAGTCTATTGATAGGATATGAAAATAAGGGGTACTTTTATAGTATCTTTAAAAAATATGAAGGAATAACACCAAAAAACTATAGAACAAATAGATGTTAATAAATAAGGGTTATTTTTGTTATAATATTAAATTGAAAGTCTGAAATAGAAACTATTAATATATATAAGTCGGAATAATATATTGTTAAAGCATTAGATGAATTGTACATTATTATTATGAACATACATATAAAATAATTGTTAATATATATGTAATTATGGAGGGCTTATTTATGAACCGTGAAAAATTTAGTAATCGTTATGACTGGGAAAACCCTTATGTAATAGGCAAAAATAAGGAAAATCCTCATTGTATAGCTTTGCCTTATTCTGATGCAGATACTTTGTTAAGTGGAGAAGAAACAAATTGGAAAATTAATCTTAACGGTAATTGGAAATTTAATTTTACAGAGAAACCAGTAAACCGTCCAAAAGATTTCTATAAAATAGATTATAGTGTAAATGACTGGGATGAGATTACTGTACCGGGAGTATGGGAGTTTCAAGGATATGGTAAGCCTATATATCTTGCATTTGATTATCCATCTACAATTAGCAAGAAGAAAAGTCAAATACCTAAAATAGATCATAATGATAACCCTGTTGGCTCATACAGGAAAAATTTTTCTATACCTAGGGGATGGGATAATAGAGAAATATTTATTCATTTTGGTGCTGTAAAAGCGGCATTTTATTTATGGATTAACGGAGAAATGGTTGGATATTCTCAAGGCTCAATGACTCCTGCGGAATTTAATATTACAAATTATATAAAAGAAGGTAATAATGTACTTGCAGTAGAGGTATATAAATATTGTGATGGTACATATCTAGAAGACCAAGATATGTGGTTTTTAGGCGGAATTTATAGAGATGTATATATTTACTCAGAACCAAAGTTATATATTAGAGATATTTTTGCAAGATGTACTTTAGATAATCAATATAAAGATGCTGTTTTATATCTAGATATTGACTTGAAAAGTGATAAAATACAAGAAGAAGGTTTTCTAGAAGTTTACTTAATAGAGAAAGGTAAGAAGCAATTAAAAGATTGTATTATTAGTGAAAATATTAAGTTACAAAAAAATGAACAAAAATATAAATTTACTAAACAAATATTTAATCCTAATAAATGGACTGCTGAAACTCCAAATTTATATAAAATAGTTGCAGTATTGAAAGATAGCAATAATCAGATATTAGAGTTAAAAGCTATTAACATAGGTTTTAGAGTTATAGAAATAAAAGACTCTAAGTTTCTTATTAATGGAAAACCTATTTTATTCAAAGGTGTTAATCGTCATGATTATGATCCAAAAGGGGGATGGGCAGTTCCTAATGAAACTCGATTAAAAGATATACTGATTATGAAACAACATAATATTAACGCTCTAAGAGCTTCTCATTATCCTAATGATCCATATATATATGAACTTTGTGATGAATATGGATTGTACGTTATTGATGAAGCTAATGTAGAAACTCATGGAGTTAGAAAGAAAAATGTTCCTGGTAATGATCCTATGTGGACACAAGCAGTTGTTGATAGAATGGTGCGAATGGTTCATAGAGATAAAAACTATGCAAGTATTATAATGTGGTCATTAGGAAATGAGGCAGGGTTTGGAAGTAATTTTAAGAAAATGAAAAAAGCTGCTTTGAATATAGATGATACAAGACCATATCATTATGAAGGTGATTGTGAATTAGAAACAAGCGATGTACTAAGTATGATGTATCCAACACCAGAAAAAGAAAAGAGATATGGAGAGAAACAAGATATTAAATTGTCACTAATGGAGAATTTGACCAATGCACTAACAGCGGATAATAAAGCATTTACGAAAGAACAATATATTGATAAACCAGTAATGAATTGCGAATATGCTCACGCTATGGAAAATAGTTTAGGAAATTTTAAGGAGCATATGGATAATTTTAATAAATATGATAACTGGTGTGGTGGCTTTATATGGGATTTTGTTGATCAAGCAGTGTTAAAAGGAAAAGTGAACGGAAAAGATTATTGGGCTTATGGTGGAGATTTTTCAGAGGAAAAAACTCATGGAATCTTTTGTGCTAATGGAATTATTGCTGCTGATAGAACGCTACATCCAAGTATATACGAAGTTAAGAAAGTTTATCAAAATATAAGTGTAACTGCTAATAATATATTAGATGGAGAATGTACGGTTTATAATAACAATGTTTTTGTTGACCTTGATTATGTTTATTTATATTGGGAGTTAATAGAAAATGGAAAAAAAATTATAAGTGGTAATTTTGATAATCTAAGTATCAATCCAAATGAATCTAAGAAAATAATAATACCTTTTGAAAAATCTACATTAGATGAAAGAAAAGAGTATCATTTATTAATTAGTTTTAGATTAAATAAAGATACATTATATGCACAGAAACATTTTGAAGTAGCTTGGGAACAATTTCAGTTACCTTATACACATAAAAATAAAATAATGATTAATACAAAAAACGTTGATTCTTTAAAAATAGCAAAATTATCAAAAACAATAATAATATCTAATTCAAAAATTGATGTAGTTATTAATAAAAAGACTGGTAATATTGATAAGCTTAATTATGGAAATGGTAATATAATTAAACAACCGTTAAGAATGAATTTCTGGAGAGCTTTAACAGATAATGACAATGGTATGGCTAATTTTATACCTAAGTTAAATCATGTAATTAGAGATAATAAATCATATAAAGCTTCTTATGAAGGTAGAAGTGTGAAGAAGGTAAGCATTAAGGAACATGAAAAATATATTAAAGTTAATATTATATATACGGTTCCTAATGCTATAGGTACTGCCAAAACTATATACACAATCTATATAGATGGTACTATTAAAGTGAAAAATACTATAACGCCTAAAAAAGAATTAACACGATTAGGAATGCAAGTTGAAATACCAAATGAGTATAATACTATGACATGGTATGGAAAAGGTATACATGAAACTTATAGTGATAGAAAATTAGGAGCAAAAGTTTCCATATACTCAGGAAAAGTAGATAAATTAATTCATAACTATCTAAGACCTCAAGAAAATGGTAATAGAACTGATGTAAGATGGGTAACTTTAACTAATGATAAAGGTAAAGGGATTAAAGTTGAAACATATGATAAGTTACTTAATGTAAGTGCATGGCCATATACGATGAAAGATTTAGATGAAGCGAAACATGTACATGAATTACCTACAAGAGATACAATAACTTTTAATATTGACAATGCTCAAAAAGGCGTTGGTGGAGATTTACCAGGTGATTTATCATTAATGGAAAAATATAAATTACCTGCAAAAAAACAATATGAATATAGTTTTACTATTAAAGGCATATAAATGTTTTTGTACACTTAAGTTGGTAGGTAGTTTAACCTTATCTAAATTTTATTTAAAGTAGAAATTTAAGTGTTACGCTTGCTAGTTTCACAAATTGCTTATATTGCTTATTGAAGAAGCACCTCTATAATTTGACGAATTATTAATGATGTGCTAAACTAAAGTAAGAATCAGATAATACAATAACAATAAAAAAGGTGTTTAAAATGGCTAATTCAACTAATTTATGGATAATATTTAAAAGAAATATTTCAGCAATTTTTCAAGCTCCTACTACAGGTGCGTCTATTTTTAAATATTTCTATGAAAATAAATTAGTAGAAGGATATATATATTATGTAAATATATAATAATAAGTAAATCAATATAGATTTATATATAATCCTAGACTATGTCTAGGATTTTTTGTATTTAAAAAACTCTATGAAATACATACATAGCATAAGGATGAACACTGGCTACCTGTTTTTCGTGGAGAAAAGTTGAATTTAGCCTTTTAATATATAAAAATAATGTTAGATATAGGAAAACAAGTACTATATTAGAAAGGTGATAATATATGATAGAATGTGGAGTTAATAATTTATCAAAAAGTTATGGAGCTAATAAAATATTTGATAACGTTAGTTTTGATATAAAAACAGGTGAACGAGTTGGTCTAATAGGTAATAACGGTACTGGTAAATCAACTATTATGAAAATTATTATGGGATTAGAAGAATATGAAGGAGAAATATTCTATAGAAAAGGAATTAAACCTAGATATTTAGACCAGATTCCAGTTTTTGACCTAGAATATAGTGTTAAAGAAGTCTTGTATTCTGCTTTTAATGACATATATAAAATAAAAAGTAAAATGAATATAATAGAAAAACAGTTAGATGAGAGAAAAGATAATATAGATGATTTGATGATAAAATATGGTGAATTACAACAAAGTTTTGAACTTCTAGGAGGGTATGATATAGATGAAAAAGTTAGTAAGGTAACAGTAGGTCTAGGTATTTTGGATGAAATGCTAGAAATGAAATTTACTAATCTAAGTGGTGGAGAAAAAACAAAAATAATGCTTGGTAAAATACTACTTGAAAAACCAGACTTATTATTGCTTGATGAACCATCAAATCACCTTGACTTAAAATCTATAGAATGGTTAGAAAGCTATTTGAAAGAATATAAAGGCACAGTTTTAATTATATCCCATGATAGATATTTCTTAGATAGAGTTGTAAATAAAGTAATAGAATTAGATTCAAGTGGTGTAGAAGTATATCATGGCAATTATTCATACTATCTAATGGAAAAAGAAAGACGTTTCATTGAAGCGTATAATAGATACAAAGAAAATCAAAGAAAAATTAACAAAATGGAAGAACAGATAAAAAGATATAGAGTATGGGGTCAGATGAGAGATAGTGAGAAAATGTACAAAAGGGCAAAAGAACTTGAAAAACGTCTAGCTAAGGCAGATAAAATTGATAAGCCTATATTAGAAAAAACAAAAATTAAGCTATATCAAAAAAATATTGATAGATCAGGTAAAGATGTTTTGGTGCTAGAGGATATTAAGAAAGGATATGAAAATAAAAAACTATTTACTAACCTTAATCTAAAGCTATTTTACCAAGATAGTTTAGCTATTATAGGAGATAATGGTACAGGAAAATCTACTCTTATAAAGATGATAATGAAAGAAAAAGAAGTAAATCATGGAACAATAAAATATGGCTCAAACATTAAAATTGGATATTTACCTCAAGAAATAAAGTTTTCAGATGAGACAGTTTCAATACTAGAAACTTTTCAGTATAAATATAGTATAACAATAGGAGAAGCTAGAACAGAATTAGCAAAAGTAATGTTTATAAAAGATGATGTATTCAAAAAGATTAATATGTTATCTGGTGGAGAAAAAAGCAGACTAAAACTATGTATGTTTATGTATGAAAACACTAATTTTATGATTCTTGATGAACCAACTAATCATTTAGATATAGATTCAAGAGAAATACTAGAAAATACTTTGCTAGACTATGAAGGAACAATCTTATTTGTATCTCATGATCGTTATTTTATTAATAAAATTGCAACTAAGATAGGGGAAATAGATAGAGGTAGATTAACATTCTATAACGGTGATTATGAGTATTATAAAGAACAAAGACAGAGATTATTAGATAAAAGTATTCATAAGAAAAAACGTGAACCATCTAAAGATAAATATATCAATAATAGAGATGAAAATGAAAGAATAAATAAAAGTAAAAGAAAAGAGTTAATAAAATTAGAACAAGAAATTGAACAATTAGAAAGTATAGCAGATACAATTAATAAAGAAATGCTTGAAAATAGTTCAGATGCAAGTAAGCTTAATCAATTATCTACCCAGCAGCAAGAAAATAATAATGCACTAATAAAGCTAATGAAAAGATGGGAAGACATTAGCGAATTTCTTGAAAGATAGAAAAGTATCTTTGTAAAAGTGCTAATGTTAAAGTCTTATAAAATTAATAATATCAATTGGCTAGAATATGTAGAATATACATTTTCTAGCCTTTTTTTTATTGTATATGAGTCAAGGAAACTTTCGTAACTATCGAAAAACTTCAAATTAATATCAGTAAATAACAGCAAATAAAAATAAATAAAAACAAATGCTTGAAAACGAATAATAAATGTGATAATATAAAATAGAAATAAATAATAAAAAACGAAAACAAATAACAATAACTTTGGAGGGAATAATTATGGTTAAAAAGCCTTTTTCAATCTCATTTGATTTACAAACTGGTAATACTGATAAAAAACTAGTAACGTCTAGGTATTTATCAGATATGAAAGAGATGTATTATGATGTAAGTAAAGCAGAAGAAATAATAAAAAATAAAAATGAAAAAATCTATGATTTTACAGAGTTAGGCTTTGATGAGGTAGAGCAAGACTTACTATATGGAACAAGTATTGTATATCCGGGAAAAGTAGGAGAAGAGTATTATATGACAAAAGGTCATTTTCACACAAAACTAGACCTTGCAGAAGTATATTACTGTTTAAGTGGTAAAGGTTATATGTTAATGGAAACTCCAGAAGGTGAATGGGATGCTGTTGAATTAGAAGCAGGAAAAGCAGTATATGTTCCAGGTAGATGGGCGCATAGAAGTATTAATGTTTCAGATGAACCATTAGTTACTTTTTTTGTTTTTAGAGCTGATGCTGGACATGACTACGGAACTATTGAAACAAAAGGTTATAGAAAGCTTATAGTAGAAAGAGATGGAAAACCAACAATTATTGATAATCCAAAATGGAAATAAAGACAGATTTTTTACATAATAATTTTGTTATTGAAAGGAGCAAATCATGGCATATAAAATTCTAATTACACCCAGATCTTTTGGTCAGAATAATTCTGAACCATGGGAATTATTAAAAGAAAAAGGGTATGAACTAATCACTAATCCCTATGGAAGAATTATGACAGAGGAAGAAATGATTGAATGTGTAAAAGATGTAGATGGAATTATATTGGGTGTTGATCCTTGTGGCAAAAATGTAATTGAAAAAGCATCTAAATTAAAATGTATTTCTAGATATGGAGTAGGACTAGATAATGTTGATTTAGATTATGCGAAAGAAAGAAATATACCTATACATAGAACGGTTGGAGCTAACTCAAATGCAGTGGCTGATTATGCTTTTGGACTTATGCTTGATGTAACAAGGAAAATTAGTCATATTGATAGAAAATGTAGAAGTGGTAATTGGAAGAAAATAAAGACATCCGAGATTTGGGGTAAAACCATTGGAATAATAGGATTAGGAGCAATAGGTAAAGGGGTTGCAAAAAGAGCTTCAGGATTTAATATGACGGTATTAGCTTTTGATTTATATAAAGATGAAGAATATGCGAAAGAAAATAATATTAAATATGTTGATTTAGAAACAATATACAAAAATGCAGATTTCATTAGTTTGCATTTGCCATTAACAGATGAAACAAAAGATTTAATTAGCTATGATGAATTTGCAATGATGAAAGATAACGCTGTAATAGTTAATACTGCTAGAGGTGGAGTTATTAATGAAGATGCATTATATGACGCACTTTCAAATAATAAAATATCTGGTGCAGGTATAGATGTATTTACAAAAGAGCCACCTACTAATAACAATTTTACTGAATTAGACAACATTGTTATAGGTTCACATTGTGCGGCTTCTACAATAGAAGCTATTGACAATATGAGCATAATGGCGACTAATAATTTAATTAATTCATTGAAATAGGAGGAAATAATATTGGATAAAGAAACAGTAATAAAAAGAATATCAGAAGTAGGACTTGTAGCTGTAGTAAGAGCTGAAAATTCTGAAAAAGCCAAGAAAATTACAAAGGCATGTATTGAAGGTGGAGTAGCCGCTATTGAAATTACATTTACAGTTCCCGGCGCACATGAAATAATATCAGAATTATCGAAGACATATTCAGAAGAAGAAATTATACTAGGTGCAGGTACAGTATTAGATCCAGAAACGGCACGTCTTGCAATTTTAAGCGGTGCACAATATATAGTTAGTTCAAGCTATAGTGAACAAACAGCAAAATTATGTAATCGTTATAGAGTGCCTTATATGCCAGGGTGTATGACTATGAAAGAAATAGTTGATGCTATGGAAGGTGGAGCTGACATTATTAAAGTATTCCCAGGAGATATGCTAGGAACTAAATTTATTAAAGCAGTAAAAGGACCAATGCCACAAGTAAAGATGATGCCTACAGGTGGTGTAGATGTAGATAATGTAAAAGACTGGATTAATGCTGGTGTAGTTGCTTGTGGAGCAGGAAGTAGTCTAACTGCTGGAGCAAAAACAGGTGATTACGATAAAGTAGTTGAAACTGCTAAGTTATTTATTAAGAGAATAAATGAAGCTAGAGAAAAATAAAAGGTAGTTGATAATATGTTTATTAGAACAGTTATGGGTGACAAAGATGAATCTACTTTAGGACATTGTCAATGTCATGAACATGTGTATCTTGAAAAAGGTTATTCAGCTAAAGTAAACGGGGTACTATGTATAGATGATTACAATAAATCATTACTAGAATTGTCGGATTATTATGGCAATGGAGGTAGGGCATTAGTAGATGCTCAACCTATTGGCTGTGGACGATCCGCGGATAAGTTAATGAATCTATCTAAAAATAGCAGAGTTAATATAATTGCTTCTACAGGATTTCATAAGCTTATTTTCTATCCATCTAATCATTGGATTCATAAAATAAGTCAGAATGATTACATAGATATTATGATTAGAGAAATTGAAGAAGGAATGTTTCTTAACTGTGATAATGATTATCCAAGTAAACAGATTGGTGCAAAAGCTGGCATGATAAAAGTGGCATGTGATTCTCAAGGTATAGACAATTCATATGAAAAATACATGCAAGCAGCTGCAAATGTAGCAAAGAAAACAGGTATATCTATACAATGTCATGTTGAAAAAGCAGTGACTGGTAAAGAAATTGTTGACTTTTTATTAAATGCAGGCGTAGAAGCTGAATCTATTATCCTTGCTCATATGGATAGATCAACTGAATATATGAAGGAAAATATAGAAGTAGCTAGAAAAGGTGTATATCTGCAATATGATACTATAGGAAGATTCAAATACCATAGTGATGAAGAAGAAATTAAGTTTATAAAAGATATGTGTAATAGAGGTTTTGAAAACAATATTTTATTAGGTTTAGACACAACAAGAGCAAGATTATTAAGTTATGGTGGTGAAATAGGTCTTAGCTATATAAAAACTTGTTTTATCAAGAAGATGTTAATTAATGGAATTAGTCAACAACAAATAAATAAGTTTTTAAATGAAAATCCTCGACAAGCATTATCAAAAAAATATTGATAAAAAAGGAGAATATAAAATGAGCGTAGTATTACCAAGTAAAGCAACTGAACCTACATTTTATTTTATTGGTGTAACAACAACAAAATCATCAATTATGAAAGTTTTTCCTAGATGGGCAAAGGAAGCTCTAGGACTAGAAGACGCAGTTATTAAAGGCATTGATATTGAAATTCATGCAGATCCACAAGATTATATTGACGTAGTTAACTTCATTAAAAATGATGAATTATCATTAGGAGCATTAGTAACTACTCATAAATTAGATTTATATGAGGCAACTGAAGATTTATTTGAATATTTAGATCCTCATGCAGTGAAATTTAGAGAGCTATCATGTATATCTAAAAAAGACGGAGAACTTAGAGGCCACGCAAAAGACCCTATTTCAAGTGGTTTAACAATGGAGAATTTCATTCCAGCTGATTTTTGGAAAGAAAATAAAGGTGAAGTTTTTATAATGGGAGCAGGAGGAAGTGCTTTAGCAATAAGCTCACATTTAACAAGAGAAAAATTTGGTGATGATATTCCATCAAAAATCGTTATTGCAAACAGAAGCCAACCAAGACTTGATGCAGCAAAAGAAAAATTAGAAGGAATCAATGATAATGTGAAATTTGAATACTTGCTTGGACCAAAGCCAGAAGATAATGATAGATTTTTAAGTGAGATTAAGCCATATTCATTAATAATTAATGCAACAGGTTTAGGAAAAGATAGACCAGGCTCACCATTAACAGATAATGTAGAATTCCCAGAGAATAGTTTGGTATGGGAACTTAATTACCGAGGAAATCTAATCTTCATGGATCAAGCAACAGAGCAACAAGAAGATAAGAAATTAACTATAGAAGACGGCTGGATTTACTTCATACATGGATGGACACAAGTTATTGCTGAAGTTTTTCATATTGATATTACAGAAGAAAAGCTAAAACATTGTGAAAAAATAGCTTTTGAAATGAGAAAATAACTAACGCAAAAAAACAAAAATTATAATTTGTTAAAAATGCACAAAAATAAATGTAAAAATATGAAAAAGTGAACTTTTTGCACATATAATATTGACAGCATAATATAATAATAGTATAATACAACTAAACAAAAATAAATGAAAATACATAAAACAAAATAAAAAAAGGTGGCATGGGAATGAATAAAAAAATTGGAATATGTTTAATAGGTTCAGGAAGAGCAGGTATGATTCATGCCAATAATTTTAACACAAAAGTACCTAATGCTAAGATGGTAGCTGTATGTGACCCTGTTGAAGAAGCTGCTAAGAAAGCATGTGAGCAATTAGGAATTTCTACATATTATTTAGATTATAAAGAAGCACTAGAAGATGAAAATGTTGATGCAGTTGTAGTTGCTTCACCTACAAAATATCATAAAGAGATAGTAGTTGCTGCTGCTAATGCAGGAAAAGATATTTTATGTGAAAAGCCTATGGCAATGAATGTTGAAGAATGTGATGTGATGATAGAATCTGCTAAGAAAAATGATGTTAAACTTCAAATAGCTTTTATGAGAAGGTTTGATGAAGGTTTTATGGAAGCAAAAGAAATCATTGACTCTGGTGAGATTGGAGAAGTAGTATTAGTCAAATCATTAACTAGAGGACCAAGCATACCAAAGCCTTGGATGTATGATATTTCAAAAAGTAATGGACCATTAGCAGAAGTTAACAGTCATGATATAGATGCTATGAGATGGCTTGCAGGAAGCGAATTTAAAACTATATATGGAACAGCTAATAATTATAGAGCACCACATGTAAAAGAACAATATCCAGATTATTATGATAACGTAATTATGGCAATTGAGTTTGACAACGGTGTACAAGGATTAATGGATGGAGCTACATCTGTTAGATATGGATATGATGCTAGAGCAGAAGTTCTTGGAACAGAAGGTTGTATATTCATTGGTGGTACTAATGCTAATAATACTGTTACATGTAGCTTGAATAATGGTAAGAAAAGAAAAGTGGTAAATAGTTGGATGAACTTATTCAAAGATGCATACAGAGCTGAAGATGTTAGCTTTATTGACTGTATTTTGAATGATGAAGAACCAAAAGTAACTGGACATGATGGAAAAATGGCTGTTAAGATCGTTGAAGCAGGAATGAAATCTATTAAAACAAAACAAGTAATTAATCTTGACACAATATAGATATTGGAGGTAACCTATGGAGACTATGTTAGCCGCAAGAATGTATGGCAAGCAGGACATTCGTATTGAAGAAATACCAATACCAGAAATAAATGATAATGAAATATTATTAAAAGTTAAAAGTGCAGCTATATGCGGTACAGATCTTAGAATGTATATGAATGGTTATAAAGATATAGCTGAAGATAATCCTAGAATACTTGGACATGAATTTTCAGGTGTAATTGAAAAAGTAGGGAAAAATATAACAGAATATAAAGTAGGAACGACAGTTGCAGTAGCACCTAACATGGGATGTGGAGTATGTGATTACTGTACATCAGGTAAAGGTCATCTGTGTCAAGTATCATTTCAAGCTCCAGGAATTAATATTGACGGCGCTTTTGCTGAATATATAAGAATTCCGGAACAAGCAGTTAGACAAGGAAATGTTATTATATTAGATGAAAGAGTATCTACAGAAGAAGCGGCTCTTAATGAACCATTATCATGTGTATATAATGCATTCCAGAAAGTAGGAGTATATCCAGGAGACAATGTATTAATAATTGGGGCAGGGCCTATAGGTATTATGCATGCAAAACTAGCTAAAATGGCTGGAGCAGCAAATATAATGATTAATGATTTATCAAAAGAAAGATTAGACATATGCAGAAAAGTAGATAAAACATTTATAGGAATACATAGTGATGAATTAGAACAAGAAGTAATGAAAATAACAAAAGGGAAAGGATTAGATGTATGTATCACCGCAAATCCTGCACCAGTAACTCAAAAAATAGCATTAAGTTTAATGGGAATGGAAGGAAGAATTAACTTTTTTGGAGGGCTACCTAAAGATAAAGAAAATGTTCTTCTAAATACCAACTCCATTCATTATAAAGAATTAGTAGTAACAGGAAGTACAAAAGCAAGTGTAGCAATGTTTTCAAAAACTCTTCAATTTATAGCAGAAGGTCTAGTAGATGTAAAAAGTCTTATATCATGTCAATACGAATTAGAAAATATTCAAGAAGCAATAGAAGCGTCAAGAAATGCAACAGGTCTTAAAAATATAATTAATTTTAAATAATTTATTCCAATAATATAATTCATTAAATTTAATAATAAAATATATATACTAAGGGTTAATCCGTTGAACTTATTAAATAGTTTTAGTTCAACGGATATAGGTTAATAGTTAAGGAGGGTTTTATGATGAAAGCAAAATTACTTCCGTTATATTTTAGAGAAGGTAAAGATGAGGAGTTTGATACTCAGCTAGAAGCTTTAAAGCTAATGTTGGCTGATGTAGCAGAGTTTGAATATCCTATAGCAGTAGGGGAACAATTACCAGATGTGGATGCAGTTATATTTCCTCAGTTAATTGGAGAAGCTTACAAAGTTATTAAAGAGCTTAAAAAAATAGATATTCCTGTGTTAGCTGTTACATCTGAATTTGGTACAGTAGCAATGTGGGATTGGGAGATAGTTACTTATCTAAAAGCAAATGGTATCAATACATATGCTCCTTATAATCTTGAATTGACAAAGAAACTATGTAAAACATTAGCAATGAAAAGAAGTCTTCAAGGCTCTAAGTTTCTTGTGTTTCAAGATGATCCAGGAGAAGGTATGCAAGCAAGTATATTTAAACGTTTTTATTGGTGGGAAGACGAATGTGCTAAGAGAATGTTAGATAAATTTGGTATATCAGTAGTTAAAAAGAGTTTTAAAGTATTAGGTGAAGAGGCTAAGAAAATAACCGATGAAGAAGCACAAGAAGCTTGGAATATAAGAAAATGTGAAGCACAAGGAGTCTGTTCAAATAAGATATTAAGTGCTATGAAAATGTATGTTGTTATTAAAAAAGAAGTAGAAAAAGATAATAGCATTATTGGAGCAGGAATTAACTGTCTTAATGAATCTTTCTATTCAGATACAACACCTTGTTTGGCTTGGAATCTATTATTTGAAGAAAAAGAGTTAATGTGGGCATGTGAAGCAGATACTATGTCATTACTTACAAAATATATTATTTATAAATCATTAGGTACACCATTAATGATGACAAACTTATATCCTTTCTTAATGGGTATGGCTGCTCTAAAGCATGAACGTATTGATGCTTTTCCAGAAGTAGATGAACCAGAAAATCATATATTAGTTGCTCATTGTGGTTACTTTGGTCTTATACCAAAATGTTTTTCTAGTAGTTGGGCTTTGAAAGACAAAGTATTAGGTATTGTTGATGAAAATGCTACAGCAATCGATGGACGTATGGCAGAAGGTGATGTCACATTGATTCAAATGCATCCTACATTAGAAAAGATGTTAGTTATTGAAGGTGATCTAGAAGGGTATCAACAATATCCAAAATCAGATTGTCGTAATGGAGGAGTTATTAAGGTAAGTAATGGTTATAAAATGATGGATAAATTATATTCACATCACGCTATTTTAGTAAAAGGAAAGATTAGCAAGGATATTTATTATGTGACAAAAATATTGGGGATTGATATGGAACAATGCTAGTGTATACAATTTATCATTTAAGGAGGATGTGAATTGGAAACAATATTAGAAATGAAAAAAATTCACAAAAGCTTCTTTGGGGTTGAAGTTCTACATGGTGTTGATTTTGATGTAAAAAAAGGTGAATGTATTGCAATCTGTGGAGAAAATGGTGCAGGAAAATCAACGCTGATGAAGATATTAACAGGCATATATAACAAATTTCAAGGTGAGATTATATTCAAAGGAGAAAATATAGAGCACCTTACACCACTAGAAATACAACATAAAGGAATATCGATGATTCATCAAGAATTGAATTTGTTAGATGAAATGACAGTAGCACAAAACATATATTTATGCCGAGAACCGAAGAAAAATGGTTTAATTGATTTTAAAAAAATGAATAATGATGCTAAAAATCTTTTGAAAAGATTAGAAAAAATTGATCCAAAAGCTAAAGTAAAAGATTTAGGTATAGCCAAAAAGCAAATTGTAGAAATTGCAAAATCATTATCATTTAATGCTGATTTAATAATTATGGACGAACCAACAGCAGTACTAACAGTTAATGAAACAGAAATGTTATTTCAATTAATTAAACAGTTGAAAGTTAATGGAGTAGCAATTGTATATATATCCCATAGATTAAAGGAAATAAAAGAAATATGTGACCGTGTAACAATTCTTAGAGATGGGACTTATATTACAACTAAAGATATTGATCAAGTATCAGAGAAAGATATTGCAGAATTAATGGTTGGTAGAGAGATAGAAGAAGTTAATCAAAAAAAATATAAAGGTTCAGGAAAAGCTGCTTTGGAAGTTAGAAATATTTCAGATGATTTCTTAAAAAACATAAATTTCACATTAAAAGAAGGTGAAATACTAGGTATATCTGGATTAGTTGGAGCTGGACGTTCTGAATTAGCCGAAGTCATATTTGGTGTTAGAAAGCCAAAACAAGGAGATATACTCGTCTATGGTGAACCTGTTAATATTAAATCTCCTATAGATGCAATTAAACATAGAATTGGTTTTGCTACAGAAGATAGAAAAGGTTCAGGTCTTTTTCTTGATAGAAGTATTAGAGATAATGCTAATATTGTAAGTATGTTGAAAAACAAAAATATATTT
This sequence comes from Vallitalea sp., assembly GCA_025210515.1. Lineage (GTDB taxonomy): Bacteria > Bacillota > Clostridia > Lachnospirales > Vallitaleaceae > Vallitalea. The sequence continues at coordinate 100,284 of JAOARM010000033.1, read as the reverse complement.
AACAATAGAAAAAAAGAAGAAATATTAGCAAAAAATATGATTGATGTTTTTAGAGTGAAGTGCCAAAGTACAGCACAAAAAATCAAAAATTTAAGTGGTGGTAATCAGCAAAAAATAGTGTTAAGTAAATGGATTGCAGTAAGTTCCAAAATCCTAATTCTGGACGAGCCAACAAGAGGTGTAGATATTGGAGCTAGAAAAGAGATATATGATATTATCAATAGATTAGCTGAAGAAGGAAAATCAATTATAGTTATTTCTTCTGATTTGACAGAAGTTCTTGCTATATCTCAGAGAGTTATTGTTATGCATCAAGGGGAGATAAGTGGTGAAATTGTTGGTGATAACATTAATGAAGAAAATATAATGGTTCTTGCAACGGGTATTGGGGAGTAAATAAAGAGAGAAGGAGTAATTGCAAGTGAGTGATATGAAAAACACAAAAAAATTAAAAACAAATTATATAAGCAAATTGTGGCGTGAAAATAGCTCAATATTTGCACTTATAGTACTAGTTATTTTTGCAAGTATAGCAAGTGATAAATTTTTTCAAGTTTCAAATATCATGAATGTTTTAAGACAAACGTCTATAGTAGGTTTGATTGCAATTGGAATGACATTTGTAATTATTGGTGGTGGAATTGACTTATCAGCTGGTTCAGTTCTTGCGTTAAGTGGTGGTGTTATTATATTATTGCAGTCAAGAGGATTACCTATCATCTTATGTATTGTGGCAGGTTGTTTAACCGGTATTGCAGTAGGTATTATTAATGGTCTATTTATTTCAAAAGCAAAATTAGCTCCTTTTATTGTTACTTTAGCAATAAGTACAATAGCTAGATCACTTTTAATTCATTTTGCAAATGGAGCAACATTAATAGGTAAGAACGATCCAGCATTTACAAAAATAGGTAATGGAAAATTAGGTGTAGTACCAATACCAGTAATAATCTTTATTGTAATAGCTATTATAGCACATTTCTTACTAAATAATACAAAGTTTGGTACATACATATATGCTATTGGTGGGAATGAGAAAACGGCTGTTTACTCAGGAATAAGAGTTGATAGAATTAAAATTGCAACATATATGGTTATAGGTCTTTGTATTGGTTTAGCAGCTATGATTGAATCAGCTAGACTTGCATCAGTATCATCATCTTCTTCAGGTATGTTATATGAGTTAGATGCAATCACAGCAGTTATTATCGGGGGAACATCTTTAAACGGCGGAAAAGGTAAAATATCAGGAGCAATTATAGGTATATTAATTTTGGGAATAATAAGTAATATTATGAATTTATTAGGAATATCACCGTATCTTAACGGAGCAGTAAAGGGACTTATTATATTAACAGCAGTTCTTATGCAAAGAAAAGATAGGTAATAAAGAGTTGGTTTTAATTATGAGAATTAAGTTAATAAAACGTAATTCTCTATAAAATAAATTATTATAATATTATAAAAAAGGAGAGGTTATTATGTCATATGTAGTAAGACACAAAAATGAAATTGTTAATTATCCAGTTGAAGGATGTCATGGTGGAGAAGGATATATTTATGTCCGTCAAATGTTAGGTTATGAGCCAGCATTACCAGTACCTGGATTTCCTGAAGATTTTGAAACACTTGTTAATTTTGTACATGTTACAACTTTGCCAGAAGGAACATCAATAGGTTTACATCCACATAATGAAAACGAAGAATTTTATTTAGTTATTGCAGGAACAGGCGAAATGACTGTAGATGGGGACAAGCATGTAATGAAGCCAGGTTCAATTTGTTTAACTAAGAGTGGTAGCAAACATACATTTAAAAATATTGGAAGTGAAGATTTACAGATTGTTGTTGTTGAGGCAGTTATGAACGCTTCACTGAAAAATGTAGCAGATAAAGATTGATTACTGATTAATTAAGGGTGGGTACTTACAACTACTAATTACATAAAAGGAGAATGGGTATATGAAAAAAATCATAAGTATGTTACTAATATTTGTAATTTCATTAACATTAATTAGTTGTGCTTCAAGTAATAATGAAGGTAATAAAGATAATACTAATAATGAAGAAACAAAAACTAATGAGACAACAGATAAAAAAAGTGATAGAAAATATAAGATTGGTGTATCATTACCTTCACCAGCAAACCAATGGGTTGGTGCTCTAATTGAATATGCAAAAAAAGAAGCAGAAAAAGAATCAGATGAATATGATATTAAAATTGTTGTGTCAGATAACCCAGCAGCACAAGTAGCAGCTATAGAAGATTTGCTTCAAGAGGATTTAGATTCTATGGTTGTTCTTCCACTTGAATCTGCTCCATTAACTTTAATCTGTGAAACAGTATATGATAAAGGAATTCCTTTATTAGTTCTTGATAGAGGAATAGCAAGTGATAAGTATACTAGCTTCTTAGCAGGAGATAATTATGGAATCGGAAGAGCAGCGGCTCATTATATAGCAAAAGAATTAGGTGGTAAAGGTGATGTTGTAGAAATATTAGGTATTCCATGTGAGATTGTACAATTAAGATCAGATGGATTTAATGATACTATTAAGAAATATTACCCAGACATTAATGTAGTGGCAAGAGCAACTGGTAACTTTTCTAGAGAAGCATCATTAAAAGCTATGGAAGATATATTACAAGCTCAATCATCTATTGATGCAGTATATTCTCATGATGATGAACAAACATTAGGTATTAAATTAGCAGTAGAAAATGCAGGAAGACAAGATGAAATGTTCCTTACAGGAGCAGGTGGAAATAAAGGTGTTTATGAAGAGATGTTAAACGGAAATAAATTAATAAGAGCTTCTTTTACTTATTCACCAACAATGGGAGGATCTGCAATAAAAGTTGCTAAAAGATTAGCAAAAGGAGAAGGCTTAACAGATACTCTAGAGAAAGAAGTTCCTCGTCAAATTATTCTAAATGCATCTACAGTTACTTCTGATAATGTTGAAAAGTTCTATGATGAAGATTCTAGTTATTAAGATATAACTAATGGTAATAGTCATTAATACTTAATTTAGAATATGCTAGATAATTATTAATCATTGTAGTCATAAATAATACTTTGGTATAAGTTAATATATTGAATTAAGCATTATTGCTTAATTCAATATATATGTAGGAGGGTTTATATTATGAAATTAAATATAGCATTGATTGGTTATAAATTTATGGGAAAAGCTCATAGTTATGGTATTGATGCTGCTCCATTTTTTTTCAAAAATGGAATTGAACCAGTAAAAAAAGTAATTTGTGGAAGAACAGAACATCTAGTTAAGCAAGCAGCTGAAGATTTTGGTTGGGAAGAATACTGTACCGATTGGCAAGAAATAATTAATAGAGATGATATTGATGTTGTAGATATTGCAACACCAACAATAAATCATAAAGAAATAGCTATAGCTGCCATGAAAGCAGGAAAACATGTTTTTTGTGAAAAACCTTTATCTATGAATGCAAAAGAGTCAAAAGAAATGATGGATGAAGCAAAAAAAGCAGGAATTGTTAATATGCTAGGTCATAACTATAGAAGATGTCCTGCGGCAGCTTTAGCAAAGAATATGATTGCTGAAGGAAAGCTTGGAAAAATCTATCATGTAAGAGCTGTTTATTTACAAGATTGGATAATGGATCCTAATTTTCCAGCAATATGGAAGTTAAACAAAAAGATTGCAGGTTCAGGACCTCATGGTGATCTTAATGCACATATTATTGATTTAGCAAGATTCATGACAGGTGATGAAATTGACGAAGTAGTTGGAATGAAAGAAACATTTATTAAGCAAAGACCTGCACCAGTAGTAGAAAAGAAATTAAGTTCAATGCTAAAAGCAGATGGCAGTGAAGATGAAATTGAGATGGTTGATGTAACTGTTGAAGATGCATGTTCATTTCTAGCAAAATTTAAAAATGGTGCTTTAGGTACTTTTGAATCAACACGTTTTGCTGGAGGAAGAAAAAACTTTAATCGAATTGAAATCAATGGAGAAAAAGGAACAATAATATTTGAATTTGAAGACATGAATAGACTTCAGTATTTTAATTTGGAAGACCCACAAGAATTACAAGGATTCAAATCAATAATGGTTACAGAAGATTGTCATCCATATATAGCCAATTGGTGGCCACCAGGACATATTATAGGTTATGAAAACACTTTTGTTAATGAGTTTGCAGATTTCTTCAAAGCTATTAAAGATAACGAAGATGTAACTCCTAACTTCTATGATGGTTGGAAAGGCAATCAAGTCCTTGATGCAGTTATGAAATCAACAGAAACAAGGACATGGCAAAAAGTTGATGACATGTAAAGGAATTTGAATTAAAAGATTAGTATCATAATATTTAATGAAAATAATTATATAACACATGAATATATATTAACACACTATGTGAACGCTAGCTTTTATGTTTATATAGTGTGTTAAAAACTCAAAAAGAATATTATGTAATCAATTTATAATTTTCATTAGTTAATATGCTATGAGGATTTGGAGGAAAATATGAAAACAAAATATTTAATTGGTGTAGATATTGGCACACAAGGAACAAAAGTTGTATTATTTTCTGAAGATGGTAAAAACATAATGGAAACATTTGTTGGATCGAAACTGATTTATCTGGATGACGGAGGAATAGAACAAGATCCAGAAAGTATTTATCAGTCTGTTGTAATTGGAATTAGAAAAGTTATAGAGCATACTAATATAAATCCAGAAGATATATATGCAGTAGGTATGGATGGGCAAATGGCAGGAATTATGGGGATAGATGAAGATTTTAACCCTGTTGGGAATTATGATTCTTGGTTAGATAATAGATGTGAAGTTTGTATGGATTATATTCGTTCATATGGTGAAGATAAAGTTATTGAAATAACAGGTGCCCCTATAAGCTATGCTCATGGCCCTAAGATAATATGGAGAAAAAATACAAGACCAAACGAGTATAAACGCATCAAAAAATTTATTATGCTCACTACATATATAGCAGGAAGACTAGTTAATATGAAATGGCAAGATGCCTATATTGATTATACATATTTACATTTTTCTGGATTTGCTGATGTTAATAAAAAGCAATGGTCAACTGAGTTATTAGACTATTTCAATGTTGATATTGAGAAAATGCCAAGAATATGTAATCCTTGGGATATCGTTGGAGAAGTAACAGAAGAAGGTTCTAAAGACTCTATGTTAGCTGTAGGAACTAAAATCATTGCTGGGTGTGGTGATACAGCAGCTACAATACTTGGAGCAGGATGCACTAAGCCGTCTATTGCTGTAGATATTGCAGGTACTGCATCAGTATTTGCTTGTTGTACTAATAATTATTTGCCAGATACAAAAAATAAAACGCTTATTCACGCAAGATCAATTATTGATGGATTATGGACACCGTTAGCTTACGTAGGCGGAGGTGGACAGTGTCTTGCATGGTTCAAAAATAGTGTTATTAATCAAGTTGGACTATCTTTTGATGACTTAAATCAAGAAGCATCTAAAGTTTCAGCTGGGTCAGATGGATTAATTTTTGTACCACATTTCTCTGGAAGGACATGTCCAAATAATCCTAAGGTAAGAGGTTCTTGGTTACATATGAGCTGGTCTCATACTAGAGGACATATGTTTAGATCTATAATGGAATCAATTGGTTATGAATATAAGTTTTACACTAATACATTAAAAGAACTTTCTAATGAATTTAATCTAACAACTATATATGGTGTTGGAGGTGGTGCAAAAAGCATATTATTTAACGAGATAAAAGCAAGTATGCTTAATTGTAATTATATGCCAATGGATAGACCGGATTCAGCCACTTTAGCTTGTGCGGTTATGGCAGGTTATGGAATTGGGTTGTATTCTAATATAGAAAATACTATTCACAGATTTGTTTCAACAAAAGATACTATAACTAATAATAAAGAAGATAATAAAATATATGAACATCAATATAATAGATATATTAACAATATAAAAGCACTTGAGAATATATATTGATTTCATTAATAAAAGAAAAACATATAAAAGTACTTGAAAAAAAGTAAAAAACTGTTAAAATACTAATAGACTATGTGGAAAGGGGGGAATAGTTGAATGGGGGCATCAAAACCATTGTTTGCTGAAGAGAGAAAAGAACAAATTATAAAAATGGTTAATGAAAAAGAAAAAATATATGTACCTGAAATGAGTCGTATTTTTAATGTCTCTACTGCAACCATTAGAAATGATTTAAACGAATTGGAAAAATCAGGTCGTTTAGTAAGAACACATGGTGGAGCTATTAGTATTCAAAACTCTGGACTTGAATTAAATACTGAACAGAAAAAAGTTAAGAATAGTAACTCTAAACTACTAATTGCTACGCAAGCATTAGAATTTATAGAAAATGGAGATATTATTTTAATAGATACTGGTACAACTACATATCAATTAGCAACTTTATTAAAAGAAAAAAGAAATATAACTATTGTAACTAATGATATTGAAATTGCATTGCAATTAGAGGAAGTAACAGGGTTAAATGTAATTCTAGTTGGTGGTATGTTAAGAAAAGGATTTCATTGTACGTTAGGCCCTTTTGCTAATAAAATATTATCAGAAATATCTGTTGATAAAGCTTTTATTGCTACTAATGGAATAGATACTGAAACAGGGCTATATACACCAGACACTAATCAAGCAGCAATAAAAGAATGTATGATTAGTTGTGCTAGAGAAAAATATCTTTTATGTGACAGTAGTAAATTTGGCAGAAAATCTTTTTCAAAATTTGCAGATGTTAGTGACTTTGATTTTATTATTACAGATAAGCAAATCGAAGAAGAAGAATATGAAAAGTTAAGTAGATATACTAAAGTAATAACAGTGTAGAATTTTAAATGGTATAACCTCTAATTATAATGCATTAATTATAATAAAGGTTATACCATTTATATTTTAGTACCTTGCTGAACTTGATAAATTAACATTAGAAGAATATAATTCATTATAATATTTTTTGTTTGAAACGATTTTTTCTAGTAAATTAGCTAATATGTTAATTTCAGAATAATCATTATATAACCCAAAACTTATTCTAACCATACCTGGATGAGGATAATTAGGATTTTTTATATGGGTTTCTATGTCTTTATCAGTTAAGTTTAATAATTTTTGAATATATGGTTGCGCGCAGAAACATCCACTTCTTACACTAATGCCTGCTTCTTTTGATAAAATATTAGCAACAACAGAATGATGCATATCTATAATATTAAATGTAATAATACCTATTCTATTAATGCAATCTTTATTATTACCATATATTTTTATATCTTTTATAGAATTTAATTTATTAAGTGCATATTCAGTTAAATTTAATTCCATGTCTTCAATATTCTTCATCCCTATTTTATTAAGGGTTTTAATAGCATTAACAAGAGCTACCACGCCCATTATATTAGGAGTTCCAGCTTCCTCTTTATAAGGTTGGTCATCCCACATAACGAAATTTGGTGTAACTATTTTAACTGTTCCACCACCTACATGAGTTGGTGCGCCCTGTCTAAAAGTTTTCTTAGGTCCGATTAAAACACCTGTACCAAAAGGTGCATACATTTTATGAGAAGAAAATACTAGATAGTCAATATGTTCATCAGAACAATTAGATTTCATATCAATTGGGGAATGTGGAATAAGTTGAGCACCATCTATCAGTATTTTTGTACCATATTTATGAGCCAATTTTGCTAGATAATGAATATCTGTTTTATGACCAGTAACATTAGAAGCCCCAGATAGAGTAACTAATCTAATCATTCCTTTATATCTTTTTAACTTTCTTATATAATCATCTATTGAAAGTCTACCAGTTTCATCCACATTAATATAATCTATTTTAAAATATTTTCTCCAAGGTAAATCGTTAGAATGATGTTCCATATATGAAGATAATATAATACCTTTTCTTGACGATTCTGCTAACTTAGAAGCTATTTTATTAATGGCTTCTGTAGTATTCTTAACAAATATAACAGTTGAGTATTTGTTATCCATATTAACAAAGTCAGCAATTATTTTTCTTGCATCATCATATACTTGTGACGATAGATTTGATTTATAGCCTGTTCCTCTGTGAATAGAAGAATACCAAGGTGAAAAATTATTAATTGCATTCATTACGGATTTTAGTGGGGGGGTAGTAGCTGCATTATCAAAGTTAATTTCAGTTGTAAACTTACCATTAGCTAAGGGAATAGTTGAGCTTGCACCTTCTATTAGGTATTTGTAATTGAATTGATAAGGATTATATTCCATATATTATCACCTCCTGGATATATGTATTTAACATACATAGGTATGATTATATTATGCTTATAAATATAATGTGTGATTAGATTGGAACTTTTAATAATATAATAATTTCTCTATATATAGCAAATACTATATTTAGCTGTTTTGTTACGTTAATATTAATATAAAATTTATAAAAGAGGTGATTGTTTTGAATGAAGGTATCGTAGTTGTTGTAAGAGGAATAATTGCTTTTTTCTCATTACTAGTCTTTACAAGGCTACTAGGTAAACAACAAGTTAGTCAATTAACACTATTTGAATATATTAATGGAATAACTATTGGATCAATGGCATCCACATTGACTACAGATTTAAGTTCAGCTGCATGGCCACATTGGGTAGGTTTAGTGGTATGGGCATTACTAGTGTTCTTAGTACAGTTATCGTCAATAAAATTTCCCCAATTATCTCACTACATTAATGGAAAACCACAGGTACTTATTGCAAATGGAAAAATATTAGAAACTACTATGAAAGAAATTAGATATAGCTTATATGATTTATTAGAACAACTTAGAACCAATGATATATTTGATATTGGTCAAGTAGAATTTGCTATATTAGAAACTAATGGGAAATTAACTGTGCAAAAGAAAAGTCAATATCAGCCAGTTACACCAAAAGATATGAATATATCAACAGATTATCAAGGATTAAGCACAGAAATTATTTATAATGGTATTATACTAGAACATAATTTACAGAAATTAAATCTTGATAAAATATGGCTAAATAGTCAATTGAAAAGTAGAGGAATCAAAAGTCCTACAGAAGTATATCTAGCTATGCTCAATACATCAGGAGAACTATTTATAGATTTATATAAAGATCGTTTGTATACTCATCTAAAAGTATAGAGTTAATTATAGAATTAATATTATAGAAATTAACATAAAAAAGGATAGTGATAATAATGAAGAAAATCATGACATTCATAATTACTAGCTTAGTTTTAATAGTATTTATATTTATTATGAATTCTGGAGGGTTTATGAAACAATCATTTTCTGATTCAGATAATGTACCTGCTTTGTTAGCTAAGTTAGAAAAAGATATAATACAAAATAATTGGAAGCAAGCACTTATTGATATTGATGATGTAGAATCTGCATGGAAAGAAGTAGAAAAAAGAGTACAGTTTAGTATAGAAAGAAATGATATAGAAGGAATTAGTTTAAGTATAGCTAGATTAAAAGGCTCAATACGTGGTGAAAATAAATCTGAATGTTTTATAGGATGGCAAGAGCTAAATGGTTATTGGGATAACTTAGAAAATTAATGTGAATAGTTAATTTATGGTATAATGATTTAATAAGAGGTGATTATATGAAATTTTATGAAAGTATATCAGAGTATTACGATAAAATATTTCCATTAAAGAGACAAGCAGTTAATTTTGTAAATAGTAATTTGCAACACTATGATAAATGCAAGGTAATTGATATAGGATGTGCAACTGGTCATATGGATGCGGCTATTGCATCTAATAATGTTAAAGTTGAAGGAATTGACCTAGACAAAGAAATGATAGCTTATGCTAATGATAAATATAATAGCGAGAATGTATCTTTTCATGTTATGAATATGCTAAGTATTGATGAAGAGTTCCAATTAGATAGTTTTGATATTGTTACATGTTTTGGAAATACATTAGTACACTTAGTTAATGAAGAAGAAGTATATACTGCTCTTGATAAAATGAAAAAAGTTCTGAAAAAACATGGGAAATTACTTATTCAGATATTGAACTATCAATATATACTAGATGAGTGTATTAAAGAGTTACCTTTAATAGAAAATGAACATATAAAATTTGAAAGATTTTATTCTGAGCAAGTAAGAGACGAGAGATTAATTTTTGAAACAAGATTAACTATCAAAAAAACAGGTGAAATAATCTCTAATGAGATATATCTATATCCACTACTAAAAGACCAGTTAGAAAAATCTCTAAAAAAATTAGGTTTTAGTAATATACATTTTTATAGTAACTTTAATAAAGAGCCATATACATATAACCATTTACCTTTGGTTGTAGAAGCGGTACTTGATTAATTAAAGGATATGAAGGGGCTGTTTTATAAATGTATTATTTTACAGCCACTTTAGGCTACTTTGCTTATAGAAGTAGCTTCTAACAAGATTTAAAATTATAAAGATATCATTATTTATTTTGTGTCTTAGAAAATTTATATTATAGAGTAGGTAAGATTAATGATAATATGTATCTCCTTCTATTCTTCTATCATGCTTTATTAGATTATCTACAAATATAGTGACACCTTCCCATCCTGGCTTAATGGATATTATTTCCATTTCCTCATCATTATCCACATCTAGAATATATTCAATATCTGTATATAAATTCGTATATGCCATATTATCATTGATATTTCTAATGTTATGTATATAATCAATCAATTCATAGTTAGTATCTAATATAACAATAATAGTATAATACTTGCTAAAATTCAGTTCAAACCAATTTTCACTTAGGTAATCACTTTCTTCTGGAGCATTACTATACCTAACTATTTTTTCTAATTCGTTATCACCATCTAAATCACATTCTATTATCTTAGTTATTACTGTTTCCATATTATTTGGAACAATATGTTTTCCTAATTCCATATATCTATCAAGTAAATTTGGATTATCAGGAATTATATGTTTTTCAATATCTGATGAAGTAGTATCCAATATTCTATTAATGTCTCTTGGAATATGATTATATTTACCAGAAACAAATATACCATCTAGAGTAGTATTATCATAAACCATTTTTGCTTCAACACCTTCATATCCATCATATTCACCAATAGATAGTGTTGCATTTGTTTTACCCATAAACTTATTATTATAATCATATGCATAATATTCTTTGTTAAAAATATTATTGAACGCCTCTAATTCTTTCTGTTCTTCTTCTGTAAGCATTTTTGGATTAAAGACATTATTAAAATTGTCATATTGCAAGTTAAGTTGATTTAACCATTCATCAAAGTATTTCCATGATCTACCAAAAGGTACTCCATTCCATATAAAAACAATATCACTAGTGGATTTTTTAAATTCAGATAATTTCTGTTGCTCAAATTCAGATTTAAGAGAACTTAATGATTCTTCTAATGATATATTTTTGAGTTCTAATTTAGCGTATTCAGAATTTAATTCATTATACTTTGAGTTTAATTCATTTGAGCAGCCTGTAAATAATACTACAATCAAAATAATACTAAACAATTTCTTCATAGTTTACTCCCCCATAAGATAATTCCTAGAAATTTTTACAATATCATATTAATATTATCAGAACTATTATTCCTATGCAATGAAATATTAAATATTATTTAAGTATAATCATAATTTAAAGTTAAATTGAATTAATATTTTAGATATTTATCAATAATAAAGCTTCATAAAAATGTTTTTATTTATTTTTGTTTCTTTTTATCTCTATAATAGGTTTTCTAAATAAAACATTAGAAAGAGCTTTCCCATTAAAAGGAATGAGAGGCCAAGTGTAGCTTATTTTGCTAAATGTTTTTGTTGTAAATATAATAGTTAAGACTATAATTAGTCCTATAATAAATCCATATAAATTAAATAAACCAGTTAATAATAATAAGAGAAGTCGAAATAACCGTATTGCCATTGCAAATTCAATACTTGGCGTGGCAAATGTACATATACCAACAATTGCCATATATAAAATAGTTTCGGGTATAAACCAACCAACATCTACAGCAAATTGACTAAGTATTAATCCACCAATAATACCTAATGATGTTGATAGAGTATTAGGTGTATGGATTGAAGCTATTCTTAACATATCAAGACCTAATTCAAGAATAATAAATTGTACAAATAATGGAATATTACCCACTTCTTTTGGTCCTATAAATTTTAGAAAATCAGGTAGATAACTAGGATTTTTTGCAAACATCAACCATAGAGGAGATAATACAATAGCTATTAATATAGCAAGAAATCTTACCCATCTAATATATGTGCCAACTAAAGGGTTTTGATAATAATCCTCTGAGTGTTGAGTGAAATGGAAAAAAGTAGTAGGGAGTAATAATACACTAGGAGAAGTATCTACTATAATTGCAATATGTCCTTCTAATAAGTGAGCAGATACAACATCTGGGCGTTCGGTAAACCTTGCTTGTGGCATTGGATTATACCATTTTTTCTTAATAAGTAGTTCTTCCAAAGACTTCTCAGCCATTACTAAAGAATCCACTTGGATATTATCTATTTTTTTATGAATGTTATCTAATAGATTTTTATCAACTAAATCATCAATATAACCTATAGAAACATCAGTTTTAGACCTTTTACCTACTGTTTTCATCTCAAAAATTAGCTTAGGGTCTCGTATTCGTCTTCTTATTAATGCAGTATTGAAAATTATAGTTTCTACTAATCCATCTCTTGAACCCCTTGTTACTTTTTCAAGGTCAGGCTCTTGTGGCCCTCTAGCAGGATATGTGCGTGCATCTATAATTATTCCTTCATTATGTCCATCTATAACAAGTGCTACTGCACCAGATAAAACAGAATCTCTAAGTTTATCAATATCTGTAAAAGTCTCAATTTCGATGTAACCTATATGATTAGCTATCCACTTTTTTAAGTTAGTTATATTTGTTTCTTCATATGGAAGATTTTGTAAATTATCAAGAAGCCATAACATAATATCATCTTTGGCAAAACCATCAATAAATACTAGATATCCTTTTGTATTTCCAAATGATATATTCCTACCAATTATATCAAAACTTTTTTTAATACATAATTGTTCGTTAATACTAGTAATGTTATGTTCAAGTTTTTTTGAAAGGTTCATTAGTAATCTCCTATTCTAATAATTCAGGTTTAGTAGTATAATCTGTTCGAATTGCTTGTTGTAATATAGTAAAATCAAATTCATCTGGATTTAGATTAAAATCACAAGGATATTTTGCACCACAGTTTTCACATTCTAGATATTGAGAAGAATCTCCTCTTTCTCTATTATCAAATTCAAATGATAATTCATTATCAAGTGATTTAGTATCAATTTTATATGAATATATATAAGTGGCTAGTTGCTTAGCTAAAAACTTAGTTGAATGACAATTAGTACAATAAAAAGAATTAATTAGATTCATAAAATCACTTCCTATAATATTTTTTAATTAAATCTATATAATTAAGTATAACCAGTTTTTTATCTGCAATTCGTATATAAGATTATGATTAAAATACTAAGAACGATGTATGTCAATATGTAGATTATGAATATTATTGTTTTATAAAAATTGGATAAATAAATAAGGGAAATTGTGCTAAACCTAATAAAAAAGGTAATAACTTTTGTTATTATAGTAAGATTTAGGAGGTATTTATGGACTTTATTAATCATTATAAAATAGTTGAAAATAATGGAGAATATACTTTAATAATTTATTTGGATAGAATACAATCTGAATTTGCTGATGAATTTGGAAAAGTAGATAATAATAAAAAAACTAAGTTCTACGAATCAATTAAAGACTATATTAATAGTCAATTTGAAGGGCTGAAAATTACTGCCTGTAAAGTTATGTTAGGAGGTATGCTCATTGCATCAATCTCATTACTTAATTCCAATGATGTAAGTGCCGCTACTAATAATTATAAAGTAACTACAGGTGATACTTTATGGAAAATATCTAAGCAATTTGGAACTACTGTAGATGAAATAAAAACACTTAATAATCTTCGAAGTGATATGATTTATGTTAATCAAACGTTAATTATACCAACTAGTACTACAGCTTCTACTCATAAAGTCATATCAGGAGATACTCTTTACAAAATAGCAAAAACTTATAACACAACAGTATCTAACATAAAAAATATCAATAACCTTACTAGTGACACAATATACGTAGGACAAATATTAAAAATTAGTGGAGATAGCACAGCAACTACTGTACCATCTAGTTATAAAGTATCAAAAGGAGATACTCTATGGGGAATATCTAACAGATATAATATACCTGTTAATACTATAAAAAGTATTAATAATCTAACATCAGACACAATATATGTAGGGCAAATATTAGCATTAGATAATACTTTTACTGCACCAACACCTTCACCAGAAAAGCCTTCAGTAACAATTATTTCACATAAAGTACAATCAGGTGAAAATATATGGACTATTTCTATTAAATATGGTATACCACAAACAGAACTTATGGAAGTAAACGGCTTTAATGAAAACACTCAATTAAGTATTGGACAATATATTAAAGTACCTGTTCATAAGATACCTGTTAAAGAAACAGTATCTGCTAAACATGGTGAATATCTAGATTGGTGGAGTGAAGCTCAATATGTTTTTCCAATAGAAAAAGTTGCTAAAGTTACTGACTTTCATACTGGAAAGATATTTTATATTAAGCGTACTATAGGAGCTAATCATGCAGACTGTGAACCACTTACTGCTTCTGATACAGCAATAGCAAAAGGTGTTTGGAATGGGTTTTCATGGGTTACTAGACCAGTCATTGTGGAAGTTAATGGTAGAAAATTAGCGGCTTCTATGTCTTTTAAACCACATAGTATTCAGGTGATAACTGATAATAATTTTGAAGGACATTTTGATATTCATTTTGCTAATAGTACGAGACATAAAGACGGTGAAATAGATGAGAACCATCAAGAAAATATTAAAGTGGCAGCAGGAATAAGTGGAGTATAAAATAAATTATAAAAATTACTTGAAATATTTATCATTTTAATTTATTATGAAGTTATAGCAGAATTGTTTAACAAAACAACGGGAATCAAAAACAATAAAATTGCATATTGAATCTAGATGAATGTAGCGAGAGATACCACTTTGGAGCCGAAGAAGCAATATAAGAATAAGCCATATTCTTATAGAATCTTTCAGGCAAAAGGATCGCTTCAGGATAGAATTCTGGAAAGCTACTATAGTAGCACCGAAGGAGCAATATCATATATTGGTAGAATCTCTCAGGTAAAAATACAGGATAAGAGGGCATTTAATAAAGATGCTTTCTTATCCTTTTTTATATTAATAATACTTATACATAATTATGATGAAAATTTCGTTTTACTACTATAGAGTAATATTGTTTACATTATTACTCAGAATGTTAGGTAAATTAATTTTGTCTCAAATCCACTACATATTGGGTAAGAATATTAATGAGGAGGTTATATAAATGGAGCAACTTAAAAGAACCGCTTTATATGATATGCATAAGAAATATAAGGGACATATAGTTGACTTTGCTGGATTTGAATTACCTTTATATTATGAGGGAATTCTAGAGGAACATGAAGCCGTTAGAAATAATGCAGGTATATTTGATGTAAGCCACATGGGAGAAGTAACAGTAAAAGGAGATGATGCAGAAAAATATATCCAAAACTTAGTGACTAATGATGTAACCAAAATTTCTAATGGCTCGGTTATGTACACACTTATGTGTTATGGAGATGGTGGGGTTGTAGATGACTTATTAGTGTATAAGCACAGTAACGTAGACTATTTACTTGTAATTAATGCAAGTAATATAGAAAAAGACTATAAATGGATGAAAGATCAAGTAAAAGATAATAAAGTATTGGTTGAAAATATTAGTGATGAAATAGCAGAAGTAGCTTTACAAGGTCCAAAGGCTGAAGAAATACTTCAAAAGGTTACAGATACCTATTTATCTTCTATACCGTTCTTTACCTTTAATGATAGTGTTGTGATAAATGGGTTGAAATGTTTAGTTTCAAGAACAGGATATACAGGAGAAGATGGATTTGAGATATATACATCTATAGATAATATAGAAAAAATATGGGAAGTAATTATGGAAGCTGGTAAGGATATTGGCTTAAAACCTGCTGGGCTAGGATGTAGAGATACTCTTAGATTTGAAGTTTCATTACCTTTATATGGAAATGAAATTGATAAAGACATAACTCCTTTGGAAGCAGGACTTTCATATTTTGTCAAGTTTGATAAAGACTTTATTGGAAAAGATGCATTAATTAAACAAAAAGAAGAAGGATTATCACGAAAATTAATTGGTTTTGAGTTGATGGGAAAAGGTATTGGAAGACATGGATATAATATATTGTCAAGTGAAGGAGAGAAAATTGGAGTTATTACTACTGGTTATAAGTCAATATCTCTAGATAAAACTATTGGTCTTGGATTAGTAAACATAGAATATGCAAAACTTGGTACAGATATTAATATACAAATTAGAAAGAAAATAGTACCGGCAAAAGTAATAAGCAAAAAGTTTTATAAGAAGAATTATTCTAAGTAATAATAAGAATAATACTTATATATTATGTAAGCGATTATTACTAATAAATTATGAGGAGGATTAATTGAATGAAGGTTATTGATGGATATTATTATACAAAAAATCACGAGTGGGTAAAAGTAGAGAATGAGGAGGCATTAATAGGTGTATCAGATTATGCACAACATGCTATGGGTCAGATTGTATATGTTGAATTACCAGAAATAGATGATGAGTTTCAACAAGATGATTCATTTAGTGTTGTGGAATCAGTTAAAGCTGCATCAGATATATATATACCAATTAGTGGAAGAGTTATAGAAGTAAACGAAGCTCTAGAAGACGAACCAGAATTAGTTAATGAAGACCCATATGAAAACTATATATGTAAAATTAAAATTAGTGATAAATCAGAACTAGATAATTTAATGGATGCTAATGAGTACACTGCTTTTTGTGAGAAAGAATAAGTTTTTCTTAAGCTATATTATTTATTATTAAGAAGAATGGGAGGGTATATATGTTTGCTTATTTGCCACATACGAAGGAAGATATAGATAGCATGATTAAAACTGTTGGAGTAGATAGTATTAATGATTTGTTCTTGGATATACCAGAAGAAGTTAGGTTAAAAAAAGAATTAAAACTTGGCAAACCAATGTGTGAATTAGAAGTTTCAAAACATATTGAAAAACTTGCACAGGAAAATCAGAGCACTAAAGATTTAGTATGTTTTCTTGGAGCAGGTGCATATGACCATTACATTCCATCTATAATTAAGCATATAACATCTCGTTCAGAGTTTTATACTGCGTATACTCCATATCAACCAGAGTTAAGTCAAGGAACATTACAAGTTATTTTTGAGTATCAAAGTATGATATGCAATCTTACGGATATGGATGTATCTAATGCTTCATTATATGATGGTGCTACTGCTACAGCAGAAGGAGCTTTAATGGCATGTGCAAGTAATAGACGAAATAAAATAGCTGTTTCAAAAACTGTTCATCCACAAACAAGAAAAGTAATAGAAACTTATATGAAGTATAAGGGAATAGAGCTTATTGAAATTAATGAAAAAGACGGTGTAACAGATATTAGTGATTTAGAAAATAAAGTAGATAAAGAAGTTGCAGGTGTTATTATACAAAGCCCTAATTTCTTTGGAATAATTGAAGAAGTACAAGAAGCAGAAAAGATAATTCATGAAAATAAAGGATTACTTATTATGAATGTTGATCCAATTTCACTAGCTATATTAAAAAGTCCAGGGGAATTAGGAGCAGATATTGCAGTTGGTGAAGGTCAGAGTCTTGGAAATTCTCTTAATTTTGGTGGCCCATATCTAGGCTTTATTGCATGTACCAAGAAGCTTATGAGAAAACTACCAGGTAGAATAGTAGGTCAAGCCGAAGATGTAGATGGTAAGAGGGGTTTTGTTCTAACATTGCAAGCTAGAGAACAACATATTAGACGTGAAAAAGCTACATCTAATATCACGTCCAATCAGGCACTTAATGCTCTAACAGCTGCAATTTATTTGACAACTTTAGGAAAAGAAGGATTAAAAGAAGTAGCTAACCTATGCATACAAAAGGCACACTATACTGCAAATCTTATCAAACAATCTAATAAGTATCAGCTTAGATTTGATAAACCATTTTTCAAAGAGTTCGTAATAAAAAGTAGTATTAAGCCAGAAAAAGTTAATGAAGAGTTGTTACATAATAATATTCTTGGAGGATATTTATTAGGTAAGGAATATGATAAATATGATGAAGATATATTACTGTGTGTGACAGAAAAAAGAACTAGAAAAGAGATAGATGAATTAGTTAGTACGATGGAGGGGATTATATGAAAAATTATAATAAACTAATTTTTGAAATATCAAAAAAAGGCAGATTAAGTTATAACCTTCCAGAATGTGATGTGGAAACTGTTCTTATAGATGATATAATCCCAGCTAATTATCTAAGAGATGAAGATGCAAAATTACCAGAAGTTAGCGAAGCGGATGTAGTAAGACATTATACATTATTATCTAATAAAAATTATGGCGTAGATACAGGATTATATCCACTAGGTTCATGTACAATGAAATATAATCCTAAGATTAATGAAGATATGGCTAATTTAACTGGATTTACAAATTTGCATCCATTACAACCTGAAAATACTGTTCAAGGAGCATTAAGACTAATGTATGAGCTACAAGAGATGCTTCAAGAAATAACAGGTATGTATAAAGTTTCATTACAACCAGCTGCCGGTTCACAGAGTGAGCTAACAGGACTTATGATAATTAAGGCATTTCATAATAAAAATGGTGATACTCATAAAAAGAAAATAATAATACCAGATTCAGCACATGGAACTAATCCAGCTAGTGTAACAATGGCAGGTTTTATACCTGTAGAAATTAAGTCAAATGACAAAGGAACTATTAACCTTATTGAGTTAGAAAAAGTATTAGACGAAGAAGTAGCAGGACTAATGTTAACTAATCCTAATACTCTTGGATTGTTTGAAAAAGATATTGTAGAGATTGCTAAGTTAGTTCATAAGAACGGTGGACTATTATATTATGATGGTGCTAATATGAATGCCAATCTTGGCATCACAAGACCTTATGATATGGGATTTGACATTGTACATCTTAACCTACATAAGACATTTTCAACTCCTCACGGTGGAGGAGGACCTGGTAGTGGTCCAGTTGGAGTAACAGAAGAGTTAAAGCCATATTTACCACTTCCTATAGTTGATAAATTAGATGATAGTTATAAATTAATACATGATAATGAAACTTCAATTGGAGCTGTGAAAAGTTTTTATGGAAATTTTGGAGTTGTGGTAAAAGCTTATACTTATATATTAACAATGGGGGCTTATGGGCTTAAAAAGGTTAGTCAACTAGCAGTTCTTAATGCAAATTATATGAAAGAAAAACTAAAAAATCATTATATTCTACCTATAGATGAAGTATGCAAACATGAGTTTGTCTTAGCTGGGCTTCAAGATAATAAAGGTAATGTTACTACCTTAGATGTAGCCAAGAGACTAATTGATTATGGATATCATCCTCCAACAATATATTTTCCACTTATTATTGATAATGCATTAATGATAGAACCAACTGAGACAGAGAGTAAGGAAAGTCTTGATGATTTTATTGAAGCACTTATTAGAATCAAAGAAGAAGCAATTAATAACGAAGAAATTCTAAAAAACGCACCTGTTAATACGCCTGTACGAAGGCTTGATGAAGTAACTGCAGCTAGAAAACCAATCTTAAAAGCATAGATATATAATATTGATATGTGAAATATACTTACTAATAAGGAGCTGTTAGTATATGAAAGATATTGTAATTATTGGTAGTGGTCCCGGGGGATATGTAGCAGCAATAAGAGGAGCACAGCTTGGGGCAGATGTTTGTTTAATAGAAAGAGATAAACTTGGTGGAACATGTCTTAACAGAGGATGTATTCCAACTAAAGCATTTTATAAAAATGCAGAAGTAATGAATACAATTAATAATAGTAATAGTTTTGGTATAACGATAGATAGTTATAGTGTAGACGTCAAAAAGATTCAAGATAGAAAAAATAATATTGTTAATAAATTAGTGAGCGGTGTAGAGAAATTACTTGAATCAAATAATATTAAGGTCATAAAAGGAAATGGAAGCATTATAGATAATAACACAGTATTAGCTCAATATGATAATGGACATACAGAAGAAATCAAAACTAAAAATATTATAATAGCTACTGGTTCATATCCCAAATTGCTTCCTATTGAAGGAATTAATGAAGATGGTGTTTTAACTACAAAAGAAATGCTAGAAATAGAGTATATACCTAATAACCTAGTTATAATTGGTGGTGGTGTTGTAGGAATGGAATTTGCCAGTATATTTAATGCATTAGGTTCTAATGTATCTGTCATAGAATTCCTTCCTAATATACTAAATCAAGTTGATAAATCTATTTCAAAACGATATAAAACTATGGCAAAGAAAAAAGGAATAAGTATATATACTAGCTCTAAAGTAACTAGAATCAGCAAACAAAATAACCAATTAGAAGTTTTATATGATAGCAAAAATAAAGAGAAGAAAATAATAGCAGATACAGTTATGATAGCAGCTGGAAGAGCACCAAATTATAATGAACTTAATCTAGAAAATAGTGAGATTAAGTATAATAAGGACGGTATTTTTGTAAATGATTACTATGAAACAACTGTAAAAGGTATATATGCTATTGGTGATGTTAACGGAAAGAGTATGCTTGCTCATGTAGCTTCCCATCAAGGAATAAAAGCTGTTGAGAAAATAATGGGATTAGATATTTGCATAAGTAAAGAGGTAGTTCCTAGCTGTATATTTGTGTTTCCAGAAATTGCATTTGTAGGTATATCAGAGGAAGAAGCTAAAGAGAGAAACATTGAGGTTAATGTAGGTAAATATATGTTTTCTGCCAATGGAAAAGCAATGACTTTAGGAGAAGAAGAAGGATTTATTAAAATAATTAGTAGCTGTAAGGACGATTCTCTTTTAGGAGTTCATATATTAGGAGCTCATGCATCAGATTTAATACATGAAGGTGCTATAGCTATTAAAAACAAACTTAATGTTGAACAGATAATTAATACAATTCACGCACATCCAACACTAGGAGAAGCATTTCACGAAGCAACTTTAGATACTAAAGGTATGGGGTTACATATATTACCTAAAAAATAGCAATTTTTAATTAAATAATAATTTAATTTTTCATTAGATAACCAGTTTTATGTGTATGTGAATATGTATAAAACTGGTTTTTTCTTTATGGTAAATATTACATTGGCACAATTATTGCTACTTATTAATATTGAGGGGCATAATATTATTATAGGTATTTAGGAGTGATTTCATGGAGTTTGGAATTGATTTGAATGTATCACAATCACAAGGTTTGATTATAACTAAACGAATTGAGCAGTCGTTAAACATATTGAAAATGGATAGTGATGATCTTAATAATCTAGTAGAAGATGAATTATTAAATAATCCTATTTTAGAGATTTCAGAGCAATATTATAAAAAAAGCAATAATTATAATCAATTTGAAAATATGGATAACTATATTAACTCAATTCCAGACAAAGATTCTAACGAAAATGATTTATATAAATTTTTAGTAATGCAACTTAATACTAATAAAAGTAATCTTTCAAAACAACAATTAAGTATTGCTAAAAATATTATCTATAGTATTGATAAGAAAGGGTACTTGCCTTATGATTCCAAGGAATTAGCAAATATATTTCAAAAACCTGTAACAGAAATAGCAAAAATTATAAATCTTATAAAATCATTTGAACCAAGGGGTATTGCTTCAAGAAATTTATGTGAATGTTTACTTTTGCAAACAGACAATAAAGAAGTTAGACATTTGATTACTAATTATCTTGAAGAAATAGCATCAAATAATATATCAAAGATTTCATCAGAGACCAATATGACAAGAGAAACAATAATTAATTATATAAAAATAATTAAAAATATGAATCCTATTCCAAGCTTAGGGTTTTCTACAAATCAATTAAATTGCTATATATATCCTGATATTATTGTTGTAAAAAAAGAAGATAAGTTTCTAATAGAAATGGTAAGGAGAAAATCTTCATATATAACAATTAATGATAAATATCTAAACTGGATTAATAAAGGTGATACTAAAGATAAAGAGTTATTTCAAAAAGCCACGATTTTAATTAAAGCTATTAGGCAAAGAGAGCAGACTATTAATAAAATAGTTGAGAAAATAATAGACAAGCAAATACATTTTTTTGAGAAAGGTAAATTATATCTAGTTCCAATGAATATGAGTGAAATAGCTGATGAAATAATGATTCATGAATCTACTGTAAGTAGAGCTATTAATAGTAAGTATTTGCAATGCAAATGGGGAACGTTTGAATTAAAATATTTTTTCTCTAATAAATCTCAGAGAAATTTATCTAATAGTGATAATTTAATGAACCCACATGAACTTATAAAAGAGATTATTAATGATGAAAATAAGAGTAAACCATTAAGTGATGAAAAAATTTCCAAACTAATGAAAGAAAAAGGAATAGCTATATCAAGAAGAACAGTTACTAAATATAGAGAACAGATGAAAATACCTTCAAGTAAAGGAAGAATTAAGTGGTAAAAAGTATCAATATAGTTGGTAAAATAGAACAACATGCTTTTCCTAATATCCATTAAGTTAAAGTACTTGATTATACTATAGAAAAGAGTTGATAAAATGAATACTAAAATTGAAAAAGTTATCATTAGATATGAAAAAGGATTGCATATTAGAGTAGCAGCAATGATTGTTCATAGAGCAGATGAAATTCAAAATGAATATAATGTTACTTTTAAGATTAAAATTGGTACTTATAATGATGTTCCTCTAACAAGTATTCTTCTAGTAACTGCATTAAAAATAAAAAAATATGATGAATTTAGTTTGATTACTATTGGCGAAGAAGTTGATGAAGCATCAAAAGAAATGAAAAATTATCTAGAAAGTGATTTTAGTATGGATACAGAAAACATATCCAAAGTAGATACGTTACTTCAAGATAATATGATAACTTCATCAAATATCCATAATGCTATTGATAATGGATTAATAGTAGTTGATAATCGTCAAACCATTATAGTATTTAATAAAGGAATAGAAAAACTTATGGGAATATCAGCACAACAAGCTCTTGGACAACATGTTCATAATATTTTTCCTAATTCAAAGGTAGAGAAGGTGTTAAAGACAAAAGAAAATTTTCCACCATATCTTACAGTTATTGGAAAACATGATGTAATGGTAACAACCAGTCCCATTATAGAGAAGGATCAAGTATTAGGAGTCATATGTGTATTAGATGATATATCTAAACTTGTAAATATATCATGGGAATTAGATGAGATAAAAGAGTTAAAAGAAAAATATTTACGTATACTAGAAACAGTTCAAGATGGTATTTGCTTATATAATCAAAAAGGTATAGTTACTTATGTTAATAAGGCACATAAGCAAATAACAGGAAATGAAATAGCAGAAGGAGATAATCTTAATTTAATATCACCAAAAGGAAATAGAATTTCAGTCATTGAAACAGGCAAAAAGATAAATGGAGTAATTAGTCACAAAAATAATGGTACAACTGTTATTGCATATATAACACCGATTATAGTTAGAGATTATATTGTTGGTGGAATTTCAGTTATTAAGGATATAACAGAAATAGAAAGTTTAATGGAAACAGTTAATCATTTATCTGCGAAAGCAGAGTATTTAGAAGAAGAATTAAATAGGAGAAATAAATTAGACCCTGCATTTAACCGTATTATTGGTACAAGTTCCAAACTATATAATGCAATGAAGATTGCTTCAAAAACTTCTAACAATAATCTAAATGTTTTAATTAGAGGCGAAAGTGGTACAGGAAAGGAATTAATTGCAGAAGCAATCCATTATTCAAGTAAACGAATGGATAAACCCTTTGTTAGAGTTAATTGTGCTGCTATCCCTGCAAATTTACTAGAAAGTGAAATGTTTGGACATATAAAAGGAGCATATACAGGAGCCATTAAAACAAAGATGGGAAAATTTGAATTAGCAAATGGTGGAACGATATTTCTAGACGAAATTGGGGAATTAGATAAGAGTATGCAGGCAAAAATGTTAAGAGCTATTCAAAAAAAAGAATTCCAACGTGTAGGAGGAGAAAAAACAATAACTGTAGATGTAAGAATCGTTGCAGCAACTAATCGAGATTTAGAAAAACTGGTAAAAACAGGTGAGTTTAGGGAAGATTTGTACTATCGTCTTAACGTAATACCAATATGGCTTCCATCTCTAAGGGAGAGAAAAGAAGATATTCCAATTCTACTTGAACACTTTTTTAATAAAATTGCAAATAATTTAGGTGATAAACCCAAAATAATAAGTAAAAATGCACTTCAAAAACTAGTTAATTATGATTGGCCTGGTAATATACGAGAGCTAGAAAACATTGTTGAAAGACTAGTTGTACTTAGTGATAAAGATGTAGTAGGAATTGATAGTTTACCTAACTATATTATTGATAACAAAATTTCTAGATTAGAACTAAGTCATAATAATAATGAAGAACTAAATAATTTAGATATTGATGAGATGATTGGAAACGAAGATATAAAATCTTGGGATGCTTATGAAAAGTTAATAATAGAAAATGCAATGAGAAAATATAAAAGTTTTAATGCAGCAGGAAAGGCTTTGGGCATATCTCACAAAACTGTAGCTTCAAAAGTAAGAAAGTATAACATTAGATATGAAGAATAACTTCTGGCACAATAATTGCTAATTATATAAGTGTGAGCTATAGAAGATATAAAAATATCTATCTATTAATAATAAATATAATTAAAAAGGAGGATATAAATGAAAACTATAATATATCAATGTATGGAAGAGATTAATAAAAAAATTGAAGAAAACAAAGAATTTCTAACAGAACTAGATGGTGCTATTGGAGATGCAGATCATGGTATAAACATGACTAGAGGATTTAATGAAGTTGTTAAACAATTACCCCAAGAGGAAGAAGATATTAGTGTTGTATTGAAAAAAACTGGAATGGTATTATTATCAAAAGTTGGAGGTGCTTCTGGTCCGTTGTATGGAACAGCCTTTTTAAAAGCTGCAGGGGCAGTACAAGGAGCTACTACACTTGATGGACAACAAATCGCTGATATGCTAGAAGCAGCATTAAATGGAATTAAATATAGAGGTAAAGCTACAGTTGGAGAAAAAACAATGGTAGATGCTATTGAGCCTGCATATATTGCTTTCAAAGAAAGTCAAGAACAAGGAAAGTCAATTGGAGAAGGTCTTGATATTATATGTGAAGAAGCTAGAAAAGCAGTTGAATATACTAAGACTATTCGTGCAACTAAAGGTAGAGCAAGTTATTTAGGTGATAGAAGTATTGGCCATCAAGATCCTGGAGCAACATCTTTTCTAATTATTTGTGAAGCTGTTAACAGTTTATATAAATCTATGATGAAGTGAGGCGATAATATGGTAGGAATTGTAATTGTATCACATAGTAAAAACATTGCAGAAGGTATATATGATCTTGCAAAACAAATGACTGGAGAAAATCATTCAATGGTTTTTGCAGGTGGTTTAGAAGATGGAAGTATTGGAACAGATGCAATAATGATAAAATCTGCAATAGAAGATGCAAATAAAGGTGATGGAGTCGTTGTGACTGTAGACTTAGGAAGTGCGGTGTTAAGTGCTGAGACAGCAATTGAACTATTAGAAGAAAATATAACAGTTAAGATAGCTGACGCTCCCATTGTAGAAGGTACAATTGCAGCTTCAGTTCAAGCATCTATTGGAGGTAATTTAGAAGAAGTAATCGAAGCAGCACAAAGTGCAAGAGATATATTGAAATTACAATAATAGATAGAATAATAAGAAAGGGGGAATAATAATGAAATCTGGAAAATTTATTATTGGTAATAAATTAGGAATACATGCTAGACCAGCTGCAGAAATTGTTAAAATGAGTGCAAAATATGAGTGCAAAGTTACATTTGAAGGAAATTCTAAGAAAGCTGATGGTAAGAGTGTACTAATGTTAATTACTATGGGAGCAGTAAAAGGAACGGAGATTGATTTAACAATTGATGGAAAAGATGAAGATAAGCTATATGAAGAATTAAGTGAATATATTAGCAATAATTTCTATGAGGAGTAATCATAATGAAAATTAAAGGGAATATAGCTGTTAAGGGTATTGCAATTGGTTACATTCAAAAAGTTAATAGCAATATTGATGAGTATTTAGAATCATATATACAGCAAGATAAAGAAACAGAAATGGAAAAATACCAAAAAGCAGTAAAACAAGTGAAATATGATTTGCAACAATTAGTTGAAAAATGTAGCTCTAATAATCAAGATACTGCAATAATGGATGCACATTTATTAATGATTGATGACATTATGTTAAATGAAAAAGTTATGTATAACATTAATAATGGTGAAAGTGCACCTAATGCCATTAAAAATGCAAGTTCAGAGGTAGAAAATATGTTAATGCAACTTGAAGATACCTATTTTCAAGAACGAGCTTCTGATGTGAAAGATGTATGTAAACAAATTATATTGAAAGTTTTAGGTATTGAGAAACTAGCTGTAAATGGCAGTAATAGAATTATTGTAGCTGATGATATTGAACCATCATTTGTAGCTAGCGTTAACAATGAACAAGTTGCAGGTTTTGTATTAAAGAGTGGTAGTACAACATCACATGCTATTATAATTGCTAGAGGTAAGGGAATTCCTACAATTGTAGGTGCTGATTTTGATTTTAACTCTATGGAAGAAGAAACAAAGGCAATCATTACTCAAGATGGTTTATTAATATTAAATCCCAGTATAGAAGAAGAGCAGTTATATAAACAGAAAAAAATTAATACCCAAAGATTACAATCATATTTTTTATCAAAAGTGAATAAATCTGCAAAAACATTAGATAATAATAGTATAACTGTTGCGGCTAATATTGCATTATCAGAAGATGCAAAATATCTTGATGAAAATGGTGCAAAAGGAATAGGACTTTATAGAACTGAGTTTCTTTACATGGAAAGTGATCAGTTGCCTTCAGAAAAAGAACAATTTGAAGCCTATAAAAAAGCTGTTATAGGATGTAATGGGAATCTTTGCATTATTAGAACACTTGATATAGGTGGTGATAAGCCATCAAAAGCATTGGAACTTAGCAAAGAAGAAAATCCATTTCTAGGCTATAGAGCAATTAGAATATGTCTTGATAAAAAAGATTTATTTAAACAACAGTTAAGAAGTATTATTAGAGCAAGTGCATTTGGTAAAACTGCTATTTTATTACCTATGATAATTAATGTTGATGAAATAATTAAAACAAAAGAGATTATCAAAGAAATAATGACAGAATTAGAACAACAAAAAATTTCTTATGATAAAAACATTAAAATAGGTATTATGATAGAAACTCCCGCATCTGTAATTATGTCACCAATATTAATTAAATATGTAGATTTTTTTAGTATTGGAACTAATGATTTAACACAATATACACTTGCTGTTGATAGAGGAAATCAAAAAGTTTCATATCTATACAATTATTATAATCCTGCAATAATTCACTCTATCAAGATGGTTATAGACGCCGCTCATAAAGAAGGCAAATGGGTAGGTGTATGTGGAGAGATGGGGGCAGATAATAAGAGCATCATTGCATTACTAGCTTTAGGTATTGATGAATTAAGTATGAGCATGATAATGATTCCTGAGAAAAAAGAGTTTATAAGAAACTACAGTAATGATTTAGTTGATATTAATAAATTATTAGCTTGTAAGACACCAGAAGAAGTAGAGATTTATCTAGGAACTATAGAAAAAAGAATAAATGAAGCTATTGAAGCTAATTATAATAATTAGTATATTCTATTGGTAAATTTAGATGGTTAGAAATATCAACGTTCCCTAAATTACCAATGAACACAATAAAATTGGTGATATTATATATGAAAAAAAGAGGATTTATGTTGGCACACTTTATGCTAATAATATAAGTGTAGCAAATAACTTTTATTAAGGAGGATTTCTGTAATGAAGAAGATGATTAATCAACCTGAGAACATTGTTGATGAGATGCTAAGAGGTATGGTAGCTGCACATCCAAGTTATGTTAAACGTGTAGAAGGTTTTGATGTATTAACAAGAGTAGCAGGTCCAACAAAAAAAGTTGCATTAGTAAGTGGCGGGGGTAGTGGTCATGAGCCATCTCATGGTGGTTTTGTAGGAAAAGGAATGCTTGATGGAGCAATTGCTGGTGAGGTATTTACATCTCCAACACCAGATCAAGTTTTTGAAGCTATAAAAAATGTAGATGGTGGAGAAGGTGTTTTATTAGTTATTAAAAACTATACAGGAGATGTTATGAACTTTGAAATGGCTGCTGAGATGGCTGAAGCTGAAGGTATCAAAGTTGATAAAGTTATAGTTAATGATGATGTAGCAGTTGAAAATAGTACTTGGACAACAGGTAGAAGAGGTATTGCAGGTACAATATTTGTTCATAAAATGGCAGGTGCTCTTGCAGAAAAAGGTGGAAGTCTAGAAGAAGTTACAAGAGTTGCTAATAAAGTAATTGCTAATGTACGTTCTATGGGAATGGCACTTAGCCCTTGTACAGTTCCAGCAGCAGGAAAACCAAGTTTTACTTTAGCAGAAGATGAAGTTGAGATTGGTATGGGTATTCATGGTGAACCAGGTACACATAGAGAGACTATTAAATCAGTAGATGATACTACTAAGCATTTATTAGATAAAATATTAGCAGAAGGTATATATAATGAAGGTGACGAAGTAGCTGTTATTGTTAATGGTCTAGGTGCTACTCCTCTTATGGAATTATATCTAGCTAATTTAACAGTTGAGAGCGTATTAAAAGAAAAAGGGATAGTTATTGATAAAACATATATCGGTAATTACATGACATCTATTGATATGGCAGGATATTCTATTTCACTTGTCAAATTAGATGATGAACTTAAAGAATTATTACATGAACAAGCAGATACACCAGCTCTAGTTCAATTATAAGGAGGGTATGTTTATGAGACAATTAGGTACATTTATTGGTAGTATGATCTCAGGAATATTAGTTTTCTCTGTATGGGGAAAACTAGCAGGTGATTATGGTTTAGTTGGTGGATGGTTTGCAGCTTTAGTTATAATAGGTCTTTCATGGTCCATTTGTCATTATGCAGGAGTAATATATAACAGAGATGGAGCTGCTTGGGTAGACCTAGGTTTACCTGTAGGAGTTGCAGGGACAGCAGTAGGCGTATTTAATGGACAACCATTAGTTAATGCTTTACCAACACTTGGTGTATTAGCTATAGGTGCAATACTTGGGGGTATTGCAGCTGCAATTGTAACAGATTCAATGGACGAAGCACAATCAGAAAAATAGAGAGGTGAATATTGATGACTAGTTATGGTATTATTACAACTTTAGCGTCAGGTTTTATTTTTCCATTTGCAATTGCAATGGTATGGGGACAATACGTGGAAAAGCATAAGATTTTTGGTGGAGTAGTTGTTGCAGGTATGGTTGTTGGTACTATGTGGATGGTTAATCATGGAGTAGGTTTTATCGTGCAAGGAACAGATGCACCATGGGTAGATCAAGCATGGGCGGCAGGAATTGGATTACTTTCTTTTGGTTTTTATAAAAAAGCTAGTTTTAAGAAAACATTACCTACAATATTAGTTTCAATATTAGGTGGTATTGTGGCAGGATTTATAGTTTCAGCATTAGGTAAATAGATAAATATTCTAATGCTTTAACTACATAAATATTTGGGGGAAAACAGTCCTTATGTATATAGGGGCTGTTTTTAATATGTTTTATTAAGTAATATAGATTAACACGAAAAATAATATGGTATTTCCCTTGATTTATAAAAAATATTACGGAATTACCATGATTTTATATTAAAATATGCGAGCATATTATATACTAACAGTATATAGATAATTATTATAATTATTGATTTAAGTAGTTGTCTATTGCGTTTTTAGTAAGAAATAAGTTTTTTATGAATTGGGTGAGTTAATGGATAGTATTGATATTAAGATACTAAGAATTTTACAACAGAATGCGAGAGTCACAGTTTCAGATATAAGCTCAAATATTAATTTATCAATTTCGGCTGTAAGAGATCGTTTGAAAAAGCTAGAGACTACAGGTATTATTGAGCAATATACAACTATTATTAATCCAAATTATTTAGATAGGAATTTGACGGCTATAATGTTTATTGCTATTGAAAGACCTACTTATACAGATGAGTTTATTGATTTTGTTAATGATACGGATGAGATACTTGACTGCTTATATATTGCAGGGGAGTATGACTATTCTTTGAAGATAGTTACTAAAGATACATTTTCTTTGGAGAAGCTATTAAATAGAATAAAGAGTATAGAAGGTATCATGAAGACTAAAACTAATGTTGTACTCTCTTGCGTTAAGAATATGCATTCGGTGATTCCTTCTTATGAAGAAGGAAATTAATAGATTATATTTATGTGGTCAGGGTATATGGTATTATAATAACTTGCCTTACCCTGGGAAGCGGTCGGTCTGCGTTATTATAATACCATATACCCTTCTGGCGTAATAGTTATTAATTGACATTTTGATTGCATCAATAATTAAGTTATATATAGTAAGTAGGTTTAGGTGGGTAAGCTACTTACTGTTTATAAATAGAACTTAGTAAGTATTATATATTTTTAAGGAGGAGAAGTATATTATGATTATTGGAGTATTGAAGGAAATCAAGAATAATGAGAATAGGGTTGGGTTAACTCCAGCAGGAGTAAGTGCTCTTGTTAAAAATGGTCACACTGTATATGTAGAGACAAAAGCAGGTGTGGGAAGTGGTATTATGGACGATGAATATAAAAAAGCAGGTGGAATAGTACTTGATAAGAATACTGAAGTGTTTGAAAAATCAGATATAATTGTAAAGGTAAAAGAACCATTAGAATGTGAATATGACTTGTTCAGAGAAGGTCAGACTTTATATACTTATCTTCATTTAGCACCTAATGAGCCACTTACTAAGGCTTTATTGAAGAAAAAAGTTACGGGTATAGCTTATGAGACAGTACAAGATACTGATGGTTCACTTCCATTACTTATTCCAATGAGTGAAGTTGCTGGAAGAATGTCAACTCAAGTTGGTGCTCATTTACTTCAGAAATATAATGGTGGTATGGGCGTTCTTCTTGGTGGAGTACCGGGAGTATTACCAGCGGAAGTTGTAATAATTGGTGGCGGAATAGTTGGAACT
This sequence comes from Vallitalea sp., assembly GCA_025210515.1. Classification (GTDB taxonomy): domain Bacteria; phylum Bacillota; class Clostridia; order Lachnospirales; family Vallitaleaceae; genus Vallitalea. The sequence continues at coordinate 68,650 of JAOARM010000033.1, read as the reverse complement.
AATGCGGCTAAAATGGCAGTAGGACTCGGTGCACGTGTTACTATTCTTGATATTAATGCACATAGACTTGCGCAACTTGATGATATATTTGGTGGTAGAGTATCAACACTTATTTGCAATGATTATAATATTGAGCAAATGGTAATGAAGGCAGATTTATTAATTGGGGCGGTTCTTGTTCCCGGGGCAAAAGCACCTAAGATCGTTACAGAAGAAATGGTTAAAACAATGAAGCCAGGTTCAGTCATCGTTGATGTGGCAATAGACCAAGGTGGTTCTATTGAAACAATTGATAGAATAACAACTCATGATAATCCTTGCTATGAATCACATGGAGTAATTCATTATAGTGTTGCTAATATGCCTGGAGCAGTCCCAAGAACTTCAACCTATGCACTTACTGGAGTTACATTACCATATCTTGTAAATATGGCTAATAAAGGTGTGAAAGAAGCTCTAATTGATGATAGAAGGTTACTATTAGGACTTAATACTTATGATGGAAAAGTAACGTATGAAAATGTTGCAACTGCTATGGGTCTTGAGTATTATGAGCCTGAGAGTTTGTTGAAATAATAATGTATATAAACTAGATTAAATTAATAATTTGATTATGTAAATAGACTATGTTTAGTTATTAATACCATTCAGTAGTTATCTGAATAGTATATGCTATGCCTATATTGGCTAGCTTACAGCTGAATTTAGTCTATTTTTATTGTAGATGTGAATGCTATTTATAATCAAATTACATATAGAATTTGGACACTGTATTTAGTGAAATTATATAATTCATAGAATACATAAGTAATCAACATTTGACATTAATCAACAGATTTGTTAGTATAAGATACTAAAATTATTAAAGGAGAGAAAACGATGAGGAAAAAGTTACTGCTATCATTAGTATTAGCAAATATAATGGTTACTTTATTTAGTATTACAGTATTTGCTGGAACAAATGAAGGTATTTACGAAGATGTAGAAAGATTAGGAAATACAAGATATAATGCTATGAAAAATGGCAACATTTCTTATGAAAATGGATGGTTTTATTTTAATTTAGATAATAATTTAGTTAAGCAAAATACTAAAAATAATGATGTAGAGGTTATTATTAATGAAGAGATATCTTGCCTCAATGTATTAGATGGAATTGTATATGGATATATTAATTATGGAGATAGTAGTAATAATAAATCTGGTATATATAAAGTGAATACAAATGATAAAACTACTAAACTAATCTATGATGGAATGAAACCATCTCAATTAATCGTTATTGATGATTGGATATATTTTACAAACGATGTAAGACAATCACATTATAAGGGCATATATAGGATTAAGACAGATGGAAGTAATTTTGAAACGTTATACAAAGGTTACATAGATAGCTTCACTATATATAAAAATAAAATATATCTGACATTAAATGGAAAACTATTTAGTGTAGAGATTGGTGGAGATAAGTTAAATCAGATAGCAGAGAAGTTTGAATTATGGTCAAAATTCACTATATATGATGATTATATTTATACAAATAAATTATATAGTTATGAAAATTGCAATGATTTCGAGTGTGGTATTGTTAAAATATCAATTGATGGAAAGCATATCGAAGTGCTACATAATACAGAAACTTCATGTTATTATGCCGTAAGAGGAGAATATATTTATTTTCATAATTCTGATGAAGGTATATATAAGATGAAATTAGATGGTACTGAACGTGAGAGTATTATATTAACAAGTGATATATATAATTTATCAATATTCGATGAATATATTTATTTTCATACATATGAAGACTATAGAGATTATGATTCACATAAACATTGGTATTGTAAGTTAGATGGTAGTAATGAAAGATGCTTAGTACCATATCATTATAAATACTATGATGAAGTAAAAAGGATATTAGAGAAAGCTATTTATAACATAAATAATTGTGATAGAATAAATACTAAAGTTGAAATTATTAAAGATGACTATAATGAAAATGAAGATGAAAACTTCAATGAAGATATTAATGCTGAGATTAAGATAGATAGGATTAACAATATTGCATATAACAAAATAAATAAGATATATACATCTGATTTTGATGATTGGAAAAATGAAACGTTTTATGAGCATTGGTATGACAAAGATTCCTTTTTCTTGAGTAATATTAAAAACAAATGGTATTATAATAAAACTGATGAACAACAAAGTGAAAAAGTGTATAATCATTATATAGATATATATAGTTTTCTAGATTTAGGACATGATTATTTGAGAAATTTATCACTTACTGAAACTCCAAATACATATATACTTAAGGGGGAAGGGAGTTTTGAACGTGTAATTAATAAATTATCTGATAAATTTTGCCTTGCGGGCTTTTTTGAAGAACATTTTAATCGAGGTGCATTAAAAATTGAGATAATTATTAATAAGTCTAATTATTATATAGAGAAGCTAAAAATGGTTAATCAAGCTAATGATGATTCATATAAAGTAACAATTTCACTTACTAATGAATTTCCTAAAGACAGATTAATAATACCTTCAATAGTTAAATCGTCAATTAGTAAATCTAAGCAATGTGAAAAATATATGGATTTAGCTGGAAAATCAATTCAATTAAATAATTATAAACAAGCAATTAATTATTGCAATACAGCTCTTAATGTTTATGAATATGCATTAGATTCACATATAATGAAAGGGTTTGCATTATTTCAGCAAGGGAAATATGAGAGTGCTATAGAAGAATATAACAAATATATAGATAAAGCTATCTTCAGGGAGTTCAATGACGGAGTATATGCATTGATAGCAGAAGCTAATAATTCGTTAAGTAATTATTATGAAGCTAATAAATATATAGATAAATATAGTTATCATGGATGGGAGCTTGAAGATGCATATTGTCTAAAGGCACTAATTGAAGGTGGAATTGCACGTATAGGGTTAAATGATTTAAAATCAGCTGTAAAATATTTCAACTTAGCATTGAAGATAGATCCATATAATCTTACTGCAATAATACTAAAAAGCAGAGCGTTATATAATAGCGGTAATTATAAGGAATGTATTAAGTTTGCTGAAGAATATGCATATATAGATAGTAGGATGATTTGGGATTATAAGGGTGGATCATATTTATTAACAGATGATATTGATAAAGCAATAGATTGCTATAAGAAGATCATTTCTTTGCCAAATGATGATGTTATAACTAACAATTATGTATATTCTCAACTTGGATATATATATTGCGAATATCTTCAAGACTATAACACTGCTGAAATATATAAGTATAAAGTAATTAATCCAAATGAAGATGATTTACAATATAAAGATACACTTAATTATTTAATAAAAGAAGGTAGAAAACCACAAGTAGAAAAAGTCAGCAATTTTGTTGAAAATAATTATCTATACAATAAAAAGAATAATAACTTATATAATAAAATTGAAGAGTTTCGTAATAAAAAACATAATATAACTCCACAGGAAGTTGCTGAATTTATAGAAGATATTAGAAAAGATGATGATAAATTTACTTGGGTACTTTATGGAGAAAATTATGATAAGTATGTTGATTATAATAAACACAATGAAATTAGTTATAAGCAATTAGATGATAATACTGAATATATAAAAGTTAATAGTTTTCTACATAATACTGGTAGTAAATTTGTAAGTCATATTAATTCTATAAAAAATCCAGAAGAAAAAACACTAATTATTGACTTAAGAGATAATGGTGGTGGAGAAATTTCATCTTGTATTAAGATGATGGATATTTTATTGCCAGAATGTATTAGTGCGTATCTAATTGATAAATACGGCAAACCAAGTGAAGGATATTCTGATGAGAATATGGTAGAATTTAAAGACATTAATATATTAGTTAATAATTATTCAGCAAGTTGTTCTGAGATGTTTACACTATCATTAAAAAAATATCTGAATAACGTAACAGTGCTAGGAAAGAATACTTATGGAAAAGGAGTAGCACAAAATACGTATGAGGATAAAAATAATAAATATGTGATTTTTCTTGTAAGCTATTATTGGAACGTACTTGAAGAAAATATTAATGGTAAAGGTATTAAGCCAGATATAATTGTTGAAGGGGAAGAATTAGAAGATTTCATTAAAGTTATCAATGAGTCAGAGAAAAAATAGTTATTTTAATGACTGATTTACTAGTGAGTTTTTTCGTTTTTTTTGGTATTGACTTTTTATAATATAAATTAGATTAAATTAATAATTGATTATGTAAATAGACTATATTTAGCTATTAATACCATTCAGAGTAGTTATCTGAATAGTATATGCTTGCCTATATTGGCTAGCTTACAGCTAGATTTAGTCTGTTTTTATTGTAGATGTGAATGCTATTTATAATCAAATTACATATAGAACTTGGACACTGTTTTTAGTAAAATTATATAATTCATACAATACATAAGTAATCAACATTTGACATTAATCAACATTTTTGTTAGTATAAGATACTAAAATTATTAAAAGGAGAGAAAGCTATGAAGAAAAAGTTACTACTATTATTAGTGTTAGCAAATATTATTATTGCAATATTTGGTATTACAGTCTTTGCTGGAACTAATGAAAGTATTTATGAAGATGCAGAAAGATTAGGAAATACAAGACATAATGCTATGGAAAATGGAAATATTTCTTATGAAAATGAATGGTTTTATTTTAATTTAGAGAATAAATTAGTTAGACAAAATACTATAAATAATGATCTTGAGGTTATTCTTAACGAAGAGGTATCTAGTATTAATGTATTAGATGGAATGGTATATGGATATATTAATTATGAAGATAATATTAATAATGAATCTGGTATATATACAGTGAATACAAGTGATAATACTACTAAACTAATCTATAATGGAATAAAACCATCTCAATTAATCGTTATAGATGATTGGATATATTTTTCAGAAGATGGAGGAGAATCACTAGATAAAGGTATATATAGAGTTAAGATAGATGGAAGTAACTTTGAAACGTTATACAAAGGCTATATAGAATGCTTTACTATATATAAAAATAAAATATATCTTACATTAGATAGTAAATTGTTTAGTGTAGAGATTGGTGAAGGTAAATTAAATAGGATAGCAGAGAAATTTGAATTATGGTCAAAGTTCACTATATATGATGATTATATTTATATTGAAGGATCACATACTAATGAAGAAACTGATAAATATGAATATGGAATTGTTAAAATATCAATAGATGGTAGATTTGTTGAAGTGTTACCAAATACGACATCCTCATTTGATTATGACGTAAGAGGAGAATATATTTATTTTCATGTTTTAGATGAAGGTATATATAAGATGAAATTAAATGGTGCAGAACGTGAGAATATTTTATTAACAAGTAATATGCATAATTTATCAATATTCGATGAATATATTTATTTTCATACATATGAAGATTATGAAGATTTTGATACATACAAAGTTTGGTTTTCTAAGCTAGATGGTAGTAATGAAAGATGCTTAGTACCATATCATTATAAGCACTACGATGAAGTGAAAACAATATTAGAAAAAGCTATCTATAACATAAATAATTGCGATAGAATAAATACTACAGTTGAAATTGTTAAAGATGACTATAATGAAAATGAAGATGAAAACTTCAATGAAGATATTAATGCTGAGATTAAGATAGATAGGATTAATAATATTGCATATAACAAAATAAATAAGTTATATACATGTGATTTTGATGATTGGGAAAGTGAAGTTTCCTCTGAGCATTGGTATAATAAGGATTCCTTTTTCTTGAGTGATATTAAAAACAAATGGTATTATAATAAAACTGATGAACAACAAAGTGAAAAAGTGTATAATCATTATATAGATATATATAGTTTTCTTGATTTAGGACATGATTATTTGAGTAATTTATCACTTGATGAAACCTCAAATGAATATATTCTAAAAGGTGAAGGTAGTTTTGATCGTGTAATGGCTAAATTAAATGAAAATTCTTGTTTCATGGACTTTTTTGAAGAGGATTTTAATCATGGTACATTAAAATTTGAGATAAATATTAATAAATCTAATTATTATATAGAGAAGCTTAAAATGGTTAATCAAGTTAATACTTTATATGATTCATATAAAGTAACAATGGCACTTACTAATGAATTTCCTAAAGACAGATTAATAATACCTTCAATAGTTAAGTCGTCCATTAGTAAATCTAAGCAATGTGAAAAATATATGGAATTAGCTGTAAAATCAATTAAATCAAATAATTATAAACAGGCAGTTAATTATTGCAATACAGCTCTTAACATTTATGCCTACGCATTAGAATCACATATAATGAAAGGATTCTCATTATATCAACAAGGGGAATATGAGAGCGCTATAGAAGAATATAACAAATACATAGATAAAGCTATCTTCATGGAATTTAATTCCGGAGTATATGCATTGATAGCAGAAGCTAATAATGCGTTAAGTAATTATTCTGAAGCTGATAAATATATAGATAAATATAGTTATTATGGATGGGATATTGAAGATACATATTGTCTAAAGGCATTAATTGTTGGTGGAATTGCACGTATAGGGTTAAATGATCCAAAATCGGCTGTAGGATATTTTGATTTAGCATTAGAGATAGATCCAGATTATCTTACAGCAATAATATATAAAAATAGAGCGTTATATGATAGCGGTAGTTATAAGGAATGTATTAAATTTGCTGAAGAATATGCAGATATAGATAGTAGGATGATTTGGGATTATAAGGGTATATCATATTTATTAACAGGTGATATTGATAAAGCAATAGATTGCTATAAGAAGATCATTGCTTTGCCAAATGATGATGTTATAACTAACAATTATGTATATTCTCAACTTGGATATATATATGGTGTATATCTTCAAGATTATAACACTGCTGGAATGTATAAGTACAAAATAATCAATCCCACCGAATATGAAGTGGAATATAAAGATGCACTTAATACTTTAATAAAAGAAGGTAGAAAACCACAAGTAGAAAAAGTCAGCAATTTTGTTGAAAATAATTATTTATATAATAAAAAGAATAATAACTTATATAATAAAATTGAAGAGTTTCGTAATAAAAAACATAATGTAACTCCACAGGAAGTTGCTGAATTTATAGAAGATATTAGAAAAGATGATGATAAATTTACTTGGGTACTTTATGGGGAAAATTATGATAAGTATGTTGATTATCGAGCAAATAATAATGAAATTATATATAAACAGATTGACAATCAAACTGAATATATCAAAGTAGATAGTTTCTTGCATAATACTGGCAGTAAATTTGTAAGTTATATTAATTCAATTGAGAAATCTGAAGATAAAACTCTTATTATTGATTTAAGAGATAATGGAGGTGGAGAGAAACAATCTTGTATTAAGATGATGGATATTTTATTACCAGAATGCATAAGCACGTATTTGATAGATAAATATGGTAAAACATCAGAAGAATATTCCGATCAGAATATGGTGAAATTTAAGAACATTAGTATTTTGGTTAATAATAATTCAGCAAGTTGTTCTGAAGTGTTTACATTATCTCTAAAAAAATATTTGAATAATGTAACTGTGTTAGGAAAAAATACTTATGGAAAAGGAGTAGTACAGACTACTTACGAAGATATAAATAATAAGTACATCATTTTTCTTGTAAGTAATTACTGGAACGTACTTGAAGAAAATATTAATGGTAAAGGTATTAAGCCAGATATAATTGTTGAAGGGGAAGAATTAGAAGATTTCTTTAAAGTTATCAATGAGTTAGAGAAAAAATAGTTATTGTAATGACTGATTTCTAGATAGTTTTTTCGTTTTTTCCGTATTGACTTCATATTGTTTAAGTAGTAGAATTACTATACAATTATTATTGATAACTTTAATAAGTATTTAAAAGTTATTGATTTGCTTAATAAGTATTGTTAATACTATATATAGAGCATTTTGAGTAAATTGTTATACTTAATGAGATAGGAGAATGTACATGAAACTTCTGAACAAACTAGAAAGAAAATTTGGAAGGTTTGCTATTAAAAACCTTATGTTATATATTATCATTGGTAATGTAATAGTATATTTTTTATTGAAAATTGAACCTATTGATACTATCTATAAATTAGCGTTAGTTCCTGACCTAATTAAACAAGGAGAAATATGGAGATTACTAACATTTATATTTTTCCCAATGGCAGATAGTCCATTGACTTTTGCCATTAAAATTTATTTGTATTATTTAATTGGGACAACATTAGAAAATGAATGGGGAAGCTTCAAATTTGGGGTGTATTATTTAATTGGTATGGTGAGTACTATTGCTGGTGCATTTATTGCTGATATAGCTATTTATAATACAATGTTTCTTAATCTATCATTATTCTTAGCTTTTGCAAGGATCTATCCTGATTTTGAACTTATGATGTTTTTTGTTTTACCAGTTAAGATGAGATATTTAGCATTACTTAACTTAGGATATTTTGTATTAACTATAGTAGGGGGAAATACATCTTACAGAGTTGCAGCTATTGCAGCACTTGTGAACTATTTAATTTTCTTTGGAGTGGATATTGTTACTGGAGGAAAATATAATGCCTCTAATTTGTACAGAAAGAAACAATATGAATCTAACTTTAGAAATATTAATAAGAAATTTCATCATAAATGTACTATTTGTGGAAGAACGGAACTAGATGATAAAGACTTGGAATTCAGATATTGTTCTAAGTGTGACGGATATTATGAATACTGCATGGATCATTTGCATAATCACGAACATATTAAAGAAGATTAATATTGATTTAATATACTGGAGTTATCCATATTTCATTTGGATGACTCCTTTTTTTGGATTTAAATATACTTATATGAAGTATTTATTCATATCTCAGAAATGGGTTGAATATTGTCATTAAATGATATATTATAGTTTTATATTTGATTTTAGTTAGGAGAGGTAAGTATGAAGTTACAAAAAAAATTATTGTTATTTCAGTTGTTTTCAATCATTATTCTTGCGACAATTGTGTTAGGAACAGTATATTTTAATAATATTAACTTATTTAATTCTAAACTACAAAGAGAAGTAGTTTTATTAGTAAGTGATTCCGTTAATTTTATCAACAATAATATTGAACAAAATACAGAGAAAATTAAAATTATGTCTAAGGTAAATGTGTTGGAAACACTAAACTCGAGGGATATTAATAATTATTTTAAGGAAGTTTTATTAGAAGATAATTCTTTTAAAGCCTTGCATTTTTATAATGTAAATGATGGTATAATTTCATCTACCTCAAATGGAATTATTAATAAGGATATTGAGTCGAAAATTTATGAACAAATAAAAGTTTCTAAGCAAGGAACTTTATTTGTTGGCGAACCATACATAAGTGATGATGTGACAGTTATGAATATATATACACCTGTTATTAATAAAAGCAATACAGAAGTTATTGGTGTTTTAATTGGAGAAATAAATTTAGAGTCAATTATTACTGTTGTTGATGAAGTCAATGACTTTTTAATAGGCGATAAATCAGCTTATTTGGTAAGTGCTAATAATAAAGTTATTTATACACAAGAAGAAGGAATAAAACAGTTCGATTTATTACCTGATGCTCAAGTTAATGATAAATTAAATATAGCTTTAAGCGGTGATGATACAGGATTTATAAGTTATACTGATTATAAAGGTGACAAGGTAATTGCTGGATATGCAGATATCTTTGAATTTGGAGACAATGAAGGAGTCGATTGGTCAATTGTAGCAGTTGCTGAAGTGTCTGAAGCATATGGTGATATTTATAAAATGTTATTAACAATACTTGGAATTTCATTACTTGTATTGTTAATTGTTATGCTAATTACATTAATTTTCTCTAAAAGCATTACAAAATCTATTAATAATGTTGTAAGTTTTGCAAATGAGATTGCAAAAGGAAATTTGAATATTGATCCAATGAAAGTAAAATCAAAAGATGAAATGGGTATATTGACTAGTTCGTTAAATAAGATGCATCAAAATATATCACAAATAGTAAGAAATATATCTGATATATCTAATCATGTCAATGATTCAGCAGATTTATTGAACAAAAATTTGAATGATATTTCAAATAGTACAGCAGATGTATCTAATATTATTAATGAGATATCCAAAGGTTCTATAAGCCAAGCAGAAGATACTCAAAATGTAAATAATAATATGATAGAGTTAGGTGGTATTATAGAAAGTAATGGGGAAAATATCAATGAACTTACAACTACTTCTAATGAAATTGAAAAATTAACTACAGAAGGTCTTGATGCTATTAATGTATTAACAACAAATACAGATGAAAATGCTAAAATAATTAATAAAATCATTGAAGTTATCCATAATACAAAAGTTAGTGTTGAGAAAATTGGAGATGCAAGTAGATTAATTGCTGGTATTTCTGAACAAACTAATTTACTTGCTTTAAATGCAGCAATTGAAGCTGCAAGAGCTGGTGAATCAGGAAAAGGATTTGCAGTGGTAGCAGAAGAAATAAGAAAGTTGGCTGAGCAATCCGCACAATCTACAAAAGAAATAGATATTATACTAGATGAATTAATTACAAATGTTGAAACTGCAACAAGAACAGGAGAAGAAGTTAATATAACTACTAATAGTCAACTTGATAGTGTGTCAAAAACAAAAAATAAATATGATGATATTTTAAATCAAATTCAGATTGCTACTAATAAGATTGAAAGTGTAACTAAATTAAGTTATAATATGGAGAATAGTAGAATTAAAGTATTAGATTTAATTAGGAATTTAGCATCCATATCAGAAGAAAGTACTGCAAGCACTGAAGAAACTGCTGCTTCAACCCAAGAGATATTTGCCACAGTAGAAGAAATGACACAAAGAAGTAAAATGTTATCAGAATTAGCTCATGAACTTAATGATTCAGTTGCTAAATTTAAGATATAATATATAAGTAATTTTTATTATAAATAAAGTGTTGTTTTATGCATTTATTAAAAAATGTATAGACAGCACTTTTATTTTTATATAATTTAATAAAATATAAAGTTTTATTTATGAATAAATAAAGAGATTAACTTATTAATATATTTAATTAATTGCCTTTCAAAATAATATAAGTTATAATTGTAGTTGTGTAAGCATTTAATAACAATTTGTTTTATATATTATTAATATATAACAATTAAAGGGAGATTATTACAAATGAGAAGATATAGTGTACTAATTATTGTTACAATTATTTTGATTATTACAGGATGTACAAAAAATGTAAACAAGGTAGTTAATAACGAAGATGTATTAAATAGTGAAGAACAAAAACCAAATGATAATAGCCTTGATACTTCAAAGATAATGACTAATAGTAAATTGGTAGAGAATAAAAATAATGATAATAATGAGATAGACGAGGGAGTTATAGATCACAGATTTTCCAATAAAATGACTGATAACGGTAAAAGTGTTGTCATTAAAGATGCTATTGTCATTGACTATGTAATAGAAGGTAATTACGTATATTTTATGGTTGTTGATGTATCAGAAAATGATAAGATTGAATGTGTGAAATATAATATAGATACACAAAGAACAACTAGCCTATATACCACAGTTCATGAGTGTTTTGTTAACGTATATAGCCACTTTTTAAAGAAAAAAGATGATTCTTATCTGATGATTGATTTAAGAGATATAATTATTGTAATAGATTCTAACAAAAACACTATTGAAAAAGAAATTGTTTTTCCAAAAGATGCTTTATATGGTGATATCAACTATAAAGGAGATCAATTATGTTATTATAAAAATGGTAACTTATATTTAGCTAATACTGATTTTTCAAATGAAAAGTTACTGAAAGAAGATGTAAAAGATACAGAGGATACTATTCAACCGTGTTGGTCGCACAATGATGAAAAAATAGCTTATTTTAATGATTATCAGGTTGAAGTAATAGATATGCATGGAGTAATACATGAAAGTCTTCCAAGATCTGCTCGCTATGTGAAATGGACAAGAGATGATATGTCTTTACTAATAGGAGCAAATGCAGGAGGAACTAAAATTGATCTTAAAAACAAGATAGTATTTACAACTCATTTTGTAGATGATGCTTATGTAGAACAGGGATATTGTATTAACTATCTTGATAATTTTAGTAATGAGGTAATATACTCAGGTGTTAATGACTTATTAGCCTATAAAATTAGAACATCTCAATGGGGTGAGTGTGATGCAATTGGGGTCTTTGATTCTAAATATCTATATGTAATGAAAGAATCAAGATTACCCAGATTAGTTAGGTGGACATCAAAAGAAAATGAAATTGCGGTTCTATATGACGATGAGAAATATCAAGAGCTATGTATTATGAACGTAAAAGATGATGAGTTTAAAATAAAAGACAAAGTAATTTGCAAACCACTTGAAGATAATTACTATTTAAGTAATAATAATGAAATTAGAGAAAATGGTGAATGGATAATTACTAGTGAAGAGTGTGAAGATGAAGTTGTTAGATTGAATTTGAATACAGGAGAACAATTTACAGTTGCTACAGGTGTAAGCACAGTAACACAATCCCTAACTAAATGGAATTACGTGTGGAGTTATGATGGAATCTATCTAATAAATTATAATGGTAAGGAAAAACATCATATAGTTAGTTCAAAGGAGGAGTGTTTTGATTGGTTTTGTCCAGTAGATAACGGACTTATATTTCGTTGTGGTAATAGTACGTACCTATATGATTATATGACTATGAAAACAACTAAGATAATATATAGTAATGATTACTACGTAAATGAAGCTTATCAATATCAAGATAAAATATATTTGAATGGTGGAACATCAAATCAAAATAAGATTATGGTTTATCATAAAAATACTGATCAATTAGATGAGATATATAGAACAAGTGAACATATAACATTAAAGGGACTAATAAATAATACCCTTTATTTCAATAATAAAAAAATAGATTGTTTAACTAATTCTGTACAGGATTGTAATATTTCTTTAGGTGATGATGCAAAATTAGTATCATGGAATAATAAAGTATATATACAAGATGGTAATATGGTTATTGGATATAGTAACGATGATTTAAAAACTATACATAATTATAAAGCATATAACTATCAATATAATTCTAATGTTTGGTATTACGGAAAAAAAATGTATATAATAAATTGGTTTCATAAACGTATTTATAGAGTTAATGCTGATAATCATATGGTTGAAAAGGATTATTCAATTAATGACAATGAAAATTTATTAAATGAAGAAAATATAAAAATATATTTAACTGATGATAAGCTTCTAGTTAAAACATGTGATATATGGTATGAAATTAAGACAAATGATAAAAAGACTATTTTTGACGAGTATACAGGTAATACTGAATTCGGGGAAGATGTATTATACTTAAATAATCAATTAAAGTTCCAATCTAGAAAAGATATTAATAAGATAGAATCAATTATTAAAGAATCTTATAAGGTATATAGGGATAATGAGGATTACATAGTTTACATTAGTAATAATGATAAGTTAAAGGTGATTAATCGTAAGACAAAGAATGTAATAGTGATTAGTGAAATGATAACAGATAAAATCTATTTACAAGATCACCATGTCTATTTTGCTAGTAATGGAGTAGGTATTTTCCGATATAATATCTTGAATGGGATAACAGAAGCGGTATTAGAAGGATGTGTTCATAAATACATTGTTAATGATAATAAATTATATTATATAAAAAATTACTTAGATAACTCACTACATATGCTTAATTTAGATAATAAAGTGGATGAACAAATAACAAATGATTTAGTGTATGTTAAAGATTTGCTTGTAGTAGATAATGAATTGTATTATATCATCTATGATAAGGTACCTATTGTATATAAAATAGATAATGATAAATCTCTTTTTATAAGAATACTTGAAAACGATTATTTTAATAGAGTTTTTCCAATTGATAGTAATAAAATAGGATATGCACAGAATAATTATATTATGGATATTATTTCAACAGAGGAATGTCAATTAAAAGAAATTTTGTATGAAAATAATAATATCTGTATATTTAATTCTTATTCTGGAGGAAATATGGAAGCAAACTATGTCATAGGTTATTATGATAAAGTCAATGATGAAATAATATATATGAAGAAAGCTTATTGCGTTGAAAAGACACACATATATGATAATACGCTGTATATGATTGGTGAAGAAGAAGATAAATATATTATTGATAAAATCGACTTAAAAACTATGGTATATAAAAATGTGTTAAAGAAAAGAGATGTTCATTTTATTATATCAGATGAAGAATATGTTGCTTATAGACATTATGATGAGAATAATTATACCTTATATAATATCAAAACAGAAGAGTCACGAGAGTTACAGCTTGATATTGACATAATTAATAAAATAGAAGGTGGGTATATCTATTACACTAATAACGAAAAAGATTATAGTTGTCAAATTAATGATTTGACATAGAAACGTTTTTACTTTAGAATAATAGTAGATAGAATTTGATAATATAGTATATAAAAATGAGAGGTATTTTTATGACGCAGGTGTTCTTTAACTAAGCTAATTTAATAAAGGCATTTAATATATGCCTAATAAGTAGTACTTACCTTTTAAGGTTTATTAAAGTACGCTTATTATTAGTTTAAAAAAAGAACATTTATATACTATAATTATCATATATGTATCTATAAAAATATATTAATATAAGATAGTTATGGCTGAAAATGGATAAGTGTTCATTTTCAGCCTTTTTGCGTCTATAAACGAATTTTATAAAGTTCTATTATAGATAATAAATCTATCTAACAAGGAGGAAATAAATTGAATAGAAAAGCTTTAGAGCTTCTTGAATATAATAAGATAATAGATGAGTTAGAACAATATGCAGTATCTGAATTAGGGAAAAAAATGATTAGTAAGTTACATCCAAGTGATGATATAGACAGAGTTAAAAACCAACTTATTGAAACGACTGAAGCTAGAAAGATAATAGACAAAAGTTCTTCAATACCTATACAAAATTTGGTTGGAATCGAGAATGTAATAGAAAAATTAGGAAAAGGAACAGCTCTTAACCCAGAAGATTTACAAAATATATTAGGATTACTTAGAAGTACAAGAAAAATTATACGTTTTATGGATGAAAGAAAATATATAGCTCCAACAATAAGTAGTTTTGCCTTTTCTATGTATGAGCTATCTGAAGTTATTGAAGAAATATATAGATGTATAGCTAATAATAAAGTCAATGATAAAGCTAGTCCTCAACTAGACAAAATAAGGAAGAAGATATATATTACTGAAAATAGAATAAAAACTAAGCTTAATGAGATAATGAAATCACCTGTATATAGAAAATACTTACAGGACAATATTATTAGTATTAGAAATGGAAGACAAGTTATTCCTGTTAAAAGTGAATATAAACATCTTGTATCTGGAACAGTGATAGATAAATCTTCTACAGGATCAACGTTGTTTATTGAGCCTTCTGGTGTAAGAAAATTACAAAGTGAATTAGATATATTATTAATTGATCAAGAAAAAGAAGAGTATCAGATTTTATTGTATTTAACATATATGGTTGAGTCATATAGTCGAGAATTAAATATTAATATAGAGACTATGACATTTTATGACTATATATTTGCAAAAGCGAAATATAGTAAGTCAATTAATGGAAGAAGCGTTTTGGTTAACTATGATGGTTATATTAGAATTAACAAAGGTAAACATCCAATGTTAGGAAAAAACGCTATTCCATTAGATTTTGAAGTTGGTAAAGATTATAAAGGGCTAATTATTACAGGTCCAAATACAGGAGGAAAAACGGTTGCACTTAAAACTATAGGTTTATTTACTGCTATGATACAGTCTGGGTTGCACGTACCAGTTGATGATAATAGTAATTTTTCCATATATAGTGACATATTAGTTGATATTGGTGATGGACAGAGTATTGAGCAATCTCTAAGTACATTCTCAGCACATGTTAAAAACATTATTGAGATTATTAAAGCTTCTACCAAATATACATTAGTTATTCTTGATGAATTAGGAGCAGGAACAGACCCGACAGAAGGAGAAGGATTAGCCATTTCAGTTCTTGAAAAATTATATGAAAAAGGCTCAACAATAGTAGCCACATCACATTATAGTGAAGTTAAGACCTTTGCATCTTCAAATACAGGTTTTAGAAATGGAAGAATGTCATTTGATATAAATACTCTTAAGCCTTTATACAAGCTAGTTATAGGAGAAGCAGGAGAAAGTAATGCATTTATAATAGCTCTTCGTCTTGGTATGGATACAGATGTGATTGAAAAGGCACATGAAATCACTTATAAAGAGAAGAAAAGCTATAAAGATTTAGTAACTAAGGAAGATAAAAAATACATCAACACATCGTCGTATTATAACAAACCTAAACGTCCAAAATCAATAGATAGAATAAAACATAAGGAAGCAAATAGTAAAGTACATGAATATAAAATAGGTGATGTAGTATATGTTCATACAGTTAAACAGAAAGGGATAATATATGCTACTATAAATAAAAAAGGTGAGCTAGGAGTTATGGTTAGAAATAAAAAAATGTTGGTTATGGCTAAGAGATTATCTCCTTTTCTTGATAAGAAAGATTTATACCCAGAAGATTATGATATGGATATAATATTTGAAACAAAAGAAAATAGAAAGAAAAAGAAATTAATGAACAGAAAATATGTTAAAGATATGGTAAGAGAAATTGATTAAAATTATTAATTAAGCTTCTCAAAAATATTACTAGATGATATGATATTTCTAGAAATCTAAGAAATTTTTTATAATTAAGGGGGACAAGTATGTTAAAAAGAAACGAAGTTAGAGACTATATACTTAATAAACCAGGTGCATATGAGGATTTTCCTTTTGGAGAAGATGTAGCGGTATTTAAAGTATGTAATAAAATGTTTGCTCTATTTAATAAGGATATAGATAACTTTAGTATCAATCTTAAAAGTGATCCAGATGAAGCATTATATCTTAGAGAAACATTCGATTCAATAATACCGGGCTATCATATGAACAAAAAACATTGGAATACTATTATAATAGAGGGCACTATAACAGATAATATGATTTTTGAATTAATAGATAAATCATATAAACTTGTCTTTAATAAGCTAAAAAAAAGTGATAGAGAGTTACTTTGTCCAAGTGATGAGAAATAAGTAGTAAGTAAGATAAAGCTGATTATACTGGATAATGTACTATTGCAGATATTTTAGAAAGAGGAATGTCTGCAATTGAACCAGGCTGGTATAAACAAGGAGGAGTGCTATTGAAGGTTCTATTAAAATTAATCATATTTTTGGGCGATTCATCATTCTTTTTAACAATACCAACAGATAAAATTATTGTGATATAATCCTCATGAATTGCAGCTAATGTACCAGTAAAATCAACTATATTATCATTACTACCTACAGTATGAACTGTTACTGTTTTATATAAATATGTTTTTATATGAGCTACAAAATTTTCTTCTATCAAATTAATCACCAACTAATCTATTTGCTTGATTAAAACAATACAATATATAGAAGTCTGTGATTAATTATATTAGATAATAGTTGTAAATATTACTTTATAGTACAATTTGAAGTTTTATTAATTGCATTCTGAAAGAAAGATTGACTAGATTTCTGTTTGATAACAGCTTAACCTAGTCAACCTTGCTTGAAGAATTATTATAAGACATTTTCTTAATATATGTATGAAGCAGGGGGAAAACCCCTGCCTTTTATCTTATTATTGAACAGCGTTTTGAACGAATGATGCAATTTTGTCACATGGAATTAAAGTTACAGAACCTAAATTGTTATATCCGCCGTATCCAGCGTAACCATAACCATATCCACAACTACCGCTACCGCAGCAACCACCTTTTGGACCACAAGTGTTATTCGCTTGACCACAGCAAGCTGCTGATGGACCTTGAATTGGATAAGTTGGAGCTCCACCTGGGCAAGTTAACAATTTAACGAAACACTCATTACAAGCAAGAACGATACCTGTAAATCCGCATCCTGATGCTCCTCCACTAGTAGTAAAAATAGTAACAGTTTGACCTATAAGTCTACCTAAATCATGATGAAAACCATAACCGTCAGCCATTAATTCTAACCTCCTTTAATTATCTTGTCCTAGTATATAGTATGTCTTAGCGTCCAAATGTGTGAAAAAATATAATAAAAAATTTAGAAAAAATTATTTTTATTCAATATACAATATAAGGTCTTGATATGATAAAATGATATTAGAATAATAAGTGTTAGGCTATATGTTTTAAGTAAGATTTTTATTTTATGATTAGATATGCTGAAAAAAGTATTGTAGATAATATGAAAAGTGATAAAATAAGATGTATTGCTAGTTAGCTTTGCTTAAAGATAATGTTGTAATAATACAGATATTACATCCAAGTAACTTTTTGAGATGACAATTAAAGTAACGAAAAATTAAAAACTCAAGGAAGTGATACATATGAAGAAAAAAATATTTAATAATGATTGGCAAGAATTATTGGAAGATGAATTTCAAAAAGAGTATTATATTAAACTTAGAAATTTCTTGAAAGACGAGTATAATAGATATACCATATATCCTAATATGTATGATATATTTAATGCGCTGCATTTTACCGCCTATAAAGATGTAAAAGTGGTTATTATAGGACAAGACCCATATCATGGACCTAACCAAGCTCATGGACTTAGTTTTTCTGTAAAACCTGGTGTGAAGATACCACCTTCACTTAGAAATATATATAAAGAATTAAACGAAGATATAGGGTGTAAAATACCAAGCCATGGACACTTAACAAAATGGGCTAATCAAGGAGTACTATTACTTAATGCTTCATTAACAGTTAGAGCAGCAAGTGCTTCTTCTCATAGTAAAGTTGGCTGGCAGATTTTCACCGATAAAGTAATTTCTCTCTTAAATGAAAGAGAAGAACCTATAGTATTTATACTATGGGGTAATTATGCAATATCAAAAACAAAGTTGATTACTAATGATAGGCATTTTATAATTAAGTCGGTACATCCAAGTCCTTTATCAGCAAGTAGAGGCTTTTTTGGAAGTAAACCTTTTTCTAAAACGAATGAATTCCTAAAAACAAATGATATGAAAGAAATTGATTGGCAAATAGATGAAATAGATAAGTAGATAATATATAACTGTATAGTTATAATTATATAAAAGAGGATGAATAGAATGAGTAAAATATTAGTATTAGCAGAGAAACCCTCTGTAGGAAGAGAAATTGCAAGAGTTCTTTCTTGTAAGAAAAAAACTGATGGAGCACTGATTGGCGATAAATATGTTGTTACATGGGCACTAGGACATTTAGTAACACTAGCTAATCCAGAAAACTACAATGACAGATATAAGAACTGGAATATGAATGATTTACCAATGCTTCCAGATAAGATGAAGCTAGTTGTTATAAAAAAGACTTCTAAACAATTTAATGTTGTAAAAAGGTTTATGAATGATAAAAATATAAAAGAAATAATAATTGCTACAGATGCTGGAAGAGAAGGAGAACTAGTTGCTAGGTGGATAATTGAAAAAGCTAGAGTTAATAAACCTATAAAAAGATTATGGATATCATCACAAACCGATAAAGCAATTAAAGAAGGATTCAGAAACCTGAAAGATGGAAAGGAATATATGAACTTATATCATTCAGCAGTAGCAAGATCTAGAGCTGATTGGTATGTAGGGCTTAATATTACTAGAGCTTTAACATGTAAACATAATGTGCAATTATCAGCAGGGAGAGTACAAACACCAACATTGAATATGATTATCCAAAGAGAGAATGAGATTAAGAAGTTTGTAGGAGCTAAATATTGGGAAATAAAATGTATAACAAATAATATAGAATTTAATTGGATTTCTAATAATGGTAACACTAGAATTTTTGACAAAGAAAAAAGAGAGAGTATCATCAATAAAACTAAAGACAATATAGGAATTATTACAAGTGTTAATGAGAAAATTAAGAAAATACAACCTCCTTTAGCTTATGACTTAACTTCTCTACAGATAGATGCAAATAATAAATATGGATTTTCTGCTAAAGAAACATTACAAATTATGCAAAGACTATATGAACATCACAAATTAGTAACATATCCAAGAACAGATTCAAGATATATTTCTAGTGACGTAGTAGACACTTTAAAGGAAAGATTAGAAAGTATAACATCGCCTTCTTATAAAGGAATTGCAAGAGCTTTATTGCGTCAAAAGCTTAATATAACTAAGAGGTTTGTAGATGATAAGAAGGTAACTGATCATCACGCTATAATTCCAACAGAAGAAACAGGATATGTTAATGATTTATCTAATAATGAAAGAAAGATATATGAACTTATAGTAAAACGATTTTTAGAAGTATTATCAAAGCCATGTGAATATAAAGAGACAAAAGCTGAATTGGATATTCAAGGAGAGAAATTTATCGTTACACATAAAGATGTTATTAATGAAGGGTTTAAAGGCATTAGTTCTAATCAAGAAAAATCTAATAGTCCTAAAGTTAATTTTAAACCTAATGATAAAATGTCTATTAGCAAAGTACATTATATAGAAGGCTTAACAAAGCCACCTTCAAGATATACAGAAGCATTATTATTAGCTGATATGGAGAATCCTAAGAAATTTGTCAGCGAAAATAAGATGAAAGAAACATTAACTGATGCTGGAGGAATAGGTACGGTAGCAACTAGAGCAGACATTATAGAAAAGTTATATAATACTTATTATATTGAAAAAATAGATGGTAAAATTCATCCAACTTCTAAAGGAAAGCAATTAGTTGAGTTAGTACCAGAAGATATAAAGTCACCAATACTTACAGCAAAATGGGAACAACAACTTGTAAATATAAGTAAAGGCAAATTAAAAGAAGTAAAATTCACTAATGATATAAAAGATTATACAAGAGAATTAGTGGAAGAAATTAAGAAAGATAATGTTTCTTATGTTCATGATAATATTACTAGTGAGAAATGTCCAAATTGTGGAGAAAATCTCCTAAAAGTTAAAAATAAAAAAGGCGAAATGCTTGTATGTAAAGATAGAGAGTGTGGATACAAGAAAATGACATCAAGACTTACTAATGCTAGATGTCCTGAGTGTCATAAAAAAATGGTTATGATAGGTGAAGGAGATAAGAAAGCCTTTAAATGTCATAATTGTGGTTTCAAAGAAAAATTAGTTACTTGGAACAAAAAGAAAGAAGCTTCAAATAATCAGATGAATAAGAAGCAAGCTAGAAATTATTTAAGCAAAATGAAAAAAGATGCAGATAAACCGTTAAATAATGCTTTTGCTGACTCTTTATCAAAGTTCAAGTTTTAAATAGCTATATAATATTAGCGGGTTGTCATATATGACAGCCCGCTAATATTAGAAAAACGATACTAATATACTAAATATTACCACTCAGCTTTATTAGAATATTTAGTTTTAGCTTCGCTAATTTTGTTTTGTTCTGCTTGTTCTACTTGATACCAACCATTACTTGCCATTGCTTTATATACACTGTCTTGTGTACAGAAACAATCTGATAAAGTTTTTTGGAATTCTTGTCTGATATTAGGTGTTGCAGCTTCTGTTACTGCTGTTGATAATGTTGAACAAAGTTGTTTTTCAGATACTAAACAATCATTCATTAAATCTTCGTCTTTACGCATTATAAACCTCCTGTTTAATTAGCTATTTAATTGAGTAAAAATTGTGTTGTAACATTGCTTATGTTTCTCAGCCATTTCGTTACATAGATTTTTTAAATTAGAATCTTGAATTTGAGAACTGTAATCTTGGTACTTCTTAATTATAACTTGTGTTTGGGTAAGAACATCATTAACGTAAGATAACTCTTTACTTGTCATAATAACCTCCTATATAAAATTTATGTCCTAATTATTATTAGAAATTGCAAAGAAATTATTCATGAATTATATTAAGATTATTTTATGAAAACATAAAGTCGCTAAAAATCTATATTGCATATATATGGAATATTCTAACAATATTTATTGAATTTAACTTAATAAAAAGATGCGAAACTTTGTATACTAAATATATATATTCAGAGTAGTTTTTAATAATATAAGGAGGAAGATAGTATGGCTAAAGCTGGCATGAGAAGACCAGATACAAAAGAACCTCATGGAACAGAAAGTAATAGAAAACATAGAGATCCCAAAAATGATACAAGAATAGTTCAAGAGATACAAGGAAAAGCAAAAACAGGAAACAAAAAAGCACGTAATATAATAGATTGACAAATGAATTCATGTAAGATAATTGCATAATTAAGAAATAAGATTTAATTATGCAATTATCTTATTCAAAAAACTTTTCAAGATTAGTTTTTTAATGTATTATATAATAAGTGAGTTTAATAAAAACGACTTTCATATAATTGAAATGAAGGTTGACTTATTAAGGAAGGAGAAGTTTTAATGGACGAAAAAACAACTAATCAGTTACAAACAGAAGAAACAAAAGCTATTGAAGAAACAAAAGAAGTGGTAGAGGAAGTAGTAGAGAATATACCTTCTATGAAAGATTATGAAAAAGAAATTCAAAATACCTTCAAAAAACTTTCAGAAGGGGATATCATTGAAGGTAAAGTTTTATCAGTTACTGATACAGAACTACTAGTAAACATAGGATATATTTCTGATGGTATAGTTCCAGTAACAGAGATAATTCACGATGACAATGTTACTCTAAAAGAAATGTATAAACAAGAAGATGTTATTAAAGCTGAAATTATTAGCTTACATGATGGTGAAGGCAATGTACAACTTTCAATTAAAAAAGCAGAACAAATTATTATCTGGGATGAATTAAAAGAAGCATTTGAAAAAGGTACTGCACTTAATGTAGTTGTGAAAGAAGTAGTAAAAGGTGGAGTGGTTTGTTTAATCAAAGGCATTAGAGCATTTATTCCAGCATCTAGATTATCTGTTAACTATGTTGAAAACTTACAAGATTTTGTTTCAAAAGAATTAAAAGTTAAAATTATTGATTTAGATGAGCAAAAGAAGAGAGTTGTATTATCAAGAAAAGAAATTGAAAAAGAAGAATTAGACAAGAAAAAACGCGAACTATTACAAAACATTCACAAAAACGATAGATTAACAGGTGTTGTTAAAAGACTTACTAACTTTGGTGCATTTGTTGACATTGGTGGTATTGATGGACTTGTACATATTAATGAGTTATCATGGAAAAGAGTAAAACACCCATCAGATGTAGTTAGTGTAGGAGATAATGTTGAAGTATATGTACTTGATATTAATAGAGAAAAAGAAAGAATTTCATTAGGACTTAAAAACATTAATGATGATCCTTGGCTTAATATTAAAGAAAAATATACAGAAGGTCATGTATATGAAGGAACAGTAGTAAGATTAATAAGTTTTGGTGCTTTTGTCATGTTAGATGGAGGTATTGAAGGGCTAGTTCATATATCTGAAATAGATGAGAAAAGAATAGAAAAACCAGAAGATATATTATCAATTGGAGATAAAGTTAAAGTAAAATTGTTGTCAATTGATGAACAAGATAAAAAAATTAAGCTTAGTATAAAAGCTGCAAAAGATGATGTAAATAAAGAAGAGTTTAATAAATTTAACGATGACTCAGATATTTCTACAAGTTTAAAAGATGTATTCAAAAATATAATGGATAATTTCAATTAATAACTATTTACTATTTACAATAAGCAATTTGTATAAACAAGTTGCTGTAAATATCTTCAAGTATTGTAAGGAGCTGTATATACAGCTCCTTCTTAAATGCTGAAAAATACAGCTTCTACTAGTGTGTTATTCAAATGGAGAAAAAAATATATTGAAAATAATAAGAGATTATGTCATAATTATAAAACGGTATAGATATTATTAATAACTTATTAAGCTTAATAATTATCTATATAATAATTCATTGTTATATAAGAAAGATATTGTTAATAACAGAAATAACTTACAAGGAGAGCATGAATATGGAAAATGACAAAAATACAAACGAAGTAATTGAAAAAGAAGTTAATGAGTTAGATTCTAATGTAAATAATAATGATAGTAATAATAAAGGTAAAAAGATAATTGGTGTAATTGCAATTGTTGCAATATTAGCTTTATTATCTTTCTTAACTTTTGGAAAAGATTTACTAGATAATAGAAGTGATGAAGATAAGTTAGTAGACGCATATAAGAAATTATACACAGCTAACACTGTTGATATGACTTATAAAATGAAGATTTCAGATTATGAATTACCTGCAATAGATGATCCACAAGTGCAGCTTGTTACTAACATGATTAAAGATGTTAATTTTGATTTGAATGTTAAGTATAATAAAGATGAACATATCTTTCAAGGTGAATTAGATGTTAATTTACAAGATACTAGTTTAGTAAATGCTTATATTTATGGTGACAAAGAGTTAATAGGTATTAATATTCCTTTTATACATGATAAGACTTTTTATGTTACATGGGATAGTGTTATAAGTAAATTAAACGAAGAAATAGGACTTGAAATTAATTGGAAAGACTATTTAGAACTTCTTAATCCGGATACATATTCAACAATCGATAAGATTAATACAGAAGAGTATATGAATATGTATACAGATTTTATGAAAGAATTATTAGGAACAGTTACAACTGAGACTGTTAAAATCAATGATGATAGTGTAAGTTGTAGTAAATACCCAATGGAACTTGACTATGCTAAAACGTTTGAGTTTGGTATGAAAGTACTTGACAAAATGGCAACAGATGAGAATGTTAAAGCTTTTGTATACGAGGTAATTGATAAAGTAGTTGAAAAAGTAATAGCTAATGAAGATTATGTAGTTATGAATTTAACAAAAGAGGAAATTGAAGAATCAGTTAATAAATTCAAAGATGAATATGAAGAGTTATTAAGTGATTTAGATGGTAAAACTATTTTAGAAAAAATTTCTGAGATGGATGGAATGCAGCATAAAAACTTATCAAAAGAATTATTTGATCAGTTTGATAAAATGGGGATTACTGTTAAGAGTAATATTTATGTAGATAATAAGACAAATATAAGAAAAGTAAACGTTACAGAGGAAATTGATAATAGTGAAGTAGGCATTAAGTTTGGTATTGAAGCAGATATGATAGTTAATTCAATTAATAAAAGTATTGAGTTTGACGGTGTTGATAAAGAAAAAGCAATTAATGTATTAGAACTTAGTGAAGAAGAAATGCAACAAATTATGACAGAAATTCAAGCTAATGTATTAAAACAAGTTATGACTAATCCAATATTTAGTCAAATGGGAGGATTAATGAATTAATGACCATGACTTTTTGGGGATTGTTTAATAAAAATTTTAAACAATTAATAAGACAAAGGAAAAGAACTGTAATAATGTTTACATTACCTTTATGTATGTTTGCATTAATATTCTTATTTTTTACATTAAGTAAAATTGATAATACATCTATAAAACCTATCAATATTGGTGTTATTGATAATGATAAGAGTATTTATAGTTCTGCCTTAGTTAATGCTTATATGGACAATGAATCCTTTACTGATTTTGTTAATATTAATATTGGTAAAGATGATATTAAACAGAGTTTTGAAGATGGAAAACTTGATGCAATTATTGAAATCCCCGAAAATTATTCTAATTATTTAATGTACTTTGAACACATTCCTGTTAATGTGAAAGTTGCATATAATAATCCTTTGAAGGCAGTATTATTTAAAAATGTTATGGAAAGTTATGAAAAATATATTACTTCTGTTCAAGTAGGTGTAGAAGTCTTATATGATAAAATGACTGAGTTATCTATGAGTAAAGAGGAGATTTCATTATATAATAATGAGATCTCCTATGAATTAATAATGACATCTGTAGGTAGAAATAAATTCTTTAAGTATAATGAATTAGTTAATGTTCCATCAACAACTTCTATAAACTATTTCTTTATAGCAATTATTATGATGTTTCTTATGTATATATCTGTCTTTACTTCAATTGATTTAATTAGAGAAAAAGAGAATATGTGTTTTAGGAGATTGAGGATTGGTAGAGTATCGATCTTTGAATATCTAATTAGCAAATTGCTAAGTTCAACTATATATATTTTTTTAATTGTGGTAAGTTGGTTCTTAATCATATCTATTTTTACTAATCTAACACTTAATAATAATTTGATACTTATCATTATGTATATATTTAGTTGTATTACGCTTTCTGTTAGTTTTGCTATGATTATATCAAGTGTTTTTGAAAGAGATGAAAGTATTATATTAGTTAGTAATATTTTTATTTTTGTTAATGCAATCGTTGGAGGAAGTATAATTCCTATTCATTACATGCCTAGTATACTGAGAAAGATTGCAATTATTACACCAAATTACTGGATGATTAAGGGGCTTCTTCATATTAGCAGTGGTTTTAACGCAACTTATGGTTTAGTAATTATGGGAGTATTTTTTATTATGGCAATTATATTTACTTATATATCATATATAAGATATAATACCATTGAATAAGATAAACCACATAATTATAAATATAATATAGAAAACATTGGTGATTCTATGAATACATTATTAAATATAGTAAAGAACAGATTGAAAATATTATATAAAAGTAAAATAATAGTTGTTCTATCAATTATAATGATAAGTTTGTTTATGTTTCTTGCTGGTGCTTTATTTGAAAGTGCTGAAGAAAGTAGCAAAATTCCGATTGGCGTAGTTAATGAGGATAAAACTGATTTATCAAAAAATATAATAAGTAGTTTATATGATGATAATATAATTAATCTTATTGAAATTGATAAAGATAGAGCATTTTCAAAGCTAAAAAAAGGTCAGCTAGAAGCTGTATATATTCTGAAAAAAGGACTAAAAGAAAATATAATTAATGAAGATTATGAAGAAATAATAGACGTATATTATATACAAGGAAGTACTATCGCAAGATTTATTGGAGATATATTTGCAGAAAAAGTGCTTAGAGACGTATGTTTAATAAAAAGTCTCAGCTTATTAGAAAGAGCTATTAATAATAATGAAATAGATAATAAAGACGACCTAATATTGGATGCGCGACGTTATGCAAATACAATTGCTAACTATAGTAATCATCAGTATTATATTAAAGTTGATTATGTAACTTCAAATAATGATAGTATTAATGTAGAAAACCTTGAAAATAGTATTATATATAAGAAAATGATTCTTGGAATTATGATTTCTTTTATTTCATTTTATTTATTATTTGCATCTATCTCAATTGTAAAAGATAAAGAAACATTTGTATTTAGAAGAATTAATATATCTACTACAAAATGTAGTATAATTATTATAGGAGATTTTATTAGCTTAGTTATATCAGGATCAGTTATTAGCTTAGCTTTTTCAGTGCTTAATAGTATATATGGTAATAATCACTTATATATATTTACTAATACTTTTATAATACTTGTGTTTTTTGTGATATGCATATCATCTATTATTATATTTTTTACTAATATGATAGATAAAGTTTCAGCCTACGTAATGTTATTTACAATATTAATATTAATTATGGGAATAGTAAGTGGAAGTTTTTTTAGTATTGATTTACTTGGGGAGAGTTCTAGAATTCTAGCTATGTTAACTCCTAACTACTGGACTTTAAATGCATTAACTGATATTATAACAATACAAGTTAATTATATTGATCATATAGAATATATAGGGATATCAATAATGTACACAACTATTATGTTATTATTAACATATATAAGTAGAAAATATATACAAAAGGTGGTAAAGTAAATGGATATAATGAGTTTAGCAACTATTAAAAAGAATATTAATGAAAAAATTGATATACATAATACGTTAGAACAATTACTTATTAAACAACAACATAATTATTATAAATCAGCAGTTTATGATATGATATTTAATTATATTACTTTTCTTGAAATGATAAATGATAATGATGTAATTGATAAGTTAAACAAAGATACTGGGTCGGATAATATAATTACTTATATAAAATCCATTCTAAAAGAGTATACTAATCTATCAAGTTGTCAAAGAGAAATAGATGAGTTAATGGAGTTTAGAAATAAAATTGAAACTCAAACTAGTGTATTAATGGCTTATTTAGATGAAGCATTATTATATGAATATATAATTAATAGAATTGAAGGTAAGTTTATAAAAGATTATGTTGATATTGAAGAAGACGAGAGTTTTGCAGGTAATATCTTAAACTTTATGTTTGAAGAAGAAGATAGCTTTATTATTGGAGAAAAAGTTAAAAAGATTCTTAGCCACCTTCCAGTAAGAATAACTAACAATAAGTTTTATGAGTATGTTGAAGAGTCACTTAATCTATATAAAGGTGCTTATGTTAATGATTTGAATAATTTTATAGAGTTATTAAAACAGACTATATTACCAAAAGAAGTGGAAGGTTATAACTCTACATTTGAGTATATTACAGATTTGATTGGAACTTTGGAGAACACAGATTATAAAAATATTAATGAGAAAGACTTTGAAAATGTTAAGTCGATTACAGTAGAAATCGCAGAAACAATATCTACTATAATATCTGTATATACATTGATTACAAGTATAACAAATAATTTGATAGAATTATCATTATGTGATAAATTATCTATGTTTATTGATGAAGAAGATTTGGTAGATGCCAATATTTTATTAAATTCAATAAGTAAAAATGTAGAGGATTTTGTGATTGATGAACAATTAGCACAACAGCTTGAAAACGTAGAAGGTATTATAGAAGAAAATATAAATAATGTTGATAAATATAACTCTATAGTGCAACATGTAATTGATTCTCATATGAAGGATTTACACTCATTTAATTTAACTACTTCTTACGAGAATATACAAAAAATAGACTATATATATGCAACATCAAGTTTGTTTGTAGATTATAATAAAGAAAAGATTACTGACGAAGAAAAACGAGTTGATGAATTCACACTAGCAAAATCTAAGAAAGAACTTATACAGTTGATAGAAAGAGGTATACAGGGCAAATCAAGATATTACAAAAGAGCTGTTATAGGGCAGTTATTTTCTATGCTTCCAGTAAGCTTTAAAAAACCAGAAGAAATATATGATTATATTATACATTCTCTTAATCAATGTTCGGATAAATATGAAAAAGATGCAAGTAAGCAATTAATTAGAGAAGTAATAAATGAATTTTCACTAGAAATATAATCTCATTTTACATGTGGACAAATATAATTAATATTTATGGGTATAATATTATTATAACACATTAGACAAGTGAGGTAGACTTCTATGGAACAAAAACAATTTAATAAGTTTTTTCAAAGTTATTCAAATGCAGATGTTGATAAAAAAATTGAGCTATATTGTTCTACTCAAGGATTAACTGAAGGACAATATATGCAATTATTAAGAGCTTTTCCAGTTAATAAAATACCCCAACTTGAAAAAGCACTAAGATAATATAGATAAGTTTATGAAAACGACAATATTTGAATAATGCATTGAAGTAGAATAGGGCTATCTCGAAAGTGATTGATTAAGAGATAGCCTTAATATTTTTGATTTATTTGTTTTCATTACCAAAACTATTGTATTATAATTTATTTTTGCTATACTATATATATTGATATTATTCTACAAAGATAATATTGTTTTATTTCATCATAAAATAATTATAATATTTTGGATAGATGCTATATGATAGCCAAAAGGATGATTTATATGAAATATACTACAAATCTTTATATTAGTAAAGCAATTAATGATAAGCAAAAAAAGAAAATAATGAAAAGAGTAAATAAGAACAAAAATATCAAGAATATATTTTTTTTATGTAGAATAAGCGAATCAAAAAATTCTCTGGAAATTCTAAGTTCAGCTGAATTGTATAAGATGATTAGGAGAAATTGTAATCTTGTTATAGTTGGTTTAGCTAAGGGGAAAGAAGACTCCTTTGAACTTGTAAGAATTATATACGATGATATGTACAGTAAAACTTCACAGATAGATTTGGATACATACTTTAATATAAGTTAATTACAAAAGTGGTGAATGTTTATGAAGATAGTTAATATAAGTGCTAGTATAATAATAGGGATTATGTTATTTATTGTTCTATTATTTACTTCTGTAGAAGTTATAGGTTATAATATTAATTATTATGAATGGCAATACGAAAGGCATAATATACCGGACAATACTAAGATGAGTATTAATGAGCTTCTTAAAGTAACTAGCTATATGATTGATTATTTACAGGGAGAAAGACAGTCTTTAGAAATGACAGCAATAATAGATGGAAGTAATCAAGAAGTGTTTGGTGAACGAGAAAAACAACATATGATAGATGTAAAGAAGTTATTTACAATAGGTAGTTACCTAAGAAATATTAGCTTATATCTATTGGTAATTATATTTATTTATATGATATATAAAAATAAAACACTTTTAATTGTTGTTCTTTCCAATGTGAAATATGTATTCGGTACAATAATTATGTTAATATTAATATTAGGTGGTTTATTAATAAGTAATTTTAATAAATATTTTACTATATTTCATAAAATATTTTTTTCTAATGATTTATGGTTATTAGATCCCAAAACAGATATACTTATTAATATAGTACCTGAAATTTTTTTCTTTCAAACTGCTATGATTATATTAGGTTTATTCACTATTAGTGTTATTATATTACTTTCTATAATTAAGATATGGAAAAATAGATATAATAGAGCTGATTATAATTAAGTTAACTAAATTAAGGTTAGTATTGAGTAAAATCAATATAAATATAGGTGAAAGCTATGTTAGGTATATTACTTGGAATTATAAAAATCATACTTTATATTATATTAATAATAGTATTGTTTATATTATCATTAATCATGATAATATTATTTGTGCCAATTAGATATAAAGTGGATTGTGAAAAATATGATGAGTTAAAGTTAGATATAAAAATCAATTGGCTATTGCACATAATATCATTTAAATATTTTATAGATGATGAACAAACTATGAAGTTAAAGATATTTGGAAAAGATATTCTGAATAAAAAGGATAAGAAAGAGAAGAAACATAAAAAACATCGTAAAAAGAAAAATAATAATGACTCAAAACCATTAAATGGAAATAATAATATTAAACAAGTTAAAGAAGATATTACGAAAGAGGATATCGCTAAACAAGACAATCAACATACAATTAATAAAAAAATAGAAGTAAATTATAAGATAGATGATAATAATATAGAAGAAAATAAAATAAAAGATAGTAAGACAAAAGAAAATCAAGAAAATATAAATAATGAAGTAAATAAAGTTAGAAAAGAAAATCAAGAAATTAATAAAACTAAACCACCTAAAAAGATTAAGACTAAAAAACGGAAAAAGTCTAAATTAAAAAAGAAAAAAGCAAAAAAATCTAAAGAAAAAGCTAAAGATACAAGTAAATGGAAAAAAATATTAAGTGATATAATAGAATTTATTAAAAATGATGATAATAAAGCAGTTATAAAAAAGGTTAAAAATATTATTGTTAAGATGATAAAGCATATTTTACCTAAGAAGTTTAAATCTAAGGTTGTTGTAGGAACTGGAGATCCAGCTTCTACTGGATATATAGTAGGTGCTACAAGTATATTGTATACTGTTACTAAAGATAAGTTTGTAATAATACCAAATTTCAATGAAAAAATACTTCAAGGATGTTTCTATGGTAAAGGAAGAATATATTTGATAGTATTGGTAAAAAATACATTAAGCATTATATTAGATAAGAGAATAAGGAAACTATACAAAATGTATAAAGATAACTAAAGTTATAATGAGAAATTAAGGAGGAATAAAGTTATGGAATCAAACTTTAAAAAAACAGTTGAATCATTATTTAATGGGATGGAGAATTTTGTATCTACTAAAACAGTAGTTGGTGAAGCAGTTAATATTGGAGAAACTATTATATTACCACTAGTTGATGTATCTTTTGGTGTAGGAGCAGGTGCTTCAGAAGAAGGTAAAGAAAAGCCAAAAGGAGTAGGTGGAGGAGCATTAGGAGCAAAAATTAGCCCTAGTGCAGTATTAGTTATTCAAGATGGACAAACAAAGCTTGTTAATGTTAAAAATCAAGATAGTTTAACAAAAATTATTGACATGGTACCAAATATAATGGATAAATTTACTACTAAGAAAAAGGGTGAAGTAAAAGAACAAAAAGAAGAAATGCCTACAGATGAAGAATAATATTATTCAGATAAAAGAGGTGTAGTTATATATGAAAAAATTACGTAATATTATTATATGTACTTTGATTACTTCCTTTATATTTAGCATTAATGCATTTGCAATAGATAAAATTATACCAATATCTATTAAAATTAATGATGATTTTATTATAATGGATACTGAACCTACAATTATTAATAATGAGGTATATGTTCCACTTAGATTTGTTGCCAACGCTCTTAATGCTGAAGTAATATGGGATGGAACTACTAGAAAAATAACAATCAAAGATAATGAGAGAATAATAGAATTTCTTCTTGATTCAACAGTAGTTACTATTAATGAAGAACAACATGAAATTGAATCAATATTACCAGTAATCAATAATAGAACAATGGTACCAATTAAATTTGTTGCTGAGCATATGAATTGTCAAGTTAATTACAACAAACAAACTTATACAGTAGAAATAATTAGAGAAGGATTAACAGTTCCGACAATGAGCGTATATGATAGAGGATATACAGATGAAGATTTACATTTATTAGCTAAAATAGTAACAGTTGAAGCTCATAATATTGGATTTGACGCTAAAGTTGCAGTTGCTAATGTTGTACTTAATAGGAAAAAGAGTTCAAAATTTCCTAACACAGTTGAAG
This sequence comes from Vallitalea sp., assembly GCA_025210515.1. Lineage (GTDB taxonomy): Bacteria > Bacillota > Clostridia > Lachnospirales > Vallitaleaceae > Vallitalea. The sequence goes on along the minus strand of JAOARM010000033.1, from coordinate 35,508 downwards.
GCGTTATTTTTGACAAAAAATATTGTGTACAATTTCCACCAGCACATAAATCAAGCTTTAATAAGAAAGTACCAAGTAATGACAGTATTATAGCTGCCAAGATGGCTTTAGAAGGTGCTAACAATATCTCTGATTGTTTATTCTTTAATCATTCACCTTTTAAATCTAAGGCAAAAGATTTTTATAAAAAAATTGATGGAGAATATTTTTATCATTAATAATAATATCCTAGAAAGTAATAAGAAACCATATAAGTTGATATTAGTTAGGTTTTACTACTTAATGTAAGGGTATAAGGCAAATCTTATTGCCTATGCCCTTTACATAATAGTTTTATAATACATATAAATATCAGTATATAGACATAATAAAAATTGCAACAAGGGGTTGAATTATATGAAAAAGAAATTTGCACCAATATTTATTACATTATTAATATGTTGTTTTAATATATTTATATTATTTATAATTTCTTATAATTTGTTAAGAACAAAGATTTTAGGGTTAATTATTATTGGTTTAATATATGCTATTGTTATAACATGGGTTATTGTAGCCCTTATTATAAATCTTATCAAAAGGTTACGAGAAATTAAGGAGGCTGAAGAAGATGATCTTAGTAAATACTGATTATATTTCAGGAAAGAATATTGAAACATTATCAATAGTAAAAGGTTCAACTATACAATCTAAACATGTAGGAAAAGATATTATGAGTTCTTTTAAGACTTTAGTAGGTGGAGAACTTGGTTCTTATAATGAAATGATGAATGAAGCTAGAGCACTAGCTACAAAAAGAATGGTTGATGAAGCACGAGCATTAGATGCTGATGGCATTGTTAATATTAGATATGCTTCAAGTGCTATTATGCAAGGAGCTGCTGAAGTAATTGTATATGGTACAGCAGTTAAATTTATAGATTAGTAGAAAGGCTGTCTTCTGAGACAGCCTGTTTTATTGTGAAAGGAGAATAATATGAATTCACATGTAGATTGTATCGCATGTATTATTAATAAAGCTAATCAACTGGCTGATAAATATATACAAGATAAAAAAGTTAAATATGAGTTTATGAATAAAGTTTTACTTGAGGTAACTCAAATAAAATATTCTAAAACAGCTCCATATTTATGCGCAAGAGTAATGAGAATTTTACAGGATATGACAGGTATAGAAGATTTTTATGAAGAAGAAAAAAATTTGTTTAATAAAAAACTATTGAGTATGGAGACAGATATTAAAAAGTCATTACTAGATTCGCAAAATAGATTTCTAGATGCTATAAAAATCGCAATGGCTGGTAATGTTGTTGATTTTGGTGCGCTTGATGATATTTCTATTGAATTAGTAGAAGAGATTATTTCAAAATCTTTAAAAACTGAGCTTAGTCTTGATGTATATGAAAAATTAAATCAACAACTTTCTAGTGCACAAGTGCTTCTATATATTGGAGATAATACAGGTGAAATTGTTTTTGATAAAATTTTTATTGAAGAAATATATAATAAATATAAAGATCTAGAAATATATTTTGCTACTAGAGGTAAACCAGCACTTAACGATGCAACTGAAAAAGATGCATATTTTATTGGAATCGATAAATATGCAAAAATAATTAATAACGGAACTGATATACCAGGAACGGATTTAGAAGAAGTATCAGATGATTTTAAGAAAATATATTATAATAAAGCAGATGTTATTATATCAAAAGGTCAAGGAAATTTTGAAACGTTATTAGGTTGTGGAGATAATATATTTTATTTGTTATTATGTAAATGTAGTATGCTTTCAGAGAGGTTAAATATTGATAGATTTCAACCTATATTTTTATATGAAATGGATGTTGATAGTAAAGATTTTGATATAATATAGATATTTATATTTCTTCATAACTTTTTCATAATATTATTTTATACTTAATGTAAAGAGTTCTATAATAATTATAAATCATATATAGTTACACAAAGTATAATGAAAATTATATTTATAATCTGTATGAGATAAATAGTAATTATGGAATTATCTTAATAACATTTTAGAGGAGGAATATATTATGAAAACAACAAAAATTATTACATTAGGTCTAGCAATATCACTATTTATAGGAATGGTGACTTATGCAGCTAGCCCAGCACAAATTTATTCAGAGCTTACTGGAGTATCAGTAGAAAAAGCATATGAATTAAGAAATGATGGTAAAACTTATGGAGAGTTAGCTAGTGAACAAGGTGTTCTTGAAGAATTCAAAGCTAAAATGATAGAAGAAAAAATTATCATTATAGAAGAAAAAGTTCAAGAAGGTGAGCTAACAAGAGAAGAAGCTGATGAATTCATTCAACGATTAAAAGATAATTCTGAGAATTGTGATCCTACTAACCCTAATAGATTAGGACAAAAAATTGGATTAGGTAGAGGTAGTAATAGAGGTCAAGGTAGAGGAAGAAGTCAAGGTGGATGTGGAATGAGATATAATGGAAATAGAGGATTAGGACTTGGAAGAAAATAATTGATTATAATAAGTGGCTGTTAGGATAATATATTCTTAATGAATATGTATTTTCCAACAGCCATATTTCGTTTATAATTAATATATAATTAGAAAGGGAGTTATATATGAAATATAAAATTCTTGTAATTGATGATGAAGATAATTTAATTGAGGTAGTTCAAGCTTATCTTGTTAAAGAGGGGTATGAGGTAATAACTGCAATGAATGGAAGAGAAGGTTTTTTATTATATCAAAATACAAAACCTGATTTTATTATATTAGATTTAATGCTACCTGATTTATCAGGAGAACAGATATGTAAAAAAATTAGAGAAGAATCCGATGTACCAATATTAATGTTAACTGCAAAAACTATGGAGGACGATAAAATTAATGGACTGGTATTAGGTGCTGATGATTATTTAACTAAACCATTTAGTCCAAGAGAATTAGTTATGAGAGTAAAAGCAATACTAAGAAGAGTGAGTAAAAATAATAAATCTAATATAGAAGATGTTATTTCATTTAATAATAAGGATATAGTTATTAATAGACAAGAGCATACGGTTATTAAAAATGGAGAAATTCTTAGTATAACTCCTAATGAATATGAGATATTATTACTTTTTGCCAATAATCCTAATAAAGTATTTACAAGAACTCAGATTATTGATATTGCATTTGGTTATGAATTCATTGGATATGATAGAACTGTAGATGTTCATATTAAAAATCTTAGAAAGAAAGTTGAATCAGATATTAAAAGCCCACAATATATTGTTACAGTGTATGGAGTAGGGTATAAATTTAAAGGTATTCAAGATTAATAATTTATATATAATGATTTCATGTTGGAGGTTGTGAGAAAATGATAAGCTTAGGCAAGAGAATAAGAAAAAATTACATAGTAATTTCATTAATTGCAATTATTATAATAATAGTATTATCTAACATTGGAATTAAGTATTATTTTACTAATTATATTAGTGCTCAAAATAAAATTGATGATGAAGAAATATTAACTTATATAAATAATGGTATTGAAGGCGATGGAATATTTGACAATAGAGAATTATCTTATCTTAAACAACAATCTCATTTTAAAGATGTAGAGATTATTATACTCGATAATGAAAAAGACGTAGTTTTTGTTAGTAGCAGAGGTATGGGAATGGGTAAAGGAATGGGAATGGGATCAATGAATCATAATCCATTCAAAGAAGATTATATATATAGTGAAAATGAACTCATACATGAAAACGAATTATTAGGATATATTTTAATAGGTCATTATAAAAACATTATTACTTCTAAAGCAGATAATGACTTTCTATTTGCAATTAATATATTATATATAGTTTCATTTTGTATAACTGTATTTGTGGCTACTTTATTAAGCGTGTTATTAGAAAAAAGAATTACCAAACCAATAATAGAAATTAAAAATAGTACAAGAAATATATCAAGAGGGAATTATAAATTAGTTGAAAATATCAATGCTGATACAGTTGAATTAGATGAGCTTGCTACATCTATTAAAGAATTAGCTAGACAGTTGGATGAACAAGAGCAATTAAGAAAGAGATTAAGTAACGATATTTCTCATGAACTTAGAAGCCCTCTAGCAGTATTAAGAGGTCAAATAGAAGCTATAATTGATGGGGTATTAGAGCCTACTGGAGAAAGATTAGCTAAAATATATGATGAAATTATAAGAATGACAAAACTGATAAATGATCTTAATGAGTTGGCAGTTGTAGAAAGTCAAGAGTTGAAGTTATGTAAAGTCAATGTTAATTTGAAAGAATTATTAACCTCAGTCATAGAAGGATTTCTACCTCTCATGAATAGTAAAAATATTGTAATTGAAAAAAAGTTAGACGATAACATATATTATATGGGAGATAGAGATAGATTAAAGCAAATTTTTGTGAACTTATTAAATAATGCATATAAATATACTAATGAAGGTGGAAAGATAGAAGTAGTATTATATAAAAGTATAGAAGGAATAACGATAAGCTTTGTAGATACTGGTATAGGTATTAAAGAAGAAGACTACCCATATATATTTCAAAGATTTTATAGAAGTGATGATTCCAGAAGTAGAAAAACAGGTGGTGCAGGGATAGGGTTATCAATAGTTAAGGAATTAGTCAAAGCTCATAATGGATTAATAACTGTAGAAAGTGAAGTTGGTATAGGGTCAAATTTTACTATTATTTTTAAATAAAATAAATTAACGAAGCTTTAAAGGAAGCTTATGCTATAATTATATAGGGTAATATTCCCATCAGCTAGTTAATTGTCGTGTTAAAATAGCTGACCTCGCCGTCCTGTCTGGTGTTCCATATTACCCTATGTATTCTACGCTAGACTGGTGAATATCTTTTATTTTGTATAAGTTTATGATTAATTCATTGATAAGTAATCAAGTTCTAATGAATTAGGAGTAACTAATTTAATAGTATCTATATTATTAGGTAACTTATTTTTATCTACTGAGATTATATATGCACCAGTTCTGTTAGGGATACCCATAATATGAATTTCATTATGCACTATTAGTATTTTTTCTGGTATGAATTTATATATGAGAAATGATAATTCTGTATTTTCTATTATAGTATGTTCTTCGTGAAATCCTAAGTCTTGAAAAAAAGTTAACCTTTCGGTTGATTCATGTGGTAACATATATAAATTATTAAAAGCTTTACATATTTTAGTAGGTATATAACATAAGCCTTCTTCATAATTTTGTTTCCATATTGGGTCATATATAGGTCTAATATATGCATCATCTATATACTTAAACACGAATGGAATTTCTTCATTATTAGCTATATCAATTGATGAATTATCTTGTTTGTTTTCTATCTGTTTTCTCTTATTTTTAGATGTTTTATCTTTATTTAATTTATCATTGTTAGGAATATAGAAAGATAATTCCTGTTTTAATTTAGCATTTTCATCACTTAATTTAGTAACAACTTTATTAGCATAAGTTGGTTCAACTTTATCTTTGCTCATTTCATCTTTTACATAATCAGTTTTATAATAAGTGGCATATAAATAATCGATTTCATATTGAGAAGGTGTTGATAACTGAAACAAAAAGTATTTGTTATTAATATTTTCAGGTATAATATCATTAACATTTATTGCTACAATCTGGGAACCATTTCTTGTAGGAGTTCCTATTAAAACAATTTGATTATTATATATTTTAACTTGATTAACTTGAAAGTTATAAATAAGTAAATTAATGTATTTATGATAATCAATTTTTGCTTGTTCATGAAATGCAAGTTTTCCTTCAAAATCATAAATACTACTTGCTCCTTGGGGATATATAAATAACTTATGTAATGCATTGTCTATATGCTGTGGTAGATTTAACCAGCCTCTATGATAGAAATTTTTCCAGTCAGAATTATAATTAGGTCTAATATAATCTTTGTTATTATAGATTACATTATAATCTAAGTTGTTTCCATTTTTAATAATAGTAGATAAATCATATATTTCATAATCAGGTATTTCATAGTTATAATATCTATAATGATTTTCATATAGTATATTATTTCCATCTGGAACAATACTACCTAACATGCCTTTTAGTTTATAATTTTCTTTTTCAAGAGTATCTAGTATAGTTTGACTATCAATATTAGTAACACCAACAGATTTATTTCTAGTATCACGAAGTGTAAATAAATAGATTAATAAGAATATAATTATGAGTAGAATTATTAAGAGAGTAAGTATTCTTTTTTTGGTTATTATAATAATATTTTTCATAACAAGTCCCCTCCAATATAGCATATGTAAGAGGGGACTTTGATATGAAGAATATAAGACAATCTGTTAAATAAAACTATAATTTTTTAGCTATTTTATTATTTTCATCTAACAATAAAACCTTTGGAACATAAGATTTTGCTTCATCTCTTTCCATTAATGCGTAAGCAATTATTATAACTACATCGCCAGGTTGTGCTAGTCTTGCAGCTGCACCGTTAAGACATATTGTTCCGCTTTCTCTAATACCTCTTATTACATATGTTTCAAATCGTGCACCGTTATTATTATTAACTATTTGCACTTTTTGCCCTGGTAGTATTCCAGCTTCTTCAATTAATGATTCGTCAATAGTAATACTACCTTCATAATTAAGATTAGCGTCAGTTACTATTGCTTTGTGTAATTTTCCTGTCATCATTTCAATTAACATGATTATTATACCTCCATTTGTATATTATCAATAAGTCGCGTGTTACCCATTTTAACAGCAATAGCTATTAAAATACTGCCTTTAATTGTAGTAATATCTTTAAGTGTTTCTTGACTAACTATACTTATATAATCAATATTTGCTGATGGTTTAGAGTTAATCATACTCTCTATTGTGTTTTTGATTACTTTTGAATCACGTTCGCCAGCTTCTATTAACAGTTTAGCTTTTTGTAATGATTCATTTAAAATAGTTGCTTCGCTACGTTCTTGTTGGTTTAGATAAGTATTTCTTGAACTCATAGCTAAACCGTCATGTTCTCTAATAATAGGGCAAACAACAATGTCAACAGGGATATTAAGGTCTTTTACCATACGTTTTATTATAATAGCTTGTTGAGCATCTTTTTGTCCAAAATAAGCACGTTTTGGTTGTACAATATTAAAAAGTTTAGTTACTATTGTAGTAACACCTTGAAAATGAGTTGGTCTTGATAATCCACATAAATTATCAGTAAGTTCATGAACATTAACATAAGTAACGTGATTATCAATATACATCATTTTATTGTTAGGAATAAAAATTATATCTGCACCAGCTTCTTCTGCAATTTTTGTATCATTTTCCAAATCTCTTGGATAGTTATCAAGATCTTCATTAGGGGCGAATTGAGTTGGATTTACATATATACTTAATACCGTTACATCATTTTCTTTTGCAGAACTTTTTATAAGAGAAAGATGTCCTTGGTGTAAATATCCCATAGTAGGAACGAAACCGATATTTTTTCCTTCTAATCTTTTTGTGTCTAATGATTGTCTTAGCTTTTGTATATCATGAAATATTTCCATTATTTTTCGCCTCCGCCATAGATTTTACCAATAACTTCTTCCTGTAAATGAAAAACGTGTTCATTACTTGGAAAACTTTTTTCTTTTACTTCAGTAATATATTCTTTAGTAGCATCAACGATTGATTCTCTAATGTTAGCATATTGTTTAACGAACTTAGGAACCATTCTTGAATATAATCCTAATACATCATGAGTTACTAATACTTGACCGTCACAATCACATCCAGCACCAATTCCTATAGTTGGAATACTTAATTCATTAGTAATTAGTTTGGCTAGTTCTGTTGGAACACATTCAAGAACGATGGAAAAAGCTCCTGCTTGTTCTAAAGCTTTTGCATCTTCTATTAGTTTCTTAGCATCTTCTTCTGATTTTCCTTGAACATAATATCCCCCAAGTTGATTTATAGATTGAGGAGTAAGCCCTATATGTCCCATTACAGGTATCCCTGCATTAACGATAGCTTTTACTTGTGGGACTACTTCTTTACCACCTTCAAGCTTAACAGCATTAGCTTTTCCTTCTTGAATTAGTCTACCTGCATTTTTAACAGTTTCATTAATACCTATGTGATAAGAAAGAAAAGGAAGGTCAGCTACGATTAAAGATCGTTTACTGCCTCTAGTAACTGCTTTTACATGATGAAGCATATCTTCCATTGTAACCTCAGTTGTATTATCATAGCCTAGAACTACCATTCCAAGGGAATCTCCAACTAGTAGCATATCAATTCCAGCTTCATCTAATATTTCAGCAGTAGGGTAATCATAAGCAGTTAACATCGTTATAATTTCATTGTTCTTTTTCTTTCTTCTAATAGTTTCAGTTGTTATTTTTTTCATTTTGTAATACCTCCTTTAGTTTAATTAGAGTGTATTCATCTAATTGTTTTTGTTCTTTTACAATATTTATAGTTCTCTTTCCTAACAAACGATATATTTGCTCAAGTTCTCTATTATCTCTAGAGATTGTATCCAAATGAGCTTTTATTGTATTTATATCTCCTCTAGATATAGGTCCTGTTAAAGAGTTTTTTGTTCCTTTTGTTAATACGTTTTGAAGTGTACCAGTAGTTAGTGGTGCTATTAGTTGTGTAGCGTCTTTTCTACTAAATCCAGCTTGTTCTAAACTACTAATACCTATATCCATCAGAGTAACTAAGTAATTTGATACTATACATGCTGATGCATGATATAATGCTTTTTGGTTAATATTAATTTCATGAATAGTTAAAGATGCATTTTCAAGCATATTTTTAAATTTGCTCATTAATGTTCCTTTTCCTTCTAGTGTTAGCGGCGTTTGACGTAATATTTCTACTGCATAATCTATATCAGCAAAGGATAACATAGGGTGTAGTGATAAAGTAGTAGCTCCTAATTGAAATATAGGATCAAGTAGTGTTGAAGAAAGAGCACCACTTGTATGACATATTACCTTATCATTCCAATCAATTTTAATATCACATAGTTTTTTTACTACATTACATATTGCATCATCAGGAGTAGTTATTATAACATATTCAGATGAATCTATTAACTCATGTATATGTTCGTATGCGTTACTATGGGTTCTTTTGGAACTTTTTATTGCAGATTCTAATGATTTACTATAATATCCACTAATAGTTAAACCCATTTTGTGAAAATATATTCCTAATGCAGTACCAACTTGTCCTGCACCGATAAATCCAATCATATTATCCTCCTTTAGATACATCTTAATAAATATCATTTAATATCAATTAGTATAGGTTGTAAATATAATATTTTATAATATAAAAAGAAGATAGACTAGTTCTTGTACAACCATTTAAACAGGATATTAAAGGGTATGAACAATTATAACTAGTCTATCTTCAAAGTTTATAGCCATCTAATTAATGTTTAGATAGCTTAATAATTTGTTAAAAACCCTGTCCCTGTCCTAATGGATCAAAGCAGATATTATTTATTAAATTTTATTATATAATCAAGTATAATATTTGCTAATTCTTTTTTCTGCATTATTGGATAACTCTGTTTACCACCATAAATATCAATTAAAGTAATTTGGTTGGTATCTGTTCCAAATCCTGCATATGGTTTACTAATATCATTAATAACCATTAAATCAACATTTTTCTTAACTAATTTTTTTTGACCGTTATGAAGTATATCGTTGGTTTCAGCAGCAAAGCCCACAATAGTTTGATGTTCTTTTTTGTGCTTGCCAATCCATTTTAGTATATCTTCATTACGAGTTAATGTAAGGTTCATATCATTATTTGATTTTTTGATTTTATTATTAGAGAATGTAGCAGGGCGATAATCAGCCACAGCTGCCGATTTAATAATAATATCTTGTTCCAAATAATTATCTGTAACCGCTTCAAACATTTCGTTTGCAGTATTTATCTGAATAAAATTTTTAAGTCCTATTGGCTTGTTAATATTTACAGGTCCAGATATTAAGGTAACATCAGCACCTTTTAATATAGCTGCTTCAGCAATTGCATAGCCCATTTTACCACTTGAGTGATTAGTTAAATAACGAACTGGGTCTAGAGATTCTTTTGTTGGTCCTGCTGTTACTAGTACTTTTTTGCCTTTTAGAAAATTGTTTTGTAAAAGCTTTAATTTAATATTTTCAACAATAGCTTCGGGGCTAGCAAGCTTTCCTATACCTTTGTCACCACAAGCTAATCGACCTGAGTCTGGTTCTATAAAATCATAACCATATTCTTCTAGTTTTTTCATATTATTTTGTACTATAGGATTTTCATACATATTAGTATTCATAGCAGGAGCAATTAAAACTGGAGATTTAGTTGCCATGATAGTTGTAGATAGCATATCATCTGCAATACCATTTGCAATTTTTCCTATAATATTAGCAGTAGCTGGCGCAACTAGAAATATATCAGCTGCTTTTGCTAAAGCTATGTGCTCAATATCCCATTTAGTAACTTTATCAAACATATCTTCTATAACAGGTTGTTGACTTAATGATTGAAAAGTTAATGGAGCTACAAATTCTTTTGCTGATTTTGTCATAATTACATGAACGTTTGCATTTAATTTCTTCAATCTGCTTACTACGTCACACACCTTATATACGGCAATTCCGCCACTTATGCCTATTACTACGGTTTTTCCTTTTAACATTTTGGAAGCTCCTTTCGGTGTATTAACTTCAATATAACATGTGATTAGTCAAAAATCAATAAAAAACTTATAGTTTTTTCTATTAGTCATGTGATATACTGTATATATAACTGATATATACACTAATGATACTTACCTAATAGGAGGAACTATGGAACTAAAACTATTTGGATTTGTAAATGAAGTAATTGATTATATGAATGATATCACAGAGGAGCTAGAAGTTGCTTCTAATGATATAAAAGTTTTTATGAAAGAAATACTAGAATTAAGTAATGATGGTTACTTGAATATTAATAGAAGAGTTAAGTCAGTTGATAGCTTAAAAGAAAAAATTCTAAGAGCCAATTATTATAAAAAATATGATTCTTCTAAAGAATGTATTTCTAATCTTTCAGATTTAATCGGTATAAGAATTGAGTGTAGATTCATTGAGGATGAACAGAGAATATATACTATGTTAAAGAGATGTTTTAGTATGTATCATTCAGATGGTTATTATTATAATTCACTTAATGAAAATATAAGACTAGAGTTAGATAGTCAACAGCCACAAGTACAAAAAAATGGTTTTCAAATATATAGAATAGATGGAAAATATGCATATAATGATAAATTGTTTAATTTTGAACTTCAAATAAAATCCCTTGTTAATGTTTTCTGGGGAGAAATAGAACATAAAATTATATATAAGAATAATAATTATACTATCTGGGATGGTTTCTTTAAAGATATTATGGGATCTATTAATAAAAATCTTTCTATGATAGACAAGCAGTTACATATTATTGATGATCAGTTTAAACAATTAAATACTATTAACCCAGCAGTTAGGAAAAATCAAATAGAAACAACATTAGCTAAGATGATATATGATATTTTCTCTAGTAAGATAAAAAACAGTATTGGTTTTATTGTTGATTTTAGAAAATCTTGTAATACTATTATGAAATACATTTTCAGATCTAATCATGCAGAGAACTTAGATGATTATAAAAGTACATTAGTAAAAACTTTTTCTAGACTTAATGATATAAGTGAGAATGAAATAGATTTTACTGATGAAATAATTTTTGAGCGTGAAATAAGATTTGAAGATGAATTTTCAAAAGTAATGGGAGAAACAATAATATCAAATATTAATAGTGACTTTCAATGGAACATATTTTTTAGAATACTGTTTGAGATTGAACTAGGTAATAATGCGGAAGATTTTGAAACATTTATAGGATTTATTAAGGGAAGATTTAGTAAAAACAGAAGCTTATCAAAGTTGTATTTATTATTTAATAATAGTGAAGCAGATGATATAGTAGATGATTTAATGAGAGTTATTGTATATTCTTTCCAAAGAATAGATTCTATTAACTTTATATATGATACTAATATAGAAGAAATAAATTATACTCTTAATTATATAGTTAATTTAATCTGTAAAAATATTGAAACATACAATGATTGGTTAGAACGAAAAGATTTATATATCGAATATTTTGAAGTTAGAATCTTAGCTATATTTGAACACAAAATAGAAATAAAACAAGTTAATAAGTTTTTAGAAAAAGCTAAAGAAAAATCTAATGTAATAGAGATAAGTGAAGATATATTAGAATATGCAAATAAGTTAGTAAATTTATCAGAAATAGAAGCGGATCAAGCGTTAAAATTATTCAAGTTACCAAGTACTTTTTAAGTATATAAAATATGACGTTTGGGGGCTGATTATGTATTATACTATATTAGATACTATGTTTTGTGAAATGGTTTTAGTAGGGGATGAACAAGGGCTTACTAATATATATCTTAATACTGAACATATAAATGGCAAAATAGAAATATCTGATAAATGGATTTTAAATAATGATTTCTTTGTTGATATAATTAATGAATTAAATGAATATATAAGTGGAGAGAGAAAAGTTTTTAGTGTAAAGCTTAATCTAGAGGGCACAGAGTTTCAGAAAAAAGTATGGAATGAACTTATTAAAATTCCATATGGGAAGTTATATACATATAAGCAAATAGCAACCCTAGTTGGCAATGAAAATGCTTCTAGAGCAGTTGGGACGGCAAATAATAAGAATCCTATACCTATAATTATTCCTTGTCATAGAGTAATAGGTTCTAATGGCAAGTTAGTAGGTTATGCAGGTGGGCTTAAACTTAAAGAGCAATTAATTAATCATGAATGCAGGTATAAGTAATAATATATAGCGTAAGTTGTGTATAGTATATTACAACTTACGCTATTACTATGTTAATACTTATATGAACTATATTATGGGATTTAGCTTATTCTAATATTATTAATTTTCCCATTTAATATATTTTATTAAGGATTGTATAATTAAATTTATATAAGATTTGGTTGATGTGCTTGCATTAAAATACTAAATAATTTAAAATAGTTTTATTAAAGTATGTGAGGTTATTATATGGCGAAAAGTAAAGTGATTATAATAGGTGGCGGTGCATCTGCTTTAGTTGCTGCAATTATAGCAGCTAGAAATGGTGCAAAAGTTACTATATTAGAAAGAAAAGATAGAGTAGGGAAGAAAATACTAGCAACTGGTAATGGTCGGTGCAATATGACAAATATTAAATGTACAAGTAGTAACTTTCATGGCGGCAATGAGACATTTATTAATAAAATATTAGCTCAATTTGATGTTAATAATACGTTAGAATTTTTTAAGGAGCTTGGGTCATATCCTCTAGTTGAAGATAATGGAAAAGTATATCCAAATTCGTTACAAGCAAGTTCTATACTTGATAATCTTAGATATGAGATAGAGCGATTGAAAATTACTGTGGAATGTAACGCAGAAGTTATTAAGATAGAACAATCTAACAATTTCATCGTCTATACAAAAGATAATAAAAAGTATTATGGTAATAAAGTAATACTCGCTACAGGAGGAAAATCCACTCCAGATCTTGGGTCAAATGGAAGTGGATATTTATTAGCTAAGTCATTAGGACATACTCTTATAAAGCCAATACCTTCTTTAGTACAGCTAAAATCAGACGCTAAGTTTCTAAAACAAATAAAAGGTGTTAAGATTAATGGTGATGCAGCAGTAGTTGATGAAGAACATAATATACTTAGAAAAGAGTATGGAGAGATATTATTTACTGATTATGGAATATCTGGGCCTCCTATATTACAACTAAGTAGAATAGCTTCAAGTAGAGTTAGTAATAATAAAAATGTTATTGTAGACATTGATTTTATGCCAAAAGTATGTTTTGAACAATTAGATACAATATTGTTAGATAGATTAACTGCTATGCCATATAAAACTATTAGTGATAATTTTATAGGATTTGTTAATAAAAGATTAATCCCAATTATTATAAAAGAAGCAGGTATTGAGATTAATAAAAAATCATCAGATATAAGTAAAAAAGAAAGAAATAAATTAGTAAGTATACTAAAAAAATTCAGTATAAATATTATAGGTACCAATCAGTGGAATCAATCACAGGTAACTGCTGGTGGTATAGATGTTAATGAAGTAGATAGTAATACCCTTGAATCAAAAATTACTAAAGGTATATATTTTGCAGGAGAAATACTTGATGTTGATGGTGATTGTGGAGGATTTAATTTGCAATGGGCTTGGAGCACTGGAGCTATAGTCGGTAGAAGTGTATGTTAATATAAACTAGTATAGTAAAATTGTGTAAGAAATAACTTGAGAGGAATGTATTCATGATAAGATTACAACAACTAAAATTTTCATTAGAACATAAAGAGAACGATATAATTAATAGAATTAAAAAAGAGTTAAAGTTAAACAATGAGATACCATTCGAGTATACAATTATTAAAAAATCAATAGATGCAAGAAAGAAAAATGATATAAAATTCGTATATACAATAGATGTTAGTATCAAAAATGAAGATAAAATTATAGCAAGAAGTAAAAACAACAAATTAACTATTGTAAAAAAGAAGAAATATAATTTTATAAGTGACACTAGACAATTAGAACATCAGCCCATAATTGTAGGTTCTGGACCTGCTGGACTTTTTTGTGCATTAATATTAGCAGAAAATGGTTATAAGCCTATAGTTCTTGAAAGAGGACGTGATGTTGATAGTAGGGTAGAGGATGTTAATGAGTTTTTTAGAACTGGTAAATTAGTGACAAGTTCTAATGTTCAATTTGGTGAAGGTGGAGCAGGTACTTTTTCAGATGGTAAATTAAATACTATGGTAAAAGATAAATTTATGAGAAATAGAAAGGTTTTAGAAGAATTTGTTGAAGCAGGAGCACCTTCTGAAATATTATATAATAACAAACCTCATATTGGTACAGATTATCTTAGAAAAGTAGTTAAAAATATAAGAAATAAAATCATTGAACTTGGTGGAGAAGTTAGATTTAATAGTTTGGTAACTTCACTTCTAATAGAACATGGAGCTATAACAGGAGTACAAGTTAATAACAGTGAAGAGATAAAAACTGATAATGTAATATTAGCAATAGGACATAGTTCTAGAGATACATTTAAAATGTTAAAAAATCTATTGATAGATATAGAAAAGAAGCCTTTTTCCATAGGTGTTAGAATAGAACATCCCCAATCTTTAATAAACAAGTCACAATATGGTAGTAGTTATGAAAATAGTAATCTGCCTGTTGCAGATTATAAGCTTTCTCATCATTGTAAAAATAGTAGAGGTGTTTATTCATTTTGTATGTGTCCTGGAGGATTTGTAGTTAATGCAAGTTCAGAAGATAAAAGGGTGGTAACTAATGGTATGAGTAATTACAAGAGAAACGAAGATAATGCTAATAGTGCCTTATTAGTTAATGTTACCCCAGATGATTTTCCTGAGAATGATGTTCTTGCAGGTGTAGAATTTCAAAGAAAATGGGAAGAAAAAGCCTTTGAATTAGGAGGTAGTAATTATAATATTCCTATTCAACTATCGGGAGATTTTATTAATAATAAAGTATCTACTAAATTAGGTAAGATTAAACCATCATTAGGCGATAGAGTGACTTTTGCTAATCTTAATGAATGTTTACCTTCATATGTATGTGAAGCGTTAAAAGAAGGTATTAAAGTTTTTGATAAAAAAATTCATGGATTTGGAAGAGAAGACGCAATTTTATCTGGAGTAGAAACAAGATCATCATCTCCTATAAAAATATTAAGAGATAATAATTATGAAAGTAATATAAAAGGATTGTATCCATGTGGAGAAGGAGCAGGTTATGCTGGTGGTATAATGTCGGCTGCTATGGATGGAATTAAGATTGCTGAGGCTGTGGTCATAGAAAGATAAAAGTAAGAACAAAGAGGGCTGTCATATCTTCTAATACATTTTTCTGATATTTCATGGGTTTTGGAAGATAGACTAGATTTAGCTATTCATACCCTTAAACGTCCTGTTTAAAGGGTATGCACTACGCCGTCCTGGCTTCGTTTACCGCTAAACCTAGGCTATCTTCCTGAATATTCAATGGTAAAAATGTATTAGAAGATATGACAGCCCCTTTGTAGCTTATCATTTTAGAAAGGTATATGATAAGTTGTTTTTAATTATTTTAAATTGTATAGTTTACTATATTTTTCTTCTAAATATTTTGTGTAGTATTTTGCATTAAGTGGTTCTCCAGTAGCTTTTTCAATAATTTCTTTTGGTGTTAATAATTTACCGTGTTTGTGAATGTTATCGTGTAACCAATTATTAATGTTATCAAAATTACCATTTTTAAGGTCTTCATCAAAGTCAATAACATTTTTCATTGTATGAGCAAATTGTGAAGCATAAGCATTTCCAAGTGCATATGAAGGGAAATAGCCGAAATATCCTTCAGACCAATGAACATCTTGAAGTATTCCTTCTGCATCTGATTTAGGAGTTAAGCCCATATATTCATGATATTTTTCATTCCATAATTTTGGTAAATCTTCCACTAAAACTTTATTTTCAAAAAGCAATTTTTCAATTTCATATCGTATCATGATATGTAGTGAGTAAGTCAGTTCATCTGCTTCAATTCTAACTAGTGAAGGTGATGATTCATTAGCCGCGAAATAAAAATCATAAGCAGTTACATCTGATAGATTTTCTGGGAAAGCTTCTTGAACCATTGGGAATAAATATTCTAAGAATGAATAAGATCTACCTATAACATTTTCAAAAAATCTTGATTGAGATTCATGAATACCCATTGATGTACCACCACATAAAGTTGAATATTCAAGTTCTTCGCTTATATTTTGCTCGTATATAGCATGACCACCTTCATGAATTGTACTATATAAAGCAGATAATACGTTGTTATCATAATAGTGAGTAGTTATTCTAACATCATTACGATTGAAATTAGTAGTAAATGGATGAACACTTTCTTCAATAAGCCCTGAATCCATATTAAAACCGATAGATTCTAATAGTTTTTTGTTAAGTTTATCTTGTTTTTTTACATCATAATGTTTGTATGCAAATTCAGTATTAATATCTACACCAGATTCTTTGATTTTAGCTACTAAAGGTACAATAGTATTTTTTAGCTCGCTAAAAAACTCATCTAAATCATCTGTAGTAATTCCTTTCTCGTAATCATCTAATAAAGTATTATAAGGGTGTTTGTTAAATCCTCTGTACTCAATAAATTTCTTATTATAATTAATTACTTTTTCAAGATGAGGAGCGAAGATAGAAAAATCATTTTTTTCTTTTGCTTCTTCCCAAGCAGCACCAGATTTTGCTTGCACTGCTGTATATTCTGAATAATCTTCTTGAGGGATTTTAGCTATTTTATCATATTCATTACGAAAGTTCTCTACTTTTTTTGAAGTTATATAATCAAGATTAGATATATTATTTTGCAAAAAAGATAGTAGTTCGTTAAAATCATCATTAACTAGAGTATTATAATATTCACCAGTTAAGATTGATAAAGTTTTTGCTCTTCCTTCTACACTGTTCTTAGGTGCTCCTATTGCACCATCCCAATAAATCATTGCTTGCGCATGATTTAAAGCATGTAATTTGCTGTCTACATCATTTAGTTGTTTAATTGCAGTATTTAGTTCCATATCTATCACCTCTATTTGGCATTTTATATGTTTTAATGCCATAATTTTATTGTTGCTTAAATATATTGTAACAAAAAATGAAATTTTTTCAATCAATAAGTTAGATGAATTATTAATCACAATAAAATAATTACTATTCTTTAGGTGAGTGAAGGATAATTTGAAGAGAATAAGGAAATTGTGCTGCTTCATCTGTATGGTCAAAAGTCGACAATGTTAATCTACTATTATCTTGTTTATCCCAAAATATATCTTGTATTAAATTATCAGATACTGTATTTACAGGTTCGCCAAATGCTTGAGTGAATATCTGCAAAAGCTCATCTCTAAGCTTTTCTAATTCAGATATATCTGAAATTGGAATTATATAACCTGCTGAAACTAAAATATTTGAGGAAAAATTAAAGATTTTATGTACATCTACACCTAGTTCATTAGATAAATAAGTCTTTGTAACAAGAATATCATCTGAATTAATTTTTAAATGAGTAATATCAAAGTCATTGTTCTTAATTACTTCTTCTTTTGTAGTAAACCATTGGTTATTATCAAAAACAAAAGTATCTTCCGTTGCTATAATTTTTAATATAGTATCTGTTTTTGATGAAGATGTGCTTGGATAAACAAATATTAATAAAGCGAATAGTAAACATAAAATAAGTAGAGATATGCTATAGAAAAGTATATTTCGTTTTTGTAAAGATTTCATTTAACTTATACTCCTTTCCAATGAGATAACAACGTACTTACTATTAGAACAAACATCTAATTATATGAAAAGTACACCAATATTGTACTTCAACAAAAATATTGTGTCAATAGAAACTGGAGACACCTAATTAATCATATAAAAAGTTCTTTATTCTTGAAATAGTACTAGTTTTGTATATTTCTTAAAAATTTATTTTGGGCTGAAATAGATTCTATTACTCTGACTTAATAAAGTTTATTCTTGATTATTTTTAATATGTCATGTAGAATATAACCAGTTTAATTAATTCATATGATTGATATTTTTCATTGAAAATCTATTATAAAAATTGACAGGGTGAGAATATAATGATACGAGAAAAGTTAAAAAGTAAAAATAAAATAGTTATTAAAATTGGCTCATCATCTTTGACACATGAATCTACAGGACAATTGAATTTATCTAGATTAGAAAAGTTTATAAGAGAGATTACCAATCTAAAAAACATGGGTAAAGATGTAATATTAGTAACTTCTGGAGCAATAGCTGTTGGAACAAAGACTATGAATTTGTCAGAAAGACCAACATCTATTGAAGAAAAACAAGCTGTAGCGGCAGTTGGGCAAGCCAATCTTATGATGATTTATCAAAAAATATTTAGTGAATACAATCAGAAGGTTGGACAGATTTTAATTACAAAAGATGTTATGGATAATCCAGTAAGAAGACAGAATGCCCAAAATACTATTAATATATTGTTAAAAATGGGAGCAATTCCTATAGTAAATGAAAATGATACAGTAGCAACAGAAGAAATTGTATATGGTGATAATGATACTTTATCAGCTATTGTGGGAAAATTAGTAACGGCAGATTTACTAATTCTATTATCTGATATAAATGGACTTTATAATGAAGACCCAAGAATAAACAATAATGCTGAGCTTATTTCAGAGGTACTTAAAATAACTAATAAGATTGAACGTATGGCAGGGGGAGCAGGTTCTGTTAATGGAACGGGTGGTATGTGTACCAAGATATCAGCTGCTAAGATTGCAACTGCTAACGGTATGGATATGATTATTGCTAATGCAAACATAGAAAACATAATTGAAAAAATCATTTCTGGATATGAAGTAGGAACATTATTTTTAAGTAACTAAACAAAACTTTTTTAATCATTTTACACAATATGTTAAATCAGTTATTATGATTAACATATTGTGTAAAATTGAGTGTAATTACGATACGTTAAATTGTTTTATCAATTAAGTTATTAATAGATTCAACTGCAATTTTAGTATTCATATCTATAACTGGAATATTTTTTTCTTCTAGTTGACTTGATAAGTTTTCTACAATTGAATTAATAATCTTAGCATCTTTTTCACTTGTTTTTTGTGCATTATTAAACTCAAATTTCCATTCACTTGTTAAGTTAGTATAATATTCGTTAATTTCATCATATCTATCCAATTTAGCTAGAGTTGTAATTTTGTATAAGTAATACTTTAATTTAATTAAACCTGCTTTTTTATCTTTTTCTTCTAGATTCAAAACATAACCACAGTATTTATATAACTCTGAAGCTTTATTTTGTATCTCTAAATCTGTATCATTTATTAATAATTCTGGATATTTTTTTAATAATTCTTCTTGAGGAAGAACAATTTCAGACTCTTCTCCTTTTTTGTCTTCGCCAGATTCTTTCCCATTAGATTTACTTTCTTTTTCTTCATCTCCACCACTTGATTTACTAGAGTCTCCATTACCTGATTTTTCTTTTCCTTCATCACTTTTACTCTTTGTCATTTCTGTTAATATCTTTATTTTGCTTTTTTCAACATCTATAGCGACTTTTTGGATCTTCTGCTTATCTGCTTCTTCAGATATGTTTTTCGTTAATTCATTAATTATAAATTTAAAGTCTAAGGCATTTTTATCATTTTCAGTTATATAATATATGCCTACTTCATTCGCTTTTTCATGAAAATCCATTAACTCATCATAGCATTTAATATAATCTTTTTTTTCTAGAAGATCAATAATTTCATCTGTGATATTAACTAACTGATATTTAAGTGATTTACTTACTAATGTTGAATTGGTTTTTTCCTCTTTTTTTTCTCCACTTGAACAACTAGTGAAAATAAGTATAGATATTATTAAAAATGGTATTAATTTTTTAGTCATTTTATTCACTCCAAATAATAGATTTCTTGATTACATCTTGATATAATTACAATTTCTATGGTATAAGTTATATTATTTGAAATAAATGCAAAAAAAATACCAATATAATGTTGAAAAAATTATGAAATAATCTATAATAGTATCATTAGCAAAATTCTATAGAACAACATTAATAATAAATTGGAGGATAAAAATGGATAAGAAGAAAATTGACCGTATTAACGAATTATATAAAAAAAAGAAAATTGAAGGATTAACAGATGAAGAAAAGATTGAACAATCATTACTTAGAGAAGAATATCTTAATTCGGTTAGAAAAAATTTCAGAAGTACAATGAATACAATAAAGTTAAAAGATGAAAAAGGTAATATTACACCTCTAAAATCAAAAAAGAAACAATGAAAACACAGTTAAGAAAAAAATATCTTAACATAAGAATAAATATGCCAAAACAAGAAGTTACGTCAAAAAGTTTGAGTATATATAATAAATTAATTGATTATAATGGTTATACTACTTGTAGGGAGATATTTATATATGTAAGTAATGATAATGAAGTAGATACTAGGAATATTATTATAAAAGCTTTAAAAGATAATAAAAAAGTAGCAGTACCAAAAGTAATAAGTAAAAGGGTAATGAAGTTTTATTATATTAATACTATGAATGATTTAGTAATAGGTAAATTTAATATATTAGAACCAGTTACAACAATAGAAGCTAAACCTACAGTACAAACTTTATTTATTATGCCTGGAATTGTTTTTGACTATGATAAAAATAGAATAGGATTTGGTGGAGGATATTATGATTATTATTTATCACAATGCCAGACTAAATTTGAAAAGATTGCTTTATGTTATGATAGTCAAATAGTAGATAGAATTATAGTAGATGAACATGATATAAATCCTGATTTAATATTAACAGAAAGTAAAATGTTTAAATAGTTTTATCAATTGCCACTTTGTTATTGTAAAGTGATAAAAAAGATGATAATATATATTAAAAACGGGGTGATTATGTGAACGAATTAAATATAAAAGGTATAGAAGCTAAGAAAGCAAGTTATTTATTATCCCAATTATCATCAATAGATAAGAATAAAGGGTTAAAAGCAGTTGCTAATGCATTATTGATAAATAAAGACTTAATTTTGGAAGCTAATAAGATAGATATTATGAATGCAGAGAAGAATGGAATAAAAGGTTCTCTTATTGATAGGTTAACTCTTAATTCAGAAAGAATTAAATCTATGTCAGAGGGAATAGAGAAAATAATCCAGCTTGATGATCCAATTGGAGAAGTTTTGAGTATGAAGAAACGTCCTAATGGATTAGAAATAGGACAGAAAGTTGTACCTTTAGGTGTTATAGGTATTATATATGAGGCTAGACCTAATGTTACTGTTGACGCATTTGCTCTATGTTTTAAAACAGGAAACGCTGTTATTTTAAGAGGTGGAAAAGAAGCAATTAATTCAAATCTTAAAATAGTTGAAATAATTAAAGAAGCACTTGAAAGTGTTGATTTACCTAGTAATGCTGTTTCACTCATTGAGGATACTAGTAGAGAAACTGCTATTAATATGATGAAGCTTAATCAATATCTTGATGTACTTATACCAAGAGGTGGAGCTGGTCTGATACAAGCTGTTGTAAATAATAGTACTGTTCCTGTTATTGAAACGGGAGTTGGTAATTGTCATATATATGTAGATAAAGAAGCTAATATTAATATGGCAAAAGATATAGTCATTAATGCAAAAACTCAAAGACCTGGAGTCTGTAATGCTTGTGAGAGTTTAGTGATTCATGAAGATATAGCAAATGATTTTTTACCTATTATGTGTGATGAACTATCTAAAAACAATGTAGATATAGTAGGTGATACAAGAACTAGAGATATTGTTAAATATGTTAATGAGGCAAGTGAAGAAGATTATGGATTAGAGTATCTTGATTATAAGATTTCTATTAAGGTAGTTAATAATATAGATGAAGCTATAGCTCATATTAATAAATATAATACAAAACATTCAGAAGCTATTATTACTGAAAATTATTCTAATGCAAAACGTTTTATGAATGAAATAGACGCAGCCGCAGTATATGTAAATGCATCAACTAGATTTACTGATGGTTATGAGTTCGGATTTGGTGCTGAAATAGGCATTAGTACACAGAAGTTACATGCAAGAGGTCCAATGGGGCTAAAAGAGTTAACTACTACAAAATATATTATTTATGGGAATGGTCAAATAAGAAAATAGGTTAAAATATTTTTTAATAATAAGAAGCTGTTTCAATACATTTTTATTGAAGTTTGCAGTTTAAAGAAAGATAGACTAGATTTAGCATACAGCTAACCTAGTCTATCTTTCTTAATATTGACATTATTAATGTATGAGACAGCACATTTTATTATGCATATATAATAGCAATTAAATTATTCGATAGGTTCTTGGTTTTCTTCATCTTCAATTAATGATAAAAATGTTTTTGATACAAGATCAAATTCGTTATCATCTTCTATATTAGTAAGTTCTACATCTTCACCATTATTAGAACTGAAATGGTATAAAAGTACATTATCTTGTTCTTGTGGAAGTAATGCAATATATTCTTTATCTTCAACATCAAACACTCCAAGTACAGTACATTCAAGTGTAGTATCATTATCTAATGTAAGAGTTATAGTATCGTGGTGGTGGTTACCACATCCACAATTATGTTCACTATCGTGATCACATCCACATTCATGATTATGATCATGCTCACCATTACAGCAACATTCTTTTTCGTGTTCGTCATGGTCGTGGTTACATTTACAGTTATGGTTTTCTTTATTCATAACAATTCTCCTGTCTTATGATTTTTTTGATTCATTTTATTATATTACATAATTTGCCATAAGAAAAGTAAAATATAAAAATTATAGATCATCAATGGAAATTTTTTCTAAGTCTTTATTAGCGGGACCATCAATAAATGTTCCGTCATAATTGAATCTAGAGCCATGACATGGACAATCCCATGTTTTTTCAACTTCATTCCATTGTACTTTGCATTTCATATGTGGGCAGGTTGTATTTAACATATATAATTTATTATTAGTATCTCTGTAGACACCAATCTTTTTATTATCAATTTTAATTGTTTTTCCTTCAGCAGGTCGTATATTTTCTACATGTGCTTTGCTTATTTTAAATCGACTAGTTATAAATTCCCCACTTGAATTGATTGTATCTGCATAAATGTTTTTCATACTATTGAGAGTAAATGATCTTGAAGGATTATAAATATCTTTATAAGGGCTTGTTCCTGTAGTTATAAGATCTTTTATAACTAATCCAGCTACAGTACCATTAGTCATACCCCACTTTCCATATCCTGTTCCAACATAAATATTGTCATAGTCATTATTTAATAGTCCAATATAGGGTACTAAGTCAACAGTAATGTAATCTTGAGTAGACCAATTATATTTTATTGATACGTCTGTATATAATGATTGGGCGTATTTTTGTAATATTTCCACATTAGATAATTCATCTTCTGATTGCCCAGTTTTATGAGATTGCCCTCCAAATAGTAATAGTTTTTCGTCTGAATCTACATATCTGAATGAACGTGTATCATGATCACAACTAATATACATCCCTTTTTTTAATATTGAATCTCCTTTTATACCTGTAACATAAGAAGTATACGGTGACATTTTTGCAAAGTACATATGTCCTTTTGCATAGAATGGATAGTGGGTTGCTATAATTATATTTTTGGCTGTAATTGTATTGTTTTTAGTAGTAACCTGACTAGTATTTGGATCTAGATTAATAGCTTTTGTATTTTCATATATTGCTCCACCGTTATTAATAAAGAGTTCTGCTAATTTAATAATGTATTTTCTTGGATGAAACTGTGCTTGATCATGATATCTTAATCCACTTTCAATTCCAAAAGGTAAATCAGTAGAATCTACAAATTCAACAGGTAAACCTAGGCTTAATGCCGCTACTAGTTCTTTGTTTATCCTTGCTATATTGTTTTTATCAGTAGTATATACATAAGATGGTTGAATACTAAAATCGCAATCAATATTATTATCATTAACTAGTTTAGTAATAGTTCTTATTGCTTGTTGATTAGCGTCTGCGTATTGTTTTGCAAGTTGTTTTCCAAATGAATCTATTAGATGAGAGTAAATTAAATTATGACAAGAAGTTATTTTCCCAGTTGTATGACCAGTTGTTCCAAGACAAATTCTATCTTTTTCTATCAAAACAGTTTTAAGACCTTCTTGTTGTAATAAATATGCTGTAGTTATACCAGTTATTCCACCACCTATTACTAAACAATCTACATTAATATCCTGTGATAATGTGGGATAGTCAGTTGAGGATGTTGATTTTATCCAATATGAGTTATATTCATGCAAGAGAACTCCTCCTAATTCTATTAAAGATATTAGTAGTTTTACCAAATATTATTAAAAATATTAGATATATATAACGGTTAATATACCATTAAATATAAGGGGTATTATGTATAAGAATATTAAAATTATTAACATAGATTAAGGAATGTAATTATAAATATCTTGCAAATTGATGAGATTTTCCATGGATAGTATTTAATTTTAGACTTAGAGCTATTTAATTATTATCATAATGATAAATATATCGGTAGTAAATAAATATATTTTGCTATATTTAATTTAGTTTTTATCAAAATGATAAAAAAACTATTGACTTGCTTATATAGAGATGATATAGTTTTAGTATAGTAGAGTAATAACATTACACGTGAATGGAGGTGAAGTCGAGTTTATATTCTCGACATATAAATGGAGAAAAATTATGTAATAGGAATAGATTTGGGAGGAACGAAGATTAGTGGTGCTCTAAGTGATTTGGATGGTAATTTAATATACAAGCATACTATTCCAACTAATGTCCATGAAGGAGAACTTTCTATATTAGCCCGAATAATTGAGGTTATTGATAAAGTAATAGTAGGAAGTAAAATAAAAATAGATCAGATTATGTCAATTGGCATAGGTTCTCCTGGAACACTTAATGTAAAAACTGGTGTAATTATTGCAGCTAATAATTTGCCATTTAAAAATTTTCCGTTAATTGAAGCTATTAAGCAGAGATTTGATCTGCCAATATTTTTAGATAATGACGCAAATGTTGCAACAATAGGAGAGCATATACTTGGTGCAGGAAAGGGAACTCAAAATATGTTGTATATTACTGTAAGTACGGGTATAGGCGGAGGAGCAATTATTAATGGTAACATATTTAGAGGTAATACAGATAATGCCCTAGGGATAGGTCATACTACTATAGATATTGATGGTCGAAAATGTAAATGTGGAAATAATGGATGTATTGAAGCATATTCTTCTGGAACAGCGATAGCAAAATTAGCTAATGAAGCAATTAATAGAGGAGAAAATACGTCATTAAATAATTATAATGTGGTTACTGCTAAAGAGGTTGTCAGAGAAGCAGAAAATGGGGATGGAGTAGCAAAAAGAGTATTGGATTTTAGTTTAGGTCACTTAGGAATATACATAGCTAATCTTATTAAGATTTTTGATCCTGAAATGATAGTAGTTGGTGGTGGGGTCTCAATGGCAGGAGAAATTATTTTTAGTAAAATAAACGAAGTTATTAAAGAAAATTGTTTAGAAGAAATAGTTTCACAATGTAAAATTATTCCATCAAAATTAGGAAGAGATGCAGGAATTGTTGGCGCAGTAGCATTAGCAATTTCAAAAAGCAATTAAGGTTTCAATAGGAATAAAATAGATAATGGAGGATAAAAAATGACAACAAAAGAACCGAATATAATCATGATTCTAGCGGATCAATGGAGAGGTGATTGTATTGGTGCGTTGGGTAATGATGTAATACAAACACCTTTTTTAGATGAGATGACATTAAATAGTGTTGTTTTTGAAAGAGCTTACAGTCCATCACCTGTGTGTGTTCCGGCAAGAGCATCTCTTATAACAGGAAAGAAACCATCATCTACTGGTTTCTTTGGCAATGATTTTAGTGTGGAATGGAACTATGAAAATACTATGATGGAAGTGTTAAGAAATAATGGATATCAAACAATTAATGTTGGGAAAAATCATTTCTCGCCTCAAAGAAAGGCACTTGGTTTTGAAATAAACAAGCTTTATGAAACACAAAATGCAAATGATGAATACAAATTACCAAGTGACTATCATTTATGGTTAGAGAAAGAAACAGGTGGAAAGGTAATTGATACTGCTAAAATGCATGATTGTAATAATAGGGTAGTATTTCCTTGGGATGCTGAAAGTAGATTGCATCCAACTGAATGGACTTTAAGAGAATCATTAGATCAAATTGAAAGAAGAGATCCAACAAGACCATTTTACTTACAAATGAGTTTTCACAGACCGCATCCACCATTAGATCCACCAAGGTTTTATTATGATATGTATAGAGATGTTGAATTACCAGAAGTACCTATAGGTGAATGGGCACCCCAATTTGAAGAATCTTCATATGTTACAAATCCATTTGAAGGTAAAATAGAGGAGAAAGCTTTAGAAATGGCAAGAAGAGCATATTATGGCTCTATTAGTCACATTGATGCTCAAATTGGGAAACTATTAATATGGTTAAAAAGAAGGGGTATTTTAGATAATACAATCATCATATTCACATCAGATCACGGTGAAATGTTAGGAGATCATAATATGTTTAGAAAAGGGGGAGCTTTTGAGGGGTCTGCAAAAGTACCTCTAATCATTAGAATTCCCCAAAATGAAGGATACAAGATAAATAGACGAAATAAAGTACCCGTTAGTCTATGTGATATTATGCCTACTGTACTAGATATTGCAGGAATTAATATACCTGATAGAGTTGAAGGGGATAGTCTTAAACCTATTTTAATGGGTGAAAAACTTGTTGATAGAAAATATGTGCATGGAGAGAATTACAGAATTGGATTAAATAGAGGATGGAACTTTATTGTAAATGAAAAGTACAAATATGTTTGGGATTCATATTCAGGATTGGAATTGTTTTTTGACTTAGATGAAGATCCACAAGAACTAAACAATCTTATAAATGATGAGAAATATAGTTCGCTAATTTGTCAATTTAAGACATATTTATTAGAAGAATTAAAGTGTAGACCATCTGATGGTTTAGTTATAAATAATGAGTTAGTGACAGGAAAGTTATTACCACCATATAGGAAATTACAAATGAAGTAACTAATATATACTAAGCAAATGACAAATTGATGTATTAATTAGTAATAAATTTTATAGCAATTGATGAAGGAGAGAAAAAATGGTAAAGTCAAATGTTATATGGATATTTGGTGACCAACTTAGAGGACAAGCTATAGGGTACAATGGTGATCCTAATGCAATAACACCAAATATTGATAATCTTGCTAGGTTGGGAGTTAATTTTACTGAGGCAGTATCTGGTTTTCCATTATGTTGTCCGTTTAGAGGGTCTATGTTAACAAGTGTTTATCCTCATAATTGTGTACCAGGTCATGAGTATCAAATGAACCCAAAACAAAAAACTATTGCACATGTGTTTAATGAAAATGGTTACCATACAGCGTATTTTGGAAAATGGCATGTGGATGGCTATAAGGAGCAGAATATACGTACGGCAGATTGTTTTAGTGAAATTAATAAAGGGAGGGCTACTATGCACGTTGTTCCTCCTGAAAGGCGAGGCGGATTTGAAAGATGGATAGGATATGATAATAATAACTCGCCTTGGGATACTTGGGTTCATGGTGGTGAAGGAGATGTTACAAATTCATTTAGACTTGATGGTTACGAAACAGATTGCTTGACAGATTTACTCATTGATTATTTAGTAGAGCAAAAGGAAAAAGATAATCCGTTTTTTGCAGTTTTGTCTGTTCAACCGCCACATGATCCATATGTCGCTCCAGATGAATTCGCTAGAAATTATAAACCTCATAATATACAATTACGAGATAATGTGCCAAATATAGATTATATAAAAGAGCAAGCTAAACAAGATTTAGCAGGATATTATGCACAGATTGAAAATCTTGATATGAATTTAGGTAGAATAAGAAAATCGTTAAATGAACTAGGACTCGCCGATAATACTCATATTATGTTTTTTAGTGATCATGGTGATATGCATGGATGCCACGGGCAATTCAAGAAAACGACACCATACCAAGAAGCAATAAGTATACCATTTATTATAGGTGGTGAAATTTCTCGATACAATGGAAGGCTTAACGGGAGTTGTGATGTACCGATTAATCATGTAGATATTGCACCTACAACTTTAGGTCTATGTAATATTGATGTGCCTGTTTGGATGGAAGGTACTAATTATGCACATTACCGATTGAGGGGGAGTAGATCTATGGAAGAACCTGATAGTGCTTATTTACAGTCTGTGATACCGACTGGACATGAAGATAGTATAGAATTCTCATGGCGTGGATTAGTTACTAAGGATGGTTGGAAATATGTTTGTTTTGAAAATACAGCCTGGTTAATGTTTAATTTGAATGATGACCCGCTAGAACAGATGAATCTAGCCTATAATTCAAAGTATAAGGATAAGCGTAAAGAGTTAAATGATAGATTGAAAAAATGGATTAACGATACTAACGATCAATTTGTTTTACCTGATTTCAAATAGTACATAATTATTTGTTATTAACCACCCATTATTAATCAATAATGAGTGGATTAAATAATAAAAAAAGGAGTGGTATGTATGAAAAAGATACTATTATTATTATTAAGTATGGTGTTAGTTTTATCAGTTTTTGGTGGGTGTAGTAAAAATGAAGAAAAAAATAGTAAAGATTCAACAGTGGAATCCACTAATAATGAAGATAGTAGTAAAGATTCAACAGTGGATTACCCTAAAAAAGAACTTAGAATAATAGTTCCAGCTGGAGCTGCTGGTAATATGAGTGTTAATACACGGATTATAGGAAAATATCTAGAGAAAGAATTAGGTAAATCCGTTGCAATTGAAAATCGTCCAGGTGCTGGTGGAATTGTAGGTGCTACAGAGTATCTAGTAGAAGAAGCAAATAGCGATACAATTATTGTATTACCTAGTTTAGTTCATTCCGTTGCTCCGTTATATCAGAAAGTCAAATATGAAGCAGATGATTTTATACCTATTATTGGAATGACAAATGCTAAAAGTGTTGTTTTGTCTAATCATGAAAAAACAGGGATTAATAGTTTTGAAGATTTAATAGAATATGGTAAAAAAGAAACTGTTAAATTTGGTAGTGGTGGTCCAGGGACTTCTAACTATATGGTACAAGCAGCATTATATAAAATGGCAGGAATATCAGCTTTAACAGTTCCTCATAAAAGTGCTGGTGAAGGTATTACTAATTTATTAGGTGGACATGTAGATGTTACATTAGCATCAGCTACTCTTGCAAAAGAATATATTTTAGATGGATCCCTTACACCATTATTCGTTTTGGACAATGAAGCATATACAAAATATGAAGGGGTAGAAATACCATCTATTAATAAACTAGGGTATGATTTGACTTTTGATTCCTATGTATATTTTGCAGCAAGGAAAGGAACAGATCAAAAAGTTATTGATTACTTATATAATAAATTTGAAGCTGTATATCAAAATGAAGAGTTTAAAAAAGAGGTTCAAAAACGAAGTGTTGTAATAGTTGAAGATAATGGACAGGAAGTTGAAGAACATATTAACAAAGCAACAGAGGCTGCTAAAAAGTTCTATGATCTAATAGAAAAATAAAGTTATTTTAATTACATATATTCGCAGAATGGTGAAACCATTCTGTTGAATATGTGTTAAAAAGTTACAGATAACAATTAAGTGAGGTGTATTTCATATGAAAATTAGATTTAGAACGAATTTAGTAAGTGGCATAGTATTTGCTGGATTTTCTATAGTAGTTTGGTTCCTAATACCTTTACAAATTGAATCTAGTGGTATGTCCGCATTGGTAGATGCACAATTTGTACCAAAATTATGTACCATACTATTATTCATCTTTAGTATCATACTTTTGATTCAAAGTCTTGTTTTCAAAAAGGATAAATCTACGGAGATAGATTTTACTAAAGAAATGAAGGTAATATTATTCTTTGGAATTCTTTTTATCTATTTAATATTAATAACTATTATAGGATTTTTAATTAGTTCTTTAGCATTTAGTACAGTTTCCTTATTGTATTTGAAGTGTAGAAAATGGACGGGTTATATATGTACTTATGCTGTAGTAATTTGTTTGTATTTAGTTTTTACAATGGTTTTACAGGTACCATTACCTTAATAATTGACAAAAGGGGGTATTAGACGTATGTTACAGAATTTTGTAGAAGGATTAGGATATATATTATCTGTACAAAGCATTATTTTTATGAATATAGGATTATTCATAGGAATTGTTTTTGGAGTTATACCAGGGTTATCAGCTAATGTTGGAATTGTATTACTTTTACCGTTTACATTTGCGTTAAGTCCTGTTAATGCAATTTTAATGCTTTTAGGTATCTATTGTGGTGGAACATATGGTGGATCTATTTCGGCTATATTAATTGGTACCCCTGGTACTAACGCAGCAGCAGCTACTTTGTTAGATGGTTATCCATTGGCACAACAAGGTAAAGCTAAAAAAGCTTTAATGATGGCATTGGTTGCATCGACTATCGGAGGTATAATTAGTGCTTTAATATTATTATTTGCTTCACCGTCAATTTCTAAATTCACTCTTAACTTTGGTCCACCAGAATACTTTGCTTTAGGAATCTTTGGGTTATCCGTAATTGGATCTGTTAGTGGTAAAAATCTTTTTAAAGGGTTAATGGCTGGGTGTTTTGGTGTACTTATATCCATGGTTGGATTAGATACAATGAGTGGAGTAACGAGATTCACTTTTGACAATGTCAGATTGATGACAGGATTAGGGCTATTACCTGTATTATTAGGTCTATTTGCAGTTGAAGTTGTTTTAACACGTGTTTATCAACTTTTGAATACTAAAGAGAAAGATAATGTTATTGAGTTTGAAGGTGATGATACATTGTCATTTGCCGAGGTCAAAAAATGTATGCCTTCTATTCTAAAATCAACAGTAATTGGAACAATTATCGGAGCAATTCCAGGAATAGGAACGGGTGTAGCATCATTTATAAGTTATAATGAAGCTAAAAGAAATTCCAAAGAACCTGAGAAATTTGGAAAAGGTGCAATTGAAGGGGTGGCGGCACCAGAAGCTGGCAATAATGCAGTTACAGGAGCATCACTTATTCCCTTATTAACATTGGGTATTCCAGGAAGTGCTGTAGCAGCAACTTTACTTGGTGCATTGATGATGCATGGACTGATTCCAGGGCCAAATTTATTTAGAAGCCAAGGTCCAATAGTCTATGCAATTATGATAGGATTTGTTATTATTAATATTTTTATGTACATACAAGGTAAGTTTTTATCAAAAGTTTTCGCTAAGGTTACAGAGGTACCACAACCTATATTATTAACTATACTTATTGTAACGTGTTTTTCAGGTGCCTTTTCATTAAAGAATACAGTTTTTTATATTTATATTCTTATTGCATTTGGAATTATATCTTATTTTTTAAGAAAAATAGGGATTCCAGCTGTTCCAATTGTACTTGGATTTATTCTTGGCCCCATTGTAGAATTTAACTTAAGAAGAGCATTGGTTATGTCAGAGGGGAGCTACTTAATTTTTGTAACTAGACCTATTTGCTTAGCATTTTTGGTATTGACAGTAATTTTTATTATCTCATTAAGAAAACAGGTGAAAACTAATTAGTAAGATATAATTATTTATGAATTAGCTTTGTTAGTTCAGACAGATTTTTTCTAAATTAATTGTTAATCAGAATAATATTATTTAACTATATATATATGAAGATTAATAGGAAAATTAGATAATATTGCAAATTTACTCACCTTGAAGTTAATTTATTATAGTCCATAACAATTCTTAATATATAGAACATATTAATTTGATTAAAAAAGTGTTGCATTGCTTTTAAAAATATATCATAATAGATTGAGACTTTGTACTACGAAGTGTTTCGATTGTAATGCTGTATTGGATAATGTTCTATTGTATATTTTAAATGAAAAAAAGTCTATATTTTAATAGTGAGGTGAGTTATGATTAAGCGTTTAGCATCTAATGACTACATTATTGGGAAAAAAGAAAAAATGGTATATAACTTAATAAGACGATATAAAAAGATATCTCGAAAAGAATTATTGTTTCATACAAAATTTAAAATAGCAACATTATATCGAATAATTGAAAATTTACTTAAGCAAAAACTAATAAAAGTAAGTGGTATAGCAGAGTCATCAAAAGGGGGAAGACCTTCAGAATTATTCTCTATAAATGAAGCTTTGAATTTTATTGTTTGTATAGTTGTATATAGAGAGCATTTTACTATATCTATTACTGATTTAAATGGATATATTCTAAAAAGTAGATATCAAAAAATAACTTATGATATGACAACAGAGACATTCATAGACTTAGTTTATTCAGATTATCAAAATATGATTGAATGTTTACAAATAGATAATGATGAAGTATTAGGTATCGGAATGGCATGCGTAGGTCCAATTGATATAGAAAAAGGTATTGTATTAAATACTTATCGGTTTCAAGGAAAGGGCTGGATAAATGCTCCTTTAGTTCAAATGCTAAGAAATAAATTTGATAAAAGGGTTGTCATGGAAAATATTGCAAGAGGATGTATAAATGGACAATATTGGCTTCATTATGTACACAAATATAACACAATGGCATATGTTACGATAGGAAAAGGTATTGGGGCAGGACTTATAAGTAATGGTCTTGTTGTTCGTAGAAAAACTGGTGTTGTGAAAAAAGGTATTGGGCATATGATTGTCGATATTGATGGTAAGAAATGTATATGTGGTAATTATGGATGTATAGAAACATACAGTACAATATTTGCCATAAAAGATCAAATATTGTCAGAAATAAAAAGAGGAAGACAATCTTCTATTAATATGGATAACATTACTATAGATGATATTAATGAGGCATATGAAGAAGGGGATGATGTTGTCTGTAGAGTTGTATACGATGCAGCTAATTACTTTGCAACAGGAATGGTTAATTATATAAATATTGTTGATGTAGAAATATTACTTATTGGAGGCAAACTTATAGAAACATGTCCTAGCTTCCGTGATTTAGTATATAAATTTATTCATGAAAGAACAACTGATGATATCAATGTTGTTTTTATTGATAATGAAGAAAATTCAGTGATTAGTGGAATGGCTATGTTTTTATTAGATACTTATTTAAGTTAATATTTCACTCAGTAAAATAATATCAAAAGCTCGTAAACCTTTGTAAAATAAGGGATAACGAGCTTTTGATGTATTTTTTTCAAAATCAACCATCCCTATCTATAAATAATCAATCTGAACAATAGGACTAGGTCTATGTTATTTAGAAATCTTTAAGCTGCTTTTATAGTAAGATTGAATGAAATCATTTTTAGGCTTTGAGAAAGTTTAATTAAGTTGCAAGTGTTAAACTACAGGAAATGATTAGAATATTGTTAGATTGATGTGAGTAGAAGCAATTGTTTGATGATAATTTAATAGGGGGATTATTATGGTGATATAATAGTAGTATTGTATAATTTTGTTTTATTTGCTATAATATTAATAGTTTTTAATGAGATATAGGATATATGTGTAGCGAGGGAGATGGTGATTAATTTTGGAGTCTAGATGTGTATATGGAGTAGTATTGTAATTGGGAAATACCTTCGGTTTGGGTGTGTTTCCGAATGAGTGCTGGAATATGGTAGTTATGTGAAAGCGCATGCTAGGTGATAGAAAACGAAATGCAAAGGGGGATAAAAGGTGAAAAGAGATTATTCGGAAGTTCCAGAATCAATGAGGAATATGGAGACTTATGGATTTTCATGGATGGATTTTGTTACAGCTATACCATCTCCATTATTAATCGTAACATCTTATAAATCAAACGGCAAAGCAAATGCATGTTTACAATCATGGGCTACATTCAGTGGAGATGCTGATGGTTTTTATGCAATACTATCAAGTGTCAATAGGCAAGGTCATATGTATGAAACCCTTAAAGAGAAAGGTGTGGCTGTTCTAAATTTCCCAAATGCAGATATTTATGATAAGTGTTTAGCTACAATAGCTAATAATAGATTTGAGTTAGATGAAATTGAGGCTTCTGGTCTTTCGTTAGAAGCTGCAAGGAATATTGATGCACCAAGGATCAAAGAATGCTTTCTAAATCTTGAATGTCAATATTTATGGGAACACAAAATGAAGTCTAATGATAAGAATATTGTGATATGTCTTGAAATTGTTAATATAGCAGCGGAAGATAGGTATTTAGACGAATTGAGGCATGGAAGATATGGCGAGAATGGACTTTTATATAACATTCATTATCCCGTAAATCCAGAGGAATTTAAAGGTAAGTCAGGTGACAGCATAGCAATACTGAAGAAGTTCAAGAATATGGGTGAATATTGATGAATATACCATGTGCTTACTTGCTGATAACCCTATATAGTGAGTGGTGAGCTTCCGCATGCGCCTTCACATAACATTAAGTGATGTATCGGAAGTCGCGCTAAAAAAGCTCCCCATTTAAATATAATGGAGAGCGTGATTTCTGATACATCATGTTGGACGAAGCCGGGGAAGTACTATGGGGATTGAATGAATCACTCTATTCTTTAAGT
>JAOARM010000032.1 GCA_025210515.1 Vallitalea sp. | reverse complement strand
TGCCAATGAAATCTAAATAGAACTTTATTTCTACATGCAAAAGACAAAATTCTACTTACAACATAGAATCTTGTCTTTGAAAAATTATATGCTAAATTCATCTATATACTACATCATTTAATACAACTTCCTCAGCCACACTCCTAGCAGTGTTATAATACCCAATCCTATCCATAAACCCACAATCCTCTGGAATAAGATTTTTCTTTAAATACTGCTCCTCAATCATCATAGCCATTTTATTAGCTTCATCATTAACCCTATTACAATGCTCCATCAGCTCACCATTTACAAGCAGTTCTCTATACATATAAGGCTTATACTCTTTAAGATATATAAGTCTCATTCGCCCATACTTCCCAAGCGGTCTTTCATCATCCTTAACATCATTAGAAATCTGAATCTTAGGATATAATATCCCATCAGCCTCTTCATACTCAAGTTCCACAGGCTTAAACTTACTCATCTGAAAGCACCTCCATCATCATCCTAGCACCAATTTTAAAGCCTTCTATGAAGGTTTCTTGATAATAATAAGAGTCTCTTTCATTGCGTGTAGTTAGTAATTCATCATAAAGCCTAAATTCAGCTTTATCTAGTTTACTTATAAAGTCATCTTCTAACTTGCTAACTTTTCTATTAACCTGTTCAAATTCTTCTCCTCTTGGCAAAACCTCTTCATTCCTATAGATTTCACCATAATACAATTTCTCTAGCATACGCTTCATTCAAATCACCTTTCTCATTTTTTATTTAAAAGGTAATCCAAACAAAAACATCCTTATATCCACTCACACCCTACCTTAGTTCAGTACTGACTGAACATATCTAGTCAGTACCTATTTTGATAGCAATACGCACCGTAATTTCTCGATTAAAGTTCTTATTTCTGAAATTTGCTATGTCAGTACTAAAGGTACAATAATCACAGAAGTGTGTAAATTCCTTGATTATTAGGAGTCTGCTCGATATAGTACCGATACACATTCGACGTGCACAGTATGAGGAAACATATCCACACAACTAACTTTCTTTATCTCATAACCTCTACTTAAAAACACTTCCAAATCTCTAACCAAAGAAGTAGGTTTACAAGATACATATACTATCTGGTCTACAGAGAAATCGATTATTTTATTTAAAGCTTTTGGATTAATTCCATCTCTAGGTGGGTCAAGAACAATAATATCTGGTTTATCAGTTAAATCATCTATTACTTTTAGTACATCACCTGCAATAAACTCACAATTAGTCAATCCATTTAACTTAGCATTATCTTTAGCCGCCTCTACTGCTTCTTCTACTATTTCTACCCCTACGGCTTTTTTAGCTACAGGTGCTAACATTTGCGTAATAGTACCTGTTCCACTGTACAAGTCAAAAATAACTTTATTTTCAGTTTCGCCAACATATTTTCTAACTACAGAATACAATTTTTCTGCTCCAAGAGAATTAGTTTGAAAAAATGAAAATGCTGATATATTAAATTTAAGTCCTAGAATTTCTTCAGTAAAATACTCTTGTCCATAAAGAAGCTCTATATCATCAACTTTTACTGCGTCAGCCAAATCATCATTGATTGTATGTAATATAGAAACAATCTTTCCTTCAAGATTTAGATTTAATAGTTCTTTAATCCATTGATTAAGGTCTACATTAATCTGAGATGATGTTACTAGATTAACTAATATTTCTTTAGTTTTGGCTGCTCTTCTAACTACCATATGTCTAAGATATCCTTCATGAGACTTTTTTGCATAGTAAGGAATATTTTTTTCGCTAAAATGATAAAGTGTTGATTTAAGTATTTTATTAAAATCATCACTTACTATTTTACAATCATCAACTGTAACAATATCATAAAAGCTACCTTTCTTATGCATACCTAGCGCAAGTGGTCCATCTATATATTCATCTCCAAAGCTATATTCCATCTTATTTCTATAATGAAATACTTCAGGACTTGATACAATACCCTCATACTCGTAATCCACACCAAGACTATCAATAAGCTCTAGAACTTGTCTCTCTTTTATTTTAAGCTGTTCTTCGTAAGGTAATGATTGATAAAGACATCCTCCACATTTCCCAAAATCTTTGCAAGGTGCTTCTACTTCAAGAGGGGATCTTTCTAATATTTCTAGGGCTTTACCTTCTATTTTATTTTTTCTCTTTTTTGTAATTCGTGCTTTTATCTTCTGTCCTTCAATAACATTTTTCACAATAACTTTATTATCATCTATATGAATAATTCCTTTATTAGGAAATTGTACTTTATCTATAACTCCTTCGATAATATCTTTCTTTTTCATGGATAATTTCTCCTTTAGTCATATATAAAATGAACTTAAATATAGCGGAGAATATTATCTCCGCTATTAGTTCTTATTGTTCTTCTGATTGTGTTTCTTCCTGTGTTTCTTCTACTGGACTTTCATCTTCTTCAATGTCCATATCTTCATAATCTTCTTCAAATTCCTCGAATTCTTCAAAGTCTTCTTCTTCAAAATCTTCGAACTCATTTGGTGCTAGTAACTTATATAAAGCAAAAGCTCCTGCAGCTACAGTAGCTACTCCTACTGCCACCCATACCCATGTCATACACTTATGTTTTCTTTCTTGTTCTTCATCTTTCTTGAATCTCTTCATTAAGTCATTTACTTGCTTAATGTTAAGGAACTCCTCTTTGTTGAATTTCTCAATCATACTTACACCAACCCTTCTAGAATATTTTGTCTAATTATACCATTATTTTTTGCATTTTTAAACTAATTTTATACAAATAAATATTTTTTTATGCTTTTTTCAATTTTGCAAGCATTGCCATGAGTTTTTTTACACCTGTACTTGGAAAATTAACTGTTACTTCATAATCTGCTCCAGCTGGTTGAATATCAAGAACCTCACCTATACCAAATTTGCTATGTTTTATTAAATCACCTTTTTCGTAATCAACAGTGAAATTTGTAGGTGCTGGCATTTTTCGTGTGTTTTTCTTAACATCATAAGGTTTAGTTTTGAAAAACACGTTAGATTGCTTTTTATAATTAGAAATTGGAGCAACATCTTCTATAACTTCTTTATTAGATATATCTAATAACTCTTGATTAATTTCTCTTATAAATCTTGATAAAGGATTATATTGTGTAAGTCCTCGTACCATTCTAGATTTTGAACCAAGTAAATATAACTTTTGTCTTGCTCTAGTTATTCCTACATAGCACAGACGTCTTTCCTCTTCAATATCTTCTTGCTGTCCAGAAGATATACTCATATAGCTTGGAAATAGACCATCTTCCATACCAGAAATAAATACATAAGGAAACTCAAGACCTTTTGCACTATGCATTGTCATTAGAACAACCACATTAGAATCTTCATTATAATTATCTATATCTGCAATAAGAGCTACTTCCTCAAGAAATCCATTAAGTGTAGGTTCTTCTGCACTTCTTTCATATTCTGTTAGTTTAGATATTAGTTCTCCAATGTTATCAATTCTTCCAAGTGCTTCTTCAGTACCTTCAACCTCTAATTCTTTGACATACCCAGTTCTATCAATTATTTCATTAGCAAGGTCAACAAGGTTCATAGTCTGCATCTCAACTCTAATAGTTTTGATAAAATTAGTAAATGCTTCAACTTTTTTTGCTGAACGCGTCATATTTGGTATTTGGCTTACTTCGCTTAATGCCTCGAAGAAATCCATATCATTATTATATGCATAATTTTCTACTTTATTAATAGTAGTTTGTCCAATTCCTCTTTTTGGAACATTAATAATACGTTTAACTGCAATATCATCTGTACTATTATTAACTGTTTTAAGATAAGCTAGTATATCCTTTATTTCTTTTCTTTGGTAAAATGATGTTCCTCCTACTATTTTATAGGGGATATTATTAATAATAAATCTTTCTTCAAGAACACGAGATTGAGCATTTGTTCTGTATAAAATTGCATGTTCTCCAAAGTCTTTCCCATCTTCTATTCCTTCAATAATCTCTCTAGCAATATATTCTGCTTCTGCTTGTTCATTTAATGCACAATGAAATTGTATAAGTTCTCCTTCTTCATTATCAGTAAATAGGGTCTTATCTTTTCTTCCATAGTTATTACTAATAACACCATTTGCAGCTTCTAAAATATTTTTGGTAGAACGATAGTTTTGTTCAAGCTTAACAACCATTGCATCACTAAAATCTTTTTCAAAATCTAAAATATTTCTTATATCTGCACCTCTAAATCTATATATAGATTGGTCATCGTCTCCAACTACACATAAATTCCTATATTTACATGCTAATAATCCAACAATTGTATATTGGACGTGGTTAGTATCTTGATACTCGTCTACCATAATATACTTGAATTTCTCTTGATAATCTGATAATACATCTGGACACAACTTAAAAAGTTCTACAGTCTTAACTAATAAATCATCAAAATCAAGAGCATTATTTTTTTTAAGTCTTTCTTGGTACATAGTATATACTTTTGCAATAACTTTATCATAATACTCATATGCTTGTTTTTCAAATTGTTTTGGAGATAATAATTTATCCTTTGCCGAACTTATTCCTGACAAAACACTGTTTTCTTTGAATTGCTTTGGATCAATATTTAATTGTTTCATACACTCTCGTATTAATTTCTTTTGATCATCTGTATCGTATATTGTAAAGTAACGATCATAACCAATTCTATCAATATATCGACGTAATATTCTTACACATGTAGAATGGAAAGTACTCACCCATATATTTTCACTTCCATAACCAATAAGGTTGTCCACTCTCTCACGCATTTCTTTAGCTGCTTTATTAGTAAATGTAATAGCGAGAATATTCCAAGGAGATACATTCTTTTCTTCTATTAAATATGCTATTCTATGTGTCAAAACTCTTGTTTTTCCTGAACCTGCACCAGCTAAAATTAGTAATGGACCATCCGTATGTAAAACTGCTTTTTTTTGCATTGGATTTAGCGACTCATATTTTTTATCCATTTTTATTACCACCTAATATTATAATAAAGAGATAACTCTCTTGAGATACTCATATAATATCATATAGAACATAAATTCGCTAGTATAATGTTACTCATCAAAATTAATCATCACAAATTTAATCAGTGATAATTCAAAAATTATGCATAAAAACATAACTTTCATCATATATATTATTAAGCCTAGCTAAATGCGAGGAGGGTTGAACATGAAAATGAAAAAGTTTTCGCTAATTATTTCTCTACTATCTGTTACATTATCAATATTAGCTATTTGCTTACACATTCCCATTTTAACCCAACTAATTAATTTCTTTAAAATTGGCTTTATGTTTTTAGGCTTAGGCTTGACAGCAAGTTACTTTCTTCAATAGAGGTGGAAACACCTCTTTTTTTTTATTTTTTTTAATCCTACAATCATATTATATTGCTTATATTATAATAATATTACATAAATAATTATTGATTTTTTTACTAAATTAAATAATTACTCATTAATATTATCCTTATAATTGATGAGTAAAGTTAATAAAGCCTTTCAGGCTATAATGCTCATTTCTTATATAATTTATCCGATTGCAGTTTTTTTAATTATTAGCTGGCTTATTTTTGTTCAATATGATATTATATAGTATCTTATGTTAAGGAGCTGAAACTATGGAACAGAGAAACAAAATGCTTGCTAACGAAAAAATAAGCACATTATTATATAAACTATCTCTTCCTGCGATTATTGGAATGCTTGTAAATGCTTTATATAATATTGTTGATGGTATATTTGTAGGTCGTAGTGTTGGTGAATTAGGTTTATCTGGATTAACAGTTGCTTTTCCTATTCAACTTGTTGTAATGGCTTTTTCACTACTTATTGGAATTGGTAGTGCCTCATGTGTTTCAAGAGCACTAGGTGAAAAAAACATAGAAAAAGCAAATCATGTTGCAGGAAACTCTATTTTATCAATAGGTATAAT
Source organism: Vallitalea sp. (assembly GCA_025210515.1). GTDB lineage: Bacteria > Bacillota > Clostridia > Lachnospirales > Vallitaleaceae > Vallitalea. Next base: position 110,311 of record JAOARM010000032.1, on the reverse strand, counting down.
TAGTCTTATACTTGTAATAATAGGCTTTTCATTTACTAAACCTTTGCTTCTTATGTATGGTGCAACTAGTGATAGTCTTCCTTATGCAATGGATTATATTAGAATTATACTAATTGGTACAATATATTTCCCTTTTGTAATGACTACTAATAACCTAATTAGAGCAGAAGGTAATGCAAAAGCTTCTATGATTATAATGGTTATTGGTACTGGATTTAACCTTATACTTGATCCTATTTTTATATATGTGTTTGGGCTAGGTATTAAAGGTGCCGCTATCGCAACAATAATATCTCAATTTGCTTCTTTTATATATATTATAAGATATTATATGACTGGAAATAGTACTTTGAAAATTAAAGTACATCATTATAACCCAGATTTACATATTCTATGGGAAATCTTTACAGTTGGTTTTGGTTCTTTTGCAAGAAATATTGCAGGAACTATCGTTGCTATAGTTCTTAATAACTCTCTAAAATTATATGGTGGTGATACAGCTATTGCAACTTATGCTGTTATCAATCGTGTTCTTATGTTTATATTGATGCCTCTTTTTGGAGTTGTTCAAGGAATGCAACCTATTGCTGGCTTTAACTATGGTGCTAAAAATTATAAACGAGTGAAAGAATCTCTGAAATTATCTATGATAGTATCAACAATTATCGCAACTGTAGGCACAACTATCGTATTTATTATACCGAAATATATTATTATGTTATTTGAAAAAGAAGCCACTAATTTAAGTAGTGAAACTCTTGCTCTAAGAGTAGTTCTAATTGCAATACCTGTAGTAGGTATTCAGATAGTTGGATCAACCTTATTCCAAGCACTAGGTAAAGCTATACCATCATTAGTACTTTCTCTACTACGACAAGTTATTTTATTGATTCCTTTATTATTAATATTACCACCACTATTTGAAAATAAATTATTAGCTATATGGATTTCTTTCCCTATATCTGACTTTTTATCTACTGTCATTACAATTATATTATTAAAGAATCAAGTTAAAGCTCTATCAGATTAGTTGATTCACAATCTTAATAAACTGAAGTGAATCAAAATCTCTTGTCAAGTAGTTTTAAATACTATATAATGTAAATGATATGCATTGTATGTTAATACTGAGGTGATAAAAAATGAATTATGAAGCATATATTAAAAAAGTGCTAGAAGACATCAAATCAATGGACTATGTATATTCAAAAGATATACCTAATATTAACTTATATATGGATCAAGTAACTACTTTTATGGATGATAATCTTGGTTCTCTGAAACGGAGAGAAGATGATAAAATTCTTACAAAAACTATGATTAATAACTATAGTAAAAATCATATTCTTCCTCCACCAATCAAGAAAAAATATACTAATAATCATATGATTATGCTAATATTTATATATTATTTTAAACATGTACTTTCTATTACAGATATACAGAAATTGTTATCTCCAATTAAAGATATGTTAGATGATGACTCATTCTCATTAGAAGAATTTTATGATTCATTATTAACTATCCAAAAAGATGAATATAAACTATTTGAAGATTATGTTGAAAATACTATTAGAGTTGCTACTGATTCTTTTAAAAATACTGATATTGAAAATAAAGATATGTTGGAGCTTTTTAGTATTGTACATTTACTAACTGTTCAATCTACAGCTCAGAAATATCTTGCAGAAAAGTTGATTGACGAATTCTTCCATAAAAATATAGAACAACCAAAAGACATTAAAAAAGATAATAAACAAAAAAAATAAAATTTAATTATAAAGAAAAACAAGCTAACGTTTCCGTTAGCTTTTCATTCGTGTAAATACCATATCATACCCATCATTTCCATAATTTAATGATCTATTAACTCTACTAATTGTTGCCGTTGAAGCACCTGTCTTCTCAGCAATTTCTAAGTATGTGTGTTGTTCTCTTAACATCTTTGCTACTTGCAATCTTTGTGCAAGTGATTGTAATTCATTTACAGTACAGATATCTTCAAAAAACAAATAACATTCTTCAGGATTTTTTAAGTTTAAAATAGCTTCAAAAAGCTTGTCTAACTCCTGTGATTTGATATTCTTACTCATATATCTTTCTTCTCCCTTTCTTTTGCTACTACTAAAATTTTACCACTATAATTTACCAAAGTAAAGTGTTAATTAGCCTTTTAAAAATCTTTTCAATTTGTCCTTAGATGTGTTAACTACAAGCTCTTTTGGAAAATTTATTTCTTCAAGTAACTTAATAGAATTATCAAAATTACCTACATCAAAAGAGATATGTGCATCACTACCTAATACAATAGGTACATTTAATTCCATACATTTTTTCAACATAATTTTATCATTTTCAATTCCTTTTCTAAAGCCTTTTGGATTAAGTGAAGTATTATTTAGTTCAAGTAATACATTATAATCTCTAGCAGCTTTAACTACTTTATCGTAATCAAGAGGATATCTACCATCATCTGGATGACCAATAATATTAACATATGGATTTTTCATAGCTCCTATTACTGCATTAGTGTTTTGCTCTATATTTCCAAAATCAAGGCATGGTGGATGTAAGCTTGCAATAACTATATCAAGTCTACTAAGAGTATAATCATCAACATCTATATTTCCATCATAACTAATTATATTAACTTCAATACCCCTTAATACTTCTATACCATACATATTGTTAGGTACCACATGCAAATTGCTAAAATAAAACATATGAGCTCCACCTGGCAATCCTGGAGCATGATCTGTAATAGCAACTAATTCCAACCCTTCATCAGCAGCCTTTTTAACTACTTCTTCCAATGTACTATATGCATGCCCGCTAACTATTGTATGACAATGTGTATCCAAAACGTAATCCATTCCAAATCTCATTCCCTTCATTATATAATACTTTCTTATATTACACTTTAGAGCAATAAATAAATTTTATTACCATATAATAACACCTATAATTCCAGCAAAAATAATATAATATATTGGATGTTTTTTATATTTTATAACTGCAAATAACATACTTATAAATAGTAAAACCGACCTTATATCAAATAAATCAAGTATATTATTAGTTTGACTAAACAAATCAACATCAATAATTGAAATCATAGCTATATTAATTACAGCAGTAAAAATTAATCCTACTACAGCGGCTCTTAGCCCAACAAATATTGCTTTAACAACAGGATTTTCATTAAAGTGTGATAGGAACTTAGTAACAATCAATATAATTAAAAATCCTGGTAATATAACTCCTATTGATGATATAATAGCTCCTATTATACCAGCTTGATTATATCCGACAAATGTAGCCATATTAATTGCAATTGGTCCTGGAGTGGATTGAGATATAGCAATCATATTAGCAAATTGTTCCTCAGTCAACCACCCATACTCTATAGCCTGCTCTTGAAGAAGTGGCAACATAGCTAATCCTCCACCATAAGTAAATAAACCAATTTTGAAGAAAGTAAGTAATAATTTAGTTAACATTATCTTTCTCCTTTCTGTAATAGAAAATAATACTTATAACCGCGGATGCTATAATAACATATATAGGAGAAATATTCAAAAACATAACACATATAAAAGAACTGATAGCAAGAACAATTCCTGCAATGTCTTTAATAGCTTTTTTAGTCATTTTATAGGTAGTAGCCAATAATAGAGATAACACTGCAATTCTTATTCCTCTAAAAGCATTAGCTACTTCTGTAATTTCAATAAATCTATTAAAAAATATAGCTACTATAATAATGATAATAATTGATGGTGTAATAACTCCTAATACTGCTGCTAATGCACCAAAAAAACCACTTAATTTACTACCAATAAGAGTAGCCGTATTAACTGCTATTACTCCTGGAATGGATTGTGCCAAAGCATAACTATCCATAACTTCTTCTTCTGAAACCCACTTGTTCTTTTCCACAACTTCTTTTTCTATAATAGGTAGCATAGTATAACCACCGCCTATTGTGAAGAGACCAATTTTGAAAAAAATTGTATAGTATTTTATGATTTTTTTTACTTTATCCATAATATATCACCTTCGTAATAAATACGTTAAATCCCAACATATTCTAACATATTAACAATATAATTAAAAGCATTATTTGCAATTATATGTAACTGTTATTTATATCTAAAAATAGTATTTACTATATTTTGGTACATTATTATATTATAATATTGACTAACCAAGCAAATGCTTTTATAATAATAACTAATTAATAACCATTATCAAATAGCTATGAATATATTATACTTAATTTGATAAAAAATATATAGAGGTGATTATTATGACTAAAATTGCATTTTTTGATACTAAACCTTATGATAAGGAAATTTTTGAAACTCTAAATAAAGATTATGGATTTGATATAACTTATTTTGAAGAACGTTTGAATGATAAAACTGTAAAACTAGCTGAAGGATATGATATAGTTACTATTTTCGTACAAGATAAGGCATCCTCATATGTAGTCAACAAGCTACACGAATATGGTGTTAAACTTATAGCTCTTCGATGTGCTGGCTATAATAACGTAAGTCTAAAGATAGCAAAAGATAAAATTCATGTAGTACATGTGCCTGCTTATTCTCCACATGCTATTGCAGAATTTACAGCATCAATGATGTTAACATTAAACAGAAAAATCCATAAATCCCATAATAGAACTAAAGACCTTAATTTTTCTCTTAACGGCTTACTTGGTTTTGATATGTATAATAAAACAGTAGGAATAATTGGAACAGGTAAAATAGCTAAAATACTTATTAAGATTCTTAGAGGCTTTGAATGTAATGTATTAGCTTATGATCTATATCCTTCTTATGAATCTGCTAAAGAATTAGGATTTGAATATGTTGATCTAAATACGCTTTTTGAAAACAGTGATATTATTTCTTTGCATTGTCCTCTAACTAAAGATACAGAATATATTATTAATGAAGAAAGTATTGCTAAGATGAAAGATGGAGTTATGATTGTTAACACTGGTAGAGGTAAATTAATTGATTCAAAAGACCTTATACAAGCTCTAAAATCTCGAAAAGTAGGTAGTGCAGCTTTAGACGTATATGAAGAAGAAGATAAATACTTTTATGAAGATTTTTCTGTAGAAGGTGTTGTTGATGATGTATTATCAAGGCTTATCACTTTTCCAAATGTACTTATTACATCTCATCAAGCTTATTTCACAAAAGAAGCTTTAAATAATATTGCATCTACTACTCTTAATAACATTTTACAATTTACTGAAAATAAACCTTTAGAAAACGAAATTAAATATAATAAATAACTGTAACAAGTACAATCTCATTGACATAATATATTTGATATAAAGAAGGCACTTATGCTTGTTTATATTAAATAAGGAGGATTTTATATAGTGTATGTTTCTTTCTATGCTAAAAATTATACTATATAATTTCGCTAAATGTGGTGGAAATGTATGGGAAGTATTCGAAATGAGATAATGTACTTTATTAAGAAACACGATTATTTAGTAAAAGACATATCCAAGAAGCTAAATATAACAAGTCAAAATCTTACTAATAAATTAACTAGAGAGACTATTACTTATAGAGATGTGAAAAAAATAGCAGATATACTTGGCTATGATATAATTTGGAAAAAGAGACAAAAATAGAGCCTACCAATAAAATTTTAATATTGGTAGGCTCTTTTAATATGTACTAATCGGTGCTTTAGGAAAGTTTAGTATAGTCTATTAAGTATTTCTTACAATATCTTTACCTTTTGAATCCTTAATTTTGCCTTCAAAATGATTTAATATTTTGTCGTTAATATTTTCTCTTGAATTTGTTGGCCCAATAGTTATACCTTTTACCAATTCTTTAGGTAGATATATTTCCATATAGTCTTGTGTTTTATACGTAGTATTATATTTTAAGTTATAATTTTCTTTAACTGTCTCGTCAACTGATTTTTTATAAAATACTGCTCTGAATTCATTTTCATCTTTCCAGTATGGGTGTTTCACCAAACATCCAGTCGCATATATTATATCTTGATATCTATTCCAACTAGGTCTTTCACTTTTTGCTTTCTTAAAAAAATCAAATATATATTTTAAATAATAATTATCTTCTTCCAATTCATATATAACATCATTAGAAAAATAACCTCCAATAGATTTCAAATAATCTTTAAGTTCCTTTTTTGAAAACTCTAAAGCAACTCCTTTATTCCCTGTATATGCATCCCCAAAAAACCTATTATCTTTTACAGCTGTAAAAGAAATACAATAGGGATGTTGAGCTAATATTGCATCAAATAAATATTCTTTATTAAAATTCTCTTCAACCCCAAAAATATCAATCAATATCTTATCATCAATTAAAACCCTTAATAGTTGAAATATGTCAAAATCTAATTCCTTCATATTTTTTTGTATTTGCCAAGCCTGTATAGCTTTTATTGTTTCATTGGTTGTTTTATGGAAACATACATCCATAAATCCTTCAAAGTTCTTTGACTTACATACTTGCTATATTTAATTAAATTATTTGCTTCTTTAAACATTTTCTCAATTTCTTCATTGCTAAATATATTTTCCTTACAATTTAATTTTTCAAAATAACTTTCTATATCAAGAAATTTTTCAATTATATATGAAGTATCCTTATAATCATTCGAAGTAATGCTTCTTGTAGCCCAAATCTTTTCACTATTAAACCATTCTTCTAGAACATATGTAGATGTATAATAGTATATGGAATCTTGTATTTCCATTTTATCACTCCTTATCAGTTGACATTTTGTTACGCATCTCCAGGATCATCTTCATTAGCACAATATATTCCGACTGGGTTATCTTCATCTGAATTATTTTCAAAAATTAGTTTTGTATTCATATTAGTACCTCCTTTCACATTATTTATTTGAAATATATTAATAATATCAGACAATTGAATAATAAGCAACAAAAAAGACCTACCTCCAATTAAGAAAGTAGGTTAAATATACAAACTAAATTGACATTTAGGCTATAAATTAAGTAGAAAAAGACACTAGTTCTACACGTATAGATATACGTTCGTATCTGTATCATCAAAATTCTTTTTTCATTGTAATGATAATTAGTCTCGTTACCGTATAACTATTTATTCTTTTGTAATTTAATTAAAATATCACTCCATAGTTCTACATTATAGAATGTGGAACGACTAAATCTAATATGTCCATCTATATAACCATGAGATTTATCAAACGTAACTTTTTTACCATCAGTATCACGAAAGTAACCCCATTGTTGACCGGTAGCTCTCAATCCGTCCGAATAGATGCCAATATGGGTATGATCACTCATTCCTCCACCATCTTCTTTTGAATTAGTATGCCCCATAAGACCAATAATTTCACCTGATGTAACATTTTGCTCCTTAGACACACATATTGATTCTGGCCTAAGATGTGCATAAAATGAGTAAAATTTTATACCAGTATCCTTATGTATATGTTCTATTTGTACAACATAACCGTTTGCACTGTTTTTCCCACCATTTGTAGTTGATCTTCCAGCGAACTTAACCTTCCCCGGATATACTGCTCTAGCCACAGGAGCTTTAATATTTATTACATCTAACCCTAGATGCCCTAAGTAATCTTTTGAACTAGTTGGATCATTAAAATGCTGACTTATTCTCCATGAGTCATATGTATACCATCCATCAACAAGTTTTGGCGTATATCTTGCTTTCATCTGCTTTATATATAATTCAAAGTACTCTTTACCTTGTAGATGGGATAGTGGTACATAGGCATCTTTAGTTCCATGATTAGTACTATATGTGATAAGTGCCCCTTCATTTTTTATAGATTTTACAGTTACAGGTTCACCATCGCAAATATAGCCTTTCATCTGTTTAGTTAAATATTCATCCTCAAACACTGGTAATTTATTACTAGAACCATTACCTTTGTAACAAACTGTCTCTTTTAATAGATGGCTATAATCATGACCGTTTGGCATCGAACCATTATTAACTCTACATAATAATTCAAAAGAGCCTGCTCCAGATCTGCGTTGTACAGAAAGCCTTATCCTTTGCCCTGCACTTACGTCCATTTCAATCTTTTCTGGGATACCACATCCATTACTAATTGCTTCTCTTGCAACCGTAGGCGAATCTCCAATTACGGCATAGAAATCTACATCTAAATTAGTTGACGGGTAAACTTCAAAATTTGCTTTGCAATTTTGACTAAATATAATATCAAACCATTCAGGTCGATCAGTCGTCATTGTTTTTGATACTTTTTCATTTGCTTTAATTCTTGTTGGATCAAAATAAAGTCCCAATTTCATCTCTCCTTATTTTTCATTAATTTAAAATATAAAATCGCGATTTTTATATGATATAACCAATTTATTTGGCTTGAATCTATAATAACATTATCCTACACGACATTAAAACGACATTAATTAACCTTTTTATATTATTTTGTCTTATCTAATGCAGTAAACTTACTAAAATATAAATCTATAATCTTTCTTACTTCTAGTAGATTTTGTAGTTTTTCTTTCACTTTCTCACACCCTTTCTTATCACTAAATCTTCAATATACTTTATATTATTTTTTATGTTCTCAACATCTTTATGTAACAAATTCGCAATTTTATTTATAGTAGCTTGATATCTTCCCTCTCTTTTATTATCTTCTCTTAATACCCATACCAAAAGATTCACAAAAAGCACGGCAAATATTTCATAACTCGTAATCAATTTAATCTGTTTTGCTGTGAATGTCATCCTATACCTCATTTGTTAGATATTTGTATAAAAAAATAAAGCCTATCAAAAGACTTTACTTCAACAAATTCCTATTCATAACACTTATTTACAATATAAAAACACCTCCATTCAGAAGTGCTTTTACTAAAAAATATTAATTAATTTCAATAGTTTTATAATAATTTCTTGCTATAGTAATACAATCATTAATGTGATTAGTAGGATATAAATTCATATAATATCCTAATTCAATTTTTTCTATAGGATAAGGGAATGTAAATGTTTTAGACCCTCTTACAGTCGAACTCCACTCATTATCCTCTAAATATCCAGTACTAGATGTAAGTGGACCGGGTTTATATTCTGTTTCTAATACATAACACTTTTGTCCTTTACAATATCCACCTGAATAATATTTAAAGAAACATCCGAATTGATTTGTATTGTTAGTGTTAACATCATAATAAACTGTTACTGACTTTCTATCTCCTGAAACAATAACATGTCCCTTAATATCCATAATTCCATCATATGTGTCTCCATAACAATCAAATTGATAGATCCCTTTAGTATTTATTTCTTCTGCAAACATTCCTGCTGCTTGTACATTATTAGGAATAATACATACATAAAACATCAAACTAAATGCTAACATAACCATTATAATTTTAAAATTATTAATCTTTCTCATTATCAATTATCCTCCCGAAATAAATTTATAAAATTTCAAATATATATTATTTTAATTTAATTATTTTATATACATAATCTGGCACTATAGAAATTCTAGAACTTATACTATTTGTTGGATATAAATTCATATAATATCCTACATGAATTTCTTCTAACGGCTTAGGAAAAGTATATGTTTTAGAACCATTTAGATTAGGACTCCAGCTATCATCATAAACTAATTCGTCGCCCCATTCATAACGATACATTGATGTCGATGCATAACAAAATTGTCCTTTCATATATCCATCATAATATGGTCTTATAAAACAACCAAAATTATTAGTCCATTGTGTTTTAATATCATAATGAATTGTAATAGTTCTTCTATCAGATGAAATATCTATGTTACCCATAATATTCATTGCAGCAGTTTCTTCATCTCCATCAGCTAAATAAAAACTATGGTTTTCTGAATGATTAATATTATTTGTAGCGTTTGATGCTTCAGTCATAAAACTAAAAGAAAAGCCAAAAAGCAAAATATTTAACATAAAAATCAATGCAATTTTTTTAGACTTTTGAATTATTTTCATTATGTTTCCTCCTCTCATAATATGTATTATTTTATATATTTAATAATTTTATGGTTATTATTATAGCATTTATTATTTTTTTGTCAATATTTATTATAACTTTTATTTCTTTATGTATTTATTGATTTGATTATTCTACATTTTTCGCCATTATATTATCGTTCTAGACAAAATAGATTATATGTTTTCTAGTACTAACTTGTGATTATTAGCAACATCAACTTTTATTACTTTTCCAAATGTACTTATTACATCTCATCAAGCTTATTTCACAAAAGAAGCCTTAAATAATATTGCATCTACTACTCTTAATAACATTTTACAATTTACTGAAAATAAACCTTTAGAAAACGAAATTAAATATAATAAATAACTGTAACAAGTACAATCTCATTAACATAATATATTTGATATAAAGAAGGCACTTATGCTTGTTTATATTAAATAAGGAGGATTTTATGTGAGGAGAAAATTGATTAGCTTAGTAGTACTTATTGTTATCACTCTCACTGCTACACTTTCTGGATGTGATAGTGATAAAACACTTACAACTGTGAGACTCAATGAGGTTGTACATTCAATATTCTATGCCCCTCAATATGTAGCAATTGAAAAAGGTTTTTTTGAAGAAGAAGGGCTTAAAATTGAGCTTACTACAGGCTGGGGTGCAGATAAATCAATGACTGCCCTAGTTTCTAATAATGCAGACATAGCTTTCATGGGACCAGAAGCATCTATATATGTGGTTAATGAAGGCAAGGAAGACTATGTAATCAACTTCGCTCAACTTACCCAACGTGCCGGTAATTTCCTAATAGGAAGAACCGATGAAGAATTTAAGTGGGAAAATGTAAAAGGTAAAACGATAATTGGTGGTAGACCAGGTGGAATGCCTGAAATGGTTCTTGAATATATTCTAAAATCTAACAATATCACTCCTTTTGAAGATGTTAATATTCTTACTAATATTGACTTTACAGCTACTGCTGGTTCATTTATGGGAGGAACTGCTGATTATACTGCTGAATTTGAGCCTGCTGCTTCAAAAATTGAAAATGAACAAAAAGGTCATGTTGTAGCATCTCTAGGTATAGACAGTGGTTTAGTACCTTACACTTCATATATGGCAGAAAAGAGCTATATAAAAGCCAATAAGGATATAATTCAAAAGTTTACTAATGCCATTTATAAAAGTCAATTATGGGTTGACGAACATACAGAAGAAGAGATTGCAGAAGTTATTAAACCTCAATTTAAAGATACAGATATGGAACTTCTAGTTCAGATTGTAAAACGTTACAAAGACCAAGATACTTGGAGAAAAGATCCATATTTTGAAAAAACAGGTCTTAATCTTCTTCAAAATATTCTTGACTCCGCTGGAGAATTATCTGAAAGAGTTGAATATGATAAAATTGTAACTACTGAATTCGCAGAAGAAGCTATTAAAAATATAGAATAATAAAATCATTCAAAGGCTAGTTTTAGCTATTCATACCCTTAAACATCATGTTTAAAGGGTATGGGCTACTCTAGCCTAGAGTAAATACAGATTTACTTATGTTAATACTTACTTCTTTCATTGCCTTAATTACTTCATCTTCTCTATTCTCTAGATGAACTTTAAAAGTTCCTGCTGCTAATAACGCTATAGGCTTATTATCACCTGCATATATTGGCACTCCAATTCTAAGTATATTTTTATTTCTATATCCATCATCATATACAAAGCCTTTTTCTTTATAGTCAGCTTTAATTGTCTTCATATCTTTTTCAGTAATAATATTATTATCTATATAGGAACTAAATAAATTCTCTTTCTCTATACTATCTAAATGATCAATATAAGGTAAAGCCCATGCTATATCATGATCATAATATTTACATGTTCCTATTTTCATCATTGTTATATTATTACTATGAGCTTGTTTTGTTAATACAATATATTGCTCATTAGTATATCCTATTAGCAGTAAGCTAATCTGAAATTTATTACTTAACTGTATTATATATTTCTGAGTTACTTCAATAAGAGCTTGCCACCAACTGTTTTTTTCTGCTAAACTGTAAAATTTCAATCCTATCATATACTTATTATTTGAATTTTTTTGTATATAATCACAGTGGCGCAAAGTATGTAAATATCTATTAAGACTACTCACATTATAACCTGTTAACCCTTGAAGTTCATTAAAACTTACTTGTTCTTCTTTCGCAATTATTTCAAGAATCTTCAGCCCTTTTTCAAGAGCTGGAGCAGGAGTTATAGCCATTTTATCACCTATTATCTTTCTGTATTTTATCAATTTGTATATATAATTTTATAATTCAATTTATTATAAGCCACTTATGTACAGTATATATTATTATACATTATATGTATTTTCTTATATATCTTTTCTTAATATATATGCTAAAGCTAGTAAATATAAAAACCCAGCAAATATAAATAATAATTGGAATATATCAATTCCAAATAGCGACCAACTCATATCTGTATATTGAATAATGAGAGTACTTATATTAGTACTAACAAAAGAAAATATAGCCATAATAGCCGCATTTACACCCATATATGCCAGTCTATGTTCATTATTAGATAAACTTAAGTTAATATTAAATTTGGATATATTAAATCCTATTACAAATATACCATTAAGGAATATAAAAATAAAGTAAATTATTTGCCCCCCAGCTGATATAAATATCCACAAAAAATGTGTAACAGCAAAACATATTCCAGTATACTTCATAATATTTTTATATCCAAAACGATCTACCCCTGCTCCCCAAGGTTTCGCCATTATTATTTTAAAGACCGATGTAATACTGCCGACAATAGCAATATAACCATATGAAAGCTTAATATACCTAATAGCATATAACTTAAAAAAAGGAGTAGCAAAACTAACTGCAAACATCCAAAGAAGGGAGAAAATAATAAAGCCTCTATATGAAGAATCTTTCAACGGAATAGTTATAAATTCCTTCAGTGATAATCTACCATTAGTACTTAACGTATTATCTTCTAGTTTACACGTTAATAATATCTCTAATACAGCAAATATAATGCTTAATGAAAAAATAATCATAAAGAGTTTAGTAGTATGCTTATAACAATCAAGAACTTTACCAAAAAATAACGATGCTAATATAGCTGTAGCATTGAATATAACGTTCATATTAGAGAAATATCGTCCTTTTCTTTCCTTAGGTATAATACAGTCATTCCATGCAACAAAAGTAGCTCCCATTAAAGCATTAAATGATGCAGAAGTAGCTATAATTAATAATAAAATAACAAATCTATAATTATGTAGAAAAGGTACAGCTAATAATAAATAGAAAAATACTAATCTTAAACTTCTTGTTAACAATACTACTTTTTTAGGACTTTTAAACCGCTCATATAGTATTGGAGAAAATATCTGAAGTACATTGGTTAAAGCAATAAAACTAATAATATATCCTATCTCGTAATCTGCTAATCCTAAATAGATCATAAAACTAGTGAATAATAAATTATTAGGCCTAGCAATACTTTCAAATATATTTCTAAATATAACAGTCATTAAAAACATATCTTTTTGCTGTAACTTATAATGGTTATTATAGCTCATTCATTTCCCTCCGCTTTCATATATGCAAGTATCACTTTAATATATAATAACATATTATGAAATATATGGCTATATATAACTATTTATTTTTTATTTTTGTTGTTGTCCACATTCTGATGCTTTACCTATTAATATTTCTAATCCATGCTTTAAGCTTGGAAGAACAAATTCAAGATTTTCTTTAACAGCTTTTGGACTTCCAGGTAAATTAATAATTAGAGTTTCACCTCTGATACCTGCAACTCCTCTACTTAGCATAGCTCTAGGTGTTATTTGTAAACTATGATATCTCATACCTTCTGCTATTCCAGGTGCTTCACGATGAATAATATCTTTTGTTGCTTCTGGAGTCCAGTCTCTCATAGAAAAGCCTGTCCCTCCAGTAGTTAATATTAGATTAACATTGTTATCATCTGCCATATTAATCATTGCATTTGATAAAGTTTCTCTATCATCTGGTAATATCTTATATTCTTGTACTTGATATCCTTCATTTTCTATCATCTCTTTTATTACCATTCCGCTTACATCTTCGCGCTCACCTTTTGAGCCTTTATCGCTTGCTGTAATAATACCTACACTAAACATACTATATACTCCTTCTTTCTATTTATTAAAACCATGTTTACTAAATATTTCTTTTCCTTCATCTGATAATAATAAGTCATAAAACTGTTTTAATTCTTCTGGTTTATTTTTTTGTTTAATGATTGCACTCCAATAAGTACATAGAATATTATTTTCATGAGGAATTTCTATTAACTTTACTTTCTCTTTCACTTCATCTGTAATATCAGTGACATATACTATAGCCGCATCTGCTTCTCCAATTGACACTTTAGTCATAACCTGTCTAACATTACTTTCATATGATACAACATTCTTAATAACATTTTCCTTATAATTATCACCATATACTTTGTTAAGCTTATGAAGAATTTCTTGTGCATAGATTCCCGCTGGTACATTCTCATTAGCTAACACAATACTACAAGGTCTTGCTAAATCTTCTAACTGTTGTATATCTATTTGACTATTGTTAGATACGGCGACAATCATCTTATTTGTAGCTATTTGTTCCTTTTTATCTATATAATCACTTTCTTCTAATTCAATACAACTCTTCTCATTTGCAGATATAAAAATATCTGCTTTCGCACCATTTTCAATCTGTTTAGCTAATGTATTAGATCCTGCCAAGTTAATTGATATATCTATGTCTTCATGTTCATTAATATATAATTCTTTCAAGTCCTCAACTACCTCTGTCAAAGAAGATGCAGCAAATATTACAAGTTCTTTTGAATCATTATTGTTACTACATGAAGTAATCATAAGTGCACATAATAAGCATAGTACAACTACTACTTTATTCTTCAACCACATTTAACTCATCTCCTGCTTTTAAAATACCACCTTTTATTACTTTTGTGAAAATACCTTCTCTAGGCATAATACAGTCCCCTACTACTTTGTATATTTCACAGTGATGATGACATTTCTTTCCTATTTGAGTTACTTCTAACTCTACTTCTTCTGATTTAAGAATTGTACCAATAGGTAAACTAGATAAATCAATTCCAGATACAACTATATTTTCACCGAATGCTCCATCTTTTAAGTCAACTCCTTTAGCTTTAAATGCTTCTATCTTCTCATAAGATAATAAACTTACTTGACGGTGCCATTTCCCTGCATGAGCATCTTTATCAATTCCATAGTCCTCTAATAAAACTATTTCTTTCTGTCTTTCTTTTTGAATTCCTTTTCTGTCGCTTGTACATACTGCCATAATTTTTCCCATTATATACATTCCTTTCAATTTTTATAATCTTTATTATTAATTTATATTATTTTATTTTTCATCCTCCAATTTGATGCATTCTTCTACTATCTTCATTTTCTGTATCTTCTTGGAAGTGGTGTCTATCTGGTTTTAATGCTATTATTGTTCTCATTATTTCTTCTAATTCATTTTCGGATATATTTTTTCTTAATAAGTCTCTTAATGAGATTCCTTTATTTGAGTGAAGACAAAGCTTCAAAAAGCCTTCAGCCGTTAGTCGGATTCTATTACACTCTTTACAAAATTGATGACTTAATGGACTAATAAATCCTATTGAGCCTTTTCCTTCTTGTATCTTATAATATACAGCTGGACCGTTTCCTATAGTACCTAACATTTTATGTATTTTGTACTCTTTTTTTATTTCTTTTAAAATATCTTCATTTTCTATTGAATCAAAATTTTTTCCAAGACCAATAGGCATTAGTTCAATAAACCTTACATCAAGTTGTCTATCAATTGTTAGCTTCACTAAATCAATTAATTCATCTATATTATATCCTCTTAATGGAACTACGTTAATTTTTACTTTTAATCCACTATCAAGAGCTTTATATAATCCATTTAGTACTTTCTGTAATTTATCTGATCCTGTTATCTCCTTATATGTTGCACAATTCATAGTATCTAAACTTAAATTAATTCGGTCCAATCCTGCTTCTATAAGATCATCTAACAATCTTTCAAGTAAAATACCATTAGTAGTTATACTTACCTCTTCAATACCTTTAATATTTTTAATAGATTTAACAAGATAAGTAATATTTTTTCTTAATAATGGTTCTCCTCCTGTTAATCTAATTTTACTTATACCAAGATTAGCTGCTACTCTTACTATTTTAATAATTTCTTCATAAGATAATATATCTTCATGTCTAAGAAGAGAAACCCCTTCATCTGGCATACAATATTTACATCTAAGGTTGCATCTATCTGTTAATGATATACGCATATAATCTATTTTTCTACCTTTATGATCTATCATGTCTATACTCCCTTACATAATCTTCAATAATATTAACGAGAGCTGTTATATTATCTAATGAAATAATTGGTATATTATCTAATTTCATATTAACATCAGTTGCAATTGCTAATAGAGTTTCTTGGTCACATACAGGTTGCTGTGATATTTCTTTTCTAACTATTTCTATCTTTTTATAAGAGCTATATTTAAAACCTTCTAATAGAATAATATCTTGGTGACTATGATAACTTATTAGTGTCTCTACTGGTACTTCTTGTTCACTCCATTGAATCATTGCATATTTACCATTAGAAGTAATAATAACTCCGTCTGCTCCTGCTTGTCTATGTCTATAAGTATCTTTTCCTTCATAGTCCATATCAAATCCATGAGCATCATGTTTAATTGTTCCTATCTTATATCCTTTTGCTTTTAACTGTTTAATAATCTCTACCATTATAGTAGTTTTACCTGAATTAGATATTCCTGATATAGCAATAACAGGGGGTGTAGATGTTATTTTTCTATATTGCTCTTTAGTATTAATATTATTTAATATGTTATCCACATTAAACCCTTTCCTTTCTATATCAATAACTTTTACATTTAATTTTTCTATTAAATTCAACAATCTATAATTATTATTTTTAATTGCTGTATCAATAGTATGTAAAGCACTTTTATGATAAATAGCTAATAATGGATGATATTTTCCGTCTGAAGTTCTTGGTAAAATCAAATCATAACAATCATCATCTTGTGATATTAGATAATCCACTATATATTTATCAACAAAAGGGGTATCACATGGTAAAACAATGCAACTATTATATCTTGAAGCTTTTAGCCCTGCGTGAATTCCGCCTATTGGACCACATTCTTTGTATTCATCTAATACAATTGATAACCCCATTTGTTCATAAACCTTAGCTTCGTTAACAACAAGATAAACATCTCTAATATGTGAAACACTCTTTGCAATCTTCTCTATAAAAGTTTGGTTATTAATTTTTAGAAATCCTTTATTTGTTCCCATTCGACTACTCTTGCCTCCTGCAAGTAGTAATGCTGTCATTTCCTTCATGTCATACCCCCAAAACGGTAATTTCTTTGTATTTTAACATTATTTTAATTTTTTTCCCTTCAGCTATTTGGTACTTATCTATTACATATTTTGGTAGAATAATTTCTAGTACTTCATTCATCTCATGTGACAATACTTTTAATGTATAATAATCTAGTTCATGTCTCATTGATAGAACTGTAGATATAGACACATTCATATTAGATATATCTTTTGAGGTGTGAATTTCTCTTACATATACAATATCTTCTGGTCTTATACCTATCATAATAGACTTACTTTCTTTTATTCTATTTAAAGTAGACAATTTCATATCTCCTACTTGACACCTTGAAGTATTTTTAATAGACTCTGCTTTAATAACATTTGTCATTCCTACTATTTTAGCTACTTCTTCATTACTTGGGTGTTTAAATACTTCATTTTTATCTCCCTGTTGAATTATCTTACCATCTTTCATAATAGCTATTTTATCTCCTAGAGTGTAAGCTTCTCTAAGATCATGAGTCACAAATATCATAGGAATGTTATAATTATCTCTTATCGTTATAACTAATTCTCTTAGATCTTGACGTATACTATAATCAAGAGAACTAAATGGCTCATCCCATAAAATAATTTCTGGCTGCATCATTAAAGCCCTTCCAATAGCTACACGTTGTTGTTGTCCTCCTGATAATTCATGAGGATATTGCTTAAGGTTACTTTCTATATCTAAATACTTTATTAATTCTTCTAATTTCTTTTCAAAGCCTTTTTGTTGTCTTTTATTAACTGAATAGCATAGATTTTCTTTCACTGTCATATGAGGAAACAAACAACTATTTTGTTGAATATAACCTATCTTACGTTTATGTATAGGTTCATTGATTTTGTGATTATAGAATATGTGTTTATTATTAACTATGCTTCCTTCATCTGGTGTTAGAAAACCTGTTATCAAATTAAGAAAAGAAGTTTTGCCACATCCAGATTGTCCTAGAATAACCATGATTTGGCTGTTGTCTAATTCTATATCCATATCTATTATAAATGGCGATATTTTCTTCCTAATGAAACAACTTAACATTTTATCACCTCAATTAACTTATTTATCTATAGCTAAAACATAACTATAATATTAATCTTGTATTGAATATTTCTGTATAGCTATTAACAATATAGTTGAAATAATTACCATAATAAGAGCAATAAAAAGTGCCGCGTCCATATCTTTTTCCATAGTTGTATATATTGCCAGTGGCAATGTTTGTGTTTTTCCTCTTAGATTACCTGCAAACATCATAATAGCTCCAAATTCTGCTAATGCTCTTGCCATTGAAAGTACTGCACCTGTTATTAGTGAATCTTTTGCTAGGGGCAATGTTATTGATCTAAAAACTTGCCACTTAGTATTACCAAGAGTCATAGCCGTAAATTCTAATCTAGTATCAACTTTTCTAAAACCACTTGAAGCAGTTTTTATATACAAAGGTAAAGCTACAAAAAGCTGAGCTAATATTACAGCAGTTAATGTAAAGGGAATACTAATTCCTATAGAATACAGATATTTTCCAATTAATCCATTTCTACCAAAAGTTATCAGTAGCAATAAACCTGCTACAGCAGGAGGTAATAATAGTGGAAGATTTAATATTGCATCTAAGTACCTCTTATACCTAAATTCGCATCTAGCTATTGCTAATGCACTAGGTGTACCAATTAGAATAGTTATACCTATAGTAACAGCAGTACTTTTATAACTGATTACCATTGCATCTAATATTACTTGTAATGAACTATTATTTAAACTAAAGTTAAATCCTACTATTAATAAACTTATAAAAGGTAGACCTATAAATATTATAACTATTATGTAGCATATTTTAGGAACAATCCTTCTATCTTTCATGAGTAAACACGCCACTTTTACCGCCTGTTTTTTTAGCTAAATGAATATCCGAAATAATCATCTTCTTATCTATAGCTTTACACATATCATATATTGTAAGTGCCGCTGTTGATACTGCTGTCAAAGCTTCCATTTCAACTCCTGTTTTTCCGCTAGTTTTAACTAGAGCTTCTATATAAACAATATTATTCTCAAGTTTAAAATCTACTTGGCATTTTGTTAACATAAGAGGGTGACACATTGGTATTAGTTCCCATGTTTTTTTTGCCGCCATAATACCTGCTACACGAGCAACACCAAGAACATCTCCTTTTCCAATCATTCCATTTTGTATAGCTATATATGTCTCTTCTGACATACTTATCTGTGCTCTTGCAATAGCTACACGATCAGTAGGTGTTTTCTTAGATACATCTACCATAATTGCATTTCCTGATTCATCAAAATGTGTTAATCCATCATTCATAATAATTTCCTCCTCCTAATACAATCTAACAACCTTTACAGTATTACCTTCACTATATCCTTCACATTCTGCTTCTATGTCAATCAGACAATTACACCCAATCATAGAACTTAGTACTCCTGATGAATGTTTAGCTCCTATATATACTTTGCCTTCTTCGTAATAAGCTCTTACAAATCTTCTAGTTATACTCTTTTTATTAAAATCATTCTGTAATACGCCTTCACATATATTATTTTCATAACCCTCATATTCTGTAAGTTTACTAAGTATATTAGGTAAAAACAGATGAAATGTTATTAATGCAGCTGAAGGATTTCCAGATAAACTAAGTAGCAACTTGTCTTTATATATAGAACTAAGTATAGGTGTACCGGGCTTTAGTTTAACACGCCAAAATAACCTTTTTGCTTCAATTTTCTTAATAACATCGTGAAGTATATCTTTTTTCCCTACTGATACACCACCTGTTGTAATAAAAACGTCTACTTTATCTATATTTTCTTTTATTAATCTAGAAGTTAATTCTACATCATCACCTGTTGAACCAATAATTATTGGTTGACAATTAAGTTCTTTTAATGCTGTAGCTATTGTATATAAATTACTATTGTATATTTTACCTTGAGTTAATGATTGTCCTGGTTCAATTAGTTCATCACCTGTACTTAACAAACCAATTTTAGGTTGTAATTTTACATTTATATGAGTATATCCCATACTTGCTAATAAACCTATATGAGCTGAAGTTAATAAAGTGTTTTTCTCTATTAGAATATCTCCTTGTTGAACATCTTCCCCTTTATAACAATAATTCATATAGGGCTTTAATTGTTTATATACTAAAACTGTTTCATTTCCCTCATTAGTATCTTCTTGTCTAATAACAGTATTAGCTCCTTTTGGCATTGGTGCTCCCGTCATTATCCTTATAGCTTGTCCATTATGCAAATCACCTTCATAGTAATTTCCTGCACACACTTCATGTATTACTTGTAACTCTACAGGAGTCTCTATAGATGCTCCTTTAGTATCTTCTGCCTTAATTGCATATCCATCAAGTGGAGAACGATCAAAAGGTGGTTGACATATAGGTGCATACAAAGTATCTGATAATATACGTCCACTACATTCTAATAAAGGTATTTCTTCACTAGCTAATATTGGTTTAATATACTGGCTAATTATTGATTGAGCCTTTTCTAATTCTATATTCATCATAGCTGTTACCATCCTTTACCAAAACTACATGATGGAAATGAACAAGTATCGCATTCCAAACAAAGTCCGCCATGTCCATATTTAGCTAAATCTTCTTTCGTTAATTTTTCTCCTGTAAGTAAACGTGGAAATATTAAGTCAAGTACTGTTCGTTTAGCATACATAGCACATCCTGGAACTCCTATTATAGGCATATCCCCTTTATATGCTAATAAAAACATTGCACCTGGTAAAATAGGCGCACCATATGAAATAATTTCTGCTCCAGTATTTTTAATACTAGTTGGGGTCAGATCATCTGGATCTACACTCATTCCTCCTGTACATATAATAAATGTAGCTCCTTTTTCTACTAATGTATTGATAGCTTCCTCTATCTTCTCACAATTATCATCTACTATTATTTGACCAATTACTTCCATATTATATTCTTCTGCTTTGTTATTAATAACTGGTCCAAATGCGTCTTTAATTCTACCGTGATAAACTTCACTTCCAGTAGTTACAATGCCAATCTTGTAAGGTTTATATGGTAATAACGTAAGTAATGGTTCATCTTCTTTAATTGCTTCTGCTTCTTTAATTACATCTTCATTAATAACTAATGGAATAATTCTAGTTGCCGCTAATTTATCTCCTTGTTTTACTGGAAAACAGCTATGTCTTGTTGCAATCATAATATCGTCAAGGTTATTAATTGCTTCTAATTTTTTTGTGTTTATCTTTAATAACCCATTAATATTAGCATGAATATTAATTTTGCCTTCTTTTATTTCGCTACCATACATATGTTCATTCATGCAAATATCTCCTAGACGTACAGCTGCCTCATCTTCATGTAACTGATTTTCTTTTCTTTCCCATACATATATATGGCTCTTTCCCATTGATAAAAGTGTTTCTATATCTTCTTCTCTAATAATATGTCCTTTTCTAAAAGCTGGTCCTTTCTTAACTCCTGGAATAATTACTGTCATATCATGACATAGAACTAATCCAATAGCTTCAGTAACATGTACTTTTTTCATAGTTTCTCTCTCCATTCTACAAATAATAACTACATATCTACAAAATACAAAAAACCTATCTACGCAGGGGTAAATAGGTTTTCTCTATTTAAAAGCTCATCATTAATAATACTAGATTACTATAATATAATTATATTCTTTCTAGTAGATTATGATAAGTTTCCCCTTTTCAAATACGGAAGGCAATAATGTTTCCATCATTACCCTGTGAATCTAATGTAAGATTCAGGCTATTAGCCCATAGATTGCTCCTTAGGTTCTAATAGCTCGGAGAATATATTTAGTTTTACTTTATGTATAATATTATGCTTGTTTTTTTGCGTTGTTTGCTTTGATAACAAATATACCTATAAAAGCACCTACAATAGATATAATTGGTGGAATATATCCAATGAATGCATATCTCATATAATCAATAGTCTTAACTTCAAGTGTAGCAGCCATGAATGCACCACATGTAGTCCAAGGAATTAATGGTCCTGCAAGAGTAGCACCTTCTTCTAACATACGTGATAACATTGAGCGGTCAAGACCTTTTTCATCATATACTTCTTTGTATAATGATCCATTTAATATAATTGATAAGTAAACTTCTGCCATTGCCATATCACCAAGTACACCAGTAAACCAAGTTAATAATACTAACTGACCTGTTGATTTAATTTTATTAACGATACCTGAAATAAGAACTCTTAAATATCCAACTTTCTCTAATATACCACCTAGTAATAAGGCAACAAATGCTAATGAGAAAGTCCACATCATACTCTGAACTCCACCACGTTGAATAAGTTTATTAACCATAGCATTACCTGAATCAATTTTAACACCATAATTAAGTGCTGAAAATACTTCTGGAAGTGTAGCTCCTTGAACGAATATAGCTACTAGTATACCTGATAATATACCAATTAGCAACGTTGGAATTGATGGAAATTTCATAAAACTAAGAATTAATACGATTATAATTGGTAAGAAACATATAAAGCTTAAATTAAATGTATTACTTAATCCATTTTGCATTTCAACAATCTCTGGTGAATTAATCTCTCCAACATATCTTGCTCCTAGAATAGCATATAATATTGTTGAAATAATAAATGCAGGGATTATAGTACGTGCCATAGATTTAACATGTGCATATAATTCAGTTTTAGCCGCTGTTGATGCTAAAATTGTTGTATCTGACATTGGTGAGAAATGATCACCAAAAATTGAACCTGAAACAATCATACCTGCTACTAATGGAGCTGGCATTCCCATACCTACACCCATACCTAATAGAGCTAAACCTACAGTACCACAAGTTCCCCATGATGTTCCTGTTGCAAATGATGTAATACAACATACAATAAAACCTGCAGGTAAAAATATTTCTGGTTTAATAGTACGAATACCGTAGTAAATAAGTGATGGTACAGTTCCCGCTAATTCCCATGAACCTATAACCATACCAATGATAACAAAAAACATCATAGCTACAACTGATTTTTGTAAACTTTCACCCATAGCTTCAAATAAGTCGTCCATTGTGTATCCTAATGTCATAGTTATTCCACAAACAATTAATAAACAAGTAATTAGTAGTATATGTGTATCAAGTTTAAATACAAGCATACCTACAATAAGTGTTACCATGATTGTAGCAAATACGATTAGTGATAGTAATAACGATGGTGTCTTTTTTTTCATTTTTTCCTCCTCTTCTTACCTAAACGGTAAGTCGCTGTCATTTTTTTGTTAAATTTATAACATTTTATAATAATCTTCATAATATATTATAAGCATCGTGTGGATGAGGAAAGGAAAAGATTCCTCTCCACAACTAATACTTATGTAGAAAATATATTTGGAAGATTTTTAACTTATTATTGTTCTACCTTCTCTATTTTAACTTCTACGGCTTTCATAAGTGGAAATCCATCAATTGGATCAAAACGATCATCATGAGTAATCATGTTAACGTTTGATTCTTTCCATCCATGTGTTATCTGAGCAACACCTTCACCGATTTCTTTGTGGTGCATAACTTTAACTGGAATAGTAATAGAACCAATAGTTGAAGTTACTTTTACTATGTCATTATCAACTACTCCTAATTTCTTAGCATCTAATGGATGTAATTCAATCTCTGGAGTAGGACAAGCAGTTCTAAGACGCTCAAAGTTTCTGTTACGTCCATGATAATACATAACTTTACGAGCTCCTGTAATAAGTGTGTAAGGATACTCTCTTTTTTCTTCTGTATTATATACAGGTGAAATATATTCTGGTATTTCTTGATAACCTAAATCTTTTAAGTATTCACAAGCAAATTCAAATTTTCCACTTGGTGTATTAAATGCTTTACCATTTTTAGATGCTTCTATATATTTCGCATATTTTTTTGGTGCATAATTATAACCTTCTGGATGAGCTTTAATTTCTTCAAGTGAAACTCCTGAATCACTTACTAACCATTTATTAAGTTCATCTTCATTTTCCCATGGGAAGTAATCTCCTGCTCCAAGCTTATGTGCAAGATCATGGAAGAATTGGAATTCATCTTGTACATCTTCTTCTGGCTTCATTACTCTAGGTGTTAAACCAATAACTTGATATCCACCATGACAATGAAGTTCTGAACGCTCTAAGTAAGATGCAGCTGGTAATATATAATCTGCAAGCTCTGCTGTTTCTGACATAAAAAGTTCACGAACTACTAATAAGTCAAGATCACTTAGAGCTTTTATTACTTTTTCACTATTAGGATTTGTCAATACAGGATTAGCTCCTGCAATAATCATTCCTTTTAATGGATATGGTTCTTGCGTTAATATTGTATTCATTGCTGTCATTGTATGACATTCTTGTCTATAGTGATATAATACTGGGAATTTATCTGCTCCTATTGGTTCAAGCTCTGTTAAAGGCTTTTCATGATATAATGTAAGCTCTTTTAGAGGGAATCCAATAGGTGAATAATTACCGCCTTTTGCATCAACTGCTGCAAGTAATCCGTCAAAACATGCTACAGCACGAATATTATTAATACCATTCTCATGATGCTCAAGTCCGTTACCTACATAGTTAACTACACTTGGCATAGCACTATACATCTCTTTTGCTATCATAGGAATAAGATTTTGTGCATCTACTCCTGTTTCTTTTGCAACATAATCATAAGTAAATGATTTAGCATATTCTTTAATTTTATCAAATCCTGTAGTATAATTTTCTATAAATTCTTTGTGAAGCATATCATTTTCAATAAGTTCTTTTATAAGACCCCAAGCAAATGCTCCATCTGTACCAGGCTTTAATTTAACAAAAATATCTGCTTGACGTGCAATAGCTGATAAACGTGAGTCTACTACTATTAATTTTGCACCTTTATCTCTTGCTCTGTTAATTTGTTGTGTCATATTAGGATGAGCATGTGGAGGATTAGCTCCCCATAAAACCATACATCTTGAATTTTCAAATTCTGGTTGTGAATTCCATCTACCATATACTAGAGAATATCCAATCCAACGACCAACAAAGCATTCTGAATCATTAGAGAAATAGTTTGGAGAACCAATAGCATGAATAAATCTACGAGCAATTTCTTCTTGTTGTGCAAAACCAATAGCTTCGCCTTTCCATACGCTCATAGCTCTTTCTCCGTATTTTGATTGGATATCTTTTATTTTCTCAGAAATTTCTTCTAAAGCTTGCTGTAGAGAGATTTCCTCCCAACCATTTTCTGTTTTCTTTAGAGGTTTTCTAATTCTGTCTTTTGCATTAATCATATCAACGCCTGCACGTCCTTTAATACATAGACGTCCTCTATTCCATACGTGATCTTTGTTACCGTCAATATCAACTAACTTACCATCTTCTAAATAAACGTTAATACCACAATGATCATCACACATACGACATAGAGATTGACATACTTTCTTATCTGCCATTACTTCTCACCACCTTTTTCTAACTCTTTTTTTATTCTTTCATCTTGCTTTTTTCTATTAGCAAGTTCTACTTCTTCTTCATCTACATAGTTAAGAGCTCCTGCTATACAATGTTTAACACAATTTGGCTCTTTATCACCACATAAATTACATTTTCTACTTACTTGTTTTGCTTTATCGAAATGAATGTTTCCATATGGACATGCTAACATACACATTTTACATCCTGCACAACGATTTTCATCTATTATAACTGCATTAGTTTCTTCATCACGGCTTATTGCTCCTGCTGGACATACTTTTAAGCACCATGCCTCAGTACAGTGAAGACAAGTCATAGGTATACAAGCATTTTCTTCTGGGTAGTAGTTTACTTGTATATTAGATTGTTTGCTATCACACACACCATTAC
The DNA here is from genome assembly GCA_025210515.1 of Vallitalea sp. Lineage (GTDB taxonomy): Bacteria > Bacillota > Clostridia > Lachnospirales > Vallitaleaceae > Vallitalea. Next base: position 83,802 of record JAOARM010000032.1, on the reverse strand, counting down.
GATTATATGAGCAAGCATACTCACAGTTTCTACAACCCACACATTTCTTTGGGTCCATTGTTACTATGTGCATCTTAAAATCTCCTTTCTCTATTCAAATAACTAATTTTATATTAATACTTAAAAATTTATCTATTTATTGGTTTTGCCTCATCTAATGTTATGTTAATGTAGTCCCATATACGTTCTGGTGGTAATTCTACTTTCGTTTTCTTTCTAATAACTGGTCTTAATTTCCCAAGTAATGGTACTAGACTAGAACTACCAATTGTTGTGGCTCCAACAACTACTCCATCTTCAAACACAACTTTAACATATCCATCAAATTTGTCATTATCAAATATATGGACTTCATCACCAGCTTCATCATTAAATTTACCCATAGATGCAACTGTAATGTCAAACATTTGTGTTGTATTCATATTTAAGCTTCCTTCATAAACAAGCTCTTTGCCAGCTAAATTAGCTCCTGCAATTTTTCCCATTTCTATCGCTGTAGGCCATAGAGCATGAATAACATGTTTTTCTCCAAAAGTAGTAGGTCCTTGTGCTACATCTCCAGCTGAATATATGTCTTTTACATTAGTTTCCATATGTTCATTTACAAGAATACCTCTATCAGTATTAATACCTGATTGTTGTACTAATTGAATATGTGATCTAACACCTGTTCCAACTATTATGAAATCAACTTCAAATGGTTCATTATCTTTTGTATGAATAATGAATGTATCTTTTTCTGTTTTCTCAATTTTTTGTGTTAATGTTTTAACACGTAAATCAACGCCAAGTTCAATCATTTTTGATGATAAGATAGATGCTCCTTTTTCATCAAGAACGTTTGGCATAATTCTATCAGCAAGCTCAATAACTTTAACTTCTAATCCTTTTGATAATGCTGCCCAAGCTGCTTGTAAAGATACAAATCCAGACCCAAGAACTAAAACTCTATTACCTTTTTTGAAATAAGGCTCTATGTTATGTACATCATCTAATGTCCACATGTTGTAGACACCTTTTTCATTAAGTCCTTCAATAGGTGGTTTTATTGCATATGAACCTGTAGCAATAAGTAGTTTGTCGAAGGTTATTTTACTGTCATCTTTCAATATTACAGTTTTATTTTCATCATCTATAGAAACAACTTCATCTTCTATATAATTAACATTCATATTCTCATAATACTTTTTATCTCTTATAAAAAATGTATCATGTTCTATTTTTCCTCTAAGATAATAAGGTAACAATACTCTTGAGTAAGCTACACCACCTTCTTTAGAGATTAATGTAACTTTTGAATCTTTATCATATTTTCTAAAGGATTCAAGAGCACTTAAACCTGCTGCACTGTTACCAATAATAACAACGTGCATACTTTCACCTCCCTGATGTAAACCCAAAGGGTTCTGCTGTGTGGAACGACGTTTCATTTTTATATGTCCCAAAAAATAAACGATATACAATATCATTGTAAATCGTTATATTAATGTTTTCATGTGAAAAACATCATCCGCTAAAATATATTATCACGCATGGACAGAATTGTCAATTAGTGTCTAAAATTTTTTTTTAATATATGTTTCTGTAGTATATTAATTAATTAATTTAAGGATTCCTTTTGTTTTTTGAAAATAAATAAACCCATATAAGCAAATATAATTGAAATCAATGGATTTAAAATATTAAGAAATGCGTAAGGTAAATAATTAATAGTACTAACATTTAATGTTCCTGCGATAAATGCACCTGCTGTTGTCCAAGGAATTAATCCACCTGTCATAGTGGCTCCTTCTTCTAGCAATCTACTTAACATATTATTTTTAAGATTTCTTTTTTCAAATTCTTTTCTATATAAGCTACCATTTAAAATTATAGATAAATATACTTCACCCATAGCCATATTTGCTAAGCAACTTGTCATAATTACAAAAGTTACTAAGTTTGCTACTGATTTTATTTTATTTACAATTCCTCTAATAAGAACATCCAACATGCCTGTACATTCCAAAACCCCACCTAGACATATTGCAATAAATGATAAAGAGAAAGTGCTCATCATACTAGATATTCCACCTCTTACAAGTAATGTATCTATTACTTTATCTCCTGTTTGATGACTATATCCATTATTAATGGCATGTAGTACATCTGAAAACCCTACATTTTGTACTAACATTGCACAGATACCACCAGTAATAACACCTATTACCATAGATGGTATCGTTGGTTTCTTCAAAATACTAAGTACAATAACTATAATCATAGGTAATATAGTAATTATATGTATGTTAAATTCACTATTCAAAGTGGATTGAATATTATTTATCATTTCATAATCGGCTACACCGTTACTATAACGAAAACCAATTATTGTATATCCTATTAACGATATAATAAATGCTGGAATAGTGGTGCATAACATACCACCTATATGAGAGTATAGACTAGTTCCTGCATTAACTGCTGCTAGATTTGTAGTGTCAGACATAGGTGACATTTTATCACCAAAAAATGCTCCTGATACGACCATTCCCGCTATAATTTCTGGTGGTATAGAAAGGCTCATCCCCATACCCATCATAGCTAATCCTACAGTACCAACTGTTCCCCATGAAGTTCCTGTTGCAAGTGATGTTATTGAACATATAATTAGTCCCGCTGGTAAAAAAACATAAGGTGTCAATATATCTAAACCATAATATATAATAGTAGGTACTGCTCCAGACAGAATCCAAGTACCAATAGTTGCTCCAATGATTATAAAAATCAACATAGCTCCCATAGCTCTGTTAATACTTTTTTTCATACCTTCAAGTAAATCCTCAAAAGAAAATCCATAATAAAAAGCTACAATACTTGCTATTATTATTCCTATAATTAATAATACCTGCATGCCAACTTCCATTATGAAAATACCTAGCATTAAGACAGTAATTATACTAATCATAACAAATAATGATGCTAAAAAAGATGGTTCTCGTCGTTTCCCCATATTAGTTCCTCCTAGATGCCTATAATCTGTTGTTAATTTTTTAACACTGATAATTATACAATAAAAATTGTAATTAGTTTAACCTTTTAGAAATTTCGTTAGAAGTTTGTTGTAATTCGGAAATTATAGTTTTATAATCATGCTGACGCATTCTTTTACTTGGCCCAGAAACACTCATAGCCGCAACTGCTTTATTATTACTATCTAATATTGGAACTGCAATACAAGTAAGTCCAATTTCATAATCTTCATTATCCATAGCATATCCTACTTTTCTTACTTTCTCTAATTCCTCCATCAAATCATCCCAATTTGATATAGTATTTTCTGTATAGACTGGTAGATCGTAACATTTATAGCTATCCAGTTTACTCTTATGGGTATAAGCTAATAAACATTTCCCAACAGCAGAATAATGAGCTTTACTACTTGCTCCTAATGGAGGATTAGCTGTAATAAGACTATGATTAACTGCAGTTTCTTTTATAATTAAGATTGTTGTTGGAAAATCTATTGTAGTTTCATCTAATATAGAAACATTAACGACTTCATTAAACTTTTCTGATACAGCTCTTGCATATGGTTGAATCAAATTTTTAAATGGTAACGCCTTGCCTGCAACAGAACCAAGTGCATATAATTTAATTCCTAACCAATATTTACTATTTTCATTCTTAGTTACGAAACCTCTTTCTTCTAGAGTTTCCAACGTTCGAAAAACAGTACTTTTATATACATCTAGCTCTCTAGCAATCTCAGATATACCCATTTCTCTATTATTATCATATATTAAGCTTAATATATCAATTGCCCTATCAATACTATTTATTTTTGCCACTTCTTCCCCTCCTTTCATTTGTTTATCAATATATCTTTTCGATTATCTCACACTTATTATTCAATTTCAAGCTTGAATAATAAACCTTTTATAAAGAATTAAGCAAAATATTCTATAGACAAGTATATTTTGTGACATAAAAGTATATTATATTTTAATCATTTAGTTACACAAAAACAGTTTCTCATTAATACAATATAGTATATTATTATAATTAGGAGGTTCCTATGTCTCCTTTAGTAGAAATAAAAAATGTATCATATACTTATCATACTGAGAAAGGTGAAACCAAAACTTTAGATAATATTAATCTAGAAGTTAATAAAGGAGATTTTATTAGTATTGTAGGTCCAAGTGGATGTGGAAAATCTACTTTATTATCAATAATTTCTGGTTTAATAGAACCTTCTTGTGGTAAAGTCATCCTTAATAAATCATTAATTAATAATGATTCTTATTATATAGGATATATGCTTCAAAAAGATCATTTATTTGAATGGAGAACTGTATATAGAAATGTACTTCTTGGATTAGAGATAACAAAAAATAAGAATAAAACTACTCTACAGTATATAGACAATTTGTTAAAACAATATGGATTATATGAATTTAAGAACTATAAACCTTCTCAATTATCTGGTGGTATGAGACAAAAAGCAGCTCTTATTAGAACACTAGCATTAAATCCAGAAATATTATTATTAGATGAACCCTTTTCAGCTCTTGATTATCAAACTAGATTATCGGCAGGAGATGAAATTGGTACAATAATAAAAAATGAAAATAAGACTGCCTTATTAGTAACTCACGATATAGCAGAAGCTATATATATTAAAAAGTAACTGACATATTATTTAATAATTTTTATTTTATTAAACGGCCATACTCTAATTAAAACTTTTCCTTCTACATTATTAATATCAATACAACCAAAGTTTCTACTATCTAGACTGTAAGTTCTATTGTCACCAAGTACAAATAATTTTCCTTCTGGTACCACTAAAGGGTATTCTAAATTTCTTGCATCAGTATCACCTACTATGTAAGATTCTTCTAATTGTTTTCCATTAACAAATACTTTCCCATTATTAATATCAATAGTATCTCCTGATACCCCAATAACTCTTTTCACAAATCTCATTCTAGGTTGATTGTTACTAAATTTTTGTGCTATATCCTCAATACATACTCCTATAGATCTACCCCAAAACCCTTTTGGTCTTTCTTCTAAAAAAATAATTACATCACCAAATTTTGGGCTAGATAGTTGGTAACTTATTTTTTGTGCAAATAAAAAGTCATTTTCATGTAATGTATGCTCCATTGAATGTTGCTGAACTTTTGTTGAAGCTACTACATGACTTTGTAAAATTAATACACTTACTACTACTATAACAACAAATTTAACAGTATCTTTTACTTCATTAAAAATTTTCTTCTTCATCTATAAATATCCTCCACATGTACTTCAAATATCCTATTTCAACTATAATATTCTAAGATACTTATTAAGTATATAATTATCTTTATCTTCTTCTCCAGAATAATATAATGTAACTTTACCTCTATTATTATTACAATTTTCTTTACCTTCTGATAATATATTTTTCAGATGTTTAATAGTTCCCTTATTACCATCTATTATCTTAACATGATCTGGTAATATCTCTCTAAACCATTTTTTGTAAAAAGGAAAATGAGTACATCCAAGAACTATTGAACTATAATCTTTCCACTCGTATATTTCTAGTTGGCTTGTCAAATATGAAATTATTTTTTCCTCATCAAACATATAATTCTCTGCAAATTCAACTAATTTAGGAAGTGCTAGTGAATCTACTCTTGATTGTTTATCAAATCTCTCAACAAGTTTATGATATTTTTCTTCTTTTAGAGTAAGATTAGTTGCAGTTACTAATATTCTCTTATCATTATTATATTCTATAGCACGCTTTACTGCAGGTTCCATACCAATTATAGGAAAATCATATATCTTTCTAAGTTCTCTTACAGCTATACTTGTAGCTGTATTACAAGCTATAACTAATGCATCTATCTGCTGTCTATCTAGAAATTTAACTACTTGAAATATATATTCTCTTACCACATCTTTTGGTTTATTACCATATGGTGCATTATAAGAGTCTGCATAATATATATATTCTTCATTAGGAAGCATTTTAAGTGCTTCATTAAGTACTGTAATTCCACCAATTCCAGAATCAAAAATACCAATCTTCAACTTTATCACCCTTATTTATAATACTCTAACTATATCGCATTTAGAAACATTATATCATGTAAAATGAAAAATAGGAATAAAAGCTTAACAATAATAAAATCCAAGTACAATTTTTATCATTGCACTTGGATAAATAATATTTCCCATAAAAATTATCTATGATTTTTTCACTAAGCAACTTGTTCTATTTTCATTACAATTATAATAGGAAAATTGGACCCTTTGCAAACTTTCATAAATTTGCTATTCTAAAATAGAAACCTAGAAACCGAATAAAACATTACTTCCCTAGGTGCATAATATCTACATATAATTGTGAGTACTTAATACAAAGCACATAATTCACTGAAAATATATGATTTATTAACATTAATAAATACTCATGTAATATATTTTTATAAACATAGTTTAACATATTTTTTATGTGATTACAATAATTTTAATCTGTTTTTTTACATAAGTTATGTTTATCTTGTAAAAACTTATAATATATGTTAAGTATTTTTAGAAACTTCACAAGCTATACATTTGGTAATTTTTTTATTAAAAAAAATTTCATACACATTCTCAACATCTAACTTCAAAATATCAATTATCCCAGTCACTTCCTTCAAGCTAAAATCAACTTTTCCCAATTCTTTTCTATTATATGTTTTTTGTGTAATGAATAACTTTTTAGCCATTTCTACTTGTGTATAACCCATTGAAGCTCTGGCAGATTTTAATTTATATGTATCCATATCTTCACCTCCCAGTACTTACCAATCGAACAAGTCAATGGTACCATACCATTTGGTAAGTGTCAACCAATAGTTTGTATCTTTGGTAATACTAATTTTAATATTAGTAAGTTAGTATTATACTAGGTTAGTGAATAATTCAGAAGATCAATATCAGCACGTAATTACATTAAGGTGGTGTACAATAATGGATAAAAATTCTATTGGTAATCGAATATTAAAAATAAGAAAAAAAAAGAATTTAACCCAAAAAGAATTAGCACATAAAGTTCATGTAACAGAAGCAACTATTTCAAGATATGAAAATAATCTTCGTGAGCCAAAAGGAGAAATAATCAATAAACTTGCTATCGCTTTAAATACTACCACCGACTATCTTCTTGGGAGAAGTAATTCATGTCTTCCTATGAAAGACTTAGATGTTAATAAATCAATAGATGATGATTTGGATGCTCTTATTGAAAAGTTAGAAGGAGTGGATGGTTTAAAATTCCATAATCAACTTATGGATACCCAAACTAAATTCTTTATTATAAATACTTTAAAAAACATAAGAGATATTGCTGAATATATCAATACAAAATAATATAGTTATATATATGAATATCATAATATTTCATCCTTATCATATCATATACTTAATTAAAGCTCTTATATGGATTGATAACATGAATATAGCAATTTATTCAAGAAAATCAAAAATAACAGAATCTGGAGAATCTATTAAAAACCAAATTGATTTATGTAAAGAATATGCATACAAACATTTTTTGGTGAATTCACTTCTTATATATCAAGATGAAGGCTTTTCCGGTAGTAACTTAGACAGACCTAAATATCAAGAAATGATGAAAGCAGCTATAAGAAAACAATTTGACATTCTTATCTGCTATCGTCTTGATAGAATAAGTAGGAATGTTCTTGATTTTTCCAATACTCTAGAAATATTAACTTGTAATAATATTGAATTTATAAGTATACGAGATCATTTTGACACTTCTAATCCTATGGGTAGAGCAATGATGTACATATCAAGTGTATTTGCTCAACTTGAAAGAGAAACTATTGCCGAAAGAATTAAAGACAATATGTATAAGCTTGCAGAAACTGGACGATGGTTAGGTGGAGTCACTCCTACTGGTTTTCAATCTTCTCATATAACTAATTCTTCAACTGGAAAATCCCTATCCGTCCTTACCAATGTACAAGAAGAACAGCAACTTATAAAGTTGCTTTATGATAAATATGAACAACTTGAATCACTAACAAAGCTTAGATTATATACGCTAAAAAATAATATAAAAACAAAAAACAATAAAAACTTTAACTTATCTTCTCTAAAAAATATATTAACAAATCCAGTTTATATGTCAGCTGATTCCTCTGCTTACAAATATTTTACTAATAATAATGCCAATATTAGTAGTCAGCTAAGTAAAAATGATTTTGATGGTTCTTATGGTATTATTGCTTTTAATAGACATGAAGAATATAAAAATAAAATTGTTACAAAAGATATATCTAATTGGATTATATCAATTGGTTGCCATCAACCTATTATCTCCTCAAAACAATGGATTAAAACACAAAATATTATTCTTAAAAATAGCACTCCCACTTGTCATTGTAATTCTAGTAGTAAAATAGCTTTATTAACTCCACTAATAAAATGTAAGATTTGTGATAAACCTCTTAAAATATTAAGAAAATATAACCATAACCAAGTTACCAATTATTATTATAAGTGCAAAATCAAAGAATCATCTCATAATAATCTATGTACACTTAATAACCTTAATGGTAAAAAAGCTGATTCCCTCATAGTAAATTCTATGATTGAATTAATATCAATAGATATAATAATAACTAAGATTGATGAATATATTAATTTAATTGATTCCTCTTGTGAAAATGAAAATCAAAATCACATATGTTTGCAAAAAAAAATTAATGAAATAAACACTAGAATCAAACGACTTACTGCAATTCTATCTGAAAATACTTCTTCTACTTCGTCACATTATATTATTAATGAAATAGAAAATAATCATGCTATATTATTAAAATTAACTAATCAGCAAAAAACAACTCCTAATATATCTTCTAGTAACTTTCAAGATATAAAACAATTGTGTGATTTTCATAATATATTAACTTTTGAACAAAAAAAAATACTCATAAAAAAAACCATACAAACTATGTTCTGGGATGGACATAATTTAGATGTTTACATTAAATAAACTATTGGTAACTTTTTAATACATATAGGTGAAGCTATAAGTATGGGTAACAAAGTTATAGTTCTTAGTAAACGTCCAGCTACAATAAAAAAAATATTTGACATTAACCTTACCGTTGATAATAAAACTCCTTTTAATTCTAGAAGTGCTCCTGAATTCAGTTACTATTTTAACGCTATATGGAAGGAGCTAGATATTAATGATTAACAATATGTCCGTAGAACAAAAAAAATATATTTCAAAAGTAAATAGAGACAAAAAAATAATAACTACATCTCAATTTCTCATTTTGTTAATTCTTATAATTACCTGGGAAATATGTGCTATCTACGGTATTATTGATTCCTTTATTTTTAGCTCACCTACTAGAATAATAAATACATTTATCGAAATGATTGAAGATGGATCTATATTTTATCATATATGGGTAACCTTTTATGAGACAATTATTAGTTTTATACTAGGAACATTTTTAGGAATAATTATTGGGATTATTTTATGGTGGAATGATAAAATAGCAAAAATATTAGAGCCTTATCTAATAGTATTTAATAGTTTACCTAAGACCGCACTTGCTCCAGTTATAATGGTTTGGCTAGGCTTTAACCATAAATCAATTATAGTTACTGCTCTTACTGTCACTATTGTTATAGCTATTATGAATGTATATAATGGATTTATAAACGTTGATAAAGAAAAGATTAAGCTTATATATACTTTTAATGGGACTAAAATGAAAGTGTTGACTAAAGTAGTAATTCCTGCTAATTTCTCTAACATAATTAGCACAATGAAAATTAATATTGGTCTCTCATTAATTGGTGTTGTAATCGGAGAATTTTTCTCACCTAGAGCTGGTCTTGGATACTTAATATTATACGGAAGCCAAGTTCTTAAAATGGATTGGGTAATAATGAGTGTTATTATATTAGCATTACTAGCAACAGGTTTATATGAAATAATAGTATTAATAGAAAAAAGAGTTAATAAGATAAATGCTTGATTTTTTTAATATGAAGGGGCTGATTCATAATACATTTACTCCTAAATCTAGTCTATATTTCTTGTATATTGACATTTAAGAATGTATTATGAAACAGCCCCTTTTACTAGAACACATATGTAAAATATAAAAACAATATTATTAAATTAAGTTATAATTAATATGCTATAACAATTCCTCCATCATTAGCATATGTTGATGAAATACCTCTCATCTCAATCACATGAATGTCTTTAAAATTATACTTGGCAACTACTTTTTGTTTAACTTCATTTGCTCTATCTGGACAATTACAATATGTAATGACTAATACTTTATCTTCTAAGTTGTTGGTATTTCCTATTTCGTCTATCATTTTTGATAAAGCTTTATTAATTCCTCTTGCTTTATTTATCATTATAATTTCGCCGTTACCGTTTGAACTTAATACTGGTTTAATATTTAGTACGTTAGCAATCTTAGCTTTTACGCGACTCATTCTACCTGTTTTTTCCAGATTATCTATTTTGTCTAATACAAATAATGTTTTCATTTCAAGTATATATTTACTTACTATATCAACTATCTCATCAAATTTTTTTCCTGATTTTGATAGAGAGTCGATCATTAAAGCAATTACTGTTTCTCCAGCAGCAGCACTTAAAGAATCAAAAACATGTACTTTTTTATCTTCGTTCTCACTTTCATAAATATCTTTTGCTATTTTAGCACTATTATAACTACCGCTTAAATTACTAGATAATGTTATTACATAAGATTCGTCTTCCCCTGTACTAAATTTTTCAATATAATCAGCAGGTGAAGGACAAGAAGTCTTAGGAATCTGATCGCTTTCATTCATTGATTTAACAAATTCTGTTGCTTTAAATGTATCATCATCTACATATCTTCTACCTTCTAACTCTATTGTTAGTGGAGCTATGTCAATATTCATATCTTCCTTCATTTGTTGTGTAACATCACAACAGCTATCACCTACAATTTTATAACTCATGTTCAACCTCCTAAATGCCTATGCTTCATTATGTAGTTTTCAATACCGCTTAATGATATCATAAATATTATCAAATATAAACCCTTATTTTATAATATCTTAAATTAATCATAATAATATCTACTTTGGGTTACCGCGGTATTAAATACTTTCACTGTTAATTGTTATTATTATACACTATAGAAATTAATAAAAAGCTCATTCATATATAGTAAATCATCTACTCCAACTAATTCTTTAGAAGAATGCATCGCTAACATTGGAACACCTATATCTGTTGCTTTGATAGGCACATATGATGAAATAATTGGAGCCAAAGTTTTTCCACCTAAAGAACCTGAACGATTGACAAACTTTTGGTAAGGAATTTTTGTCATATTACATAACTGTTGTACTACTGCTGTTGATTCACAGTCTGTTGCATAACTTTGCTTTGCACTTAATTTAAGTACAACTCCTTGATTTAACACAGGTTTATTAGTAGGATCATTTTTTTCTACTGCATTAGGATGTAATGCATGTGCTCCATCAGCAGATATCATAAATGAACTATCATACATTCTATAATGCTTTGATTTAGTTCTTTTAAGACCTATTGATATTCTTTCTAATATATTAGAAAATAATACCGAATCAGCTCCTTGCTTAGTTCTACTTCCAATCTCTTCATTATCAAAACATGCTGCTATATTAATTCCTGTTTTGTTTTCAACATTAATTAACGCTCTTAAACTTGAATATACACTAGCTAAATCGTCTAATCTTGGTGCTTGCAAAAACTCCTCGTTCATACCAATTAGTTGACCTTCTTCGGCTAAGTATAGATACAAATCAAAATCCAGAATATCTTCTACTTGCACATCTAATTGTTGTGCAATATATGATAATAGATAATTATCTTTTTCAAGAGAGTTATTAATTAATCCCATAAGAGGAAGAGTATCTTTCTGAGGGTGTATCTCCACTCCTTTATTCACGTCTCTATTCATATGAATTGCTAAGCTTGGTATTGTAAGAATAGGCTTTTTACAATCTATATATTCCATTGTAGGCTTCATAGGATTATCTGACTTTAACGCTACTTTTCCTGCAATAGATAAAGGTCTATCAAACCAAGTATAATAAACAGGTCCTCCATATACTTCTGTATTAAGAGTAATGTATTTTTCTGTATTTATCTCTGATTTTGGTTTTATTTTAAAAGTTGGGCTATCTGTATGAGAACATATTATTTTATATCCCATATCATCTACCATATCTCCTACTGTAAAAGCTATTATAGATGTAGGATAAGGTATTATATAATATTTACCTCCACTTTGAATACCCCATTCATCTCCCATCATTAACTGGCTAAAACCAGCATCGTCAAGCATTTTTTTTCCTTTTATTACTACATGAAAAGGTGATGAACCTTGTTTAATAAAATCAATTAATTCTTTTGATTGTTTCTTGCAATCTTCTCTCATTGTATTTATTCCTTTCTTAAAATATTTATTATAATTAATAAATTGTGCTAAATTATATTTTGTATATCTTAATATACTTAAATATATCATCTAACTTAATTTCAATGTAACTAATTCTATAGTTTTATGCATCTATATAGAATCTCCATAAATAATCAGCAGCTTCCTGTGCATAATCAATATTTATTCGTTTTCCATATTTTATCTCATCACTATTTATTTCTTCACCTTCACATATATAAAATGTATCACTAAGCAAATCAAATCCATTGTGACTTTTATCAAGTGCTAATGCTTTGCATATCTTCCCCGGCCCATTAGAGAAGTTATTTTTCTGATATTTATTTAGTTCATTATAAGGTTTATTATATCTATTATATGACATTTTATCTATATTTTTAATAGGAACTACGCCTCTAATAAGTACTGCACAAGGCTCTCCCTCTCTTTCTGTAACTATATTCAAACAATAGTACATCCCGTAGATAATATATATATATGCATGTCCCGCTCTTTTCCACATAACTTCTGTTCTAGGTGTTCTTTTTCCTCCATATGTGTGACATGCTTTATCACGAATTCCTTTATAAGCTTCTACATCTGTTATTTTTACAATTATTTCATCACTATTATCTTTTAACACAATATACTTTCCTAATAATTGTTTTGCTACTATTAATGTATCTCTCTCATAAAAATTCCTACAGAGTTTTTTCATAATAAACTCCTCCTAATATATATACATTCAAAAATCTAACTGACTATATTAAATATACTCTATATATATTACAATAAAAGTATTGAAAGTTCTACCTCTATTTTGTATCATTAAGACAATACTTAATAGAGGATGTAGTTATGTATTATATACTCAAGGAAGGAAAGGTGTTATATATGGTGTCTTTCGATATAGTTGACGTAAAACTTTTCATGAATAATTTATTAAAAGAACAGATGTTTGATGAATTTGAAGTTTCAAGTGTAGAGGTATCTACTCTTACTAAGTTTAATATATCTTGTGATATTAACAAAAAATATTTATCTACAGATGAAAAAGAAATTCTAGGAGATAGAAAACTGATAACATGGATAGAAATAAAAGATATTATTTTCAATATAATAAAAGGAAACAAACCACCTACAAGTCTTAAAATTGTTTTTTCTTTACCTCATAATAAAATAAATAACATTTTATCAAAAAACCAATTAAATGTAACAGCCAATAATGTTAACGGCTTATTTATTAATATTTTATATGAAGATAACTCATTAAAATGTACAACAGGAACTTCTATTAAAGTGTTTACATTAGATAAAACATTAGAAAACTACTGGGATAATTCCATTAAGAAATTTTTCAAAAAACATAATATAGCAGTTTAATAATTAATACATTGTTAGCACTCGTCTTAGATGAGTGCTAATTTTTTCTTGACATCTATATAAAATACATTTATTATATTTTTATAAAAGAAAAGTGACTATGTCACGTTTTGCATAGCAAATTTCTGCGACAGGAAAGTTTCTCTAACGTTAATGAAGATGCTTTTACTTCATTAACTAAATTAAACAATTTTCCTATAGCACAAGAAAAGTGACTATGTCACGTTTTGCGTAGCAAATTTCTGCGGAAGGAAAGTTTCCCTAACGTTAATGAAGATGCTTCGTGTGGAGATTTGCTATACAATAATATTTACAAAAGAAAATTTAAAGTATACAGATACAAGGAGGAGTTTTAATATGAGTACAGAAAAAGGGAATTTATCTATTCATAGTGAAAATATATTTCCAATAATAAAGAAATGGTTATATTCAGATCATGACATATTCATTAGAGAGCTTATTTCAAATGGTTGTGATGCAATAACAAAATTAAAAAAACTTGAGTTAATGGGAGAAGCTAGTCTACCAGAAGATAACAAATTTAAAATAGAAGTTATATTTGATGATAAAGAAAAGACTCTTACATTTATAGATAATGGTATTGGTATGACTGATGAAGAAGTTAAGCAATATATTAACCAAATAGCTTTTTCTGGTGCAGAAGATTTCTTAAATAAATATAAAGATAAAGCTAATGAAGATCAGATCATTGGACATTTTGGTCTTGGTTTCTACTCTTCATTTATGGTATCTGAAAAAGTTCAGATTGATACACTTTCATATAAAGAAAACGCTACTGCTGTTCGTTGGATTAGTGACGGTGGTAATGAATATGAAATGAGTGATAGTGATAAATCAGAAAGAGGTACTACAATTACTCTATATCTTGGAGAAGACGGAAAAGATTTCTTAAATGAATACACAGTTAAGAACACTATAGAGAAATATTGTTCTCTTATGCCAATCGAAATCTATTTCACTAATGCTAATAAAGAAGAAGAAAAAGTAGAAGATACTGATTCAGAAGGTGAAGTAAAAGAACCAGTAGAACCTACTCCACTTAATGATACAACACCTTTATATCTTAAAAAGCCTAATGAGTGTACTGACGAAGAATATAAAGAATTCTACAGAAAAACATTTATGGATTTCAAAGAACCATTATTCTGGATTCATCTTAATATGGACTATCCATTTAACTTAAAAGGAATACTATATTTCCCTAAGTTAGGTAATCAGTTTGATACTATGGAAGGTCAAATAAAATTATACAATAATCAAGTATTCGTTGCAGATAATATTAAAGAAGTTATTCCTGAATTCTTATTATTATTAAAAGGAATTCTAGATTGTCCAGACTTACCACTTAATGTATCTAGAAGCTTCTTACAAAATGATGGATTTGTTAAGAAAATATCTTCTTATATCACTAAGAAAGTGGCAGATAAACTTAATTCATTATATAAAAAAGATAAAGAATCCTATGAAAAATTCTGGGATGACATTAACCCATTTATTAAATTCGGTTGTTTAAAAGACGAGAAGTTTTTTGATAAAGCCAAAGACATAGTTTTATACAAAACTACAAGTGGTGATTATGTAACACTTCCTGAATACTTAGAAAGAAATAAAGATAAACATGAAAATAAATTATATTATGTAACTGATGAAACTCTTCAAGCACAATATATTAAAATGTTTAAAGATCATGGTATGGAAGCTGTAATAATGAACACAACTATTGATCAACCTTTTATTTCTCATATCGAAATGAAAGAACAAGAAATTAAATTTGCTAGAATTGATGCTGATCTTACTGATACATTAAAAGATGAAGATTCTTCTAGCGAAGAAGAAAATAAAGAGCTTCAAGAAGAAGTTCAAGGTATATTTAGAAAAGCTCTTAATAATGAGAACCTAAATATTTCTATTGAAAACTTAAAATCAGAAGATATATCAGCTATGATTATATTACCTGAAGAATCTCGTAGAATGCAAGATATGAGTAAAATGTACGGTATGTTTGGTATGGACAGTGCTATGATGCCAAGTAACGAAAGTCTTTTACTTAATAAAAAGAATAGATTAGTTAAGTATATTATAGATAATAAAGATAGTGAAAATACTAATATTTTCTGTGAGCAAATATATGATTTAGCAATGATTAGTCATAAACAACTTTCACCAGAATCAATGACTAAATTTATTGAAAGAAGTAATAAAATCTTAGAAAAGCTTATTTAGTCAACTGCTCTTTACAATTTTAATTTGACAAAGTAAGTTATTAATGATATCATTATACAAAATTTAATAGTTAATTAATCTTTTAGATAAGTGCTATACTTTCTAAAAGAAAATGTAGAGGTGCATGTTTCATCAGTAGATAATTAGATTTGTACAGGCAAATGTGATAATTATTGAAAGGGAACCATGCCGAAGAGGAAAATGCCTGTTTATATTTTCTATCTGGGGATATAGTTAATAGCTATATAACTGTCATGTATAATAGTCTATATAGAACTATATTATGGAGAACTATTTTATGTGGTGTGCTACTAGTGATATTATTTATTGATTATTCACAGTCGGCATACTATGTCGACTGTTTTTTATATGTAATCCCTTACTATTACTAGGAACTAGGTGTTGTGTTAGATAGTAAATAAATACTTATGGTAGCTTCCGCTACGAACGTATAGGGTAATATTACGTCAGCTGGTTAATCGTCCTGATTAAAACAGCTGACCTCGCCGTCCTTGGCTCGTGCTCCATATTACCCTATACATTCTCCGCTAGTTTTGTGGAACTATTCTAGCATTGGGAATTTTATAGTTGTTTGAGAGTTTCTTTGATAGATATGGCAATTGCTTAATCTCCTATGCTAAATTATTGAACTTTCCTATGACACAACAAATATAATATTAGTAAGATAAAGTATTATACAGTCTAACAACAGTAACTATACAAAACATTTCCTTTAGTTGATGTTTTTATGAAAAAAAGCTATACTAAAGGGGACATAAAATTTGAGGAGGTTTTGATATGTCAATTTTTACTGGATCTGGTGTAGCTATCATCACACCTTTTAATGATGACATGAGTGTTAATTATGAAGGATTAGAGAAATTAATTGATTTTCAAATAGCTAACAATACTGATTGTATTGTTATATGTGGTACTACTGGTGAAGCATCTACTATGAATGATGAAGAACATTTAGAGTGTATTAAGGTAGCAGTTGATAGAACTAATAAAAGAGTTCCTGTAATTGCTGGAACTGGTAGTAATGATACCGCTCATGGAATAGAATTATCAAAAAAAGCGGAACAACTTGGAGCTGATGGTTTATTACAAGTTACTCCATACTATAATAAAACAACTCAAAAAGGATTAGTTAAACATTTTACATCTATAGCTAATAGTGTTGATATTCCAATTATGCTATATAATGTACCATCTAGAACTGGTCTTAATATTAATGCTGATACAGCCGCTACATTGTCGAAAGTAGATAATATAGTTGCAATTAAGGAAGCTAGCGGTAATATTGCACATATTACTGATTTAGTATATAAATGTGAAGGTAGACTTGATTTATATTCAGGTAACGACGATCAAATAGTTCCTCTACTTTCATTAGGTGGCAAAGGTGTTGTTTCTGTTGTAGCAAATATATTACCTCAAGAAACACATGATTTAGTAATAAAATACTTAAATGGAGATACTAAAGGTAGTCTTGACATACAACTTAAAATGCATGAACTTATTAATGCTCTTTTCTGTGAAGTTAACCCTATGCCAGTTAAGACAGCTATGAACATCTTAGGTCTTCCATCTGGTCCATGTCGTTTACCACTTACTGATATGGAACCACATAATATTAAAAGACTATCAACTGCAATGAGTAATTATGGTATAACTATTATATAGAAGGTATTTAATATAAATATCTCCTATCTTCAAGCTTAGTTTGTATACAGTAATGAGAAATATATTATATGACAAAATATACTACTGAAAAAGTTTTACGAAAGGAGTTTTACAATGACTAGAATTATAATGCATGGTTGTAATGGTAAAATGGGTCAGGTTATTTCAACTATTGTTGAAGAATCTGATGATACTACTATTGTAGCAGGAGTTGATATTACTAATAATATAGATAATTCTTACCCAGTCTATTCCGATATTAATATTGTGGACATTGATGCAGATGTTATTATTGACTTCTCTACTCCAAAAGCTATCCCTAACTTACTAAACTATGCAAAATCTAGAAAAATACCAATTGTATTATGTACTACTGGTCTTGACAACGACCAGATTACTATGGTTAATGAATCTAGTAAAGAGATTGCAATTTTGTTATCTGCTAATATGTCACTTGGAGTTAATCTTTTACTTAACTTAGTGAAAAAGGCTGCACGTACACTTGCTTCAGCCAATTTTGATATTGAAATCATAGAAAAGCATCACAATCAAAAAATAGATGCACCAAGTGGAACTGCATTAGCTTTTGCTGATTCCATTAATGAATCTCTTGATAATAAATACAACTATACTTATGATAGGTCTACTACAAGAACTAAACGTGATTCAAAAGAAATAGGAATACACGCTGTTAGAGGTGGTACTATAGTTGGTGAACACTCTATTATATTTGCTGGAAAAGATGAAGTGATTGAACTTAACCATAGTGCACTTTCCAAAGATATTTTTGCTGTTGGCGCTGTTAATGCAGCAAAATTCCTTAGTGAAAAATCTCCAGGTATGTATGATATGCAAAATGTTATAGAGAATAATTAATAAGAACTATATTATGTGTAGTTACATGAAATAATATTTAGTCAGCTGGTTAATATTGATTATCAGCTGACATTTTATTTTCCATGTTAGTTTTAATATATGAATTATACTTATCTAAAACATCTTTATTATCCATAAAAAATCTATTCAACTGATTAAATTTTATTACTAAATTAGGACTTACATAGTGTTCAATTAGTTCTGTATCTTTTAACGTAGTATTCTCAACTCCAATTAGAAATAAAAACTTTTCAATAATTATATGTCTTTCATATAAAAACTTCCCTACCTCCATTCCTTTATCCGTAAGGCTTATTAAGCTATACGGTTCATAATTAACTAATCCTATTTTGGCAAGTTTTTGTACTATTTTAGTAGAAGATGATGTTCTTACATTTAGATGTTTTGCTAATATATTCATTCTAATATTACTATCTTCTAGACACATCCTATATATCATTTCCAAATAGTCTTCCATACTTGGCGTTAGTACGTTTTTTTCTCTATCAATTATTTCATATCCACGAAAAGTATAAAATTCTGATGATTTCATTATCATCTTCTCCCCTCTTTAATTTAATATCTGGTTATTACAAAGAAAATAAACTTTTTTATATAAGACATGCACCAAAATAGTTGTACTCACCATATATTATTTTAAATGAGTAATAAAAGTTTCTTTCGGCTAACTTTGATTATTATACGAGGTGATTACAATAACTGGTAAAATTATGACATTAGATAAATTGGATATTGGTAGTAAATGTATTCTAAAAAAATTATTAGCTGATGGTATTACCAAACGAAGGCTTCTAGACTTAGGCTTAGTAAAAAAAACTCAAATTAAAGCTCTATATAAAAGCCCCTCTGGTGATCCAATAGCATATGAAGTAAGAGGAGCTGTAATAGCTCTTCGTTCAGAAGAATCATCAAAAATAGTAGTAGAATGCATTAATTAATAAGGAGGATATTTGTTAATGGGACTTACAAATCAGTCTACAGGTCTAAAAACTTTGAAAGATAATTTTAACATTGATTTGCATTCTGAAAATGATATAGTTATCGCTTTGGCAGGAAATCCTAATACTGGAAAAAGCACAGTTTTTAATGCTTTAACTGGCTTAAAACAACATACAGGAAATTGGCCCGGCAAAACTGTTTCTAACGCGAGAGGTACTTTTACTCACAAAGAAAATGAATATGTACTTGTTGATCTTCCAGGAACTTACTCCCTCTTATCTAATTCTGTTGAAGAAGAAATTGCAAGAAATTTTATATGTTTTGGTAATCCACATGCTGTTATCGTCGTAGCTGATAGTACCTGTTTGGAAAGAAATCTTAATCTAGTGCTTCAAATACTTGAAATAACTAATAATGTCATACTTTGTGTTAATTTAATTGATGAAGCTAATAGAAAGGGTATTCATATTGATTTCAAACAATTATCTACTGAACTTGGTATTCCAGTAATAGGTACTAATGCTCGTGATGGAATAGGTTTAGACGAACTCAAAAGTTGCTTACATAATCTAATAATTGATAATACTTCTTATACACCATATAAACTAAAATATGATGAACAAATAACAGAATCTGTTGATGAACTTTCACCTTGTTTATTATCTGTTATAGGCGAAAATCACTTGCCTATAAGATGGACTTCGCTTAGATTGCTTGACGGTGATATATCTATAATAAAATCAATTGAACAATATTTACATATTAACTTATCTAATTATGATAAATTAACTTCTAAGATAATATCTATAAAGGAACATTTAGAATCTGTACACAATATTAACATTAATACTTTACGAGAAAAAGTTGTTTCCAACATAATTAATAAAGCTGAATCCATAAGTCATAAAGTGGTACATAAAGAAAAAGCTAAAAGTAATAAAAAAGATATTGATAATAAAATTGATAAAATAATTACTTCCAAAACATTAGGTATTCCAATAATGCTATTGTTATTAGGAATCATCTTTTATATAACTATAATCGGAGCTAATTATCCTTCTTCCATGTTATCAAGTGCTTTCTATAGTTTGGAAGAGCAACTTACTGAGTTTTTTATGTGGATTAATGCACCTAAATGGTTACATGGTATACTAGTATTAGGTCTATTCAGAACGCTAGGTTGGGTAATTTCTGTAATGTTACCTCCTATGGCAATATTTTTTCCACTATTTACTTTACTTGAAGATTTAGGTTATTTACCTAGAGTTGCTTTCAACTTAGACTATTTTTTCAAAAAATGCTGTGCTCATGGTAAGCAAAGTCTTACAATGTGTATGGGTTTTGGATGTAATGCTGCTGGAATTACATCTTGTAGAATTATTGAATCTCCTAGAGAAAGACTTATCGCAATAATAACCAATAACTTCGTTCCTTGTAATGGCCGATTTCCAACTCTAATTGCATTAGCTACAATTTTTATAGCTGGTATAAGGGGTAAGTTCTCATCAATCATTGGTACACTTGTTATATTACTTACTATTGTATTAGCAGTTTTCATTACTTTTGCTATGTCAAAAATATTATCAAAAACTATATTAAAAGGTCTTCCATCATCATTTACACTTGAACTACCTCCATATAGAAAACCACAAGTTGGCAAAATATTAGTTAGATCATTAATTGATAGAACATTATTTGTTCTAGGTAGAGCAATAATAATCGCCGCGCCTGCTGGTATTATAATATGGATACTACAAAATATAATCGTGGGAGATATAAGCATTCTGGCTCACTGTGCTAACTTTCTTGATCCTTTTGCCTCTCTTATTGGGTTAGATGGTTATATATTAATGGCTTTTATACTGGGTTTTCCAGCTAATGAAATTGTTATACCTATACTTATTATGAGCTATATGTCAACTGGTGCTATGATAGAACTTGATAGTTTAGAATCACTAAGAAAATTGTTAGTTGCTAATAACTGGACTTGGCTTACTGCCATATGTACAATGCTATTTTCATTAAATCACTTTCCTTGTGGAACAGCACTCATAACAATTTTCAAAGAAACTAGAAGTAAGAAATGGACATTGGTTTCATTTATAATACCTACTATAACTGGTATAGTACTATGCTTTATTGTGGCTCAAGCATCAAGATTATTAGGGCTTGTATAGTATTATTAATATAGATTTATACTTAGAATGTATAGAGTAAGCTTCATATTTCTCCCTATTACCCTATACATTCTAAACTATTAATAATAAATTGTGTCTAGATTTACTATGGTAAAAAATAAGTCAAAGAATACTCTCTGACTCATATCACTCTTCTTCATTCACTTCAATCTTTGAAATAGACACTTCATATGCTACTTTACTTATTGACTCAGTATCGCTTAATTTCTTTTGATATTCTCTACTTTGTATTCTTCCCCATATTTTTATTCTATCGCCAACATTAAATTTTTCAGCATATCTAGCATTTCTTCCCCAACATATACATGGAATATAATCAGATTTATTATATGGTCTATTCACTGCTAGAAGTATATCTGTAATTTCTCTTCCAAAAGGTGTTGTTCTGTACATAGGTGACTTACATATGTACCCATCTAAATATATGTAGTTAGGATTTCTCTTTATTTCATCTTCATTAAGAAGCGATATCTCTCTTGCAAAAACAGTCAAAACTAATCTATTCTTTCCATCAATTTGCCTATTATATGACCGAAATTGTCCTTGAATATCAATAAGTTTTCCCTTCATATCTTCTTTCGTATTAATCAATCGTTCGGAAACTAATATAGGAATAATATCGGAATTATCACTTAGTCTAGATATTTCTACACTAAAATTATAAAATCCTTCTCCATATACTTCATGACTAAACTCAAAATCTGAATGTATTTTCCCTATTAGATTAACTTGGTTGTTTCTAATAACATTATCTTCCATAAACCTTATCTCCCTTCCTTTATATTGAATACTTATCTAATTCAATATATACTCATATGTTAAATGTTTGTCTATACTTATTTTTATTCCACATAACTGATTTTTAGAAGTAGATTTTTTTTAACTTATCACTAATATTTATATCCACTATTAATGCCGCTGTTACAGCTGACATTATATTATATATATCATGTCCCCATTTTGACTTGACAAACACGGGAATCTCTTGAGGCTCTATTACTATATTTTCTTCATAGATTTCTCTTTGAATACAATATATTAATGTTTTACTTGTATCTAAGTCTCCGCCTAAACTTGACATAGTAACACTGGATTTTTTGTTCACTCCAAGTGTTATCAATGTATAAGAAGGAATATCAATATGAGCAGTTTTTATTTCACTATCTACATTTGAAATTACATAATATGCCATATCTTCTTTATCATCAAACACATGAATACTTACATTATTATCAATTTCAGTAATCTCATAATCTATGCCAATGTTATTCATAATATCTTCAAAAATATTTATTAAGTTACTCAAATTTTTATTACCAGTTATAATAATTTTTTTCATGTTAACCCTACCTTTGAAAAATACTATAGTTTTATATAATATATTATTGTCAAGTTAGTAATTAATAATTCCCATAAATTTAATGATATATGATTAAGACTATAAAAAGCAATAATCAAAAGTTGTATTCATAAAATATACATTACATTCTATTACTATATATTATTTTTTCATTTATTTACTTTACAATATAATTATTTAGTTGTAAAATTATTTTTATATATTTAATAAGGAGGATATTCTAATGAAATTAATATTAATTATTGCACATATTGCTTTATTTATCTATATTATTATCTTATATAATAATACAAAAGATTACTCTATACGTTATAAAGCTGATTCAAGAACTATTTCTAAGATATATGTAATTACCAATCTTATTTGTATTATTGTTGCATATATATCATTTAAAGTGACCAATTTTGCAATTTATATTGGAGTATTTATTGGAATCTTTATACTCTATGCCACTATGAAAATGTATTTAAGGTCCGCTCAAACATTAGCTGATATTAATTGGAAGACAGGTAGTAAGATATTAAAATCTAAGTTTAACTTTTCGTTAATTGAATGGAAATACATATTATTTGTAAATATTTTCTTAGCTCTATGGACTTGCATAATTTTCACAATAAAAAATCCTATAGTTAATGAAAACATAGTATCTTTTTCTCCAACGTTAGTTAATATTGATAAATCTATTGTAACATATATAGCTATGTTCATTCTTGCTCCCATTATGGAAGAAATAATGTATCGTTATCTATATCTACAAATCTTTTTGTATTGGGCAAAGAAAATAACTAAAAATAACTACTTTCACTGGGCAGCAATGTTAATACCTACTATAATATGGGTACTATATCATAACGGAGTATTAGTTAATTATTGGATAAAATATATTCAAATATTACCTCTAGGTATTGTCTGTATGTATACAGCTTATAAAAAAGATATTGAACATAGCATATTGATACATAGTATATTTAATATTATCGCTGCAATCTTGACTGTAATATTTAGAAATGTTTGGTTTTAGTTATTATCAATTAATATAATTCTAGTTATTAATTGATATTTAATATTTGTCATAAATATATGTAATTTATTTAAAAGGATGATAATGCTATGAATGAGTAAAAGCACTAAAACGACGTTATTGTATTGAAAAAAACTATTATGATAGAATTTATTTGAAAGAAGAAGAAAGTAAAATCGTAAAAAAGATGAGTTCTAAAAAAAGAAAATTATACGTTAAGCAAAATCATATCTACTTCGATAATGATAATCTAAGTGATAATTGCGGGAAATACTATAGAATAGATTTATGGGACATATCAAACGAAGAACTTATTTTTCTAATTCATATTGATAATAATGTAAAATTAAATAAGCTAAGTAGTCATGTTAACAGTATATTAATCATTATACTAATTATTATATCAATTAATTTATTTGCATTATTATATTGAAAGTAGTGTAAACACATAAGGGGCTGTCGTCTAAGCATCAAAATTTCAGACAGACCCTTCTTAATTTTATATAACTATTCTTTTAATGTTCCATCAGCAAACATTATTTTATTTACATTATATATAAACTTTAAATCACTATAGTCTGTTGAATACACTTTAACATCGTCATTCATAAATTCATTAATGTCTAATCCTAGATCTTTATTAATTATAGTTTCATCTGGCTTAATTGTATTACCCACAAGATCACATGATTTATTCATAATACTTTTTCCAAACATATCTTGTATGTCTAATGTACCTTGTATTCCTTTTATATCCTTATCAGTATTATTAGTTATGCTAAAATGAAAATAAGAACGATTACTAAATCTTCCTTCCTCAATATTTTGTGGAACGTTGACTTTATCTACAACAACTACAGTAACATCACCTTCTTTGAATATTAATGAAAAATAATTTACAATGCCCCCTTTTTACTACTTAATATATATATGTATTTATTTTATAACAAATATATTGTAATTACAACAAAAATATAACTTAATATTGTGTAATATTATTTACTAATACTACATAAAAACTTACTCTATAATAAATAATAGTTTACATTAATGTGGATTATCTAATGCAGTAGATTTTCCAAAATAAAAAGCAATAACCATTAGCACAATTTCAAATACTTTATCAGATGCAATCTCTCCTAATAAACTTAATATCACAAATAATATAGTTACCAATAATGCAATAATTTTTCTAACCTCTAATAGTGTTATTAACTTTTCTTTCATCCAAACCTCTCCTATCTTGTTGGCTAATGCCTTTATTTTCTCTTATAATATGTATATGCATGTCTTTTAGAAAGAATTTTAATTATCACTATATTTAGTTAATTAATTTTGTGAATATTTTATTATAGATTTGATATAATCCAAAGCCATAATGAATTTTATTAGTAGCTATTATTATTGAGACATTATAATATCTATAAGTGTACATTTACAGCATCATTAATCTATATTATAAAATGGCGTCAAAAAAAGAAGGTATTAGAAACAACAACAACTTCTTTTTTACCTTCTTTTAATATGATTTTATACTCTTTCTTAAATTGTAATAGACTGAGTAATTAACTTACTCCTCTCACTTCCTCATCTGTCTTCCAGTATGATCCATATAATAATCATCTCTAATAATTAATTCTGATATTGGAACAATCTCATATCCTTGCTCTTTCAAACCATCAAGTATAGGTCTTAAAGCTTCTGGTGTGTATTTTGCATCATTATGGAAAAGAATTATTGAACCATTTGATAAATTTTTGTTTTGTAATACGGTTTTTACTTCATGGTCTACTCCGTACTCTTTCCAGTCTAGACTATCATTATGCGTTATAAATCCCAAATAAATATAGTATGTTAATATTTAACATCAATCTATATTCAATTGAATCCTAATATTATATTTTTATTTCAAATCATATCCTAATACCATCTTGCCTTTATACTATTAAAGAGTTACAATATTTGAGAGGTGATTAATAAATGAACAATTTAAAAGATTTTTTTACATTAGGTAAACTTTCAGTGTCATATATAATACATAAAATATTTCATTTAGGAATAATATTTATAGCCTATAGAGCCTATCTATTTGGAAGAGTTGTATATTTAACTTGTACTTATGAAAAACAAATTAGACATATTCAAGGACGAGATATGTATTCTTATACTAGTGTTATGAAAAATAACACTCCATTAGCAGTACTTGGATTCATAGTATTTTTTATAGTTGTTGTTTTTATGTGGAAATTTGTTTGTGAGTTACTTGTTAAAGTCTTTAGTTACTTTGAATATAAGTTGGAAGATTAATATCTCTCTCAACTTATTCTTACTTATATACTTATATATTTAATTGAGAATTTTTATATTAAAATGAGGTATTACAATGAATAAATTATCGTTCTTTCTTATTAACAACAAAAA
Organism: Vallitalea sp.; assembly: GCA_025210515.1. Lineage (GTDB taxonomy): Bacteria > Bacillota > Clostridia > Lachnospirales > Vallitaleaceae > Vallitalea. Next base: position 57,135 of record JAOARM010000032.1, on the reverse strand, counting down.
ACATATTACATCTTTAATTATTATTATATTGTATATATTAAATATTTCTATTTTAGTATTGATGTTTATTTTTCCATTTTCAGTGGCTATATTTATAAGATGGGTTATATATTTAGTAGTATGTATTTTACTATCCTATAATCATTATAAAACATATCATAATTATTAATTTACTAATCTAATCTTATAACTATATACATCTTTATAACAAGTTATACAGTTCTTCTTGACGGGTTGTCCTTTTTATTTCTTGGAATAATTAAAAGTAAGTACATTGAAGATTAATTAGCATCATATATCTTTTTTTGTGCTAACTCTTTTTCTTTCTTTACTCTTTCTTCATATCTCTTAAATACTCTATATACACATTCAGCTACCTCTTTTTCGCGTCTTTTTCTTTCCTCATCTGTAATATCTGGATAGATATTAATTACTCTATAAGGCATGAAATCAACTCCTATATAGAATCTTATGAGGTAGTGTTTGTACATTATTAATGTAATGATTATTTGGGCAAAAATTTATAATTATTTTATTTACTATTAATATTTATATTAATAAATTTAAAAGTTTTATATTCTATTTATATATTAAAGCAATATGTTATAATTAGGAATGCATTTTCCATGCTATCTAATTGTTTTTTTATATCTTATAAGTAACCAAAAAACATTTCATTACTATATCATAATTAAAATAATTAATTCATAGAAATACTTATTATGAATTGAATACAATAAATAATTAATTGACTTAATTTAATAATGTCAAACACGTATTATGGCTACACTTTAATCAAATTAAAAGTTAGGCAAACGGTAAAGTGACAGAATTAAACTGTCATTACAATGACAGTAAAGAAATTTTAGTAAGTAATATTATAGGTACAATAATCTAAATTATGATTTATGCAATTCATTTACATAAAGTTTTTTATATTCACATTTTGTTTAATAATCTTTCCTTCTCCCATATCATTCTAATTAATATAATTAACAAAGCAGGTGATACCATGATAGCCATATACGCTCGTCAATCCATAGATAAAAAAGATAGCATTAGCATAGATAGTCAAATAGAATACGCTAAGAAAGAAATAGGTTCTGAAGAATATAAAACCTACATTGATAAAGGTTTTAGTGGCGGTAATACTAACCGTCCCCAATTTGAACAGATGATGAAAGATATTAAGAAAGGTGAAATTTCTAAGATAGTTGTGTATAAATTAGATAGAATTAGTCGTTCTATTACTGATTTTGCTAATATTATTAATATACTTCAAGATAATAAAGTTGACTTTGTATCTGCAACAGAGAAATTTGATACTTCCTCCCCTATGGGACGTGCTATGGTCTATATCATAATGGTGTTTGCTCAATTAGAACGTGAGACTATTGCACAACGAATTAAGGATAATTACTATGCAAGAGGAAAAAAAGGGTTCTTCCTTGGTGGTAACTGTCCTTATGGGTTTATTAATAAAAGAACTATAGTTGATGGCAAAAAAACATCTATATTAGAACAAGATAATACACTTATGCCTATTGTCAAAGAAATATTCATCCAATACTCTCAGACAAATAAGTCTCTAGCAGATATTAAGAAATATCTTGATTCTAATAAAATCAAATCTCCTCAAGGAGTTAACTGGGATACTATTAAAATTAACCGTATTCTTCGAAATCCTGCTTATGTAAAAGCTGATGCAGATATATACACCTACTTCTCTAATAAAGGCTATATTATCCACAATGAACTTCTTCAATTTACTGGACAAAATGGTTGTTTACTTTTTGGAAAGCGAACTAAGTCAGCTAGTAAATATGCAGAAACTAAAGATCAATTACTAACTATTGGGCAACATAAGGGCGTTATTAATTCAAAAATATGGCTTCAATGTCAATATAAACTTGATACTAATAAGCAGATTAAGAATAGTGGCAAAGGTAAATATACTTGGTTATCAGGACTTACCAAATGTGGTTACTGTAATTATGCAATGACAGTAACTCAGTGGAAACATACGAAATATTTTAACTGTAGAGGTAAATCAAGTTATAAAGTATGCGATGTTAAGCATAAAACTCATTATGTTAATGAAATTGAAGCTTATGTTGAATTAGAGATTCGTAATAGATTCTTACATATGAATCCTATTAATTTTGATAATGATAATACTAGTAGTACCGAAGTTAATCAACTTAAACTCCAAGTCATTGATATAGATAATCGGATTAACCAATTAATAGATAAACTTGCTCTTTCTAATGATGTGGTAATGGACTATATAAACAAGAAAATAAAAGAACTAGATTTGCTAAAAAAAAATATATTAAAAACTATTGAAGATAATAATATAAATAACCAAACAACCGAAACAATTTTTGAAATCTCTCAGAAAATATCTGATTGGGATAATTTAGATATAGAAGAAAAAAAAGAAATTGCAAGAAAAGTAATTGATAAAATCTTTATTACTAATGATGAAATTAAAATAGCTTGGAAATATTAATTAAGAAGGGGATATAATTAAAGCCCCTTCTTTTATCTTACATACATATTATTAATTCTTATTTCTAGCTGAATGGTCGATTAGTTTTACTATAATAGAAGTAGCCCCTGCTCTTGAAGCAGTCTCATTGTATCTGAAAGTATTGTCTGGGTATCCAGATATAATACCTTTTGAATATACTAAAAGAACACTTTCTTTATATTTATCAGGTATTAAGTCATAATCAGCTATTTTTTCTTTATAATCCTCAATATTACTTTGCTTATCTTCGTCACTTATTACTCTTGCAATAATTAGAGCTATTTCTCCTCTTGTAATTTGCCTTTTATAATTAATAAATTCGCCTTCATTAATTATTTTTAATTGTACAGCTTTATCAATATAAGGTTGAGCCCAATAATCTTTCCCTTTATCAATAACATATCCTAACGTAGATATAACAATTTTAATAAACTGATCTATAGTTATTGATCCGTTTGGTATGAATGATTTATCTGAATAACCGTCCATAACTCCCATTGCAAAAACATATGCAACACTTTTTGTATACCAAATTCCTGATGATATATCATTAAATTTATTTACTGTATGGTTTATTATTTTCTCCTCATTAGCTTTTAAAAAATTAATATCTTTAAATGCTCCTTCTTTTATTAATACTCCAATAAAATTTTCTTCAAAATCATTATTTTTTAAGTTTTTATATGTATCTTTGAGTATTGAAAAATTATTAATATCATTATTTGCAAGGAATAACTCTTTTAATTTTTTATGATGTGCAAGGCTACTTACATCTTTTATATTATTGTTTTTTAAGCTTAATTGTTCTAAATTAACTAAATCTTCAAGACTACTTATATCTGATATTTTATTATTTTGTAGACTAAGATATTTAAGTTTAGTTAATCTACTTAGCGCACTTATATCTTGTATATCATTATTTCCTAGATCTAAATATATTAACTCAGTTAACTTTTCTAAACCTTTTAAATTAGTGATTTTCTTACCATTCCCAGTTAACCATGTTATCTTTTTCAATTGATCAGTAAAAACTATATCTGTTCCTAATTTGTTTTTTATAGCTTCCATTAGATTTTTATCTTCTACTTGAAACACTTTAGGTATTCTGTCATATCTAATTTTAGGAGGTTCTAAATATATCCAGCTCTCATGGGAATACTCTGTAAATAATTTGATTGTAATTGCCCCAAATTTCTTAAACTCCTCTAAAGAGCATTTTATTCTTAAAATCCCTTCCTCGTTAGTACCAGCAGGTACCTCTCCATATATCGACATTATATTACCTAATGGGGGATTGAAAAAACTAAACGAAGTTAACTCATTATCTTTAAAATAGATTCTAAATTCAATATCATTATTTATAATAACTGCTGTTACCTGTTGAACCGTTACTACCCCTTCGTCTTCTAGCATATATTTAATAGGTTGTCCAACTATATTCCTTTTATTTTCACTGGCATAACTATTTGTTGCTAAAATGCAAAGACAAAATAAAACTAATACAATTAATTTTCTACTTTTCATTATAACTCCTCCTATTTGCGTTTAATTAATATATGTCTACAAAAAAGTATATATATGTATTTGCGTAACAATATATTTTATTTATGTAATATTATAACAAAATATTTCACATATGAAAAGTTCTATAGATATATTTATAATATAATCTTTCTATAGTTTTCACGACGACAATAGATTATTAGTTATAAATAAATTAATAATACTTTTTTATAGAGCTAAGTATACTTTACTTTCATATCAATTAATTCAACGTCCCACTGAATAGTATAATATCCACACTCCTTAGCTGTCTCAACTAAACTATCATTATAATCTCCAAAAGGAGGTCTAAATAACTCCATTTCATATCCTGTCAATTCTTTAACTTTATCATGAGCACCCATCAACTCTTTTTTAACTCCTTCTTTGGATAACTTTGTCATATGTGGATGTGTGCTTGAGTGATTACCTATATCATGACCTTCTTCAATCATTCTCTTAACATCATCTGGATACTTCTCTACCCACATAGATACTAAGAAGAATGTAGTTTTTATATTGTATTCCTTCAAAATAGCTAATAAATCATCTGTATCATCATTTCCCCATGCAGCATCAAAGCTAATAGCAATTTTTTTCTCATCTGTATCAACACAATATATTGGCAACGACTTTTTGCTAACTGATAATGTTTCTATTGTCTTTTCAATCAACATATTACTTAACATCATAATAGCTAGAATAATTAACAATATGCCAATAATCTTAGTTATGCCCTTCCTATCTAAATGCATTCTTTTTTTCATGGTTCTACCCAACTTTATCCCATCTTTATTATATTCTATTCTTAGCTATAGAAAAACATTAATAAAAAATAGAATAGAATATTATATCTGCTCTATTTATCAACATACCTTAACCATTCTAAATAAACCTTCATATCAGATTCAACTCTTTCAAAAAAGTCATAACTACATTTTTTTATAAAATAATCATAAGATGTTCCTCTTATGAATATTACTAGCGAATTAGTAATTCTATTACTTGATAGATCGGTTCTTATTTCCTTGTTATGTTGCCCTTCTTCTATAATATTTTTGAGAATATCATAGGTTTTTACACCTTCAGTTAAGAAAACTGATTCATCTGTAGTTATTTCATGAATTAATACTTGCCTTACAAAAGCATGACTGTCTGCAAACAATAAATGCAAATATGTTAAAATAGAATCGTGAATTTTTTCAAAAGATGTCTTTGAACTTTCTACAATTTCACTTAGATTCAGTTTAGAAAGCACGTTAACTTCATACATTTCTATGACAATATCAGATTTCGATTTATAATGATGATAAAAAGCTCCTTTAGTTACTTCTGCTTTTTTACATATTTGGTTAATAGATACTTTATCAAAACTTGATTCAAGAATTAAATCAAAAGCAGTTTGTCTTATTTTTTCCTTCGTTTGTTTAGCCTGTAAATTACGATTTATCATTTCTTTCTCCTAATTATTTGTAAATTCTATAATTGTATTTATATATTAATTTTATTATATTACACAAATGATATCATTTATTAAAAATTTATGTATAAAATTATAACATAACCAAAATGTAACTACAAATAAACTTTTATAGGCTAAGATTTAAAATCACGCTTGTAATTATTGATTTATCATGTTATAATTTTAACATTCTCACATACCGCGGTATGTTAAAGACAAAATTATTTGGAGGTAATATTATGTCAAACAAATACGAACACTTAATAGTTAGAGGAATGCAATGGGTTAAAGACTTACCACATCATGAAGGTTCAATAGGAGAAAAAGGCTATCCTGTAATTATGAGTAATGATTTAGTTAAAGAATCCAAAGTATGGGTTTGTCCAGCACTTATGAAAGCTGATGCAAAAGTAAGTATGGCTATTGAAAGTGGTATGATGGGTAAAGCCGTCCCACATATCCATAATGGTGATGAAATGTATTTAATCGTAGGAGAAGAAGGTTCTTGTGTAATTTCAGTAACGCTAGGTAATGATTCTTATGAATTAACACCTCCAGCTGCTGTTTATATTCCTGCTGGTTTACCACATTCAATAGTACCTATTAAAGCTGGTGAAGGTAAATTTGGTGGAGCTTGCCCTATTTATTTTGGTACAACATATGATACTCTTCCAGTTCCAGAAAATCCAAAAACATTAGAAGACACATCTCATTTAGTAGTAAAAGAAATGCAATGGACAAAAGATTTACCACATCACGAAGGCGGTATCACAGAAAAAGGCTATCCAGTAATTATGAGTAGTGATTTAGTTAAGGAAGCTAATGTATGGGTATGTCCAGCACTTATGAAAGCTACAGAAAACATAAGTAATGCCATTGAAAATGGTATGATGGGTAAAGCCGTTCCTCATATCCACGATGAAGATGAAATGTATTTATTGATTGGAGAAGATAATACTGCTCTGTTCAAAATAACATTAGGAAATGAAACTTATGAAGTGCCTGTACCATCAGCTGTTTATATTCCTGCTCACTTACCACATGCAATTGAAGCAATTAAAGTACAGCCAGGTAAATTCGGTGGAGCTTGTCCAGTTTATATGGGTGCTGAATATATTACAAAACCTATTGAGGTAAAATAATAGAAGTGAGAAGGAGATTATTATGAGCAAGCAATATAATGAAATTCTAAATAACTTAGAAAATAATTTTGGAGATTGGTTCAATAAAAAATATGATATTCCAAAGATGACTAAAGACTTGTATCCATATAATGAGTTATTCTCACCAATCCAAATAAATCGCTTAAAAGTAAAAAATAGAATTGTAATGGCACCAATGGGAAATATTTGCATGGCTGATGAAACTGGTAGACCAAGCAAAGATATGATTGCTTACTTTGAAGAAAGAGCAAAAGGTGGCGTAGGTCTTATAACTACTGGACTTATCCCAACCAGTATGGGTATTGATAACTCATTAACGGAAAAAGGTGATTTATCTATTTTCCCAAGAATTGATAGAAGCAGAACTGTATTCTCTGGTTGGAGAGATTTATCTTCTGCATGTCATTCTCATGGAGCAACAATATTTATTCAATTGACGCCTGGAATGGGAAGAGTTGGAAATCCACAGTGTCTAGTTACAAAACATAAAATGCCTGTCAGTGCATCATGGAACCCAAACTTCTATATGAGTAAAGTACCTTGTAAAAGACTATCTGACAGAGATATTACAAAAATCATAAAAAATACTGGTCAAGCTGCTGCTGATGCCAAAGAAGCTAAACTTGATGGTGTTTATCTTCACGGACATGAAGGTTACTTAATGGAACAACTTACTAATACTGCTTTTAACAGAAGAAAAATAGGAAAATATTCAGATTGGCAACGTTTTGGTATTGATACAGTTAAAGCAATTCGTGAACGCTGCGGTAAAGACTACCCTATTATGTATCGTATTGATTTATCTCTAATGTTGAATATTACTTATACTGATAAAATGAATGAAGTTAAATCATTAAAGAAATTTAGAAATGAGCGTACAGTTGAACAAACTCTTGATTATATGAAGAACTTAGTAAAAGCAGGTGTGGATATTTTTGACGTTGATCTTGGATGTTATGATAATTGGTGGTTACCTCACCCACCAGCATCAATGCCATCTGGATGTTTCCTTGAAATATCTGAACTAGTTAAAAAGCATTTTGAAGAAAACAAGATTATCTCAAATGCAGGACAAAAAGTACCTGTAGTTGCCGTTGGAAAACTTGGTTATCCAGACCTTGCTGAAAGAGCTCTTCGTAATAAAAAATGTGATATGGTTATGCTTGGAAGACCATTACTAGCTGATGCAGAATTTGCTAACAAAGCATATAAAGGTGACGTTAAGTCAATCATCCCTTGTATTGGTTGTCAAGAAGGTTGTATTAACGAATTTATTGAAGGCGGACATCCACAATGTGCTGTTAACCCACGAACAGGATTTGAACTTAATTATCCAAGTGAAGTTACAAAATCACTTGTTACAAAAAAAGCTGCTGTAATCGGTGCCGGTCCTGCTGGAATAGAAGCTGCAATAACTCTAAGTAAGCGAGGACATGAAGTTGATTTATACGAGAAAAATGCTTCCGTAGGTGGTATGTTAATTCCAGGTTCAAAAGCAAAAATTAAATATGAACTAAAAAATTATTTAACATATCTTGAAAATTCATTAGCTAAAGAACAAGAAAATAAAACTCTGAATCTACATCTTAATACAGAAATCACATTGAAAGATTTAAAATCCAAAGATTATGATGTTATAATGGTTTCAACTGGAACAGACCAAGTAATTCCACCTATTAAAGGTATTAACTCTAAAAATGTTGTATCTGCTATTGATGTTTTAGAAAATCCAGACCTAGTAAACAATGCCCATAATGTTATCGTTATAGGTGGTGGAGTAGTAGGATTTGAAACAGCGTATTTCTTACACTACGAATATGAAAAAAATGTGCAAGTTGTAGAAATGAGCCCTTACTTTATGAATCATACATGTACAGCTAATAGAGGTCATCTTCTTCATTATGCTGAAAAGGCTGGTATCGTTCTACATAACTGTTCAAGTGTTACAGAAATAAAAAATAACTGTGTAATAATAGATAAAAATGTATCAGACACAGTTCCTAATCCTTATAATACTTGGGAGCCAATAGTTCCACCTAATGTTGAGGTACCATTTAGCAAACCTATCAAAGTTGTGAATAAAGAAACTTCTTTAGATGCTGATATGGTTGTTCTAGCCGCAGGTGTTAGAAGTAATAATAATCTATATTATGATTGTGTAAAAGAAAATGTTGCAGAAGAAGTATATTACATTGGTGATAGTAGAAAACCAGGAAGAGTTTTTGAAGCTACCAAAACTGCACATACAAAAGCACTAAGTATCTAAATAATTAGGGGGCAAATTTTAATCTAAGCTATTTATTTGCCCCCCAACTAACACTTAATCCCCCCTCAATAACAATAATGATTATTATTCTTATGATTTTCAACTTACAATTACTGAAGTAATTTCAGTTGCTCAACATCTTGTAATTTATATACCGATATAGGTGATTTCACTTTTAGATAAGCCATATTTATATGTTTTTCATTAGTCATAATTATAAATATACTTGCTTATCAAATTAATATAAGGCTCATCATTACTAAAAATTGATTCATCTAAGGCATAATAACTCTCTAAGCTAAGTAGAGAATTAATCTCCCATTGTTTTTTATTTAATCTATTATAATATTTTTGTTTGAAATATGGTTTATTAACTCTATATTTATATGCAAGAGGTACTAACCCATTATTATAACCAGATTTTTTAACAGGTTCTATACCGCCTCTATTTTCTAAGTCTTTTATAAATTCAACAAAAATATCATATTCTATACTTCCTTGATAAAAATTTATTAATTCATCTAATGTTATATAGGTTCTTTTATATTTTCTTAGCCTTTCTTCTAATTTGTTTTTCACTATCTTAGCCCCTTCACTCTCATATATCTCATATCTACTACTTTATTGATTTTATTTTACTCTACATACAGTTTATATTCAAATTAATTTGTACAATTTTTGTATAATTAATGCTTATCCATAATATTATAGTAATAAATAAACTATAGAAAGGAATGCTATTATGAGAAAAAAACTATCATTAGTGATTGTAACTCTTCTTGTTGTTAACTTATTTTCCATTACTGCTGTATATGCTGAAAATGCTAAAAATCAAGTGAATGAAATTCAAGTATGGGAAAGTTATTTTGGTGAAGGAGAAAAATATGCTCTGAAAAAAATGGATTCCTTATACTTTACAGATTCTGGTGCATGGGGGAAAGGTAATGTTATTAATATTCTCTCTCACGAACTAGATCAGAAAATGATTGGTATAGGTGGTGCACTTACTGAATCAGCTGTATCTGTTATTAATAGTTTACCTGCTGACAAACAACAAGAAATCTATGATGCATACTATGATGAATCTGGTGCTAATTATTCTATTGTACGAACCCATATTGGCTCATGCGATTTCTCTACTTCTGAATATACTTATGCCCCAACCGAAACAAGCGATTTATCCAACTTCTCTATTGATCCTGATAAAGATGATATTATACCAGCTATTAAAAGAGCTTTAACTTATAATGCTTATTTAAAAGTTTTTGCAGCACCTTGGGCACCTCCTGGGTGGATGAAACATAGTGGTATAAGATATGGTAATGGAGATGGTAGTGGTATTAATGCAGGTTCAGTTTCTTCAATTCCTAACCATATACTTCCAAAGTATTATCCTCTATATGCTAAATATTTTGTAGAATATCTAAAAGCTTATAAAGAAGAAGGAATTGATTTTTATTCTATATCTGTACAAAATGAGGCACAGAACAATCCTAATTGGGAAGCTTGCACTTGGTCAATTAATACTACAATAGATTTTATATCTAATCACTTAGGTCCACGTCTTAATGAAGAAGGATTTGAAGATGTTAAGTTATTGGTATGGGATTGGGATAAGCAAGAAGGTGCAGTTGGTAAAGGTGATGGATTTATTTCATTTAATAAAGCTTTGCTTCAATCTAGTGCTAGTAAGTACATTGATGGAATTGGTTTTCATTGGTACGGCCCTCTTGACTTGGCTGATGAAATTGTAAAAAGACCTACATGGGCAGTAGATGACTTTAAAAACATTGCATATTTTCATAAAAACTATCCTAATACATTATTAGTTGCAACAGAAGGTTGTCAAGAAAAAGGTCCTTGGCTTAATTCTCTTGATCCTGCAAAACGATATGTATTTGATATGATTAATGATTTTAAATTTGGTACAACAGGGTGGATTGACTGGAATATAGTTCTGAATACATCTGGTGGCCCTTTACATAGAGAAACTAATTATTGCCATGCTCCAATGATGGTTGATACTACCAATAATAACATTATATATAATCCAGCTTACTATGTATTTAAGCATATGAGTAGAACAATAAGACCTAATGAAGTAAGAGTTGAAACAGAAAGTACATCCCGTACTTATAGAAAAGGGGATGTAACTACAGTATTTGATGATAAAGATTATGAATTCACTAAAGGATTACATGAAGTTGCTTTTCTAGATAATGAAACTGGTAGAATTAAGTTAGTTGTAGGTAATATTTCTAACAAAGTTCAAGAATGTGTCATCCGCGAGGGAGGACGTTATGTTACAACCTCAATTAAACCTTATACTTTAGTGACTTTCTCTATAGCTCCTACATTAGATATTGACTATAATGCAGCTTCTAATAAATCCGCTACTGCATCTTCTTATGAAAGTAATCCTTTTCATGACTACTCACCTAGTCAAGCTATTGATGGTGATACTGATACAAGATGGGCTAGTGATTGGGAAGATGAAGAAAGTATTACTATTGATTTAGGTGAGGAAAAAAGTGTTGTAGGTGTTGACTTATTATGGGAAAATGGTTGGACTAATGAATATGAAATATTAGTATCGTCTAATAACACCAATTGGACTACAGCTAAACATGTTAATGGTAGCAATATGGATATCATAGAAATTGATGATATGTACCCTACAACTATTAACTTTGCACCTGTAACTGGTAGATATGTAATGCTAAAAGGAGTTAATCGTAATCAATCTTATGGTTATTCGTTGTATGAAATGCAAATAGTTATTAGAGATTAACGTATAATTAATATTAATTTTCATATTTGGAGCTAGATTAATAGAAACAGTGACAAAGGGTATTTTACAGCAATATAATTGCTGGTAAAATACCCTTTATTATAATAAAAATAATCAATTACTTTATTATTTTCTATACCGACCTAACCCTTCTCTTAACGTAACTCTACAATTCCAATTAGGCAACTTTTTATACCCCTTCCATAACTTCATTACTTCTCGTTTTCTATATCCATGTCCCCCCCATATTATATTAAGTTTCTTCCCTGTTACTTCTTCAAATAGTGTCATTAATTCCTTAAGGCTAATTATATTTTCTGTTCCAACTCCATATACTTCATTAATAATTTCTTTGTTATCTATTAAGTACTCATAAGCTTTAATAAACGCATTGATTACATCATCAATATGTACTAAATTAATTACTTGATTGCCAGGTGACATATTTAATTGTTTATGTTCATCTGCAAACTTATTTAGTAGATTAATTAGCTTTTTCCTTTTATCTGTTTCTCCATAAGTATCAAATAATTTTAATGTAATACAACGTATATTTTCAGTTTCTGTATAATACTTAATAACTTTTTCAAATGCTTCTTTTGTAGAAGCATATAGATTAACAGGATTATATTCGTTAGTATGATAATGTTGCCATGATGTACCTGTATTAATTATAAGTTTAGTGTTTGATTTACTCATAGCTTCAAGAATATGTGTACCAAACTTAACATTACTATCTATCAAATTATCAATATGCTTAGGTTCATGCTCTGATATATATAATGATGCTATATGAAATACTATATCAGCTTTAACTAGATTAAAAAAATATATTAAATCTAAAATGTTATAATTATATTCATATATAGTAACTTTATCTCTAATATCATTTAGATTATCATAACTTGACGATTTTCTTGAAATAATATATACTTTCCAATTGTTATCAACAAGCATTCTGCATAGATTTGACCCAACAAATCCTGTACCGCCTGTAATAATTGCTTTTTTATTCATATTATTATCTCCTAGAAAGGATTTTCTTTTTTAAACTCTACAAAATTTATGAAACTTGAATCTCTAGTGGATATAATTGGCTTCTCAATATTCCAATCATATCCGAAGCTATTATACTTAATTCCACAATCTTTTTCCTTGTTATAAACTGTTGATACATTATATACAGTAATAGTATTATTAATATTTGACCTAAATCCATGTGCTAATCCTTTTGGAATATATACTGACATATGATTTTTATCTGATAATATTACTTGTAAATATTTTCCGTATGTATCTGATGATTTTCTTATATCTAATATAACGTCTATAATTTCACCTTTTGCAACATATACTAATTTTTCATGTTCATATGGTGGTAATTGAAAGTGCATTCCTCTAATCACATCTTTATTAGAAACAGAGTAATAACTTTCATGAAATTGTGTACATAGATTATTTTCCTTGAAACTATCTGCATTATAGGTTTTTGTAAAACTTCCTCTATTATCTTTGCTGTGAAAATTCTCTATAACATATACACCTTGTAATTGGGTTTTTATTATATTCATGAATTATCCCCTCTATAGATAAAGCTTTTTATTTGTTCTACACATAGATCATATACATTTTTATTAGTATAATTTTTATACCAATAAGTTGTATAGTTAATCGTTTCATCTATATTTAAAGTAGGCTTCCAACCCAGTCTGAACCAAGCTTTAGAAATATCAAGTAATAATAGATTTGCTTCGTGTAAATCATCTACAGAAGATATATCTTCTAACTCTTCACTATTATAGTTTTTGGTTACTTTTTCTGCAATCTCCCATACTGTTACTATGGAACTTAACTGAGGGCCAAAATTGAAGCTTTCACAATAATCAATAGGGTTATTATACATTTTCTCACCAAGTAATAAATAACCACTAAGTGGTTCAAGAACATGCTCCCACGGTCTAACTGCTTTCGGGCTTCTTATTTTAATAGATTTTTTCTGCTCTATTGCTCTAATGCAATCTGGTATAATTCTATTTTCTGCCCAATCTCCGCCACCAATTACATTTCCTGCTCTTACACTAGCAATAGATTTACCATGTTTATTATATTCATTATTATTAAAATATGATTGTCTCCAACAATTAATAGCTATTTCTGCACATGCTTTTGATGATGAATACGGGTCATAACCTCCCATAGAGTCAGATTCTCTATATCCCCATATTTGCTCTTTATTTTCATAACATTTATCAGTAGTAATAAAAATGCCTACTTTTGTTTCATCACATTTTTTTATAGCTTCAAGGACATTAATAGTGCCAATTACATTTGTCTCATAAGTTTCAACAGGTTCTTCATATGATAATCTGACTAAAGGTTGAGCCGCCATATGGAAAACAAACTCTGGCTTATATTTATCAAACACCTCTAATAACTTACATCTATCTCTTATATCTCCTTTAATATCTATAATCTTATTACCAATACCTGATAATACATAATTGTCTTTATCTGTTCTTGGCTGAAGTGCATATCCAATAACTTTTGCACCAAGTTCATGTAACCATATAGATATCCAAGACCCCTTAAATCCAGTATGCCCAGTCACTAAAACTGTTTTACCTCTATAGATATTATTAAATCCTTCCATAGCTACCATACCTTCCAAAAAGCTTCGTTATTATTCCATAATTTATTTAGATGCTTAACATCTCTTTCATGGTCCATACAAGCCCATAATCCTTGTGTTTTATATACTGCTACTTTTCTCTCCTTCGTTAACTTATCAAACGCACCTATTTCAAGATCACAATTTTCATCATCACTTACGTATGTAAGCAACTCTTTATTAAAGACCATATATCCGCCATTTATTAATCCTTGTGAAGTTTGAGCTTTTTCTTCAAATGAAATAAGCTCTTTATCTTCAGCAATTAATTCTCCAAATCTAGCAGGCGGATGAACACCTGATATTGTTAATATTTTATTATGAGATTTGTGAAATCCTATTAGCTTAGTAATGTTAATATCTGCTACACCGTCACCGTAAGTAAGTAAATTAATATCATCATCTAAGTATTTTTCTATTCGTTTTAACCGTCCGCCTTTTAGAGTATTTAGCCCAGTATCTACAAGTGTTATTTCCCACTTCTCCTCATTATGAAAATTATGATATACAATACTATTATCATTAAGATTCACTGTAAAATCATTATTCCTCATTCTATAATTATAAAAATAATCTTTAATTACTTCTCCTTTATAACCTAAACAGATAACAAACTCATTAATACCGTAAGCAGAATATATCTTCATAATATGCCATATAATAGGCTTTCCACCTACAAGCACCATTGGCTTTGGTATTTCAACTGTTCTTTCTCCTAACCTAGTTCCAAAACCTCCTGCTAATATAACTAATTTCATTTTTTCGCTCCTTAATATATATTAAAAAACTCTTCAAATACTTCACTTATATACTCAAGCCTTGAATCATCAATACCAGGATAAACCCCAATGAAAAAAGTATTATTCATAATATAATCAGTATTACTAAGATTTCCCACAACTCTATAATCTGTATTCTCATATGCTGGTTGCTTAGTTATATTACCAGCAAAAAGTAATCGTGTCATAATGTTGTTATCTTCTAGATGATTAATTATCTCTCTCCTAGTAAAAGGAATATTTTCTTTTAATGAAATAGGAAAACCAAACCAAGAAGGCTCAGAATCTATAGTCTTTCTAGGTAACATTAAATACTTATCATAAGACGCTAAAATATCTTTTAGTTTTCTATAATTATCTTTTCTTTTTTTAATGAAATGTGGTAATTTTTCTAATTGAGCTATTCCTATAGCTGCTTGCATATCAGTAAGCTTTAGATTATAACCTATATGACTGTATACATATTTATGGTCATAACCTTGTGGCAATCTTCCATATTGCCCTCGAAATCTATTACCACACGTATTGTCCTTTCCAGGCTTACAATAACAATCTCTACCCCAATCACGAAATGAAGTTGCAATTTTCATTAATTTTGTATTATTAGTTAGAACTGCTCCTCCTTCTCCCATAGTCATATGATGAGCTGGATAGAAACTTACTGTTGATAGATGACCAAATGAACCTACCATCTTATTGTCATACTTAGATCCTACTGCATCACAACAATCCTCAATAACATACAAATCATTCTCTTGTGCAAATTTCATTACTGCATTAACATTAAAGGGATTACCTAGAGTATGAGCTATTATAATTGCTCTAGTTTTTTCTGATAAAGCATCTTCTAATTCATCAACTTTAATATTGTAAGTGCCTAACTCAACATCAACAAATACGGGAATCAAACCATTCTGAATAATTGGATTAACAGTTGTAGGAAATCCTGCCGCTATTGTAATTACTTCATCACCTTTTCTTAGTCTTCTATTTCCTAATTTGGGTGATGTAAGTGTTGTCATAGCTATTAAGTTAGCAGAAGAACCCGAATTAACTAATATACAGTAATTAACCTCCATAAACTTTGCAAACTTACTCTCAAATTCATCTGCATATTTTCCTGCTGTTAGCCAGAAATCTAACGAAGCATCAACCAAATTAACAAGTTCTTTTTTATCATATACTCTTCCTGCAAAAGGGATTTTATCACCTTTACTATATTCATTCTTATTATGATATTCATAATAATACTCTTCAACCTTATGTAAAATATCATTTTTCAAGTTGTTATCTAAACTCATTTAACTCCTCCTGAAAATTAATACAAACTTATTCTTTTTCACATAATAAATAATAAAAAAACTTTTGTTAAACACTCTAATTATATTTCTCAAAATCTATAGCAATTCTTCTAAATAAATAATATTATTACAAATATTATCATATTCACTTACATTAACTGTAGCTTTTTCATCTAATACGATTAATGCATCTATATTACTAGGCAAAACACTAACTCCGTCATTATTAAAAACAGGTATATTATACTCACTAATAGCAATATATTTACTTTGTTTTGTTAAGATATATTTAATATCAATATCATTAACCACACAATCTTTGATAAAGAAATACAAGTATATTCCTTTTCCATAAACAGCTATATTATTAACATTTAATTCATTTAGTGTATTAGATATATAATCATTATTACTAATTTTTTCATACCATCTATTAAGTAACTGTAATCTATTCTTTTCATTAGAACTATTTATATCTAATTTCATATCTTTATTATTAATCCTCATAAATATATTGATTAGTAACTTATGTTCTTCTGTCAATGTATTATATATTTCTTTTTGTTTTAGATTAATTATCGCCTCATATAGTGGAGAGTCATCATAATCAAAACTATAAAATCTTCCAAATAAAAGATTAGTTAGAAAAGAATAGTTTTGCCTAATTAACCAATCTAATTTTTCTTTCTTAGCTAGTAGATATACTTTCTCACAAAAATTAAGTCTATCTAGTAGAACTGGTAATACATCTTTTGATAATTGGTCTGAATGTCTTCTATAATATATTAGAGGCTCTCCAATAAAATATATGCATGTATCTAGCATGTTAAGCTCATATTGAAAATAAGTATCTGCCGTTCGAGAAACATATTCCAGATACTTTAAGTTATGTTTTTTAATAAATGACATTCTATACATAATTGTTGGTAAGCATAACGTTAATCCAGATTTTATATATTCATGTTTTTTGCAAATTCTATCTTTTTTAAATGAATATAGATTATATAGCATATAACCTTGATCATTAATATACGTTCTATTAGATCCTACTATAGATACATCTTCATAATTTTCTAATATGTTAATTTCTTTTTCAAAAAGCTGAGGCTTTAGAACGTCATCATCATGAACTATTATTAAATATTCTGTATCACATAGAGATAAGGCTTTGTTAATATTACCTACAAAACCTATATTTTTCTCATTTCTTATATATGTAATTCTAGAATCTTTGAATGTACTTACAACACCTTCTGTATTATCTGTTGAACAGTTATCAAGTATAATGAATTTATAATCTTTATAAGTTTGGTTCAAAACACTTTTTATGGCTTGCCCTACATACTTTTTTGTATTATAAGTCGTTAAAATCACCGTTAACTTACAAGATATATCCAATTTGTCACTTCCATTTCATAAATTATTAGTCACGATATTTGCTATCCTTTACTAAGCACTATTTATACATTTTATTTTTACTATAATTATTTTATTCATGAATGTTTTTTATAAGCCTATACTAATATCATTCTGATATGCTAGTTATAAAAGTACTTTATTTAACTCATATCTGAATAATTAAATTATATAAATGAATATGAAAAAAGAACAGATTGTTAAAACCTGCTCTTTTCGGGTTAATACTATATAGTTGCATTGTATATATAGCTATATAATTAATGTTATCTATCTACAGTCTTTAATGCTCCTGATTTTCTTAATATAGGAATCATAATTGTTGATGTATATGCTGCTATTATAAGTAGAATAAAATCTTTTACCATAAATGGAAACATGACTTTAAATACAGTTATTAATTCCATTGGTTTATTCCAATAAAGGTCTTTCATAAAATAAAAATACAAATTACCAATCAAGTAAATGAATAAATATCCGATTATAGAAATTCCTAATACTTTTATAAAACTTATCTTGATTCGTTGCACTAATAATCCAATAATAAATGCCGCCAAAGCAAACCCAATAATATAACCAAATGTAGGGTTAAATACATATTGAATTCCTCCACCGTATGAGAATACTGGAACTCCAATAAGTCCTAATAAAATATAAATTAATTGAGATAATAATCCTCCTTTTGATCCAAGTAACAATCCTCCATATACACAGAAAAATAGTTGAAAAGTTATTGGTACCCCAAAAGGTGTTGGTATGCTTATTTTGGCTCCTATAAACATTAATGCTGCAAAAATTCCAATCATAATCATTTCTCTAAGTTGTAATTTCATGGCTTTGCTCCTTTGTTTTATTAATTCTTTCAAGGAGTATTATACAGCTATTATTTTTATTTGTCAACCGATTTTATTTTTCGGTTAACAATTAATTATCCTGAGTTGACAAACTAGCTTCAACTCTACTACTTTTTTCAATCTTAGAAATCTTTGTCATACATAGAGATGCCATCCCTACTATAATCCCACATAACTTCCATCCAATTTCAAATGAAAATATTTCTAGAACAAATCCCATTACAAATGGACCTACAGTAAATCCTAATCCCATTATAAAGGGTAATACTGAACTCATTCTACCTCTATGAGAGGCTGGAGTATGATTCATTATAAATGGCATTACACTTATTGCTTCAAGTATTTCTCCTATAGTGAATATTAATACAGATACAAAAAATGCAGTCTTAGTTGATATAAATCCAAGAAGTCCAAACCCTATAGTAAATAGAATTCCTGCATAAAATACTCGTTTTACATTACTTACTTTGTTAAAAATCGCAGTTAATATAGGTGTAAGAACAACAACGATTACGGCATTAAACGTACCTAACATACCATATAACATAGCTCCGTCTGTTGGGAAATTACTTTCAGCATGCATTGGCAACATAAATGACCACTGTGAGTACACAAATCTATAACCAAATAATGTTAATGCAAATATAATAAGAACTGGTCTTGAAAATAATACGTCAAATATAGATCCTTCTTCTTTTTGTTCTAATTCATTTTCTTCTGTTTTTTCATTATCTATGTCATGAATTGTTTCAGATACGAATAATCCAATAAGCCCCACTGCGATTAATGCAGTTATTGCATCAATAATAAAGAGTAATTTTAAATTATGTTCAAATAAAAATCCTGCAAAAAGTTGAGCTATAGCATATCCGAAGTTAAATCCAAGATAATTAAGAGAAAATGCTCCTTCTCTCTCATCAGCAGATGTAAAATCTGCCACCATTGCATCATGTGATGGACCAGCTAAACCAAATAAAACACCTGACAACAATAATATTAATGCCATATATATGTTAGGCTGTAAAAGGAAACATGAGCCATAACATAATATACCTAATGTTTCAAATATCATAATACTTTTCTTTCTACCAATTGTATCAG
Source organism: Vallitalea sp. (assembly GCA_025210515.1). Classification (GTDB taxonomy): domain Bacteria; phylum Bacillota; class Clostridia; order Lachnospirales; family Vallitaleaceae; genus Vallitalea. The sequence continues at coordinate 37,259 of JAOARM010000032.1, read as the reverse complement.
CTAATTTCCCACCTATTAAACTTGAAGGTAAGTACAATAACCCACTTATAGCTATAAATGATCCTGTCTGTGCTTCACTTAATCCTATTTTAGTATTTAATAGCAATGTTAAAAATGGAAATACAAATGCCCCCATAGCATTAATTGTTCTAGAAATAAATATAATATATATTTCTTTTTTTAATCCAAGATAGGGTTGTAATAACTTATTAATCTTAAACATATTTTTCTCCTTCTTCCTGTATCAGTTTTACAAAAATAAAAAAGCCATGAGAACGTAAACACTCTCCATGGCTTTCTTCATATTATAAGTCAAAACTATTATAGTTTAATAAAATATATGAATATATAAATATAACCTTATTAATATTAAGGTAATATAAAAGCCACAGATTATATAACCTGTGACTAGATTAATTAACTATAATAAAAGTATGACTACTTTAATACTTATCTTTTACTGACACAGGTTGTTTTATTAAATTCTTGGTTCATAGTTGCAACGTCATATACGGTATTAAATCTTCTTATAATCATTAAAACAACCTCCTTTTTATAATTAGTATCTTCTAGTGAATTATATATGAATTTCATATAATTGTCAATAATTTTTATAATCCCATGTTAAATCTTTTGATTCACCTTTTGCTTCATTTCATTATTAATAATTATTTATACTCTATAGAATAATTATCATATTCATTGGAAAAAATGAAATTATATTTTAGAAATTTCAAGGAGGATAACTTATGAAACTAAGTGATATAGATTCATCTCTTACTGATTTTGAACAATGGAAAAAAACATTACATGGTGCAGTAGATACAGGGAAAAAAATAGGAATGGAAGATCACACCATTACTAGTATTGCAACAATAGTAGGTGATTTTCTCTCTAACAATGTTAATCCAGAAAGTAAAGAACAACAACTTCTAAAAAACCTTTGGGATCAAGGAACCTCTGAGGAAAAACGAGTAATGGCGAATTTAATTGTGAAACTAGTAGATTAAAATTTGCAGACTACCTAGGGAAATAATTATGGACTTCTTAGGTAGTTTTTTTATTCATCAACATAATTAGTTTGACACCAAACTAATTTGAGGTTATAATAATTTATCATAAAACTTAATAAAATTTATTAAATAAAATAATAATAAGGAGAAACTCATGAAGAATTTATTTAAAAAACAAAAAATTAATAAAGCAACCATTAAAAATCGTTTTGTTAGAAGTGCTACTTGGGAAAACATGACAACTGAAGATGGTCATATGACAGATAGTCTATATAAAATATATGAAGAACTGGCTGAAGGCGAAGTCGGATTAATTATAACAGGTTACGCTAATATATTGAAAGAAGAACAACCAAATCCAGGTATGATGGGAATATATAATGACTCATTCATAAACGAATATATAAAATTAACAGACCTAGTACATAAATACGATTCAAAAATTATTATGCAACTTGCTTATGGTGGAACAAAAACCACATACAATACATCAGATAGAATTATATATGCACCTAGTGAAATACCTGAAAGAAGTACCAATACAATAGGAAAAGCAATGTCAAAATCAGATATAGACTATGTAATTAATGCATTTGCTGAAGCTAGTTTAAGATGTAAAAAAGCAGGATTTGACGGAATAGAAATACACGGAGCTCACACTTACTTGATCAATCAATTTTTAAGCCCTTATTACAACAATAGAAGCGATGAATATGGTGGTAGTTTTGAAAATAGAATGAGATTTTTATTAGAAATATATTATAAAATTAGAGAGAAAGTTGGTAATGACTATCCAGTACTAGTAAAACTAACTGCTTCCGACTTTTTTGATGGTGGTTTAACTTTTGATGAAACTAGAGAGATATGTAAGAAATTAGAATCTGTAGGAATTGACGCAATTGAAATCTCAGGAAATATACACGGCAAAGCTAAGTCAATGGTTGGACAATCTTTTGATGGTCATACAATTAATGCAGAAGGATACTTTCGTGAATATGCAGAAATAATAAGTGATGAAGTAAATATCCCAATCATTACTGTTGGTGGATTAGCTAATATTGAAAATATTGAACAGATGTTACATGAAACTAATATATCTTTCTTTGCTATATCAAGACCTTTACTTACTGAACCTCAATTAATAAAAAGATGGAAAAACAATGATAGAAAACCAGTTAAATGTGTAAGATGTTCAAGATGTAGAACTAGTGAAGGTAATTATTGTACTATATTTAAAAGGTGATTATGAAACCCATGATAAATATATTCTATAATTACCCCTTTCTTAATCTTTAAAGAAAAAACTAATACTAATTTCAAACAATTAACTATATAATAATATCTTTGATTACAGCAAAATATTCTCTAAAATAATAGTTAATGATTAAAGGAGGGAATGTCTTAGAAGGTATTCCCTGTACTTTTATTCCATTTAACGAAGCTATTTTTTTAGCTCTATATACATGAAAATCACTTGTAATAACCGTTACAGAGGCATTCGTTGTATAATTTTTTATAATTTCAAGACTATATTTTATATTTTCTCTTGTACTTGTAGACTTATTTTCTAGAATAAGTCTTTTCTCATTAATACCATTTTCTATCAAATATCTTTTCATAGCTTCTGCTTCGGTTATATCTTCTCCCGGTCCTTGTCCTCCAGATAAAATAGCTTTGCTATTCTCATGTTCTTCTAGATAATCAAGTGCAACATTTAGTCTATTATATAAAGTTAGAGATAATTTAGTTCCTCTTACCGAAGCCCCTAATACTACTATATAATCAGTGGAAGTGTAGTCATCTTTTTTAATACTATCTTTTATTATTGAAGTTTCAATAATTATAAAAGATGCACTTAATATAATAATTAATAATACTACAGTATATCTTATAAGCTTTGGTACATATTGTCTTACTATATGATGATTTCTAATAATAAGTGTCATCAGAAAACATGTAATACTAAGTAATAACCAGAAAACTTCAAAGCCTCCGCCACCACCAAATATATTCAAATATATAAAGTATAATATACTAAAAACACTTATAATAACAACAGTAATTACTAATACCCCCATAGGTTACCTCTCTTATCATATTAGTTTTTATGAACTTATTTCACTAACTAACTCTTTTAATTCATCAATTGTAAATAAATATTTTGTATTACAAAAATGACAATTTAATTCAATAGTTTCTCCATCGTCAATCATTTCTTGTAAGTCTTTTTTTCCAACACTAATTAGCGCTCTTTGAACTCTATCTTTAGTACAGTTACAGTGGAACTTAGTTGGCATTTTTTCAAGTATTTGAAGTCCCATATCTCCCAATATAATTTCTAATATATCTTCTGGAGTTTTACCTTCTTCCATCTCATTAGTAATAGATGAAACCCTTTTAATATTTTCTTCTAATTTATTAATAATTTCTTCTTCTGCATTTGGAAGTAATTGAATAATATATCCACCACTTTGCTTAACTGAATAATCTTTATCCACAAGTACTCCTAGCGCAACTGCTGAAGGTACTTGTTCGGATGTAGCAAAATAATATGTTAAATCCTCGGCAATTTCTCCAGATACTAAGTGAGTTTGTCCTACATATGGATCTTTTAACCCAATATCTTTAATAATATTCATAATACCAATTCCTAGTCCTGTTGATACATCCAGTTTACCATTTTCTTTTAATGGAATATCCACAACAGGTACAAATGGATAACCTTTTACATTAGCTTTTGAATCCGCGGTGACAACAAGTCCTTGAATTGGTCCATCTCCACGTATTTGAAGTGTTAATAAATCTTTTTCATTTTTCAACATACTACCCATCATAGAAGCAGCTGTCATCAACCTACCTAATGCAGCTGTAACTACTGGGGATGTATTATGTCTACTTCTAGCTTCTTCTACCATTTCAGTTGTATTGACTGCAAATGCTCTAATTTGGTTATCTATGGCAGTAGCTCTAACTATATAATCTTTCATAATGAACTCCTTTATTTATGTCATATTTATTAACTAATAACTATTTTCCCTTTTCTCTAGCAATAATATAAACTCTATCAGAAATATTTTTAGGCTTATTAAAAGTAAATGCGTCAAATACATCTATATATTCAAGCCCTGCTTCTTCTAATAATTCTTTTATTTTATCCAAATCATACTTTTTCTGATAATGTGTTTCACAATAACGTTTATAGGTATCTTCTTTATCTTTGATAAATAGAGTTAATTCGTATTCGTTAATTCCTTCTTCTTCATAATAATAATTTTCCCATATATATGAACTATTGTCATAAGTCTCTGCAAAAGTATTATCACCTAATATATTATTATATTTATATTCTGTATTTAAGTCAAAGATAAATAATCCATTGGGATCCAAGTAATTATTAACTAGTTTAAACACTTGTAATAAATCACTTTCTTCTAAAATATAATTCATGCTATCACATAGACTAACTATACAATCTACCGTTCCATATAACTCAAATTCTCTCATATCTTGTAATAAATATAATATATCTAACTTAGCATCTCTTGCCTTATCTTTTGCTATTGAAAGCATTTCATAAGAATTATCAACGCCTATCATATCATAACCCTTACTCGCTAATATCTGTGTAATATTTCCTGTACCACAACCTAAGTCAAGGATTAATTTAGGTTCTATATTGTATTTTGATATAATCTCTAATATATAGTCTACCCATTCATCGTAAGGTACATTACTCATAAATTGGTCATATACTTGTGCAAACGTATTATAACTAGCCATATCTATACCCCCTTACTATAATTTTCTCAATTAATATGCTTTATTTATTATAATTATTATCTATATGTAAGTCAAGAAAGAGCTTCTTATTATTATTAAGTAAAATAAAATATTTCATATATAAAAAAATACCCCTATTCTCCAGTACTGAATAAGGATATTTTTTCACCTGATTAATTTTCATCTATATTTTTTTGAACACTTCGCTTACGTTTAGTCATTAATCCTCCGATTCTGCCTGTTTCTTTGGCAGTTAAGGATTTCCACCCGCCCTTATTTACTTTATCAATTAAGCCTAATTCTTCAGCTATTTCATATTTCATCTTTTCATTTTCAGCTAATTGTTTTTTGGATATTTCATCTTTTTTATAGTTCTTTGCCATATAACCACCCTTTCTATATAGATTATTGGGTAATTATAGTGAGTTTATACATATATAATAGAATTTTTATTCATGAATTCAAGTTTTTCTAAATCTAAAAGTTTTATAATATATCTACTATTTTTCTACTTACAAATTATCTCTTCACCAATACTAAATGCATATAAAATACATTGTTTTACTGTTTTGTGTGTAATGCTTTCTAGTGCGTTGCTATACAACTCCATTTGTTTTTTATATCTATTTATAAGTACATCTTCTTCATTTTTTCTTATAAAATCTGTTTTATAATCAACTAAAACAATTTCATCATCTTCAATAAAATAGCAATCAACTACACCTTGTACAAGTATTTTTTCATCAATACTTGAATCTTTATATATACTACTTGCTTTTATTCCTATAACGAATGGAACTTCTCTTTTTAATTGTTTTTTTTCTTCGGCATCTATCATTCTCTTTAATAAATTACTTTTGCTAAATTGTAATATAGATTTTATACTAATACTATTTCTTTCTTTTTCAGTTATTATATCTAATTGTTGTAAACTAAGCAGGTATTTTTCAATGTAATCATATTTATTTAATTGTAAGAAATCAATATGTTGCATAACTTTATGAAATGCTGTTCCTCTCTGACTAGGAGTTAATTTAAGACTCTCTTCCACAAATTTTGGTTTGTACGGCTCTATATTTTCAAACATTTCTTCATGTTCTATAGTCTCATCTGGTAGTGATTGTCTTTTTATCTCTGATACAGATACTTTTACTGGTTTTAGTACAGCATCTTCATGAGGATATTTCCAATTAAGATGATTATCAAAATATTCTTTTGAATAGTCGCTATAATTTTTATCAATATCCCAATTTAATAGATTCTCATATGTTTCTGTTCTAGCATTGAATAATTGTTCCTCTTTGTCAAGTATATCATTTACTGAAATAACTTTTATTTCAAAACTAGCTTCATGATTATATATTTCATCAATAAAATTAATGAAGTTATTATTAATTAACTCTCTAATTACTTGTCCATTTTTATGTCTTAGTAACGTTGGCATAATCCAATCAATATAACTACGCCCATTTGATATTAATTTTGTTGATAATAATATCTCATCAAAGAATAGATATTTACTTACTTTATCAGCTTTTTTACTTATATCTTTACAGCTACCTACTAATATTAATTTCTCTCTTGCTCGTGTAAGTGCAACATATAATATTCTTAATTCTTCCGAAAGACTTTCATTTTTTATTTTATGGCTTATAATACTTTTTGGTATAGTTTTGGTTTCGTATCTTTGTTCATAGTTAACGTATTTAGGTCCAAATCCTAAATCTTGATGTAATAATATTGGCTTATTAATATCTTGCATATTAAACTGTTTACCCATAGAAGCAATAAAAACAATAGGAAATTCTAATCCTTTACTTTTATGAATACTCATTATTCTTACTAGATTTTCACTTTCTCCAAAAATCACTGCTTCACCCATATCAATTGAATATTTGTGAATTTTTTCTAGATATCTTATAAAATTAAATAGCCCTTTATAACTTGTTGATTCGTATTTTATAGATTTATCTATCAGTAAATTAAGATTAGCTTGTCTTTGTCTTCCTCCAGTCATTACAGATACATAATTATAATAATGAGACTCTTCATATATATTCAATATCAATTCATTAAGTGGCATATATACAGCTTTTTTACGCCAGCTATTTAACATATCATTAAATTTAATTAATTTTTGGCTTAGCTTATCATCATTAATGCTTCCTATTATATATTGATGATATGCGTCATAAAACTCTCCACTTGGAAATACTTCTTTAATTCTAACTAATTCACTTGCATTACAGCCTACAATTGGCGATCTAAGTATAGAAATTAGTGGGATATCTTGTCTTGGGTTATCAATTATTTTTAATAAAGATATAATAGTTTTAACCTCAATTGTATCAAAATACCCTGATGTAGCATCTGTATAAGCAGGCACATCATACTTTAATAATTCTTCAACGAAAATCCCTGAACTACTACTTGTACTTCTCATAAGTATAACGATATCTTTGTACATTGCAGGTCTATATTTACCAAGTTTTTTATCATATATATTATATGGATTGTCACCTTTCACTAGATGTTTAATTCTATCTGCTACTACTTTTGCTTCTAATTCAGTTGATGTAATTTCTTCTTCATTATTATCATTGTCACATTCATTAACTATAATAACTTCCGTAGCTCCTGCTATTAATCCCTCTTTATAATCTTCATAACTTGCACCGAGATGTAAAGATGCTCTATCATCATATATAACATCACCATATTCACTTGACATTATTTGGCTGAAAATATAATTGGTACTATCTATAACACTCTTTCTACTTCTGAAATTTTTATATAAATCTATTTTTTGATAACTACTTTCTTCATTAGAATATGTTCTATACTTTTCCATAAACAATTCTGGTTTTGCTAATCTGAATTTGTATATACTCTGTTTCACATCTCCAACCATAAAAATATTTGGCATTTCTTTTGACACTTTTGATACACTTGTAAGTATAGTTTCTTGAACCAAATTACTATCTTGGTACTCATCTATCATTATTTCATTAAATGTATCTTGTAATTCTAACGCAACTTGTGATGGTATCTTATTTCCTTCTTCATCTTCACTGATCAAAATGTTTAATGCAAAATGCTCAATATCATTAAAGTCAATTATATTTTTTTCTGCTTTTGTTTCTTGATATTTATTAGAAAATTGTTCAACTAAATTTACTAATGCTTTTATAACAGGATATGTGTTATTAATATCTTCTATTATGCTATCTTTACTTTTATAGAAAAACTCCGTCTGTATTTTATTGAGACTTTCTTTTATATCATCTCGAATATCTTTTACCATAGTCATTAACTGTTTGTCCACATCTTTTTTACATCTTCCTATTGCACCAAACTTAATTTCCACTATCTTTTGGGAAATATCAGAATAAGAGCTATTTAGCATATCCTCTAATGCTTTTATGTTTTTCATATCTAATATAATTGTATCTAAATACCCAATAGGGCCATTATCACTATTACATATTTGTTCACAATGCTCTAGCAATCTTATGTACAGTGGTATTTCTTTCTTCAATAAATCAGTAATATATTTTATCCAGTGTAATTCATTAAAATCCTCTTGATTATTTATATTCAGTTCTTCTACCTTTTCATTTAACCATTTATTAGGCCAAGGATTACTCATAGAGAATCTATACAATTCTATTATTAATTCTTCTATTCTATTATCCGATTTTCCAGTTGCATAACTTTCTATTAATGCAATAAAATCTTCATTTTCTTCCATCATATAATGTTCTTCTAATACCTCTTTTACTATATCACTCTTTAATAAAGTTAACTCCGTTTCATCAGCGACTCTAAAAGATGGATCTAAATTAATTAAATGAAAGTTGTTTTTAATCACATTAAGACAAAAAGCATGTATTGTCATAATATTGGAGTTTGGTAGTAATGATAACTGTTTATGTAAATATCTATCCTCTGGGTTTTCATCTATTTTCTTCTCAAGTGCTTCTGAAATACGTTGTCTCATCTCAGATGCAGCAGCATTAGTAAACGTAACTACTAACAGAGAGTCAATATCAACAGGATTATGACTATCTGTTATCATCTGTATAATACGCTCCACTAATACAGCTGTTTTTCCTGAACCAGCTGCGGCAGATACTAGTAGATTTCTATTTCTTGTATTAATGACTTTTTGTTGTTCTGTAGTCCATGTTACGTTAGGCATGATATATTCTCCCCTGTATTATATAATCATTTATTTTGTTAATCTTATCTATTAAGCTATATTAAATATTATTGATACTTTTTATTTTATCATATTTTTTATATATGTGAGCATACCTTTATAACATTTATTTTCTAAATAATAAATTTCTAAATATAATATTTGGAGTTTATGTGTAGTACAATTCACCACATCATATAGATACATATCCAAAACCTCTCTACAATAACCTGGTTTTATTTATTTATTCATATAATTTGATATTTTAGGTTTTTATGATATAATATGTTTTATAAATCAAGATTGAAAGGATAATAGAAATGTTAACTAAAAGAAAAGTATATTTTATTATATTGATTATGATTTTATTAACTATTTTATTTATAATATTTAATTATCCCCAGAATTTTAATGACGAAAGTCAGGAAATAAGTTTTTTTAAATCTCTAAAAACATTAAATTCAAATGATATTGAAGAAATACAGATATCTCAAAAAAATAATGATGATATAATTATTATTACTAAGAAAAATACTAAATAAGGTGTTTAACCATCCTTTTTACCCAACCTCTCCGGTCTATCAATTTTAAATCATACTTGTCCTAGTTTGATTTTTTTACTATATAAATACAATATATCTTGTATTTTAACCGCCTTTAACATTATATAATAAAAATTAATAAAATTCAATTGAATTTTATTAATTTTTATTATATAATTACAATTGAATGCATTCAATTATAAATATATAGGAGGTTATTATGAACAAATTAACTAAAATAATAGCAATATTTCTAATTATCACATCAGTGTCTATACCTATATCAGCGACTGAAAATAAAATCAATTACATTTCACGCTCCTTTTCCGACATAGAGATTGACTCCTTACAGGCATATAAAGAATTATCAAGCGAACCTTATATAGACGAAATACTTACTAATGAACAAATTGAAAAATTATCAAGAATTAAATCAATAACAACTAAAATGAATAGCATTGGTCAACGACTTATAAATAGTGATGGAAAAATTGCTTATAATACTTCAACAAATTGTATATCCTCAGTAAGTAAAAATGACATCAATTATTTAGCAAATATTATTAAAGAACAAGAAATAAAAAGTAAGAAAAGTAATCTTAAATATAACGATAGACAAAAATTATTTATGGATAAAGTTAAAAGAAGCCCTTCAGATAATAAAATAGAAATAACATTTGATGATGGTCACACAATTGGCTTAATAAGTAAAACTTGTAAGCTAAATAGTAACACTGGCAAATGGGAAGAATTTGATAATCCTTTTAAATGTAATTATAATCAGGTTTTATTAAATAAAATAATACCAATGGGAAACCTAAACAATAACTTGAATAAGAAGTTTGCTATAAAGTCTGGCTATAGCGAAAAAGAAGTTAATACGAAAGATATTTATGATGACCCAGCAGGAAAATATACTCACGAATATATATTTTATGAATTTACAGGGGTTTCATATGCATCAATTAGGGTTAAACAGTATTATACAAAATCAGATTCTGGTGAGTACGGAACTTTACATATTTATAAACAGCAAGGTGGACAATCAGCATCTGGAGTAATTGGAGTAAATAATGGTTCACTTTCTTGCAATATAGATACAACACCTTATAATGGAGATTATAAAATATGGACAGATGTAGAAAATGAAGCTATTTATAATGTAACCGCCTCTATTGGTGGTAGCTTTGGACTTTTTTCTATAAGTCTTCCTGATGGAGTTACTTGGACTCGATTTGCAATATTAAGAACATCTGTTATATATATTCATGAAATAGCAGCAATTTATCTTTAAAATAATCTATAACTATGATATAAACATAGTTAATAAAGGATTTGATTTTTTTGAAAAAAGTTATTATTTCTCTTAGTTTAATAATAATTATCATTACTACATATATTATTATCAATTCATATAATAATAATATACCAGTATTTGATGAATCTAACATATTAATTAAATCTACCCGTGAAAAAAACTTAGACGATAAGGTTATATTTAAATCAAATATATCTAATAAGTCTACATCTCCTATACTTGGAGTTAGAATCTTCATAGGAGTTAGCATTGTTGATGATAATTCAAAGATTAGATCTAACTGCGTTTTTGAATCTCAACTTCAACAATTTACACTAGCTAGTGGCGAGGAAACAAATGTACTAACTTATGTAGATAAATCAATTATAAATGTTAGCGAAGACTCCTCCAATTTCTTCGTTATTATAACTGGATATAGTGGCAAGATGAATGAAAAAACTTATTTTAAAATTGTTAAAGATATTTAAATAACATTAAAACTACTTTTAATATATATTAATCTTAAAGTGATTAATTTTAATACTAGTGTTTATTTCTATCGGAATAAGATGGTTGTTGTCAAATTAAAAATTGACGACGACCATTTCAAAAAATATCCGCTTCTATTTTCTCTGCCTAACTATGAAATTTCTTCATCTCTTTCACAATCTTATCTACTTCAAAATCCATTCTTATTCTATTTTTGTTTTTTTTACTCCATACACTTATAGTGATGTAATAAATATTAGTATAAATAAAGGGATTATGGACATCTATCTAGTTGATGAAGTAGTTGGTAGTATAATACTGCCGTAATAATTGGAACAAATAAAGTAACAATAGATAGTTCATTAGTATATTTTTCAACATAGAAAAAAACAATCAATCCTACTACGATTATTAAAACATTCCATAATCTTTTCAATATAGTGATATTACCCGAAATCCTTATTATTCTATGTATCTTTTCTTCACTAACCATATATGTCCTCACAAATTTATATCATATGCTAATCTATAATTATTACAACACCTTCCCTACCTAACTCTTCTTATACATATAAACCATCAAGAATTTTTACCATTAACACAATCTAACATATCATAGGTTTCAAGTATTTTATTTCTTACACTTTTCAAATAGCCCATATCAAATTTTGTGTTTATTTTTATATTTCCATCATTATCAATACTAATTATTTGATCATTAAAGAATTTTAAACAGTTTCTATTTCTTCACATGCCATTGTGTAGAATTCTTCATTGTACTTATTTTGAAAACATCTTAATTTTCTATATATAAATTCAGGAATTTCTTCAAATGATGTGTCTAAATCAATAAGCGTAGTCTTTCCTATTAATTTAAGCTGATTTATATAGACCTTTATATGTTCTATATCATTTTCATTTTTATTTTGAGCATAATTATTAGCCACAATTAAAATATCGTAGTATTCCTTTATATTACGATTATATAAATTATGTAATTGAGTAGTGGTTTTGTTATAGGATGAATACCCTATAAAATATAAAATAAAAACTAAACCAACAATTATTATTAAACTCTTCTTCTTCATAACAGACCCTCTCTATGAAAATATCTATCTTTTTCTATTATATAATCTACCTTATTCTTTATTCAATAATTATTTTATTTACCAATCTAGATATATAAGTTACCTTTCAAAAACAAAAATGTAAGTATATATATCATTCGTCATATACTTACATCACTCATATCTCTAACTCTTCTTAATCATCTTCAACCTAGTAAACTCTTCTCTTTCTTTCTCCTCCAAAGCATTTTGAATATGCTTAGTAAGGTTAATATATCTTGGTATCATGATATTTTTAAGTGCATTAGCTCTTTTTTGTGTTCTTTTTATATTAATAGCAAGTCTATAAATTGCATTTTCAACTTCCGCCATAACAACAGTTAGTTGTTTTACTTTATGAAATTTACTAAAAGCTTCATCAAGGGACAAAGTAGTTCTAGCAAATCCATATTGAGGGTGTATATCCTCATCTGGAATACTTACAATTGGTATCTCTACCCCCATAATACTTCTAACTTTTATCTCAATATCTTGTTCTTCTTCAACTGCTGTTCCTATCTGTTCTACTGTACTAATACCTATTGATATATTAGCACTTTGTAGAGCATTATAAGCTTCTGTAAACGTTGAATCTATATGAGATTGTATTTCCTCTGCTTTATCAATTAGAAGCATCATTTCTCTTACCAATATATTCCTCTTCTTATCTAATAGCTCATACCCTTGCTCTGATAATTTAAGCGTATTCTTTGCTACTATTAAATTACCCTTAGTAGGAAATAATGTAGTATCCATCATCATCACTTTCCTTTTCTAAATAAATAAATTACATAATTATCTTTTCTAAACCTTCAAAAGATTTACTATATATATCAACAAAAAAATATAACCTAATATATCAATCTTTCACTATTTTATCTATAAAAACAAAATAAAACACTAGCCCAACGAAAAGGAGCTGTACTATAATTCATTTTTAACGTCAACATCAAGGAAGATAGACTAGGTTTAGCGACAAGCGAAGCCAGGACGGCGTAGCGCATACCCTTTAAACAGGACGTTTAAGGGTATGAATAGCTAAACCTAGTCTATCTTCCAAAACCTCCAGCCATCAAAAAAATGCATTATATATAGCCCCTTGAGTGGAAAAATACCCCTCTTTTACTCCTCAACCTCTTCATAATAAGCCCTATAATACTTCTCAAGTATCTCCTCATCTACCCTATCAAGCTCTTCCTTAGGAAGTATCCCAAGCAATCTCCATCCAAGGTCAAGAGTAGCATCCATATATCTATTCTCATCTCTAGCTTGTGCTACAAATAACTCTTCAAATATCTTACCAAATTCCATATACTTCTTATCAATATCTGATAATTCATCTTCCCCAATTACAGAAGCCAAAGCTTTAACCTCTTGAACATGTGCATAAGAAGCAAATAACTGATTAGCAATCTGTGGATGATCTTCTCTAGTAAATCCTTTACCAATACCATCTTTCATTAATCTTGATAAAGACGGAAGAACAATAATCGGAGGATAAATACCTTTTTGATGTAATCCCCTATCAAGAACGATTTGTCCCTCAGTAATATATCCTGTTAAATCTGGTATCGGATGAGTAATATCATCATTAGGCATAGTTAACATTGGTATTTGTGTAATAGAACCATTTCTATCTTTTAACATACCTGCTCTTTCATATAAAGAAGCAAGATCACTATACATATATCCAGGAAATCCTTTTCTACTTGGTATTTCACCTTTAGAAGAAGAAATCTCTCTAAGTGCCTCACAATATGAAGTCATATCCGTAAGAATAACTAATACATGCATATTATGTTCAAAAGCTAAATATTCAGCTGTAGTTAGTGCACATCTTGGCGTAACAATCCTTTCAACTACTGGATCATTAGCTAGATTTAGAAACATAACAACTTTCTGTAATACTCCACTTTCTTCAAAACTACGTCTAAAATACTCTGCAACATCATTTTTAACTCCCATTGCCGCAAAAACAACTGCAAAGTTATTCTCGTTGTTTTCATCAGTTAATCTAGCTTGTTTTACTATCTGTACAGCAAGAGCATCATGAGGTAATCCATTACCAGAAAATACTGGTAATTTCTGTCCTCTAATTAACGTTGTAAGACCATCAATAGCTGATATACCTGTTTGAATATAATCTCTTGGATATTCTCTTGAAATTGGATTAATTGGGCTACCATTAATATCTCTACAAACATCTGGTAAAATATCTCCAAGACCATCTATTGGTCTACCTAATCCATCAAGAGTTCTACCTAATATCTCCTTTGACAAAGGTATCTCAAGAGCTTTTCCTCTGAAACTTGTTCTTGTATTAGAACTAGATATACCTGTTGTTCCCTCAAACACTTGAACAACTGCTATATCATCTTTTATCTCAATTACTCTTCCAACTCTAGCTTCTCCATTAGAAAGCTTAATATCAACCATTTCCTCATAGGATATATTTTTAACCCCTTCCAAAACTACAATAGAACCTGTAACTTCTTTTAATCCTAAATATTCTATACTCATAGCTTCTTCCTTTCAAAACTCTTATAGCTTTCCTTAACATCTTCAAAGAAATTATCTATTTTCTCATTAAGAGTATTAAACTCATCTAAATTATCATTACTAATATTGTATTTCATTTTTATAAGTTCATCATATATTCCTGTTTTTCTAAGCTGTGACATTGGTATTCCTCTACTTACTAGTTTCTTAGATTTTTCATGCAAATATAATATTATTTCCATCATTTTATATTGTTTCTTCAATGGAACATACGTATCAATATCATTAAATGCATTTTGCTGTAAAAATCCAAGTCTAATAACTTTTGTAATTTCAAGTGTTAATTTCTGATCTTCTGGTAATATATCTGCCCCAATTAGCTTAACAATCTCCATTAATTTGCTTTCTTCTTGAAGCAGACTCATAATCTTAGTTCTAATATCAAAGAAATCTTCTGCCACATTTGATTCATACCATTTTTCTAAGTCATCTGTATATTCGCTATAGCTATTTAGCCAATGAATAGCTGGATAATGTCTAGAATAAGCAAGTTGTCTATCAAGACCCCAGAAACATCTAACAAATCTTTTTGTGTTTTGAGTAACTGGTTCAGAGAAATCTCCACCTTGAGGTGATACTGCACCAATTATACTTACAGAACCTTCACTATTATTAAGATTATCTACGTAACCTGCTCTTTCATAAAACTGTGATAATCTAGATGGAAGATAAGCTGGGAATCCTTCTTCAGCTGGCATCTCTTCCAACCTACCAGATATTTCACGAAGTGCCTCTGCCCATCTTGATGTAGAGTCAGCCATAATAGCTACATGATAACCCATATCTCTATAATATTCAGCTAATGTTATACCTGTATATATAGATGCCTCTCTGGCAGCAACAGGCATGTTAGAAGTATTCGCTATTAATATAGTTCTATCCATTAATGGTTTTCCTGATTTTGGGTCAATCAACTTTGGAAAATCTTCTAATACCTCAGTAATCTCATTTCCACGTTCACCACAACCAATATAAACTATAATATCTGCATCGCTCCATTTTGCAAGTTGATGTTGGGTCATTGTTTTTCCTGTTCCAAATCCTCCTGGAATAGATGCCGTTCCACCTTTTGCTATTGGAAATAGAGTATCTATAACTCTTTGTCCAGTTACAAGTGGCATATCTAGTCTTCTTCTCTTATTAAAAGGTCTAGCTTTTCTTACTGGCCATTTTTGAATAAGGTTTAATTCCTTTACTTCATCATCTTCTGTTTTTATTTTAACTATAGTATCGTGAACTTTATATTTTCCATCACAAGCTGTAAAAGTAACTGTTCCTACTGTATAAGGATGAACCATAACCTTATGTATAACTAAATCAGTTTCTTTAATATTGGCTATTATATCTCCACCTTGAAGGACATCTCCTTCTTTTACTATAATTTCTACATCCCATTCTTTGTCAGTATTAAGAGATTCCATTTCTAATCCTTTACCTATAAAAGAGCCTGACATTTCTTCTATTTTTTTCAGTGGACGTTGTATTCCATCAAAAACTCCACCAATAATACCAGGGCCTAGTTGTAATGATAAAGGCTCTCCAGTAGCTATAACTGGTTCTCCTACTTTAATTCCAGTAGTAGATTCATACACCTGTACAATAATATCTTCATTTTCTATACTAATTACTTCTCCAATTAATTTATGTTCTCCTACTAGAACCATTTCTAGCATTTGAAATTGGCTACTTCCTCTAACTGTTATAACAGGTCCATTAACTCCTACTACTATATCCTTATTATTCACTATGTCACCTTCTTTACTCAATCTCAAGTTTACACTTAGTTAAAAATGTTTCTTTTTCATTATATAATTTAGTTGAAAAAGAATCATCTAAAAATAAGTTACTTGATTTATTGTGTATTTTACATCCACCAATCATTTTTGTATGTTTGTCTTCTAGAACGATTCTATTGCTGAACTTTTTATTTAATATATCAAGATGATTATTATCAGTATGAGAAATATATACGATAATGTCTCCATCACCAATATTATCTATCCCGTCTTTTATCATCTTAACAAGATAGTCAAGATATTCTTTTGTCTGAGTAAACTCACTTAGTTCAGTCTCAGCATTTTTAAAAATACTATTAATAATATCATTTCTTTCTTTTAGAATCTTTCTTTTACTATCCATTATTGATCTAGATATAATCTCATTTTTCTCTTTTTCTATATTTTTCAATCCATTTTGGATTATTTCATATGCTTTAGATAGATATTCAAGTTCATTTTTCTCATATATTGCTTCTAATTCTTTTTCTGTTTCTTCCATGATTTTATTTCTCTGATTACTAACATCAGTCATTATATCATGTGTAAACTTGTCTATCTTTTCTTCTACGATCTTCATAAAAAACCTTCTTTCAACCTAGATTCTCAACCCTATAGCTTCTCTTACATACTTTGTAATAGAATCAGGTGTTCTTCCAGTACCATGTCTATCTGGAATTTCAACAATTAACGGTATCTGATAATTAAGCTTAATTTCTTTAATCTCTTCTTCAATAAGTTTTCCTAATTTTTCTGTAATTAGAATGATACCTATATCCGAATTTTTTAAAGCAGTACTTAGAGCATTTTTCACTTCTTCTAATTCATGAACAACAACTCCATCAACTCCTGCAAGTCGCATTCCTGTTTTGGTATCTATATTATCGCTTATAAGATACATTTTCACATGAATCATTCCTTTTCTTTTATATTAATAATATTATCTATCCTAATATCATAATAGAAATGATTAATCCATAGATAGCAATACCTTCTGCAAGTCCAACGAAAATAACTGTTTTACCTAGTAATTTAGAATCTTCACTGATTGCACCTATTGCAGCAGATCCAGATACTGCAACTGCAATTCCCGCACCTATTGAAGCCATACCAGTTGATAATGCTGCGGCTATATATTTCATTCCATCTGAACTTGTTGCTACAGCATCTTCTACGGTAGCAGCCATAGCTGAAGTACCACCACCAAGTAAAACAACAGTTGAAACAATTAATAGAGTGAAGAAGCTAAGTACATTAATTCCTAATATAGTTTTTACTCTACTTCCATTAATACCTTTCTTAATTGTATACACTCCTGTTCCTACTGTTATTATGACTAATAATAAAGCCAAACTCATTACTATATCCATTATATTATCCTCCTTATAATCTTAAAATACTTGAATATTAACATATTATACTAATTTAATTTACTTCTATGTTATCTGTCTATTTTTTATTTTGAATGGTTTGAATGCTACTCCTTCACCATTAAAAAATCTACTGAATAACTCATAATACTCTAATCTTAATCCTTGAATAGCAACAATTAATCCTTCTAAACAAATGATAAGTATATTACCAAACAGCATAACTAATATACTTCCTGTACCACCTACCATATCTGCTAACATATGAAAAGCTAGGAAAAATCCAACATGATTAAGTGCAAATGCTCCAACTCTCATAAATGATATTGTGTTACTTAGTATGGCAAGTAGCGTTTCTAGAAGTTCAAATATAGTTTCAATGAAAAAACCACTTTTGTCATCGGGAAATATTTTTCTTTTTGAAATTATATTATCTAGTGGATGTGCTAAAAATATTAATATTAATGGTACAACTATTAGCAATAATATCTGCCATCCTTGAATTTTATAGTTCTCTCTAAAGAACATTGATAGTGCAAAATATATAAGAGCAAGATAAAATATAAGTCCTGCCAACCCGTTTCTATCAAACAATAATTTACCATATTTCTTATTCATAGATGAATTTTTAATATTAAGTATCATAGCCAAAATAATTAAAACAACACCAAATCCTACTGCTATAGCTAATACTACTTGCTTACTTTCCATAGGATTAATCATAGGAATAAATGATAGATGTTTTCTAAGCAATTCTTCGTTACCAAAAACCGAACCGTAGAACACACCAAATATTGCCGACATAAAACCTGCATACATAGCTATTTTACCTATAGAATTTTCCTTCTTCTTATAAACATAATATCCTAATAGTGCAATTACCAATCCCTGACCTACATCACCAAACATCATTCCAAACATTAATAAGTAAGTAATAGCAACAAATGCTGTTGGGTCAAGTTCGTTATAAGATGGGGTTCCATACATATTAACTAATGCTTCAAAAGGCTTTATTAAAATGTTATTTTTTAACTTTGTAGGTGGTTTTATTTTCTTAATTGCCTCATCTTCTTCAACGATACAAGTTATATCTTCGTCTTGTTTAATATTACACATAAATTCATCTAATTGACTCTGTGGTATCCACCCAGTAATATAAAAAGCTTCTTTTGAATGAACTGCATATCTTCTAACATCAAATACTTGATCAAGCTGATTTATAATATTATATATATCAACAATCTTATCATAATGCTCTTTATAGAATGTTTTAATATTATCCTCTGCTTCTTTTTTCTGTTTTTCAAGCTCAATTAATGCACTATCCATATTGTTAATTACTTCTTTTGGACATCCATTTACATCCTCAGAAATCCTTATTCTTTCAAAATACAGAGATGCAAATAAACTATCAATACTTTCTCTAACAAGTCTAGGCATAAAATAAAATAAGAATACACTGTCATCTTCTTCAAATACTTTAAACACTAACACGTCTAAGTCTTCAACATAATTTTTAAGCTTGTCAAATGAATCCTTGGGCATTTTCCCAAATCTAAATTTCATAAATTCAAAATCAAACAATTTGTTAATTTCAATATCTACGTTTTGAATAGGTATAATTTGTTTTTTAATTCTTTTTCTCTTTTTAATGTTATTGCTTATCTCTTCTTTTTTATTTTGAAGGTTAACCAATTCATTATTCAAATCTTCTATAATTGGTTCAACATCCAATAACGCACAGTTAATTTGTCTATCATCCATATCCATCTGCTTTACATCAATGTCAAGATTCTCACATAGTTTGTTTAATTTTTTTATAACATTTTCGTATGGATTCTGTATTGAAAACGGGTATAAACCTTTAACTGACTCAAGAATTGAAATTGCATTTACTAATTGTACATCATATGGCAAAATATTTTTAATTACAAAGTAATCAAGTTTTCTAACTGGTCCTGCAATATTTACAAAAAACATTTTCTCTATTGCCATTTAGTGCCTCCTTCCTCCTTCTTATATCCTATAACAAATTTTTTGATTTTATTTGGATTAATACTGTAACGAATTCCTTCTATTATTGTTGTTATGTTCATTATCTCAACTTCTTTTGCAAACATATATCCAAGAATTGGAGCTATTGAAAATGGATTCAAGCTCATATTTTTATCATGAACATCCAATATATATTCATAAAATTCTTTTTCCCAGTAATGTTCATCTGACGATAGAATATCATTATATAGTGTCTTTTTTAATATATCTATTATCTCTTCTACATTACTCGCATTAATTAAGTTCCTCAAATCTTTTTTACTAAGTTTATAACTATATTCAATATGATAGCTGTATAGAATTTCTTTTGATATATTATAGTAATTTTTCCCTCTGTATATCCACATAATATTTCTTAAATCTGCTTCAAGACCAATAATATTTTTAGCAATCTTCTTGTCTATACCTTTAACTAAATCAAGCCCAGCAATAAGCTTTTTATAGTTATACATATCAAGTGCCATTTCAGCAGAAAACAAATCAATTTTATTATTATCAATTACCAAAGGATTTAATATACCGTAAAAGTTGGTTCCCTTTAATCCATTAACAAAACTTCTTATATCTTTAGCATTAAAAAGTTTATCAAAGTCAATAACACTATATTTACTAACAAAAAATAACTGTCTGTCAATCAAATCTATACTTGCGCCCATTTGTAATGTTCTTAGCATTTTTTTAATATCTTCTATTTCTTGTCTTCTATATATGTATCTAAATATTGACTTCTTATTTCCTTTAAGATATCTGCCTATTTTTAGAGCATCATAAATTATAGACTTATATAAAAGAGTTTCAACTTCTCCTCTATGAACATCATTTTCATTAAGCTCTTGTAAAACCTTGCTATAATAAGTATTATTTTTCAAATACGTTACTGCATCAAGTACACTATTTTTTGATAGAAGTTGCTCATAGTCATCTTGACTTAACATGCTTCCTTTCATAGCTCTTATTTTAGTAGAAAGATGACTATACTTAAATGTGCCTAACATATACTCACCTCTCTAGAACAGTTTTTACAAGTTCATCTCTCCATTTGTCTTTATTACTCTCAGCATATATCCTCATTTTGTCAAGTCTTATCTTAGATTTGGCTATATAATCTTCAGCTTTTTTTGAAGCGTCATCTAATTCTCTTTGTCTTAATTGCTGTACTTTATTATTAGCATCATGAAGGATTTTTTCTTTTAGCCTATCTATTTTTGTTAACATTTCTTGGTGCTTTTGTTCTTTTTCTTCGTTAGTTGCATCTAAAACATTTCTAGCTTTATTTTCAATAGAAATAATTCTATTAATTATCTCCTCCAAGCCTTACACCTCTTTTCCATTAATATATTTATATATCAACTTTACTTAATTAACTAATTTTACAAATATTCTTTCTTTCACACAACAATCAACTATGTCAAGTTAATTAAGTAAATTCATTACTATAATATCATATATCATATACAAATTCAACTTTCTATATTTTTCCACAATTGTTCTTTGCAAATATCTGGAAGCTTTCTATAATCATTGTCAACGGTAGATTCGTCAAACTGACATATTGATAAATAGTTACAATACTGACAAGCGTGGTCTTTACTATTTTTATATGGATATATGTCTATATTACCTCTCATAATCTCTTTACCAATTTCTTCCGTTTTCTTATGTACATATTCTTTAAGAGAATTAAATCTATTGTACGACGCAACAGAAGACCTTTTACCTATAGCCCCTTTTGTAGTTATTTGAACTGGAAGTATATCAGAGTACCCATTAATATCTTTATCCATCTTGTTAATTACCTCAATATCTTCAAGCACTAATCCATTCATTTTAAGACTTTTTAATATGTGTTTTTCTAAAACTGAATAATCAATCTCACTATCTTGCTTAATTATTGGATCATCTATATGATAATAAAATACTCCTGCTGGAATAACTTTTTTAGTCGTTTTTTTACTTTCAAGTTCTGTTACAGCATTTAGATATACTAATAACTGTAATTGAAGTCCATAGTATAGTGCAGTAATATCAAATTTTTTGTTACCTGATTTATAATCAATTACTTTCACATATACAGTATCTTCTGTTTCATATTTATCTACTCTATCTATTCTTCCTTTTAACTTCATTGACCTACTGTCATCAAAATCTATTTTTAACGTTTTTAAATCTGATTTATCAGCACTAAATGCAACCTCATAATCAGTTGGCTTAAATTCTCCTTGAATAATGTGATATTGTAGTGCCCATATTGCTCTTTTTGTAATTCTTGTTAACCTTTTAATAAGATAAGTATTTCTACTAGAACTATAGAAAATATTATTACTAAATTTCTCTGCTACTTGAATAACTGTCTCTTCAACTATTCTATCTCTAACATTATCTTCAATTGTTGACCAATCTAATTCTCTACTACTTAATTTTTTTGAAAACTCATCTATAGATCTATGAAATAGTATTCCAATATCTGGCATTGATAACTCCCTAACTATTCTTTCATTAACATTAAGCCCATAATCTAGAAAATGAGCAAACGGGCATTTTGCAAAAGCTTCTAATCTAGATACACTATTTATTAAAGTATCTGAATATAAACTCCTTACTAAATCTCTAGATAATAATTCTTCCTTGTTTATATGATAAAGTCCTTCAACTGCAGATAAAGTATGTTCTTTCCATAATTCATCTGTATAATACCAAGTATATATGTCTTTCCAATAATCACTTAAACCTTTGTCATAGTATTCTCTTAACTCCCCTAACAATCTCTTGAATGTAGGTTTCATAAGACTTATTTCCTCGTTACTATTACTTGATTCTAAATCAATTATTGTTAAATGTTTAAATATTTTTTTTATTCTACTAATAAGTATAGAAGGTCTCATTGATTTTCCATCTAAATCTGTTCTTGCAAAGCTTAGATATAGTTCATTACTTGGTTTAGTAAAACCTGCATAGATTAGAAATTGTTCTTCAAATACTTTCATTTTATTATCTGGTGCAAGTTCAATTCCTTTTTCAAGTAGTTTCTGTTTATCGCTATCAGATAAAATATTTGCTTTAGTACTAGTTTTTGGTACTTTTCCTTCATTAAGTCCCATAATAAATAGCGCTTTTATTTCGCGTAATCTTGATCTTTCTAAATCACCTACAACTATTTGGTCAAGACCAGGAGGAACTAGACCCATTTCACATTGCTCTAATCCAGATTCTAGAATAAGTGTATATTCTTTTAATGTTAGTTTCTCATTGCCTAATATCTCAACAATTTTATCAATTAATTCCATTATTAATTTATATATAGATTTATACTCTTTTTCTAACAATAATTGATTGTCTAATCTAAATTTCTCACTAAGACTATAAATTTGATTTTCTATATCACAATCACACAATAAATTATATAATGCCATAGATATTTTTCTAACCTCTATTTTTTTTGATCCTACTTCTTTATAAAATTTAATAAGAGGTTGAATTATTTTCTCTCTTGTTACATTAATTTTTTGTAATATATCATTTACATATTCTTCATTATCATTATTACATATGTAAGGAAATTCAAAAGAATTCTCCCAATTTTTTCTACCTCTTATACCATATGCTAGTACATAATTCTCTATAACATCTATATCATTAATATCAATTCCTGTTAAACTAGTTTTCAGATATCGAAAAATAGATTCATAAGTAAATCCTTTATTAATAATTTCTAATGCTGCTCTTATAAATTCCACTAATGGGTGTGATAAAATATCTTTTTTCTTATCTATAAAAAATGGAATATTAAATTCTCTAAAGCTTTGACTAATTAATTTCTCATAACCCTCAAGATCTCCTGTCACAACTGCGATCTCTCCATATCTATAACCTCTATTTTTCACAAGTCTTATTATATTATTAGAGAGATATTCAACTTCCTTCCTAGTATCTGGAGCACTATGTACATAGATTCCTTCAATATCATCTTCATACACTTTATAAGGATATCTAAAAATATTGTGTTCTAAATGAGCAAGTGATTTATTATTTCTATATCTTATAGGTATTTCTTCATTTAAAAATATATATGAATTAATCTTTATTTTTTCTTCTTTTGCTATATTACTTAACTTATTAATTGTCTTTTTACTTTCATAAAAAAGCTCAGATTCATCAGATAAATCATTAATCTTATTAAGTTTATCTATTGTCATTGTTATATAAGTTTTCTTTGTTTTTTTCACTATTTCTCTGATAACTTTATACTGTATAGGTGTAAATCCATAAAAACCATCTATGTAGATAATCGCGTCCTTCAATAACTTAGATTGTGAAATAGAGTAACTTAATAAATCTAATGTTTCTTCCGTTGTTATGTATTTCTCTTTAATATACTCTTTGAATCCATTAAAAACTACTTGCAAATCATTCAATTTGTTTTGTAATAAAGGTTTATTATCTAAATCTTGTAATGATTTATCTATATCTTCTGGTGAAATATCATATTGATAAAACTCAGTTATAATACTTTTTAATTCTTTTATAAACCCAGATTTTTCACAGTTTTTATGAAAAACTGCTAACTTATCTTTATTATCCTCAATTACTTTTCTAATAATCATTCCTTTACCAGTATTACCTAGCAAAGTTTTATTTCCCCCGCCTATTTCATCAAATATTCGATAAGCTAATCTCTGAAAACTAAGAACTTCTATCTGCATTATACCAGACGAAGGATGGAGATTAACTATATCTTTCTGTGTCTCTAATGTAAACTGCTCTGGAACAATAATAATAAGAGGTTTATCCGTATCTTTCATTGATTCTTTTATAACTAAATCATATAAATAGTGAGTTTTTCCAGAACCAGAACATCCTAATATATATTGTAATGACATATTTATCCCCCTAATCAACTTACTTAATATTAATATTTTATCAGATTTCATATTTATTGTTAACTATTAAAGAGTTAAATATAGTCTCATAGCCAAACTTAGTCTTTACTACACTAGCCTAGCGGAGAATGTATAGGGTAATATGGAGCACGAACCACGGATGGTGAGGTCAGCTGTCTTAATCAGGACGATTAATCAGCTGACGGAATATTACCCTATACATTTGAAGCGGAAACGAGCCTTTAATATCGTTAAAACAAAAGCTATTAAATAATCATCCAATGATTATAAATAGCTCTTGTAATATATTATTCTTCTATTTCATATAAATAAAGTTCTTTATCTCCTAACTTATCTTTATTAATCTTATCTTCGTCTTTCTTTAATATAGAAACCCTATTAACATTTCCATCTGAAATATATTTCTTACTAGGATGTTTCTCATAGAAATCAAAAAACCACCACATATCTTGTATATCACCTTTAGAGCCTCTAGCTCTTGGCACATTTAAGTTATTAAATGATTTATGTAAAGGTGGTAAATAAGGACCACTTGGGCCTTCTTTCAGTGCTACCTCATAATGATAAGAAACATCATTATACTTCCCGTCTTCAACTAGATTTCGTAAAGCTTTTACAGGTCTATTTCCAAATGTATAAGCTAGTGAATCAACTGTATAATTAGGTACTGCATTTTTAATAATTTGATCAACTATTCCAATATGTTCCATAATCTGTCTCGAAGAAAGTCTACTTAGCATTTGATTCTCAGCATGAGAAGAAGTATGATTACCTACATCATAACCATTATTAGCTAACCAACTAATTCTCTCTTCAACTGTTCCTGCTCCATCAAAAATACTATAGGCATTAATATATAGTGCAGCCTTATTATCAAATCCATCATGTTCTTTAGAAAATCTCTCAAGAATTTCTATAGCTGTCCCAGTTTTAGGAACTAATTTACCATCTTGTTCAACAAGTGAGAAAGTTGAACTAAGTCCATCATCAAAAGTAAGTAAAATTGGTGTATATCCTGCTTCTATATTAATATTATTATCAATATAATCCCTCATAGATATAGGTCTATATCCATTTTCATACATATACTCAAGATCTTCAAGAAACTGCTTCTCTGTTACATGATAAGGTGGATTATCACTAATACCATGATACATTATAACCATTATATGTCCTAATTCATTAGGTTTTATTTTCTGATAATCTATTTCAACTTTATCATCTATATTATTATTTTCTTTTGTAGTATGTTCTTGTTTTTCATTATCTTCTTCATTATTAATACTGTTATTATCTTTTTCATTATTATCTTTTTCATTATTATTTTTATCTTCTTTATCATTTGTATCTACTTGATCTTTGTCCTTAATATCTTCCTTTTCATTATCCCTATCTACACTATGATTCTCATTGTTATTCTTAACTTCTGTATTGTCTTTGCCTGTACAAGAAATTAATGCTATTGCTAGAAGTAGTATTGTTGTTAATACTTTCATTTTGCTTATAATCTGTTTTAATTCTGTCATTTGATCATCCCCTAAAATTAATTTATTACTATGTACAATTATGTTAATTATAACATTAACTATAAAATTATATCATAAAAATAATATGGTTAATTTCTCATTATTTTCATATTTTGATACTAACTTAAATAAAATATATTAATCGGACTATTTGTATAAGGAGGAAATTATGCGCTCAACCAAAATTGTTGTTTTACAGCTAAAAGAAATAATATATACTGCTCTATTTGTAGTACTTGGTATTTGTTTAATTCTATTACTAATTTATATGTTCTCTAATAAGAAGGATTCTAGTACACCTACGATGGCTACATATGTACCTGGCGTATACACATCATCAATTGTATTAGAAAAACAACCAGTTAATGTTGAAGTTGTTGTTGATAAAAATCATATTAACTCCATAAGAATTACTGATCTTGATAGTGCTATTGCAACACTTAATCCTGCATTAGTACCAACATTAAATGATTTAGAAATGCAACTTGTAAACGATACATCTTTTGAGAATTTAGAAATTCATGTAGAAACTAAACATACCTCATCTCTACTTGTCAATGCAATAGAAAAAGCTCTTGACAAGGCTAAACCAAAAGACATACATAAATAATCTATATAACAAACAATGGGGTTGTATGTAACAGCCCCATTATTTAGTCTATTTATAACGCCCAATCAATCCAATATTTATCTAATTCATCATTAACAACTGCTGCTAGAAATTTATCAACTATTTTAAATATATCTGTTTCATCTTTTAATTCTATAATAATAGAACTAGCCTTAAACTTAATTTTATCATTTTTTGTTTTTTTGTTTTTAATATCCTCTAAATATATTCTAAATTTCGATTCCCATTCATTAATAATATTTTCTTCTATTTCTTCGTATCCATACATTTCTGCTTTAATTTCTTCAACAAATTCTTCTATCTCTAATTTTATCATTTGTAATCCTCCTTTAAATATTAAATTACTTAGTTACCAATAACTTTTAATGCTTTATTTTTTACTTCTATATGAAGTGGAAATTCTGGTCCACTTTCACCATCTATATCAGATTCTTTGAACATATCAACACCTTCAATGCATTCTATATTTATATCATCATCTTTAAAATATATAATATTTTTATCTTGAAGATGTTCTCCTATTAATATTTTACCAAATAAAATAGCTACTTCATTAATTGTACATGCTTTTATACCAATAAAGTCCATATACCCGTCATCAATCTGTGCATCAACACCTAGCTTATTAAACCCACCAGCACTTTTTCCATTAAGTACTAAAAAAAGATAAAAATAATCATCTAAAACTTCACTTTTCCTAGTTATCTTATATCTTATTTTTTTGAATTTAGGTAGCTGTTGAACACCTTTAATATAATAACCTAGTTTTCCTAATGTATTTTTAAATTCTATATCCATGTTTTGAGATATATTAGTAAACAATCCTCCACAACATACATTAATAAAATAATTATCATTAACTTTACCTACATCAATTTCTCTAATATTCATTTTAGCAAGTGTTTCAAAACACTCTCCATAACGAAATGGAATTTTTAGATGTGTTGCAAAATCATTAGCTGTACCTGCTGGTATTACACCTAATGGTATATCAATATTATGTTTCATAATACAATTAACTACTTGATTAATAGAGCCATCTCCACCAGCAACAATTATTGCTCTGCATTCTAATAGATTTTCAGATGTTAAATAATTTGCCATATCTTCCTTACTTTTGGTTCTATGTATTCTAGTTTCATATCCTGCATCTTGAAATGTCGAAATAAATAAATCTAAATAAGCTGGAAAATCTCTATTTCCAGACATTGGATTATATAGCAATTGAACATATTCCATAACATTACCTCTTATCCTAATAATATTAATTATCTACAATTATAATATGATTGTTTCATTAATTATATATTAAATATCACTAATATAGTAATCTACTATATTATACCCTATTATATAATTAAATTATAACTAATATTATATCAAAAAACATATTATATTTATATATAAAATAATAATAGCATCTACTGAATGTTATAAAAATATTTACTATATGATTAGATGCTTTTATCTTATTATAACATAAAAAAAAGAGAGAATGATTATTCTCTCTAGGTTAATTGTTATTAATTTTATTTTTATGATGTTCTTCACCCAAGTATAACATAACTAACAATACAAGAGCTATTATACCTACAAAAGCAGTTAAAATCCATCCTTGCTCATTACTATGGGACACTAGATATATTCCCATTATCCAAGGAGCTGTAGCACGTCCAGAGAATTGAATCATTCCAATTATAGAATTAAATCTACCTCTCTGATTTACTGGTGAATGATTAGAAATATATACTCCTGTATTAACAGAAGCAATAATTTCTCCTGTTGTCCATATAACTACAGCTACATAAAACAACCATAATTCTTTGCTAAAGCCTAACATTCCAAAACCTATAATATATGTAATAGTTGCCATTGCAACATTTACAATTGGCTTGTACTTTCTTGTATAATACATAATTATTGGTGTAAACACTATTACAATTATTGTATTAACAAGCATTATATTACCAAAATATGTAGCTCCTTTATTTGGAAAAAGATTTTCAAGTTGCAATTGCATTATAAAACCATGTTGATAATAAACAAATCCAATAATAGAACTAATAATTACAAATCCCATAAGAAATGGTCTGTTAAACATTGCATCAAGAACATTTCCTTGTTCTTCTTTTTCTCCTACTCTATCTTCTGACTCATTAATTTTCTTTATTTGTATTTCTGTAGGTCTAGTATCTCTAATAAAAAACACAACTAATAATAAGCTAAGTAAAGATGTAATTCCATCTCCCCAAAATAACCATCTTGTATAATTTTCAAACAAGTATCCAGCAAGACTAAATCCAAATGCAAGTCCAAGATTCATTCCTAGATATAATAAAGAATAACTTTGCTTTCTATTATCAGGATTAGTCAAATCTGCAATCATGGCACCACTAGCTGGTCCAGAAAAACTTCCTATAAAACTTGATACAATAAGTAAATATGGAACCCATATTGTATTACCAAGAAAACCACATATAATAAAAATAATTGCTGATATAGTTCTTGAAGTAAGTAAAATTGTTTTTCTATTCATACGATCAACAAGATGTCCAGAAATAATAGATCCTGGAATACCTGCCACAGATGCAGCTAGCATAAATAATCCAATAGTATCTGTCTCGAAACCCAACCTTTTACTTAAAAACATAGTTAAAAATGGATAAACAAACCCTCCAAGTGAGTTAACAAACCTTTGAATAGTTATAATATATATCTCTTTCGGCAACCCTCTATATTGGTTAAACGAACTAAGCATTCTCATAATTAACTCCCCTTCCGCATTATTTTGGTCATTTTGTAAAAATATATATCATTACATAATGGACTAAATTCTATTTTATGTCAAGTAAAACTTTATTTTTTCAATAAAATTTAGTTGATAATTTATACCATATCGTTTTTAATATTACTTTTACAATTGACGCTTATATGGGCGACTAAATAATACATTTTATATTTTATAACCATATATTAAATTATAAAGTAATAATGTTATATATATCAAATCAATTATGTTGAATAATCTTAGCTAATAATCAAATTAAAACAAATAAAATAGACTACGATTCACTATTCTAAGTGAACATAGTCTATATATCTATTAATTTTAGCATATTATTTATTATAATAATCTCTATACCATCTTACAAACTTATCTATACCATCTTCAATATGTGTATTTGGTCTAAATGCTATATCTTTTTCTAAATCAGTTATATCTGCATAGGTTTTATAGACATCTCCTTGTTGCATTTTAACATATTCTTTAATAGCTTTTTTACCTAACTTCTTTTCTAAAATACATATAAACTCTCCTAATTCAACAGGCTTATTATTACCAATATTATATATTTTATATGGTGCTAAGCTATTACTACAATCTATCCTTACCTCATCATCTACTTTACAAGGTATGGAAGGAATTAACCTTATAATACCTTCTATAATATCATCAATATATGTAAAATCTCTTACCATTTTACCATAATTAAATACTTTTATAGGTTTTTTATTAAGTATAGCATCTGTAAATAGAAAATATGCCATATCTGGTCTTCCAAAAGGACCATATACAGTAAAAAATCTTAATCCAGTAGTTGGTAGATTATATAGATGGCTATATGTGTGAGCCATTAGTTCATTAGATTTCTTAGTTGCTGCATATAAACTTACTGGATGATCTACATTATGGCTAGTAGAAAAAGGAATTTTTGTATTCCCACCATATACAGAGCTAGATGATGCATATATAAGGTGTTTTATATTATGATTCTTACACGCTTCTAATACATTCAAAAAACCAACAATATTAGAATCAATATATGCCTTTGGATTAATCAGACTGTATCTTACCCCAGCTTGTGCCGCAAGATTTATAACGTATTTTATATTATTATCTTTAAATACTTTATCAAGTTCCTCATTATTTTCTAGTGATACTCTGTAAAATTTAAAATTAGATTTTTTCTTCAAAATTTCTAATCTTGAATTTTTTAAGTTTATGTCATAATAATTATTAATATTATCCAGACCTATAATAGTTAACCCTTCATCTAATAATCTTCTTGCTAAATGAAAACCAATAAAACCTGCACATCCTGTAACAAGTACTTTGCCATGAACACCTATTAACTTAGTATTTATCAATATACATTCCCCCATATGATACTTATCATTTTCTAATTGCTAAATACAACTAGCAAACTTAATAACTTTACTTGCAATCTCTCTAACATCATCTTTAGTTAATCTTAGATGTAGAGGAAGGGATAATATTCTAGTACTCAATCTATGTGCATTAGGACATAAGCCTTTGCCGTACTTATACATTTCATATTCAGTATTATCTATATAATGAATACCTGCATATATTTCACATAAACTTAATGATTTAATTAATTCATCTCTATTATTAACTTCAATAATATATAGATGCCTTGATGATTCACAATCTTCAATGACCGGTATCGGCTTAATAAAATTTTTATAATACTTAAAAGCTTCATCATACCATAATGCAATTTGTCTTCTATAAGCATTATCTTGATCTAAATATTTTAATTGTACAAGACCAATGCTTGCCATAATTGGATTCCCATTATATTTATACCCTATTTTTTCTACATCATATTTCCATTTATAACTTTCTTTTTCATAACAATTCATATAATACTCTTTATTATTAATACCTAGACATGAAAGCTTTCTAACTACATCATCATATTTTTTCTTTCTAAAACATATCATTCCTGAATCAGCTGTAGGTAGATTTTTAACAGATTGAAATGAGTATACTATAACATCTGCATTTTTCCCAACTATTTCCCCATCTAATCTAGTTCCACTCATATGTGATCCATTAACTATTAATTTCAAATTATATTTTTTACATAACTTAACGATATCTTTATATCTTCCTGTATTACCACCTATACCTGCATATAAAACAGCTCTTGTTTTATCTGTTATCTTCTCTCTGACTTTTTCTGGATCTAAACATAGATACTTATCTACATCTGCAAAAACAACTTTTAGATTTTCATATGTAATTGCATGATTAGAAGATACAAATGTTAATGGAGAAGATATAATTTCATCTCCATCTTTCCATCCTAATTCATCTTTAAATATTTTAATAGCTAAATGTAGACCAGCAGTTGCAGAATTTAGAAAATGTGCATTAGATAACCCTGTATACTTTTTCCATTTTTCCTCAAATTCAATTGTTTTATTTACTATTAAACCTTTTTCAAGACACTCTTTTATTTCATATATACATTCTTCAACTCTATAAGTTGGCATAAATAAATTGATTGACATATTAGTCACCTCATTAATATAAACATAATTACTTTAATATGTTATTTAACCATTTTTGATTTCTCAAATACCAATCAATAGTATCATTAATTCCTTTCTCAAATCTAATCTTTGGTTCAAAACTTAATTCTTCTCTGATTTTTGTAGAATCAATTGCATAACGATAATCATGTCCTAATCTATCTTCTACAAAATTAATTAAACTTTTATCTTTACCTAATCTGTTTAAAATCTTATTCACTATATCTATATTAGTTTTCTCGTTATTTCCACCTATATTATAAACTTCACCTATTATACCTTTATGAATAACTAAATCAATTGCTCTACAATGATCCTCTACATGTATCCAATCTCTAATATTAAGCCCATCTCCATATACTGGTAGTTTTATATTGTTATATGCATTATATATCATCAAAGGAATTAGTTTTTCTGGAAATTGATAAGGACCATAATTATTAGAACATCTAGTAATATTTATTGGCAAATTATATGTTTTATAATAAGACATTACTAACAAATCTGCTGAAGCTTTACTTGCTGAATAAGGATTATTAGGTTTTAATGATGTTTCTTCTGTAAAATATCCCGTTTTCCCTAAAGACCCATATACTTCATCAGTAGATATTTGAATATATTTTTTTATGTTATATTCTTTTGCCACGTCTAATAATATAGAAGTTCCAAGTATGTTTGTTTCCACAAAATCTCCTGATTTCTTAATACTTCTATCTACATGTGTCTGTGCAGCAAAATTAACTATATAATCAACACCTTCTTTTGCTATTGATTCAACTGACTGTTTGTCTAATATATTTCCTTTAACAAATGTATAATTACTATTGTTTTTTATATCATATAAGTTATTCAAATTTCCTGCATAAGTTAATGCGTCCAAATTAATAATTTTATAATTATTATATTTATTCATAAAATATCTAATAAAGTTACTACCAATAAATCCTGCTCCACCTGTTACTAATATTTTTTTCATAAGTAAACCTCTCTAACTATCTATATTTTTAAGACTTTTCCATTTCTTATCTTTTTCTGATAGTATAATATCTATTTTTTCTATAGGCCAATTAATTGATAAATCTATATCATTATATATAATTCCACTTTCATACTCTTTATAATAATAATCTGTGGATTTGTAGACGAATGTTGCATATTCAGATAACACTAGAAATCCATGTGCAAATTCTCTAGGTATATATAATTGATTTTTATTTTTTGCCGATAATATAATACTATAATATCTACCATAAGTAGGAGATTTTTTTCTAATATCTACTGCAACGTCAAATACTTCACCTTGTGTTACTCTCACTAATTTACCTTGTGAATGGTGTCTTTGAAAATGTAATCCACGAAGAACACCTTTTTTAGAAAAAGATTCGTTATCTTGAATAAACTTCATATTTAATCCTGCATCAAAGAATTCCTTTTCGTTATAACTTTCCATAAAATAACCACGTTTATCCATATTTAATTTTGGCTCTACAACATATAAATCTTTAATATAAGTTTCTATAAAGTTAAATTTACACAATCATTTTTCCCTCACAATACTCTCTAAATATTTACTATACTCAGTATTTCTCATTGAATTAGCTATTTTAATCAACTGTTCATGAGAAATATATCCTTTTTCATATGCTATTTCTTCTATACACCCAATATATCTGCTATGTTCATTTTGAGTATGTTCAACAAAAGTTGATGCATCTAGCAGATTCTTATAAGTTCCAGTATCAAACCATTTAATTGTAGGTTGTAGTAATTTAACTTCTAGTTTATTATCTTTTCTATATATATTATTAATATCTGTTATTTCTAGTTCTAATCTACTTGATGGTTTAAGTTTTTTTGCTATATCTACAACTTTATTATCGTAAAAATATAATCCTACTACAGCATATTTAGATTTTGGAAAATTTGGCTTTTCTTCTATGGATAATACTTTGTTATTGTCATCAAACTCTACTATTCCATATTTCATAGGGTCTTTAACTTCATAAGCAAATATTGTTGCACCTTCTATTCTATCATTATCACTACTTTGTAATACATTCAATAAGTTATTTCCATAAAATATATTATCTCCTAGTATTAATGCAACAGAATCTTTACCTATAAAATCTTCACCTATAATAAATGCATGTGCTATGCCCTTTGGTTTTTGTTGAACCATATATGATATTGAAATCCCAATATGTGAACCATCACCTAACAATTCTTTATATGATTCTATATCTTTTTCAGTACATATTATCAATATATCTGTAATATCTAATTTCATAAGAATGGATAGAGGATAATATATCATAGGTTTATCATATATAGGTATTAAATGTTTTGAAATAGCTTTTGTTAAAGGATATAACCTAGTTCCTAACCCTCCAGCCATAATTATTCCTTTCATGTATACACCTCTTTTGTCATTTATCATTAACCAATATAATTACATCATTAATTATACAACCATAAGTAAATATTTAATAGTTGTCTTATTTTATTTTATTAATATTGATTCAATATTGTTACAAATAATAGCTACTCATTATTTCTAGAATCAATATATTATTATAAATGCTTTCATTCATACTCTTTGTAGAATGAATAGCATCCATTTCAATAATAGTATTCATAATATAATTATTAACTAGTCTAGCTATATATTCACAAAGTTAACAACATAGGAATAAACTATTGTAAAAAACAAACTAAGGTTGTCTACTAGAAAGGAGTTATATTTTGAGTAAAGATTGTAAGTCAAAAAAACCTTATTACTGTTTTGATAAAAAAAATATTCCAAGAAAATGGTCACAATTATCTTATGCAGGTGTAAAAAGAGTTCCTACTTCTGAAGAACCTTGTGCAGGTTCATGGCCAACATATTATATAAAAAGAAATAATGAAGGATATTTTGTTGATGCTAATGAAGAAATAATACCGTTTGAAATACGACAACCAGATTTTAGTATTGACTTTGAAGGAGAACAACTTGATATAGTTAAATCTACGCTAGAAAATATTACAAAACAACAAATAAAAATTGCAAAATATTGGGGTGAAGGCCCTGCTACGAAACAATGGACTCCTATTATTGATCGACTTATTGATACTTATGGTATTTCTGCTCCAAAAGCCGCAAGAATATTAGCCGCAACTCAAAGTGCACTTAATGATGCTTTTGTAGTTGCTTGGTATTTTAAATATCTATGGGAGATAGCAAGACCTAATCAATTTGACCAAAACCTTGCTACTATTTTATGCACACCTCTCCACCCTACTTATCCATCAGGTCATGCAACAGTAGCTGGATGTGCAGAGATTGTTTTAAGTTATTTTTTCGCTCCAGAAACTGAGAGATTAAAAGATTTAGCACAGGAATGTGCCATTTCTAGATTATATGCCGGTGTTCATTTCCCTATAGATAATGAACAAGGATTAAGTCTAGGTAGAAATATAGGCGAAATTATAGTTTCTGAATTAAGAAAACAGTATGACAGTGATTTAAGCAAAATTGATTACAATATTACAGAAAATAAACATGCTATATTACCACCACCTCCGTATAAGCAAGCTATACCTTTTAATAGAACTGTGAAATGCGAATCTGAGATAATTGACGACGACGAATGGAAATTATAATTTATATAACTTATTAATATCCAAACCTTTCTAAGCTTGTCACCTTTTTTATAATACCTGAATAAAATAAATTAGGACATAATATGAAAGGAGTGTTACTATGTTTGGTTATGGTTATGGATATGGCTATAGAGGCTATGGTTATGGTTGCAGAGGTTTTGGTGGTTATGGTGGATGCGGATGTGGATGCGGATGCTGTAATTGTTGCGGTCCATGTTGCGGTTTTGGCCGTTGCTGTGGTTTTGGTCGTCGTTACTATTAATTATATTTTGAAATCGGACATGTTTATGGGGATAAAAGAGATACATCTCTTTTATCCTTCTTTGATGTTATACCTCTTTTTCTACTTTATGACCAGCTTGTCTAATTAACATCACCATACGTTAAGGAACTACATATATTATACTAAGCACAAATATGAAAGGATGTGAGAAACATGAAGAAATCTAACAAAAATCACGATTCCAAGTGGTTTCCTGATTGGACTGATGAATGGGACTTTCTAGAAGAACATGATAGTGATAGAAAGAAACACCCAAAACGCAAACCTAAAGATAAATGTAATTGGGATAGCCAATGGGATTCCATGGATGATGATTTCTGTTATGATGAATGCTGTGATTATGATTGTGACGATGATGAGTATTATGACTGTTGTGATTGTTGTGATTGTGATTGTTGCGATGATGAATGTTTTGATTGTTGTTGCTGCGATGGCAAATGTTGTTGCTGTTGCAGAGGACCTAGAGGTCCTAGAGGAAAAAGAGGTCCTAGGGGACCTCGAGGACCAAGAGGTCCAAAAGGAGAAACTGGAGCTACTGGTCCACAAGGTAAAAGAGGTAAGCGTGGAAGAAGAGGGGCTACTGGAACTACCGGCGCTACTGGTGCCACTGGTGCTACTGGCGCTACTGGTGCCACTGGAGCCACTGGTGCTACAGGGGCTACCGGAGCTACTGGTGCTACTGGTGCCACTGGAGCTAATGGAGCTACAGGCGGTACTGGGGCCCATGGTGCGACTGGCGGTGCGGGGGG
>JAOARM010000031.1 GCA_025210515.1 Vallitalea sp. | reverse complement strand
TAATATAATTGCTACTGCAAATACCCTTGATAAAGGAGTAAACGAAATGAGCAGTGCGTTAAAGAGAAGATTTAATATTGAAGTCATTAATCCTGTAAACAATATAAAGATAGAAAAAGAAATTGTTAAAAACCAAGTAAAGAAGGTAGAAGATGATATAGTTATAGATGAAGATGTAATAGATATGCTGACAACTGTATTCGTTGAGATGAGAAATGGACAGTCCGTTGATGGGGATAAGCTTGAAAAGCCTACTAAGAATCTTTCAACAGCTGAACTTGTAAATGTCTATCACGAATGTGCAGTATATGCGAAATTCTTCAATGATAGTTATATGAACATGAAAAGTGTGGCACAAAATTTAATAAATAGCTTTGATTTTGAAGACGATGGGGATGTAAGTGCACTGAAATATTACTTTGAAAAAGTAGTAAAGGAAAGAGCTAAAAAAAGTGAAATCTACAGTGAACTATACAAATCAAGAGCTGAGATAAGATGAAAATAGAACTAAACGAATTTAAAAATGAAGAGATATTTTTCTTTCCAGTAAGACATCATAGCCTTGTTAGCTCCAAGTTTGTAAAAATAGCAATAAAAGAATTTAAACCCGATATAATACTGATAGAAGGACCCAGTGATGGAGATCATCTTATAGAAAACATTGCTAAGTCAATAATGCCTGTTTCTATATACGGAAATGTAGATAATAAGGAGATAAAGGTAGGAGTTAACTTTCCATTTTTTAACACATCCCCTGAGTATGTAGCTATAGAACTTGGATTTAGAAAGAAGATAGAAACTAAGTTTATAGACCTTCCAGTATATGATATTGACGTTGTAAGAAATCATAAAATAAATTTTGAGTATTCTAACTATATCTCTGAGTTGGTAAGAAAAAGCGGACTTGGAAGTTTTGATGAATATTACGAAAAATACTTTGAAATAGGACTTGGTGAAAAGAGTATTGATGACTACATGGCACAGATGCTCACATATTGTAGCGTGACAAGGAAACTAAGCCCTTCAAATCCTTATAATGACCTTAGAGAATCGTACATGGCAAAGAAAATAAAAGAGTATAAAAAAAGAAGAACCCTTGTTATAACAGGAGGTTTTCATAGTGTCGTCCTCCCTAAGTTAATTAAGAATAAGAATGAGATAAAAATAGATGATAGAAGGAGAAAAGTACTTACTAAGGATAATAAGAATTATCTAATACCATATAACGTTCAGAACATATCCAGTCTTAATGGATATGGTGCAGGAATATACTATCCATACTACTATAAGATACTTCTGAAAAATGGGCTAAATCCTAGGGACACTTTTGTGGAACTTCTTACAAAATATGGAAAGAAAACAAATAAACAAGTACCTATATCTAAAATAATAAGTGCAATAGATCTAGCATATGGACTTGCTTCCCTTAGGGAAAAGAAGCTTCCAGGAGTATATGAACTTTTTGATGGTGCTATAAGTGTATTTACAGAGTTTAATCAGTACATAGATACTAATAGAATACTTAGAGATTTCAAGACATATCTAATAGGAGATGAATACGGGCAAGTTTATGATATATCAAATCTTCCACCTATCGTGGAAGATTTTAGAAAGCAACTTGTTAACAATAAATTTACCAAGCCCAATAGTATTTATACGCTGAATGTATTTAATAACAGAAGTGCATATAAGAGAAGTGTATTTTTAAATAAACTTTCATATCTTGACATAGAATTTGCCCATAAGATTAAGGGAATAGACCTATTTGATATAGATATAGACAAATATTTGACCCAAACATACAAGATGGCTAGTAAGGAAAAAGTTATGCCTTCAGTTATAGAAGTAGCATTTTTAGGTGAAAGCATAGATATGGCGGTTGAATCAAAGCTACACTTGAAGATAAAAGAGTCACATACCCTTTCTAACATTGTATCGTGCCTCAAAGATTGTGTAGTACTTCAAGTAGAAAGTTTGATAGGTAAAATTATTAATAAAATAAAGTCTATCATGATGAAAGAAAACAACATTTTCGAGATTACAGTAGCATTTAATGAAATAACAAAGGCTGCGTATTATTACGAGACATTTGGTAATAAATATGATGATAAACTGGACGACTTGGTTAATGAAATCTATACAAAGCTCATGGTATCTTTCCAGACTATGGAAGAACTTAGGATTGAAGACGAAGCGAAGCTATCAGATTCTATTAATGACATATACTCATTCATAAATAGATCTAAAAATGAAAATATTGATAGCCAATTGTTCATAGAGACCCTTAAAATACTTCTATATAAAAGATGGACTACATCCCTAAAGGGAATAAGCCTTTCAATATTATATATAATGGGATTTCTAGGAGAAGAAGAGATGATTGGGACAATAGAAAACAACTTTGTATTAAGTGAAGCTCAGTTAAAGGGAACAACGTTTTTTCTCTCATATTTGCTATTGAACAACTATCAAATACTACTTAGCAACAACAGATTTCTTGTCATATTGAATAAATTTATTGAAGACCTTGATACGGAAGATTTCTTCAAAATACTTCCTAATTTTAGAAAGATATTTACAAAGCTAAGACCTATGGAAACTATAAGACTAAGTAAGGATATAGCTAATCTAAATGATATTTCTGAAAATCCTCTTATTAAATTTGATATAAGTGAGGAGGATTTTATAAGAAATAGGGATATGGAGATTCTTTCTATGGAGAAATTGAAACAGCGAGGTATTTATTATGAATAATCTAGAAAAATGGAGACTAATACTAGGGAAATTCTCCAAACAAAACTTGAATATGGATTTATCCGAAGACAACCTTGCAGTTGAAATGCTTCTAGATAGTGTATACGATAGCGAATATTCCAATGGAAAAGGGATGTATGGAAAGGAATCTAGTGGTGTAATTGTAATCAAGAATCTCCAAAATGTACAAAGAATTCTTGACCAAGACATAGTCAATAAAATTGCCACAGATGCATTTGAGACATATGGGATGTATGAGATAATTGCAGACGATAACTACCTGAAAAATGCAAAGGCTGATATGGATCTTCTTCAAAACTTGATAATGTATAAGGACTATACCCAAGAAGAAGCCAGAAATAAGATAAAATATAAAATAAGGCAGATTGCCAACGAGATTAAAAAACAACTAATGATGGAAATTGATTTATCAAAGGTGGGAACTATAAACAAATTCAGCTCATCAAAATACAACAGATCAAAAGTTATTGATGTAAAAAAAACTATAGAAAAAAATATTAAAAATTATAACAAAGAAGAAGAAAAACTATACGTAAAAGATGTTTACTTCTATCCTAACAAGGCAAAGAATAGACCAGCCGACATAATTCTTGCAGTAGATTGTAGTGGAAGTATGGTAAAGTCGTTAATCTATGTAGCAATTGTATCATCTATATTTTATAACATAAGTGATATAGACATAAATATAGTATTGTTTGACACGAGAATAGTCAATCTATCTGATATTAAAGAAGACCCAATAAATATACTACTTGATGTACAGCTTGGTGGAGGAACTGACGTAGCCAGTGCATTAGCATATTCAAGGAATCTCATAAAAAGACCCGATAAAACTCTTTTCATGATAATAACTGATTTATTTTCTGAGGAGACCTCAATGTTAAAAGAGTTTCAAGAAGTTAAAAATACAGGTGTAAGAACTTTGGTATTTACAGGAATAGAGGAGGATTCTAACTCTTACTATAATTCAAACTTTGCAAAGAGGCTTGAAAAGATAGGAATACCCGTTGAGGGGGTTACAGTCAAGGAGTTGGCAAACTACATAAAAGGGGCTGGAAGATGATAAGAGAACAGATAAGGTTGATAGATGAGGATTATATAGTGAATCTCTCTAATAAGGGAATGTTCAAACGTGCCTTAAAGTCAATGGATAAAGAAGAAGTATTAATGATAAAAGAGTGGGAGTTTAAGATAAGTAATCAGACTGTAGTATTTAATGGGAAGTTAGAAGATTTCCACTGTACTTGCCCTTCTACAGATTATTGTAAGCACGTGATTATGGCGTATCTTTATATGATGAACAACCAAGAAGATGGCAAAGAGGAGTTATCACTTACTATTAAAGATTTTTCCACGATAAACCAAGTAACGTGCAAAGACATTAGGAGGTATAGTACCCAAAAGACTATAAATGATGTAGTCATTGATTATGAATTTATGAATATAGGTCATGATATTGGCTCACTTTTGAAGATTGACTTAGGAAAGAAAAATACGGTTAATTTTACATATCCTTTTAACATAGATGAAGTATTTAAGCAAAATGAAGAAAAAAATGTAATATATGCTATAAAATATATTCAGAATCTTAGTGGAATCGACAATATAAAAGTTGAATTTAAGATACCTGACATAGATGTATTAAAAGAGGTTATAGAATACTTTGAAAACCTCATTGGGATAGGATTATATTCCTTGAAGAAAAGTGAGATAGAAAAAATAGAGTTTCTTAGCATAAAACTAAAACTTGGAAAGTATAATTTTCTATTTAAGAAGATGCAAAACTTAAAACGAACAATAAAGAGATATCTTAACGATGAA
This sequence comes from Vallitalea sp., assembly GCA_025210515.1. Lineage (GTDB taxonomy): Bacteria > Bacillota > Clostridia > Lachnospirales > Vallitaleaceae > Vallitalea. Next base: position 36,250 of record JAOARM010000031.1, on the reverse strand, counting down.
ATAGATAGTAATACCCATATTATAAATAGTCAAATAATAGATATTCTTCAAAATGCATATATACTTATAGGAGATGCTGATGACTATGAGAAATACAAATTATTCAAGAGGATGGAATACAAACTAGAGATTAGTGAGATTTCTGGATATGGATTAGGATATGAGATAGTTAATCTAAAGGATGGGTCAAAGCTGATAAACATGTTGGTATTAGATAAGGAAAATAGAGAGATATACGAGATAACAAACCTTAGAAAAAACACCAATCAAAGGATTCGTAACATATCATCTATGCCATTATTTATTCAGAATACTAAGAGTGCCTGGTCTTTGAATGAAAAGAGCTTTATTCTCAATAATATTCTAATGAAAAATGAAAATAGGATATCAAACTCCTCTAATCTGAAGATTTCTTTTGAAGATGAAAATGAATTTGATCTTAGAAACTATGAGGTTTCCATGACTCAAGCTATAGAGCATTTTATAGAAGATAATCAACGATACTTCATACTTTCTGATGAGATTAATCCGTTCTACGATTTCAGATTTAGGGAAGAGGTACAGCGTTATGAGATAAGAGTTATGGGAGTCTGTACATACTTCAAATATGAAGGAAAAGATGATGATAATACAATATCTTATCTCAAATCGCTAGAACAAGTGGATTATATGCTTGTAAAACTGGGCAGACAAGATTTTCAGATAGAGGGCAAGATAATTGCTGTATGGACTGACGGGGAAAAACATATTTTAAGGGAGAATTAAGATGCCTTTGGACAGGGAAATTGATATAATTAAAAGAACAAAAGAACATATGGACGAGATAGTAAGTTTCGGAGTGAATAACATTGATAGAATGGACAAAGTTTTTCAATACAATTTAGAGAAGAATATTAAAGAGCTAAGACACATTGGATTTGTACAGATATCTGATATGTTAGAAAGGCTGATCGAAACGAAAGATATAAAGACATATGTTTGTATAGAATTAATTTTAATTGAAATGCAAAAAAGCATTTGGAAGAAAAAGGTTTGTCTCTAGCCTTAGTATATTGTGTCAATAGAGATAATAAAAAAGTTTTGTGAAGAAGGTGAAGTCGTGAAGAGATTTTTGCGAATGCATCCAAAGAATCGCTTATCCTCTGTGCAACTATAAAATTAATATTGTACAGAGGAGTGTATATTATATGAATAGATTAAATAAACCAGTCATTACGAAAGAAACAATTATAGCAATGGAGGATATGTCATTTTTTACCCATGCTAAGATTTTTGACGATTTGCTAATTGTTGCACAAAAACAAACAAATTGTTTTGTATTAAATACAAGTGATGGGTTGATAGTAATAGATGCTATTTGGCCGGCAGAAGAAGCTTTTGAAGCAATAATAGATGCTATTAAAGATGTTGGGTGGAATCCCGATACAATAAAAAAACTGGTTTTAACACATGGACATGTTGACCATACAGGATGCGGGAGATGGTTTATTGAAAAATATCATGCTGAGACATATCTTTCTAAGGTAGATGATATTTTTTGGAAAGAACATCCAGCAAAACCTAATAGACCGGAAACGTGGAAAGATTACAAAATAGATAATTATATTAAGGATTATGATACCATAACATTAGGTGATAAAATAATATATGTTTACGGTACTCCTGGACATACTCCAGGAGGATTAAGTTACATATTTCCTGTAAAAGAAGATGGAGAAATACATATGGCAGCATTATGGGGAGGTACGACACCACCATGGACCAAGAATGAAGTTAAACAATATCTCAATTCATTGGATTATTTTATCAATGAAGCAATATGTAAAAAAGTAGATGTGGCTTTAAGCAACCATACTGCTATAGATAACGGATTGGAACGTATTAAGTATTCAAAAACAAGAATGGACTATATGCCTAATATCTATATTATTGGACAGGATGGATTTGAAAATTACTGTCAGGTATTTCGTACATTGAGTTATGATATGCTTCAAAAATTATAAGGATAACACCAAATTTCAATAGGTTCAATTGATGTAATATGATCTTGATTGAATTATGTTGTAGCATTCTAAAATATGACATAATAAAAATTTGGTATATAATATTTTTTAGTTAAACCTATATCAAAAAAATTTTGGTGAAATAATATAAAAAAGTAAAAACCCCTTGACTTAGAGTTAACTCTAAGTATTAATATGAGTATATAATAAATGAAAAAAACTGAAATTTGGAGGAGTATAATATGAAAAAATTAGTAGTAATCACAGGTGCAAGTTCAGGATTTGGTATGGAGCTTGCAAAGAAATTTGCTCAAGATGGATATCCATTATTATTACTTGCTAGAAGAGTTGAGAAAATGGAAGAAATGAATTTACCAAATACAATGTGTAAAAAAGTTGATGTTACAGATTTTGAGTCATTTGAGAAGGCTGTTAGAGAAGCAGAAGAAGTATATGGAAAAACTGATTTAATTGTTAATAATGCAGGAGTTATGTTACTTGGAAGTATTGACAAACAAGATCCACAAGAATGGAAGACTATGTTAGATGTTAACGTTCTTGGTGTTATGAATGGTATGAAAGTTGTTATGGATGATATGAAAGAAAGAAAAACAGGTACAATCATTAATGTATCTTCAATAGCTGGATTACAACCTTTTGGTAATCATGCGGCTTATTGTGCTAGCAAATATGGAGTTACAGGATTAACAGCTGTAGCTAGACAAGAAATGTCTCCACATAATGTTAGAGTAGTATCAATTAATCCGGGAGCTGTTACAACTGAGTTACTTGGACATACAACTGATCAATCTATTATTGATGGATATAATGAGTGGAAAGAGTCAGTTGGAGCAGTGAATATTAAAGCGGAAGATGTAGCAACTACAATTAAATTTGCATATGAATTACCACAAGGCGTTTTATTAAGAGAAATTGTTATAACAGATACAAGACAAGACGCATAAAACTAGTTAATTAATAGACTGCTTATAATACATTAATTACGATACTAATAGAAGATAGATTAGGTTACTAGACTTAGTCTATCTTCTTTTAATATCCAAATTAAAAGCTATATTATATCTGATTCTTCAAGGAAATCTATATATTTTAATATGTGCATATGGAATTTAGAAGTATGGTTGGATAGAGAAATTGATATTTGTTCCATTAATACATTAGGAGTAATATCAGAAGATGAAATTAGTAAATGGTTTGGAGTTATTTTTAGGGCTTCACATATTTTCATAATTGTTTCTAGAGATGCAGTTGTCTTGCCTCTTTCTATATTTCCAATATATTGTATTGAAAGATTAGTTAACCCTGCAAGTTTTTCTTGAGTCAATTGCTCTTCAAGTCTATATTTTCTTACATTTTTCCCTAATTCTTTTAAATCTATAATTTTGTCTTTCATATAGTCACCTCCTATTTACTATAGAATAAGTGTATTTCATATACATAATAAGCAACTAATAAGAGTAATTGCTCTTTATAATTGATTATGCGTGTGGTATAATAACCCTTAAATGCTCTTAATAGAATATATTTCCTCTAAATAGTTTATAATATACAAAATTGATACATATAATTTAATTATATAGTTAGTAAATTTTGTTATTAATTTAGAAAAATATAAGATAAGAATTAACATAGGGAGGTATCATATAGTGAAACTAAGAACTAGATTAATATTTATGAATTTAGGAATTACAGTAATAATATTGGGGATATCTATGGCATGTATGATGACTTATGCTTATAGAAATGTAAAACAAGAAAGTCTAGAAAGGATAAAGTTAAAAACAGATAATATTTCTTATGATATGAGAAATGTCCTCAACAGTTGTTTATATGATGTAGAAGCGGTAAGAGATACTTTAATTAACATGAAAAAAAGTGGTGGAACTGATAGAGAGGTAGTTAGTCAGTTATTAAAAGAAAAGCTAGAGAAGAATATCAATTATAAATATGTATGGGCTGTCTGGGAGCATAATGCATTTGATAATGACGATAATAATTATATTAATAAGCTAGGTAGCGATAGCACTGGTCGATATATGCCTATATGGGGTAAGAATAACGGTAAACTTGTTTTTGACCGTTGTAAATATGTAGATTCAAGCGTATATTATTTGGTACCTAAGCAGACTAAGAAAACATATATGACAGAGCCGATTACATATAAACTAGATGGAAAAGATGTTACTATGATTAGCTTTTGCCAGCCAATAATAATAGATAATAAGTTCTACGGGGTAGTTGGAATAGATATATCTATTGAACAGTTAATTGAGATAAATTCAGCTGTAAAATTATATAATAATGGATATGGAAGATTGATTAATGAAAAAGGAGTTGTTATCGCTCATAGAGATGAAGAAAAAATTAATAAAATCGGTGAAGAATTCTATGGGGATTTAGGTAATAAATATCTAGAAAAAATTAAAAACGGTGAAAAATTTATGATCACAGAGTATTCAAAAAGCATGAAGCAAGATGTATATAGATTATATACCCCTATACAATTAGAATGTGATAATACCAATTGGTCTTATACCATAATAGTACCCAAAAAAGAGTTAATGAAAGAAATTAATCATATAATGAAACTTATGATTAGTATTGGAATTACTGGTATAATTATTCTAATATGTATACTATATTATAATAGCAAATATGTTATAAAATCTATGGTTATATTAAGAGGAGTTATTAACAAGTTATCGGTATATAATTTTACTAATACTAATGATAAAGAGACAATTAAATTATTAAGTAGAAAAGATGAAACAGGTAAAATGGCAAATGCATTAGTGAATATGCAAAATGCCATGAGAGAGACTCTTAATTGTGTAATACAAGAATCCCATAAGATAGATTCTTCTTCCAATAATGTACAAAGTAATATTACTCAATTAAACGAAGATATTGTAGATGTATCAGCAACAACGGAGCAGTTATCAGCAGGTATGGAAGAAACTGCTGCATCTATGGAACAGATGAATGCGACATCAATGACAATTGGACATGCAATTGAAACTATCGCTATTAAAGCAAGAGAGGCTGCTAACAGTACATTAGAAATCAAAAGTAGAGCAGAAAAATTAAAAAAAGGAGCGGCGGACTCAAGAAAAACCGCTTATAATACTCATTTAGTAGTTAACAATAAACTAACAAATGCTATCGCCGAATCAAAATCAATAGGAGAAATTAATGTACTAACTGATTCTATATTACAAATAACATCTCAAACTAATTTATTAGCTTTAAACGCTGCAATAGAAGCGGCAAAAGCGGGAGAAGCAGGAAAAGGTTTTGCTGTAGTTTCAGATGAAATAAGAAAACTTGCTGAGAGCTCTAAAAATACTGTTGAACAAATAAAAGAAGTAGCAGATAAAGTAGTAACATCTGTTGAAGAATTAGCACAAAGCTCAGAACAAGCAATAGAATTTATTCAAAACCAAGTTATTAATGATTATAAAAAGTTAGTTAGTACAGGAGAGCAATATTATAAAGATGCAGAATATATTAATACAATAATTAAAGAATTTAGTGATACGGCTATAGCACTTAATGAGTCAATAGAAAACATGCTACTATCAATAGAAGAAATGACACATGCAAATAATGATGCTGCATGCGGGACTCAAAATATTGCAGAAAGAGCTAATAGTGTCGTAGAAAAAGCAAGTACTGTAACGAATGTAGTGAAAAAAACGAAAGAGAGCTCACAAAAACTTAGAGAAATATTAAGCAAATTTAGTATATAAATATAATTAATAATAGTCAAAAAAATGGTTTTTTATAAGGTAAGGAGCAAAATCTATGTATTTTATAAATTATTACAAATTTTAACTAATGAAAATTATGTTGGAAATTGTTGGGGAAAATGTTATAATATTAAGTACTTAGAGTGACTTAACTTTACTTTTTATATAAAATTAGAAAGGAGAAAGGTTTACTATAATGAGGGGTATAGATGTTTTGCCTATACTTTTTAGTATGAGGGATACAAATATATAAAGGAGACTATTATTTTGAAACTTAAAACAAGATTAATATTATTAAACTTAACAGTTATGGTGGGGATATCTGGATTTTTAATGGGATATCTATTAATTAATACTTATAATAATGTAAAAACTGAAAATATCGAAAAAGTTCAGTTGAAGACTGATAATATTGCTAAGGAAATGGAAGAAATTCTATATAAGACTACAGACGATGCAAAAATATTAGCTACTATGTTAATGAGTATGAAAAAACATGGATTAACTAGTAGATCAATGGTTACTGAATTACTACAAGAAGTAATGAAGGGGAATGAAAACTCTACAGGAGTATGGTGTGTTTGGGAGCCAAATGCTTTTGACCACAAAGATACTGATTATGCTAATAGTAAATACGGAGATGTTAATGGAAGGTTTATTCCACTAGTTGAAAAGGATGAAGATAGATATAGTATTAGAAATTGTGTTGATTTAACAGCAAATTACTATTCTATTCCTAAAAACACAAAAGAAGGTTATATTACTAAACCTACAATATATGAAGTAAATGGTGAAAATAAGCTTATGGTTTCATTTTGTGAACCAATTATCGTAAACGGAAGAGTTTTGGGTGTAGCTGGACTGGATATAACATTAGAAAAATTATCCGATATTAATGCTTATGTAAAACTATTTGACAGTGGATTCGGAAGATTAGTTAATAATACAGGAACAATATTGGCTCATCCAATAGAGGAGAGAGTAAATAAAATAGGTGTAGAATTTGATGGGGATATAGGAAAAGATTATTTGGAAAAGATTAATAATGGACAAAGATTTATGACTACATCATCATTAAATACTGGACAAGAGGTATATATGTTTTATAGTCCTATTCATTTTAAAGGTAGTGATTTAAAATGGTCTTATACTACAATTGTACCTACAACAGAAGTAGTCAAGAAAATAAAGATAATGGTTCGTAATTTGATAATAATTTCTTGTATTGGTATAGTAATTATTGCGTTCATTTTATATTATAATAGTACATATGTAGTAAACGCTATCACATTAATTTCTAATAAAGTAAGGAGATTATCTAAATATGACCTTACGGATGATGGAACTAATAAACTGTCAAAATACTTAAAGCGAAAAGATGAAGTAGGCGATATGACAGGTGCACTGTCAATTATGCAAACTAACTTGATTGACTTAATTAAACAAGTACAAGATGTTGCAGGTCAAGTTTCCGCATCTTCAGAAGAGTTATCAGCAACTTCTTCACAAGCTGCTATTAGTTCAGAAGAAGTATCTAAAACTATTGAAGAATTATCAAAAGGTGCAATGGATCAAGCTAATGATACAGAAGTAGGAGCTTCCAAAATCAATGACTTAGGTGATTTGATTGGACATAATCAACAATATATGAATGAAGTTAGTAATTCATCTAATAATGTATCACAATTAATTGATGAAGGCTTATTGGTTATAAAAGATTTAACAAATAAAACAAAACAAAGTGGACAAGCAACTAATGAAATATCAAAAGTTATAGAAGAAACTAATAATAGCTCAGAGAAAATAGGAAATGCTAGTAAAGTTATTAGTTCAATCGCAGAACAAACTAATTTATTAGCTCTCAACGCAGCTATTGAAGCAGCACGTGCAGGTGAAGCTGGAAGAGGCTTTGCAGTAGTGGCAGAGGAAATAAGAAAACTAGCAGAACAATCTACACATTCAACAAAAGAAATAGACGATGTGGTTAATGAACTAATGACAAATGCTACTAATGCAGTTGAAAAGATGCAGGAAGTAGGAGATATTATTAATAATCAGATTGAAAGTGTAGATGATACAGAGCGTAAATATAAAGAGATATCAACTGCTATTAATCTTACTGAAAACGCAATTGATAGAATGAGTGATTCTGTTCAAGCGATGGAAGATAAGAAATCTAATATTCTTGATGTTATACAATCACTATCTGCAATAGCTGAAGAAAATGCGGCAGGTACAGAAGAAGCATCAGCATCAACACAAGAACAATCAGCATCAATTCAAGAAATGGCTAATGCTAGTGAGAATCTATCATTATTGGCACAAGAATTACAACAAAATATAGCTAAATTCAAATTATAAAGAACATATTTTTATGATAAATAATAGTAGTAGATAGGATGAATTATTCCTACCTGCTACTATTTTTGTATGAAGGATTTTATAATATCCGTGTTTATTATAATAGCACAATAATATAAATTAAAATTATGTTAAAATTTTGTTCATAATTTAATAACAAACATACTGTATAATGTGTAAGGTATGATATTTATGTTATTAGTTAAAATAAATAATTAAACTTAATCATCATATAAAATTGTTTACATAACTCAAATAAGTGATTTATTCTTGTTGGCTTTTACTGTCCTATAGAATATTGCTGGAATAAGATATAGGAATTGCTTATTTTAGTTTACATAATAATATAATTGTATAAGGAGGTACAAAATATGGATAATTATACAGTAACAAATCAACAATTAATTAATAATCTGAGAAATGAAATAGGGAAAGTAATTATTGGACAAACATATATGGTTGATAGGATTTTAATTGGACTATTGACTGGTGGGCATATTTTACTTGAAGGGTTACCAGGATTGGCAAAAACATTAACAGCAAGTACAGTAGCTAAGTCGGTAGGAATTAAGTTTAACAGAATACAGTTTACACCAGACTTATTGCCAGCAGATATACTTGGGACAGAAATATATCATCAAAAAACGGGAGAATTTGTTATTAAGAAAGGTGCTATTTTTTCTAATCTGGTATTAGCTGATGAAATCAATCGTGCACCAGCTAAAGTTCAATCTGCATTACTTGAAGCTATGCAAGAAAAACAAGTAACTATAGGAGATACAACTTATGAGCTTGAAAGACCTTTCTTAGTTATAGCAACACAAAATCCACTAGAACAACAAGGTACATACCCATTACCAGAAGCTCAACAAGATAGATTTATGTTAAAGCTGAAAGTGGATTACCCATCAAGAGAAGAAGAAAAAGAAATAATTGATAGATTTACAGTAGGTAATTACACTACTCCTACAATGAATGAGATTATTTCAGCACAAGATATATTAAAGTTGAGAAAAGAAATTGATAATATATATGTAGATGAGTGTATAAGAAATTATGTTCTTGATATAGTGCTTGAAACGAGAAAACCATCACAATATATAGCAAGTGGGGCATCCCCTCGTGCATCTATCAATCTAATTAAAGCAGCCAAAGGAAGAGCTTTCTTAGAAGGGCGAGATCATATTTTACCAGATGATATTAAATCTATAGTATATGACGTATTAAGACATCGTATTATACTAACTTATGAAGCAGAGGCTGAGGAGTTACAGGTTGAAGATATTATAAGAGATATACTGGATAAAATTAATTTACCATAAAGTAATTTGTTAATAGAAAGAAGGTGATTGTAATACTTTCTACAGAATTAGTAAAAAAAATAAAACATATAGAAATTAAATCAAAAAGACTAGTTGATGAGATATTTTCTGGTGAATATCGTTCAAGCTTTAGAGGAAAAGGAATGGAATTTGAAGATATTAGAGAATATTATCATGGTGATGATGTAAGAAATATTGATTGGAATGTTACAGCAAGACATAATCAAGCTTTTGTGAAACAATTTAGTGAGGAACGTGAACTGAATATATTTTTATTAGTTGATATGTCAAGTTCCAATGATTTTGGACGAAAGAAGGAACTTATTACGGAAATTGCAGCTACCATTTCTTTTTCAGCCAATAGAAATAATGATAGAGTAGGATTAATACTATTTACAGATTATGTAGAAAAATTCATACCATCTAAGAAAGGGAAGAGACATGTTTTATCTATTATAGATAATTTGTTAAGCTATGACCCACAATCAAAAGGAACTAATATAAAGGAAGCCTTAGAATATTATAATAGAATAATTAAGAAGAGAAGTATCGTTTTTCTTATATCAGATTTTATGGATGAAGGGTATGAGAATATTATAAAAAGCCTTTCTAAAAAACATGATTTGATAATGATTCGCATAATGGATAGAGTTGAAGAGAATATACCTTCTGGTGCTATTTTCACATTTGAAGATCTTGAATCAGGAGAACTTATTACAATAGATAATCATAAAAACAATACGAAATTAGACCTTATAAAGGGGCTGAATAAAAATAATATGATTTCTATATATACAGATGAAGATTATGTTAGAAAGTTAAAAATGTTTTTTATGAAAAGGGGATTAAGATGAGAAATACTCTAAATAAACTTAGTTCAGTAATAGTTATATGTCTCTTAGTGATAAATATGCCCCTTGGATTAGTGCTTGCAGAAGAAAGAAATATATATATAGGTGATATGGTTACTATAGAAATTAACTCTGCTATCATTAATGAAGAAGAAGTTGTTATAGCTCTTGAAGAATTTGAAATAGTTGAATTAGAAGAAACTAATAAGGGATACTTAGTTACTATTCGTTCTTTTGACATTGGTGAGAAGAAAGTAATTATAGGTAATCAAGAGATAAATATAACTATAAGTTCAACACTTGAAGATATTAATAGAGATGATATATACGAAGGAGACTTAAATGTAAAATCTTATGGTAGCAATATACCGTGGCTATATATTTATATATTTGTATTAGTGATATGTATTGTAAGCGGTGTTATATTACTAATAAGAAAAATTAGAACGCCGAAACATAAACAGCCGACTGCTTATGAATCTTTTATTTCTTCACTTGAGTTAATTAGTAATGAAGCAGATACATATCTAGTGGATAGTACTATTTTATTGAAGAAATATATAGAAGAAGTCTTTAACTGTATAATTAAAGGAAAAACATCTAGTGAAATTATGACAGAACTACAATCGATAGATGAAACAAGTCAATATAGAACTGATATATATAACTGGCTAATAGAATGTGATACATATAAATTCAGTAAAGACAAAATTAGTAATGAAGAAAAAGTGCAATTAAGATTGAGTCTTATTAAAATTGTATCGTTAATGAATGAAACTGTTGATAATTATAATAAGAAAGAGGAAGAAGTATAATGAGAATTGCCAATTGGTATCTTTTATTTCTTATACCTATAGTAATATATTTGTTTATGAGAAAGAAGAAACACTCATCACTGAAATTCTCTAACATTAAATTACTTAGAAGTAAAAGAAATAAAAACAAACTATATAAGATAGGAAAATACTTAGTATTAGCTTCTGTTATTACTATGATTTTAGCTCTCTCAAGACCACAAATACCTAAAAGTAGTTTGCCTTTTATAGAAAACGGTATTGATATAGCTATGTTACTTGACGTTTCAGGTTCAATGGAATCTGTTGATTTTCAACCTAATAGACTTGAAGTAGCAAAAAATACAATTGATGATTTCATAGAGAAAAGGATAGACGATAGAATAGCTCTAATAGTTTTTGGAGGTAATGCTTATACAAGAATCCCACTAACATTAGATAATGAGTTAGTAAGAGAGTCCGTTAATTCAGTGGAAATAGCTTCGGTGAAAGAAAAAGGAACAGCTATAGGAATGGCTATCTCAGTAGGAATGAATAGGCTAAAAAAAAGTGAATCTAATTCAAAAATAATGATTCTTGTTACAGATGGAGACAATAACGCAGGTGCTATTGATCCTATAACAGCAAGTGAATTAGCAAAAGAATTAGATATTAAAATATACACGGTTGGTGTTGGTACAGATAAAACAATATTACCAGTGGATTTTTTTGGAGTAACTAAGTACCAACAATATGAAGGTGGTCTTAATGAAGAGTTACTTACTGAAGTTGCAGAACTAACAGGTGGAGCATATTATCGTGCAAAAGATAATAAAGCACTATCAGAGATATTTTCTGAGATAGATAAATTAGAAAAGACAAACTTTGAACATGATAATTTTAAGGAGTATTATGAATTAGGGTATGAGCTAATTAAACTAGCTCTTATACTACTAGCAATAGGATTATTCTTTGATTGTTATTATTATATTCAAATACCTTAATATATTTGAAAAGAAGGAGTAGAGGATATTGGAACAAATTGTATTAAAAAATCCTAATAATTATATATATATGGGTATTCCTTTACTGGTATTAATAATCTTAATTTTGGGAGTTCGTAAAAGACATATAATATTAACAAAACTTAGGTTAGCTACAATTAGGAAATATGAAAAGCTTAGAATTTTCTTAATGGTTTTTGGAATTATAATTATATGTTTTTCGGTTCTAGGTCCTCAAAAATTAGATGGAACAGTAGAGGTTAAACGTGAAAGCTTGGATATATATGTACTACTAGATACATCAAAAAGTATGCTTGCAGGAGATATAGTTCCTAATAGACTTGAACGACAGAAACAGATAATTAATACTATACTTGATAAGCTTGATGGAGACCGTATTGGATTTATACCATTTTCATCATCTGCATATATACAGATGCCTCTTACAGATGATTATAATATGGCTAAGATGTTTGTAGACGTAATCGATACAGATATGATTGGTGGAGGAGGAAGTAATGTTGGTAAGGCTATTACTCTTGCATATAATTCTTTTGAACGTGCTACTGTAGGGGATAAGGTAATTCTTATTATTAGTGATGGAGAAGAACATTCAAAAGAAAGTGAAGAAGTGTTAAGAAATATATCAGATAAGCAACTGAAAGTATATGCAATTGGGGTTGGTACAATTAAAGGTGGCTTAATACCTATATATGATAATCAATCAAATCAGATAGTCGAGTATAAGAAAGATAATCAAGGCAATCATATTATGACAAAACTTAATGATGCAACATTAAAGAATATAGCATCTATTGGGAATGGTAAATATTATTCTACAAAGAAAAACGGTAATGAAGTAGGAGAATTTTTATCTGATATATCTTCATTAAAAAAAGACAGGTCAAAAACTAAGGAAATCAATCAATATAAGCAATTATATGTGTATTTTCTTTTGGTAGGATTAATTATATTTTTAGTAGCATATTTGTTACCTGTTAGGAGGCAGAATATATGAAACGAGTTTTCATACTATCTGGAATTGCTAGTTTAATAATGACAGTGTTAATATTAACTGGTTCTATAGATATAAGTCATAATATATATAAGATTATTAATAGTGGAAATCAATATTATTATATAAATGATTATGAGAAAGCAATTGAATTCTATAATAAGGCAATTAAGCTAGAGCATAACAATGAAGAAATATATTATAATCTTGCATTAGCAGAATATAAAAAAGCAGATTATGAAAAAGCAATTAACTATTATAATAAAGTAGAAGATAACTTTATGATGATTGGAAATTCTTATTATAGACAAGGTAGAAGTACCAAAGATATGAATAATCAAATTGAAAAATATAATAATAGCCTTGATTATTATTTAAGTGGAATAAAAGAACATCCTAATAATATTAAATTAAAATATAACTATGAGTTTGTAAATAAACTTATTGAAGATAACAACAATCAACAAAATAATAATCAAGAAAATCAAGAAAAAGACCAACAAAATAATCAAGATAATAATAAAGAAGACAATAAAAATGGACAACAAGAAAATAATGACAAAAGCAATAATCAAGATAAGCAAAACCAAGAGCAAAATCAAGAACAAAATCAAGAACAAAAACAAGAAAATAATCAAGAAAATAATATGAATGATAATAAATCAAATGATGAAAGTGAAAATAAAAATAACGCAAATAAAGAGCAAAACAAAGAAAATAAGCAAGAAGATAATAAGAAGAATGGTGAAAAACAGGGAATAGAAAATAATGAACAAAATAATTCTTCTGAGAATCTAGATCAGAATAGAGAAGCTATAGAGCAAGTTCTAAAAATGTTACAGCAACAAGAAAAAGAAAGCCTTAAAAATAATCAAGCAGTTATTTATGAAAATAAGGAGGAAGAAAATGATTGGTAAAACATATACTCATAAAATAATATACTTAGGACTGCTTTTTTTAGTCATGGCTATATGTATGGATATAACAGTCAGTGCAGAAGATATAAAAGCCAAATTAGAAATTGATACCAATAAAATTGAAGAAGGCGTAAGCACTAATTTAACTGTAGTCATTGATAATGCTACTGTTGGAATACATATGAAAAACATAGAAGGCATAGAAAATTTTGATATAATTTCTAGTAACACATCTTCAACTACCAGTATAATTAATGGACAAACTAGTCAACAAATACAATATAATTATACTATAATGCCCAAAAACGTTGGAGATTATAAATTATTAGCATATATAGAATATGGTGGAAAAACGTATAAAACAAATGAAATAAATGTACATGTTGATGAAAGAAGTGAAAAAGAAGATGATGAAGTAGAAGATTTATATATTAAAACTATTTTATCTAAAGAATCAGCTTTTTTTGGAGAAAAAATAGTACTTACATATGAAGTATATTCTCGTTATAAAATTGATGATTTAGGGTTTAGAGATGAAGTGACTCTTGATGGATTCGTTACTAAAGATTTATTACAAGGACAATTAAAATCTAATTTTGTTGTCATAAATAATAAAGACTATGTTAAATATGAAGTAAAAAAAATATTGTTGACACCCACTTCGGCTGGTACATTAAAAATACCTTCTTACAATTTTCAAGTTAATGTAAGCACTGGAGATTTTTTTAGTAGTTCAAAACCTATATATCTTAAAACTACAGAAAAAGAGATTAACATAAAACAGTTACCAACAAATAATAAACCAGATAACTTTACTGGGCTTGTTGGACAACTAGAATTATCATCCCATTATAATAAAGATGAGGTTGACTATGGACAATCTGTTACTTTAAATATTAACTTATCAGGAGATAGTAATATAGAGCTTATGGATAAGGTGAATCCAAGTATAGATGGAGTAACTATATATGAAACTGAAAAAGACTTGAAAGAAGAAGTAGTAGGTAATGAATATCATGCACAAAAAGAGTTTGAAATAATACTAGTACCACAAAAAACAGGACAAATAACTATAGAACCTATCACAATTAATTATTTTGATGTAGCTACTAATAGCTACAAAGATTTAGTTATAGATGAAAAAGTTATTAATGTTGTGGGAGAGATGCCTATAACTACATCAGAAAATATTAATCCACACGAAGAAGTTAAGAAGCTAGAAAAAGTAATTATTAATCAAATTAATACTAGTCAAGAAGTTTCTAATGAATTTTTTGTTATTAAGAGAATATATATATATTTATTAATAGTAGTTATTGTATTGATTATATTAACCTTAATAGCATTATCAGTATATTTTGTTTGGAAAAAGCAATCTAATAAAGATAATAAAATGCGTAATATATATAAATCTACTAAATATGCTAAAGATGACAACGCATATTATGATATATTAAATGAAATGATAAAATATAAATATAACATAAGTATAAAAGCATCCAGTAGATATGATATAGAAAGTCATATTCAGGATAAAGATATAGTAAAATATATATTTAATATTATGGATCATAAGGAGAAGGATTATAGACAAGAAAATAAATCTCAAATAAATTATAAAGAAATTATTAAGAAAATATATAAAATGATTTCATAAAAAATTATAGCATAAAGTAAGTAATAAACCTCCATTGGTAATTTTAATAAATCACTAAGGAGGTTTTGTTAATAACATTAGATGGTCTCTTTAAATTGGGTTGGGGTTAAACCTGTTATTTTCTTGAATATTCTATAGAAATAACGTTCTTCATTATAACCTACTCTATGCGCTAACTCATATCCTTTAATCCAAACATCTTTTTTCATAATTTCACAAGCTTTTTGTATTCTTAGCTTATGAAGGTATTCTATAAAATTAATACCACAATGTTTTTTGAATAATGAACTTAAATATGAAGGAGTAACATTCACATAATTAGCTACTGTTTCTAAGCTAATATCTTTATGATAGTTTTTAGAAATAAAACTAATAGCCAGATTTACACTTTTATTACTATATTGAGTAATAGTCAAATCTTGGATAATATTTTTTATTAAATCAAACAGTATATTTTTCAGGGATTTTAAAGTATCACATTTACGAATTTTATCAATGTATCTAAAAATGTTATCATCAAATGATGATTTGTCTATTTTTTTTTCAATATAAACTTTATAAATAGATAGACCTAACATTAGACCACAGTGTAGAACAAAATCTGTTGTAGAATTATTTAAAATCAAATATTCAAAAAAAGAATCAACCTTACTATGTATATCATTATCATTAGGTACAACCGAAGTAATAAGTAAAAGAATTTCTTTCTCATTTGATAAAGGATACTTAAAATTATCTGAATTAAAATCTTCATTACAGTTATACTCTACTATTGAATCTGAACCAAGCCAGAATTTTTGACTTAATGCTTGTTGCGCATCTTGATAAGAAAAGTTAATATTTTCTATTGTATCATATGTTCTACCAACACAAATTGTAATAGTAAATCCTAAATGTTTTTTAATCTGTTGTTTTATAGCCGTTAAGGTTTGTACAAACTGTATATACTTTGACTTAGGTACATTATTTATTATAATAATTTGTTCTTCTAATTCAATATATTCGGTGTTGAAATTTTCATTAATGACTTCATTAGATATATTTTTAATGGCAAACTTTAATAGCTCAATATCATTATTATATATATCGTGTTTTTTATTGGGATAATCATCAAAAGTTAGGATAGTAACTAATATATTATTCATAGATAGATTAATTTCGTACTTATTAAAAATAGTATGTATATTATTATTAAAATCAACTTTATTATTAATAAGTCTTAACAAAAATTTTTCTCTAATGAGAATTAAATTTTCCTTTAGATGAGAAGTATATTTGTTGAAAAGTTCTTCCTTAGTTAATTCCTCTTCTATTATTTTTTTAACTCTTAATACTGTACTTAGAATTTCATTAGGCTCACAAGGTTTTAGGAGATAATCGCATACTCCCAGTTGTAGAGCTTGTTGAACATAAGAAAAATCATCATATCCACTAAGTATAATAGATTTAACATTAGAATTAATTTCAGTTAAATGTTTTAGAACTTCTAAACCATTCATTACAGGCATTCTAATATCTAAGAGCATAATATCAGGTTCTAAATCATTAATTAATTTGAGAGCTTCTTTTCCATTTTCTGCAGTACCACATATTATTATATTATTTGAAGTCCAATCAATTACATTTTTGATCCCATTCCTTATTTCTATTTCATCTTCTACAATCAAAAGTTTCATTAAAGTACCTCCATTAGTTAACTTTAGGTATTATAATTTCTATTTTAGTACCTTCATTTATATTACTTGTGAATTTCAAAGAGTAATTATTTTGAAAGTGCAATCTAAGCCTTTCGTTAATATTATTTATTGCATATCCTCCAATTTTTTTGTTATTTTTATTTGGTTCATTAATATAATTAACTAAATTATTAAGTTTATTTGTTTCTATGCCTATTCCATTATCTTGTATAGTGAAATATAGATTATTATCTAGGTGTTGTCCTTTTACTAATATATTACCTGTCCCTTCTTTTGGTTCTAAACCGTGCACTATAGCATTTTCAATAAATGGCTGTAAAATAAATTTTGGAATTACATAATTAAGTATGCCATCATCTATTAATATTTCATAAATTAATTTATCTTTAAAACGTATTCTTTGTAATAGAAGATAATGTTCTAGTAATTCTTTTTCTTTAGATATAGTTATAAAGTTTTCACCTCTATTAAGACTTAACCTAAATAATTTTGATAGAGAATAGATCATATCACCAATCTCTTTTTGGTTATTTGCTTGAGCTTTCCAATAAATAGTATCTAAAGTATTATATAAAAAGTGTGGATTTATCTGGGAATGAAGAGCATTCAGTTCTGCTTCACGTTCTTTTATTTCAAGTACATAATTTTCTTCAATTAATTTTTTAATCTCTATTACCATTTCATTATATACTACACTTAATTGACCGATTTCATCATTATTAGTTACTTTTACTTGTTCAGTAAAATTACCTTTTTTCAACTTTTTCATTGACTCCAAAAGATTTTTTAAAGGTGTAGTTATATAATGTGTAATCAGTAAAATTAACGGAAAAGAAATAAACATACAAATTAGAACAATAATATATATAAATACTTTGTTTTGTCTTATTTCTTGTGTCAAAGAATTTGTATCAATAGAATAAAATATTTTCCAATTGTATTGATTATCACTGCTGTATGCAATAAGCATATCTTTATTATTTACTTTATCAATTATAAATCCATCTTTATTATTGCTAGAGTCATTATAAAAGTTTTTGCTAGAGAAGTCATTATCTAGAATATTAATATCTCCATATTTAGATAAAACGGAGTTATGATCATCAACAATCACAATACTTTCATCATTAATAGACTGGATATTATCTATATAAATATTTTTAAAAACATCTTCGTTGATACCTAAAAATAGAGTTCCCAAAGAAGTATAGTCATTTGGATTTTTGATTATTCTACCTAATATAATTTTACTATGCCTATTATTTCCTAATATGTAAGTACTTTGTTTTTCATTATAAAACCAATAAGGAGCTCCATTTTTTGAATAAATATTATGGTAAATTAGATTAGATTTGATATTCATATAACTATTTAGATTACTACTTAAATCTGTACAAATATAATAAGGAGAAGAGTCCAATCCGTCGCTATATAAAGCAAATAAGCTTATATATTCCTTTGAGACAATCAAATTCATAATTTTATTAGTTAATTCCGTTTTGCTTAAATTATTATTGTTAGTATTAGTAATCACACTATTGCTTTGTAGTAATGATATAATCTCTTGATTAGTTGCAATATATGTAGAGATATCAAATAAATCAGTTTGTAGCGTGTTTATGCTAGCATTAATTTGTTTAACAATGTTCAAATTAGAAGTACTCGCCTTATTTATTATGTATTTTTGTGAAGTTGAATAAAAAATAAAACCTAGCGTATTTACTGTCAAAATTATAATTAAATATGTAAATATAATTATCTTATATTTTATTCTCATATTCGTAAATATATGTTTTAACCTCATAAATATATCATCCTTAATGTTAATACTTAATTCTATCATTATATAGTATTAGAAATATGAATTTGAAAAATATTAATGGAAGTAATTAAGTGCAAATTATTTATACTAATATCAACTACAGAATTTAGATGAAAGAGTTTGACTAAATAAAGCTATTATTATTATATCATATTACATTGGTTTGTAATAAAAATCTAATATATTTATACATATTCAATAAAATTTATACTTTGAAAATATTATTCACAAAAGTATAATTAATTTATTGGTATAACTATTTACCATAAGAAAGTAACATAAAAAGAATTAGGAGGTTTATTCTATGAAAAAATATTTTTTTAGAATATTTGGAATTACATTATCAATGTTAATGATAACTGGATTGGTAGCATGTTCAAAACCTACAGCAAATAGTAATGGTTCGAAGAAAAATGAAGAAATAGTTATTAGAATGGCAACCAATTATCCAGACCAAGAAACAGGTATTGGTAAACTTGAAAAAGAAATCGCTGAAGCCTATATGTCAGAAAATGAAAATGTCAAAATTATATTTGAATTAAACGATAATGAAGTACATAGACAAAAACTGAAAATATACGCATCATCTAATAAGATGCCAGATATATATATGAACTGGGCTGATCCATCGGCATTAGTACCTATGGTAAAAGGTGGCTATGCAGCTGAATTGAATATAGAAGATTTTGCAGATTATAATTTTATACCAGGTGCTTTAGAGGATTGTAGTTATGAGAATAAATTATACGGATTACCTAGAACTTTTGATATCTGGTTTATGATGTACAATGAGAAAATATTTAAAGATAACAATATAGAATTTCCAAAAACAATTGAAGAAATGAAAAAAGCCGCAGAATACTTTAATAGTAAAGGTATAATCCCTTGTGTAATGAACGGTAAAGATAATTGGAATGAAGTAGTTTTATTGCATGATTTAATGATTAGGACAAATGGAAATCAAGAGCTAGTACCTAAAGTATTTAAAGGAGAAACTACTTTTTCAAAAGAAGAAAATGCCATACAAGCAGCTAATCTGTTAGTAGAATTATCAGAAACTGGATTTTTCCAAAAAGGGTATTTAACTGCGGATTATAGTACTGCACAAAATTTGTTTGTACAGGGTGAAGCTGCTATGTATTATATAGGATCATGGGAATTAGGAATGGCTTCAAGAGAAGATTTTCCTGAGGAGTTAACAAAAAATTTAAGAGGAACGTATTTTCCAATAATTGCTGAAGCTGGAGATACAAGTAAAGATGTCATTGGTAGAACAGGAGGATTATATAGCATTAACCCTAATTCAAAAGTAAAAGATGAAGCTATTGATTTTTTGAAGTATATGTACAAACCTGAAAATTGGGCAAAACAATCATGGCAATTAGGTTTATGTGCTCCTGCACAAGATTGGTCAAGTTTTACAACAGGGAAAGAAACACAATTACAAAATGATATAACAAATATGATTAGCGAATTAAAATCTACTAGTAGCTTTATGTATGCATGGAAGTTAACACCTTCTTTTGAACAAGATTGTTTAAATAGTATCTCAGAATTGCTTGTAGGTAATATTACTGCAAAGGAATATTGGCAAAAAGTAGATAAATCAGCTGAGAAAAATAAAATAGACTAGTAAATTATATTGAATAACGGGGACATATAGTCCCCGTATAAAAAAGAGGTGCCACATTATGCAGAAAACTTTAAGTAATAAATTTGTAATTTTTACTCTTGTGCTACCAGGAATTCTTATGTTCTTTGCAGCAATTTTATTTCCTATTATATTAAGCATATATTATGGAATGACAGATTCTATGGGTATAGGAAATATGAATTTTATTGGTCTTAAAAATTATATATATTTATTAACAAAAGATGAAGTATTTTATAAAGCGTTGGTTAATTCTTTTTTAATAGGAATTGCATATATTTTTATTCAACATCCAATTTGTATATTATTTGCTATTATGCTTGATAGAGTATCTGGCAAATTAGAGAAATTTTTTAGAACAGTTTATTTTATACCATCAGTTATAGCTGTAGTGGTTGTTACAAAGCTGTGGGTATATTTATATAATCCTGAATTTGGAGTTTTTAATAAAATTTTAGTATTTATAGGATTAGGTGAATACCAACAACAATGGCTTGGAGATGTAAATTTAGCTTTTCCAAGTGTACTAGTTATGACTATTTGGATTGGTTTTGGATGGGGACTTTTAATGTATTATGCTGGTGTAAAAGGTATACCAAACGAAATGTATGAGGCAGCAAAAATTGATGGAGCTGGTACAGTAAAAATACATACTAAAATAACAATCCCATTATTGTCACCTATTATTAGAGTTAATATTGTACTTGCAATGATTAATGCATTAAAACAAATGGAAATAATATATATTTCTACAGATGGAGGACCTGCAAATTCTACGCAAGTTGTAGCAAATTACCTCTATTCTAAAGCGTTTAAAAGCTTTGAGTTTGGCTATGCAAATGCAATTTCAGTTGTATTTGTTGTTATATGTTTAATAAGCACTTTAGGAATTAATAAGATGTTTCGCAGAGATGTAGACATATAATAGGAGGTGAATAATGAATATGTATAAAGTAAAGAAAAATAAAGGAAGCAGGATTATTACTATAATATTTATGAGCATTATTGCGCTAATACAACTTTTTCCATTAATCTGGGTATTTAATTTTTCGTTATTAAATAGTAGTGATCTTTTTGTATCAGGTATATTGAAATGGCCTAATGAACCACAATTTCAAAACTATGTTATTGCTTGGACTCGTGGTAAAATACCTGAATTTCTAATTAATAGTATTGTTGTTTGTAGTGTTACAGTTATAGCAACAATATATTTATCATTAACATTAAGTTATGCTTGTACAAGAATGAAGTGGCGTCTAAGTGGTTTTTTTCTGACTATAATTTTACTTGGTATGATGATACCTGTACATACAACATTATTGCCAAATTATTTAGTATTTAATAAAGTAGGTATTATTGATAGTTATTGGGCTTTAATAATACCATATGTTGCATTTTCTTTGCCTATGGGTGTTTTTATTATGACAGGGTTTTTAAGGTCAATTCCAAGATCCTTAGAGGAATCAGCAGTAATGGATGGATGTAGCATTTATGCAATTATATTTAGAATAATACTGCCATTAACAAAACCTGCATTAGTAACTGTTACAATTATGACATTCCTCACTTGCTGGAATGAATTCATTATGGCTGCGACATATTTAGTTTCGGAAAGATATAAAACATTACCTTTTTCAATAATTAAGTTCACTAGTGAATATGGAACTAATTATGCATATCAATTTGCCGTTATGGCGCTTTCTTCTTTGCCCGCATTAATAATATATATTATCCTAAATAAACAAATTACAAAAGGTATTATGTTAGGAGCAGTAAAAGGATAATCAACCTAAATGTTCTAAATAAAACTATATAAATAGTCTGGTAACTTTCTGAGTTTGAAATTGTGAATTAAAAAATAATCGGTATATGATACTACTTTTTTTTGAAAAGCTAAAATAGTTCATTGCATAATTATAACTCAAAATAGGGGAGTACATACCGTTTATATAGAAAAAGTAGTTGATTTGTAAGAGTTTCTTAATTTACAAATTACTATTTATTTAGACAAGGAGGGTTTATATGAAGAGTTTTAAAGTAAGAATTAAGTATGTGACTAATCTAGTATTATTGTTAATGGCAATGGGGGTTATGATACCATCAAACAGTGCATATGCAGCAAATGCTAAGCCGGAAGTAATTCCAGCAATACAAAATTGGATAGGTGGGTCAGGTAACTTTACTATTACTGAAAGTACACGTATCTGTGTTGATCCAAACTTTAGTAATGATTTAACAAGTACCGCTAATACGTTTAAAGATGAACTTAAAATCCTTACAGATTATACACTCAATGTCGTTACAACAGATTCACCTGAAGATGGAGATATTTATCTTACGTTAAGTGCTAATGATACATCGCTAGGAGAAGAAGGATATACTGTAGTTATTGATAATCATATTACAATAAAATCAAATCGACTAATATCACATGATGTATTTCATGATGCAGGTGTTTTTTATGGAACACGTACAATACTCCAAATACTAAAACAAGATACTGATCACATTAATCTTCCTAAAGGTACAATAAAAGACTGGCCAAGTGTTAAGTTTAGAGGACATATGGATGATATTGGAAGAATGTATCACAGTATTCCATTGCTTGAAAAACAGATAAAACAGCTTTCTTGGTACAAATTAAATGTTTTTCATTTTCATCTTACAGAATTAAATGCCTTTAGATTAGAAAGTACTACATATCCAGGACTTGCAACAGCTGGGGAATCTTATACTAAAGATGAAATGAGAGCACTACAGGATTTGGCAAAGAAATATCATGTTATGATTATACCTGAAATAGATATTCCAGGTCATGCAGGTGGTATTATTCAATATAGACCTGAATATGAAGATCCTTGTTTTGTCAATATGGCATTAAAAAGTGTTTCTCTTATAAATGAAGAAGCAAGAACATTTATGAAAAATTTGTTAGATGAGTTTGTTCCATTTTTTGATGCACCATATTTTCATATTGGTACTGACGAATGGCCAGATTGGGCAGGTCAAGGAACTTTGAATCATTGGGCTGATAACTGTCCTCATCTTACTGCTTATGCACAAGCAAAAGGATTTCCTAAGAACGCAGATGTTTATGTTGATTGGATTAATGAAACAGATAATCAAATAAAATCATATGGAAAAAGAACTATTATTTGGGATTGGTATGAGCAGTTTAATACAACGATTCCACTTAATACATCTGTTGTTATTGATTCATGGATGAATTTTGATGTAGCAGGTCATTTAGCAGCAGGGCGTGATGTTATTAATAGCTCTGGAAATAAATGTTACTTTCCAAATCCTGGAATGGTAGGTATGTATGATACATGGGCACCTAATATATTTGATAGAACCACTATTGATATAAATCACCCTCATTTTCTAGGTGCAAAAACTGAAATGTGGTGTGATTGGTATTTAAGAAACAGTTCCATTTATAATGAAGAGTTCTTTTCTGCACTGACTCGTTCTTATCTTCCTATATCTGCAGAGAGTATATGGGGGAATAATAAGAGTGGTTCTTTAGTTGATTTTGCACACAAAGTTAATGTAATTGGTAATCCACCGGGCGTAACACCACAAATCTGTATCAATAATAAAATAATGGGTAATAATAACAATCAATTTGAATATATAGGTAATTGGGCGCACGGTGGAGGTTCTAGATCACCTTATATGGGAGATGATTCATGGTCTGCTACTACTAATGATGTATATAAAGTGAGATTTTATGGAACTCAGATTAAGATATTTAATGCACTAAGTTCCAATCACGGAAAGTATGCTGTATCAATTGATGGTGGTGAGGAAACTATAGTAGATACATATAACTCATACAGAATTGATATGGTTAACACATATACAAGTCCAGTATTGGCAAATGGTCAACATACGCTATCTGTCAGAGTTACAGGGGAAAAGAATCCGTCATCTACTAGTCCTTGTATAAATGCTGATTATGTTGAAATAATAGGAGAATTAGGCACATCAACACCAACACCAGTGTTTCAAGATGATTTTAACAATGGAAATCTTAATGAATGGACTAGTGTAAGTGGTACATGGACTAATTCAGGAATAGTAGCACAGGGCACTACAGAAGCAGAAACAAACGGATTTTTAATGAAGAATACAAATACTGGAACTGATTTTACCTATGAGGCAGATATAAAGCTTGACACAGTTAATTCAGCAGCGTTTCTTATATTCAGAAGTAATGACAATGGTAGTTATAGTTATTGTGTTGCATTAGACTCATGGAGTAATGTTGTTAAGTTATATAAATTTCCTTATGTATCGTTAGAATCATATAATTATACATTCTCCACTAATACATGGTACCATTTGAAAATAGTTACAAAAGGTAGTAATATTAAAGTATATTTTAATAATTCACCTACACCATGTATTGATTTTAATGATTCAACTTACTCCCAAGGTATGTTTGGCATTGGATCATATAATGGTACCATTCAAATTGATAATATTAATGCATATTAGTATATGATAACGTAATTAGTGAAAAAAAGGTAAGCTTATGTAACACTTACCTTTTTCAGCCTACATAATAAGAGGGCTTCTCACCCTATAATTTGTTGTTTGGTGAGACTGTCTTCTTATTATATTCTTTTCTTTTTCCTAGATAGCTTTTTCTTCTTCTTAATAATAATTATTATAGCAATAAGTAATAATAAAACACCCAAAATATAATATACAACGGTATTACCTTTATTTGCTACAACTGCCAATTCAAATATTTTGGAATTTGTTTCAAATAATAAGTAACTACCATCTATAGTTGTTTTAAGCTTTTTCCACTTAGAATCTTTTTTCTGATATAATGATACACCATTTTTAATATCAGGATTTAGTAATCTATAAGTAAAAGATTTATCTAGAGGAGCATCTAATTCAACTGACCAAATTTCATGTATTGGAGAATTATCTATTGTATTATTAGTTGGTTTAATTTCATTAATATGTAGAGTATTAGCAGGTTCAAATGAACCTTCGACTAATAATTTAGGATGCTTACTATTATAATCCGATGATAATACCTGTATCATTGGTGTGTATATTGCTTCGATATTTTTAGAAAATCTTAGGTTCGTCAAGTCATAACTAGACCATTCGCTATAGTGTCCTTGTTTATTAGGTATTTCTGGTAATTTGGTCACACTAATGGAATCACCATATTTAAAAGGAATAGTTTTAATAATATTATTATCAACAATAAAATTAAGTTCTAGAGATTTGAAAGCTTTTGGTAAATTTTCCCTTGCAATAAATTCATCGTAAGTTCGTGGAATAGCTTTATTACCATAACTAATGCCATCAACTCCTTGAACACTATTCTCAACAAAGATATTATTTTCTATAATACCATTAATATCTCCAGCTATTGCTCCTGTATATTCATTAGATTCTATTACATTAATTAATGAATGACAGTTATATATATCCGTTCCATATCCAGCTATACCACCAACATAATCTTTACCAGAAAGTTCACTTAGTGAATAACATTGTCTAATAACACTTTTAGATGAACCTGCAATTCCACCAGTATAATCACCATCTAGATTTGTAATAGAACCATAGTTCTCACTTGTAATGATTAAACCTAAGTCCATTCTACCGACAATACCACCTGCATAATTCTTCTTAGCTTCAATGTTTCCTTTGTTAACTGATGATAATAATAATGCTTTTGTTTGATATTTAAAGTTGAAAGATTGTTTTCCTTTATTAAGAATATCATCTTCAGGGTCAAAGTCGTATTCGATAGCCATTGAACCTGTAATACCACCAACATTAACATCGCCGAAAATGTTTGCTTCATTATAACAAGCATTAACGACACCTTTTTTAATAGTAGCTTTTTCTTCTTCTTGATAGTCTTTATCAGAAATATCCTCAAACAAATCCATATCGTTGAATGATAAAGAATTAAGCCCATCTCTAATTATGTCAGCAATTTCCTCAAACTTTTTATTAATGTTTCTAAGATTATTATAGAATGTGTTAGAAGAATCTTTTACTTCATTGTTAAGTAATGTTAATTCTTCTGATATATTATCTATTTCTTCAAATAGTGAATCACTACTTTCTGTTATGTAATCTGTTAATTTAGGTAATTGTAGCATTTCATATTCATTATATTCTTTTATAATATCTCTTATAGAATCTAAACCTTCAGTACACTTATTAGAAGCATTTGTAAAATATTTAGTACCATTTGAAAAGTTCTTCATAGCTTTAGTTGTATAATATGATGCGGAGTTAAAATCATTAAGAGAATCATTCATATCTTCACAAGCTTTACCAAAATAAATTGAAAAATCTCTTAGGTTCTCCATAGCATCAGTCATATTAATTAAAGCTTGATTAATTAAAGGTTGATCTTTTTGAAATTCTTTAGCAAAGACAGATAATGCATGGGTTATTTTTGGAAGAGCTGAATTAATATTTTCTAATGCCACTTTAAGTTCAGGCGAAATATCTTTTAATACTTCAAGTAATTCTAAAGTTGAAGGATCATCTGTGCCTTCAAGAGTTTCATTTACTTTATTAATAGCATCTTCTAAAGCTTCATTAGCCTTCATTAAATCCTGCAAGGCACCACCTTGTAAAGTACCATCTGCACCTTCTGTACCAATAAGTTCTTCAATTGCAGCATCTACTTCTGGTGAATGTTCAGAAGCTTTTCGTAAAAGATCCATAGCGGCTGACATTCTGTTAAAAGCAGCAGTAACACTATTTGATGCTCTTTCTAGATCATCAAAAGCATCGTCTAGGTCGCTAATACCACCACTTACTGAAGAAGAAGCTTTTGATAATTCATCAAAGCCCTTTCCTAGTTCAGTAATACCTTTTGTTATTTCTTCAGATGCTTCAGTAAATGAGTCTACAACTGGCTCTAATTGATCCATAACATGACGAAATCTTTCTATTCCAGTATTAACAGTTCCTGTAGATTCATCAATATAATCAGTTGTATTATCAATCAAAGCTTGCATTTTATTAGATGCAGAATTTGTAAGAGTATTTAAACTTTCTAATCTACTTGATATTGTATTAGTTGAACTTTGCTTTTCGTTAACTAGTTTTTCTACTAAAGTATTAAGTTCAACTAGTTTATTATCAATCTGTTCTAAAGTGTCTTCTGAAAATAAAAGACGAATAAAAGGTTCAGATTGACCTACGATACCACCAACGTCTTTTCTTCCATATACTACACCATAGTTTTTACACTTTGAAATATAACCTGATTGTCTACCAACAACTCCGCCAATGTTATAACCTACATGCTGATAACCAATGACTGCTTTATTGACACTTGATTCTATAATTCCTCTATTATATCCTACAATACCACCTGTATCAGTTTGAGCATCAATATTTTCTGTAGAATTTAATTTTTTATTTATGCTTTTTATATCATAAGATGCCATATTGTTATTTGGTATAGAATCATCATTAGTATTAACTTGACTATTATTGATACATCCTTGTATATATCCTACATTCTGACCTACAATACCACCTGTATAATGTTCTCCAATAACGATGCCATTGGAAGTACAGTTTGTTACACTACCTGTTTTATCATTATATCCAACAACACCACCAATACTTGTATCACCTTTTACAGTACCTTTGAAAGAACAATTAATTATCTGACCTCTATTAGTTCCAATAATACCACCTATTTGCTTCTTAGTTCCTTTAGGCTTTATTTCAGCTTCTACATTAAGATTCTGAATAACTCCATCTTCTTGTAAATAACGGAATAATCCTTGACTAGAACCAGAAATATAATTTTTAAAACCACTGATAGTATAGTTATTTCCATTAAATAATCCAGAAAAACTTGGAATAGCTTTAAATTCTATATCTGATAAATCTATATTAGTAGTTAATGAAATAATTTTGTTTTGTGAATAAGTATCTAGAGTACAATTAGTGGATAAAGCAATTAAATCTTCTACTGAATTAATGTATATAATATTAGATGTTGTTTCAGCATTTATATTATTAGCTGGTAATATTAAAGTCCATAATATAAGAGCTAAAGACAAATATATAGTTAACTTTTTCACTCAACAAGCTCCTCTCTCATTTCTAATTCTTTAGTATCATAGGATAGACTACCAATTTCCACGATTCCTTTAACTTCTCCTTTTATTGTACCTTTAACATCAGCATCAATAAAACCAGTTACATATCCTTGTAATTTACCATTCATTTTTAAATTACCTTTGTGTGATGATGTAATTAATCCTTTACGTTTTAGAACAAAAGCAGTTTTTTCAATAATTTTATCACCGAATAATAGTGTTTGAGGAAGTACCCCCATTACTAAAATTAATGAAATAATGGTACCTCTACCTAAGCAAGTTCCAATAGAAGAAATAGCATAGTCTGATGTTATTCTTCCAATAAGTATACCTGACGATGCTAGTATAGTACCAGAAGTTATAATTGTTGGAAAAGCTTGATTAAGAGATTCAACCATAGCTTTATTAATAGGCATTACCTTTTTTAACTCCATATAACGACTTGTAATAACAATGGCATAATCAATTGTGGCACCCATTTGTATAGATGTTACTACTAAATAACTCATGAAGAATATATTAATATTTTGAAATACTGGGAAAGAGAAATTAATCCATATACTTCCTTGTATTGTTAATACTAGTAATACTGGAACTCCAGCAGATTTAAAGGTGAATAACAAAATAAGCATTACGAACAAAGCTGATAAAATACTAATAATCAAATTATCTTTTGCAAAAAACATACCTAAATCATTATTACTAGTAGTTTCTCCAGCAAAATGTACTTCATCATAGTATTTACTAGCTATAGTATGAAAAGTTTCTAACCAACTAAATGCTTCTTCACCTTCTTCTGGCATATTAAGATCAAGCAATAATCTTGTATATGAATCACTTTCTAATTGATTTTTTCCTTCTGTTAACTTTTCGTGAATATCATCCATCTTAGTTTCTAATTCTTCATCTAATGTATAATAGCCTGCTTGTTTTTGATCATATAAGAATATAAATATATCTATAAGTGGAACTCCATAGTCATCTATACCGTTTACTAATTTACTATATGTACCTTGCTCTACTGCATATGCTTGATACAGTAATTTTGATATTTCTATATCTATATCAGTGAGTTCTGCAAATTGTCTTGGATTTAATTTATCTGTAACATAGTAGTTATCATCTACTTTTGTATTTGCAAGCCCAATGGCTGTATCAGTTACTTCAAGATTCTCAAAATCATGTAATAATTCTCCTTCTAATTCATAATCACCAGATGGAACCATAATAGCTAACAGATTATTACTTCCGAAAGTATTTTTGATTTTTTTGTTAGCAATTTGATTTTCATTTTCCTTTATTGTGGATAAAGTACTATAACCATATACATAATTTGTTTGGCTTGAATAATAAAATGCTCCTATTACTATCATAACGAATAGTGGAGGTATAATATATCTTGTTTTTACAACAATTTTACCCCATACTGATATTTGAGGTACAAAGTTTTTATGTACTGTTTTATCCATTAAGTTAGTGAATAACATTAATAATCCTGGCATTAGAGTAAAGACTATTAATAAACTAAATAATAAGGCTTTTATCAATACAAGACCCATATCAAAACCTAAAGTAAATTGCATAAACATTAACGCCATTAAACCGGATATTGTAGTCAAACTACTTGAAGATATCTCTGGTATTGCTTTACTAAGAGCTTTTATAGTTGCTTCTCTTGCTTGAAGGTGTTGTCTTTCCTCTGTAAATCTATGACAAAGTATAATAGCATAGTCAATAGCCAAAGCTAATTGCAAAACAACTGCTATAGAGTTAGATATAAATGATATTTCTCCATAGAGAAAATGTGTACCCATATTAAGTACAGCGGCAACACCAAAGGTAAGTACCAAAACAGGTATTTCCATATAAGTTTTTGATGTGAAAAATAATACTCCTAGAATAATAAAAATTGCTACAATAAGTACTAGTTTAATTTCTGATTCTAGAGATGCCGCAGTATCTTCAGTAATACTAGTAGATACATAATGATCATAGTTTTCTATTATATTCAGAACCTCTTGCATAGCATTCTGTGTTATTTCTTCTTTATCTTCGCCTTTGAATGAAATAAGAAAAAGTGCTGAAGCTAATTTAAAATGTTCTTCTGTATTATCAAATGTAATACGAGAAACACCTTCAATTGTTTCTATTTCATCTTTTATAACTAATGCTTGTTCATATGTAATATTAGAAATCATAACTTTTGCCGTTCCATAAGTTAAAAATTCTTTGTTCATTATATCAAGACCTTGTCTAGTCTCAGTTGTTTCGGGTAAATAAGTTGTAATATCATCGTTTACATTTACCCACGATTTTGAAAATATACAAAAAACTAGAAGTATTGTATATAACAAAAAAAAGGCATTTCTCTTATCAACTATTTGAGTTGATATTTTTTCAATTAAAGATAGTTTGTTTTCCTTATCATCCATGTTTCTGTCCTTTCTTAAAAGTAATTATTGTACAAATGAAAGTATAAAACAATTGTATTATATATACAATAGTTAATTGGGATATTGTGAAATTTGATATTGATAATTAATATCATGTAGACTATACTTAACAAGTAAATATTTAATTATTAATATCAAAATGGGGGGATATTATGAATATTAAACAAGCCAAAAAAGCACTAAAACTATCACATGAAGTGATTGAAGAAAATCTAGGAAGCAGGAATAAGAAGCAAGAGTTTATTAATAAAACATTAAAAAATTACAGAAAGATTGAACCAAATGCTATAAAATATAAGCAGAAATTAAATAAACAAAATTTTAATTACGGTGTATTAGGACTTTCTATGTACAGAACATTAAGGAATGATTTTAGATTGGAACAACAAATCTCAATAGATATTCTAACAGAAATTTTGAAAGATATGACTTCTAAACATATAGATAACCATAGAATTCAACGATTCTTCATTTCTAAAACAGCAAAATATAAATTTATAAAAAAAATGATAGAAAAAAGCATGTTTTCTCTAAATGAACCTAATGGTTGGAAGATGAAAAGATGCAAGTCAGATGCTTATATTGCTTTTGATATATGTCAATGTGGATTATATAATTGGTTAGAAGAAGAGGGTGCAGAAGAAATGTGTGTTGCATTTTGTGAAACTGATTATGTTAGTGCGCAATATATGAAAGATATTGAATTCGTAAGAAATAAGACTATAGCAAGCGGATGTGATATCTGTAATTTTAGATATAGTAGATTAGATTGAATATATCTATGTCATTATTATCCTTCAAATAATTGAAGTATTTGAAAATCACAATAAAGAACAATACATATGCTATAGGGGCTATCTCATAATGAGATAGTCTCTTTGCATTATTAAAGCTTGTGGTACTTCACACATAATAGAAGCCAAGCTTTTGTGTAGAAGAAGGTAACAGCTATGTAAGAATAGGGCATTTACTAGGAGTATTACTATCAACTATTGCAAACTATGTTAAAATAAATGAGATCACTATACAAAAAAATATATAATTTTATAAATAAATCGCAAATCTTAACGCTTATTAATAATGACCATATATGTGTTAATGTTTCTAGGTATATATGGATTTGAAGGAAGTAACGTGAGCATACAGATATTCAAGCTATTTTCAAAAACTGATGCTACTATGATTCAGGTGGTTCTCATTTCTCTTATTAGAGGGTATTTTGGTTTGATTCTAGCTGTAACACTATCAATGTACTGCTCATTGGCTTTCAAAAAGACATATCACGCCATACTTTTAAGTATTTGCGTTTTATTAATTCCAATTTTTATCCCAATACCAAAGAATATGTCGATATTTACACATATACTTCTGATGTTTCCAAGTAACATGATGAATATTGAAATACTCACAAAAGTTGGAACATTGATGATTAAAAATACAGAAGTACCTTTAGCAACTATTCAGATATTAACTTCTTTTGTGATTTCAGTTATTTTGTTTAGTTTGACGATAGTTAAACACAAAAAAATGAATATTATTAATGAATAACTCAACTTCCAACGAAATCAGAAAATAAAGCTTTCATGCCTCTACCTTTTATCAAGGTGGGGGTTATTTTACGTCAATAATGAAGCACTAATACCGTTAACTTAAGATAAAGCTTTCTAAGTACTTGTTATAATGATTGACGTATATGGACAAAAATAGACAAATGAATGTACAATAAAGTATTGACAAGGGCAAAAGTGAGTAGTATTATATAAAATATAACAAGGAGGTATCTTATGGATAAAAAATACTATACAGTTGATGAGACAGCTTATAAGATAGGGGTACATTCTAAAACTATAAGAAGATATATATATAGTGGGAAGTTAGCAGCAACAAAGGTGGCAGGACAATGGAGAGTATATGAAGATGCTATTGAAAATTATCTTAATTCATGTAATGGCAACTGTGAACATAATTCTGTTAGTAAAGATGATTTCTGTGTATTTATGGACAGCGATTATTTTAATTCCGATGAAAAGGTGCAGATATGTACAATTGTAGACTATTATGTACAGACAGCAAAAGAAGCTAAACCTATGGCAGCAATAGTTATGGACGTGGTGACAGATTCTGAACAAGAGGAAGGAAAATGTCGTTTCAATTATGTATATGATCATGTTGAAAAGAAAGCTAGATTTATTTTATGGGGTTCACCTACTTTTATAGAAAAGGTAGTAGGAGCTTTAAAACAATTTGAATAATATCAATTAATAATATTAAGTATATTAATATGTAAGGAGGTTAAGTTATGTTAGTAGAAAAAACATATATAGTAGAAGGAATGAGATGTTCATCTTGTTCAGCAAGAGTAGAAAAAATAACAAGAAAAATACAAGGAGTAGAATACTCTGTTGTTAACTTAACAACTAATAAATTAACTCTTAAATATGATGAAGATATCGTAAGCAAAAATGAGATATTTGATGAAATATCAAAAGCAGGCTTCAAACCAAAAGATATTATTATAGAAAAAGAAGTTACTATACCTATAGAAGGAATGAGATGCTCAGCTTGTGCTCAGTCAGTAGAAAAATCCGTTAAAAAACTAGATGGAATATTTAATATAAATGTTAACGGACTAACTAATAAGGCAACAGTTAAATATAATGGGGAAAAAGTCAGATTATCAGAAATAAAACAAGCTATTATAAAAGCAGGATTTAAACCACAAAGTATAGAAAAAAATGTTGAACAAGAAGATGATTCTCAACAAAAAGAAATTAAGAAAATGTGGCTAAAATTCAAAGTAGCTATCACATTTGGGGTCTTACTCTTATATGTAGCAATGTCTCATATGGTAGGGTTACCATTACCAGAATTCATTAATCCTCACATGAATCCTATTAATTTTGCCTTTACACAAATTATATTGTTAATTCCTATAATAATTGCTGGTAATAAATTCTATACAGTAGGTTTTAGGACATTAGTAAAAGGACATCCTAATATGGATTCTTTAATTGCTGTTGGAACAAGTACAGCTATTCTATATAGTTTATATGCAACTTATGAGATAATAATAGGTAATACAGATTATGTTATGGAACTTTACTTTGAAACAGCAGGTGTTATTATTGCATTAATAATGCTAGGAAAATCTTTGGAGCATCGCTCCAAAGGAAAAACTTCAGAAGCAATAAAGAAATTAATTGGTATGCAACCAAAAGAAGCAACAGTTCTTCATGGTGATGAAGAAATAATAATACCAATAGAGGAAGTTGAAGAAGGAGATATAGTACTCATTAAACCAGGGGAAAATATCCCAGTTGATGGAACAGTAATGGAAGGATATAGCTACGTTGACGAATCTATGTTAACAGGAGAAAGTATACCTGTTGAGAAAGTAGTTGGTTCAAAAGTAGTAGGAGCAAGTATTAATAAAAATGGTCTACTAAAAGTAAGAACTGATAAAACAGGAAAAGATACAGCTTTATCCAGAATAATTACATTAGTAGAAGATGCTCAAGGCACAAAAGCTCCAATTGCAAAATTAGCAGATGTTATCTCTGGATATTTCGTACCTATAGTTATCGGGATAGCAATAGTATCATTTCTTATATGGTTAATTTCCACAGGAGATTTGAATTTTTCTCTAAGGATTTTTATAGCTGTATTAGTTATTGCTTGCCCTTGTGCGTTAGGACTAGCCACACCTACAGCAATAATGGTAGGTACAGGTAAAGGTGCAGATTACGGAATTCTGATTAAAAGTGGTGAAGGACTAGAAACAGCACATAAAATTAATGCAATAGTATTTGATAAGACAGGTACAATAACAGAAGGAAAACCAGTTGTAACAGATATATTAACTTTTAATAATATTTCTGAAAAAGATATACTAAGATATACAGCTTCCGCTGAAAAAGGTTCTGAACATCCACTAGGAGAAGCAATAGTAAATAAAAATGAAGAAGAAGGCTATAGTTATATACCAGTAAAACATTTTGAAAATATACCTGGTCATGGAATTAAAACAATTCTTAATGATGAAACACAATTAATTATTGGAAATAAAAAATTAATGCAAAAAGAGAATATCCAAATAACAGATGATAATATTAATAAGACATTAGCATCTAATGGAAAAACTCCTATGTTTATTGCAATTAATAATAAATTTGCAGGAATTATAGCTGTAGCAGACGTAATAAAATCTACTAGTAAAGAAGCAATTGACTCTCTTCATAAAATGGGTATAAAAGTAGCCATGATTACAGGAGATCATCAAGCTACAGCAGAAGCTATAGCCAAAAAAGTAGGAATTGATATTGTATTAGCAGAAGTTCTTCCAGAAGATAAAGCAAATGAAGTGAAAAAATTACAAGATGAAGGATATAAAGTAGCAATGGTTGGTGATGGAATTAACGATGCACCAGCTTTAGCACAAGCTCATGTAGGTATTGCAATAGGTTCAGGTACAGATATTGCTATGGATTCAGCAGATATTGTACTTATGAAAGATGACCTTAATGATGTAACTACCGCGATTGAACTTAGTAAAGCAACTATTAGAAATATTAAAGAAAATCTATTTTGGGCTTTTGCTTATAATAGTGCTGGAATTCCACTTGCATCTGGATTAATATATGCCATTTTTAAAGATGGTCCATTACTTAATCCTATGTTTGCAGCAGCAGCTATGTCATTAAGTTCCGTATCTGTTGTAACCAATGCACTTAGATTAAGAGGATTCAAACCACATAAATAATATAGTTAAGTAGTTAAGAATATTCTTTCAAATAATATCTCTTTTGGATTAAATCTGTGAACATGGTATAAT
>JAOARM010000030.1 GCA_025210515.1 Vallitalea sp. | reverse complement strand
GATATGACTTGCTCAAATCTACCTTGTGAATCACTTCTCTATAGGATCTATTGTTCTAAAGTAATCACTTTATTTTTAATTTATTATGTTGTTTATAAACATTGTTGATAACCTTATGCGTTTTCTTCCCTTTCCCTCTTTTCTCCTCTTCCTACCCGATAAACACCCCCCTTTAGACCTTCCCTATCGAACTCTTTAAACTCTTCGCTTTACACCATATTATCCCATCTTTAAAACCATTTTTACGTCCTTCTTAAGGAATAATAAACGTCCTCTTTATAAGACAGTGTCTCCAACAAAAAAAATACCCGAAAAATAGTGCATTCATAGGTACTTCCTTCATGGTTCCTCCATGGTTTGTCCATGGTTCCTCCATCGAAAACCCCCAAATCGATGGACAAACCATGGACGAACCATGGAGGAACCATGGACAAACCCTTTATTTAACCTATGTAAAACATCTTCCTTTCCATAACGAATTTCCGCACAAATAGCACAGGCGTGTTTTTGCTTCAACAATCCCCACATCAGAAGATGGTGTGGTTATTTTAAAATGATTAGAATCGATAAGAATTTTGATTTCCTGAACGCAATGTTCTGGTTGAAATTTTATTCTTTGAATGAAAGCGATAGCTTAATTTTATCATAAAGTACTGTGTCAAATCTTTTTTATAATACTCATACTTTAAGTCTTTTGTTGAATAAATACTTACCGTTTTTTTTGTATTAAAAACATCATTGAACAAAAGATCCGCATTTATTCTCGAGTTCAGTAAAGAATAATGTATTCCTAAATTAGAGTAGTATATTCTATCAAGTTTAGCACTTGGTTGGACAGCACTTGTTTGAAAACAGGAATACAAGTCAACAGATAAATTATTGCAAATAATGAATCGATTCTTAGTAGATATATAATACGTAATTTCCTCCTTATCTGAGAAATTATTTGGGTATCTTTGGTAGTATGAATATACGTTACTGGTACAATACCACCACCTATATAGTTTCCCACTAAAGACATAGCCTAATACAATTCTTAGTTGAGTTCCATCATTGGTATTGGTATGATAAGAAATTTTGTTCTTAGTTGTAATTTTCTGAGAAATAAGATTATTAGTATAATCCCCCGATAGTATTATTGAATGATTACCTTCTCTATATTTCAATTTCAATTTATATATTCTTGCAGATTCTAGGTTGGGGTTTCCCATTGATATATAGTTGTCTGAGATCCTATTGTAATAGTTTGTCAATAGGCTAAATGATGGTCGCCAAAGTGAGTTGCTGTAACTCAGATTTAAACTTCTGTTCCTATCAATCTTTTTGAATAGATTAATATATGGCAAATAATCTACATTGTTTTTTATTACATTATCAGACTGTTTCCCAACATTACTAGAAGTCCCATTTAAAGATGTTTTTTCTATTCGGAAACCTGTATTTACATCTATACCTAAAATGTGAATTCCAATTTTTGAATATAAACCTAAAATGTTTTCTGTGTAATTGTACTTTGAATTGCTTTTTGCATCATCAAGCTTTTCTCCTATGATTGTATTAGAGGTCACCTCACTTCTATAGGATGCATTATTATACTTCATTCCAAAGTTTATTTTCAACCCATTTTTGAAGTTCTTATTTAAATCCCATTTTAGGTATTTATCAACTCCATGAACTAACGATAAATTTTTCTCTGATATACCTCTTTGTTTATCTATTTCATAATGTGTATTTATATCGTTGGAATATGAGTCATTATTTCTAAGCAAATTTCCCTCAATCTTAATATTGCTTTTTAGGCTATCTAGTAGGAAGTTGTAATATAATGAGTAGTTTTCTCTTTCTCCTAAAAATAAACTTTTTGAAGTAGCGTAACCTAAATCAATAGATTTATAATCTAATGTTTTTAATTCAACTGATTTTTCATATAAACTCTCTTTAGGAAAACTTCTCTCAATTTGAACATCGATCCCAATACTATGCTTTCCAATATCAGTAAGGCCTCCAAAATTGTAATTTAGACTTCTTGGCTTATTATTATATCTAATTAGTTGATTGTTAACAATAAAGTCAGATTCTAGAAATTTAGTCGTTGAACCATTGTTCTTGTTGTCTTGTTGTTTATTCCCTGTTGAGAAAAAATAATTACCATATAATTTCCATTTAGGACCTCCAAAACTTGCAATTGCACCTTGTCTTTGATTGAATCCTTTATTATTATAAATGGTGGTTGAAGACTGAATATTTATGCTTGTGCCAGGATTGAAATTATTGACAACAATATTTATTACTCCTCCCTGAATATTTCCATCAATTTCTGAGCTGTTACTATCTGTTACCTCTATTCTTTTTATTGACTTTGCATTAAGATTATCTAAAATAAGAGTAGCTTGATTTTGTGGTAATATTTTACCATTAATCATAATAACAGCAGGTTTCTTGTTTCCTATGATGCTTATTTTATTGTTAATAAATGTAATTGAAGGGCAAAAACTTACTAAATCATTGCCATTGTCACTTTCATTTAAAAAATCTTTAATTGGATGAAATGTTAGTTTCCCATTATTTAATTCAATCTGTTTTGATTTACTTGTTATTGTTATTTGTTTTAGATTTTCAACACTTGGTTCCATCACTATTGTCTTCCTATGAGTATCAAAGTGTTCTAGATTGAATATATTTTTTTTGTACCCTATTGCTGAAAAAACTAAAAGACCTTTAGATGGTAAATCTCTAAATTTAAATGTGCCGTCTTCCTGAGAGACTGTACCTGTAATATATGAGCTGTCTTTGGGGGTTAATATCACAGCGTTTACAAATGATAGCTTATTGTTATAGATGTCAATAATTTTCCCTTCATAAGATTGAGAAAATGCTTTGTAGGTAAGTATAGTGAATGTAATAATGAAAGCTATTTTTTGCATATGGTTTTGGTTTGTTGTTTTTGTTATGGTTTATGTGTTGATATTTGAAGTGCTTTGCTGGTGAAATTAATGTTTATTTTGATATTTTAAATATTCTGAAGCTATGATAGGTTTTTGTGTTAATAAAACTGAAGGGATTTAAAGACATACTAGACTCAATGTCAATAGAGTAAGATTATTAAGTGTTGCTTCTTTTAATATTTCTAAATTGTATGTAGCTCTTTTCTATAAATGATATGAAAGCTTATTTGATTTGTTGTGAGAAAACAACTAGTATTTATTGAATATGTAAAAATTATTCTCTTTTGTTGATTATCTAGTTTTAAGTCAAATAAAACGCACATAATTAGAGATTAATATGTTAGATGTTTTCTTATGTGAGAATTAGGTATATCATTTTTATATAACTTTTCACGAATA
Organism: Vallitalea sp.; assembly: GCA_025210515.1. Classification (GTDB taxonomy): domain Bacteria; phylum Bacillota; class Clostridia; order Lachnospirales; family Vallitaleaceae; genus Vallitalea. The sequence goes on along the minus strand of JAOARM010000030.1, from coordinate 228 downwards.
ACTTTTTGGCTAGAATCTTACTGTTTAATGCAATGAAACAGTGTATGTTGAGAAAGTAAGACAATATCTAAAATTAAAACCATATCATCCCTTCCCTTCGGGATTTGTTCTGTCTCATAATTGGAATTTAATACAGATTGAAAAGGGTGGGCATAGATCTTTTTTTTAATTCACATAAATATTTAGTAGTCAGTGTTTTATTTATCATGGGGTGCAGATCCATGTGTC
>JAOARM010000029.1 GCA_025210515.1 Vallitalea sp. | reverse complement strand
TCCGATATATGTTATAATATTCAATATTATAGCATTGCTATAATTGTAATAATAGCATCGCTATAATGTAATAATATCTTAGCTAATCAATGCTATATTATCATTTATAGCATTGCTATAATGCTACATCTAAGTATATACAACTATAATCTATAGTTAACTAATTATGTTAACTTGCTTCTATAGAGATATTAAAATGTATTAACTAATATCTTCTATATAAATAGATTTATAGTTATGGATAGTTTTCGTGGGGATGGTTTAAACTTATACGCGTACGTATCAAATAACCCTATTATGTACACAGACCCAAGTGGATACTGTAAAGATTATGGAAATGGTTTCATAACAATAGGTAACGAAAAAATCCCAATTTATATCCCAGGATATACAGATGGTGGTAATAATGATTTTATTGATAAAGATTGGAATATAAGACAAGATATGTCTATGGTTAAAACTAATAGGGAAGTAGATTATCTAAAAGTTTTTAGTAGCTTTGGTTCTACTGCCGAGGAAGATAAAGGGATTGAATATAAATCAAGAGAAAAAAAAGATAGTTACCGTGGGGACGGGCTTAATCTTTACACGTACGTATCGAATAACCCTATAAACTATATAGACCCAACTGGACATTGTAGCAAAAAAAATGAACATAATGTAACATTTATATCAGGAAACCTTGACAATTTGTCTTCACCACAGAAAAAAGCTATTCAGGGATTATTAAAACAATATAATGAATATAATTCACCACATTGGATAGATGACCTATTTGGAACAGATAATCCTCAATCACGTGCTGACAAGCAAGACGCTATTTTAGACTCCGTTCAAAAAGTAATAGATTTATCAAATGATAAAGCCTTTAAGACCTATTTAAATATCCGTAATAGAGTTGTGGAGCCTATTCAAGGGACATTACAATTTTGGGGTGGTCTTGGAGAAACAACCGTAGGGGTTTCTGTTACTAAAAGTGGCTCATGGATAGGTAGATATCTTATAGCTGATGGAGTTAGTAATATGACAGGAGGAGTTTCAAGAATTAAGAATGGTATTATGGGTTCTACCGCTGGGGATGAATGGAATTTTATGAAAGGTGCTTACAAAAGATTATTACCAACACATGGTGAATTCATATATAATTTAACCCAAATTGGTATTGGTGTCTATACAATGCATAAAGGACTTTCAGATTTGCCAGACGATGCCGTAAAAGTTTATGCGCGACCTAAAAATATAAAGAAGGCACAAACACAGGGTCTTTCTACAGAAACAACAGTTCTTGATTTGAAAAAGAAGGTAATTATAACTACTCAAGAAGTCAATCCCCAAATAGATACACCTATGATTCTACAAAGAACCGTTATTGATAAGACAAAACTACAACAAGGGGCATCATTAATTATTGGTACAGGGGTTGATGGTTACAATGTAAATGGTGCTGTGCAATCACTTGATAATGAATAAGCTATGGGGAGGGATTTCAATTAAAGAAAATGTAGTTGAAATATTAAAAGAACGATGGAAATTCTATATTATTGGATATATTTTTGGATATGTATTTCCACTTTTACATGACGGAATTCCAAATAATCTATACTTAATACCAATAAAAGTTACAGGGATTATATTTGCCATATCAATTGGTACAGCATTATATTACGGCTCAATACATATGCCAGTATTTGAAGGCTATAGAAGAGCATTCAAATATGTAGTAGCAACAGTTATAATTATGATATTTTCATATATTTTAACCAAATATTTGAATAAATTTGGTATAGATATTACTCCTTTAATTGGTATAAATTTTTTAAAATAACAAACATAAATTATTTGAATAGATTAATATAAAAGTAGGTGGTAATTAAATATCCAATAAAATTATTACCTGCTTTTAATTACAATTACTTAATTTAATACAAAAGATAAAATTATATCTTCTAACACAACAAAAAAGGATTTTTAAAAATTGATTATCTTTTTGACAATATGATGCTACTCGTATTTATGACGATGCAGTAAAGATAGGATGGCAAGGAAAGGAAAGTCTAATTGGGGACACGGTGACTGGGTAAAGGTGTAGGTAGTTCATCATTTCCACATAACTATGATATTGATGGCGTAAGCGACACCTATATTTACAAGATAAAATCCAAAATAGAGATATGTGGGAAGCTTTCAATAAATACTTTGGAGAATAGGTGATTATAAATGGGAGAAATTATACAAATAATTACACAAGAACCATTTAATATTAATAATATTGAATGGTTTAAAAACACACATATTAATTATCAGATTCAAGGCAGAAAATTATTAACTAACATAAAAGGCACTTGGGAATTAAATCAATATTTCTTATATGACATATATGAAAATATAAAACCTTTTGATGCATATTATTTATCTATGCTAGTAGATGTTGATGAGAATGTACCTAAAATTGATTCAGAGTTTAATATTGGATTTAATAATACTGATTTTATGTATGAAAAGGAATTTATTAATCTATTTATGGAAGAAGAAATATATC
>JAOARM010000028.1 GCA_025210515.1 Vallitalea sp. | reverse complement strand
GTTTTATCTGACCAGATTGCTCTGGCTTATATTTTATAGACTATCGTCTGTATCCATTAATTTACCAAGGAATTTTCTTGGGTAAAACTTTTTTCAAAGTTTTTGGTTGTTTGTTTCACTGTTCAGTTTTCAAGGTTCTTAATGTTTTGCTTGTTGATGTCATTTGCATCAGCGAAGAAAATTATATCATCTGCCTCAAACAAAGTCAAGGCTTTTTTTGACATTTTTCAAATTGTTTTTTTCTTCTTCTATTTTGAAGGTTCAAAGGAACCTCTTAAACCCTATCAAACATCACATTTATAGCTGATTATATTCAATATAATTTATATGTATATAATTACAATATTTTATAATATAATAATCTAAAATAATAATAATAACCCGAAAATTATATATAAAAATATAAACTTAAACATAAAAAATGGTTGTATCCATACTCAGATTAATTACAAATAATATACTTATTTTTATCTTATTGTCATATCACTCATTTTTAATCCAATAACTCATTTCAACGTATTTAATGTCTTATAGCATTAATCTATCGTTTTATTTTCAATATTCTTTGGTTTCCATTAATTCCATATTGAGATTTACTAATTACTTTGATAGACTTTGTATTGAGGTGGTTAGATGAAACGTATAATAATAATAACATTTTCTGTGCTATTTATATTTATAAACTCCACTAATGTGGTGGCGTCTAATACAATACCAATCTATGTGAATGGTAATGTTTTAACTCCAGACGTTAATCCTTACATTGCCAATAGTCGTACTTTTGTCCCTATAAGATTTATTGGTGAAGCTCTTAATGCATCATCTATACAATGGAATAACAAGTCAAAGGTAGCTACATTGATCTTTAATGACACTACTATTAAACTACCTATTGGTTCAAATACTATAACAGTAAATAATAATAACTATAAAATAGACGCTCCAATAAGTTTGAAGTCTGGAAGAACTTTTGTACCAGTTCGATTTATATCAGAAATTCTAGGATATAATGTCCAGTGGCTTAACTCCTCAGTGTATATTAATAGTAGTGACTATCCCCCCAAAAACTATACATCTGAAGATTTACATTGGTTATCAAGAATTGTTGAAGCAGAAGCTAGTGCAGAACCGTACTCTGGTAAACTAGCGGTAGCAAACGTTATTATTAATCGTAAAAAAAGTTCTGATTTTCCTAATTCTATAAAAGGAGTTATTTTTGATAATAATTATGGAATACAATTTTCTCCAGTTGCAAATGGTACTATTTATAATACTCCTTCAACTGAAAGTATTAAAGCTGCTACATCTGCACTAACTGGCTCTAATAACATAGGGTATTGTTTATATTTTTTAAATCCTAATAAATCCACTAACTTCTGGATAATGAATAATCGTTCTTTTTATATTAAAATTAATAATCATTCTTTTTATTCATAAATTTATATTATTAAAGGTGCTGTCTTATAATACATTTTTAATGTCAATATATAGAAAGATAGACTAGGTTTAGCGGCAAGCGAAGCCAGGACGGCGTAGCGCATACCCTTTAAACAGGACGTTTAAGGGTATGAATAGCTAAATCTAGTCTACTCTTTCAAAAACTGCAAACCTCAAGAAAAATGTATTATGAGACAGCACCTTTTATTTTATTACTTTATGTTCAGTTCATGCGGCTTTTGATTTAATCTTCTCCTCTTCGGTAATAGTTTCTTCGTGTTTTTTTTCAAATAATTTAATCATATATTTACCAACAATAGATATTAAGCACGTAAAACTAATTAATAAAATAGATTTAAGAGGTTGTTGTACAAATGCCTTCACATTAAATCCTATGAAGCTTAATGAAAATATCATAATTAATTTTCCAAGAACTAATGCGCTTATATATTCTCTATTTTTAATACCTGCTAAAGCAGCTAATCCACATACTAAGATTGAAGGAGTAAATGGAAATGTTAATAAGAAAAATACAGGTGTGAATCCTTTTTCTTTTATCCAATGAAATACATTAAACACTTTTTCATTATTTGCGATTTTACTTTGGAATCTTTCTTGTCCAAATTTTTTTATTAATAGAAACACAATAATAGAGCCAATACAAGATCCTAGCCACGAGTATAGATATCCTGTCCAAAATCCAAAAGCCATAATATTGATTGTGACAAATAGTATCAATGGTAATGGTGGAAAAAAAGCTTCAATCATTGCAAGTCCAACACCTGCTATCATTCCCATAGAGCGTATTTCGTTTAACATCTCTACCCAATGACCAAGTGTTAATAATTCTTTTAACCAATCTATCACATTACCACTCCTTCCCAAGTATTATGTGTAAATTAAAATTTCAAAATAGAACTTCCGTTTCTAAATGTATAGAATACTATTATGCCCAATAATATAAAATTATATTGATTAATTAATATAATCTATGCTAAGTTACTTTTTCATTTTTTTTGCAATCTCAATATAATTTATAACATATTACTAGGTTAGTATAGTTCATAATTATTAAAATACAATTAAAAACTACTAAAAATATAGTAAAAGAAGTTTCTACATTAATATAAAAATAGTAGTCTTATAGACTACTACTTAATAATATCAAGGAAAATATTCACAAAAATACCTTTTAGTTTTTAATTTCTAAACCACCAAATAACACAAAACATTTAACAATTAGTACTTTATCAGCGTTAATAATATTCCTATCAGTTTTATTACTCCAACCTCCAAATAATGGAATTCCCTTTACTTGTACTTTCCAATCTATAGGAACTTTTATCTCTATTCCACCAAATGCAACAAATGAATCAATTATAGCAGGTTCATTGCTACTTATATTAGCATTTCTAAGATCGACATCAATTCCTCCAAAAGCGGCAGTCAAATGTCCTCCTTTAAAATTCTCAGAATCATTAATAATGTCACTGCCTGAAAACATACTCATATTATCAATTGAACTAGTTGATATTGTATTTTTTCTTAAATTTTTACTTGTCTTAGGTATTAACAACCATGCTCCAATTATAATAATTATTACAGGAAATATAAATTCAGTTATATCAATATTATTAAAAACTGTAACATTTAATTCTTTTAACTGAAATACAACACCTACTAGTAACAGTATAACAGCAAAAGTTTTTGAACTATGCTTATCTGTAATATTAATCAATCCTATTGCTATAAGTCCAACTGGCCAATATGTACTTAATATATCATCAGTAACAATTATGCCTAATCTATCCAGTAGAATAATTACGCCAATTGCAATGACAAATATACCAAATAAATTTCTTTTTTTCATATAATCACTCCTCTTATTAAATTCAAAAGTTTGTATATTGTAATATACATTATCTCATTTATTAATAAAACATGTAATAATATATACTATTCATTTTATCATACCATAATAGTTAATAAAAGAAAAAATGGTTAAAATATATATATATTCAATTATAACTTGCTTTTTTTATAATTACCATCTATAATGGATTAGTTATACAAGATAACATAAATAAAATTAAGGATGATTAAATAATGAATTTTAATGAATTAAATATTTCTGATAATATTTTAAAAGCTATAACTGATATGGGCTTTACAGAAGCAACTGAAATACAAGGAAAAGCAATCCCAGCAATATTATCAGGTAGTGATATTATTGGTCAATCACAAACAGGAACGGGAAAGACAGCAGCCTTTGCAATACCAATATTAGAAAAAGTAGATCCAACAATCAAAAAACCCCAAGTATTAGTATTATGTCCTACAAGAGAATTAGCAGTACAAGTATGTAATGAATTTAAGAAGTTAACAAAATATACATCTATAAAATCCGCTGCCGTATACGGTGGAGAACCTATTTACAGACAAATTTCTGTATTAAAAAGAGGTGTACAAGTTATTATTGGTACTCCTGGTCGACTTATGGACCATATGAACAGAAAAACTATTAAGCTTGAGCATGTAAATTCAATTATATTAGACGAAGCTGATGAAATGCTTAATATGGGTTTTCGTGAAGATATCGAAACTATACTTAACAAAATACCTAATGAAATTCAAACAATTTTATTCTCAGCAACTATGCCAAAAAGTATATTAGACATTACACATAATTATCAATCAAATCCAAAGCTAATTAAAATCACTAGAAAAGAGTTAACTACTGACACTATCGACCAAAGATATTATCATGTTCTTGAACATCACAAACTAGAAGTATTAAAAAGACTAATTAATGTATATAATCCAAAATTATCATTGATTTTCTGTAATACTAAAAGACGTGTTGATGAAGTAACAGAAATTCTTCAAGAAAATGGTTACGCATGTGACAAAATACATGGTGATATGAATCAAGTCGTTCGTTTAAGTGTACTTAACAAATTTAATAAAGGTGTTATTAGTATATTAATCGCAACTGATGTAGCCGCTAGAGGTCTTGATATACAAAATGTTGAGGCAGTATTTAACTACGACGTTCCAGATAATGAAGAATATTATGTTCACCGTATTGGTCGTACTGGAAGAGCTGGTAAAAAAGGTAGTTCATATACTTTAGTTTCAAAAAGTGAGACAAGAAGAATATCTAATATTATAAAATATATCAAAAAAGATATACCAAGAAAAAAAATACCTTCAATTAATAAAGTAAACGCTGTAAAAATAGATACTTACATTGAGACATTAGCTAATACTATAGATGAATCAGCTGACATTGGTAAATACGAAGGAATTATATCTAAGTTAAATGACAAAGGTTATTCTTCTGATAAAATAGCTATTGCCTTATTAATGTCTAATCTAGAATTACAAGAAGAAAATAATAAAAATCTTTCTTATGAAATAACTAGAAGACAAAGTAACTTTGATGGAACAAGAAATAGACAACCAAGAGGTAAAAGAGATAATAACAATAGAGGTAGAGAAAAAGGCATGGCTAGACTTTACCTAAATATCGGTAAAAATCATAAAGTTGCAGTTAGAGATATTGTTGGTGCAATTGCAGGTGAATCAAACATAAAAGGTTCTTCAATTGGTTCTATTGATATGTATGATAAATATACTTTTGTAGAAGTTCCTGATAAATACGCTAATAATGTTATTGACGCAATGAATAAATCAAGAATCAAAGGTAAAAACGTTACAATGGAAGTAGCAAATACCAAAAAAAGAAGATAAACCAAACAAAGAAAGACTAGGGTTAGTTTAGAGCTAAACTTAGTCTTTTTCTTTAATATATTTGAAATTATTATATTCTTATAAAATTATTTATCTGTAACTTTATCACTTCGTTCTCTTAGATTAACAACAATTGCTTTTGGTCTGCTCATTGCTTCAATACTATACCTAATACCTTGAGTTCCCATTCCAGAAGATTTTACACCTAAGAACGGAAAATGATCTGGTCCTCTTTCAGTTTTATTGTTAATCTGTACTGTTCCAACTTCCAATAATCTAGCAATATGAAAAGCATCATCTATGTCATTAGTGAATATGGATGATTGCAAACCATATTCAGAATCGTTAGCAATATCTACTGCTTCATCTATAGATTTCACTCTAATAATTGGAAGTACTGGTCCAAATGGTTCTTCCCATGCTATTCTCATATCAGTTGTAACGTTATCAAAAACTGTTGGATATAATAAGTTTTTTTCTCTTTTATTACCTATTTTCAAAGTAGCATTTTTATTTAATGCGTCATCTATTAATTCTTGTACAAAATTTGCTGCTTTATTATTAATTAACGGTGTAATAGTAGCATTATCAAAAGGGTTTCCTACTTGTAACTTAGAAACTTGTTCTACAATTAACTCTACTAATTCATCTGCAATATTTTCAAGTACTAACACTCGTTTCAATGCAGTACATCTTTGTCCAGAATAACTAAACGCACCTTTAACTATATTAGTTGCTGCATGATCAAGTTCTGCATCTTCTAATACTATTGCCGCATCTTTACCGCCTAACTCCATTATCATTGGAACCATACTAGTAATTTCAGATATATGTTTTCCTACTTCACTACTTCCTGTAAAATTAATTAAATTGATATTTGGGTTAGTTATAATATAGTCTCCTATTTCTGATCCTTTTCCTGTTATAGTATTAAGTACACCATCTGGTAGACCTGCTTCTTGAAAAACTCTCGCAAGGTGTAGTGCACTGATAGAACCTTGTGTTGGTGGCTTAAATACTACACTATTTCCTGCCATTAAAGCAGGTGCTATTTTGGATGCTGATAAATTAACAGGGTAGTTAAATGGAGATATAGCAAGTACTACTCCAAGGGGCTCTCTTGTTACAAAAGCTATTTTATTTTTGGAGAATCCATGAAATCCATCTCCTTGCAGTGTTTCTCCTTGTATTCTTTTACCTTCATCAGCAGTAAACCTCATAAAATCTACTGTTCTTATAACTTCAGATTTTGCGCTCTTAATATCTTTTGCTATTTCTTTAGCTAATATCTCTGCTATTTCATCTGCATTCTCTTCTAGTATAGATGCTGCTTTGTGTATAACATCTGCTCTTTCACTTACAGATTTATCTGCCCAAATAGGATATGCATTTTTTGCATCCAATACTGCTATATCTACTTCTTCTTTTGTCATCGCTTGTATGTTTCCTACTTCTTTATCATCTATTGGAGATTTAATAGATATTGTTTTCTCTGAATCAGATGTAACCCATTTACCATTTAATAGATTTTTATAACAATTATTATCTTGTATTTCATTAAACATAAATATCTTACCTCCCTTAATAATGTATTCTGTAGTATTATTTTCTTATTAAAAAAAAATATACAAAAATAATAATAAAACATCAAGCTATCCTATTTACATTGTTTTTTAGTATGAATAGTATGATTTGAAGAAAGGAAAATTCCTCATAATTTTAGGGGCTTATAAAGCCCCTATTAATGTTTATATTTATTTGGGAACACTTTCCCAGTCTTTTAGAAATTTCTCTATACCAATATCTGTAAGTGGATGTTTCGCCATCTGTAATAATACTTTATATGGAATAGTAGCTATATCAGCACCTGCAAGAGCTGCTTGGGAAGCATGTAAAGGACCTCTAATGCTTGCGGCTATAATTTCTGTTCTTATATTATGAATGGAGAAAATCTCTGCAATATCTTCTACAAGAGTCATTCCTTTTGTATCAATATCATCTAATCTACCTATAAAAGGGCTTACATATGTTGCTCCTGCTCTAGCTGCTAATAAAGCCTGTGTTGATGAGAATATTAATGTAACGTTAGTTTTAATTCCTTCTGTTGTAAGAACTTTTACAGCTTTTAATCCTTCAATTGTCATAGGGATTTTGATCACTATGTTTTTATGTATCTTAACAAGTTCCCTAGCTTCTTCTACCATACCCTCGGCTTCAAGACTTATTACTTCAGCACTTATTGGCCCATCTACTATATTAGTTATCTCCGTAACAACTTCTTTAAAATCTCTTCCCTCTTTGGCAATCAAAGATGGATTAGTCGTAACCCCACAAATAATTCCCATTTTGTTAGCTTCTGATATTTCACTTACATTAGCAGTGTCAATAAATATTTTCATACTTTCTCCTTTCTGAATCTAAAATTATAATTATCTTTCTAAAGATAGCAATGTCATTATTAGAAAGATTCTATCGTTCTTTTTGTAATTATTGGCTTAATTTTTTTATTATTCAATCAAAATCAATAAAATTATTATATCAAATCTATAATATCTTTTCAAGGACATATGACTCTATATTTAGTCATTCCATAGTAAACATCTATAAAAGATTTTTACAATAAATATAGAAAAGGAGCCTTATAAGATAGCCCCACTCTAATATCTATTATTCACATTTATTAAGTAATTCTTGTAATTGTGCTGCTTGTTCACCTTCTTGTTCAGCAAACTTTTTGAAGCAATTAGATACTTCTTCATCTTGTATATTTTTTGAATGAGTTTCGTAGTCACGAATTTTTTCTTGTGAATCTAATATTGCTTTTTTCAAACAATCTTTTGTTGATAACTCCATAATATACCTCCTTTTGAATTAATCATATTTATTGTAACCTTTTTGTATAATATTATTCATAAATATACTGATCTATGTTGCTAATCTCACCGTTTATCAATTATACACATATGCTAACTCTAATCCTATTAAGATAATTAATACTTTCATTATTTTTATACATAAAAAAAGCCTAAGAATACATATAATTCTCAAGCTTAATTGTATTTTTTACTATTCTACAGTTTTATGTAATAACCATGCCATATTAGTACCTAGAGTTTTCATGATTTCTAATCCTTCATGATCATTAATTACGTCACCTGCTGCTCCTCCTATTCCTTGATTCCAATAACTTGAACCAACGACTATTGATTCAGATATTGTAAATAAATTATTCATAGTATTAAAAGCTGCTATAGATCCATTTCTTCTCTGAGATACAACTGATGCACATACTTTTCTTTTAAGCAATCTATCTGGACGTGTCACAAATCCAACTCTATCTATAAATGCTTTCATCTGTGATGATAAATCTGCAAAATATACTGGTGATCCTAGAATTATACCATCTGCATCTATCATTTTATCAATACATTCATTTACTATATCATCATTAAATACACATTTATTATTACTATTTTTTCTACACATTCCACAACCAATACATCCATGTATGCTTCTATCTCCTACATGTATTAATTCTGTTTCAATACCTTCTTTTTCAAGTTCATCAAGTACTGTTTTAAGTAGTGTATATGTATTTCCATTCTTTCTTGGACTTCCGTTAAAACCAACTACTTTCATTAATTTACCTCCATTTTTTACTATTTCTTTTATTATAACATATTAATTAAGCATTAAAATTATTATAACATATTTTATCTGTGATATGTTGCCATGTTCCCGAGCTTATTATTCTATATTTATGTAGTTATAAGTATCTTAACTCTGTCATTTTTTAAAATAAATATACTTAAAGCCATATTAATAGGATACCTCCTAATATATGGCTTAGCAATTTATTTTATACTATAAGTAATAATTATATTATACATCATTATTTTTGATTGAATGTTTTTTTCTATTAGGATTATGATTCATATTTTCTTTTGTAATAGGTGTTTGGTAATTACATTTCTCCATTCTAGCTTTTTTTTTGTCTGGCTGACTGTCTTTTGACATGATTATCCCTCCATGGTAAAATAAATTTAGTTAATAATATGATATTTTCATTGATTAATCTAATTATAGTATGTTCATATTAATAATATATATTACTATGATTATGTAGTTTATAAATTAATTTAATAAGGGGTGTTTATTATGTCATTTCAGCAAATAAAAAAGGAAGATACTAAAAGACCTGACGGGAAAAATTGTATTTTAATCTATGGATTTGATGAAGCCGAGGTTAATAAAATCATGTTATTTAGTAAGAAAAAAGGCATAGATAAATGTATTGTTGCCAATGAAAATAGCTTAGATAATATAATAAGTAATCTAATTAACGAAGATATAGAAGTATCTAATAATAGTAGAAACGCCATTAAATCAAGTTTAATTTTATTTAACGCCGTTTCTAATTATGAACTTCATCATTTTATTGAGAATTTTAGTGAATTAGGTATTAAAAAACCTTTATACGCTGTGGTTACCAAAACTTCTATTAACTGGAAGCTTGGAGATCTTCTTGAAGAATTGCTTAGAGAAAAAAAGAGTTTTAATAAAAATTAATTCTTTTTTTCGTCTTTCTTCATTTCATCTTCTGATAACATATTTTTTCTAGATACTAATTTTTTGCAATTATCACAAAAATAACTAACTGAACCACAACCTGAAACTCTATTAAGTTCTTCTTTACATTCTGGGCAATAATATTTTTCTTGCATATAATAATCTCCTTTATTATGTTATTTGTAATTATTGAAACAATATCTAACTATTTATTTTTATAGAATAATATAAAAAAAGCTAAATGTCTAGATAACATTTAACTTTTTTTATCTGTATGAAACTACTGAAATTCATACATTATAGTATGATGGAATTCCAGTAATCTAACGTAAATTAATCCTGTACAGAAAGTTCATTATTTCTTAATAAAAATATTATTATACCAATGGCAACATTTGGAAATATTATACTTAAAACAAGATACAACACTTCACTTCCTGGCTTATATAAAAAATATAATTTATATAAACTAACTGAATATAATACTATAAATACAATTACAACAATTGCCCCAATTATAGGTATAAACGATAATAATAGTACTCCTACTCCTGCAAGTAATAATACCATAGGAGCATTTTCTATTTTCTTATCTCCAAAATCAATTGTATCTATTAACTTACCTACAATATAATAGTTCCCAATAGGTATCCACGAAAGCCATGAATTTTCTATACCTCTTTTCTTCGCCATAGTCATTAATCCTATAGCTTTCAAGCAATAAAATATTATTCCAACAATGAAGAAAAATAAGAAAAATGTACTTAACCAAGCTATTACACTATATAACCCATCATTCATATCACATTATCTCCTCATAATTACTCAATAAATATTATATGAGATAATATATTAAAGTATTCTATTCTCCACAACTATCATGATGAGCATGTTCTTCACATATGCTTCCAGTAGATTGTAAATCTCCCTCTACATATTTATTAATAACATTTTCTAAGTGACCTGATGCTCCAACTACAACAGAGATATTATTTTCATTAAAAAGCTCTTGTGCAGTAGCTCCCATTCCTCCAGAAATAATTACATTAACATTTTTTTCTGCCAGAAACACAGGTAAAAATCCTGGACGATGACCTGGATTAGGTATAAATGTACTTCCACTTATATTATTATTTTCTACTTCATAAACTTGAAATCCTTCACAATGTCCAAAATGTCCTGACACGTTATTTCCGTCTTTTGCTATTGCTATTTTCATTAAAAATTCCTCCTTGATATATATTTAATTATTTTATTCCATATATTTTTTATTTCTTTTGAAGCTAAGCTTTCTTCATATAAAACAATAGGTTTTAATTCATTTATAGATTGTTCTACTATTGAGTCAAAAGGTATTTTACCAATTACTTCTATATCATTTTGGTTACAAAACTCAATTATTTCATTAGTTAATTCTTCGTTGATATCATACTTATTAATGCACACTAACGACTTAATCTGGAAATGGTTCGTTACTGATAATACTCGTTTAAAATCATTAAGCCCAGACTGACTTGGCTCAACAACAATAAGAGCTAAATCGCATCCTGTAATTGACGCCATAACAGCACATCCTACACCGGGAGTACCATCAAGTATATATAAATCATCTTTAGAACCATAATTAAATGCATTCTTTCTTACATCTGTAACTAATTTACCTGAACCTTCTGCACCTGCTATCATACTAGCTCTAGATAATATTCCTCTATTAGTTTTAGTAACAATAGTTTCTCCAGTTATTTCATCATTCATTGTTATGGCATTATATCTACATACTACCGTACAAGCGGCACAACCTTCACATTTTAATTCGTTAACTATCCCATTTTCTATTGCATCAAACCTACAGATATTTTCACAAGCTTTACAATTGACACACTTATCATAATCAATTTTTGCAACCTTAGCACCTATATAATGCTCCTTTTTAATATCTTCACCACCTAGAACGATGTGAAGGTTAGAAGCATCTACATCGCAATCGCACTTAATACTTTGCTCACTAAGATATGCAAATGATGCTGTAATAGTAGTTTTTCCTGTTCCGCCTTTACCACTAATTATTACAAGTTGCATTGTGTAACCTCCTTAATATTATGAATAATATTATTAAACATTTGCTTATATTTCTCTTCGTTAATAAGAAGGTCACCTTTTGAATACATGATGGCTATTTGCTTATCATATGGTATAGTACCAAGAACATTAATGTTTTCATCTAAACAGTAGGTTGAAACTACGTTTTTGTTATTAGACATTCTATTGATTATAACTCCAAAAGGTATATTCATCTTTCTAATAAGTTCTACTGCAATTTCTAGATCGTGTAATCCAAACTCTGTTGGTTCTGTGACCAATATTGCATAATCAACATCTAATAATGCTTTTACCACGTTACATGAACTACCCGGAGAACAATCTATTATAGTAGTTTTATTATCTATTCTCTTTTTCAACTGACTTATTATAGGCCCTGCCATTGGCTCAGTCACATTAAGAATTCCGCTCAAACATTCCATTTCATCGCTATTTCCTACATATATTTCTCCAATTGGTCTATCATACTCAGTAATAGCCACTGTTGGACATATAGTTTTACATGCACCACAACCATGACATAATTTTTCAAATAGCATTACTTCATCTATATGAACTAGTGCGTTAAATTGGCATATTTCTATGCATTTCTTACAATGTATACATTTACTTTTATCAATTTTTGGAACAGGTATTGAAACTTTCTCTTTTGTAATGTTTTCTGGTTTTAGAAAAATAAATCCATTAGGCTCTTCTACATCACAATCTATATATCTAACATTCAATATTTTTGCAAGATTAGTAGATACTGTTGTTTTTCCAGTACCCCCTTTTCCACTTAATACTGCTATTTGCATAATGATTCCTCTTCTATACTATAATATTTACTTATTTTTTCCATGTTGCATTCCCATTCCAGAATGCGGAGCACTTGGTGTATCTATCTTCGTTAGCTTATTTTCTTGATAATATTTAACTTGTTCCATTATTGTATTTCCCATAATTTTAAACAAATTAACGTCAGCTGAATTAAGCACTTTCATAGCATTTGGTCCTATCTGCCCCGTAATCATAACTTCAACGCCTTTGTCTACTATAATCTGAGCTGCTTTTAAACCTGCTCCATGAGATTCATTTGCACCACTATTTTCCACAAATTCAAATTTCTTAGTTTCACTATCATATATAGCAAAAAATGGGCACCTTCCAAATCTTTTATCTATTACAGAGTCATCTTTACTCTGTGTACTAGAAATACATATCTTCAATTCATATTCCTCCAAACTATAATATTAATATTTAATTACTTGCAAGTAATGAATTCATATATATTATATACCTATTATTGGCAAATGCCAATAACTTTTTATAATAAATTTTAATTTATAAATATACTTAATTTGATAATAATTATTTTTAGATGGATATATTTAATATGTACATAGGGAAGACTACGTTTATAAAAATGATCTTATAATATGTCTTTAATATTTTTTCACTATAATATTAGGACACATGTCCTTTGTATATTCGGAAAAATTTATGTATAATATAGTTGCTTATTTTTCTAAAATAGCTACTAAAGAAAAGTCCAGATTAATATAACAAAATAAATTAGTACCATTATTTAATCTATTTGAATGTGTATTTTAATGAGGACTTTCTTAAATAATAATAAAGGAGATTTTGATAATGATACCTACACCACATATTGAATGTAATGATAAAAATGTAATAGCAAAAACAGTTTTAATGCCTGGTGATCCTCTACGTGCTAAATTTATTGCAGAAACTTTTTTAACAGACGTTGTTAAATTTAACAATGTTCGTAACATGTTTGGCTACACAGGTACTTATAAAGGAAAACGTATTTCAGTAATGGGTTCAGGAATGGGTATGCCAAGTATAGGTATATACTCATATGAATTATACAAGTTTTATGATGTTGAAAACATAGTTCGTATTGGATCATGTGGAGCTTATACAGATAAATTAAATCTATATGATGTAATATTAGTTGATGATTGTTGGTCTCAATCAACATATGCAAAAACTCAAAGTGGATATGATAAAGATGTTCTTGAAGCTTCAAAAGAATTAAATGATAGAGCTGCAAAATACGCAGAAGAATTAAATATTCCAATCGTTCGTGGACGTATTCATTCATCAGATGTATTCTATGCAGGTAATTTTGATGCTTATAAAGGTTATAGAGATGAGCACGGTTGCTTAGCCGCTGAAATGGAATCTTTCGCTTTATTTGCTAATGCAAAAGTATTAGATAAAAAAGCTGCTTGTTTATTAACTGTTTCTGATTCTCTTGTAACTCATGAAGAAACAACAAGTGAAGAACGTCAAAACGCTTTTACTAAGATGATGGAAATTGCTCTAGAATTTGCTGAGTAATAAGAACTTCTTATAAATATTTCTAAGGGTTATCTCATAATGTATTTTTTTAATAATTACAATATCTAATAAATATATTATGAGACCCTTTTAAATAAATGTTAATTTAAAAACACTTCTACTTTATAATATTTTTTTTAATACATAATATTTAGGTTTCATATTAAAATGAACATAATCACCGCTTTTCCATTCCATGAACATATATGTATCACCATTAATTTCTTTAAGAATATATTTCCCTCCAACATCTTTGAATGGATAATATATATAACCTTTTGTCCATCTTCTAGTCGGATATTTATCTATTGCCCCATTTTCTTTGAATGTTAATGATTGAAGATATAAATCTTCTTTATCTTTTTTTGGAGTATAATCCTTATAATCTTCTATGAAATCAACAGTTTCCCAGCTACCTATAATATTCTCATCTTTTTCATATGGTAATTCACTATAAAATTTATCAAATTGACTATATGAGTATAATATAGTACTACTACATATTATTAATAACCCGATTACTCCAATCATAATCTTAGTTTCTATTTTACTTAATAAATATTTATGTCCAATTATGAAAGCATTTGTCATAATACATAAAATAGCAAATAATATAAAAATAGTATTGCTTAGTTTAACACTATATAATACAATATGAATACTTCTGTTTACAATAAATACAAATAATATAGTTATTGACATTCCAATAGTTAATATTGATGAAATTGATGTCCTAAATCTCTTCAAAAAGACTATGTATAAAAGGGTTGTAATTTGATAAAATAAGAATAATCCATTAATAGCTACAAATACTCTTAGTAACATCCATAATTTAATTATCTTAATATCCATAATAACTAATAATATACCACCTAATATAATACAATCAATATATGATACTATTGCATTTGCAAACACAATCCGTGATGTGCTCTTTGGTATAAGCATCATGTGTTCTCTATCTTCAGTTACAGTATCTTTAGCAAGATTAGAAGATCTTTTAGCAAGCACAACTATTGTTCCTATCATCAGAATTATACCATTAAATCCTTCAATATCTAATAGACTACAAATATTTAATATAATTATAACTCCTATTAAAGCACTAATTATATATACTCTATCTCGTTTTAACTCGTATTTAATTAAATTCTTCATCTTTCATCACCTCTATAAATGTTTTTTCTATAGATTGTCCCTTTTGTACACGTAACTCTTCGCAATTATGAATACCTTTTATTTCACCATCTTTAATAAAAATAACTTCATCTAATAACTTCTCCACTTCTGAAATAATATGCGATGAGATAATAACTGTAGATTCCTCATTTATTTCACTTAATAAAATATCTATAACTTGATTTCTTAACATAGTATCTAATCCAGCTAATGGTTCATCAAGAAGATATAACTTAGCTTCACGTGATATTGATAAAGCAATTCTTAATAATTGTTTCATTCCTTTTGACATATTTGTTACTTTTGTTGAATGAGGTATTGTAAAATTAATATTATGTAATATTGATTGAAACTTATCTTCATTAAAATCATCATACATCTGTATATAAAAATCTATTATATCTTGTACCTTCATCCACTTTGGTATATTATGGTTCTCTGTTAATAAAGATACAATAGCTTTTGTACTATCACTTTGTTCTTCACCTTCAATCAATACATTACCCTCTTTATAAGGTGTGATTCCTGCAATAATATTCATAAGTGTAGTTTTTCCACTTCCACTTGACCCAAGTAGTCCAATAACTTTTCCTTTCTCAGCAGTAAAGTTAATATTAATAAGAGCTTTTTTCTTTTTATATTTTTTTGATAGCTGTTTTATTTCTAACATGTCTAATCTCCTTCCACAAAAGAGTCAATTATTCCTAGCATCTCTTTTTTACTGTATCCCATATTTTTCATTCTTAATGAAAACTCATTAATTATTTCTTTTGCTATATTTTCTCTCATCTTCTCTATCTGGCTTATATCATCTGTAACATATGAGCCCATACCTCTTTTTGTAATTATTATTTTTTCTGTTTCTAGATCTTTATATGCTCTCTGGACTGTATTAGGATTAACTTTTAAGTCTCTTGCTAATTCGCGGACAGATGGCATTTTATCACCTTCTTTTAATTCCTTTTTTATAATCTTCTCTTTTAAATAAATCAGTATTTGAAGATAGACTGGAATATTATTATTGAATTCTATCAAACTTATCACTTCCTTTCGTGTTTTTGTATTAAGACAATAATACACCAATACACTTTATCTGTCAACTCTAATATAGAACATCTTAATTTCACTTTGTGTATATGTTTTGTTAGTTTCAAAAATATAAGTGTCTGATCTCATAATACATTTTAATATCAATATAAAAAAAGATAGATATGTTTAGCTATAAGCAAGCCATAACGGCTTATCTCATACCTTTAAACAAGATGTTTAAAAGTATGAATAGCTAAATCTATTCTATCTTTTTAACTGCAACCATCAATAAAATGTATAATGAGATAACCCGTATATATTATTTATTTACCATTTTACACTCAATCCATCAAAAGTGAAGGATTCTATCTTAGTTCCTTTTTTAAATTCTTTGTAATCTGATATCTCATAATCCTCAAAGCTGTACACTTTAGCTGTCTCATTAAAAGAATCAATAATCCAATATTCTTCTATACCAGATAACATATATATATTAAGCTTTCTTACCATATCTCTAGTAACAGATGATTTTGACAACACTTCTACTACAAGAGTAGGTATACCCATATATCTATCTTCTTCATCTGTAAATTCTTCTAGATTACATATAACTCCTAAATCAGGTTGTACTACATTCATTTTATTATCTACTTCAAGTTTTATATCATAAGGTGATACAAACGGTGTGCAAGATTTTCCTTCAAAATATTTATAAAATTCACCATACAATAAGCCTACTATGGACTGATGAGTAACCTTTGGAGATGCTAACATATATATCTCACCATCAATTAGTTCATAGCGTTCTTCACTATTAGCTGTGAATTTTAAAAACTCTTCATAAGTTACTTTTCTATCTTCTGGTCTATATGTATGATATGTTTCTTTAATTGTTCCATAGGTGTCAAGTGGTTCTGTATATTTTACTATTTTAGCTAAAACTCTTCCATTTTTTTTAACAATAATATCTTCATAATCTAACAATTTTAACATTTTACCAAAATTATTTTTTAAATCTGTCGCAGTTACTATCATATAATCACCATCCAGTTTATATTTTAGCTAATATTTGTTTTAGCTAATTTCATTATATAATAGTATAACCATTTATGTCAAAATCTTTTGTACTATTATCTAATAAAATTTTTTTCTAAAACTATTACTCATCAATTAATGTAATTTTATCATCCATAGATAGTAATTTTTTATATATAATAGTTGCTTCCTTATACTTTCTCTTTCTTTCTAAATGTTCAATAAGACCTAACCTTATATCTCTCAATATATCTGTGTGATTGTTTTCATTATAATATTCTAATATCTCTTTAGTTCTTTTATAAAATATATCTTCATTAATATGGTAAATTTTTAGTTGTAAAAACTCTAGAAAAGGATAATAAATTGATTCTTTATACTCATCAACTAAGTACTTTTCAAATATAGCATCTACCTCATCCATTTTATTAAGATGATAGCACGCTTCTGCGTAATTATATGCAGGAAGAAGCGGGTGTTTCTTTAGATCCATAGCTTTTTTTGCATAAGTTAAAGATTTTTCATAGTCTTTTTTATAAAAATATAGATAAGAAAAATTAGTATATAGATGCCAATATATGTTTTTAATATCAAAATGCTTAGCTCCATTTAATGCGGTTATTAAATGATATTCACCTTTATTATAATGTTTTAATGCACAATGACTTACTCCAAGATAATTATGACACCACATAGCATTTTTATAATAACCATTTTTTTCATAACTTTCTAATGCTTTCTCCAAGTAATATATGCCCTCTAATTGCCTATCATTAAAACAATAAGTAAACCCTAGAATATAATTAGCCCAAGGAGTTTTTTTAATAGTCATTGCTTTTTCTAATTTCTCTATTCCTTCCTCATGACTTTTATATCTATAAATAACATTTGCTGATACAAATAAAAAGATATATTTTAATTCTTTTGTTAAAGAAGAATATATATTATCTATAGCTTTTATATCTTGTTTCAGAGTATTATAACTTTCTCTTAATACAAAAGCATTATAGAGCAATTGATATATTTTATATTCAATATTATACGGCGATATTTTAATAATATCTTCCATTTCTAATAGTTCATTATATATATTAGTTGCTTCTTCAAAATTATAAGTTTCAACCATAAGCATCATAGTATAGAATTTTTGTCTTAGTTTACCTATATTCTCAATTTCCGATATTTCATGTATATCTAATTTTTTTAATAATAATTCTATAATTTCTCCTCTTAAAGTTTTCTTACCATTTTCAAAATAACTTAAATGACTTTTGGAACATATTCCGTAAGCTAATGCATCTTGAGAATATCCGTTTTGCAATCTATTAAATTTTATCCATCCTGATAAAAAATCATATTCTATTTCTTTATCGAATACTTGCACGCAACCTTTCATAATCAACCTCCAAAGAACGTAATAAATAATATTTTATTTTAAGTTATATATTAGAATATTCATTCACCAAATCTAGTCAAATTATATATGTAAATTCAGTTTAAGTCAATTAATGCAACTATATTATTCAACTCATTTACTTTGCTATTTTTATTATTACCTTTTAAAATTATATATAAAGAATGTATCTTCTTATAGCTATTTGAATGTACTTATTTATTAAATAAATAGAGGTGATAATATATGAAATATAAAAATAATATACTTTTAGTTACAGGAAATATAGTATCAAAGATTGGAAGTAGTATACATAGAATTGCTCTTAATAGTTGGTTAATTTCTATAAGTCATAATGCAGCATTGCTAGGATGGGTTAATGCTATTACACATATCCCTATGTTGCTATTTAATTTTATTTCTGGGTATCTTGCGGATACTAGAGATAAGAAAAGAATAATTGTTATAACCGATTTAATCAGTGGCTTAGTCTGCATTCTATTTGCCATCTTTGTTAATGTTAATAGAATTTATATTCCATTAATTATAGTTGTTAATATTACTATGGCAATATGTAGTTCTTTATTTTCTCCATCACTCAGAGCATTAGTACCAGCAATTATATCAAAAGATACTATTAAAAAAACAAATGCTATATTATCTAATCTTAGTGAATTGGTGAAAATTATAGCACCTGCTCTTACTGCTTATTTATTAAGTCTAGATTTTATAACTATTAAAACATTATTTATTGCAAATGGCATAAGCTTTCTTATATCATCTATAAGTGAAATGTTTATTGACTATACGTATAGTGTAGAAAATAATAAGAAGACTTCTTTTGGCGATATATTTGATAATATAAAAGACGGTTTTCATTATTTAAAATCTAATGTAATATTGTTCAAATTAATTATATTTGCTATGATTACTAATTTTTTTCTTTCTGGATACAATGTTTTGTTGCCTTATTATAGTGAAGTAGTTCTTAATGATTCTAAACTATATGGTATAGCTCTTAGTTTTGAAGCAGCTGGAGCAATTGTTGCTTCGTTGTTCATATATTTATCTAAGAAAAAAATTGTTGAGTTAAATGATATTGTAAAAGCAACTATACCTCAAGGTATTTGTTTGGCTATTGCAGTTTATCCTCATAGTTACTTTTTATTAATATCAGTATTTTTATTTGGCTACTTTTTGTCAAGATTTAATGTTTTGTTTTTCACTTATGTTCAATCTTATTGTGATGAGAAATACTTAGGCAGAGTATTTGCTGTCATATTCACTATAGTTGGCATACTTATGCCTATTGGAAATGTAACTTTTGGGTATCTTTCTCAAACACTTAAAAATTATACTTTCATTGTTATTGGCTGTGGAATATTAATTGCCACATTTGGATTATTTACAAAAAAACGTTAAACTTCACATAATGATCTAAGTAGACTAATAATTTATCTATTAATTATGTTTAAAAATAGTATTTATTCCTCAAACTATAATTATAAGCAATTATATACAAGTCATTATTTAAGGAGTGATTACTATAGCAACTGTATTATATATAACCGTAAATTCTAAACCAGAACATCTATCTACAAGTAAAACCGTTGGGCGTATATTTATTGATAAATATAAACAACTTCATAGTGATGATACTATAGAAGAGCTTGACTTATATCGTGATGATATTCCAAGAGTTAATTATAAACTATTTACATCAAGAGCAACTTTAGTACATGGGGAAGAGTTTGAAAAATTATCTGATGACGAGAAAAATCAAGTAACTAGAATAAATCAGCTATGTGATCAGTTTCTAAAGGCTGATAAATATGTTATAGCAGCCCCCATGTGGAATGTGTTTTTTCCTTCAATGTTAAAACAGTATCTTGACTGTATTATTCAAAATGGGAAAGTTATTAATGTTGACACAGCAAATAAAAAGGTAGAAGGGCTACTAGATAATAAAATAAGAAAAATGGTTTATATTCAATCTTCTGGTGGAGATATTCCACTACTATTATCAAGAAAAGTTAATCATGGGCTCACCTATTTACATGATATATTCAAGTTTCTAGGTATTAAGAAATTTGATAAAATACTGGTAGAAGGCGTTGATATGAAATCTATTGGACGAGAACAAGCTATTCAAAATGCAATAGAAGATATTGATGATATGATAGACTATTTCTAAACTATACGGGGCTGTCTTATAATACATTTTTAATGTAAACAAGATAGCCCCTTCAATTATTTATATTTTTTCTATTCCATTACCTACAAATTTAATTTTTCTTTCTTTAAATAATCTTCCAACAGCTCTTTTAAAAGCATTCTTACTCATATTTAGTTCTGCTTTTATTTTATCTGGTGAACTTTTATCGTTAAGAGGTAATTTACCACCATTTTTTGCCATCTTATCTAATATTATCTGTGAATCTTTGTCCATTTGAAGATATGCTTTTGCTCTAAGACTAATATTTAACTTACCATCTTCTCTAACTTTTGTAACTCTACCTTCAATCATATCTCCACAATTAATATTTCCAAACAGTTCATTTTTAGGAATTAATCCATGATATTTATTATCTACGGCAACAAAAGCACCCACATTATCATTAACACTTATTACAATACCTTTTACCATATCCTCTTGATCATATGGTGATTTATTTGATAAATGTTTATATACATCCATAGTTGCACATAGTCTTTTACTTTTATCTACATATAATGCTACTAAATATTCATTATTAATTTTGATTTTAGTAGTTTGTTCTCTAAAAGGTAAGAATAAGTCTCTCTCAAGCCCCCAATCCATAAAAGCACCTATTCTAGTATCTTGTACCACCCTAAGTGGTACTAATTCACCTAAAACTATTTTAGGCTTTCTTGTTGTTGCTATTGGTCTATCTTTGGAATCTTTGTATATGAATACTTCCAATTTATGCCCAACTTTAATACCTTCTGGCACTTGTTTCTTTGGCAATAGTACCTCAAGTTTTTTCTTATTATCTTTTTCTTCTAAATAATTATCAGTAATAAATCCACTTGAAGTATCTTCAATTACATCATTATCACTAGTAAGGAATATTCCTATTGGTGATAATCTTTCTACTGTTAATAATTGCACTTTACCTAGTTGTATCATATAGTCACCTACTTTTTATTATTTTATCTTTTTTGCAAGAACTAATAAGCATAATGATAATATATTATAATGTATAGAGTAATAATTACCCTATACATCTACAGAGAAATTTCGTAATAATAACATATATTTATTATTATCATTTTATTAATAATATATCTAATTACTTATACATATCTTCAAGTATTTTACTAATATTTTCATCTTCAATATATTCATCGAAAGTAGCTTTTTTATCAAATGCTCCTGATGGAGTTATTTCTATTACTCTATCGGCAATAGTTTGAATAAATTTGTGGTCATGTGAAGTAAATATCATAGTTCCTTTGAAAGCTATTAATCCGTTGTTTACTGCTTGAATAGATTCAAGATCAAGATGGTTAGTTGGTTCATCAAGTAATAATACGTTAGCTCCAGATAACATTAGCTTAGAGAACATACATCTTACTTTTTCTCCTCCTGATAATACTTTTGCTTCTTTTGTTGGTTCATCACCTGAGAATAACATCTTACCTAAAAATCCTCTTATAAATGTTTCTGCTTTTTCTTCTGAGAACTGTCTTAACCAATCAATTAAATTAAGGTCAATATCTTCAAAATACTCACTATTATCTTTTGGTAAGTAATCAGTAGATGTAGTTACTCCCCATTTGTAAGAACCCTCATCTGGTTCCATTTCACCCATTAATATTTTGAATAATGTAGTTCTAGCTATTTCATTTTTTCCAAGAAGAATAATTTTATCTCCTTTTGCAACTGTAAAAGAAATATTATTAAGCACCTTTATACCATCAATAGTTTTACTAAGCCCTTCAACCATAAGAATATCTTTTCCTGCTTCTCTATCTGGGCTAAATCCTACAAATGGATAACGTCTTGATGAAGGTTGAATATCATCAATTGTAATTTTATCAAGTAATTTCTTTCTTGATGTAGCTTGCTTTGCTTTTGAAGCATTTGAACTAAATCTTGCGATAAAGGCTTGTAATTCTTTAATCTTTTCTTCTTTCTTTTTATTTTGGTCATTTATAAGTCTTAATGCAAGCTGGCTTGACTCATACCAGAAATCATAGTTACCTACAAATAATTTTGCCTTACCAAAATCAATATCTAACATATGCGTACATACTTTATTAAGGAAATGTCTATCATGAGATACTACTATAACTGTTTTTTCATAAGTAATTAAAAATTCTTCTAACCATGCAATAGCTTTAAAGTCAATATGGTTAGTAGGCTCATCAAGTAGTAAAATATCTGGTTCACCAAATAATGCCTGAGCTAATAATACTTTTACTTTTTCACTACCTTTTAATTCTTTCATCGTCTTATAATGTAAGTCTTTTTCAATTCCAAGACCCATTAGTAATTTCTCTGCATTAGTATCTGCGTCCCAACCATCAAGTTCAGCAAATTCTGTTTCAAGTTCAGATGCTCTATGTCCATCTTCTTCTGAAAAATCTTCTTTCATATATAATGCATCTTTTTCAAGTCTTATATCATATAACCTTTTGTGTCCCATTACTACTGTATCTAGTACCATACACTCATCAAATTCAAAATGATCTTGTTTAAGTACTGCAAGTCTCTCACCTGGTGTAATATTTACACTACCTTCTGTAGGCTCTATTTCACCTGATAATATTTTAAGAAATGTTGACTTTCCTGCTCCATTTGCTCCTATTACACCATAACAATTTCCTGGTGTGAATTTTACATTAACGTCCTTAAATAACTTTTTAGTTCCAAATCTAAGTTCTAATCCAGTAACTGTAATCAACTTAATATATCTCCTTCCACTTAATGGGATTATACCCTTTTAATTCACATATAAAAAGCGTGCTACGGCACGCTTTTTCAACTTGTTATATTATACACTGTTTTTATTAAAAATGGAATAGATTTTTTATTAAAATTTGGGTTGTTTATGAATTTGATTACTATTAATCTTAATTCTAATAACTTTTTTACAAAACAATTATGATAATCAGTATCATTTATCTATTGACATTTAATATAAAACATTATAAAATAAAATTGAATTTACCCATTTTGATAATTTAATTATAATCATATATCAAAAGGAGGGTGTTTTTTTATGTTTAATAAAAGACTATTAAGTCTTGTACCGAGTTCTATGAATTATATTGTAAAAACCGTTGTTTTCAACTGGTTTTGTCTTATTTCAAACATAGTATTTATACTAACTATTTGTAACTTTATAGCAACTGCTTATTCAAATATAACAAAAGCTACATCTATTATTTTACCATCTACATTAATAATATTTACATGTGCTATATTAAGGATTTTATTTACAAAATTATCAATAACCTCATCAACAACTTGTTCTCAAAATGCGAAAAATACACTAAGAGAAATAATATACAATCATTTAACTATGTTAGGCGTTTCTTACACTCAGTTTGTTTCTACATCTGAAGCAGTACAACTTAGTGTTGAAGGTATTGACCAATTAGAGATGTATTTTGCTCAATATGTTCCCCAACTATTTTATAGTGTGTTAGCACCTATAACACTTTTTATAGTTGTATCTATGATACATTTACCATCAGCTATTATACTACTTATTTGTGTTCCCATTATACCTTTAGCTATAATAGGTGTTCAAAAATTTGCAAAACGCCTATTAGGCAAGTATTGGTCTGCCTATACAGATCTTGGAGATACGTTCTTAGAAAATCTACAAGGTTTAACAACTTTAAAAATCTACCAAGCAGATAATGAGAAACATACCCAAATGAATCAGAATTCAGAAGTATTTCGTAAAGCTACTATGCGTGTATTAATTATGCAGTTAAATTCTATTTCTATAATGGATTTTGTAGCATATGGCGGTGCAGGAATTGGTATAATTGTATCTATATTAGGTTTCTTGGAAGGTAACATAACTTTATTTGGTGTATTATCTATTATCTTATTATCTTCAAACTTTTTTTTACCAATGAGGAAACTTGGATCATTTTTTCACGTTGCTATGAACGGTATTGCCGCAGCAGATAAAATATTTAAAATAATTGATGTTCCTATTCAATCAAATGAAAATCAACATATTAATGCTGATAAATCAATACATATTAAAAATCTTAGCTTTTCTTATAATAAGGAATCAGTTATTTTAAAAAATATTAATCTAGAAATTCCAGAAAGTAATTTTTGTTGTTTTGTTGGTGAAAGTGGCTGTGGAAAATCAACTCTGGCTTCTATTTTAACAGGTAAGCTTAGAAATTATACTGGAGATATATTATTTGGTAATACTTTGCTTAGTCATATAAGTGAAGAAACGCTTATGAGAAATATAACACTTGTAAATCATAATAGCTATATTTTTAAAGGTACGATTGAATATAATTTAAAAATGGGTAATAAAAATGCAACAAAAGAACAAATGCTACAAAGCCTAGAAGCAGTTAATCTATTAGAATTTATTAATCAAGAAAAAGGATTAGAAACTAAACTTACTGAGCAAGGCTCTAATCTATCTGGAGGACAAAAACAGAGACTTGCAATAGCAAGAGCTTTATTACATGATACTCCTATATACATATTTGACGAAGCTACATCTAATATAGATGTAGAAAGCGAAAATATTATTATGAATGCTATAAATATGTTAACAAGAACCAAAACTGTAATTCTTATATCTCATCGTTTGGCAAATGTGAAAAAAGCTGATTGTATTTTTGTTATGAAGGATGGCGTAATAGTTGAAAAAGGAACTCATAATGAATTAATTAAATCTCATTCACTCTATTCTAAACTATATGAAAAGCAATTATTACTAGAAAACTATGGGAAGGAGATTATTAATTATGAGCACAACTAGAAGAAGTAGTACAAAAATAATGTTAAAACTCATAGTGCTAGTGAAACCACTTATACATTTTATGTTATCAGCAATAATAATGGGAACTATTGGTTATTTATGTGCCACTGCTATAACTATACTAGGCGGAATGGCTATCATGAATATTTTAGGATATAATATGCCATTTACTATTAATACACTTTGTATATTACTAATATTATGTGCATTTATTAGAGCTATTTTACGCTACATAGAACAAGCCTGTAATCATTATATTGCATTTAAAATTCTTGCAATTATTAGAGATAAAGTTTTCAAAGCACTAAGAATATTATCGCCTGCAAAGTTGGAAGGAAAAGATAGAGGTAATCTAATCTCTATTATAACTTCTGATATAGAGCTTCTGGAAGTATTCTATGCACACACTATTTCACCTATAATTATTGGTGTTCTTACTTCTTTAATAATGACCTTGTATATTGGTAGTTTTCATCCATTATTAGGGATAGTAGCAATAGTAGCATACATATTTGTAGGTGCAATAATTCCAATAATTAATAGTAAAGTTGTAAAATATTCTGGGATTGAATATCGTAATGAAGTTGGTAAAATGAATTCACTTATGTTAGATAGTTTAAGAGGTGTTAGAGAATTAATTCAATACAATAAGATAAATGATAGATACAGCGAACTTCAAGATAATATGGCAAAGTTATCTTCATCTCAAAACAAGCTAAAAAAAGCAGAAAGTAATTCATTTGCAATAACTGATTTTACTATAATATTTTTTACTATTTCCATGCTATTTACATCTTTTTTCTTATATTCATATGGTGAAATAGATTTTTCTCATTTAGTCCTAGCTACTATTGCAATGTCTAGCTCATTTGGTCCTGTAGTGGCATTAAGTAGCTTATCTAATAATTTAGCACATACTCTTGCCAGTGGAGAACGTGTTCTTACTCTTTTAGAAGAAGAACCTATTGTTGAAGAAAAGATTGATGGAACAGACTTCACATTTGATAATCTAACTTGCAAAAATGTTAATTTTTCTTATGATAATACATTAATACTTGATAATATTTCCTTATCTGTTAATAAAGGTAATATTATAGGTATACTGGGAAAAAGTGGTTGTGGCAAATCTACTCTTCTAAAATTAATTATGCGTTTTTGGGATAAAGATAGCGGAGAAATTCTTTTTGGTAATGAAGATATTAAAAATATTAATACTAGGTCTTTAAGACAAAATGAAAGTTATGCTACACAAGATACTCATCTATTCAATGATACTATAGGTAATAATATTAAAATCGCTAATACTAGTGCTTCTTATGAAGAAGTTATTGAAGCCGCAAAAAAAGCATCTATTCATGATTTTATATCTAATCTACCTAAGGGGTACGATACACCTATTGGAGAATTAGGTGATAGATTATCTGGAGGTGAGAAACAGAGAATTGGTATTGCACGAACATTTCTCTCCCCTTCTTCTCTTATGCTTTTGGATGAACCAACTAGTAATCTTGATAGTTTAAATGAAGGGATTATTATTAAATCTCTTCTAGAAGCAAGAGAGGATAGAACTATTATACTTGTTTCTCATAGAAAATCAACTTTAGGTATTGCAGAAAAAATATATTCAATTGAAAAAGGTAGATTAAGTTAACTGATATATAACGGAGGTGTCACTTTGAAAATACTTTTTATTATACTTGGTTTTATATTTATAGGTATAGGTTCTATTGGCGTTGTATTACCAATATTGCCTACAGTCCCATTTCTACTTTTGGCATCATTTTGTTTTGCTAAAGGTAGTGACCGTTTTCATGATTGGTTTAAATCAACCAAGCTATACAAAAAGAATCTTGAAAGTTTTGAGCAAACAAGATCAATGACTTTAAAAACTAAATTATATATTCTTATTCCTGTTTCTCTCCTACTTGCCATTGCATTTTTAATGATGAGTAATATTCCAGGTCGTGTAGCTATTATTATTCTTGTTATTATAAAATATTATTATTTTATATTTAGAATTAAAACTATATAAACTATCAAAAAGGGCTTTCTCATATATTAAGAGAAAGCCACTCTTTTGATTACTTATATGTATCTATATACTCCATCCCTCTGCTGTTTCACGAATACTTACAAATCTCTTATAAACTCCATTATTTCTTAAAAGCTCTTTATGTGTTCCTTTTTCAACTATTTTTCCTTCATCAACTACAAGTATTTGATCTGCATTTTCAATAGTCGATAAGCGATGAGCAATAGTAATAATTGTTTTATTCTTTGTAAGCTCTGATATGGCATCCTGAATAAGATGCTCGTTTTCAGGATCAACTGAGGCAGTAGCTTCATCTAATATTACAATTGGTGAATTTTTAAGTATTGCTCTTGCTATAGAAATACGTTGTCTTTCACCTCCTGAAAGTGATGATCCTCCTTCTTCTACAACTGTATCATAACCATTTGGAAGAGCCATAATAAATTCATGACAACGAGATTTCTTTGCTGCATCAATTATTTCTTCTTCAGTGGCATTAGGTTTCCCAAAACAAATATTTTTACGAATAGTATCATTAAATAGATATACATTCTGAAATACCATTGAAATATTTGATAATAGGCTGTCACACGTAAACTCTTTTAAATCATGACCACCTAATCTAATAGTTCCTTTATTCACATCATAAAACCTTGCAATAAGATAACAAAGTGTGGTCTTACCACTACCAGAAGGACCTACAATAGCTGTTGTTGTATTTTCATTTATTTCAAAGGAAACGTTCTTAATTATTTCATTATTTTCATAGGCAAAAGAAACATTTTCAAATTCAATATCATAATTATTAATTGAGATATTACTTCCTTCCTCATCTATGTATTTCTCTCTTTTTAAATAATCAAGTTGATCCATTGCATCATCAATAATTCCAAGTACATGTGCAGAATCAGTAACAAGTTCTATTTTGCCAAAAATTGTGAATGAAAACATACAAAACATAATCATAATTGGAAGTTCCATTTGCCCTATATATGTAAGATATGCGGATGCAAATACAATGCCTACTGAGGCTAATTTCAATGAAATAAGATGTGCACAATTACTTGGTGTAAATCCCAACTCAATTTTTATATTAATATTTTTACTATCTGCACTAGCTTTCTTCATTGAAGCTATAGAAACACCGCTTTGCCCAAAAGATTTTACTATAGGTAGACCTCTTGCATATTCTATTGCTGCACTTGATATATCACGATATGCCGCTGCTGATACAGGAGAATTATTTACGCTATGTTTAGATACCCGAATTAAAAATATAAAAGAAATACTAACTCCTGCAATAGTAATCATAGCCACATATGGATTAAATACAACAAGACATAAAAACAAACAAATACAGCTTAAATATCCACCAATAAATGTATCAATCATCCTTATCCCCATACTTTCAAGAACACTAAGTCCTGTTGTTATAGAGTTTAACATCTCTCCTATATTTACTTTCTGAAAATATCCTAGAGAAACACGCTTAAGAATATCGCCAACTGCTAATCTATCTCTTGCAACAAGTTCATAGCTAATAGTTTCTTGGTATTTTGCACGAAGATAATCAAATACAAACCGCACAAGAATAAATAAAGTTATAAGTATTAGTGATCGCCATACCCATTTTTCATCAAACTCT
Source organism: Vallitalea sp. (assembly GCA_025210515.1). Lineage (GTDB taxonomy): Bacteria > Bacillota > Clostridia > Lachnospirales > Vallitaleaceae > Vallitalea. The sequence continues at coordinate 17,293 of JAOARM010000028.1, read as the reverse complement.
GAAACTCCTCTTACATCATCTATTAGCAAGCCTAGTGTATAAGCAGCTATCATAATTGGGGCTGCTATAGCCCAAGTAGAAAGAATTGAAAAAACAAAACCTAAATAAAGTTTTCCCTTAAATTCACCACACCAGTCAATAATTCGCTTTATTGTCTTAAACATTAATACATGCCTCCTTTTTCTGGGAAACAGCCCAAGCTTTAGTACCAATATGAGACTTCCACATATCTCTATAAAGAGTACAGTTTTTAATAAGTTCTTCTTGATTACCTTGTGCTATAATATTACCATTTTTTAATACAACAATATTATCCGCATTTTTAATAGTAGAAAGTCTATGAGCAATAACTAGTAAAGTTTTTCCTTTTGTTAAAGCAGCTATTGATCTTTGAATTTTATCTTCGTTTTCTGGATCAGTAAAAGCTGTTGCTTCATCTAATATAACAATAGGTGCATTTTTTAGTATCATTCTTGCTATAGCTATTCTTTGTTTCTCTCCTCCAGAAAGGCGATTTCCAGCCTCACCTGCTGATGTGTTATATCCATCTTCAAACTTTAGTATAAACTCATCACATTGAGCGGCTTTTGCTGCATTATATACTTCTTGGTCAGTAGCTTTTGGATTTCCCAGCCTTATATTTTCAAGCAAAGAGCAGTTAAATAAAAAGTTATCTTGTGTGACAAAACTAACAATATTGCTTAATTGTGATAGTGGCATATCTTTTATATTAATATCACCTATTTTGATTTCACCGTCAGTTACATCATAGAATCTTGATAATAATTTTGCTACAGTAGATTTTCCACCTCCAGATGGTCCTACAAGAGCTGTAAAACTATTTTGTGGTAATTTCAAATTAATACTATGTAATACCTCTGTTTCTTTATCTTCTGTATATGAAAAGCTTACATTTGAAAGATTTACATCATAACCTGATAAAATAGCATTATCTATAGGCTCAGAAAGTTCTTCCATATCTAAGAAATCTTGAACTGTATAAATTGTAAATCCCATTTTCTTTAAATCGTTCATAAATACTTCTATTTTTGATAAAGATCCTATCATAGACATTGATAGCATTAAACATAGACATATTTCAGCAGGAGTAAGTACATTTTTAGTATACAGTAGCAACCCCATTGGTAGTGTCCCAAGTAAAGTGGAAGGAAAAATAGCAAAACAGAGTTTAAAAGATACCCATGTACTTGACATCCATTCAAGAATAAATATCTTATAATCTATAATAGCATTAGAGAACTTTTCATATGATTTCCCAGTTTGCCCAAATGCCTTAATCACTTGAATACCTTCAATGTATTCAACAATTGCACTACTTACTTGATTACTAGATTCCATATATTTTTCAAACTTTTTTTGACTCTTCTTCATTGTAATAGAAAACGGAATCATTGTAAGAGGAATAGTTACTATAGATGCAAGAGCCATACGCCAATCAAATATTAACAAAAATATAAATATTGTACTTGGAAGTAAAAGATTGCCTATAGCTTCTGGAATCATATGAGCAAGGGGTGGCTCAATACTTTCTATCTGATCAACAATTATATTTTTAATTTCTCCAATGGATTTTTCCATGACTTTTCCTAGAGGAGCACGTAAAAATTTATCTGCTACACCCATGCGAATCTTTTCTAGTATAGTGTATGCAGCTACATGAGAAATACCTGTAGAAATTCCAAAACAAACAACTTTAATTATATAGGAAATAATTGAAATAACAGACCATATTACTATTGTATTTACTGTTACAGTATTTTCTATAAAAGCTTTTAAGATATTATAAACACATATAAACGGTATCAGTCCCGCCATTACACTAATAATTGATAATATTATTGATAATATAATTTTTCCCTTACAGTATGATGCATGAGAAAAAAGGTAGGACAACCAACTTTTCTTTTTCATTAATAATCACCTCTTCATTCTTGTATTTCGATATTCAAGTGGGTTAATGCCAATTTCTTTTTTAAATGCTGCTGAAAATTTACTTGGACTATTATACCCCACTTCATTAGCAACAGCAGCGATATTTAAATCTGTAGTTCTTAACAACATTGTAGCTTTATTAATGCGATATTTCCTTAGATAAGCAAACAATGAGTCCCCATAAACAGCTTTGAAACAGGTTTTCATACCTGTAAGAGAAATATTGTACTTCTCAGAAAGCTGTTCTAGGGTATAATGTTTTTGTATGTCTGATGTTATAAGTGTATGTATTGATTTTATTTTTTCAGTTTGTGATTTATAAAAATAAGGTTTTATTATTTCACTATCATCAATTTCCAATCCACTTAAAAACAATAGAAGCTCTAAAACTTTTATCTTATAATAATATAATTTAATTTCTTGTGGTACATTATATAATTCTGAAAAAATATGCTCGATAGATGTGGCACTTCTCAAAAAATAATTTCTATTATTATGACAAAATTTTTTACTTAAGATAACAACTGAAACAGGAAAATCAGGAAATATTTTTTTGATGGAAGCATCTGCTTTATCCACCTCAAATGCAATAGTAATACCGTGATAATGAGACAGAGGAAAGTAAAAATCAGTATTATGATTAAAACGATTATCTATACGCAAATCTCCAGTTTCAATATAACTATATACTCCTGATTTTATTTCTTGTTCAATACGTCCCTCTTTACAATGATCAACGCAAAACATATTAGTATTTGAAACAAATTCAGATCTAAAACTACTCATATGGAAATCATTATAATTAATTCGTATTCCATCTAATACTTGATAAGATGTAATAACTCCATTTCCATCGTTACTTCTCATCTGGCATACCATATCACCATCATCAAACACTGTTAATTCTATATTATTTCCTAACTCATACCCGTCCATCTATACTACCTCACATTCGTATTATTTTATCTGCACAGCATTCTAGTAATTCATTATCGTGGGTAACTACAATTATAATATGTCCTTTTTGAGCAAGCTTTTGCAACATATCGCCAACTGAATTCATATGCTCTAAGTCAAGCCCACTTGTTGGTTCATCAAATAAAATAACTTTTTTTGAGCAAAGAACTCCTGTTGCAATGGCAAGTCTTTGCTTTTGTCCTCCTGACAATGCCATTGGATGATTTTCTTCAAATTCTGTTAAATCAAATTCTCCTAACGTATTATGTATTAGTTCATGATCTACGTCATCATTAGATATCTCACATTCTCCAAATACACTATCAGAAAATAATTGATGATTAACATCTTGCATAATCATATAGCAAAGTTTATTTCTTGTTTTTTTCTTAAGTTTTTTATTATCTAATGAAATACTACCACTTGTTGGTTCTTTTAAACCTGCAATACATTTTAGTAACATTGATTTTCCAGCACCATTAGAACCAGTAATTCCTAAGATTTCTCCATTAGATACTCCAAAATTTATATTTTCAAAAATAGTCTTATTTTTCATTTCACAACATAAATTATTAATAGTAAAACACCCATTATTATCTATTGAAGTAAACTGTTGTTTTTTTTGTATTAAACGGCGTAGCCCCATTTTTATTCTTTGTTCATCTGTTAATGAAAGAAATTCATCTCTATTATAAATATGTACTATATTACCATTCTCCATGTAAACTGCACGGTCAACAACGTCTGCTAGAAACCATAAACGATGTTCTGCAATTATAACAGTTTTACCTTGTGCTTTCACATGCTTTATCTGTTCTTTTAATATTTCTATAGTAGCTTCATCAAGATTAGCAGTAGGCTCATCAAGTACATAAATATCAGGATTCATAGCATATACACAGGCAAATGCTAAATTTTGTTTTTCTCCTCCTGACATATCAAATATACTTCTATTAGTAAGCTTTTTAATATTAAGTTCTGTAATAGTATATGAAATTCTTTTGATCATTTCTTCTTGAGGAATACCACAGTTTTCTAAACCAAAAGCAAGCTCCGCATCTGAGTTAAGATGAAAAAATTGAGATTTAGGATTTTGAAATACTGAACCTACAGTTTTTGCTAACTCATACATTTTAGTATCTATGACTTTTTTTCCATCTATAGTTACGTTTCCTGTTAGTGAGCATTCTTCATAGAAATGTGGAATTAAGCCATTTATTAGTTTTGTAACTGTAGTTTTACCACACCCACTTTTTCCACAAAGGATAATGCATTCTCCTTTTTTTATATTAAGATTAATATTACTTAACGCTTTGTTCTCACCAGCATAAGAAAAATTCACATTTTCAATATTGATCATATCATTCCTCCTCTCGATAAGATTGCAAGAATTGCAAAGCACACTGTAACAATAATTGATATGTAATCAAGTAACTTAAATTCCATATTAACTATACTTGTTTTTACACATGGATTCTCAATCCCTCTTGTTACTGCGGCAGCTGAAAGTTCGTCAGATGTATTTGTTGCACTTATCATAATTGGAACAATAGTATATTCAATCCTTTTTAGCCCCCTAATATTTCTTAATCTCATAGCATTACGAATATTGTGGTATTCTTCGCGAATAGAGGGTATATATCTTATAGTAACTGAAAGTGGTATAATTATTGCTTGTGGAAAACGGAATTTTCTTAGTGCTAATATAAGATACTGCATCTTAATCTTTTTAATTATAATAGTTCCTATCATTAAGCACGGTAGCATTTTTCGTAAATATATAACACTTACAGTAAAATATGTAATAATCTCATTATCTATGTTTGGAAAAATTGTATGCTCAATTATTACTATTACAGAAAATACAATTCCCCATTTTATAGCTTGTTTTTTACAACCACATATAACAAGAAGAACAAAAAGAGAAAATAAAAAACCAACCTCAACCCAAATTAATTGTTGTGTAAAAGCTACAATATTAGCAAGTAATAAAATACTCAAAGTACTACGAGCATCTAGAGGTGGTGTGTTTAATCTAATCATTATGCAACCACTCCAGCTTTTTTAAAATGTTTTTTAAACATACCGCTAGCAATGAATGCTCCAATTAGTCCACAAATAAATGTTACTATAACGATAACTATTAACATGTTTGTTGATGTTAATCTTGTTACTGTATTAATGTATGATTTCGGCATACCGAATTTCTTAATTCTTGAAATGAAATTGTCTGTATCAATCCAGAGAGGTAATGGTGAAGCTACCATACTTAAAGCAAATATACTATATCCAATAGCATTTCCTTTGAAACTTGAATATTTGGTAATATATCTTATAATCTCTGCTAATATACCAGTTATTATAAATGATATTGGTACTATAATATGAAATTGACCTGTTATCCCAAATAATAGACCTACGATTATACCCATTATCAATACAGTAAATGGCTTTTTAACTTTTGCAGTCAAAATCATGAACGGAATTCCACAAATCAACGCTGCTAACGAAGGTGATAAAAACCATATCATTGCATGGATTCCACCTAGCATATTAGTTATTGCTGAAAAAAGAAAATAAATACCTGAAAAGATTCCTATTGTTATAAGATCTTTTGCTATAAGTTTTTGTGATTTAGTATTTGACATAATAATCCTCCTATTTATATAAGTTATGTAACACAATGTAATTAGCAAATATAACATTGTTCAAGAGTTATTTTATAAGCTAGTAGTTTATTCGTCAAACCCATTTGGACACTAATGCACCAATTGGACATTAAAATTTTATAAATAAAATATTACAATAAAAAAGTAATGATAAAACTTACTCAGTTTTTTCATCACTTTATATATTTGTATTGATTAAGTTTTTATACCTTGTGCAACTATTATGGACAACCACACATCTATATAATTAATATTTTTCACTTTTACTTATCTATTATACTTAATCTTAATAGTGGATTATTAAGCATGTTCAAATTTCTATTAAACACTTCAAGAGATATCTTTTATCATCCTATCTAAAGTATTTACATCAAATTGGTGTTCCCCTTATGATTTTTCTAGAATATCCATACATATTTGGCATTACACTGCAATACTTCAAAGAATATATATATATACAAACTGTATATAGTTGCTGCCCAACCAATCATTTCTAAAGTAAATATAAATCTTTTTCTATTGAAATCCAAATATTTTTTGGCACTGTATCTATAACCTCCTATAGCAAAAATAATACATGTCGCTTTAAATGGAAATAATAAATATAAATTAATATCCTTATAGATTATAAAATGCAAACTATATCCACCTAAAAATGAAATTAATGTACACAATAACCTTCTGTGTTTATATTCTCTTATATAAAACATAAAAAATCACCCCTTATAAAATACTAATTATCATTTGTTAAGGCTGTTACATCTTGTGTCCGTTATACATATAGTACATTGTTGTTGGTGTATCTTATTCTGTTTTATACATATTTTACATTTATTTGTCTTTTATATATAAAAAAATATAGCTCTTTCATTTATTCTAAATAATTTTATTTTATTTATTATAATTGTACTATACACTGTTTTTGTCTATTCTTTTAAATTATTTTTCAATGTATATATTGAAAATTTATTTATAATTTTTTTAGAATAATTATTTATCACTACGCTCTTTTTTTGAGGTAATATCCATTTTATAATATTTTTACTTTTATTAATTACAATTTGAAAATCTTTATTGTACTCAATTAAAGGTTCTATGCCTATTCCAATAAATAATAATTTATTACTGTTAATGCTGTTAATTATTTTTTTAGTCATAACATCATAAAAAAATTTATTTTTATTTGTTATCCTATCTATATCCAAAAAATCTAATCCATAAGTATTTAACCATATACAACTTTCATAAGTATCTTGATTAATCTTTGATATATGATATCCACATATAAAATTATTTACTGTAAAATTTATAATTATAATTTTATTTTCTAATACTATTTTTTCTATATCTAATTTACTATTACTATAATATAATACTTGATGATTGGTATATTCCCAATCATCAAGTATTTCAATATTTTTAATATCTATCTTATAATTTTTAAAATCTATTTGTTTAATGATTTCATCAAACAGAAGTATCTCATTATAATACATTGTTACTTCTAATATAGACCCCATCTTAACACTTCCTTATTTTTAAAAAGTTCTACAATACCTTTTGAATATTTGTAAACTGATATACGGATATAATATTAATTCTGGAATAAGTAATTCCCTTATTATACACTTATATCTCTTTAAGGGAAGAAGTAAATTGATATCTAATTTAAATCGCTAGATATCACAGTAAGAAGTAATACTTTTATAGGTCGGTTAATTTATTTATTCAATAGAATACCTACTATACCAAATAAAGGAAACGTTAGAATACCTAGTATATATATTGTCAATATTGTTTTAATGTATGCTTCTTTAATATCACTAATAGCAGTATTACCAACGTCTTTTCTATTAAATGCCCAACTCCACTTTATTCTATTTCCTACTCCCCATGTTTTTGCTTCTTCCCATACCTTTTTATAATGAATCTTAATAAACTTTGAAAACCGCTTATTTTCATGTTGTAAAATAATGATAATATATATATATACAGTAAATGGATTTCCTATTAGTGTTAGTAATTTATTTTCTTTGTATATATATAATACAATTATTGAGTAACACATAAATATACACCATAAGATTATATACTTTTTACAGTTTGTTTTGATCTTAGTTAATATCTCCAATTATAATACCACCTTTTATTTTTCCATCTTTCATTTGTCATTTAATCGTTATTTCTGAAAATGCATAACTACATCCCACATACACATCCATTGGCAGTAAAGATGGCGTTGGTGGTGCAACTGTCCACTAACTCCTAGTCTCTCAGATGATAGGTGAAAAAATCTATAGATAATTCTAAAGTTTCTCCTTGACTAAACTCAACTCTACCAAAAAATTATATCCTGATAATGTAGTAGATTTAACAATATATTGATATACAATTAAATTAATCTACTCATACATTAATCTCTGAATTTGATTAAGTTAGTATAGATGGTTATTTGATACTTCCTTAATCTGTTGCCTGTCAGTATGTTTTTCAGTTCCATTTCTCCATTGTCATATGTATATATGTAGTAGTATAGAATATAAAATACTTGCAAGAATTAATGCTCTGCACGTATTCTTATTATTTAGTTTCTTTACTGAAACATACATTAACATATGAAGATATTCATATTAAGGTTGCGCTACAAGATATGTTTTAATAAATATTCCTTTTGTACTATATCTTCCATTAAAATTCAACATTCTAAATCAATTAATTGAAGATGTTAAAACAGACCTTACCCAGAAACTAATATGATCGGTTTTATACGACCATTATTTAACAAATCACGCACTAATTTTCCACATTACCATAAGAAATTATATCAAAATCAATCCCTAAACTGAGCATATTTAGCTTCTCAACTAAATATGGACTTAATAATATTCCTACTTGCCCATATTCAGTTACAATATTGCATGTTATACCAACATACTTGTATTGATTTTTAATTCTCAAAATTTCTGCTTGTTTTTCACCAAACACATCAACAAATTCTTTTATCTTGATTTCAATATCATCAATTGAAAAGAAATGAACATCATATATCCAAATATCGAATTTTGCAATCCTAGTTTTTGAAATCATATGTCCTTTTTTAATAACAGTTGTCGCTTTTACACTAAGAGATGAATCTATATTCGTAAAATCTAATTCATAATCTCTAATGATTAAGCTAATTTTTCCTAAAGAGCTCATCTTATCCCTTCCTAATTCAACATTTTTTCTAGTTTTTTTGCTAACTCAAGTAATTCTTCTTATGTAAAGTTTTGGGTTACTTTCATAGCTTCATAAGCCTTAATCTCATGAATATAGTATATTCTTCTATTATTGACCTTCCTATTGCATGTGTTCATATATGTTCTTTGTCATCTGCCTCATATCATACAATATTACTAGGAGATAAGATATTCATTATTTTTTATATTACGCTTATTGATAAATTTGTATTATTCCACTACCTCCGTATTATAGCTAATTACTTTGCCAGTATATGAATTAATAAAACATGAATATCTTGTTTTATCTTTCCATAGAATAACGCTCCAATCTTCTGAATCTCCTTCAAATGATGGTGTTGAACTTATGATAGCTCTATCAAATGTATCTACTTCTTTAAATAACTCAAGTGTCAAATTATAGGCATCAATACTATCAATCATCCAGTCATCAAAGGCTATCACACCCGGATACAATTTACTATCTCTTGTTAATCTTTTTTGCCTTACTACTTTATGTTTATTGGTATTAACTTGAACTTTTAGCATATTAGGAACTGTTGTTTTAATTTCTAAACCATCTGCATATATAAGAGACAGTGACCCACGATGATTTTCATCTAAGTACATAGTGACCTCAGACAAATAGAATTCTTTGTCACCCCATTCATCTTTAATTATTTTATCTGTTATTTTCGTTATTTCTTTAGCTGTTACTATTTCTGATGGAATTTCTTGGTTCAATTCTTTGACGGCTTTTTTACACGAACACAAGAGGGTTATCATAACTAAAGTTATAACTAATAGCTTAAATTTCAAATAACCATCTCCTAATCTAATAATTCTTTTATAGGGGTAAAATAATCAAATACTTTATCCGCATATTTTTTTTTGTTTATCTTCTGATGTTGCATTATATGCCCCGACTACTTTTTTCCATTCCTCTGTAGTTAACTCACTTAAAGCTTTATCCTTATAGATTCTACTAGCTTTATATGCTAAGACTACAACAATAGTCTCAATATTAAATGCTTCATCTACATATAAGCGCCACTCAGTTTCAACCTCTAAGTGGTTAAAACCTAAAGAGTTTTCATACATATATTGCATAAATTTTATAATAATTATTAATATCTATTATTGTGTAAACATAATTATTGGATAAATATTTAATATTCTCTTTTGTTATATCATCGTATTAATTATAACTCAAATTTTTAATTGATTGTTTACTATCATTAAGTCTTTAGATAGATTTATCTTTAGCCCCTTCTGAATTAACTAAAATATATATAAAAGAGAGCTAGCCATTAAGTTCTAGGTCTCTTTTATTATTTATTACTGTCTACTTAACACATCTAAAGATTCTGATAGAAAATCAATCTTTTATTTTATTTGACAAATACATCTTTGTTACTTCATCTGATATCTTAGTACTTATGGATTCAATTAACATTAATGCGTGTCTATTTACTTCAAAATTATCTTCATATAAGAACTCAACAAGTAATTTTCGTAACCTGTTATTATATGGTCTTTTATGTTATCTCCTGAACCTCTTGCATATCCTTCACTATCTAATTCTTTTATTTTGTTTCCATTATTGTCATACTGACTTGAATTTAATACTCAGTATTTATATCTATGGTGATATCTGTTTAATACTTTTATCTTATAGTTAGTCTATAATCATAGTTTGTCTAGTGTATACATGTAAAAGTATAGAAAATAAAATACGTGCAATAATTAATAATCTGCACGTATTCATATATTATTAAGCTTCTTTACTAAAATCTACATTAATATACAGATATTAATATTATGTTGCAAGATATGTTTTAAAACATTCCCTTTGTACTATATCATTAAAGTAATCTCGCTTCCTTAAAATATTCAATATCTTCTTCCGAATTCTGTACGCAAAAGCCTATTAGTTGATTATTCTTATTTAGGAAACAACCTATATCATGACTGATATTAATTTTTTTCTCTACATCTCCACCATCTTCAAATATACAGTATAATTTCATCCCATTAACCCAAACTTGATACTTGTCAGCATGATTATTATATTTGTCAATTAATATACTAGTTTCAAAAATAGGTTCTGCATACTCCTCAATAAATTTAATATCTTTATCCTTTATAAATTCATCTTCAGATATAAATAATGTTATTTTTTTAATGATTCCACTAATATTATCAATAAGTATTTCTAATGGAGGGTTATTTGTGCCAATTCCTGTTCTCCAATAACACCAATTATTTGAACAGAGTTCATTGGTTAAGATAATGTTCAACAATAGAAATTTATTTCCCATTACTTCATATTGTACTGATGCTTTTTTTATACTACACTTTAGATTTGTACATGTAAGATACATTCGTACCACCTCCTATTTCATCAGTGCATGGTATATTACACCTGTATCTCCATTAATACCAATTTCCCAACCGTTAATATTTGAAAAGAAATTCTTGCCAGATTGAACTTGTGGAATTACTTTTTGCACTGTTATTTTAAAACTATAAAAGAAATCCATGGTATGACTGTGATTGCCAAAACCATGGGGTTATATTAGAAATTATGATGCTAGTTATTTGACCACAGAGTTGTACCATCACTAGACAAAATTGCTCTCGGTATGTTATTTCCACCAAGTTCTTGTATAGTTCCTTTTTTAATGAATTGAATACTCTGACTGTTATTCACATGTATAGTCTTGATACTAACAGCACATGCGTAGTATTCGAGGTAACCTTCTTCATCCATCTCAAGACCATTGTCAGTTTCGTAAAATGAATTAATTACGCCTGAATACTTACTTCCATCATCGAAAATAAAAGTTAATTCCTCCTCTAAATCTTCCTTATTTTTTTGAATTAATGCCTTAATCATAAATTCTTCGTTCTTACTTGAAAACATATAAATTCTCCTTACCAACCTATTGGATTCGCTGGTACAATATGCGTACCTTTACTAGAATAATGGATGATTCCCCTCGTCGTATTTACAAGTCTACCAGTAGATGGATCTGCATACTGACCAATTATTTTTCCAAAATCCACTACTTCTTTTACATCATTAATCCATTTTCCTGTTCCTGCAAAATCATCAATTAAGGCTTGTGCATCATCTGCAGTACCATTGAATATACTTCTACCTTGAATGTAGTTATTATGTCCAACGATGTGCTTGCCTTGCTTACCAGCGTGTATTTTTTTATTCAAACCGTCAAGTTTATTAGGATCCTTCCCCCCTGAAGAAGACCCCCACCAAATTGCTCTTTAAGCCTGTCTACACCCTTTTTAACTGTATCCTCTGCATATTTTATACCGTTTTCAACTGTATTCTTAGCATATTTTATACCGTTATTAACCGTATTCTTTAATCCTTCTACTACTTGAAGTCCATTATTAACAACCCAATCTCCAGTTTTATATATTTCATTTAATATCTGTGGTCCGTAATTATTAACTACATATTGTGCTCCTTGGTATATTTCATATGCACCATTAATTGCTTCTGGTATTATAGCTGGGTTTGCACAAGCAATAGCTCCACCAATTTTTTTAATAATTATGGTATCTTCTTCATCAATTTTATTAGTTTCTTTATTACTGACCGTATTTATGTCATTGTAGGTGTAATGAATCTTAGTGTTTTTTGCTATTTCTGTTATTCTATTTCCTACTTCATCAATAGCGTTATCATATAGGCATCGCTTAATTAATTAGCTATAATAATCAACTGATAAATCTAAGTATTATTTAGAAAATATACATATCTATATCCAATTCAGCCCAATACATTGCATCAACTCAATAACTGGGGTTGTTATAGACATAATTGGTCTAAAGTCATCTTCACTTTTAATAATAACAAGGAATAGATAGTGAATTTCAAAGTATTTTTTTAATTTCTTTAGAATCTCAATTTTATCTTCTAGTATAATAATTAGTTTTACTAATTGATCATTTATATCTAATGACTTTTCTTCACCAAGACTATAAGACCAACAGGTATCTCTTCGATATATATTTCTATTAGGTACTTGTTCACCTTTTGTCCATTGTCGTGTTATACATACTCAATATAATTCGATTTTCTACCTAACACATATTTAGAAGTGTTAATTCTATTCTCATTTGTTCTGAACCGCTTAATTTATCCCATTCCTTTAATTGTTCGAAATGCTCTTTAAGCTTGTCATAGGCTTCTTTTAAATCATTATACATTATATAATAATCTTCATAATTTACTATTTTTTCATTATATTCATAAATCAATTCTCCCATTTGTTCTATAATTTTCTTATTTTCATCATTGTATAGAGTTGGAGCTTTCTCATACACGTTAGATTCATTAATGTCCTCTGTTAACTTCTCAAAATTAGCTGTATATTTAGAATAGCAATCATAGTATAATTCTTCACCACTTTTTTCTTTGTCATTTTGGCAACCACTTATAAAAAAAATACTTATCATCATAATAATTATTGTTTTTTGTATTATTTTCATTTTAATTTCTCCTTTATATCGTTCTATTGAATTTAAGTCATTCATTAATTTAGCATCTGAATTTTTATAATAATTATTAATATCTATTATTATGTTAATATAATTATTGGCTAAATATTTAATATTCTCTTTTGTTATATCATCGTATTAATTATAACTCAAATTTTTAATTGATTGTTTACTATCATTAAATCTTTAGATAAATTTATCTTTAGCCCCTTCTGAATTAACTAAAATATATATATAAGAGACCTAGCCATTAAGTTCTAGGTCTCTTTATTATTTATTACTGTCTACTTAACACATCTAAAGATTCTGATAGGAAATCAATCTTTTCTTTTATTTTACAAATACATCTTTGTAATACTTCATCTGATATCTTAGTACTTATGGATTCAATTAACATTAATGCGTGTCTATTAACTTCAAAATTATCTTCATATAACAACTCAACAAGTAAATCTACATGTTGTATATAATCCAAGTCTTCCAAAGCATATAGTAATGTTCCTCTACTTCCCTTGGTTTTTGGATGTCTTAACATGTATATGAGTGGTTCAACAGCCTTATCATTTCCAATATCCCCTAAGGCAATAGCTATCTCATTTCTTAAGATAATATTATCTGTCTTCTTAAGATATTTTATCAAAAGTTGAGTTGCTTGTTCATACTTTGTATTTCCTATCTCTTGAATGATATCAATAGCTTCATCAAATCTATTTCTTTTTATCTTTTCTTCTAATTCTATTAAGTTCATAATATCTCCTTATTTTACACTTGGACTTCCAATTGATTTCCAATAGTCGTATACTTCTTTTGCCATTTCGCTAGTCATGATATCACTGTCTCCGTATTCCTTTTTACCTATCCTATGCCACCATCTTTGAAACTGTTTATTATCATATCCGTACCATTTATCTCGTGAATTTTTATTTCCTCCTCTAAATGAGTTTCCTTTTTTTCCTTTGTTATTTCCCTTAGAAGAATGTCTCCCATTGTTGAAACTTTGTATAATAGGATTGTCTTTATAAGATTCAGTTTCTACTTTTGGAAGTCCCTCTATGTATATATCTTCACTTGGATTCTTCTGTTGAGCAATATATTCTAATTGTTCTTCTGTTAAATCTCCACCGGCATCAATGGAAAGCTCATTAAATAACCACCAACCAAGGGCGATTGCGTTAGCTTTTCGTAATGTTGCCTTTAATAGTTTAGTAAATATACTATAATCTATAGGGATAGGTGCTAAGGTTGTATTTCCTACCATAAGCCCCATCATACCCATTGAATTAATACTATGTTGTGAATTATTGCTAATACCATCTTTGCCATGTCCTGATTGTTGTACAATTCCTGGATTGACACAAGCAACCATTTCTCTAATGTGCGGATTATATTTTTCCTTATTGAACATATTAGTTTCTTTTTTACTTACTGTAGTACTACTATTCATACATGGTTTTAAATTACCAAGACTTTCACCCACACTTGAACTAATACTACTTATACTAGTTTCTCTTGTTTTCTCCCCTTTACTTTTAGGGAAATACTGATTATTACTTATTTTACTTTTAGCTTCTTTATGAAATGTAGAGTTAGTTATTATTTTATTCTTTTGCCTTGCTCTTAGTACAGCATTCCCTTGTTTTCTTAATGCTATTGCTTTAGCATGTGCATCATCTCTCCCACCTTGATCTTTTGCACTGTAATAATCATCTGTTGCCTGTCTTATTTTCTCCTGTATCCAATCAGGATATTTATCGTCCCCTGTTTGCCAGTGCCCTGTATAGTCCCAGTATACTAGAGGATTATTAGAGCAATATGTGTAGCGGTTTAGACTTAGTGGGTCACTAGTTTTTCCATAGTATGTATCTTGTTGCATAAATCTTGCTAGGGTTGGGTCATACATTCTAACAATTGTCGCTTTTACACTAAGAGATAATTCTATATTCGTAAATCTAATCCATAATCTCTAATGATTTAAATCTATATAATTAATATTTTGTTTTTTGTTAGTAATACTTAATAAAACTTTTTTTGCTTTTATTAATATAACCACTTAAACTCATAATAATTTTGCTCTACATAGATTTCATCTGATAAACTAGGTATACACCCATTTAAGATATTATTGTATATGTTTGTATATTTTGTTATCTCATCTTTTATTGACTTAATATTCAGCATTTTGTCTGTTTCCGACAAATTAGTATCGCTTAAATTTTCTTGTATATATTCTTCTCTTTCTTCACATATTTCAACAATAGTTGACCTTAATCTATCTGGATGATTTAATTCTATCAATGAATGACTATAAATAATAAAATCATCAAATCCTAGGCTATAGAATTGTAAAGCTTCATTAATAAGCCTTTCTACTATATAATACTTTTTAGATAAATAGAAAATTTTACAAATATCTATTATATCAACTTCTCCTGAACGTTCATCTGATTCAAGATTAATTAATTCTTCTGCTATCTTTAGACTATCCTCAATATTATCTTTTAGTGCTAAACATATTGCATAGTTTAAATAAGGATAATATGAATAATTCATTTTATTTTTTCCTAGGTTATGAGATATACAGAAGTATTTACATGCTTCAACTATATTACCTTGTTTAAATAATGCTACTCCTAAGTTATTATTTATTACATAATCATTATTAATTTTTAATCCTTGTTTCAATATATTCTCTACTTTTTTATACATATTTTGCCTTATATAGCCTTCACCTAATAATGAATATGTATAATGATACATAGGATTAAATGTAAGAGCTTGTTCTAGTACATTAATTGATTTGTCAGTTTTATATGTCCACCTTTTTTCAAATGGCTCACCAATACGCATATAGAAATATCCTAAACATGTTAATGATTTAAAACTAGGATATTCTTTTGTAATCTCTAACAATTTCTCTAAAGCCTCTTCTAAATTATTTGTTTCGATCAATTTATTAACTAAATTCAATAAATCTAATTGTACATCATCTATGCTAGCCTTCATATTTACACCTCCGTTTAAAATACAGGTACAGGAAATGGTATTGGACAAAATGGTATAGATGGTTGTTGTGACGGATTACCTATAACCTCTTTTATTATTTCATCTGCTAAATCTATTAATCCTTTTCTTACATGTTCAAAAGTATACTGCACTTTTTTATAAGTATGTATTGCATTATTCACATAATTCAATCCATCTATTAAACTGTTATCTAATATATTAAAATTTGATGGAGAAAATTGACCTCTGCCTCCTTTACCTTTCCTCACATGTCCATCTGGATAAACATTATCATAGCCACCTCTAGGGTATTGAACATCCCAGTTATCTGGTACCCACACATTTCCTCCTTTATCTACCCAACCTTTTTTATTTTTATCCCACTTAGGTCCTTTTTTAGGAGATTTATAACCTAGATTCTGCTGGTGGAACTTTTTTTGCGTAATCAATTGACTGATTCACACTTATACAGTTGTTACCTGTTAAAGAAACAGATGGTTTATAATTCACATTAATTTTATTACTGTTTTCATCCATCTTAACAATATCAACTTTGGAATTAATATCTTTTTCACCTTCAACATTATTTGTTTCCTTTTTCGTATTTTTTGAACCAGTACTTATACCATTATTACTTGCATAAATACCACTACTTATATTTGTACTATTATTTATATCACTTTCATTACTTGTACTTAAAGATATAGTTTCCTCCCACGACTCCTTAGAAAAATACTGATTATTACTTATTTTCTTTTTAGCTTCTTGATGAAATGAAGAATTATTTGTTATCTTTTTATTTTCTTCAGTATTTGTCTTGAGTGCAGTTTCTCCTAGTTTTCTCAACTTCAATGCGGCATCGTGTGCATCATCTCTCCCGCCTTGATCTGTTGCATTATAATAATCATCTGTTGCCTGTCTTATTTTCTCTTGTATCCAATCAGGATATTTTTCATCTCCTGT
>JAOARM010000027.1 GCA_025210515.1 Vallitalea sp. | reverse complement strand
TATCTTCACATCTCCTGAAAATTTCAAGATGGCTACAGTTATGATTTCTGTAGTACCAATACTTTGTGTATATCCATTCTTACAAAAGTATTTTACAAAAGGTGTAATGTTAGGATCAGTTAAAGGTTAAGAGAGGAGATTAATACATAATGATTGAATGGTATGATGAAGCATGGGAACAAGCTATAAAAAAAGTGTCGCAAATAAGTAATAGAATAGAAGATACATTTCCACATGTATCAATAGAAGGTCAATATAATAGCGAAAGATCAGGTTTTTGGACAGCGGGGTTCTGGCCAGGGCTTTTATGGCTTATTTATAAAGAAACGCAAGATGAAAATATAAAAAAATATGCTGTATCATGTGAGATGCAATTGGATAAGGATTTACATAATTTTGTTGGAATACATCATGACGTTGGGTTTATGTGGATACTTTCATCGGTAGCTCATTACAAGCTTTTAAAAGATGAAGAATCTAGAAAAAGAGGTCTTATTGCTGCAAGTCATCTAGCAGGTAGATTTAACATAAAAGGAAATTTTATAAGAGCATGGACTGATAAGGTTTACGCAGATAGTCAAGGATGGGCTATTATTGATTGCATAATGAATGTTCCTCTGTTATATTGGGCATCTGAGGAGTTAAATGATCCAAGATTTAAGCATATTGCTATGGCTCATACTGAAACAGTTATGAATGAATTTATAAGAAATGATGGTTCAGTACATCATATTGTATGCTTTGATCCTGAATCAGGTGAAAGAGTAGGTGCATTAGGTGGTCAAGGGTATTCAGAAGAATCAGCATGGGCTAGAGGAGCAGCGTGGGCAATCTATGGATTATCTATAGGTTATGGTTATACAAAAGATAAGAGGTATTTAGATAAGGCTAAGCAGGTTGCACACTTTTTTATAGCTAATCTTCCAGAAGACAAACTTCCATGTTGGGATTTTAGAGCACCAAAAGAACATAGAGATGGTAAAGATTCATCAGCAGCCGCATGTGCAGCTAGTGGTCTTCTTGAATTGTGTAAATATCTTGATGGAATTGAAAGAGACTTTTATCATGAGAAGGCTGAAGAAATACTACATTCATTATATGAAAATTATGGAGCATGGGGAGATGAGGAAGAGGCGTTAATTACTATGGGAACAGTGAATTATACACGTTCAAAATATGTTAATACGCCAATTATATACGGAGACTATTTCTTTGTAGAAGCATTAGCTAAGTTAAAAGGTGAGGAAGAATTATTCTGGTAAGGAGGGTTTTTATATGGAAAAACCAAATATTCTTTTTATTATGACCGATCACCAAAGAGCTGATAGTATTGGTATGAAACAATGTGGTATAGAGGTAACACCTAATTTGAATAAGTTGTTTAAAGAAAGTGTTATATTTACAAGAGCATATAATACATGTCCTCTTTGCGTACCATGTAGAACAGCTCTTGCAACAGGAAAATATCCAACTCATAATGGGGTAGTATTTAATGATTGGGATGGAATAAGGGCTAGAGATCATGAAACAATTCATGGAATATTAGAAAAAAATGGTTACAATGTAAATCATATTGGAGTTGATCATATTAAGGTTAAACCAATATTAAAAAATAGGGTTAACTTTAATAAATGGGTTGATCAACATGATTACAATGCTTATGTAAAGAAACAGGGGATATCAGTTAAAAGAGATAATAAACACTCAAAAGAAGTAAATGAAAGTAGAAATAATGGTGAATTCTTTGCAAAAAAATACTCAAATACATATGTATCAGAGTGGGAATACGATTCAAATATATATAAAGATACGTATTTTACTAGAGAATGCTTGGATGTTATAGAAAATGCTGATGATAAACCTTTTGCTTTATTTATTAATTATTGGGCACCTCATCCTCCACTTAGGGTACCGAGGGAATATCTTCATAAGTTCAATCCAGATAATATAGAGCTACCTGACAATGTAGGTAAAGTTGCACAAAATGAACCTAGTAATAGAAGACTGGGGGTTCCTGCTCAGCTTGCAGAAGATGTGTCACAAGAAGAGTGGAAACAAGTATGGTCTGCTCATTTAGGTTTAGTGAATTACGTAGATAATCAAATAGGTCAAATTCTTAGCAAATTTGAGGAAAAAGGTTTGATAGACAATACAATTATAGTATTTACAAGTGATCATGGAGATCATTTAGGTCAACATAGTATGTATCAAAAAATGGAAATGTATGAACAAGCTATTAAAGTTCCATTATGTATAAAGATACCACATGTAGATTCCATGAAAATAGACGATATTATGTCTAATTTGGATGTTTTACCAACATTATTAGATGAACTAGGAATTAGAAAATCCGACGAGTTAGATGGAATATCTCAAAGTGAAAGAATACATAACAATAAAGAAATAAAAGATAGAAAAGTATTTTGTCAATATTCGGGTAATCCAGAATTGGGTGGTATAAGAAGAGCTGTCATTACGAATCAATATAAATATATATATGATGACAATAATGAACAAGAATTATATAATTTAGAAGTAGACCCATTGGAAATGAATAATGTTGCAAATGATGAAAAAAACAAATCAATAGTTAATGATTTGCATCGTGAATGTGTGAAGTGGGGAAAAGAAAAAGGTGATTGGGTATTTTAGGAGAGGGTGATAAGGTGAACAAACCAAATATATTATTTATTATGTCAGATGAACACAATGCTTCGGTAATGGGAACTGCTGGAGATAAGATTGTAAAAACACCAAATCTCGATCAATTAGCTCATGAAGGAGTGGTTTTTGACAATTGTTATACACCGTCTCCAATATGTGTACCAGCAAGGCTATCAATTACTGCAGGTAAATATATAAGTAAATGCGGAGCGTGGAGTAATGAAAGTATGTTAGAAAGTGATAACATTACTTCCATAGCCACTGTTTTAAGTAAGCAAGGATATGATTGCTATTTAGGTGGGAAGATGCATTATTCAAAAGAGCGAAGATATGGAATGGATGAATTATATCCTTTTTGGACTAATACCAATATAAGAAAACCTTATAATAAACGTATTGATTTGACTGATGGCGAATTTGAAAGTAGAGAAAGTGAATTGTCACCTAGATTTGACAAGTTTTATGTTGGTGATGATAATAGAGTAATGGATCATGATAGGAAAGTAACTGAAATATGTTGTGATGTTATTAATAATAGAAAAAAAGAAGATTCGCCATTTTTCTTAATAGCTGGCTATCTGGCACCCCATTTTCCATTAATTGTTCCAGAAAAATATTATGAGATGTATAGAGATAAAGTGCCTATGCCAGTAATACCTGAGAATCATATTGAATCTTTTCCTAAACATTATAAGGTTATGCAAAAGGCATTTAAAAACGATCAAGTTGATTCATCAATAACAAAAAAAGGCCGTGAGTTATACTACGGATTAGTAACATGGTTTGATGAGGAGGTTGGAAAACTCCTAGATTCATTAAATGATTCAGAAATAAAAGAAAATACCATTGTCATCTATACTAGCGATCATGGAGAGAACATGGGAGAACATGGACTGTGGTGGAAGAACTCTATGTATGATTGTTCAGTAAAAGTTCCTCTTATTGTGAGTTGGCCAAAGCGATGGGGGCAGGGTATACGAAAAACAGAAATCTGTAATTTGCTAGATATTATTCAAACAATTTGTGATGTGGCGGGTGCAGATATTCCACCAGATTGGGATGGTAATTCCATGGTTGATTTTCTTGATGATGAGAATAGTCCTTGGAAAGATTATGCAGTTAGCGAGTATTATGCTCATGGTATTGCAGCAGGACATTGTATGATTAGAAAAGGTGATTATAAATATGTATACTTTAATAAAATTGATGAAAACAATGGTGAGGAAAGACAATTATTTAACATGAAAGATGATCCTAATGAATTTAATAATCTAATTAAAGATCCACAATATAAAGACACTGTACATGAGCTACATGATTTATTGGTTAAAGAATTAGGTAGAGAGCCGAGTGAAGTTGAAAAAGAATCTAGAGAGATAATAAATAGATAGTGAGATTTTAAAGGAGAATGACTATGGTAGGATATGAATTAGGAGATTTAATATATGAAAATAGTCTTTCTAAGAAATCGGATATAGAAGATTTCATATTAGAAGGTCAAGCAGAGATATATTTTGTCAAAGGTAGAATGAGAATGGAAAATAAATTAGATCCTGAAATCGTAGGAAATCAAAAAGGTAATTATGTTTTTTGGTGTCCAGAGGAATTTCCAAGTAATATAGCTGTTAAATGGGAATTTAAACCTCTAAATGAGCCTGGGCTTGCAATGATGTTTTTTAGTGCTAAGGGGCGAAATGGAGAAGATATTTTTGATGAAGTTTTATCTACTAGAGAAGGAATCTATAAGCAGTATAATAGAGGAGATATTAATGCTTATCACGTATCTTATTATAGACGTCGTTTAGATAAAGAGATTGATTTTCATACTTGTAATTTAAGGAAGAGTTATGGATTTCACTTAGTATCAACAGGTCCAGATCCTATACCGAATATTGAAGATATAAAAGAGCCATATTATATTACTTTAATTAAATATGAAAATGAAATCTCTTTTTACATATATAATCCATATACAGAAAAGGATCAACTTTTATTTAAGTGGATAGATGATGGAAAAACATTTGGTGAAGTATTAGGAGAAGGTAAAATAGGTCTTAGGCAAATGGCGCCTCTAATTGGCGAGTATGCAAATCTAAAAGTATATAATGTCACAAAAGAAAGAGGTGGAAACTAATGCAAGAAAAATTAATTTATCATAATCCACTATCTTGTTCTGAGGATGTTAAGGATTTTATATTAGAAGGAGATGCAAGTATTTATTTTGTTAATGGAAAAATGAGGATGGAAAATAATGTTGATCCAGAGCTTGGTCAAATTTCCAATTTTGTTTTATGGTGTAACAAAGATTTTCCAAGTAATATAAAAGTATCTTGGCAATTTAAACCTATTAGAGAACCAGGACTTGCAATGTTTTTCTTCTGTGCTCAAGGAAAAGATGGGAAATCCATATTTGATACATCAATAGCAAAGCGTGAAGGTATATACAAACAGTATTACGAAGGAGACATTAATACATATCATGCATCATATTTTAGAAGAAAAAAGCAAAGAAAGTTTAATATGTGTAATCTAAGAAAAAGCTATGGTTTTCATATGGTTGCTAGTGGTGCTGACCCAATACCTAGCGTAAGAAAATTAAATAGAGATTATACGATAATGGTCATAAAAAAAGGAACAGAAATAAGCCTGTATATAGATGATTTACTTATATTTAACTGGATAGATGATGGAATAAGCTATGGTTCTTTATTGGGGGAAGGGAAGATCGGATTTAGACAGATGGCTCCATTAATAGGTGAATATAGTAATCTCCAGGTATTGGAATTATTAGATGAAAATATAAAATAAGAACGGTAAAGGTTTTATTAATCATACAATTATGATATAATAGAGAAGCTATCAAAAGCAAAAGTAAATTGACATAATTATGGGGTGGCTTTATGAAAAAACTTGCTGACGTTAATGTCATTAATAAAAAGAGTAGAAGTGTAACATTTTATAAGTTTTTTTTAGTAATATCTATTAGTATAATGATACCTGTTATTATGATAACGTCTTTAGTGGGTAAATTTAGTAATGATCATTTACTAAAACAAGTTAATCTATCTAGAGAAAATGTACTTAATCAGACAAGATTAATGGTTGAACAAAAGTTAACGGATATAGATGCACTAGTTAATCAATTTGTGAGTAATGATAGCGTTTGGAAGTTGGTTACAACTAGTGAATATACATATAGTAGTAGTTTATTTATGAGAGACGCGATAACTTTATTTAATAAGAATATTATTTCTCATCCATTAATTCATTCTATTTATTTGTTTAATGATACAGAAAATATTGTAATAAGTGACTCTAAATATTCAAAAACGGAGTTTTTGGATAAAGAAATATTAAATATTAAATTTGATAGTACTAACTATGTAACAAAAGCAAGGACAATAAAAGATAGAAAAGTTTTTAGTTATGTTAAAAAATTTCTTTCTTTTGATAGAAAGGAAAATTCATATATTGTAGTTAATCTTAATTATGATAGTTTTTGGGACGAGCTTATTGCTGAATCAACAGATGGATTATTCTATTTTATTTTTAATGATAACACAATGATTTATTCTGATGTACTTAATGACAATGATATTAATACAATGTTGTTTCAAGATATTACTAATGGGTCAAGTTCTAATCAAAAATTATCTTGTAACAATGAACAATTATATGTATGGAAAAGTTTCTCACCTAAATATAATTGGACATTTGTTGTTGCACAAAAATTAGATGATTTATCAAAACCAACAATAGTATTAAGAAATATTAACATTATCTCTTGTTTTGTTATTTTGTTTATAGCTCTTATATTAGCTTATTTCTTTTCTGATTATTTGTATAAGCCTATTAGAAAGTTAATTGACAAAGTGAATCAGATAACTCAGATTGACACAATTAATTCCAAAAATGATTATCAGCTTATTGATAAAGTAATTGCTTATTTGTTCACTGAAAATGTTAAGTTGAACAGTGATTATCAATATGTATTTCCTTATTTCAAAGATTATTCTATACATGATTTGTTAAATAAAAATACTTTTGATCTGAACAATTTTCAGCAAGTACTGGATTTATTAGATGTAGAATTTAGATTTAAAAATAACTATCTAGCACTTATTGAAATGGATAATAATGATAATACGATAAAAGATAAAATAGATAAATGTCTTAATAATAACGATATTATTACTATAGTTAGCCAAATAAATGAAACTAGATTACTGGTTATTATGAACACAGAGCTAAATGTTAATGATATCTATATACAGCTATCAAAGATGCACAATGTTTTTTATAATGAAAATATAGCATTGACAATATCGTTAAGTGATGAATTTCAGAACCTAGAGAATATCAATATATATTATGAAGCAGTACAGAAACAATTGGATTATAAATTTTTTGTAGGTGGTAACAAAATTTTATTTCATATGATTCCACAGCAAATTGAGCAAAATATTTTCTATGATAAAAATATGGAAAAAGAGCTTCTTAATAATTTGAAAAAACAAGATGAAGAAAAAGCTTGTCTCGCTCTAAGGAAATTAACAAAAGGACTTGAAGGTAACATTAAAAATATAGATTATATAAAATATATATATTTCCAAGTGTGTTTGAATATTATTGATCAAACCACTAATTTTGGATTTAGTTTACAAGATATTGGTATAACCAATAGTGAGATTTTTAGAAAAATAAATGATGCCAATACATTAGATGAAATGTACGACTTTATATACTGCATTATTAGAAAGAGTATTCAGTTGTTTTCTAAATTAAATGTAATGCAACACGATAATATTATTAGTAAAGTCAAAGAATATCTTAATAATAATTATGATAAGGACTTATCTCTTGAGATGATTGCAGATTATGTATATTTATCTCCAGGATATCTTAGTACATTATTCAAAACAGAAAATGGCATTACTGTATTCGATTATTTAACAAATGTAAGAATGGAAAAAGCAAAAGTAGTCTTATTAGAAAACCAAAATATGAAAATACAGGATATTGCTAATATGCTAGGTTATAATAGTTCCCAAAGCTTTATACGCTATTTCAAAAAATATTATAATATGACACCTAATCAATTTAGAAAAAAAGATAAATAGCTTGGAAGATTGTTTTGTAATTAATATTATTTTGATTGATATATTATGCGAATTACAATATAATTTAATCTATATATAAACAGGTTAAATTATATTGTATAAATTAATATAAAAAGAGAGGTAATATTATGGATAAGCAAGAACAAAAACATAAACGACGAATTAGATATAAAGGAACTCATCCTAGAACTTTTAAAGAAAAATATAAGGAACTTCAACCAGAGAAATATGCAGATACTGTGGCAAAAGTTATTAGAAAAGGTAGTACACCCGCAGGTATGCATATTTCTATATGTGTTAAAGAAATATTAGAATTTCTACAGATCACTGAAGGTCAAGTAGGATTAGATGCAACACTAGGTTATGGTGGTCATACATTAGAGATGCTCAAATGTTTAGATTCAAAAGGGCATTTGTATGCACTTGATATCGATCCTATTGAAATAAAACGTACAAAGGAACGATTAGAAAAGTTAGGATATAACGACGAAATTTTAACTATTAAGCAATTGAATTTCGCCAACATTGATGAAGTAGTAATGGAATCAGGGCCTCTAGATTTTGTATTAGCAGATTTAGGAGTATCTTCAATGCAAATAGATAATCCAGATAGAGGATTTTCATATAAGAGTGAAGGGCCATTAGATTTACGACTGAATCCAGAAAAAGGCATATCTGCCGCAGAGCGATTAAAACAAGTTTCAAAAGATGAGTTAAAGGGAATGCTAGAGGAAAATGCTGACGAACCTTATGCAGAAGAAATATCTCGTGCTATTATTTCAGAAATAAAAAAAGGAACAGATATCTCAACAACAACTCAATTACAATCTATAATAAGAGATGCTCTTAAATTCATTCCGGAAGATAAAAGAAAAGATGAGATTAAAAAATCATGTCAACGTTCGTTTCAAGCATTAAGAATTGATGTCAATAATGAATTTGAAGTGTTATATGAGTTTTTAGAAAAACTACCTAATGTCCTTGTAAAAGGAGGACGAGTTGCAATTCTTTCTTTTCATTCTGGAGAAGATCGTCTTGTTAAAAAATCATTTAAACGCTTGTTCCGTGAAGGTGTTTATCAAGAAATAGCTCCAGATATTATTAGACCATCAGCTGAAGAATGTCATAATAATAGTCGTGCTCGTTCTACTAAAATGAGATGGGCTATAAAATCATAAAAAACTTACTCTTTTACAGCAAGAATATATATTCAATATTCTTGCTGTTCTTGTATTTACAATTCTAATGATTATTAACATATATTAATAAGTCTATTGCCAATGGAAACTTACTTTTTCAGTTCTAGAATTGCCCCCGATTTTATTAGTAATGGTCACATATAGCCTGTAAAAAACATATTTTATTATAAAAGTACAATAGTTTGTGATGCGAAAATGAGTATGAAAATATCTGTAATAGGTGGAGATATGAGACAGATATATCTGTCAAATATTATGTCAGAGGAAAAAGAAGTATATATTTATGGTAATGAGCATGAAAAATTAAGCAGTAACGTTAATGTTGCATCAACTTTAGAAGAAGCATTAAAAGATTCACATTACATTATTTGTCCAATACCTTTTTCAAAAGATAAAAAACATATCTATGCTACTAATTCCAAACAAAAAATTAATTACATGGATGTATTTAGATTAATGAAAAAAGATGCATATATTTTTTCAGGTCCATATAGTAAAGAAGTTCTTAAATATGCAAGTAATAACAATATTAAATTGTTTGATGTTGTAAGTGATGATGAATTTGCTATTCATAATTCAATACCTACTGCTGAAGGAGTTATAAGTATGATGATTAATTCTCTTCCAGGTACTCTTTCTGGTAGTAAATGTTTAGTACTTGGATATGGTAGATGTGGAATGGCTATAACGGATTTAGCTATAAAACATAGGATGAATGTATGTGTGGCATCTGTAAAAGATGAAGAACTAATGGAGGCATCTATAAACAAATGCGATACAGCTAGAATACAAGGTAAAAAAATGAAGGTTATAGATTATTTTAACCAAAAAGCTATTGACAATAAAAACAATTATCTAGATTTGCACACATTTAATTATGTAATAAATACTATTCCAGTTAAACTAATTGATATAAATCTAAGCAAAAAATTAGAGGATTATATATTCATAGATATTGCTAATGTTTATAACGATACAATGAATAAATTTATTAATGCAAGAGGTATTCCCGGGAAATATTCTCCCAAAAGTGCTGCAAGAATTATATATGATGTAATTGATAAAGTTATAGGAAGGAGCTAATAAAATATGAAAGAATTAGAAGGCAAGAAGATTGGATTTGCTATATGCGGTTCTTTTTGTACAATTGGTAAAGTGTTTGACCAAATTGAAAAACTAATTAACAATGGAGCTGAAGTTTTTCCAATCATGTCATCGAATGCAAGTACCATTGACACTCGTTTCGGTAGAGCAGAAGATTTTATTGACAGATTAGAAAAATTAACAGGTAATAAAGTGCAGACAAAAATAGAAGAAACAGAACCAATAGGACCTCATAAACTATATGATATACTTGTAGTTGCGCCATGTACAGGTAATACAATGGCTAAATTGGCAAATGCTGTAACAGATACAGCTGTTTTAATGGCAATAAAGGCAACTCTAAGAAATGCTTATCCTGTTGTGGTAGCAATAGCAACTAACGATGGATTAGGACTTAGTCTAAAAAACTTTGGAACACTTATGAATACTAGAAATATATACTTTGTTCCATTTGGGCAAGACAATTATCGTACTAAGAAAAATTCATTAGTGGCAAAAATGGATTTAATATATGATACGATTACTAATGCTCTTGAAGGAACTCAAATACAACCTGTGATAGTTGAATACTAGAACATTAACTCTTTCCAAAAGAAACAGTATGTGATATATTAAGCTTGAGAATAATATGAAAGTATATTTCCATAAAGAAATAGATACTTATATTAATGTGCAAGGAAATATATATCGGGGTGAATAAAATTGAAAATATTGGTTCAAAAATTCGGTGGAACTTCAATGGCAACCGAAGAAACAAGAAATAAAGTAATACACAAAATACTTGAAGCTAAGAAAGAATATGAAAATATTGTAGTAGTTGTTTCAGCTATTGGCAGATTAGGAGCACCATATGCCACTGATTCGCTACTTCATTTAGTTAATCATAAAGATACAAAATTATCTCCTAGAGAGATTGACTTATTAATGTCAGTTGGTGAGATTATATCATCTCTTGTAATCACTAATGCTTTAATAGAAAATGGTCAACAAGCATGTTCTCTTACAGGTGGCGGTGCAGGAATTATCACGGATAATAATTTTAATCATGCTGAGGTAATTAATGTTAAAACAGATAGATTAATTAGAGAATTAAATGAGGGCAAAATACCTGTTGTTGCAGGTTTTCAAGGAGTTAGTAATAGTAATGATATAACTACTCTTGGAAGAGGAGGAAGTGATACTACTGCTTCATTACTAGGAGAAGCTCTTGTTGCTGATGCAATTGAAATATATACAGATGTAGATGGAATTATGACTGCTGATCCTCGTATATGTAAATGTGCTAAAATAATTAATGAAATAAGTTATAATGAAGTATTTCAAATGGCAGATAGTGGAGCAAAAGTAATACATCCAAGAGCAGTTGAAGTAGCAAGAAGAGCAGGAATTCCACTTATTATTAAAAATACATTTAATGATTCAAAAGGAACAAGTATAATAAGAAGTATTGGCAATCATCGTAATAGAACTATTAAAGATAAACTAATAACAAGTATAGCACATAAATCAAATCGTATACAATTTTCAATACAGGGTCATATTGATGATGAAAGATTTTTTACTGATCTAGCTGATGAGAATGTTAGTATTGATATTATTAATATTTTTCCAGATAGAAAAGTATTTACGATAGAAGGTAAATGCAAAACAAAAGTAATTGAATTAATTAATAAATATAAAGTAGAATATACACTTATTGAAAATTGCTGTAAGATAACAGTAATAGGGGAAAAAATGACAGGTGTACCAGGTGTAATGGCTAAGATAATTCGTAGTCTAAGCAAAGCATCTGTAGAAATTTTACAGACTGCTGATTCATTATCTACTATAGCTTGTCTAATAAGAGAAGAAGATTTGGAAATAGCTGTAGAGGCACTTCATAAAGAATTTGCTTTATATATATAATATTTATATATGTAAAATACAATATTATTAATTAAAATAAATGAATTAAATAATATTTTTATTCGCATAATATAAGTAATAGAAAACAATCAACTTTCGCATATTAATTTTAATAAAATTATTGCGAAAGTTGTGTTTAATTGAAAGGCGAATAAATTATATGGAAAAAAATATTAAAATACATGATGATAAGAAAAAAGATGAAAAAGACAATTCACAAGAAATAAAAGAGTATGGACAAGTTACTATGGAAAAAGATAATGATAGAATTCATTGTTTAACTATAATCGGGCAAATAGAGGGACATGTGTGTTTACCACAGCAAAACAAAACCACAAAATATGAACATATATTACCTCAACTTGCATCAATAGAAGAAAGTGATGATATCGATGGTTTGTTATTACTTCTTAATACTGTTGGTGGTGATGTGGAAGCAGGGCTAGCTATAGCTGAGATGATTGCTTCTCTAAGTAAACCTACAGTTTCTTTAGTTCTAGGTGGAGGACATTCAATTGGAGTTCCTCTTGCAGTATCTGCGAAATACTCTTTTATTGTACCAAGCTCAACGATGACTATTCATCCTGTTAGAATGAGTGGCACAGTTATTGGAGTTCCACAGACATTTGAGTATTTTGATAAAATGCAAGATAGAATAGTTGATTTTATAACTAGAAATTCTAAGATAAATAGAGACAGGCTAAAAAAATTAATGCTAGATACTGGTCAATTAGCCAAAGATGTAGGAACAATAGTTGTAGGTGAAGAAGCAGTTGATGAAGGTATAATTGATGAACTTGGTGGAATTGATAAAGCTATAAATAAACTATATAAAATGATTGAAGAATATAAAAAGGAGGACATTTAATATGTTCTACTCTATCATACCTTATGAGCAGTTATTTCCAACTTCTTCAGATGATTTCAAATATGAAGAAATAAGCTTTCAAGGTAATACTATCCAAGTATATAGAAAAGATAATAAATATATTATTAAAAGAGTCATATCTACAGATTTAAAAGTATATCTTAATAGTGAACTAAGTCCTGGGAATGAACTAAAAATGTAACAATAATATATTGAATTTATTTTAATATATTATTGTTAACTTGAAATAATATGGCAAAAAGGTTAAAATATAACATGCAAAGGGGGATTTGCATTTAATATTCCAATAAGTAGTTCTGGTCACTTGGCAATAACTAGACAAATATTTGGACCTTCACTTTGACAACATATTATTTGAGGTAATACTCCACATAGGTACGCTAATAGCTATAGCTATAGTGATAGTTTACTATAAAGATGTAATAGATTTAATAATTGATGGAATTAGTATAATTGGACGTTTTTTTCGGTACATAATATATAAATTAAGACAAGTATTTTTCAATGAAAATATTAAAACTCCTAAGACTATTAATGACAAAGATAAAAAATTTGTTATTCTAATTGTAGTTGAAAGTATACCAACAGCCATAATGGGAGTTGTTTTGGAGCGAATAATAATTAAGACTTTTAATATTTTATTGGTGTGAAGTATATGCTTAATAGTAACTGGGTTTTTATATTCAACAAATAAAATGAAATACGGCATGAAGAAAGAAGATAAAATATCATATATATATGTATCAAATTTTAAATAAAATTAATAAAAAATAATAAAATTATATTATTTTTTATATTATTGTTTTGTTGTAGGTAGTATTACAATAATTACATATTTTATTAAGTAAATAATATCAATATCGGGAGTATACTAACGCACTAACGACAAGGGGGTAGTAATATGGCAAAGAACAAAAAAGTTACTACAAAAAAACAAGTAAAAGAAACAAATAAAACTAGTAATGACAAAGATATTAATACTCTTAGATATGAAATAATTGTTCTATCATTTTTTGCATTTTCATTGTTGATGTTTATAAGTGTTTATTTCAATAAAGCAGGAGCAATAGGTAGAACTATAAATAATCTGTTTTTTGGACTTTTTGGAATAGCTGCATTTATTTTGCCTATAGTAATTTTTGTAGCATCTTTTTTCAAGATATTTAACAAAGGTAATAAGCTTCTTAATAATAGGATTTATCTTAGCTTAATATTATTGCTGACAATTTCTATATTTTCTCATGTAATATATGCTAAAGGTGTTCAGATTAATCTTCAAATGAATGGAAGAAGCACTTTTTTCTTAACATTGGCAAATTATTATAAAGTATCAAAAGGAAGAGTAGCAGGAGGCTTTATCGGAGGATTGTTTGGAGACTTATTAGTTATGCTTATTGGTGAAATAGGTACATATATATTACTAATATTGATGTGCATGTGTATAATTATATTATTAACAGAAAAATCTTTGTTTAGTGTATTAAAGTTAATAGGTAAGAAAATACATGAAGGTAGTAAGCATGCTATAGAAAAATCAAGAGAAGCAAAAGAACAGAAAGCTGATGAATACACAATTTTATATGATGAAGAAGATGATAAAGATATTGAGAAAATAGAAGAAGAACCAAAAGTAAGCTTCCTAAGTAAAGTTACACTAAACATTAATGATAAACCTATTAATGAGGTGATTTTAGAGGAAGAACCACAAGAAGAAATAGTACATAAATCAGTTGAAGAAAAATATGTTAGTGATAATGAAGATTTAAGTACAGAAATTATATCAAAAGAAGTTAAGCCAAATAAAGAAGAACAAGTAAAAGTAAAAGAAACAGAGACTACTAAGCAAGAGCTTGAAAAAATAGAAGTAGAACAAGAAGAAAGTGCTCAATATGAATTCCCATCTATTGAGTTATTAAAAAAGAATCCTTTTAGTAAAAGCAAAGGGACAAAAAGTGCAATACTTAAAAATGCAGATAAATTAGAAAAAACTCTTGAGAGTTTTGGAGTTAGAGCAAAAGTACTTAATGTTAGTTGTGGACCAACAGTAACTAGATATGAGTTACAACCAGAAATAGGAGTAAAAGTTAGTAAAATTGTATCGTTAGCAGATGATATAGCACTTAATCTAGCAGCCTCAGGAATTAGAATAGAGGCACCTATACCTGGAAAATCCGCTGTAGGAATTGAAGTACCTAATAAAGAAGTAAGTTCTGTATTTTTAAGAGAAGTAATAGATACAGAAGAATTCAAGCAATTTCCATCTAATGTTGCTTTTTCACTAGGGAAAGATATTGCAGGTAAAGTTATTGTAGCAGATATTGGACGTATGCCTCATATGTTAATTGCAGGTGCTACAGGTTCTGGAAAAAGTGTATGTATTAACACTTTAATAACTAGTATAATATACAAATCTAGTCCAAAAGAAGTTAAGCTTTTAATGATTGACCCTAAAGTTGTTGAGCTTAGCGTATATAATGGAATACCACATTTATTAATACCTGTAGTTACAGATCCAAAAAAAGCAGCAGGAGCACTAAATTGGGCTGTAAGTGAGATGTCAGATAGATATAAGTTATTTGCAGCATCTAATGTAAGAGATATAAAAGGTTATAATAAGCTTGTAACTAAAACAGGTGAAGGAACAATATTACCTCAAATAGTTATTATTGTAGATGAATTAGCTGACCTTATGATGGTAGCACCAAATGATGTAGAAGATGCTATTTGTAGATTAGCACAGATGGCAAGAGCCGCTGGAATTCATCTTATTATTGCAACTCAAAGACCATCTGTTGATGTAATTACAGGGCTTATTAAAGCAAATATTCCATCTAGAATTGCTTTTTCTGTATCATCAGGAACTGATTCAAGAACTATAATTGATATGAATGGAGCAGAGAAGCTTCTAGGAAAAGGTGATATGTTATTCTATCCTGTAGGAATGCAAAAGCCATTAAGAGTACAGGGAGCATTTATATCAGACAAAGAAGTTGAGGAAATAGTAGAATTTCTAAAAGAAAGTCAGAAAGCTATATATAATGATAAAATTATTAGCCAAATATCAACTGATAAATCTGCACTAAATCAACAAAATGATAAAGATGAGTATTACAATGAAGCACTAGAGCTAGTTATTGATAAACAGAAAGCATCAGCTTCAATGATTCAACGTAGATTTAGAGTTGGTTATAATAGAGCTGCAAGAATAGTTGATCAACTACATGACTCAGGAATTGTTGGTGGTGAGGAAGGAAGTAAACCACGAAAAGTTCTAATTACAAAAGAAGAATACGAACAAATGAAAAACCAAGCATCAGCTACAACTGAATCTTCTGGTACAGAAGAGGAGAATAATAGTCTTTGATTAATACAGTTAATTTTCTAAATATATGTTAGAGAATTAACTGTTATATTAGTTATTTCTAATAAGAATAACTAACCATATATTATTTTTATGAAGGAGAGAAGAACTATATGAAAACTGATATTCAAATAGCTAATGAGGCAAACATGGAACATATAGGAGTTATCGCTAGTAAGTTAGGTATGTCTGAAGATGATATTGAGTTTTATGGTAAATACAAAGCTAAAATATCAGATGAGTTATGGCACAAAGTTAAAAATAATCAAGATGGAAAATTAGTTCTTGTTACTGCTATTAATCCTACTCCAGCAGGAGAAGGAAAGACTACTACTACAGTAGGACTTGGTCAAGCTATGGGAAAACTTGGACAAAAAGCTATTATTGCACTTAGAGAACCTTCTCTTGGTCCATGTATGGGAATAAAAGGTGGTGCAGCTGGTGGAGGATATGCACAAGTTGTTCCAATGGAAGATATTAATTTGCATTTTACAGGAGATATTCATGCAGTAAGTATTGCTCATAACTTATTGTCAGCAATGCTTGATAATCATCTCCAACAAGGAAATGAGCTAGGAATTGATCCAAGACAAATAGTATGGAAAAGAGTCGTTGATATGAATGACAGAGCTCTTAGAAATATTGTTGTTGGTCTAGGAGGAAAAATGCAAGGTATCCCAAGAGAAGATGGATTTATGATATCTGTTGCATCTGAAGTTATGGCAATATTATGTTTGTCAGATGATTTGGAAGATCTGAAAAATAGATTAAGTAGAATTATTGTTGCATATACTTATGAAGGTAAGCCAGTTACTGCTGGAGACTTAAAAGCAGAAGGAGCAATGACAGCATTATTAAAAGATGCAATAAAGCCTAATCTTGTTCAGACATTAGAAAATACACCAGCACTTATGCATGGTGGGCCTTTTGCCAATATTGCACATGGATGTAATAGTATAAGAGCTACAAAACTCTCTCTTAAACTTTCGGATGTTGTTATTACAGAAGCTGGTTTTGGTGCTGATCTTGGTGCTGAGAAGTTTCTTGATATTAAATGTAGAAAAGGAAATCTAAAACCTGACGCTATAGTGTTAGTTGCTACTATTAGAGCACTAAAATATAACGGTGGTATAAGTAAAACTGAACTTGCTAAAGAAAATGTAGAAGCTGTAGAAAAAGGCTTTGTTAATCTTGAAAAACATATAGAAAATCTTCAACAATATAACGTACCTATTGTTGTGACCCTTAATTCATTTGTCACAGACACAGATAGTGAGATTTCATTGGTAAAAGATAGATGCGAGGCAATGGGTTGTGAATTTGCTATTTCAGAAGTATGGGAAAAAGGTGCAGAAGGTGGAATTGAACTTGCACAAAAAGTTCTTAAAACACTGGAAACAAAAGAAAGTCATTTTACTCCTATATATGATGAAAAAGATACTATAGAAAATAAAATAAAGACTATTGCTACTAAGATATATGGTGCTTCTAATGTAAATTATACACCAAAAGCTAAAAAATCTATTAATAAGCTAGTGGAAATGGGTCTTGATAAATTACCTATATGTATAGCTAAGACACAATATTCATTCTCTGATAATCCTAAGTTATTAGGTAGACCAGAAGGATTTGACATTACAGTTAGAGAAGTTAATGTATCAGCTGGAGCTGGGTTTATTGTAGTAATAACAGGAAATGTTATGACAATGCCAGGATTACCTAAAAAACCTGCTGCTGAAGGAATTGATGTTGATAGCGATGGAAAGATAAGTGGATTATTTTAAATACATTACTTTAAGAGGGAGGAAAATGTGTGAGTGCTATTGTAATTGACGGTAGAAAAGTATCTAAAGATATTAAAGATGAATTAATAGATAAAGTATCTAATCTAAAAGATAAAGGTGTATTACCAACATTAGCAGTTGTTTTAGTTGGTAACGATGCTGCATCACAAGTCTATGTAAAGCATAAAAAGAAAGCTTGCGAATATGTTGGAATAAGGTCATTAGCATATGAATTAAGTGAAGATACAAGTGAAGATGAATTATTAAAATTAATAAATGAATTAAATAAAAGAGAAGATGTTCATGGAATATTAGTACAACTTCCTCTTCCAAAACATATTAATGAGGATAAGATTTTACTAGCTATTAATCCATCTAAAGATGTTGATGGTTTTCATCCATATAGCGTAGGTAATCTTAGTATTGGTAGAGATGGATTTGTTTCCTGTACCCCAGCAGGTATTATTGAACTAATTAAAAGGTATAATATAGATATTGAGGGGAAAAATTGCGTAGTGATTGGTAGAAGTAATATTGTTGGAAAACCAGTGTCTATGTTACTTACAAAAGAAAATGGTACAGTAACTATGTGTCATTCTAGGACAAAGAACATACAAGAAGTCTGTAAAAGAGCAGATATTTTAGTAGTTGCTATTGGAAGAGCAAACTTTGTTACTAAGGATTTTATAAAAGACGGAGCTACTGTAATAGATGTTGGAATGAATAGGTTAGATAATGGTAAATTATGTGGTGATGTAAGCTATGATGAATGTGCCCATGTTGCAGGAGCAATAACACCTGTTCCTGGTGGAGTAGGGCCAATGACTATTGCAATGCTTATGAATAACTGTGTAAAATCCGCTGAAATTTCTGCTAGTAGTTTATAAAGTATATTACGTCAGTTAATTAATAGTTTTTATAAGATTAGCTGACGTTGTTTGCACAATATAATTGACATAAAGATAAAAAGGAGTGTTCTTATTGAACATAAAAATTACATTTATTTCACTGGGATGCGATAAAAATCTTGTAGATAGTGAAGTAATGCTTGGATTATTAAGAGATAAAGGTTATACATTAACTAATGACGAAGAAAATGCTGATGTAATTGTTATTAATACATGTGGATTTATTCAAGATGCAAAAGAAGAAAGTATTGAAACAATTATAGAAATGGGACAATACAAAGAAAATGGAAAATGTAAAGCGTTAATAGTAACAGGATGTTTAGCTCAGAGATATCAAGATGAATTAATAAAGGAATTGCCAGAGATTGATGCTATACTTGGAGTTTCTAATTATGATAAAGTTATTGAAGCAGTAGAATCAGTTCTAAATGATAAAAAATATATTGCTTTTGAAGATAATGATCGTCTACCAGAAAGTTATATTAATAGAGTGATTAGTACAGCAGGATACTATGCTTATCTTAAAATTGCTGAAGGTTGCGATAATCATTGTACTTATTGTATCATTCCTAAAATAAGAGGAAAGATTAAAAGTAGAACTATAGAAAGCCTAGTTGAAGAAGCAAAATACCTAGCACAAAAAGGCGTAAAGGAATTAATATTAGTTGCACAAGACACTACTAAATATGGTATTGATATTTATAGTGAAAAGAAATTACCAGCATTACTAAAAGAACTTTGCAAAATAGAAGGTATAGAGTGGATTAGACTATTATATTGTTATCCAGAAGAGATAACAGATGAATTAATTCAAGTAATGAAAGAAGAAGATAAAGTTCTTAATTATCTGGACATGCCAATTCAACATGCAAATAACGAAGTATTAAAGAGAATGGCAAGAAAAGGAACAAAAGAAAAAATTAGTGATGCAATTAATAAGTTAAGAGCTAATATACCAGATATATGTTTGCGAACAACGTTAATTACAGGATTTCCCGGTGAAACAAGAGAGCAATTTGAAGATATGAAAGAATTTGTGAATCAAATAAAATTTGATAGATTAGGTGTTTTTACTTACTCTCCCGAAGAAGATACTCCTGCTGCATTATTTGAAGACCAGATAGACGAAGATGTAAAAGAAGCCAGAAAAGATGAGATAATGGTAATGCAACAAAATATATCTAAATCTATTAACGAAAATTTAGTTGGTAATGTATATTCCGTTATGATTGAAGGATATATTCCAGAAGATAGAGTATATTGTGGAAGAACATATAGAGATGCACCAGAAGTTGATGGTATGATTTTTGTTAGTTGTCCATATGAATTAATTTCAGGTGATATAATACAAGTAAAAGTTAGTACATCTAATGAATATGATTTAATAGGAGAGGTTGTTAATGAATATAGCGAATAAATTAACTCTGTTTAGAGTTATATTAATACCATTTTTTTTATTATCCTTATACTTAATTGAAGCACCTTATGGAAACATAATTGGAGTAGTAATATTTATTGTTGCCAGTTTAACAGATTTTCTTGATGGATATTTAGCTAGATCAAGAAATTTGGTAACTAATTTTGGAAAATTTATGGATCCTCTTGCAGATAAATTATTAGTATCTTCTGCTTTAATTTATCTTGTTGAAGCTAAAGAATTGGCTGCATGGATTGTAATAATTATTATAAGTAGAGAGTTTATAATTAGTGGATTTAGAGTAGTAGCAGCTAATGAAGGAATTGTAATGGCGGCTTCATGGTGGGGAAAGATAAAAACAGCTACAACTATGGTTATGATTGTTGTTGTAATAAGTAACTTTGATTTTGAAAATATTATAGTCATTGAACAGATACTTATATATGCATCTTTGTTCTTTACTGTAGTATCTGCTCTAGATTATATATCAAAGAACATTGGTATATTTCACGAGTAAATAATTAGCTTATATTTTGATAATAAATGTAGGTTTATGAGTCAAATGAATTTATAGAGTATAATATTGAACAGAAAAAGCTAGGACACAAAGACAGCAGATTAAACATGGACGTTTAATCTGCTGTAATATTATTCTATATTTTTTGAAAAATAAGTTAAAATTTATTTTGTAAGTTATATGCAATTTTTTATGATTAACATAGTCTCTTATTTTAAAAGAAAGGAATGAAGATATATGACTGCTGAAATAATTGCAATTGGAACAGAAATATTATTAGGAGATATATTAAATACTAATGCACAGTATCTATCTAGACAATTGGCAGATATGGGGATTTCTGTTTATTATCAATCAGTTGTGGGAGATAATGAAACAAGGTTAATAGAAACTATACAAAATGCTATGAGTAGAGCTAATATAATTATTACAACTGGAGGATTAGGACCTACCACTGATGATTTAACGAAAGAAACAATTGGGAAAGTGTTAGAGCTTCCACTTATTGAACATGAAGAATCTAGAGATAGAATAATAGAAATCTTTAATAAACGAGATATTAAGATGCCTAGTAATAATCTAAAACAAGCAATGATTCCAGAAGGAGCAATTGTTCTAGAAAACAATAATGGAACAGCTCCTGGATTCATAGTAACAAAAGGTAAAAACACAATTATTGTACTTCCAGGGCCTCCTAATGAAATGATTCCTATGTTTTGTGAGAAAGTAAAAGATGAGTTATATAAGCTAAACGAAGGCATAATACACTCACGAACATTAAAATTATGTGGAATTGGAGAAAGCACTGTAGCTAGTATGATACAACATATAATTGATAATCAATCAAATCCTACTATAGCACCTTATGCAAAAGCTGGTGAGGTTCACCTTAGAATAACTGCAAAAACAAATAGTAATAAAGAAGCTATTGATCTAATTGATGAAATGGAAGTGAAAGTTAGGAATATAGTTGGTGAGTATATTTATACTACCGATAATAAAACTTTAGAAGAAACGGTAGTTGACTTGTTAAATAATAACAATTTGACTCTATCATTGGCAGAGTCATGTACAGGTGGATTACTTAGTAGTAGAATCGTTAATTGTTCTGGAGTTTCGGAAATATACAAAGAAGGCATTATAACATATTCTAATGAGGCAAAGATGAAGTATCTAAGTGTTAGTAAAGATACTCTTGATGAATATGGAGCAGTAAGTGAACAAACAGCTAGAGAAATGGTTGAAGGATTAATTAAGAATTGTAATACTTCTACAGGTATTGCTATTACAGGTATAGCAGGACCAACAGGAGGCACTAAAGATAAGCCAGTAGGACTAGTATATATTGGTATCTATTATAAAGGAACTATTACAGTTAAGAAATGTAATTTTTCTGGAAATAGACAGAAAATTAGAGATAGAGCGGTGGTAGAAGCTCTTATTATGTTATGGAATGAAATAAAGTAATTTAGCTATGTTAAATATTTTTTATAATTAAGTATGTAATTTAGTTTGGATAAATTTTATATTGGGTTCTGAAATATTTGTAAAAAATGTATTGACGTAACCTAAATTATATATTATAATTAAACCGAACATTAGTTCGGTGAACGGTAATCTGAAAGGGGGAACCTAGTTAATAGGGAATATATGAAAGATGATAAGAGAAGAGCACTAGAAGCAGCTATTTCTAATATTGAAAAGCAATATGGTAAAGGTTCAATTATGAAGTTAGGTGATTCAAAAGAGAATATGAATATAGAAACAATTCCGACAGGATCACTTAGTTTAGATATTGCACTTGGAGCTGGAGGTATACCAAAAGGAAGAATTATAGAAGTTTACGGTCCAGAATCAAGTGGTAAAACTACTGTTGCATTACATATGATAGCAGAAGCTCAGAAAAAAGGTGGATTAGCAGGATTTGTTGATGCTGAACATGCCCTTGATCCAGAATACGCCAAGAAAATAGGTGTAGATATTGATAATTTATATATTTCTCAGCCTGATAATGGAGAACAAGCCCTTGAGATTACTGAAACAATGGTTCGTTCTGGAGCTATGGATATAGTTATTGTTGACTCTGTAGCCGCATTAGTACCAAGAGCAGAAATTGAAGGTGAAATGGGAGATTCTCATGTGGGACTTCAAGCAAGATTAATGTCTCAAGCATTAAGAAAATTAACAGGAGTTATTAATAAATCTAACTGTGTTGTAATTTTCATTAACCAATTACGTGAAAAAGTTGGTGTTATGTTTGGAAATCCAGAGACTACAACTGGAGGACGAGCACTTAAATTCTATTCATCAATAAGACTTGATGTTAGAAGAATAGAAACTCTTAAGCAAAGCACAGATTTTGTAGGAAATCGTGTTAGAGTTAAAGTTGTTAAAAACAAAATAGCACCTCCATTTAAACAAGCTGAATTTGATATTATGTTCGGAAAAGGAATATCAAAAGAAGGTGATATATTAGATTTAGCCACTAATAATAATATCATTAATAAAAGCGGTGCTTGGTATTCATATAATGAATTGAGATTAGGACAAGGAAGAGAAAATGCAAAGCAATATTTACATGATAATCAAGAATTATTGAAAGAAGTAGAAAACTTAGTAAGAAAACACTACGAAATACCTGTTGATGGTGAAATAAAAAAAGATGAACCTAAAGATAAAGATAAAGATGAAAAACCTACAAAAAAATCCAAGAAATAATAAGAATATATAATAAAAACTATATTTACAATACCTACAAATGCACCTTTTTAGGTGCATTTTTTATATCTAGAAAAGTTCAAAGAGAACTATTACGTTTATGCGTTAGTAAAGTTTCTAATAAAATAAATGGAGGTTTCCGCTCCAAATGTATAGGGTAATATTCCGTCAGCTGGTTAATCGTCCTGATTAAAACAGCTGACCTCGCCGTCCGTGGCTCGTGTTCCATATTACCCTATACATTCTCCGCTAGTTTTATGATGCTTTGTGATGTGTTTACAAGGTTTTTTTTGAAATGTTTGGGGGGAGAATTATGATAATAACTCAAATAGTTCAGAATAAAAGATTTAAAAATTATTATGATATATATATTGATGAAGAATATCAATTTTTTATTACATATACAGAATTAAAATTTTTAAAACTGCAAGAGAATAATAATATAACTAAGGAATCATTAGAATTAATTTACAGAGAATATGTATATAAGAGAGCCAAAAATAGAGCATTTAGATTACTTCAAAGAAAAGATATGACTAGAAAGGAAATGATTTCTAAGCTGGAAATTTCACGTTATAATGAATATATAATAGATAGTGTAATAAATTTTCTAGAAGAATATAGATATATTAATGATAGAGAATATGCCATTAAATATATAAGTTATAATAAGACAAGAAAAAGTATAAAACAAATAAGTATAGAACTTGTTAGAAAAGGAATTGACAAAGAAGTTATAAAAGAATTATTAGAAGACACCGAAATATGCGAAGAAGATATAGCTTATAGTTTGTTAATAAAAAAATATAGAAATATAGATAGTATAGATAATAAAATAAAAAATAGAATGCTAGGTTATATTATGAGAAAAGGATATAGTTATAATATAGCTATTAAGACAATTAATAGATTAAAAGACGAAAAAGACTTATAAAAATACAAATAATGAGAAAAAATATATATGGGCTTTATTTGTTTATTTAAAAAGACAATGAATACAACTTGACATAACATCTAAAACGTTATAAAATTTATATGGTATGTAAGATAATTTCATAATTACATTAGTTTATTCAATAACACAATATGATATACGAAATACATATTATGTGTAAGAATTAGATTCATTAATTATGTAAATATCTAATATAAATAACATGCACAATGAAAAATAAATAAGAGGAGGTGTTACCGTATAATGGGACCATTTGAAGTAATAGGCATAGTGATTGTTGTGGCTATTTTAGTTGGCATAATTGCTTTTAAATTTGGTGTTTCTTATAGGCAAAAAGTAGCAGAAACACAATTTGGTTCAGCAGAGCAAAAAGCCAGAAAAATTGTTGATGATGCTATTAAAGAAGGCGAATCTATTAAACGTGAAGCACGTTTAGAGATTAAAGAAGAAACATATAAGATTAAAAGTGATTTAGATAAAGAAGTTAAAGATCGACGTAATGAATTACAACGTCTTGAAAGAAGACTTGTTCAAAAAGAGGAATCATTAGATAAAAAGGCTGAGTCTTTTGAGAGAAAAGAAAATCAGCTTAGTTCAAAAGAAGAACAATTAGCCAAAAGTAAAGCAGAAGTAAAGGAAATTCAAAAACAACATGTGAAAGAGTTAGAGAAAATTTCTGGCCTCACCTCCAATCAGGCAAAAGAATATCTTTTGAAAACGGTTGAAAACGAAGTGAAACATGAAACGGCGATTTTAGTTAAAGA
Organism: Vallitalea sp.; assembly: GCA_025210515.1. Lineage (GTDB taxonomy): Bacteria > Bacillota > Clostridia > Lachnospirales > Vallitaleaceae > Vallitalea. Next base: position 36,344 of record JAOARM010000027.1, on the reverse strand, counting down.
ATTGGAAGTAAGAGCAAAAGAAGAAGCTAATAAGAAAGCAAAAGAAATTTTAGCTAATGTAATACAAAAATGTGCAGTAGAGCATGTTGCTGAAACTACGGTATCAGTTGTTCCACTTCCAAGTGATGAAATGAAGGGAAGAATAATAGGTCGTGAAGGAAGAAACATTAGAACTCTAGAGACCTTAACAGGAATAGATCTTATTATTGATGATACACCTGAAGCAGTTATACTTTCTGGATTTGATCCAATAAGAAGAGAGATTGCAAGAATTGCACTTGAGAAATTAATTGTTGATGGAAGAATACATCCAGCAAGAATTGAAGAAATGGTTGAAAAGGCAAAAAGAGAAGTTGAAAATATTATTCGTGAAGAAGGCGAAATGGCTACTTTTGATGCAGGAGTTCACGGAGTTCATCATGAACTAGTTAGATTATTAGGTAAGATGAAATTTAGAACAAGCTATGGACAAAGCGTATTAAAACATTCTATAGAAGTTTCACATTTAAGTGGATTAATAGCTGGTGAAATCGGAGTAGATGTTAGAGTAGCTAAGCGTGCTGGTTTACTACATGATATTGGTAAATCAGTTGACCATGAAATGGAAGGTTCACATGTTTCTATAGGTGCAGATCTATGTAGAAAATACAAAGAATCTGAAGTGATTATTAACGCTGTAGAAGCACATCACGGTGATGTAGAACCAACAAGTTTGGTTGCAGTAATTGTACAAGCAGCTGATGCTATATCAGCCGCAAGACCAGGTGCAAGACGTGAGACATTAGAGACATACATTAAAAGACTTCAGCGACTAGAAGAAATTGCTGTTGAATTTAAAGGTGTAGATAAGTCTTTTGCTATTCAAGCAGGTAGAGAAATTAGAATTATGGTTATTCCAGATCAAACTAGTGATGAAGAAATGGTATTACTTGCAAGAGAAATATCTAAGAAAATAGAAGATGAGTTGGAATATCCAGGACAAATTAAAGTTAATGTAATAAGAGAAACTAGAGCAATAGAATATGCTAAATAATTAAGCGTTGGTATTGCATTAATACAATATTTATATTTAGATTAATACGAAAAGAACTTAATGGAATTTATTTTTTATTAAGTTCTTTTTTTGTTTTATAAAATTATTTTTTTAAATCAAATAGTAATTCTCCGTATTAACATTTGGCTTCTAAAAAGGTATATAGGTGATTGTACTAACAATTAACAAAGGTCTTTATGAAAAATTAATTACTTTTTAGAGAAAATGCTAAATGACTCTTTTCTAACAAAAAGCAAATAAATTGATTGAAAAAAAGGAAAATACTATCTTTTATTGAATTATTAAGTATAACCAATAAGAAGGGGGTCTTTTAAAAAGTGGAAGTATTAAAAGTTGCTGCAAAATCTAATCCTAATTCGGTAGCAGGTGCTCTAGCTAATACGATTCGTGAACAAGGCGGTGCTGAATTACAAGCGATTGGCGCAGGTGCATTAAATCAAGCAATAAAAGCAATAATAATTGCAAGAGGATACGTGGCACCATCAGGTATTGATTTAGTTTGTATTCCAGCTTTCACTGATATTGATATTAACGGAGAAGAAAGAACAGCGATTAAGTTAATCGTTCAAGCTAAAAGTTAGAAAAAGTGTGCATAGCACACTTTTTTTGCATCTAAATACATTTTAGTAATTAATAAAATTAAAATGATATTTCCATATGTAATAGAAAGTTTTACAATGATGTAACACTAAAACTTATTAATAATTGTAGAAAAAACATAAAATGAATAATTCTTATAAAATATTGCAAAAAAGTTGTCCTAAATACGTTTTATAATGAAAAACAATTAAAAAATGAATAATATATAAACATAACTTGCAAAAATGAATAAAATATATTACAATGATATTAGTTCGGATAATTTAGTAATAATTTTTATCAATTCAAGATATAATACTTTTGATGAGTTGACTAATTATTAATTATCTTAGTTAATAAAAATAAGAAAATAGGGTGGTGTTTTTGCATGATATTATCAAGTAAAGCTTTAGATATAAAACCTTCATCAACATTAGCAATAACAGCAAAAGCTAAACAGATGAAAGCAGATGGAATAGATGTAGTTGGTTTTGGTGCAGGAGAACCAGATTTTGACACACCAGATCATATAAAAGAAGCCGCAATAAAAGCTATGAACGAGGGATTTACAAAATATACTCCAGCATCAGGGATACTTCCTTTGAAAGAAGCTATATGCAAGAAGTTACAAGATGACAATAATGTTTCATATAAGCCAAATCAGATAGTAGTTAGTAATGGTGCAAAACATTCTTTGACTAATACATTTATGGCTATATTAAATCCTTCTGATGAAGTTATTATACCTGGACCATTTTGGCTAAGTTATGTTCAAATGGTAAAAATAGCAGATGGAGTACCAGTTGTTGTTAAAGCAAGCAAAGAAAATAATTATAAAGTTACAATTGATGAGCTAAAAAAAGCACTTACTGATAAAACAAAAGCTATATTAATTAATAGTCCAAGTAATCCTACTGGTATGATTTATACAGAAGAAGAGTTAAGAGCTATCGCAGATTTTGCAGTTAGTAACGATTTATTTGTTGTAGCTGATGAAATATATGAAAAATTAATTTACGGTGATGAAAAACATGTAAGTATAGCATCATTTAACGAAGAAATATATAAAAGAACAATTATTATAAATGGAGTTTCTAAAACTTATGCTATGACAGGTTGGAGAATTGGCTATGCCGCTGCACCAGCAGAAATAGCTAAAATTATGGGAAATGTACAAAGTCACGCATCATCTAATCCTAACTCATTAGCACAGAAAGCAGCATTAGCAGCAATAAGTGGCTCTCAAGAATGTGTTGATGTTATGAAAACAGAATTTAATAAAAGAAGAAATTATATGTATGATAGAATATCTAAAATGTCATATATATCAGCTATCAAACCACAAGGAGCATTTTATTTATTTGTTGACTTAGCAGATGTTTTAGGTAAGACATATAATAATGAAGTAATAGAAGACGCTAATGTATTTGCAAAATTATTACTTGATAATGAAAGTGTAGCAGTTGTTCCTTGCACTGACTTTGGTTATAATACTCACTTTAGATTATCATATGCAATTGCTATGGAAAATATTGAAAAAGGCTTAGACAGAATTGAAAGATTTTTAGAAAATTTAAAATAAGAATATATTGAGTTTAATGTGTAGAACAAAATTGTTAAAGATTTTGTTCTTTCTTTTGCTTATAATTATTTAGATAATCATGTTTTTAATATGGAATATACCTATGCATAAAAGTAAGGTTTATGATATAATAAATCATAAATAGCAAATATTTCATTATGATGAAATTATGAATAAATGATAATTTACAATTAATATACTGAAAGGATGATATAGTTGTACAATACTTATGAAACACCATTAGGATCAAGATATGCAAGTAAAGAGATGTTATACTTATTTTCTCCTGATATGAAATTCAAAACTTGGAGAAAGTTATGGATAGCTCTTGCAGAAGCTGAAAAAGAATTAGGTATTGATATTAGTGATGAGCAAATAGAAGAATTAAAAAAATATAAAGATGATATTAATTACGATGTAGCAAAAGAACGAGAAAAAGAGGTTCGTCACGATGTTATGTCTCATGTATATGCATACGGATGTCAAGCCCCAAAAGCTAAACCTATTATTCATCTAGGGGCTACTAGTTGCTATGTAGGAGATAATACTGACATAATAATTATGACAGAAGCTCTTAAATTAATTAAAGATAAGTTAGTTAATGTAATTGATAAATTAGCAAAGTTCGCAGTTGAATATAAGGACATGCCTACTCTTGGATTTACTCACTATCAGCCAGCACAGCTTACTACAGTTGGAAAAAGAGCATGTCTATGGATTGAAGATTTATTAATGGACTATGAAGATGTAGTTCATCAATTAAACAAAGCTAAATTAAGAGGAGTAAAAGGTACTACTGGAACACAAGCAAGTTTCCTTAGTTTATTTGAAGGTAATCATGAAAAAGTAAAAGAATTAGATAAATTAGTAGCGCAGAAATTAGGTTATGAAGATACTTATCCAGTAACAGGACAAACATATCCTAGAAAATTAGATTCTCAGATGTTAAACGTGTTAAGCACTATTGCTCAATCTGCTTATAAGTTTAGTAATGATATTCGTTTATTACAGAATCTAAAAGAAATTGAAGAGCCATTTGAGAAGAGTCAAATTGGTTCATCAGCAATGGCTTATAAGAGAAATCCTATGAGAAGTGAGCGTATATCTTCATTAGCTAGACATATAATATGTAATGCACTTAATCCAGCAATTACAGCATCAACTCAATGGTTTGAAAGAACTCTTGATGATAGTGCTAACAAAAGATTATCTGTACCAGAAGCATTTTTAGCAACTGATGCAGTTCTTGAAATATTTATGAATGTTGTTGATGGTCTTGTAGTATATGATAAAGTTATTTATCAAAGAATTATGAGTGAATTACCTTTCATGGCTACTGAAACAATACTAATGGAAGGTGTTAAGCGTGGTGGAGATAGACAAGAGCTACATGAGAAAATAAGAGTGCTTTCTATGGAGGCTGGTAAACAAGTTAAAATAGAAGGAAAGAAAAATGATTTAATTGAGAGAATAATAGAAGACGGAACTTTTGGAATGACAGAAAAAGAAATATTATCAATATTAAGACCAGAGAATTTTATTGGACGTGCGCCTAATCAGGTAGAAGATTTCATTGATTCATATGTCAAATCTATTATTAAAGAAAATACAGAAGTATTAGGTAAAAAAGCTTATTTAAGTGTATAGAATTATTTTTTGTCAGCTGGATAATCATAAGATTGTACAGCTGACTTAGCATATTATGATTAATTAATAAGGTTTAAGAAAAAGGAGGGAAATATAAGTGAATAACATAGGATTTATCGGTGTAGGGAATATGGGTTATGCGATGATTAAAGGAATAGTTAGTACCCTACAAGATATGAATTTGGTATATACAGATATTAATAGAGAGAAATTAGTACAAATAATGAAAGAAGTTAATTATGAATATGTAGATAATAATATAGAATGTGTAAAACAATCAAAGTATGTAGTATTAGCTATAAAACCACAATATTATGAAGAAGTTCTTAAGGATATTAAAGAAGCTATTACAGATGAACATATAATTATATCTATAGCGCCAGGTATTAAGATAAATTATCTGAAAGATGTTTTAGGAGAAACAGTTAAGATTGTAAGAGCTATGCCAAATACACCTGCATTAGTTGGACAGGGAATGAGTGCTATAAGTTTTTCAGGAGATGTTTTTCTTGATAATGAAAGAAAAGTTATAACTGATATCTTTAGCTCTTTTGGAGAAGTAGTTACTTTAGAAGAACATTTAATAGATGCAGTTGTGCCAATATCAGGAAGCTCTCCAGCATATGTATATATGTTTATAGAAGCTATGGCAGATGCAGGAGTGCTCTTTGGACTTTCTAGAGATATTTCATACAAACTAGCATCACAAGCTATATTAGGTTCTGCAAAAATGGTATTAGAAACTAATCAACATCCAGCACAATTAAAAGATGCAGTATGTTCACCAGGTGGGACAACTATTGAAGCTGTAACAGAACTTGAGAAAAACGGATTTAGAAGTGCAATAATGGAAGCAATGAAAGTATGTTATAATAAAACAAAATCATTCTAAGATAGATAATGGAGATATAATTATGGAGCATAAAATTAAGAGATTAGATAGAAAAGAAATATTTAATGGAAAAAGAGTACATCTAGTTATTGATACTCTAGAATTAGAAAATAAAAAAATAGTTGAATGGGAATTAGTAACACATCCAGGTGCCGCAGCAATTATACCTGTAGATGAAGATGGTAATATTATTATGGTAAGACAATATAGAAATGCGGCAGATGATTATGTACTTGAGATACCTGCTGGTGGATTAGAACCAAATGAAGATCCAATGTTATGTGCAAGTAGAGAATTAGAAGAAGAAACAGGCTATAAAAGTAATAATATAGAATTTTTATATAAGTTTTATTCAAGTATTGGTATAACAGATGAAATAATTAGTATATATGTTGCTAAGGATTTAGTTAAGACTCAGCAAAATCTAGATGAAGATGAGTTTGTAACGGTAGAAAGATATAAACTAGATGATTTAATTAATATGATTTATTCAGGTGAGTTAAGTGATAATAAGACAATATCAGCTTTATTAGCTTATAAATGTAGACCCAATAAATAGATAAATATTATTCCATATTTGCAAGTACAAGCATTCATATTATAGAGTTCTGAGTCATATATTAGTTGTATATGATTAATGTAAGTTAATCATGAAGTTTTTACAATATATGATAAGGGGAGATATAAGTGGCTAGAGCTAGGGGATTAAGAAAATATAAAAATAAGTTCAATGTGTTTAAAATGCAATTTATTGTATTTATTATAGCAATTATTATTGGTTCAATCTTTGCTAATAGACTAAGTAATAATAAGATTGAAGAATATAAGTTATTATCAGCTTATTTTATAACTAAATTTCCTGCAAGTAAATATTTGAATATTGAATTGTTTAAATTTGTTTTATGGAAAAGAATAAAATTAGTTTTAGGAATATGGATATTTGGATTTACTTTTTTTGAGATATTTATTAATTATCTTTTAATAGGTTATTTTGGGTTTAGTATTGGTTTTTTATTTTCTGTGGGACTGATAACAGACGGATTTAAAGGGTATTTAATGAATCTTATATTATTGCTTCCACAGTACTTGTTTTATATACCTGTAATAATATATTTGATAATTAAAAGTACTACATTTTGCTCTAATTTGTATAGTAATAGAAACAGAACAAGAGGTATAAATATTAATAAACAGATGATTCTAGAGTATTTTTTTGTGCTAGTAATTTGCATTATATTTATTATAGTTGGTAGCATTTTAGAAACCTATATTAACCCACAATTAGTAAAATGGTACATTTCTGCCATAAATATGTAAAAAATATTCGACTTTTGCAGTAAAATATATTATAATCAAATATAGAAAAGTACTGTAAAGGAAGAAGCTAATGAAAGATACAGTGTCAAAGTTTTTAGACTTTTTGAAAACTGAAAAAGGATCATCAGATAATACGGTAGCATCTTATAGAAGAGATGTTAGCAATTTAATTGATTATCTTGAATCTAATTCTATAAGTCTTAATAAAATAAATAATACAAATCTTAATACTTATATAATGTATTTAGAGAAAAAAGGCAGAGCTCCATCTACAATATCTAGAAATGTGGCATCTATACATTGTTATTTTGGTTATTTATACAAGAATAAGATAATTGACCAAGATCCTTCAAGTAATTTGATTTCGCCTAAGATTGAGAAAAGATTACCTGAAGTATTATCAATGGAAGAAGTTGACATATTACTAAGTCAGCCTAATGATAATGACTGTAAAGGTATTAGAGATAAAGCTATGTTAGAAGCTCTATATGCAACAGGTATTAGAGTATCAGAATTAATAAGCTTAAAGAAAGATGACATTAACATTAATCTAGGATATATAAGGTGTAACGATAATAAAAAAGAGCGTATTATACCATTGGGACAAGTGGCAAAGGATGCAGTAAAGAGATATATTGCTGAAGCTAGAACTATAATGGTAAAAGATCCTCATGAAGAAATTCTTTTTGTAAGCTGTTTAGGTCATAGAATGAGTAGACAAGGATTTTGGAAGATTGTTAAATCATATGCTAATAAAGCAGGTATTAACAAGAAGATAACACCACATATACTTAGGCATTCTTTTGCAACACATTTAGTTGAAAATGGTGCAGATCTTCGTTCTGTACAAGAGATGTTAGGACATTCAGATATATCAACTACTCAAATATACGCTCAGATGTCAAATAATAGGCTAAAAGATGTATATTCAAAAGCACATCCAAGAGCATAGCCGAAATTTCATATAAGACTAATACAAGCTGCCAAAAGGTGGCTTTTTTGTGAATAATTATAAAGCAACTTGATATTTTGCAAAAAACTTGATATTATAATGTAGATGAGTACATAAAATAATAATGAGAGTAAAAAATAAAATATTTTATTATGATAAGGGGGAATTATTTATATGAGCAATAAAGTGTGCCCGAAATGTAATGAAATTAATAGTGGGTCAGCTATGTATTGCGTAGGATGTCAAGCCTCGCTAAGTAATGTTCAGGCAAATCGGGAAGATGACACAGTAATTGATAGACAAAATCAAACAAACCGAACAGTTTATTATGATAACTCAGATGTAGTATCTATAGGTCAATGGATTATAATATTTATATTACTTGCAATTCCTTTTGTAAATATTATTATGGTTTTTGTATATGCATTTGGATGGGATAATGAAACTATTAATAATTTCGGAAAAGCTACGTTGATTATGATATTAATTGGAATAGTTTTAGCTGCATTATTTACATCTTGTGGAGTTGCTATGTATTAATATAGTCCTTGATAATAATTTATGCTAAAATATTGTATAAAAAAATTAAAAAAGTGAAATAGTTTTACCATAGAGATTATTATAAGGAGTATACTATGAGTAAAGACTATTTTAGAAGATTACCAAAGCATATTGGAATTATACCAGATGGAAATAGGAGATGGGCGGTTAATAATAACTTGGATAAGAAAGATGGATATTATTATGGAATTGATCCTGGGTTCCAATTATATGAGATTATGTTAGAATTAGGAGTAAAAGAGGCAACATTTTATGGATTTACACAAGATAATACTAAACGCCCATCTAACCAGAAGCAAGCTTTTACTAAAGCTTGTATTAGTGCTGTTAATAATTTAGCTAATAAAGATGCTAATCTTTTAGTAGTAGGAAACGATAAATCAGCTGTTTTTCCAAAAGAGTTATTGAAATATGCTAATAAACGTGTGAAGTTCGGAAGAGGTCTTATTAATATTAACTTTCTTGTTAATTATGATTGGAAATGGGACTTAAGCAATTGTAATGTGATAAATGGACAGAAAAAATCGTTAATTAATAACATTGCATCATCCGATATATCTAGAATGGATTTAATTATTAGATGGGGAGGTAGAAGACGTCTAAGCGGGTTTTTGCCTGTTCAATCTGTGTATTCTGATATATATATTATTGATGACTACTGGCCTGATTTTAAAAAAGATCATCTCTACGAAGCCCTAAAATGGTATCAAACAACAGATGTAACATTAGGTGGATAAAAGTAGATGAAGAGGAGGATATATTAGTATGAAAAAAAGAACAGTAATAATAATTACAGCAATGATTATATTAACTTGTTTATCATTTAATACTGTAAATGCAACAACACTTACCAAATCCCTAAGTGATTACTTTCAATCTTACACAGTAACTAATAAAGATAAAAAATTGCAAGTTAATAGTATTAAAAATGAGGACAAAGTATATTTTTCATTAGAAGATATTGGAAAGATATTTAACAGTAATTTTACTATTAAAAATGATACTATAGAAATTGAAAATGAAAAAATTGTGGAAGAAGTTAATATAAAAGATAATTTTATGTTGCATGGTTTTTATGCATTAGGTTCATATACACAGTTTGATGAACTATATAGAGGTAAAACTTTGTCAAGCTTTGATTCTCTTTCATTCGGATGGAGTAGAATTGACCAAGTTAACAATAGTGTAGAATTAGTTTTTGATGGTATTGATTATAAAGTACCTACTTGTTACGATATTACATTAGAAAAAGCAACTGACAATAATATTTCTAAGCAATTAATGGTATTTGCAGACGATAGTAAAAAAGACTATTTTAAGATTATATTTAATAATAAAGATAAAATAATTAATCAAATTGTTTCAGTAGTTAACAATAAGAATACTAAATATTCTAAGCTAGCTTTTGATGGTGTCACTATTGATTTTGAGACAGTTAATAAAGAAGATCAAGATGAATTTGTTATTTTCCTGAAAAAACTAAAACAGGAATTAGGAAAAGATAAAAATTTATATGTAGCACTTCCATCGATAAAGTATTATAATTACTATAAACATAAAGAAATATTAGAAATAGTTGATTATGTTATACTAATGGAACATGATTTTGATACTACAGATAAACAAAGCAATTATACATATATCAGTAATAACTCGTTAAGTCCCATTAATATTATAAAAGAAGACATAGAAGTGTTACTAAAAAAAGTTGGTAATATCTATAAAGATAAGATATTATTACAGATAAGCTTTGATTCATCACAATGGATAGGGCATAAAGAAAGTTCATTTAATCGGGTACTAAAATCTCCATCATATAATCTTATATATGATAGAATATGTAAGGAACTAACTAACAATGATAATAATGATAGTGGGAAAGATATATTACACTATCATAATATATATGAAAATCCATATGTAACTTATATAAATGATAAAAATGAATTGAATTTTATATGGTATGAGAACTATAATAGTGTTTATAGTAAAATTAAGCTAGTTAATGATTATGATTTGGCAGGTGTATCATTATGGCGTATCGGTACAATACCTAATTATTATGGGAAATATGGCAGTAAAGCAGGATTAGATATTTGGGTTAAGCTTAATGAATTGCTTAATTAGTAACAGTGTTTAATTATAATAATATTAGAAAATGAAAAAAGACATAAATTATTAAACAGAGGTAGATTAAAATGACAGAAAAATTACTAGGACATATATTTGCATTAGTTTCAATTATTATATGGGGATTAACTTTTATCTCCACCAAAATACTATTAAATGTATTTGATCCTGTAGAAATTATGATTTTTAGATTTTTTATGGCGTATATATTACTTTGTATTATATATCCTAAGCAATTTAGAATCATGAGTATGAAAGAAGAATTCAAATTTTTTATTCTTGGATTATCAGGAGTTTCATTTTATTTTCTAGCAGAGAATATAGCACTTACATATACTTTAGCAAGTAATACTTCATTTATATTAACAACTGCACCGTTATATACAGCAATAATAGCCCATATTTTTTCTGACGATGAAAAGTTTAATAAAAGTGTAATAATAGGTTTTGTATTTAGTATTATAGGTGTGTTTTTAGTTGTTTATAATAGCAAGGTGACTTTACAAATAAACCCTATAGGTGATTTATTGGCATTATTAGCAGCTATAATGTGGGGAATATACTCCGTTTCATTGAAAAAGCTACCTAGTACATATAATTCTATATTTATTGTAAGAAAAACGTTTTTTTATGGTATAATTACAATCATTCCATTTATTGCAGTTTTTAATGCGGATATGAGAGCTACACATATAGATACATCAATAATTATTAATTTGTTGTTTTTAGGGCTTATTGCTTCTGCTTTATGCTATGTGTTATGGAATAAAGCAGTATCACTTATAGGTGCAGTAAAATCAACAAATTATATTTATTTGATACCATTAGTAACTGTAGTCTCATCGGCACTTATTCTAGATGAAAAAATCAATCTAATAATGATTATTGGAGGTGTTTTTATTCTAGGAGGAGTTATTATGGCTGATAAATGGAAATGAAAATAAAAAGAGTACATACTGAAAAGGAGAAAATAATGTTTATAGTATCATTAAATTACATCAAATCAATAGACGAAGTTGAAAAGCAATTAAATCCACATATACAGTATTTAGATAAATACTACGGATTACAAAAGTTCATTTGCTCAGGCAGAAAAAATCCAAGAACAGGTGGATTAATACTTTGTAATGCTGAGGATAGAGAAGAAGTTGATAAAATAATTAGCGAAGATCCATTCTATGTTAATGAAATTGCTGAATATGAAATAATTGAATTCAGTCCAACTAAGTATGCCGAGGGTTTTGAGAAGTTTATGAAGTAATCATCAAAGATATTTTCGGTATAAAGAGGTCTTTTGAGATGTTATCAAGAAAATAGTTAGGAATATATAAGCCCTAAACCTTTATAGAGTTTTATACAAAGGTTTAGGGCTTGTTGTATAAGTAATGATATGGCAAATGCATATAATCTTTAAAAAAGTTTTTGTGATTTAATTATTAATGAAAATAGTATAGGTTTAAGTACTCTATGACATCGAGTTACAATAATGTAAAAAACAGAGTTAACAAGTGGAAAGAAATATAGTTATATTCACGCTCTATTTGTCAATAAATATTATGTCGAAAAAAATACAAAATATTTAATTATACTATTTAATTAATATGATTATAAGTCTATATCTTGAATATGTAACATGATATAATTGGAAATAATTTATAAGAAAGGAAGTAATTTGATGAAAAAAATAAGAAATTTAGTTTTGTTTTTTGCAATAATAATTTTTTTAGGAGGGGTTAATGTTTATGCTGCAACAATTGGAGATGAGCTGACTAGTCCTGAAGAAGGATGGAAAAGATATGATGATAATAACCAAGGATTTATGTACCAAGGGGAATTTGTTAGTGAAAGAAAAGAAAATTTTTATAATAATACTATACATTACTTGAAATCCAATCAAGTAACAGAAGGTGCTAAAATAAAATTCAAATTTATAGGAAGTAAATTAAGAATCATTGCTAATGCTTATGAATATTATACTAAATCATTGGTTATTAATATTGATGGAGTTGAATATTCATTTAGTATGTATAAGGATGATTTCTCACGTCAAATAATAATAGGAGAAGTTGAAAATCTTTCTTTTGAAGAGCATAGTGTTGAGATATATGCAAGTGATAATATAAGATATACTTTTGATGCAATAGACATAGATAATACTGGAGAACTGGTAATTCTAAATACTCCAAAAAACCTTTCTGCTCAAGCAAATAATGCAAATGTTAAATTAGTGTGGGATGCAGTAGTTAATGCCGACAGCTATACTATATTAAGGTCTACTTCACCAAATGCAATAGATACTGTTATAGCAACTAATGTAACAGAAACAACTTATATAGATAATGATGTAAAATCAGGAGAGATATATTACTATGTAGTACGTGCAGTAAAAAAAGGTGTAGAAAGTAAAGATTCAAATGTTGCATCAGCTATGGTTAAGAAAGTAAATCCAGTAGTATTACAAATAAAATTATCAACTACAGATATTTATGAATACAGAATTACTATGAGCGAAGTAAACGACTTTATAAAGTGGTATATTAATAGATCTAATAATACAGGATTACCATTTTATAAGTTTACAGTTAACACGAAAATTGAGCCATATATAGATGCTAATGAGTATTTAATATTCGAGAAGATAGTTTGGTTTAAAGTAAAAGAATACATAAGTAATTTTTAGTAAACACGGTAAGTCTAGCATTAGATAAGCCAGAATAAAACATAGCTTACTTTTTAATTGAAGTAGGCTTAATTTTATATTAGTGATAATAAGAAACAAATGAAATTAAATAGTTGAAAGTAATTATTCTACTGCAAATGAAGACTTAATCAAAGTAAATATTTTGTCTAAAAAAATATAACTAATCATTATACTATCTAAACACATCAAATATAAGGCTATATCTTTGATATATAACATGGTATAATTTAGCAAAATTATTAGTGAAAGGACGATATATAATGAAAAGTATTAAGAAGTTAGTTTTATTTTTTACAATGATAATGATTTTAGGTGGGGTTAATGTTTATGCTGCAACAGTGGGGGATAAATTAGAGCAACCAGAGGATGGATGGAAAAGATATGATGATACAGATTCACGATTTATTTATCAAGGAGAGTTTTTGCTTGGTAAATCTGCTGAGTATGGTGCTGATTATTACAATGATACCGAACACTGGTTAAAAACTTCTCCGGTTGCAGAAGATACTAAAATAAAATTTGAATTTCTAGGAAGTAAATTAAGAATTATTAGTACTATTTTTGACCAATATTCAAAATTATTAATTGTAAATGTTGATGGTACTGAATATACATTCAGCGAGTATGGCGATCACTCATATCAAATGTTAATAGCTGAAATTAATAATTTAACTTATAAAAAACATTATGTTGAAATATATAGCAGTGATAATATAAGATATACTTTTGATGCAATAGATATAGATGAAAATGGGGTATTATTACCTTTAAATACTACTAATTTAATCGCAACACCTAATAACACTAATATAGACCTTTCTTGGGATGCTGTCGCAGATGCAGATAATTATGTTGTGCTCAGAGCAACAACACCTGGTGCAATAAATACTATCATTGCATCTAATGTAACATCTACATCTTATATAGATAATAATGTTACACCAGGAGTAACTTATTACTATGTAGTACGTGCTGTAAAGGGTGATTTAGTTAGTGAGGATTCTAATGTTGCGTCTGCAATGATAGAGAACATGAATCTAGCTGTATTACAAATAAAATTATCTACAACAGATATTTATGAATACAGAATGACTATGAATGAAACAGATGCTTTTATGAAATGGTATATTGATAAATCTAACGGTACAGGGTTACCATTCTATAAATTTGAAGTTAATTCAAAATTAGAGCCTTATACAAATGCAAACGAGTACTTAATATTTGATAAAATAGTTTGGTTTAAAGTAAAGGAATACACAAAATAGTAGGTTTATAAAAAACTTTTTATCGGTTTGTATATACAAAAAAACTTGGAGGTAATCCAAGTTTTAAAAAATAATTTGATTAGAGTACCTCGATATGAGGTTGAGAGGTACTTTAATCAAAAAAGTAATGTAATTTTTTTCTTAAGCCCTTAAACCCTTATAAAATAAAGGTTAGGGGCTTTTTTGTGGGCAGTGGGCAATAAATTTTGGATTATATGACGTTTTGCCCATGCTAGAGAAAAATATATAATGTATACAATTGGATACGATATAATATAATTCGGTAATAAGGTTTAAGGAACCGTTGAAATTGCAGTCATGATAATGTATCCTAACTGTATCTAATCTTATCCAAAATATCTATCCAACAACCCTTTAAAAGCCATACCATGTCTAGCTTCGTCTTTACACATTTCATGAACAGTATCATGAATTGCATCGTATCCTAATTTCTTAGCTTTTGTAGCTATATCTTTTTTGCCTGCACAAGCACCATGTTCTGCATCAACTCTTAATTGAAGATTAGTTTTAGTATCGTTAGTTACAACTTCACCTAATAATTCAGCGAATTTAGCAGCATGTTCAGCTTCTTCCCAAGCAATACGCTTATAAGCTTCAGCAACTTCTGGATAACCTTCTCTATCTGCTTGTCTTGCCATTGCAAGGTACATTCCTACTTCTGTACATTCACCTGTAAAATTCATTCTTAGACCTTCTAAGATTTCTTCATCTACATCTTTCGCAACACCTATTCTATGTTCATCAGCCCAAGCCATTTCTTCATCACTTTGTTCTACAAACTTGCTGGCTGGTGCATTACATTGAGGACATTTTTCTGGAGCACTTTCTCCTTCGTGAACATAACCACATATAGTACATACATATTTTTTCATATTCTAATTCCTCCAATTTTATTTTATAATTATTATTTGACGATAATTATTATCGGCTATGAAAAATATTATAGCACAAATAAAGCTAATGTCAATATGTAAAATAGAAAAAAACAAAAAATAATTATTAAATAGCATAAAATATATATTTGATATATATAATCTAATAGGGAGGTACAAGTAGTATAATAATAATTATTATTTATCAATGTCTTATTTGGGACTAGAAGTATTACAAAATATAAAATAATATGGGAGGGTAATTACTATGAAAATTAGAAAAATTAGCGTTTCATTATTTTTTATTTGTTTATTAATGGTTTCAATGTTGTGTAGCAATTTACACATTACAGCTTTGGCAAGTGGACATGTTAAAGAAGATGTTCTGAATTATTGGGCACCTCAAGTTTATCAAGATTTGAGACAAGATAAAGTACTTTGGCATCAGTATTATCCTGCTGGAGATATGATTACTAATATAAATTATGATGGAGATTGGGATGCAGGTAATAACTGGGATAACGTACCTAGAAATGGTGATTATAGTATGATGAAAGCATATGCATATGGGATTTATGTAGAGACTGAAACCCATTACTTTTTAAAATATTGTTTTTATCATGCCATGGATGATGCATTTTTCTCAGCTGATAGACATGAAAATGATGTAGAGGATGTTTGTTTAGCAATAAGAAAAGGACAACAAAACAATGGATATGGAACATTTGAGGTAATGGAAACTACTGTTCATAGTAGTAAAGGGGAATACACAATAGATGATGTTGTTTTTGAGACTACAAATGGATGTCATCCAAAAGTTTTCATTAGTAGTAATGGAGATGTGTTGAACGATCAGTTAGATATATATGCAAAAGGTCATGCGATTTTTGCATTTGATCCAGATTACCATACAAAAGACAAGGTTATAGGTGATGATGCAATAATTTATAATGTGGGTGATATAGCACAAGCACCAACTAATATTGATGGCGAATTCACAAGTTCTTATTATTATAAAATACTTAGTATAGATGAAATATGGAATAGAAGATATGAAATAGGAGATTATAATACTTTCGAGTCTTATGGTACTTTAAATGGTAGAGATCAAGCTGTTGGAGGTTGCTTTGGTTGGGATACACAAAGCCTAAAAGACCCAGCAACATATTATAATGATAAATATAATTTGTTGCAAAACGGTGCTGTAAGTTCAAACTATCTATATAATCCTTATATAAATTAAAGTGTTATTGTTATACATAAATAATTTACAAAGAATCTAGTCATAAGTATATAAAATCACTGGATAGAAAATAACGTTTTATATAAAAATAAAACAATACATAAAAAATAAAAGTCTAGAAAACCCTATATAATAAGGATTCTAGACTTTTATTTGTTTAGTAGAAGTATATTTTATTCTTTATAGTCATTTTTATAATAAATATATATTGATGGTTTTGGTATAATATTAAGTAGTTATATTACAAATAGGCAATAATTAAGACAAGTTCTAAGTTAAAACATAGTATTTATCACTAGTCAATTAAGTAATACAGTAGAAATAGGACATGTGTCATTTACATTTATCTATAGTAACTTGTATTATTAAAGTAGTATAATTATATTACATTATGCTTATTGAATAATAATGTATATATAGATTATTATAAATGTAGACAAACAAGTATAGATTATAACAAAATCTCAATATAATATATACTGTTAAAAAATGAATGGAGGAATTAATATGATAGACAGAGTAATATGGATAATATTAGATAGTGTGGGGATGGGAGAACTACCTGATGCAGATAGATTTAACGATATAGGAAGTAACACTATTGGAAATATTGCTAAACAATATGGACTTGATGTGCCGAATATGAGAAAATTAGGTTTAGCCAATATCGAAGGCATGGTTAATCTAGAAAAAGTTAGTGAACCAGAAGGAGTTTATGGTAGAGTTGCAGAATTATCTAATGGAAAAGATACAACAATTGGTCACTGGGAAATGGTTGGAATTCACTCTCCAAAAGCATTCCCTACTTATCCTAATGGCTTTCCAAAAGAAGTAACAGATAAATTTGAAGAATATGTAGGTAAGAAGATATTAGGAAATAAACCAGCTTCGGGAACTGCTATATTAGAAGAATTAGGAAAAGAACATATAGAAACAGGTCGTCCCATTGTATATACTTCTGCTGACAGTGTGTTCCAAATCGCGGCACATGAAGATATAGTTCCAATTGAAAAATTATATGATATGTGTCAAGCCGCTAGAGATATTTTAGTAGAAGAACATGCAGTAGCTAGAGTTATTGCAAGACCATTTAAAGGTGAGCTTGGTTCTTTCTATAGAACCGCTAATAGACGTGATTTTTCACTTAATCCACCAGAAGAAATGTTACTTGACGTTATAAAAGAACAAGGGCTGGACGTTATCGGTGTAGGTAAAATAGAAGATATTTTTTCTGGAAAAGGAATAACAGAAGCTATTCATACTAAGGATAATATGGATGGTGTAGACCAAACTATTAAATATATGCAACAAAATAATAAAGGGCTAATATTTACTAATCTTGTAGAATTTGATTCAGCATGGGGACATAGAAATAATGTAGAAGGTTACGCTAAAGGATTAGAAGCTTTTGACTCTAGACTTCCAGAAATAATTTCTAATATGAAAGATACTGATGTTCTTATGATTAATGCAGATCACGGATGTGACCCAACAATGCCTGGAACAGATCACTCAAGAGAATATGTTCCTTTCTTAGCATATGGAAAATCTCTAAAATCAAATACTGATTTGAAAACTAGAAAAACATTTGCAGATATAGGGCAGACTATAGGAGAAATACTAGGAGTTAAAAAACTTAATATAGGAGAAAGCTTCCTAGAAAATATAAAAAAATAAGATTATAGTTATATAATTGTAAAATCCTTAATTTCAAGTGATAGAAAGGATGAATTATTATGAGGATGTATGATTTAATTGAGAAGAAAAAATTAGGTAAAATATTATCAGAAGATGAAATTAATTATTTTATTGAAGGGTATACAAATGGAAATATACCAGATTATCAAGTATCAGCTTTATTAATGGCTATTTATTTCCAAGGAATGAATGAAGAAGAGACTTTGGCACTTACTTTGTCAATGGCAAAAAGTGGGGAAATGTTAGATCTATCTGAGATAGAAGGAACGATAGTTGATAAGCATAGTACAGGTGGCGTTGGCGATAAAACTACACTTATTATTGCGCCAATGGTAGCAGCACTTGGAATACCTGTCGCAAAAATGTCTGGAAGAGGTCTGGGTCATACAGGTGGAACAATTGATAAGCTCGAATCATTCACAGGGTTTAGCACTAAAGTAGAAAAACAAGATTTTATTAATAATGTAAATAATATTAAAATAGCTATAGCTGGTCAAACTGCTAACTTAGCACCAGCAGATAAAAAGTTATATGCACTTAGAGATGTTACTGCCACAGTAGATAATATATCTCTTATTGCAAGTAGTATTATGAGCAAAAAGATTGCATCTGGAGCTAATGGAATTGTACTTGACGTAAAAACTGGTAGTGGTGCATTTATGAAAAAAGAAGAAGACGCATTCAAGTTAGCTAAGGAAATGGTAGCTATCGGTAATGGTCTATCAAGAGATACAACAGCAATTATAACTGATATGGATCAGCCACTTGGAAAAGCAGTAGGTAATAGTTTAGAAGTAATTGAAGCAATCGAAACTCTAAGAGGTAATGGACCAGAGGATTTAGTTGATATTTGCCTTACTCTTGGAAGCTATATGGTTAAAACTGCTGGAAAAGTTGATACTGCTGAAGAAGGAAGAAAACTTCTAGAAGAAACAATAACTACTGGTGCTGCTTTAGAAAAACTAAAACAATTAATTGAAGCACAAGGTGGTAATCAACAATTTATTGATAATACTGATTTGTTTTCGAAAGCTGACATTATTGAGGAAGTGAAAGCAACTAAAAGTGGTTATATAAGTCATATAGAAGCCGACGAAATAGGAATCGCCACAATGATACTTGGTGGTGGTAGAGAAACAAAAGAGAGTACTATTGATACAAGTGTAGGAGTAATTATCGAAAAGAAAGTTTCTGACAAAGTTTCAGAAGGCGATATAATAGCTTATATTCATGGAAATGATGAAAATAAGATTAAAGTAGCAAAAGAAAGAATATTATTGGCATATGATTATTCAGATACTCAACCTATAAAAACTAAGTTTATAAAAGGAATTGTAACAGAACATGAAATAATTACCAGCTAATATAAATGTATAAATTTCTTCAAAAAGCTTACTCTAATAGTAAGATTTAACTACTGTTCTTTATTTTATAAATATGTTAAAATTTTTAAAGTGCGTTTATAATTAATAATTTTATAAAGATAATAATAATTCGTTATGTGGAACAGTAATATTATTTTATAATCATCACTATATAAAATACAAGTGTTATGATTAGAAGGAGTGAGCGATAATGAAAAAAAGATTATTAAGTTATTTTCTTTCTTTAGTTATGGTGTTAAGCTGTATTAATATTTATGTATTGGCAGAGGAAGATAAAAAAGATAAGTTAGAATTAACAGCAAAATCAGCATTATTAATGGAACCATCAACAGGTAAAATATTATATGAAAAAAATGCTCATGAAAAGTTGCGACCAGCCAGTGTAACTAAGATTATGACTTTATTACTTATGTATGAAGCTCTTGAAAATGGTAAAATTGGTTGGGAAGATGAAGTTGTTATAAGTGAACATGCATCTAGTTTTGGAGGTTCTACTATATTATTAGACACAGGTGAAGTACAACCTGTTAGCATATTGGCAAAAGGTATTGTAGTTGCTTCTGGAAACGATGCCGCAGTAGCTATGGCAGAACATATTGGTGGAACTGAAGATGAATTTGTTCAGATGATGAATAATAAAGCAAAAGAATTAGGTATGGATGATACTCACTTTGTTAACGCTTGTGGACTTGACGTTGATAATCATGTGACTAGTGCTTATGATGTAGCTATAATGTCTAGAGAACTAATAACAAAATATCCTCAAATATTCCAGTTAAGTAAAATATGGATGGATGAGATAGTTCATAAACGAAAAAAAGGCGAAGAAGTAACGGTAATATCAAGTACCAATAAATTATTACAATGGTATAAGGAATATGCTACAGGGCTTAAAACAGGTTCTACAAGTTTAGCAAAGTATTGCTTATCTGGAACAGCTAATAAAGATGGGCTACAACTAATTGCTGTTGTTATGGCAGCTCCTAATTGGAAAGCTCGTTTTAATGAAGTAATTAAAATGTTTGAGTATGGATTCGCTAATTGTAAAATATATAAAGATACGATAAAAGATAAAACACTTGCAAGCCTACCAGTAAGAAGAGGTACTCTAGAAGAGATAGCTTGCGTTGGAGCAAAGGACTTTAGTTGTGTACTTGACAATACTAATAATGGAGAAATTACTAATGAAATACAAGTTCCTGAATTTGTAGATGCGCCTATAAATGTAGGAGATAAATTAGGGGAAATTATATATAAATCAGGTGACGAAGAAGTAGGAAGAGTTGACTTGATTGCAAATGAAGCTGTGGAAAGAGCAACATTTAACTTCTATTTAGATAAGTTGGTAAAAATGTTTTTTCACTAAGATAATACGCTTGATATTTTTTGTAAAGGGCTGTCTTATAATACATTTTATACATTAATGAGGGGGCTGTCGCATAATATATTTTTTGGATGGCTATATAAGTTTTGGAAGTTTAGCTATTCCTACCCTTAAACGTCCTGTTTAAAGGGTAGGTGCTACGCCGTCCGTGGCTTCGCTTATCGCTAAACCTAGTCTACCTTCCTTTGATATGGACGTAAAAATATATTATGAGACAGCCCCAATGTTTTTAGCCATTAAAAACTGTATTATCAGACAGCTCCTTTGTTATTTCAATAAGATTTATTTCATTTTCTTTAATAGACCTTTGTAAATGTATAGAATCATTTGTATCTATAGTAGAACTTTCAATTCTCATACACTCTTTACAAGTTAGAAAATTATATTCTATTTTACTTAATGATTGAGGAGAACCCATATGTAGCCATTCATTATATATACAACCATTGTCATCATTTAAAATATATGTTGTAACAGTATATTTACCTTGAGATAATCTAAGATTAAGGTAAATTATTTTGGATATATTATTTACAATACTTTCACTATAATAATAAAGTAATATATAATAACGATTATTGTCTTTTACGATTATATAATAATCACCTTCATTAATTACTTCCCCATTAATTAAGCTTAATAAATAGTAAGCACTATAAAGTGGTTTTTTAAGCCCGTTATAAGTTAATAAGCTATATATACCATTAAATATTTCACCGTCATTTGTTTTACTAATCAAAGGAACAATAGTTGAAACATCTCTTAATATATTTAACGAATTATAGATAAAAGAACTTGATGCATAACAAGTTTCATTAAGCTTATTACTATAATTATTAATGTTAAAATATAATTTAATATTATTATCAGATAAATAATTAATAAGTGTATATATAGACTGTTGGTTATCACACAGATACTTATCATTAATATCAATTGTAATAAAATCTATTGCAGTAATGTTTAATTCATTAAGTTGATTTATTATATTTTCTATTTCATTATTATTATTAGTAAATAATATCCCTAGACTAATATTATTGTAGCACTCATTAATATTATTAAGTAAATAATTATATTGATCAATAGATGAGTTATTAGATTGTTCATTAAACCAAAATTCAAATTTCCATGTGATCACTTTTTCTAATCCGT
Source organism: Vallitalea sp. (assembly GCA_025210515.1). Taxonomy (GTDB): domain Bacteria; phylum Bacillota; class Clostridia; order Lachnospirales; family Vallitaleaceae; genus Vallitalea. Next base: position 13,906 of record JAOARM010000027.1, on the reverse strand, counting down.
AATGATTAATACAATGATTAATTAGACTTCTAGTAAGAAAATTCCATTGCTTAATTGTAATATTTTTCTCTTGATATTTAAGTTGTATATAAGGCTTAATTCCTAGATTTAATATTGAATCTAATAGATAATCAATATAGAAATAATTCATATTGTGATAATTGTTAGTATAATTCATATTATTGTTTAATATTCCATTAAAACGTATATAATCAATTGGAATATCATCTGTTAACTTAGTAAGAAGTTCTTGGATATATGCATTCATTCCATCATATAAAAAATCATACTGAACTATTGTTTCTTTAGATATTCTAGTATTATTACTCTGTAGCATGTTAACATTTAGATGATTAATTTCATTAAGGTTTTGTGATAAAAAATCTTTTGAATGTAATTGAATATAATTATGTAATAAATTTCGGCTGTTTTTTGTCACGGTTGTAGGCTTTTGTGTTAGTGGAGTATTATGCAAATATTTCTTGCGAAACGAGCTAGGTGTTTCTTTGTAAGTTTCTTTAAATAATGTTGTATAAGCTTTGACGCTTGGAAAACCATGATCAAGAGCAATATCAAGAATCATTTTATTAGAATTAAGTAAGTCGTTCATAGATTTGTTTAATCGAAATAAATTAAGGTATTTATTGAACCCAATACCTACTTTGTTTTTGAAAAATTTTGATAGGTAGTATATGCTTATATATTCTTTTTCAGCTACTTCTGAAAGTGTAAGTTTTTTATGATAGTTTTTGTTGATATATTCAATAATAGAAATTAGTCTTTGTTGAGATCGATCGTTATTATTTCTATCATAAATCATTGTTTTTACAAAATGTCCAATTAGCAACTCAACAAGAGCAAGAGATTGTTTTAGTAACTTAATTTGATAAGTCTTATCTTCATTTAATCTATACCACATCATAATAACAAGATTTTCTTTTAGTGTATTATATGTATTAATATCTTTACTAACTGTTGTTGAATTTAGATGAAAAATTATTTCTGTAAAGTTAGGATAATATTTTTGATAATAACATGGGTCAAGTTGGAATACTAATATTACAATATCTTCACCAAGTGGTGCAATTTCATGCATTTCATAGCTGTTAATCAAAATAATGTCATCCTGACTAAGGATGTAATTATTATCTCTTATTTTAATCTGAACATTACCTTTAAGTACAAAAAGAATTTCTATTTCTTTATGCCAATTCATTGGATAGATATGATTGCTTTCGTGAAGAAATATACTAAGTGGTAAATTACCACTATGTTTAATTATCTCGAAATTTGAATTCATGTATTATCAAATCCTATCTATATATACTTTTTGACTCCTAACTTAATATTATATTTAACTTATATATATGTCAATGTCAAAAAAAGCATTTTAAGAGGTATGATTTTTGATGTGAATAATATTAATAAAATAATTATTTTTGTTAAGATCAATTGGTTGTATTGTTATAACTTATATGGCTTTTTCTAAAATGTTAAATCCTGTAGAAATACATTAACAAGAGTGGTACATATCTATATATTAAAAGTATATAAACTGAACAAAAAAAGTATGTTATTTAGCCAAAATGAGCACTGAGAAAAATTATAATTGGTGCTAACCTATAGATATAGAACTTTATAAGAGAAAGGAATATAAAATGAAAAGTATTTTTAGAGTATTAGTCATTAATCCAGGTTCTACATCAACAAAAATTGCTATATTTGATAACGAACAGTTGGTATTAGAAGAAACACTAAGACACTCAATAAAAGTACTAGACGAATTTGATTCAATACTTGAACAATATGAATTTCGTAAGAAAGCTGTTATGAAAGTTCTTGAAAAACGTGATATAAAATTAAATAGTATAAGTGGTATTGTAGGTAGGGGAGGGTTAATAAAACCTATTGAAGGAGGAACATATAAACTAGATAATAATTTAGTAGAAGCATTGAAACAAGGAGCAATAGAAAAAGGTCATGCTTCTAATTTAGCTGGAATAATAGCATATGAATTAGCATGTGAATTAGGTATAAAAGCTTTTGTAATAGACCCACCATGTGTAGATGAGTTAGATGACATTGCAAGAATTACTGGATTAAAAGGAACAACAAGAATTAGTTTGTTTCATGCTCTTAATCAAAAAGCAGTTGCAAGAAGAGTAGCATATAAGGCTGAAAAACAATATGAAGATTGTAATTTTATTGTGGCTCATTTAGGTGGCGGAATATCTATAGGAGCTCATAAAAAAGGAAGAGTAATTGATGTTAATAATGCATTAGATGGAGATGGACCTTTTTCACCTGAACGTGCAGGACAAATACCAACAGGTGAATTAATTAATCTATGCTATTGTAATAAATATACAAAAGAAGAAATAAAAAAAATGATAGTTGGAAAAGGGGGTATTGTAAGTTATCTAGGAGTTAACGATGTAAGAGCCGTTGAAAATATGATAGAGAAAGGTGATGAAGAAGCAAAACTCATATATGATGCAATGATTTATCAAGTAGCTAAAGAAATTGGGGCTATGGCTACCGTATTAAAAGGAGAATATGATGCAATAATAATAACTGGTGGAATTGCTTACTCAGAAAAATTCTGTAACATGCTAAAACATAGAATTGGTTTTCTAGGAGATATTTTGGTGTTTCCAGGTGAAGATGAAATGATAGCATTGGCAGAAGGTGCCTTACGTGTCTTAAAAGGAGTTGAAAAAGGTAAAATATTCCTGTAATATAGTGTTTAACATATACTATATTTTAACAGAGAATTTCAACTTGTAAGAAAGGAAGGACAACAAAGTGATTAAAAATTTTGAAGACATAGTCAATTTAGCCAGAACAAAAGTAAAAAGGATTCTATCAGTAGCAGTAGCTCAAGATGAAGGTGTACTTAGAGCTGTTAAATATGCAACTGATGAAGGCATTATACAACCTATACTTATAGGAGATAAAGAAGAGATTGAAAAAATAGCAAATATAATTAATATGAGTTTAGATAATATAGAAATATGCCATGTAATTGATAAAGCAGAAGCATGTAGAGTCGCTGTATCAAAAGTTACTATGGGTGAAGCTGATATGTTAATGAAAGGCATAGTAGATACTGCCATTTTATTAAAGGAGGTATTAAAAAAAGAAGCAAATCTAAGAACGGGAAGAGTTATTAGTCATGTTGGAGTAATAGATGCACCTACATATCCAAGAATACTGCTAGTGTCTGATGCCGCTATGACTATTGCACCTGATCTTATTACGAAAAAACAAATCATTGAGAATTCTGTAATAGTTGCTAAGAGCATAGGAATTAGTATGCCGAAAGTTGCGGTTATTTGTGCTATAGAAAAAGTAAATGATAAAATGCCAGCAACAGTAGATGCGAAAAAATTAGAAGAAATGAATAAAAAAGGTGAAATTAGAGATTGTATTGTAGGTGGACCTTTGGCACTAGATAATGCAGTATCAATTGAAGCAGCACAACATAAAAACATTGATAATCCTGTTGCAGGTAATGCTGATGTTCTTATAACGCCATTAATTGAAGCTGGTAATATTTTGTATAAAACAGTTTCATTTATTGGAGATGCTAAAGTTGCAGGTGTTTTAGCTGGTGCAAAAGTGCCTATTATAGTTACATCAAGAGCTGATAGCAAGGAAGCTAAACTTAATTCCATTGCACTTGCTATGTTAATGGCATCAAATTAAATATATTAAGATCTGTACTTATACATTTACTTTAATTTATGTAAAGTGTATAATGGCAGATCTTTTTTATATCATAATAATTTTACTGAAAATATCTAGGAAAATATTTTATAGGAAGATGATTCTATTAAAAAATATAAGTATATAAAACTATAGCTTGAAATTATACCCAATTATTAGTACAATATCTTATAGATAACAAATAAAAAGTAGCCTCCGTACTAAAAGTATATACGATTATATATGCTTATGAATTGAGAAGTTACTTAGAAATGTTGAAGAGGTGTAATAATGATAGAGTTAAGAAATTTATTAATAGATTTGCTGATTAAGTTTATATGTGCCATTATAGTTGTATGTGTTCATGAATATCCAAAAATATTTGCATATAAGCTTTTGGTACATCCACTTTATAAAAAACAAACTAATATATCTTATAATCCAATGAACTATATTGATCCATTTGGAATTATAACATTTATGTTTATGAATGTAGGATGGCAAAAACCTTTTGTATTTAATAATGCAAGACTGAAAGACAAAAGCAAAGGGCTAATAGCTATATCATTATCGGGTATATTAGCTAATTTATTATTAATGACTATTTTAATACCTATATTTTATAGTACTGGGGGTATTAATCCACATCTAAGTACATTTTTAATAATGTTAATTTACTATAATTTTGGAATAGTAATTGTTAACCTGTTACCAGTGCCACCACTTGATATGGTTAGAATAGTACAATCGATTAAACCACATTCATATTTTAAACTAATACAATATGAAAAAATTATACAGTCAATATTCATATTAGCATTAGCAATGGGAATTCTATCTAATCTAGTAAATATACTTTTTAAAGTATTTAGAATTATATAATGAATGTAGGAGGAACTTTAATTGAGTATTCCAGTTAAATTAGAAGTATTTGAAGGGCCTTTAGATTTATTATTACATCTTATAGATAAAAATAAATTAAACATATATGACATTCCTATAGTTATAATTACAGAACAGTACCTTGAGTATATAAAACAACTTGAAGAAAATAATATGGAAGTCATGAGTGAATTTATAGAAATGGCGGCAACTTTAATTAATATTAAGTCTAAGATGTTATTACCTATCGAAAAAGAAGATGAAGAAGAGATAGATCCAAGAGAAGAACTCATGGATAAGTTAATAGAATATAAGAAATTCAAAATAATCAAAGACCAATTAAAATTAAGACATATTGATGCTAATAGAACTATTTTCAAAGAACCTACTATACCAGATGAAATTATAAAATATGAAGAAAAAATAGATGCAAGTGAAGTATTAAATAATATAGATTTTTCTACTATTTATAATATATTTCAATCTGTGATGAAGAAACAATTCAATAAGATTGATCCCATTCGTAGTGAGTTTGGAAAAATAGTTAAAGAAGAATTTACAGTAAATGATAAAATGGATTATATAAAAGATTTATCAAAAGAGTATAATACTATCAGTTTTCGAGATGTACTTGAACTACAATCTTCAAGAGTGGAAGTTATAGTTACGTTCCTTGCAATATTAGAGTTAATTAAGATAGGATACATTACAATTATTCAAACTGAAATTTTTGAAGAAATTATAATAAAATATATTTAATTATTATTAGTAAGATAATTATAATGAGAAGATTAACATGTTAGTCTATGTATATTCAGATAAATAATAGTTAATGAAGCTATTATGTAGGATACATAGACTTTCGTTATAATTAATATAAGAAAAAAATATGAACGATAGAGGGAAAAAAATGCAGTTAAATAAAATAGAAGCAATTATAGAAGCAATATTATTTTCTATGGGAGAAGCAGTTGAACTAGAAAAAATTGCAGAGGCTATAGACCATAACAAAAAAACAGCAAAAAAAATAATTACTAATATGATGCACAAGTATGAAGAAGAAGATAGAGGAGTAATTATTATTGAACTTGATAATGCATATCAAATGTGTACCAAAACTCAGTATTATGAATATATAAGAAGAGTTAATAATAAGGCAAAGAGTTATGTATTAACTGATGTTTTATTAGAAACATTATCAATAATTGCTTATAAACAGCCAATTACAAAATCACAAATAGAGAAAATAAGAGGTGTAAGCTCATATCATTGTGTAAATAAATTAATTGAATTTAATTTGGTTTGTGAAAAAGGTAGATTAGATGCACCTGGTAGACCTATTTTGTTTGGTACAACTCAAGATTTTCTAAGGAACTTTGGATTCCAGTCATTACATGAATTACCTTCTCTAGATGAAGATAGACTTGATAAAATACAGATTGAAGCTATGGAAGAAGTTAAATTAAAAGACTTAAATTCTAAGGAATAAAATCCTCTCTTTTTTTATAGATTATTGTAAGGACTTCTATAAGAAAAGTGGGATGAAATGAAAAGAGTATTAAGAAACACATATTACATAGTATTAATAATAATTATATTGTCTGGTAACGTAACACTAGCCAGTGAGACTAATAATGAACCAAAAAAATTATATGCATATTCAGCTTTATTAATGGATAAAGCTACAGGAAGAGTACTATATCATAAAAATGGTTATGAAGAAAGAGCTATGGCAAGTACAACAAAGATTATGACTTGTATATTAGCTCTTGAATCATGTAAAATGGACGAAATAGTCACAGTAAGTAAAGAAGCATCAAAAGCTCCCAAAGTAAAATTATATATAAGACCAGAAGAACAATATTATCTAGGAGATTTATTACATGCTTTAATGCTTATATCCTCTAATGATGTAGCTGTGGCTATTGCAGAGCATATAGGAGGTACATGCGAAGCGTTTTGTGATATGATGACAAAAAAAGCAAAACAATTGGGTGCAATAAATACTTGTTTTAAGACACCTAATGGATTAGATTCTCATGTTGAGGGACATCAAACTACCGCTTATGACTTGGCTCTTATTACAAGATATGCTCTTAATAATGAAACTTTTATGAAAATAATTAATACTCCATCCAAAAATTTTAATGAAATAAAATCTAATAGAGGATTTAATATTACCAACAAAAATAGTTTTCTTAATATGTATCAAGGTGCTAATGGAGTTAAAACAGGATATACTGCTAAGGCAGGATATTGTTTTGTAGGTTCTGCTAAGAGAGATGATTTAGAATTAATTGCAGTTGTTCTAGCATCTGGTTGGCCTTCTAATAAAACTTATCGTTGGAAAGATACTAGAATGCTTTTAGATTATGGATTCAATAATTTTGAAACCAAGAGAGTATTAGAAAGCAATAAATATATATGCGATACTTATGTAAAAAAAGGAATTGAGAAAAAGATAGATATATTAACAAGTGAAGATGTAAGTATAACGTTATCAAAAGATGAACATGTAGATATACTATATGTGATTCAGCCAAATTTAATAGCGCCTATAGAAATTGGGCAAAATGTAGGTGAAGCCGAGATATATATAGATGGGAAAATGTATTGTAGTGTACCTCTTGTTTCAAAAACAGATGTAACAAAAATAAACTATAAATATGTATTCAATGAAGTGGTGGATAAGTTTTTATTATTTGACAATAAGTAGCCCCATATTATTGGATAGAAAGGACATACTATGGAAGTTAGATTACAAAAATATTTAGCTGATGCTGGAATAGCTTCAAGAAGAAAAGCGGAGAAATTAATTGCCGATGGAAAAGTTTCTGTAAATGGAAAAATTATAAAAGAATTAGGACGTAAAGTGAGTAGTCAAGATATTATTAAATATGAAGGAAAAGTAGTAAAAAATAATAATAAATTAATATATATTATATTAAATAAGCCAACTGGATATATATCAACAGTATCAGATGAAAAAGGCAGAAAAACAGTAATGGATTTAATTGATATTAAATCCAGATTATATCCAGTAGGAAGACTAGACTATAATACAAGTGGATTATTGATTCTTACTAACGATGGAGATTTAACTTATAAACTTACTCATCCAAAACATGAAGTGGAGAAAAAATATTTAGTTACTGTAAGTGGAGAACCAGATGAAGAAAGTCTTGATAAACTAAGAATAGGTGCAAATCTAGGAGAATACACTACTTCTAGTTCTAGAATAAAAGTATTAGAAAGAGGAAATGGTAAAACGAAACTAGAAGTTATTATACATGAAGGTAAAAACAGACAAGTAAGAAAAATGTTTGAATATATTGGTTGTGATGTTATTAAGCTAAAAAGAGTTTCAATAGGTAAAATAAAGATAAAAGGTATCTCTCAAGGTAAATATAGACAATTAACTAAAGAAGAAATTAGATATCTGAAAAAATTATGATTAAATCTAATGAGGTGAAATATTTTGTTTGAACCAAAAATTACAGAAACAGTACAAAACATTGTAAAAGAATATATTAAAGATGGAGATAGTGTAATAGATGCTACAGTTGGAAATGGTTTTGATACAGTTTTTCTAGCAGAAAGTGTAGGGGAGAATGGAACGGTATATGGTTTTGATATTCAAAGTATTGCTATTAACTTAACTAAAGAGAAGTTAAATGAAAATAAATTAAATGAAAGAGTAGTACTTATAGAAGATTCTCATGAATACGTTAATAAATATGTTAATGATAATATAAAAGTAGCTATGTTTAACTTAGGATATCTACCAAAGGGAGATAAGAATGTAATAACAAAACCTGATTCTACTATTAAGGCAATAGAAAAAATATTAGATTTGCTAGAAAGTGGAGGGCTCATTTCTATCATTGCCTATTATGGACATAAAGGCGGAATGGAAGAAAAAGATTCTGTCAGTAAGTTTTTACGTGAACTTGATAGTAACAAATACGATATTATATCTATAAAATATGAAAATAGGGTTAAAAATGCGCCAATAATTTATCTTGTAAGAAAAAAATAATTAATATTTCTATTTAAACTTGAAAAATAATACCTATTAATGTAAAATGATAGTTGGTGAAAGTTGCATTGTTTTACATAAAGAAAAAATGGAGGGTTAATGCATGAGTGTTCAAAACATGATCAATGAGCTCACTAACCGTCGAAATGCTATTGAAATAGGCGGCAGAGATGCAGCAATAAGTAAAGTCCATGCCGATTCTAAAATGACGGCTAGAGAAAGAATCGAAAACTTACTTGACACTAATAGCTTTGTAGAGATTGGTACGTTCGTAAAAAGTCGTTCAACTAATTTTAATTTAAGTGTTAAGGATACTCCAGCTGATGGCGTTGTAACAGGTTACGGTACTGTCGAAGGAAGATTAGTATACGTTTACAGTCAAGATGTAACTGTTCTTGGTGGTGCATTAGGTGAAATGCATGCTAAGAAAATATGTAATGTCTATGATATGGCTATGAAAACAGGTGCACCAATAATCGCATTACTTGATTCAACAGGTCTAAGACTTCAAGAATCTACAGATGCGCTTAATGGTTTTGGAGAGATTTTCCTTAAACAAACGTTAGCATCAGGAGTTGTTCCACAAATTACAGCTATTCTTGGTACATGTGGAGGAGGAGCTACAATAATTCCTTCTTTATCAGATTTTACATTTATGACTAAGAAAGCTACAAGTTTATTTGTTAGTAGTCCTAATTCATTAGATAGTAAATCAGAAACTTTAGAAACTATTGCTAGTGCTGATTTCCATTCTAAAGAAACTGGAATTATAGATTTCGTTGCAGAAGATGAAAAATCTTTATTAACAGAAATCAGAAATTTAATTGAAATATTACCATCAAACAATTTTGAAGAAGCTCCAATTTATGATTCAAATGACGATCTTAATAGAATATCTGCGGAATTGAATGAAATTGTTCCTGAGGATTTGAGTGCAGGATTTGACATGAAAGCTATTATATCATCAATTGCAGATAATAATTTATTTGTTGAAACAAAAGCAAATTATGGACAAATGGTAGTTACTGGCTTCATTAGATTGAATGGTCAAAGCGTAGGTGTTGTGGCTAATCAAACAGCTGGAAACGAAGGATTACTTTCTTCTTCAGCTTGTGAAAAAGGAACTAACTTTGTAAAAATTTGTGATTCTTTTAACATTCCAGTAGTAACATTTACGGATATAGCAGGATTTAATGCTACAGTAGAAGAAGAAAAAGCTGGTATTTCAAAAGCAGTTTCAAAATTACTATATGCTTTTGCTAATGCTACAGTACCAAAAGTTAATATAGTTGTAGGAAGAGGATTTGGAACAGCTTATATTGCTATGAATAGTAAGCATATAGGAGCGGATTTTGTATATGCTTGGCCAAATAGTAAAATAGCTATGATGAATTCTGATTCAGCAGTAAGAATAATGTATGCTGATGAATTAAATGATGCAAGTATGTCAGCAGAAGATATGGCAAATAAAACTGCACAGTACGAAGAACTTCAAGCAAGTCCTTATGCTGCTGCTAGCAGAGGATATGTTGATGATATTATTGAACCAGCAGCTACAAGAAAACGTGTGATTGCTGCACTTGAAATGCTTTATAGTAAGAGAGAAGCAAGACCTGATAAAAAACATGGAACTGTTTAAACGAGGTGAATTAAGATGAGTATTTTAATGGAAGGTTTAATTGCACTTATTAGTGGAATGGGTATAGTATTTGCTGTACTTATACTAATTGCCATTATTATTTGGTTATTTCAATTTCTTGAACAACCAAAGAAAAAAGAAGTTGTGGTTCCAAAGAGCGTACCAGTAGAAGTTACTCCTGTTGAAGAAAATACAACTGATGACTTAGAATTAGTTGCTGTAATAACTGCTGCTATTGCTGCATCTCTCAATACTACAACTGATAAATTACAAGTAAAATCTTTTAGAAAGATCGGTTCAAATAGATCAAGATGGTAAATTAACATAATTATATATTTTTAGTTAAGAAATGATAACGAATTTTGATAGGAGGATTTATCATGAGAAATTTTCAAGTTACTGTTAATGGTAATACATATGAAGTTGCTGTAGAGGAAGTTGGAAACGGACAAGTTGCAACTCCAGTATCTGCACCAGCAGCAGTATCTACAAAAGTGGCAACACCAGCAGCAAAACCAGCTACAGCAGCACCAGCAGGTGCGACTAAAGTAACAGCACCAATGCAAGGTAAAATAGTAGACGTAAAAGTATCTCAAGGACAACAAGTAAAAGAAGGAGATGTACTAGCTATATTAGAAGCTATGAAAATGGAAAATGAAGTTGTAGCACCTAAGGCTGGTACAGTAGCTTCTGTAAATGTTTCGGCTGGTCAAAGTGTTGACACAGGAGATTTAATAGTATCTCTAAACTAAGAAATTTAGCATAGTAGGGAGGTAACTCTATAATGGAATTTTGGAGTAAGCTTGGAGATGCCTTAGGTGGATTTGTTGATAGTACGGGAATTGCGTGGATTATTAAGAATTTCACTTCAGATGCACAAGCTTGGCGTAATATAGTTATGATAGCTATTGCATTATTGTTACTATATTTAGCTATTAAAAAAGAATATGAACCATTATTATTATTACCAATAGCATTTGGTATGTTATTAGTAAATTTACCTGAAACATTTTTGATGAGAGCACCTGATGCACAAAACGAAATTGGTGGATTATTATATTATTTGTTTCAAGGTGATCATTTAGGGATTTTCCCACCTTTAATTTTTATGGGTGTTGGTGTTATGACTGACTTTGGACCTTTACTTGCTAATCCTAAAAGTTTCTTATTAGGAGCAGCAGCTCAGTTTGGTATATTCTTTGCTTTCTTTGGAGCACTTGTATTAGGATTTACTCCAGAAGAAGCAGCATCAATCGGTATTATTGGTGGAGCAGATGGACCAACTGCTATATTTACGGCAACTAAGCTTGCAGGTCATCTATTAGGACCTATAGCAGTAGCGGCTTATTCATATATGTCATTGGTTCCAATTATTCAACCACCAATTATGAAGGCATTAACAACTAAAGAAGAACGTGTAATTAAAATGGAGCAATTAAGACCAGTATCTCATCTTGAGAAGGTTTTATTTCCAATAATCGTTACTATAGTAGTTGTATTAATATTACCAACAACAGCACCACTTATTGGAATGCTTATGTTTGGTAACTTAATTAAAGTATCAGGAGTAACAGAAAAACTTGCGGATACAGCTTCTAATGCTTTAATGTATATTGTTACAATATTCCTAGGAATTACAGTTGGTGCTACTGCTGGTGCAGAAGAATTTTTAACTGCTAAAACATTAGGAATATTATTACTTGGGCTAATTGCATTTGCGATTGGAACTGCAACAGGTGTATTATTTGGTAAACTTATGTGTAAATTATCTGGTGGTAAAGTTAATCCATTAATTGGAGCTGCAGGAGTATCAGCTGTTCCTATGGCGGCAAGAGTTGTTCAAAAAGTTGGACAAAAAGAAAATCCATCAAACTTCTTATTAATGCACGCTATGGGACCAAACGTTGCAGGTGTTATAGGATCAGCAGTTGCGGCTGGTGTATTCTTAACATTATATAGCTAGAAAAAGTTTAAGGTATATAACTTAATTAAAATTGTAGGAATGATTAAATTATTTAATAATTGCTATATGATATGTAGCTAAAAATAATTAAGTAATTATTTTATTCGTCGGTTTCAAATATATAGAAAGTCAATGATTATAGGAGGTTTAAGATATGGCTGTAGAAAAAAAACCTGTAAAAATTACAGACACCATACTTAGAGACGCTCACCAATCACTAATAGCCACTAGAATGAAAACTGAAGAAATGCTTCCTATTGTAGATAAATTAGATAAAGTAGGATATCATTCAGTTGAATGTTGGGGTGGAGCAACATACGATGCTTGCTTGCGTTTCCTTAAGGAAGATCCATGGGATAGATTAAGAGCTCTAAGAGATGGATTTAAAAATACTAAGTTGCAAATGTTATTAAGAGGACAAAATATATTAGGTTATAGACATTATGCAGATGATTTGGTTGAGTATTTTGTACAGAAAACAGTTGCAAATGGCATGGATATAATTCGTATTTTTGATGCGTTAAATGATCCTAGAAACTTAAAAACTGCAATTAATGCCACTAAAAAAGAAGGTGGGCATGCACAGATTGCTATTTCTTATACTTTAAGTGAAGTACATACACTTGAGTATTATTCAAAACTTGCAAAACAATTAGAAGAAATGGGTGCTGACTCAATATGTATAAAAGATATGGCAGGACTTCTTGTACCATATGCTGCAACTGAATTAATTAGTACATTAAAGAAAACTGTAAAAGTACCTATTCAGTTACATGGACATTATACTAGTGGTGTAGCGTCTATGACATATCTAAAAGCTATTGAAGCTGGAGTAGATATAATTGATACTGCAATGTCACCATTCTCAATGGGAACTGCACAACCAGCTACAGAAGTTATGGTAGAAACGTTCAAAGGAACACCATATGATACAGGATTTGATCAAGATTTATTAGCAGAAATTGCTGATTACTTTAGACCACTTAGAGAAGATGCTCTAAAAACTGGTTTGATGAATCCAAAAGTATTAGGTGTTAATATTAAAACTTTATTATATCAAGTACCAGGTGGTATGTTATCAAACTTAGTATCACAATTACAAAAACAAAATGCAGAGGATAAATTCTATGATGTGCTTGAAGAAATACCTAGAGTTAGAGCTGATTACGGATATCCTCCATTAGTAACACCATCTAGCCAGATTGTAGGTACACAAGCTGTACTTAATGTTCTTTCTGGTAAAAGATATAAAATGGTTACAAAAGAATCTAAAGCTCTTGTAAGAGGAGAATATGGTAGAACACCTATGCCAATTACTAAAGAAGTTAAAGATATAATTATTGGTAAAGAAAAGCAAATCACTTGTCGTCCAGCAGATTTAATTAAGCCTGAGCTTAGTAAAATTGAATCTGAAATGAAAAGATACAAACAACAAGATGAAGATGTTTTATCATATGCATTATTCCCACAAGTAGCAGAAGACTTCTTCAAATTCAGAGAAGCACAACAAACAAAAATAGATCCAAATTTAGCTGATAAAACTAATAAAGTTTATCCTGTTTAATAATTAAATTTAAAGTCGATGTCAATATTATATTGATATCGGCTTTTTACATATAGAGTGTTAGCCAAAATTACTTTTTCTTATTAATCATATTGTAAAATCAATTTTATT
>JAOARM010000026.1 GCA_025210515.1 Vallitalea sp. | reverse complement strand
GGTAACATGTTCAGCTGACCGATACTAATAGGTCGAGGGCTTGACCAAAAAGTCAAGTTAAGAGTTAAGATGTATAAGTTATAGTAGACTTGCTAGGTTTTAGGATAGATTATTAAGTTAGAAGTTGTTAATATAACAATATCTAATATTCATTATTCAATGTGTTGTTTTGAATGTTTGAAAAAATATTCCTCGATAGCTCAATGGTAGAGCATTCGGCTGTTAACCGAAGGGTTGTAGGTTCGAGTCCTACTCGGGGAGCTACATAATTAGGCCCGTTGGTCAAGCGGTTAAGACACCGCCCTTTCACGGCGGTAACAGGGGTTCGATTCCCCTACGGGTCATTATTAATACATTATTTGTGTTAATACGCCGACGTGGCTCAATTGGCAGAGCAGCTGACTTGTAATCAGCAGGTTATCGGTTCAAGTCCGATCGTCGGCTCCATTAGGACCTTTAGCTCAGTTGGTCAGAGCAACCGGCTCATAACCGGTTGGTCCGGGGTTCCAGTCCCTGAAGGTCCATTAAAAATTAATAATATTAATTTTATTTAATATCAGTGAATATTATCTTCACTGATAATTAAGGCCCAGTGGTTCAGTTGGTTAGAACGCCGGCCTGTCACGCCGGAGGTCGAGGGTTCGAGTCCCTTCTGGGTCGTTTAGTGACAGTTAGTTACACTCCATTGTCTGGGTGTGGCTCAGTTTGGTAGAGCGCTAGAATGGGGTTCTAGAGGTCGCAAGTTCAAATCTTGTCACCCAGACCAAACGTTAACTAATTTAATACGGGCGCATAGCTCAGCTGGGAGAGCACCTGCCTTACAAGCAGGGGGTCACAGGTTCGAGCCCTGTTGCGCCCATTTAAATGCCGGAGTGGCGGAACTGGCAGACGCACAGGACTTAAAATCCTGCGATCCTTACCGATCGTACCGGTTCGATTCCGGTCTCCGGCATTATACTTATAGCACCTATGGTGCTTTTTATATCTTCATAATTATTTGTGCGCATAGCTCAGCTGGATAGAGCGTCTGACTACGGATCAGAAGGCCGAGGGTTCGAATCCTTCTGCGCACGTCCTATAAACTCTGGGTTTGCAGTTAGTGCTTGCCGAGGGTTTTTTATTTGTCTAATTAGTTTTCTTCCTATATTTCTTTAGATTTCTACTAAATCATATAATTTATATGTGATAATTATTTTTCCTTATTTATAATATGTATACTCATAAATCGTTCGTATACCGCAATCACTTTTGTATATTTATTATTATATATAAGAGTAATTAACTTAGTTCTTATCCCGTCAATGTTAATTAAATTTTTCATTAAGGATTGATTTAAAAAAGAACAATTAAAGTGTAAGAATTATAATGTGATAAATTGGATATAATTATATTTTATAATATTAAAAATGGCTAGTATATTTCTTTAACATTCTTCAATATATAAAGGATTTCATGTAGGTACACAGAATATATATACATACCGAATTTTATACAAATTCTGTATTAATACTATTAGGAGGTAATAATATGACTAAAGAGTTGGAAATACGCAAATGTAATAAGTGTGGAAATGTCACAGAAATATTTCATGGAGAAGGAGCAGATTTAGTTTGTTGTGGACAAAAAATGGAATCATTAGAGGAACAGACAGCAGATACTGCAACTGAAAAACATGTACCTTTTATTGAAGAAATTGAAGATGGCTATAAAGTCGTAATAGGTGAAAACCAATTACATCCAATGATAGATACTCATTATATAGAATGGATTGAATTGATAGTTGATAATAATATATATAGAAAAAAATTACAACCTAATGATAAGCCAGAAGCTATATTTAAGGTTGAAAAATCAAATAATGTGATTGCAAGGGAATATTGCAATATACACGGTCTTTGGAAGTCAAATATACAATAAAATATAATAAAACTAGAATTATTAAGATTTTCTGTACAGGATATAGTAGTATAAGTTTAACTGCTATATCCTGTATGTTTTATACATCTCTTAGCTAATCTTAATTAGTAGTAATTAATTAGTTTAATCCATGCCATCAGTATTAGTAATGTATGCTTCTTCGAGGGGGTCATCGCCGTATGAGTTACCTCCAAAAGTACCAGGTACAAACATAAGAATCAGCCAAAATACAATAGTAAAATATTTTATTACAGGGATGAAATATATAAATTGTATAACTACTAACCATCCAGATAGATTAAGATCATGTAATCTTCTAATAGAAAGGCTAATTGATGAAACTGTACAGATAGTGGCAGTTAAAAAACAAAATGCTAATGCAGTATATGTTGAGTCAAGACTTATTATATAAGAAAATATGTATAATGGTATTAGGCATAATGAATATAAAAAGAATTGCATTCGACTTATCCTATCTTCAAAACTAAAGAATTTCTTAATCACTTCATTCATTTTTTATCTCCTTTCATTTTGTATAAATATATAATATTATAACATAAAAACAAAATAAGACAATAAAATTGTAAAAAAAGTGAAATTAATAAAAAATAAAGGTATATAATATAGAGCATAGATGCTGTGTTGAAACGCAACAAGATTTGAATAAATCATGACTTTTAAGCTTGCATATAGAGTTAAAGCTAATAAAGACAATTAAATAAAGCAAATTATATGAATGCTACATTAATCTAATATATATATCAAATATGAGTCAGTTTATTAGATGAATGTAACATTTTTGTTATTGAGACTTTTTTTATGTGATTATATAATAATAGTATAAACGATATTGATATCACAATAAAATATTTTATGTGTATTTATACTATAATGCTTTAGGAGGACAGATTATGAAACATACAATAATAGGCGCAGTCTTAGGAGTTATAATCTGCTTTTTGATTGGAATTTTAATGCTACCAGTTATCAGCTTAAAATTCGTTAGCTCTATATTCCTTATTATAGTTTTTGCTATAATAATAACATTGGTAGGATATATTGGAGTATATGATAAAAAGAGCAGTAAGCTACCAGTTATTATAGGTTCAGCCATTCTTATAATATCAGTTGGCTATCTAATAATTGGTGTAATTGCATCTTCAGCAATATTTAACGCCGGCGTAAAACAAAAAATGTTAGATGTTGAAGAAGTTGTTTTTGATGAAACAGTTCCTAATGTAGATATGGATAATCTAATAATATGGGACGAATCAGATGCAATAAAGTTTGGTGAAAAGTTAATTACAGAAAAAGATCCTTCACTTGGCTCAATGTATTCTATATCAGATAAATACGGGACACTTTCTGTAATAGAGGGTAAACCATTTTGGTTATTCCCACTTGAACATTCAGGCTTTTTTAAATACATAAGCAATAAATCTATACCAGGTTATATTAAGGTAAATGCAACAACAGGTAAGGCAGAATTTGTTGATGTAGAATTTAGTGTTGCACCATCAGCATTTTTTAGCAATGATTTAAAGAGGGTAGTATATTCAAAATACAAAAGCTATGGTCTGACTGATTATTCATTTGAAGAAGACACAGAAGGAAATCCCAAATGGGTTATAACAGCTTACAAACATAAAACTGGATTTTCAACTAAAGACGTTAAAGGTGTTATAATAGTGGATCCAGTAACAAAAGATGTTGAATTTTATAATAAAGGTGAACAACCTGCATGGGTAGATAGAGTTACTTCAGCTAATATATTCTATGAACAACTAGTATATTGGGGAAAATATATTAACGGTTGGTGGAATCCTTCAGACACAGGGAAATTAAAGAATACAGAAAGTATTGGATATGTTTTCAAAGATGGTAATGTATATTTCTATACAGGAATTACATCTTACGGAGGAGATGAAGCCACAACTGGATTTTTAATATATAATCCTCGTACTAGTAAGGCACATTATAATAGAATATCAGGGTCGACAGAACAAAAAGCAATGGGCTTGATGGAAGAATTGGTTCAGAATGCTGGTTACACAGCAAAATATCCATATTTAATCAATATCAATGGTGAACCAACATATCTATCAACACTAAAAGGTAATAGTGGAAATGTAGTTGGATATGCATTATGCTCAGTTAAAAATTACAGAGCAGTTGCGTGGGGCAAGACACTCAGAGAAGCTCAAACAGAATATAACAGAATATTAATCACAGAGGGAAATAACACTAATGCACTAAGCAATCAATTTGATTCATTTGACCATAGCACGGGAACAGTTTCAAGGGTTGGAATATTAAAAGAAGGATATATGTTAATAAAAATAGAAGGAAATAATACACTATTTGTTGTATCAGCTGAACAATATCCATTGGTAGCACTCACTGAAAAAGGCGACCAAGTAACTATAACTTATATTCAGACAGAAGAAACAAACAAAATTGATGCTATAGAATTTAAAAACAGTTCAATAAAATAATTAATTAAAATAGGGCTATAAATTAATATAAAACCTTTTTGGTAAGAAGTTTAGATAATATACCAAAAAGGTTTTTCTATATGAGTATCATTAAAGAACTAATAAAGTATTATATATCAATAATAATATCATAACTGTAGATGATATTATTACAGTATTATAATATATGTGTATATTATTTTAAACAAATTTAAGGGATTTATTTTTTTGCTTTCCAGGTATGAATATTCTGAAAAAAAGTTAATCCCCTTTATTATCAATAGTGGAAGTCATTTTAACCAATCATAAGTTTTTTTACAAATCAGGTTGGAAAAAATTAAGATAATGTTGATATTTTAGAGGGATTGTGGTTTAATATTAGGTAAAGGAATGCTGGATTTATATTGGTTGAACCTTAACAAGAGTTGTATTGAAATCCAAATGCTGATACCGTCTGATAAGCACCTTTTGTTGTTGAACCTTAACAAGAGTTGTATTGAAATTTAAGTATTTAGAAAGTCTACAAGGTATCGGAGCTAGTTGAACCTTAACAAGAGTTGTATTGAAATGTTAATAAATCATTTATTTTAAACTTGTATTCTCCTACGTTGAACCTTAACAAGAGTTGTATTGAAATTTATATGTAACCTCTGCTTTTCTAATATGACTATAATGTTGAACCTTAACAAGAGTTGTATTGTGATAGTGTTGTTAAATCCTTAATAAGAGTATAAAAATAAGAGCAACTTCAATATAAAATGAATTTGCTCTTATTTTTTTAATATAGGTATGCCATTATTATAATTAAAACTTTAGTCCAGTAACTTTCATAACGTCTATTATATTATTATTTAAAACACATATTCAATATCCTCTAAAACTTAATATGAAATAATTTTGCATGAGATAAAGATGATTCTCAAACGAAAGTAACATTGCACAATGAATAGCAATACTTTATAGGTGGCAAACTATAATAAAATTATTAAGGAAGGTGATGTTATGCAAGGGATAAAAGAGAATAGATTAGCAAAAGAAAAATCACCATATCTTTTACAGCATAAGAATAATCCTGTAGATTGGTATTCATGGGGAGAAGAAGCTTTTGAAAGAGCTAAGAAAGAAGACAAACCTATATTATTAAGTATTGGTTATTCCACTTGTCACTGGTGTCATGTAATGGAAAAAGAATCTTTTGAAGATGAAGAAGTTGCCAATATATTAAATAAATCATTTATATCTATAAAAGTAGATAGAGAAGAACGACCAGATATAGATTCGGTATATATGAATGTATGTCAAATTATGACTGGAGCAGGAGGTTGGCCTCTTAATATTTTATTAACACCAGATAAAAAACCTTTTTATGCAGGAACATATTTTCCAAAACACAGTAGATATGGAATGATTGGATTTACTGAACTTATTACTAATGTATCAAATATGTGGAATAAGGACAGAGAAAAGTTACTAAGTAAAAGTAATGAAATTGTTGACTATATGCATTCTATGAATAAACATACAGAAAAAAATTTACTTGATAATGAAACAATCAATAAAGCATATAACCAGTTTACAAATGACTTTGATTCTAAGTATGGAGGTTTTAGTAGAGCACCAAAATTCCCCACACCTCATAATTTATTATTCTTAATGAAATATTATCATTTTAATAAAGAAAAAAAAGCACTTACAATGTGTCTAGATACATTGAAATCAATGTACAAAGGTGGAATATATGATCATATAGGGGGAGGATTTTCAAGATATTCTACTGATGAAAAATGGCTTGTTCCGCATTTCGAGAAGATGTTATATGATAATGCATTATTAATAATTGCGTATACAGATGCTTATTTAATAACAAAAGATAATTTATATAAAGAAATAGTACATTCAATTATTCAATATATAAAAAGAGATATGACTTCAAAAGAAGGTGGATTCTATAGTGCGGAAGATGCAGATTCAGAAGGAGTAGAAGGAAAATTCTATATATGGTCTTATAATGAAATAATTAGTGTATTAGGAAATGAACAAGGAGAGCTATTCAATAAACATTATGGAATAACAAGAAAGGGTAATTTTGAAGGGCTTAATATTCCAAATCTAATTGAAAATGATTTAGAAGATATAGTACAAAATAAAGAATTAAAAGATAGCCTTAATAGTTCCATAGAAAAATTATTTAATTATAGAAAAGATAGAGTACATCCTCATAAAGATGATAAAATAATAACTTCATGGAATGGATTAATAATTGCCGCATTAGCGTATGCGGGAAGAGTATTAGAAAATAAATCATATATTGATATGGCAATAAACTCTGTGGAATTCATTATTAGCAATTTAATTAGAAAAGACGGAAGACTTTACATTAGATATAGAGAAAAAGAAGCTAAAAATCTAGGTATACTAGATGACTATGCTTATCTTATATGGGGATTAATTGAATTATATGAATCTACTTTTGAAATAAAATATCTGGAAAAAGCTATAGAACTGAATAGTGATATGATAAATCTATTTGAAGATAAAGAAAACGGAGGTTTTTTCTTATATGGAAATGATAGTGAACAACTTATTATAAGACCAAAAGAGTCCTATGATGGTGCCATGCCATCAGGTAATTCTATAGCAGCTTATAATTTATTGAGATTATCAAGAATGACTGGAAATAATGAATTAAATAATAAACTTAATAACTTAATTGATGCATTTTCTCATAATGTGTTTAACAGCCCAAGATATTTTAGTTTTCTAATGATGGTATTATTATATAATACAGGGGAATCTAAAGATATTGTTATAGTAGGTGAACGAAATAATGAATTAGATAATTTTATTAATAAAATAAATAGTATGTTTAGTTCTTATCTTACATTAATTTTAAATAATGATGAGATTGTCAAATTAAATAAAGAGCTAGAAAGCAAAATAGCAATAAATGATAAGCCAACTATTTATATATGTGAAAATTTTTCTTGCAAGGAGCCAATTAATGATATAAATAAAGCATTACATGAAATAGAATATTAATAAAAAATTTGTATAAATCTTTACAGTTATTTAATCAGTATTATATGTCTATTGTCTACTGCTAAATAATAAGTGGTAAAGTAAAATTAATAGCTAGTTCTAATATATAGAAGAATTAGCTATTAATATTTAATATGTAAGTTATCAGATAAAGATTGTAGTTAGTTAATCAACTATAGTTGGGTGTGAGTCAATTAAAATAAATCAGTACTTAAATATTTTAGACCACTATCATTCAGTGTTAATACAATATTTTTTCCTTTTTCTTTAGTTCTTAATAATTTAATTGCTGCACTAACATTTGCTCCAGAAGAAATTCCAACAAACGTTCCTTCTAATTTAGCAAGGTCTCTTGCCATTTGACAAGCTTCTTCATCAGTAACCTGTATACAGCCATCAATTAAATTTTTATTTATTTTAGGTAAATCCATTGCATATCCACAGCCTTGAACTTTGTGACGACCATTATTTATAAGACAATTATTTGCATATACGGCTGCATTAACAGGCTCAGCAATATAACAATGAATATTTTTATTATATTCTTTTAGTTTCTCAGCACATCCTTGAAAGGTACCACCACTTCCTACAATATCCACAAAACAATCAATTTGACCACTGCTTTGCTCCCACATCTCCACAGCAGTATGGAGTGAATGTGCTCTATAGGAACTTTCTAATTTGAACTGGTCAGCACGAAAAGCGTTTCTTTCTTTTGTTAATTTTTCAGTCATTTCCTCTACTAATTTTAAATCTTCTCCAGATACTTGTCCTTTAACTGAATTCTTTTCTTGTGGAACTATAACAACTTCTGCTCCAAGTGCACGCATCATTTTTGCTCTTTCCATAGAATTGCCTTCTGACATACAAGCTATAAAGGGGTGCCCTTTTGCTTGACAGACAATTGAAAGACCTGTACCTGTATTTCCACTTGTTAGTTCAATTACGGCTTGCCCAGGTTTTAGCTCATTGTTCGCTTTGGCTTCTTCAATCATTTGTAAAGCAGGACGATCTTTTTTGCTATATCCAGGATTTAGATGCTCTAATTTTGCAAAGATATTTCCTTCTACGCCATAATGTTTCGTTATTCTGCTAAGACGCAACATAGGTGTTTCGCCTATAGATTCATAAATATTATCTAGTAATTTTTTCATTTATATTGCCTCCAAAAATCAATCGTGTTATCATAAATAATACTTAACAATTGTAAAGTATAATTAATATAATATATTTTACTATCGTTAAGTATATATGTCAATGATGATAAAGGAGACATTAATTATGAATATAAATTTAATTATTGCTGAGAATCTAAATAGGCTTCGTAATGAGCAAAATTTGAGCTTAGGCAAACTTGCAGAATTATCTAATGTTAGTAAAGTTATGCTATCTCAAATAGAAAAAGGCAATACAAATCCAACAATAAATACCATATGGAAAATAGCTAAAGGATTAAAAGTTCCGTACACTTCATTATTAGAGAAACAACAACATGATACTTATGTTATTAAAAAATCTAATATAGCACCACAACTTGATGAAGAAGGACACTATCGTCTTTACTGTTATTATCCAAATACACCACAGTGTAATTTTGAACTATTTCAAATGGAACTTGATGAAGGACATCAATATATTTCTGTTGGACATTCTAAAAAATCACAGGAATATATAATGGTTTTAGAAGGGGAATTAACTTTACAAGTAAATGATGAAACTTTTATTGTAAATGCTAATGATTCTATAAGTTTCACAGCTTCCACTAAGCATATATATGTTAATAGTGGACATGGCACTTTAAAAACTGTGATAACTAATTTTTATCCATCTAATAATAATGTTAAAAATATATAGAGTTTTATAATGAGAAGAACTTTTTTATAATACATTGATTTGTAATTCATAGTTTGTTAAGAAAGACTAGTTTTAGCTTCACTTATGCTAAGACTAGTCCTTTTTGGTTATAAAAATAATTAGTTGTATTAACTAGTTAAAGAAATATTACCATATTCATTAGTAGTATAAATCCCTTTATATTGAAGAAGCAACTTAGTCGCTATTCTTGTATATTGACGGTTCACTTTTAGAATTAGAAAATCATATAATAACATAAGTAGTTAATTCAATTAAAGGAGATTTAACTTGATAAGTATTAGTTTATGTATGATTGTGAAAGATGAAGATTTAGTTCTAGAAAGATGTCTAAAATCTATTGAAGATCTGGTAGACGAGATTGTTATAGTAGACACAGGTTCAAAAGATAAGACAAAAGAAATTGCATATAAATTTACAGATAAAGTATATGATTTTGAATGGGTTGATGACTTTTCAGTAGCAAGGAATTATTCATATAGCAAAGCTACAAAAGATTATATATTATGGATGGATGCAGATGATGTGATTTTTGAAGAAGATAGAAAGAAGTTCAAAAAACTAAAAGAAACATTAGATAAGTCGGTAGACTCTGTAACAATGAAATATAACGTATCATTTGATAGTGATGGGAATGTAACATTTAGTTATAGGCGTCATAGATTAGTTAAAAGATCAAAAAACTTCAAATGGGAAGGTGCATGTCATAATCTATTAGTTGTGAGCGGAAAATTATTAGATAGTGATATTGGTATCGCTCATAAGAAGTTAAAAGCTAGATCAGATCGTAATCTAAAAATATATCAAAACAGAATTAAAAAAGGAGATAAATTTGTTGCAAGAGATATATTCTACTATGCAAATGAACTATATGATCATAAGTTATATGAAGAAGCACTATTATACTACGATAAATTATTAAATATGAATGAAGGATGGTTTGAAAATAAAATATATGCATGTGGTAGAGTAGCAGATTATTATTCTTCAATTGATGAAATAGAAAAAGCAATGAGTTATTGCTTTAAGTCGTTTCAATATACTTTACCTAGAGCTGAAATCTGCTGTAGATTAGGAAATATTTTTAAGAGTAAAAAAAGATATCATGAAGCTATCCATTGGTATCATTTAGCGACAACCCTCAAAAAGCCTAAGAGTCACGGTTTCTTTAAAGATGCTTGTTGGAACTGGGTCCCATATCTACAACTATGTGTTTGCTATGATAAACTTGGACAATATGAAATAGCTTTTAAGTATAATGAGCTAGCAAGAAGTTACGTTCCTAGTAATGAAGCTGTCCTTTATAATGTTAAATATTATAAAAAGTTAGGTTATAAGTAACATAACAATAATAGATAGATATCTGAGTAATTAAATTAACTAACTATAAGCAATATGACAGATTATATGAAACTACATATTGTGTATTAGAATTAGACTAATTAATTATGAAAATACCTAAATAATAGTAAAGGAAAGATATTATGGATTTATATAATAAAATTATTAAAGGAGAGGAAAAGATTGCAGTCATTGGTTTAGGATATGTGGGTGTACCTTTAGCCATATCATTTGCAAAGAAAGTCAATGTAATAGGTTTTGATATTAACAAAGAAAAAGTAGAGAAGTATAAGCAAGGAATTGATCCAACAAATGAACTTAACAAAGGAGATCTAGATTCTACTAGTATTTTTTTTACTTCACATGAAAAAGAACTAAGAAAAGCCAAGTTTCATATAATAGCTGTTCCTACACCAATTAATGATGACAAGACACCTAATCTTAGTCATCTAAAAAGTGCGTGTAAAATAGTAGGCAGAAATTTATCAAATAATTCAATTGTAGTATTTGAATCAACGGTATTTCCAGGGGTAACAGAGGAAATTTGTATGCCAATATTAGAAAAAGAATCTGGATTAGTATGTGGTAAAGATTTTAAAATTGGTTATTCACCAGAAAGAATAAACCCAGGTGACAAAGTTCATACATTAGAAAAAATAACAAAGATTGTGTCAGGAATGGATGATGATGCACTAGAAAACATAGCTAAAATATACGAAATAATTATTAAAGCGGGAATATATAAAAGTAAAAGTATAAAAGTTGCTGAGTCAGCTAAAGTTATTGAAAATGCACAGAGAGATATTAATATAGCTTTTATGAATGAACTATCTATCATTTTTAACAACATGAATATAAATACAAAAGAGGTATTAGAAGCAGCAGATACTAAATGGAACTTTTTATCTTTTAGTCCCGGGCTTGTAGGAGGACATTGTATTGGGGTAGACCCCTATTATTTTACTTATAAAGCAGAACAGTTGGGATATCACTCCCAGATAATATTAGCAGGAAGAAGAATTAACGATAATATGAGTAAATATGTAGCAGAAAATATTGTTAAAATGCTTATTAGTGCAGATAAAAAGATAAAAGATGCGAAAGTTGCTATACTTGGAATTACATTTAAAGAAAACTGTCCAGATATTAGAAATACTAAAGTAATTGATATTATCAATAAATTATTAGAATATGGTATAAAGGTTATAGTAAGCGACCCAGTAGCTAACAAAGATGAAGTAATGAAAGAATATAATATTGAACTAGTAGATACAGATGCTATTAATGACATAGACGCTATAGTATTCGCTGTTTCCCATAATGAATTTAATATTATTGATTTAGATAAAATTAAAGAAATGCATAATAATCAGAAACCAATTCTAATAGATGTAAAAGGAATATTTAATAAACAAGATATAAAAGAAATAGAGGGGTTATATTGGAGCTTATAAATTTTATAAGCTCTTTAATCTAGGGTGAAAGGATGAAAAAATGAAAACAAGCATAATCATTTTAACATATAATAACCTTGAATATACGAAAAAATGTATAGATAGTATAAGAAAATATACTAATAAAAATAGTTATGAGTTAATTGTTGTAGATAATCATTCTCAAGATGGAACAGTCCAATGGTTAGAAAATCAAGAAAATATAAAAGTGATTTTTAATAATGAAAATCTAGATTTTCCAAAAGGTTGTAACCAAGGAATTAAAATTGCAAAAGGAGATAATATACTTCTTCTTAATAATGATGTAGTTGTAACGCATAATTGGCTAGACAATATGATAAAGTGTTTATATAGCTCACTAATAATTGGAGCAGTAGGCCCTTTGACCAATTATAGCTCTAACTTTCAATCTATTGATGTAGATTATAATAATGATTTAGAGAAGATGCATATGTTTGCCAAGAGGTTTAATATAAGTAATTCCTCTAATTGGGAAGAGAGATTAAGATTAATTGGATTCTGTATGCTTATTAAAAAAGAAGTAGTTAATGAGATAGGATTACTTGATGAATTATTTACGCCTAGTAGTCATGAAGATGATGATTATAGTTTAAGAATTAGGAATGCAGGCTATAGATTATATCTATGTAAAGATACATTTATTCATCACTATGGTAGTGTGACTAGTAGACGAAATCCAAGTATATTTAATAGAAATCTAGAAATCAATAAAAAGAAGTTTTATGACAAATGGAATATTGATATAGATGATATTATAGAGCTTAGAAAAGATATTACTTCTTTGATAAAAGATATAGTTGAAGAAAATCCTAAAATTATGCATATTGGATGTAAAGCAGGAGGAACATTACTTGATATTAAGAACCAATTTCCTAAGGCAGAGCTACATGGTATAGAAAATGAAGCTAATCATATAGGAAATATAGATCATATCGCAAAAATACATTTAGGAGGATTAGAAAAATTATATAAGTATGATAAATATTATTTTGATTATGTAATTGTTTCACTTGATTATACTAATATAGATGAGTATCTAGAGATTTTAGTGAAAATAAAAAATTATATTAAACAAAGTGGTACGCTAATAGTTTCATTATGTGATGAGCTAGATGTTAAATCTATAGATTTTTATAAGAAAGTAAAAAACAAACTGAGAGATTTTCCCTATTCCATTTATAGAAGTAATTATCATTATTTATTAGAATTCAAACATAATGATGTAAAAGAAATAGATGAAAAGAAAATAAGCTTCATAACCCTTGTAAATAATGATGAAAAATATGAGAAATGCTTATCTTATATTAAAAAATTAGAAATGCCAGAAGGATTTGAAGTGGAATGTATATCTATTACTAATGTAAATAGTATTGCTAGTGGTTATAATAAAGCATTAAATAGTACTAATGCTAAATATAAAGTCTATTTACATCAAGATGTATATATAAAAAACAAAAGATTTTTGAAAGATATTATAAAGATATTTACCAATGATACTAATGTAGGCATGATTGGTGTAGCAGGATGCAAAAAACTTCCATCAAATGGCATATGGTGGGAAGCAGAAAATAAATATGGAAAAGTAATTGATAGTCATACAGGGAAATTGCAATTATTAGAATTTGAAAAAGTAAATACAGATTTTAAAGAAGTTGAAGCTATAGATGGTTTTATAATGGCTACACAATTTGATTTGCCTTGGAAACAAGATGTATTTGATGGATGGCATTTTTATGATATTTCTCAGTGTGAAGAGTTTAGAAAATCTAATTATAAGATTGTTGTTCCAAAACAAGAAGAACCTTGGTGTATACATGATTGTGGCATTGTAAATACAACTGATTACGAAAAATATAGATTAAGATTTATTGATAAATATAAGAGTCATGATAAATCTGATAATGAATCATATAATGAAAATAAAATTTGTTTTATTAGCTGCATTCAAGATGAAAGAATGGGGAGAAAAGCACTTGAACATATAAAAAATCTAAAAGTACCAGAAGGATTTAAGATTCAATGTATATTTATGAGAGATGTAAAATCAGTTACTAAAGCATATAATTTTGGTATTAAAAACACTAATGCAAAATATAAAGTCTACCTTAGAGATAATTTATTTATAATTAATAATGAATTTATATATGATATATTAAAGATATTCAACAATTGTAAATCCGTTGGAATGATAGGTATAACAGGTTCAACAGTAACTCCAACTGATGGAGTATTAATGAAGTCAAATGAGTTACAAGGGAAAATAATTGATACCCATACAGGCATAAAACAATTACATGAATATAGTAAGGTGAATAATTATGTTGAACGTGTAGAGGCAATATCTGATTCAATAATGATAACACAATATGATGTTACATGGAGAGAAGATATATTTGATAGTTGGTTCTTATATAATATGTCTCAATGTATGGAGTTTATAAATGCAGGTTATGAAATAGTTATACCTAAACAAAATGAACCTTGGTGCTTTCATGCATGTGGCATTATGGAGAAAAATCATGAGTATGAAAAATACAGACAGAAATTTATTAAAGAGTACTCTAGTAATATGGGAAGACATAAGATAAAACATAGAAAACATAGAAAGAAAACCTTTGTCACATTACTTTTACCAGGAATTAAAAATGTTCATTTAATAAAAGATGTAGGGATGATTCCTTATATAATGTATAAATATTATGGATATGATTCTAGCATTGTAGTGGGTAAAGGAGAAGAGTTTCCATATACCAAAAAAGAAGTAAAAGGGCTAAAGCTTAATTATATAGATACTACTAATAATCCAGATGTTGATGGTTATAATTATCTATTAAAAAATGCTATGAATATTGATATTTTACAACTATATCATTTGAATAGCCGTACATTAAATTGGGTTAGAATATATAAAAGCATTAATCCAAAAGGTAAAGTATATATAAAAATAGATGGTGATTTTAATTATAAAACAATAGATTTTTATAATGCATTTGACAAAGAAAGTATAGATATAATTAATGAGTGTGATTTAATTAGCATAGAAACAAAAGATTTATATAATCATATAAATAATAATTGGCCTATCAAAGTCGAATATATACCTAATGGATTCTATACTGATAACTATAATAAAAAAAATATAATTAACTATGATGATAAAGAAAATATTATATGCACAGTAGGAAGATTAGGAACATATCAAAAAGCAACTGATGTATTAATAGAAGCTTTTGCATTAGCAGCTGATAAAATAGATAATTGGAAATTGAAACTAATTGGACCAGTAGAACCAGCTTTTGAAAAATATATTAATGAATTTTTATGTAGACGTCCACATCTAGAAAACAGAATAATTGTAACTGGAAATATAACTAATAGAGTAAAATTAGATGAAGAATATAAAATAGCAAAAATATTTTGCCTTCCATCCAGATGGGAGTCATTTGGTATAGTTCTAGCTGAAGCAATAAGTAAAGGATGCTACCCAATAATTTCCAATATAGAACCAGCTAATGATATTACAGATAATAAAAAGTATGGAGATATATTTGAAGTTAATAACGTTCATTCACTAGCACTTAGTATTATAAAAGCATGTAATGACGAAGAATATATAAAAAAAGTATGTAATGAGGTTCAAAGTTATGCATATGATAAATTTAATTGGGTTAATATCTGCGGTAAGATTAATAGATTATTAGAAAAATAATGCAGTAATTATGGGGTTGTATGATCAGATTATATAGTATAATTTGTATAAAAGATAGACTAAGTAAATTTTAGTCTATCTTTCATAGTTTGTAATATAATTCAAAATTAAACATACTTAATTATATCCTAATTTCATAAAGTATTTTTTGTTATTATTAACTAGTTCATTATCTTTAACATAATCATATGCCTTTTCATTACATTCATAAGCTAATTTTTCTTCACCTATCAAATCATAACATTTACATAATTGTACATAAGGCAACCAAGTCCAGCAAGCATCATTAAAGAATCCAAAACTATCACTAGGTTTTTCTATTTTTGTAGCGAGATCATACCAAAAAATCGCATCATTAAATTTTTTCTGAAAGAAAAGGCAAAAACCTAATCTACAACAAAACTCAGCTCTGGGAATATCATATAAAAATGATTTTGTGCAATATTTTTTGCATTCTTCGTATTGATTTTTTTTGTAATAATAATCAGCAAGTTTAGCACAAGCAGTAATTTTCTCTTCTAACATATCCTCTTGATTTACTAAGAAATTTTTGTATCTTACAATTGCTTCTTCTTCATAACCATTTTCATAGAGTTCGGTAGTATAATAAAAAGTATCACGTGGAGTAAAATCTATCCTATTTCTTATCATATTTTCATAGATATCTAGATTACGCTTTGTATATGGTTTTAATTTTTTATGTGTAACAGAAATATCGCTATTATAGATTATACCTTCTACGTTCAGATATTCATGGACATGTCCAGACCATTCAAAATCACGTTTTCTTTTTACTAATCTATATCTTCTAAATGTTATGCTTGATGATTCATTGTCTTTAAATCCTACATCATAGTTCATAGAAACAACATCAATAGCATTATCCAAGGTTTTCTTTAACTCTAATAATTTCATTCTATCTTTTTCTAATATTATATCATCTGCATCTAACCATAATATATAATCTTTAGTAGCTTTGCTATAAGAAAAATTCCTTGCAGAAGAGAAGTTATCTATCCATTTATAATCAAAAATTTTAGAAGAGAATTTTCTAGCTATTTCTTTGGTTCTATCTATAGAACCAGTATCTACAATAATAATTTCATCTACTATGTCATGTATTGAATTAAGACAACGTTCTAATACATCTTCCTCATCTCTTACTATCATACATAAACTTATTGATATCAAACAATTACCTCCATCTTATTTTTAATTAAGCTACTTTTATTTATAATATTTGTAATTTAATTCATTAAATATTGTTAAAGCTCCTAATTTATAATATGAATATAGATAGAAAAGTTGTAAGGGTATAATAATAAAAAAAAGAAACCATACACTAATTGTGTATGGTTTCAATAATAATCTATGCATCAGCTATTTTTTTAATTATGATTGATGCATTTACAATATCTGGGTCAAAATCAGTATCTCCATAGTTTCCTAAAGTAGTACCAGTGCTTTTACCCACATATATTACTTCTAGAGTTGTTCCACTGCCAACGCCAGTCAATGTAGTGATTAATTGACCATAGAGAGTTTGCTCATCATCATTAAAATATAAGCTTTGATTAGCAGGAAGAGCAGTACCATCTCTCTGAATCTCAAATATTGGATCACCTTCACTAAAGAATAGATAGTAAGTTATTTCATATACTCCATTCTCGGTGATACCAATCTGAGAAGCATTACTTGCTGATGTTGTACTATGGGAAATACCAAGTATAGGTCCTTGCGTATTATATTTAATTGTACCACCTGATGAACCGACTGCAGTAAAAGCACCAGTTCCCATGTGATATAAATAAGCATACGCTCCAATACTTGTTTCACCAGTAGGACCGGTAGGACCAGTAGGACCAGTAGGACCGGTAGGACCGGTAGGACCAGTAGGACCAGTAGGACCAGTAGGACCAGTAGGACCGGTAGGACCGGTAGGACCAGT
>JAOARM010000025.1 GCA_025210515.1 Vallitalea sp. | reverse complement strand
CCCCTACGGGTCATTTTCGGTGGTAATGCGTTTATGGGAAACACCCGTTCTCATACCGAACACGATGGTTAAGACATAAACGGTCGATGGTACTTAGTTGGAGACGACTTGGGAGAGTAGATGGCTGCCGATTTTGTTGTTAACAAAATTAATATGTTATGCATATGATATAATATGTGGCGCCATAGCCAAGTGGTAAGGCAGAGGTCTGCAACACCTTCATCATCGGTTCAAATCCGATTGGCGCCTTTTTAAAAATTATATGAATAAAAGTTTAATTATTATCATATAATATACTATAATGACGCGGAGTGGAGCAGTCTGGTAGCTCGTCGGGCTCATAACCCGAAGGTCAGAGGTTCAAATCCTCTCTCCGCAATTATTAAAACAGCTTATGGCTGTTTTTTTTGTGAAGAAAACTTTATGCTAAGATCATAAAGACAAAGTGCTAGAAAATCAAGTAGAGTAATATATATGAAATACATAGAAATAGTATATATATGAAGAGTTCCAATAGATTAGCGTAAAATGATATGGGATAATATTGACATTACTATAGCTGGGAGATAAGCAGTTTAAATATAAATATTTAATCTGCTTATTTAATATTATCTTATTATATCTGAGACAGAAATCTAATTATAAATGTTTTAGTAATTAATTAGAGCGTTTTAAATCAATTTCTGAGATTATAATTGAAATAAATATTATTATACAACCTAATATTAGTTTTGTAGTAAGAACTTCTCCAAATAGTATAATTGAAAATATTGTACCAAATACTGATTCAGTAGATAAGAAAATAGCAGTTTTATTAGCTATTACTTTACTTTGGGCATAAGTCTGGATTAAAAATGCAATTGTAGTACTAAATATACCTAAATATAGCATAGCTAATATTGAATTAGTATTTATTGTTATATTAACATATTTAATATCTGTAAATAAAAAAGTTATAAATGAAAATAAGAATGAAAAATACATTTGTAAAATAGTTAATTTAATTACATTGATTTTTTTAATAAAATAACCAGTTGATACAATATGTAAAGCAAAAAATAATGCACATGCCATAGTTAGTAAATCCCCTATATTAAGTCCCATTGGTGGTTCAAGTGTTAATAAACCTATACCAATAAAACAAACAATAGCTGATATAAAAGACTTAATAGGTGGATTTTTCTTATATATAATCCAACATATAAATGGAACAATTATAACATTTATTCCAGTCAAAAATGCATTTTTAGAAAGTGTTGTATATTTTAATCCAAATGTTTGAAATGCAAAGCCTAGAAAAAGAAAAAGACCTACTATAAATCCACTTGTAATATCATTCTTACTTATTTTCCCTATATGTTTTATAAAAATTACTGTTAGTAAAATAGAAGCTATTAAAAATCTTATAGTCATGATAAAAAGTGGGGTAGCGCCATTGGTAATAGCTACTTTGGTAGCAATGAACCCACTGCCCCAAATTATTGCTACAAATAATAGTAAAAATTCATAAAGATAGTTTGTTTGAAATTTTATTTTTCTCATTAGTATCTCCTCTGGTAGTTATTATAATATTGGTAATAGTAAATGACCATATTTACTATTATAATAATTTCATTTATAATAGTAAATAGTGTTTATATAGTAAATATTATAGAGGTGATGATATGGATATAAAAGTTGGAGATGTTTTATTGATGAAAAAACAACATCCATGCGGTAGCCATGAATGGGAAGTACTTAGAACAGGTATCGACTTTAGGATTAAATGTTTAGGGTGTAATCATCAAGTTATGATTGCTAGAAAGAAGTTAGAGAAAAACATTAAAAAGATAATACAGGAGTAAATTAAAATATTCCTTGCATTATCTATTGAAGTGTGTTAACATACTATATTGTAGTATGATAGTAGAATAAATTTACTGTGTCATGCTATTTTTAGTTTTTTATATCCTTGCGCTTATTGTAAATAAGTGCCAAAGTCCAAAAGGAGGTGTAATTAATGAATAATTACGAATTAGCAGTTGTAATCAATGGGAAAGTTGAAACAGAAGTTAAAGAAGCCGCTTTAGAAAAAATCAAAGGTTATATTGAAAGATTTGGTGGAACTATCGGTGAAATCGACGACTGGGGAAAAAGAAGATTAGCTTATGAAATTGATAAAGTAAGAGAAGGATACTACTATTTTATTCAATTCCAATCAGCTTCTGACACTCCAGCTGAGGTTGAAAAAAGAATTCGCATAATGGAACCAGTATTAAGATTCTTAGTTAAAAGATTAGAAGATTAATCAATCTAAGGGGGTAATCCTATGAATAAAGTTATATTAATGGGGAGATTAACAAAAGATCCAGAAGTTAGATATTCACAGAGCGATAGACCAGTTGCTATTGCTAGATATACTTTAGCGGTAAACAGAAGGTTTAAACGTGAAGGTGACCCTGAAGCTGATTTTATTAACATTGTATCTTTAGGAAGAGATGGCGAGTTTGTTGAGAAATACTTCAAAAAAGGACAACTAGTATCTATAGTAGGAAGAATTCAAGTAAGAACTTATGATGATCCACAAGGCAATAGAAAATGGTTTACAGAAGTACTTACAGAAGAAGTACACTTTGCTGAAAGCAAAAGTTCTTTTGAAAATAGAGTAGCTAGAGAACCTGAAGCTTCAACTCAAGCACCTACATCTCAAAGTGCTGATGGATTTGTTCCAATAGACGAAAGTTTTGATGACGAGTTACCATTTTAAGTATAACAAATGATTTTTGATAAAGGAGGTAAGAATATGGCTTTCCAAAAAAGAAGAGGCGGAAGAAGAAAAAAACGTATTTGTATTTTCTGTGCTGATAAAAAAGCTACTATTAATTATAAAGATGTAAGCAAATTAAAAAGATATGTTTCTGAAAGAGGTAAAATACTTCCAAGAAGAATAACTGGAAATTGTGCAAAGCATCAAAGAGCATTAACTATAGCTATTAAACAATCAAGACATATAGCTTTAATGCCTTATACAATTGATTAATATAGATATTACTAGCTCTGAGGAATACTCAGAGCTTTTATTTTCTTATAATCAATATAAACTTTTCATACATACTATTAAATGATATAATATGATTAAACTACAGAAAATAATTATTTGTTTTTTGTCGTGTAGTCACATTAAGACCCTACTTAATACATTAATGTAATTAGGACAATTATATAGTTAATCTGTGTTAGTTCTTTTACAAAATGACTAATCATAATCTGCATATTGTCGGTTGGCAAATAACATTAAAATATAAGATAAAGGGGATTTTTTACTATGTTTAATGGGGACTTAGATATAACCAAAAAAATTAAAATAATTGAAAGGTTAAAAAGTCAGTTATTATCAAATATATCAATGCTATACTCTAATATGGTAGAAGCAAATACAAGTGATAGTAATGAGAATATTGATATATTGGCTGATATAATTATTTTATCTTATTTGTTATCAGATAAATTAGGCGTCTCTAATGAAGCGTTAGATATTAAATTAATTAATAAATTAAGGCTAGCAGGCTTACAAAATGATCAAAATGATGAATGGGCAAAAGAAATAATTAAATTATCCAAGCATCTTAATAAATCGAGACATATATAGAGAAATCTAACCTTTCTATATAGGAGAATATTATGAAGGAAAAAAATCACTCAAAATACATATTAATTATATTAATATTATCATTAAACTTTTTTTATAGTTATTTATTTTATAAAATACCTGGAACAATAATTATTAGTTTTATTATTTTGGTGCCGGTAGCTTTCTATCAATTGAAATATGGTATTGATGGTATATTAAATTTTTCAATGATAGTATTAACTATATGTATATATATGATATATGGAGCTATAACAGGTATTTCATATACACTATTAGTTATTGTACCTTCTATTATTGTGGGAGTTTTACTAAAGCAAAAATTAGAATTCTCAAAGAAAATAAGTATACTAAGTATGGTATATTTTATATGTTTTTTTAGCGTTATTGTAATAATGAACAATTTATATAACATTGATATAGTTACAATATATTTTGAAGGTATAGATATTGTAAATAATCAGTTTATAGAAGTTTATAGGAATTATATTTTTGACAAAACTAATAGTAAAGAAAGTATCCTTGTAATACAAGGCTTAAAAGACTTTTTTCATTCTATGAAATACTATTATCCTGCATTACTGTATATTTCATGCGC
Source organism: Vallitalea sp. (assembly GCA_025210515.1). Classification (GTDB taxonomy): domain Bacteria; phylum Bacillota; class Clostridia; order Lachnospirales; family Vallitaleaceae; genus Vallitalea. Next base: position 195,596 of record JAOARM010000025.1, on the reverse strand, counting down.
TATTATTTCATTAATATATATTATTATAGCAGAAATGATTTTAAGTAGATTTAAACTATTTGAGTTTAATACAAAGAGTATAATGAAGTTTAAAGTTTCTAGAAAAATGATTGTATTTCTGATATGTATATTTATTTTTAGAGCTATTAGCTATAATGATAGTTATATAAAAATAGCTATTGATAACTTGTTGATTATATTAATGTGTGTACTATTTTTTGTTGGATTATTATTTGAGATATTTATGATAAAAATGGCAAAAAATAATGGACAGAAGGTACTACGTATAATAGTATCTATATTTTGTTTGATATTTTTTCAATCTTACTTTGTGTTTGTAGGATTTATAGATGGTATTTTTCAAATAAAGAATAAACTTCTAAAAGTATAAAAAATATAATTAATATATAGAATCTATATTTATAATTATTAAAATCTCTCAAATAATTAAAGGAGAAGATTTATATGAAGAAAAAAATTAAACTGAATAAGAAAATAGAAAGTTACTTTAGATGGCCAATGATGTACTTAGCTTTTTTATTAGTACTTACAATAATAATATTATATCTAGATGCAACTGCTGGTATAGTATCTTTAGTGTTTTTGGTTATAGGGCTTATAACTAGCATATTTATTAGTGTTATAACAAAAAGACATCTAATGAATGAAGTTATTAACTATGCTTTAACATTTGGTACTTTACAGAAAGATTTTCTGCAAAAGTTTCAAATACCATATATAATTCTTGATATAGATGGAAGAATTCGTTGGTTTAATGATGAGTTTCAAGCAATAATAGATGATAAAAAAATACTTGATAAAAATATAAATTCTCTTATACCACATATTAATTATAATATGTTGCCTATAGAAGAAGATACAGTATTTGAGAAAGAAATTGAAATAGAAGAAAAGATATATAGAGTTGTCATTCGTAATATCACTTTTGATGATGATAGCGAAAATGATTTGGATGAGTATGATTCAATGAGTGATAGTGGAGTTATATACGCCACATATTTTATGGATATAACTGATGAAAAACAATTACAGAAAAAAATAGAAGATCAAAAAACAGTAGTTGGATTATTATATATAGATAACTATGAGGAAGCTTTACAAAGCATAGAAGATGTTAGGAGACCTCTTTTAATAGCATTAATAGATAGGAATATTAATAAATTTGCCAAGAAAATTGATGGTGTAGTTAGAAAGTTTGAAAAAGATAAATATATGATTGTTTTTCAGAAGAAATATTTAAAAGAACTACATGAGACAAAATTTGGGATATTAGATGTTATTAGAGATATTAATATTGGTAACGAACTACCAGTAACTCTAAGCATGGGACTTGGTGTTAATGCATATTCATATACACAATCAATGGATTTTGCAAGAGTAGCTATTGATTTAGCTCTTGGTAGAGGTGGAGATCAAGCAGTAATAAAAGAAAGCGATAAATTCTTATTCTACGGCGGAAAAACTCGTGGAGTAGAAACAAGTGCAAGAGTAAAAGCGAGAATAAAAGCCTATGCTTTTAGAGAACTTATTGAAGAATGTGATAAAGTTATAGTTATGGGACATAAAGTCCAAGACTTAGATTCTCTTGGAGCGGCAATTGGTATTTATAGCTGTGCCAAATTATTAGACAAACCAGTGCATATAGTTCTTAATCAAATCACTTCAGCTGTAAGACCTTTATATGATAGATTTATTGAAGACGATAGTTACGAGGAAGATTTATTCGTAGATAATATTGAAGCTGTTAACTATGCCAATGAAAATACACTATTAGTTGTTGTAGATGTTAATAGACCTAGTTATACAGAATGCGAAGAGCTTTTTGATTATGTTAATAATGTAGTAGTATTTGATCATCATAGAGTTGGAGCTGAACATATAAAAGATACGGTGCTAAGCTACATTGAGCCTTATGCATCTTCTACATGTGAAATGGTAACAGAAATTATTAGATATATATCTGATAAAGTTAAATTAAAACCTATAGAAGCTGATGCACTATTTGCTGGAATAACAGTAGATACTAAAAACTTTGTTGTAAAAACAGGTGTAAAAACTTTTGAAGCAGCAGCATATCTTAGACGAAATGGAGCAGACGTAGTAAGAGTTAGAAAATTATTTAAAAATGATATGGCATCTTACAAGGCAAGAGCTACAGCAGTAAGAGATTCTGATATATATAGAGACAATATGGCAATTACTGTATGTCCATCCGATATACCTAATCCAATATTAGTTACAGCACAAACTGCTGACGAATTACTTAATATATCAGGAATAAAGGCATCTTTCGTGTTATCTGATATTGAAGGTACTATATATATAAGTGCTAGATCTTTTGATGATATTAATGTGCAATTAATTATGGAGAAATTAGGAGGCGGAGGCCACTTAAGTGTTGCAGGGGCACAGCTTCATGATTATACAATTGAAGGAGCTATTGAAATACTTAAAGAGACTATCGATGAATATTTAGAGGAAGGTGAAAAATAATGAAAGTTATATTATTAGAAGACGTTAAGAAGCTAGGTAAAAAGGGAGAATTAATAAATGCAAGTGATGGGTATGCAAGAAATTTCTTATTCCCAAAAAAATTAGCAGTAGAAGCTACTAATTCTTCCATTAATGATATGAAGCTAAAGCAACAAGCAGAAAAGAGAAGACAAGAAGAATTATTGCAACAGGCTAGAGAATTAGCAGAAAAAATCAAAAATAGTGTTGTAACGATTAAAGTAAAAGCTGGAGACGGAGGTAGAATCTTTGGTTCCGTATCTACAAAAGAAATAACTAAGGCAGCAAAAGAACAGCTTGGGTTTGAAATTGATAAGAAAAAAATGCAGTTAAAAGACCCTATAAAATCACTAGGAACACATATAATACCTATTAAATTAAACCCAAAAGTTAAAACAGAATTAACTGTTAAAGTACAAGAAGCCTAAAAAATGTAGTTGACATAAAGTGATAAAAAGGGCTATCTCTGTATTAGAGTAGCCCTTTTTAATTAACCGCTATATAGTCATTTTTGATATAATCTAGAAGTTGATTAGTTTGGAGGGGATTGTGGTGGAAGCAGAGATAAAAGGATTACCACCATATAGCTTAGAAGCAGAACAATCAGTTATTGGTTCAATGATATTAGATAGAGAAGCAATAGCTACAGGTATGGAGTCTCTTATTTCAGATGACTTTTACCAACCGGATTTAAAACTATTATTTGAAGCTATAGTTGAATTATATAATAAAAATAAACCAGTTGATCTTGTAACCCTTCAAAATTATCTAAAAGACGAAGGATTACTTGATCAAATAGGCGGAATTAATTATATATCTAAATTAGCTGTATCTGTACCTACGTCAGCACATATTAAAAATTATGCGTCAATAGTAAAAGAGAAATCAGTACTTAGAAAATTAATAAAAACTAGTAGAGACATAGTATCAGAATGTTATGACGGTAAAAATAAGCTAGAAGATGTTCTTAATAGTGCAGAAGAAAAAATATTTAATATAATGCAGGATAGAAGAACAGAAGAGTTTTCTTCTATTAAAGATTTAGTTGTACCTACACTTAATAAGATAGAAAAAATACATAAAAATCAAGGTAAAGTAACAGGGATACCTACTGGTTTTATTGATCTAGATTATAAAACAGCTGGATTACAACCCTCTGATTTAGTTCTAGTAGCCGCAAGACCATCAATGGGTAAAACGGCTTTTGCGTTAAATGTTGCACAACATGCATCTATTAAAGAAAATGCCTCAACAGCAATATTTAGTCTAGAGATGTCAAAAGAGCAGCTAGTTAATCGTCTTTTATGTTCAGAAGCAATGGTTGACGCACAGAAGGTAAGGACAGGCGATTTAGAAGATGATGATTGGGCTAAAATAGCAAGTGGTTCTAGTATATTATCTAGTGCACCAATATATATAGATGATACACCAGGTATTACTGTATCTGAAATGAAAGCAAAATGCAGAAAGTTAAAGCTTGAAAAAGGACTAGACTTAATATTAATTGATTATTTACAGCTTATGAGTGGTAACGGAAAAACGGAGTCAAGACAACAGGAAATATCTGAGATATCTCGTTCTCTTAAAGCGCTTGCAAGAGAAATGGAAGCACCAGTTGTTGCCCTATCTCAGTTGAGTAGAGCCTGTGAGTCAGAGCAGATCATAGAACTATGTTATCTGACCTTAGAGAGTCAGGAGCTATAGAGCAGGATGCGGATGTAGTTATGTTTTTGTATAGAGATGAATATTATAACCCAGAAACAGAAGCGAAGAACCAAGGAGAATTAATAATTGCAAAACAACGTAACGGCCCTACAGGAACGGTTAATTTAGTTTGGATGGGTCAATATACTAAGTTTGCTAGTATGAATAATAAAAATTACTAAGTATAGATACCATATTATGAATAAAAAGTAAATTCATGACTATACTATATAATGAACTAAAAAAATAATTCAGAGGTATAGTTATGAAAACTAATTTAAACTTTGATTTTGAAACTACAAAATCAAATAACGAAAGCCAAGAAGAAATATTATTAAAAAATATTAAAATTGCAAAGCAAGCTTTGGATAATGCTTATAATAACTTTGATGTAGTAACAGACCCAGACTTAATAGATAGTTGTATTTATGAAGTAAAAGCTATACAAATGAAGTATCAATATCTTATTAATCAAGCAAAAGAAATGAACTTAATAGCAAAGATACATCGATAGAATAATAAAATTAAGAATATAAATGTATAAACAACATATAATATAATAAGATTAATCCACTTTGTAAGATATTTCCTTTGCGTGGAATAATTTAACACTGCTAATGAAAAGAAAAAAGTATTTAATGAGTCATTTACAAAGGGGGTAGAGTGAAAACAATCAATTAATTATATGGATGTTAATTTTGTTTTTAATTATTATATTGTTTTCAATGCTTATGAAACCAGTTAAGAATCTATTATTAGTACTGATAAAAGGCTGTATTGGGCTAGGGGCGATTTACGGGTTTAATATAGTATTAAAAGGATTAGGGCTCTATGTTGGGTTGAATATAGTTAATGGTTTTATAGTAGGCATATTAGGAATTCCTGGATTTCTATTATTATATTCCCTAGCGATAGTTGATAAATTTTTATAATTAAATAAAATATTTTAATCACAGTTACTCAGTTGAGTAACTTTTTTTTGTATTATAAAAAATATTAATAAAATTCATATATACAATATATTGAAGGATATATTGATTAATAGTGAGTATATTAGCAAGTACATAAGTTTTTGGCAGTTATGTATAACAGAAGTTTGTATTAATGCTTTATGTTGGGTAATGTGCACATGAAATACAGTTTAAATTGAAAAACTTTAACGTGATTATACGTTTTATTTAAAAATAGTATTATAATCTATAGATATTATTGGTGTAATTTTACATCAGTTCAAAATTTGACAACATTATCACTATATTATACGTTCAATTAAAATTCTAAATTTAGTATAATTAGCTTATCAAACAAATATATAAAAACGGAGGAGTTAAAAATGCTAAAAAAAATTAATGTATTAATATTATGTATTATACTAGCTACATCTCTTTTCGCAGGATGTGGAGCAAAAGAAAAAGATCAAGCTGATACTGAGAAAAAACCAACAAGCAATGTATCAGAAAATGATAATACGAAAAAAGAAGAAAAAGAAATAAAATTAAAAGTTGCAGTTTGGGATAATAGCGCAACATCAGTAGGTGTTGATCTTGCTGCAAAATTTACAGAAAAATATCCAAATATCAAAGTTGATTATATTGATGTTTCTTCTTCAGAATATACTAATAAGCTTTCAATAATGCTAAATGGTGGTGCAGCTTTAGATGTATTCTATATTAAAGATGCAGATACATCACTATCATTGTATAAAAAAGGTCAACTGTATGATATGACATCATATGCAAAAGAAAGCAATATAGATTTATCAAAATATAATGGTCTTGCAGAAAACTTCCAATTCAATGGCGGACTTTATGGAATGCCTTTTAGAACAGACTATTATGTTCTTTACTATAACAAAGATATTTTTGATGCAGCTAATGAACCATATCCAACGAACGATATGACTTGGGACGAATATGCAGAAATTGCTGCAAGAATTACAGCTGGTGAAGGTGCTAATAAGAAATATGGTGTTTTAACGCATACTTGGAGTGACTGTGTACAAAACTGGGCAATACAGGATGGTAAAAATACTAAAATTGCTGATGACTATACATTTATGAAACCATACTACGATAGAGTATTAAAAATGCAAAATGATGATAAATCAGCTTTGGATTATGCAACTCTTAGAACATCAAACATACACTATTCAGGACCATTTCTTAACGGTCAAGTTGGTATGATGCCAATGGGTTCATGGTTTATGAGTATGATTATTAATAAGAAATCAGCAGGAGAAACAGATATTAACTGGGGTGTTGCTACACTTCCACATGATGCTAGTATAGAAGCTGGATATACAGTAGGTGCTACTACACCTGTAGCAATGAATGCAAACAGTAAGAACAAAGATGCGGCTTGGAAGTTTATAGAATTTGTTACAAATGAAGGAGCAGCAAATTATTTAGCATCACAAGGTATGGTACCTTCTATCTTAACAGATGAAGCTTTATCAACTATAGCTAGTGCAGAAGGAATGCCAGAAGGAGTTGCAGAAGCATTAGCAGTTAAAAACATAGTTCTTGATAGACCAATTACTGAGAATGTATTAGAAGTCAGTAAAATTATGGGAGAAGAACATGGACTTATTATGTTTGGAGAAATAAGTGTTGAAGAAGGACTTAATAATATGAAAAAACGTGTTGCTGAAATTAAGAAATAATTGATAAATAATATGAAGTTGGTATAGTTGTAGAAATTAATATAGTTATAATAGTTATTTTAAAAAAGGTATTTTATAAACTAAAGTACCTTTTTTATAAATGACTTATAGGAGGCAAACTTATGAAAGGTATTAAGATCAAAAAGCGTCTAAGCTTAAACGCAAAAAACACGCTTATTGGCTTATCATTTATATTACCTAATTTTATTGGGTTTTGTATATTTATAATGGTTCCAGTAGTTTTTTCTTTTGGATTAAGTTTTATGGAATGGGATGGTTTCACACCAATGACGTTTGTAGGACTTAAAAACTTTACAGATCTTATTAATGATTCAACTTTTAAAATATCATTTATAAATACAATATATTTTGCTGTATTTACTGTTCCAACTACTGTGGTAATATCACTAGGACTTGCTGTTTTATTAAATAGTAAAATAAAAGGATTGAATTTTTTCCGATCAGCGCTCTTTTTTCCATATGTAGCATCTATTGTTGCTGTTGCTGTAGTATGGAATATGTTATTTCAAAAAGATTTTGGACCAATTAACTCTTTTCTGAGATTTATTGGTATAGTAAATCCACCAAAGTGGGTAGCATCTTCTGATTGGGCTATGCCTGCTGTTATCATTGTAAGCATTTGGAAAGGCATGGGGTATTACATGGTTATTTATTTAGCCGCTTTACAAGGTATCCCAAAATCACTATATGAAGCTGCTCAAATTGATGGGGCATCTAGTTGGCAAAAGTTTAGATATGTGACACGCCCAATGTTAACACCGGCTACATTTTTTGTTGTAATGATGTTAACAATAAGCTGTTTCAAAGTGTTTGATTTAGTATATATTATGACTGAAGGTGGTCCAGGTAGAAGTACCACTATGCTAGTAAATTATATATATGATAAAGCATTTTTATCTTGGAATTATGGCTCTGCAAGTGCAATTTCAATCGTTTTATTTATTGTTGTAGCTACTATTTCAATCATACAATTCAGGGTTGAAAAGAAATGGGTAAGTTATATGTAGGGAAAGGTGTCTGATTATGAACAAAATGAATAAAGCAACTAAAGCAATAATATATATTTCAATTACTATTATATGTCTATTAACATTACTTCCTCTCATTTGGATGTTATCAGCATCTCTTAAACTAGATAAGGATGTATTTAGTATACCAATTCAATGGATACCTCATAATCCACAATGGAAAAATTACATAACAATATGGGAGAAGATTCCATTTGCGTTATTTGTTATGAATACTACAAAACTAACTGTAATCATTACATTAATACAGTTATTTACTAGTTCTTTCGCAGCTTATGGATTTGCAAAATGTAATTTTAAAGGAAGAGATTTATTATTTTTATGTTATATAGCAACTATTGCCATTCCTTGGCAAGTATATATGTTACCTCAATATTCAATGATGAATAAATTTGGGCTAATTGATACACATTTAAGTATTATTTTACTACAGTCATTTACTGCTTTTGGTGTATTCTTAATTCGTCAATTTTATTTAAGTATTCCAAATGAGCTTTTAGAAGCTGGAAGAATTGACGGAATGACTGAATATGGAATTTACTTTAAAATTATTCTTCCACTTTCAAAACCTGCATTGTCTACATTAACAATATTTAGCTTTGTAGGAGTTTGGAATGATTTTATGGGGCCTATGATTTACTTTAATTCAGAGCATAATAAAACAATTCAATTAGGTATAAGAATGTTTATCTCACAATATTCCGCTGATTACAGCCTTATTATGGCGGCATCTGTTATTTCACTTATACCTGTATTTATAATTTTTATCGTTTTCCAAAGATTTTTTGTAGAAGGAGTTGCAACTTCAGGATTAAAAGCATAATGAAAATACATATTAGATTAATAAAAGTCTAGGTTATGGAGCTTTGTTACAGGTACAGATTTTAAATGTATTATTATCTTTATTGATAGTGTAATTAAATTAATTAATGCCATTATAGAAGAACTAATTTTATATTGGCAATTAATCAATATAATATAATCTACATAAATTAAAAGGAGGTAATATGCAAGATGAGTACGAAGAAGGTATTAGTAGTAATATTAATTTTTTCAATACTATTAAGTGGGGGATTTTCATCGATTAATGAAGTACGAGCAGAAATAGCAAAGAATTATAAAGTAGAGATTCCTATTCATAACTATAATTATGATAACTATAGTGGATCAACAACTACATCTGTTAATCCAGACGGTTATACATTATATGGTTTTGAAGCCAATAAAAATACATTAACTGGTGAACAGGTAAAAGATAAAATAGGAAAGTCTCTTAAATTTATAACTACTGATAAGCTAGTCCTTTATAAAAGTGGATTAAATATTAATGGACTTGCTCAACTTGAAGCCAATATTAAGTTGGAAGATCAAAACAGTAGAAGAGGATTATTTGAGTTAAAAAGTACTTCAAATGGATCAGTATTTGCACAAATTGTATCTTTTGAAGTTGGAGGAGCAATTAAAATCAACGGTAAAGATATAGGGGAGACATATACAACGCGTAAATGGTATAACATCAAAGGCATTGTAGATAATAAAAACAAAATAATGGATGTATATATTAATGATGTAAAAAAAGCAGAAGATATACCGTTAGGTGATAATTGGGTAAGTATTAATGCAGTTAAACATTTTCAGATAGATACAAAAGATTCTAGCGAAATGTATCTAGATGACATTAAAGTATCTAATATACAGTTAGATGCTGTTCTCTATGGAGAAGAGAATGTAATGTTTGATTATAAATATGATAGTTATGATGGATCAAATAATACATCTATAAATCCAGAGGGGTATACTTTGTATGGTTTTGAAGCTGATAAAAATATATTAACTGGTGAACAGATTGTTGGAAAAGAAGGAAAGTCTCTCAAGTTAGCCACTACTAATGAACTAGCACTTTATAGAAGTGGATTAGCTGTTGACGGACTTGTACAACTTGAAGCCAATGTGAAACTTGAAGATCAAAACAGTAGAAGAGGTTTATTTGAATTAAAAAGTATAGCAGATGGAACTGTATTTGCACAAGTTATATCATTTGAAGTTGGAGGAGCGATTAAAGTCAACGGCAAAGATATAGGGGAGACATATACAACTGACAAATGGTATAACATCAAAGGTATTATAGATAATAAAAATAAAACAATGGATGTATATATTAATGATGTGAAGAAAGTTGAAGATTTGTTCTTAGGCAGTAAATGGAAAAGTATATATGCGTGTAAACATTATCAAATAGATACTAAAGGAACAAGTGTAATGTATCTAGACGATATTAAGTTCATTAATTTTTCTCAAGTATATACTACTAATCCAACTATGTATAGTGATTATGATAACTATATTGGGTCAACTACTAAAGCTATAAATCCACTACACTATACATTTTATGGGTTTAAAGCTATGACAAACACTTTGACTGGTGTAGAAGTTCCGGGGAAAATAGGAAAATCACTAAAATTAACATCTAATGCTGATATAGCGCTATATAGAAGTGGATTAAAAATTAATGGGCTAGTTCAACTTGAAGCTAATGTAAAATTTGAAGATTTAAACACTACAAGAAATATATTTGGGTTAAAAAGTATTGCTTCAGGAACACGTTTTGCAACAGTAGCTACTTTTGCAAAAGGAGGAGCAATAATTATTAATGGTAATGATATAGGAGAAAAATATACAACAGATAAATGGTATAACGTTAAAGCTTATTTTGATAATGAAAATAAGACAATGGATGTTTTTATTAATGGTGTAAGAAAAGCTAAAAATGTACAATTAGGTGATAATTGGAAGCAAATATATGCTATATCACATAATCAAGTAGGTAAGCAATCTAGTCAAATGTATATTGATGATATTGGTATTTATGAGTTATACCCAGTTACATTAAATTCAGAAGCTTGGGGATTGACAACAAATGGAGGATTTGAATTTACTGAATCAAATCTAAATTGGGTAAAACAATTAGGAGCAACTGGGTGGATTACTAAAAAAGTTCAGGGTAACCCACAGTTTGAAGTAGATACTAATGAAAGTGCTGACTTTGACAATTCACTGAAAATATCTACCAGTAATAGTGAAATTGGAGTTGTTTACAAAGATGTAGATGTTACTGCAGGAGATAAATATAAGGTAACTTCATCTGTAAGAACAGGAACAGATACAACATCTGCTAAAGTAGTAGTAACTGCATATGACAGCAATAATACAGCTGTAGGTATATTCTCCTCAGGTAAATTAGATAGTCCAAATTCATTTACTCCATTTGAATTTTATATGGAAGTACCTACTAATGCTATTAAGTTAAGAGTAGAACATTATGTAGAAAATGGTACTGCATGGTTTGATAATATATCAGTAAAGAAAACACCATATGCTTTTATAAAGCCAGATGGTATTCTTGGAAAGTATAATAGTGCAGATATATCACATCCATATCCTTATGATAAAATCAAAGAAATTAATGGATATGGAATCAAGATTAAAATTGATGATGAGACAATACAAACTCTAAAAGATGCCACTGATTCTTATATGTCTCTTACAGAAGCAGAATATATTAATAATGTTAAAAATGATGCAGCAAAACAGAGTTCTTTAGATAAGAGATCACAATATGAGTATACTGCATTACAAATGGCAATGTTATATGAAATGACACAAGATGAATCATATGCTAGGCGTTCAATAATAACGATGGTAGAACTAGCAAAAATGTATCCAAATATACCAAGAAAGATAGTAACTGATCCATTCCATGCATTTGATAAATATATTCCTACTTACTGTGTATTAGCATATGATAAAATTTACAATTCATCAGAATGGAATAGACTATCTAATGAAAGAGGTATTGATTTAAAAGATAGGGTTGAATATTGGTTTAATACGACAGTAATGAACATGTATAGTATACATAATGATACATGGATGACTAATATTACACCGTATGCATTAAGACAAGTTTTTGCTACAGCTGTTATTTTAAATGACCCAGATATGATTAGGTTAGTTGTTCCATGGTTGAATCAATTAGCATCAAACAAGCACTTTTTCCCTGATGGAATATATGAGGATTTTTCTCTAGATTATCATACTATGCCAGTAAACAATTTAATAGATGCTATTGAAATACTTGAATTATATAAAGATCCTGTAGGATATAGCGATGTAGAACATAAAATAGTATTAAATAAGACTAATATTATGAGTAAATGGCCATTTCTAACAGTATCTAAAACGTTAAATCAAAGTGACTTGCATATGTTTCCTAATGGAAGGGCAGTAACTATAAATGATACACATTTTAGAACGAAAAAAACACTTCAACAAAATAAATTCGATAAATTTATAGGTTCAACTTCTATGGCAAAAGATCCATTACCTTTTACACAGAATAATTTGATAGAGGATAAAGATTATGTTATAGATTATCAAATAGAACTTTCTACAAAAAGAAAAAGTCTTAAATTCTATTCAAGTACAGCTGGCAATGAGTTAAGCATTGAACAAACAGGTTTGAATTACAATGGAGATATAATACTTAGAGCAAGTGCAATGGTAGAAGATACAAATAGCGATAGAGTATTATGGGAGATACAATCAAAGGATAGAATTATAGTTGAAAAACTAGTTGAATTTAAAGCTGGTGGTTCAATTTACGTTTTAGGTAATGATACTAAAACTTCATATGGTACAAATATATGGTATGATATAATAGTTGTTTTGGAAAATGAAGGTAAAGAAGTAAGGGTATTTATTGATGGAAGCAAAGAAGGTACTAAGTCATTAGATAATTGGGAAAATCTAGATACAGTTAAATTTTCTCAAACAGGTACAGGACAATTAGCCGGTGTAATGTATCTAGATAATGTAAATATATATCAAACATTTGATCCTAATGATGTATCACTACCAATAGCCAATGAAAATCTTAATAACATTGAAAGATGGAGTCTAGGACTTTTTGGTCTAAAGCAAGGAGATACTCAAGATGCAATGCAGGCTTCGTTAGTATTTGATTCTATTGCAGCAGGTACACCATATGGTGGAGGACATATGCATGCTAACTCCCTAGGATTAATATTATGGGGATCAGGTATGGAAGTATTACCAGATTCAGGATATCCAAAAATAACAGCTGCTAATCGTTATTTACATATGGATGCAGTTATGCATAATAGTTCATGGGTTTGGCACAAAGATGCAGAACCTTATCATGATAGATTTACACAAAGCCATCGTTCAGCTTTATTGGCATATGATCCAGGAGTAGTTTCTAATAAAAAAGTACAATTAGTTGAAGCATCACAGCCTGGTCCAGTAGGGGATTTAGTAGATATGAAACGTAGGTTACTATTAATGATAAATATAGATGGTAATCAAAATTATGTTGTAGATTTACAGCGTCTCAAGGGTGGACATGCACATGAAATGTTTTTACGTCCAACTGATGAAGAAGACACTACTTTTAGTACAACATTATCATTAACAAATCAAATAGGTACGGTGAAAGACTACTTGGCATCAATAAACAAAGAAGAAGGTCTCAAAGATTATAGAAATGTACGTATAGAACCGAAAACAGCTAGTGGCGATAGTGATTTTGAATTCACTTGGACAGGAGAAAAAACTGGAACATCACTTAAAGCATATATGAATGGTGTATCAAATAGTGATATAATTTTTTCAAAAGTTCCTACACTAAGAAGAACACTTAATATTCCAGAAATAAAAAATGAATTCTATGGAGATCATTTTAATCGTAGACGTATTGTAACTCCTACAGATATTACCCAATTTGCATCAGTCTATGAAACTTTTAGAAATGATGAAAATGCAAAGATACAGTCAGTTGAATGGAAAACTAATGAAATTACTAATGCTGATCCTATGGCATGTGCAGTTGTTATTACTACAGATATGTATGAAGATACTATTTATATAAGTGATGACACTGTAGCAAGAACAGTTAATGGAATTACATTCGCTGGTAAAGTTGCTATTCTAAGAAAAGATAAAACTGGTGGTATTATTTGGAGATATATTTATGGACCAGGAAGTATTAACGTGGATGAAGACGTAGTTAATGGACAGAATACATTAACCAAAACTGTAACTGCTACAACAACTTCTTATGATGGTTCAAGCCCAAATACTATAACAGTAGATAGTGCATTACCATTTGACAATTCGTTAATGGATACATGGGCAACAGTTAAATTTGGAGATGGAAGCGGATATGGATTAAAAATAGAAAATGTAAATAATAATGTTATTAAAGTACATGATACAGTTCCATTTAGTATTACACAAAGTGGTGCAAAAATGCTGTACTATCCATATACACGTCATGTAGCTCCAGATATCAGTGGTAATGTTAAAATTGAAATTAATACACCAACTTTTTTAAGTAATTAATTATAATTATTCAGTTAAATGAGTATAGCAGAAAAAAGATAGTTTGTGATTTAAGCTAGAAATAAAAGAAGCGAGACTGTAGATTAATGTACTATGAAGGTACGATAATCTGCGGTTCGCTTTTTTAAATAAGTAAGAGACTAACAATAGTTATTAAATCATAATTACGTAAAATATGTAATAGTCTAAATATGTAATATAAACAAAATACAACAAAAAATCTTAAAATAACAAAAATATCTTTACAATAGTCTAAGTTTTCCATATAATGAATATATACAAGAGGGTTATATGGGATAATAAACATATCTATTATATCTTAATTTTTTCAATAAATATTCAAATATCAGCATTTATATATAATGAAGGGAATGTTGTTGTATGTTTCCTATGATTAAATATATATTAATAATATTATTGCTTACTATATCGCTATATACAGATACTAAGACTTATAAGATTAAAAATAATGTTGTATTATTATTTCTATTATTAGGGCTAATTATTAATTATGTATATTTAGGAGTTAATGGAATTCAGATTTGGTTTATAGGATTTATAGTACCAATTATCATTCTATTCATATTGTTTGTAGTTAGTATGATTGGTGCAGGTGATATAAAACTTATTTCAGCAATTGGTGGAATACTTGGAATAGAGTTTTTAATTAATTCTAGCAAATATATTATCATCGTAGCTGCACTAATTGCCATTATTAAAATGATAAGACATAAACAACTTATAAGTAGATTAGTATATTTCTATAATTATATATTAGATATTATTATAACTAGAAAAGTAAGTTCTTATTGTGAACTAAAAAGTGAAGATAAGAGTTATATACTAAGATTGTCTTACGCCATTAGTGGTGGAACAATTATTCAGATGGCAATAAATATACTATAAAATATACTATATAACATAGTATCTATAGATTGCCCCAATAGAAAAATATGTAATATAGAGGGAGGGAATAGCTAAGGATTACCTTAGTACTAATACTATGGCAAAGTATAATATTATAATTGCAGATGGTGATAAAGGATATATTGATGCTATATCAAAATATCTGATTTCTTACGGTAACAAAGATTTTAATATAACATCTTTTTCTCAAAGAGCATATTTAAGTAAATATCTAGAAACTGACAAAGGAGATATTTTATTAATTTCTCCAGAAATGATAGATCCAAATATTAACTTAGATAATATACAAGTAATTATTATTAATATAGAAGATAGAATACCAGAGAATTTAATAAAGTATCCATATATACATAAATATCAACCTGGAGATTTAATAGCAAAAAACATAATTAATATTTTCTCACAACAAAGTAAAGATGAAATAATAGATACAAGTAATAATCAGCATTCAAAAGTAATTGGGGTTTTTTCACCAATAGGAGGAATAGGAAAAACTACAACATCTATTGTTCTAGGCAAGCAATATGCAAGGAGCAATTATAAAACATTATTTATTAGTTTAGAGGAATTATCATCTTATAGAGAATTACTTGATTGTACTTCTACAAAAGATTTTTCTGATATGATTTATTATATTAAACAAGGAAATAATAATCTATTGTTAAAAATAGAGGGATTAAAAAATATTGATAGTTATTCAGAACTTGATTATTTTTCTCCACCACTTTGTTATGAAGATATACAAGAAGTTTCTATTGATGAATGGATATATTTTATAGATTATCTCAGAAATAATTCATCTTATGAAAGAATTATTTTAGACTTTGACTCTACTTTAAGCAAGAAAAATATGAAGATATTACAAATATGCGATGAAGTTATATTATTAGTCAATGGAGATAATATGTCTAAATGTAAAATAGAAACAATGTATAATAATCTTAATAAAATGAACATGAATGACATAAATAATAATATAAAAATAGTCTATAACAATAATAATATCAATAAAGAAGATGAAATTATGGAAGGAGTTTCTATAAAAGGAAAAGATATAAATTTGTATCTACCATACGATAATAATCTAATTACTTATGAAAATAGTCAAGGATATATACATTTAGATAATCCTTTTAGTGAATTTATTAAAAAGTTGATTAATTAATGATTTAGATTGAATAAAAAATATAGTAATTATAGAAAAGAGGTGCAAATATTGATTGATGATAATATGGAATATGATGATAGAGTAGAATTGCTACGAAATATTGTGAGAAACAAAATAGATTTAGCTACTGATATCTCAGATCAAGATATAAGAGAAATAATTGACGTAGTAATAAAAGAGTACTCTAAAAAAGAATATATAAGTGTATCCAAAAGATATGAATTAGGAGACAAGCTTTTTAATTCCATTAGAAGATTAGATATTTTGCAGCCTCTTATAGAAGATAAAACTATTACTGAAATAATGATTAACGGAAAAGATTCTATTTTTATAGAGCAAAATGGAAAGATTAAAAAAGTTAATAAATCTTTTGAGAGTATAACGAAACTTGAAGATGTTATACAGCAAATTGTGGCTAAAGTTAATAGAATTGTAAATGAATCATCTCCTATAGTTGATGCAAGACTTCTAGATGGTTCTAGAATTAATATAGTTCTTCCTCCAATAGCGCTTAATGGTCCTATAGTTACTATAAGAAAATTTCCAGAAAAGCCAATAGATATTAATATGTTAATTAAGTGGGGAAGCTTAACAAAAGAAGTTGCTATAATATTAGAAAAGATGGTTAGAGCTAAATATAATATATTTATTTGTGGAGGAACTGGTTCTGGCAAAACTACTTTTTTGAATGTACTTTCTAACTTTATTCCAAGTGATGAAAGAATTATTACAATAGAAGATTCCGCAGAGTTACAAATTCATTCAATAGATAATCTAGTGAGCTTAGAAACTAGGAATGAAAATGTTGAAGGTAAAGGTGAAATTAGTATAAGGGATTTAATAAAAACTTCTCTAAGAATGCGTCCAGATAGAATAGTTGTTGGAGAGGTAAGGGGTAAAGAAGCTTTAGATATGTTACAGGCTATGAACACAGGACATGATGGCTCATTATCAACAGGACATGCAAATTCAACAAAAGATATGCTAAGTAGACTTGAGACTATGGTTTTATCAGGAGCTAATATTCCATTAGAAGCAATAAGACAACAGATCACATCTGCAATTGACATCATGATTCATCTTGGAAGATTAAGAGATAAATCTAGGAGAGTGTTAGAAATAACGGAGATAAAAGGATATAACAATGGCGAGGTTATTATGAATCCACTATTTATCTGGAAAGAAACAGGTGAATCACAAGAAGGAAGCCTTATAGGTACTCTAAGAAAAACAGGTAATAAATTAATACATACTCATAAGTTTTTTATGGCAGGAGAAGAAATTGGAGATATTATATGAGGAAACATAATAGTAATGAATTAATATTATACGATGAATATGAAATGAATATAAAAGAGAGAGTTATTTATTCCCTTGTTGGAGTGATAGGCGTTTTCATATTGTGTATATTATTTTATAATAATCATTTAATTGCAGGGATAATAAGCTTCGTTGGTTTATTATATCCACGATACAAAGAAAAAGATTTAATAAAAAAGAGAAAGCAAGAACTTATAATACAATTCAAAGAGGCTATATATGCTCTTTCATCATCGTTAGCAGCAGGAAAATCAATTGAAAGTGGATTTAGAGCTGTACTTAATGATTTGAAATTATTGTATGCTGATAATGACACTTATATTATTAGAGAGTTTGAGTATATTGTTAGAAAAATAGAAATGAATGAAACTATAGAAGAGGCAATAAGTGATTTTGCAAATAGAGCTAAAATTGATGATATTAGTAATTTTTCCGACGTATTAATAACAGCGAAAAGAACAGGTGGAAATATAATAAGTATCATAAGATATACTTCTAATATAATATGTGAAAAGATTGAAATTAAAAATGAAATAGAAGTATCGGTGGCAAATAAACAATTTGAGCAGAAAGTATTAAGTTTATTAGTTCCATTAATAATTATTTATTTACAAATATCTTCACCCGGTTATCTTGATGTTATGTATTCCACAATTGGTGGAAGAATATTAATGACTATTGGGTTAGTGTTATTTGTAATTAGTTATAAGATTGGTAAGAAAATTACTGATATTGAGGTGTAATTATGGTAGTTTCTATAGTATGTTTAATTTTTATTATAATAATAGCTGTCACATTT
Organism: Vallitalea sp.; assembly: GCA_025210515.1. Lineage (GTDB taxonomy): Bacteria > Bacillota > Clostridia > Lachnospirales > Vallitaleaceae > Vallitalea. The sequence goes on along the minus strand of JAOARM010000025.1, from coordinate 177,015 downwards.
TTGTTAACTAAAAATATGTATACAGAAGACATGAAATATGTTGACAAAAAAACATATAAATTAATAGAAGTTATGCCTACAGCACTATTTATTATGGATAAAATATTTAACAATAGATTACACCCAAATAGAAAAGCAAGAGAAAATATTTTACTTATATATGGAAAAAGAGAGTGTAAATTCCGTCTTAAAATGCATGAAGCAGAAAAAATTTCTTTAGGATTAATAGGAGTAGTAGCAGTTCTATTTATAACTATGCTAATTAGCATATATAATAGTGAAAAATTAAGCTTATCAAGTAATACTATAATAAGACCTTCTGCTGGTAGTGGTAACGTAGAATACAATCTACAAGCTGAGATTGAGTTTCAAGGAGAAAAAGAAGTAAAAAATCTAAAAGTGATAATACCAGAGGAAAGTCCTAACAAAGAGATTGCAATAAAGAAATTAGAAGAAGTAGCTAGCTTATTACCAAATATAATACTAGGTAATAATGAGAATCTTTCAGTAGTTAATAAAAAACTAGCATTTTTTCCATATTATGAACAATCTAATATTAAGATTGATTGGATTGTAGATACACCAGCATATATCAATAATAATGGTGAACTTAAATATTATAATATTGAGCCAAAAGGTAATAATGCCCAGATAACAGCTAATCTTACATATGCAGGTGAAAAAGTAAGCACAGTTATTCAACTAAAAGTATATCCAAGAACTATAACTAGGAGAGAAAAAATTCAATTAATTGAAGAAGCACTTAAAGAACAGCTAGAAAGAGAGAACCTATTAAATAATTACGGCGATAAAATCATTTTACCTACTAATGTACAAGGATATGAAGCTAACATTAGTTGGTTTTTAACTTCACAAAGTAGTGACACGTTAAAAATATTTATATTAGGAATATTAGGCGTTATTTTATTAATGTTATTAAAAGATTATGATATAAAGAGAAAAGTAGAAGAAAGAAATAATCAAATAAGAAGAAACTTTCCTGAGTTTGTTATTAAGATTACTTTGCTTATTAATGCAGGAATGACTCTAAGTAGAGCTTGGAAGAAAATATCTATAGATTATTATAACCAGACATGTAATATTAGTGAAAAAGAATTTTTATATGAAGAGATGCTCATAACATTACAAGAAATTAATAATGGTGTATCTGAAATACAAGCATATGAAGATTTTGGTAAAAGATGTAAAATACCTGAAATGATGAGATTTACAACAGTTATAATTCAAAATCTTAGAAAAGGGAATGATAGGTTAGTTGTAACTCTTCAAAATCAAGCAAATGAAGCATGGGAAATAAGAAAAAATAATGCAAAAAAAGCAGGAGAAAAAGCTAGCTCTAAATTATTACTTCCAATGGGAATTATGTTCATTATCATTCTATTGCTCGTTATGATGCCTGCATTTATGTCATTAAATCTATAGAAGTATAAGATATATTATTAATTAAACAAATTATAAATATATAGTAATTAATATTGAAAAAGGAGGATAAGCGTATGTTAAATCAATTAAAGAGATTTTGGAAGGAAGAAGATGGAATGGGAGTTGTAGAAATAGCATTAATTATTATAGTCCTAATTAGTTTAGTTGTTATATTCAAAGATCAGATAACTTCAATTGTAAAAGGATTATTAGAAAAAGTTAAAGCTAATGCAGATTCTGTATAGAGAGGTATATCTATGAACATACAAAATATTAATATAAGTTATGAAACAGATGCTATGAATACATATATGGTTATAAAAGCAAATAGTGATATTGATATTGAAAATTATGAGGTAGAGATGTTAAAAAGGAATCAGATAGATTCCTTTTTAGACCTTAATGTGCAACAAAATAACTTGGAAAAAATTCTATTCTATAATATTACGTCAAAACAAAGACTTACAGAAATATTACAACGTAAGAAATTAGTATATCAAGAAATAATAGATTTCTATACTAATTTAACGCTTGTAATTAAAAATAGTAAAAGATATTACTTATCAAGTCATAAAATCATACTTAATCCAAGTCTAATATATATAAGCCCAGATAAATTAACTCCTTATTTTGTATACACGCCATTTAAAACCGTTGATAAAGATATTGTAGAAGAGTTAAAAGAGTTAATTGAATTTCTATTTGATAAAGTAGATACTAATGACGTAAAAGCAGTTATGCTTATGCATAAAATATATACAGCTAGTAAAAAACAAAATTTTAATTTGAATATAATTAAAGATATTATTGATGATAATAGTATTATGAAAGAGAATGAAACATATATAGAAGATAAAGTAGATATAGTAAATGGTGAAGATAAAGGGCATATAGAACAAGAAGGTAAAGAAGTAATATCTATGTTAATGAAACAAAACGAAGAAATTAATAAGCCTAAAATTGACACATCAGTAAAGAGTGATAGTATAACGAAGATCAAACCCAAAAAGAAATATAACAATAGTATTTTAGAATATATAATAATAGGTAGTATACAAGTGGCTATTATTTTATTATCTATAGCTTCTATAGAGTCAAAAGTTCTTTACTCAGACATAACTGGAAAATTAAAGATTGAGTCAGTATTTGCTTTATTAGCATTACTATTATCAATTGATATATATATTTCAAAAAAGATATTAGAACATATATCAAAACAAAATAATAAAGATGAAGATGATAATATTAACATGAATAAATGCAAGGTATATAATGAACCTGAGATAAATACTTTTAATAGAACTAAAAAAGACTCACTTTTAAAATCACAACATATAGAAAATAATAAACAGCAATTAAATATTAATATGCAACATAATTCAATTGGAGATATAAGTAAAAAAAATGATAGTGAGATAGATTATATTTGTGAAGATACACAACTTCTTGATAGTTATAATGAAAATCTACATATAGAAATTAAGCCATATCTCCTTAGTAAAGATGATGATATTATCAATAAGATTACTATATCAAGTACACCTTATATAATAGGAAAACTAAATGGACAAGTTGATTTTATAATAAAAAATAGCTCAGTTAGTCGTATTCATTGTAAAATTATTAAAGAAGAAGATATATATTATATCATTGACTTGAACTCCAAAAACGGAACGTATTTGGATGAAGAAAGATTAATAAGTAATAGAAAATATCAATTATATGATGGAAGTAGAATAACCATCTCCAATTGTGATTATACTTTTGAAATGGAAGGACTCTACATTGAAAAATAGAGGATTTGAATATGGAGTTATAAGTAAATGTGGATTAGTTAAACAAGTTAATCAAGATAGGATTCTTATTAATATTGGAGAAAAACAATTATCAGAGTTTGGTATGTTCGTTATTGCTGATGGTATGGGAGGTCACGACTGGGGCGAGGTAGCAAGTACTATTGCTATATCTGAGCTAGAAAAATGGTGGAATGATACACTTATAAATATTATTAAAGAATCAGATAATATGTGGACTTCTATAAAGAATAGTTTATTAACAGAGTTTAATTATATTAACTACATAGTAACAAATTATAAACATAGAAATATAAAAATGGGGACAACATTAACTGTTATGTTTATATATGGGGATAAATATATAATTGCTCATATAGGAGATAGTAGAATATACATTAGAGAAAATAATAAATTAAAGCAACTAACAAAAGATCATACTGCTTCCTTTCGTAAAACAAGAAGTAGTACATTAAATGATTCTAGTATTAATGCCAATAACAAACTAACACAGTGTATAGGAATTAATAATATTATTAATCCATATGTAAAAGTAAATAATATTACAAGAAATAATATGTTTTTATTATGCAGTGATGGTTTATATAATTATATTAACAATAAGCATTTAGAAAATATTTTTATAACAATAAAAAGAAATACTAAACTACAAGAAATAGTTACTAAAATATATGATATAGTTAAGAAAAATGGAGCAGGAGATAATGTATCAATTATAGTATTACGATATAATAAATCATTTTAAAGTGAAGTGTAAAATTAGAATTGATAATAAAAGTTATCTCACGAAATATATTTTAAAGGATAGAGATAATCTTTTTTATGAGTAGTAAATTTTGTGAGAATTATAATAATCCTAGTGCAACGTTAAATAGATAAACTGGTATATTTATCCTAGATATCGTCATAATTGTTGAAATTATTATGATATTACTATATAATTTATAGTAAATTCAAACTCGAATTGAGGGGGATTGTCATAATGAACATTGAACAAATGGAAAGCTATCTAAAGAAAATAAGATCAATTCAAGGTTGCAAAGTCGTAATAGATGAAAATGAAGACATTGAAGAGATTCATATCGTATCCGACTTGCGTAGAAATCCCAAACAAATTTTAAGAGATATTGAAGCAGTTCTCATTTCTGAATTTAACATATCTATTGATTACAAAAAGATTAGTATCGCACAAGTTAATGGCGATGCAGTACATAATGAATCAGATCCAAGATTAAAACTGAAAATAATAGAATACAATAATAACGGTTCTAACATAGAAGTTAGAGTGGTTCTTGAAAAATGTGGACATACTTATGAAAGTAGCATGTCAGGAATTAATACTTCAAGTAATATTAATAGAATATTAGGAAATACAGTCTTGAAAGCAGTTGAAGAATTTTGTGAAGTACAAGATGTATTTGTTTTTGAAGATGCTAGAAAAGTGAGCTTATCAAATGTTGAAGTTATAGTTGTTAGTATTTCATCTAATTATCAAAATAGAGAAGAGATATATACAGGTTCAGCTAAGATAGGTAATGACGTTAAACAGGCTTTAGCAAGAGCTACAATGGATGCCATTAATAGACATATAATTCAACTAACATCTTAGTTATAAGGGGTCGACTACTAATTATTAATTTAACTTATTTTTTTTCGGTCATTAGACCAAACCAGACTAGCGGAGTGGAATATAGCCTGCTATAATAGCGAATTAGCAGAGAAAAAACCAAGGAGGCTATATTCATGAAAAAAATATTAGTTGCTTTAACAAGTTTATTATCTTTAATTTTATCAGCAGGTGCTTGGATAAGCATTTGGTAAAAATATAAACAAGTAGTTGACCTTTTATATATATTTGGAGGTATAATGGTGAGAAATAGAAAAGGTGTACTAGCATATATTACTGTTATTAGTATTTTAGCTATACTGATTTTGTATTATCTAAATATAAAATATGAAATACAAAGTATTAAGGATATATTATTCTGGGGAATATTAGCAGCTATTACAGAGACTTTTGTTATTCCTTTCTCAGGTGCAGTAGTATCTGTTGGATTAGCTGTAACAGTAACAGCTATGATTGTAGGGGGCCCGTTAGTGGGAGCTATTGTGGCAGGATTAGGCTTTGCTTTTAGAATGCCTGTTATTGAAGGAAAAAGAAGACATTTATTTAATACAGAAATACATAGAACACTTTTTAACATATCTCAGGTTATTTTAGTAATTGGTATTGCCGGGGAAATACTTTATGGAGTATTCGGGTATTCAGAGCCAAAATCTTTAACACAACTAGTTATTCCTGTCTTGCTTATTATTCTAATTTGTGAGATTCTCAATTCAATTTTAGTAGCTATAATTGTTAATTTAATGCACGGGAAAAATATAACAGAGACATTTATCATTAATCTAAAAGGAATTGTACCTAGTATGTTAGGTATTGGAGCGCTTGGAATTATTATGGCGTTAGCATATATAAACTATGGAGAAGGAGTTGTAATATTATTTTTTGTTCCTTTACTTATTGCTAGATACTCTTTCAAATTATATTTTGAATCCCAGAATATGGCGATGGAAACCATTCATGCATTAAATGATGCACTAGAAGTAAAAGATTCCTATACTGGAGGTCATGCCTCTAGAGTACAAGAATATGCAGTTAAGCTTGCAGAAACAAAAGGAATGAAGAAGCAACAAGTAGAGTTAATTAGAACAGCAGCATTATTACATGATATTGGCAAAATAGGGATACCAGATTACATTCTTAATAAGGAAGGTAAACTTACTCAAAAAGAATTTGAGATTATTAAAGAGCATCCTGTAATGGGAGCGAGAATTTTAAGTAACGTAGATTCCCTTAAAGATATATCTAATATTATAAGGCATCATCATGAGAAATATGATGGAACAGGTTATCCAGATGCTCTTAGAGGAGATGAGATACCATTAGAGTCATCTATATTAGCAATTGCTGATAGTTTTGATGCTATGACAACTGATCGACCATATAAAAGAGCAATGTTAGTAAGAGAAGCGTTGGAAGAACTTGAATTAAATAAAGGTACACAATTTAATCCTATTTTAGTAGATGAATTTATTACAGCTATGGTTCAGTAAGGGTGAGAAGATGATTATTGAAGCAGTTTTTTTATCGGTCATTATAGGTTATATTAGAAAAGGTAAATTATCAAACTTTGAAAATATAACAATAAGATATTGGTATTTTATCATTATTAGCCAGATACTACAAATAATAGTAATTAGCTTAAATGGTTCTGTTATACATATAAAAGAAGATATTTTTTACTGGGGGCATATTTTATCTTATATAATATTATTAATACCGTTAATTGCAAATGTAAGATTATTATCTATGGGAATATTAGGAATAGGTACACTTCTTAATTTTATTCCTATTGCATTGAATAAAGGGAAAATGCCCGTTTATCTTCCAGAAGGAATTAATGCAACTTTTGATAAAGGGCATATATTAAGTGATAGTACTACTAGGGCTTATATTTTATCAGATATAATTCCTATATTGAAGCCTTATCCGTTACCTAAAATAATCAGTATTGGAGATATCTTTTTGTTGATTGGAGCATTTTTATTTGTTCAGTATGGTATGTTAAATAGAGAGAAGAAGCTTGGATAGATATATAATCCAGGCTTTTTATTTATTTGATATAATTTATGATACAGGGAAGTTTTCACTACGAAAGATTAGAGTAATTAATATTGTTAAGGCTGTCCATAAATTGTTAACAATTTTATTGTCGACTAGTGTTAAGCATAGCTGCAGTTTATGATATAATTAATCTTAGGAGTGATGAATAATGAAGAAAATAGTTTCATTTTTAGGAATATTGATAGGGTTTGTATTGGTGGGGTTAATAAGTTATAAATATATAGCCAAAATATTGCCAAATTATCAACAAGCGAGTATGCAAGAGATGATTCCAACTTATGAGAAAGGGAATATCTCTGTTGTAATAGAAGACCGTATTATAGATGTTAACTATTCACCTAAGCTTGAAGGTGACAATATATACTTACCTATTGATTTAATAAATGAGTACATAGATCCTTATTATTACTGGGATGCAAATGAAAAGACACTAACTTATACAACAGGTAATAAAGTAATTAGAATGAAAAATGAAGAGCTTACATATTTTGTCAACAATGAACCTCTTGAACTAGATATGCCAATAATGACATTTGACACTAAGATGGCATATTTACCTATACATACAATTGTTAGTTTTTCAGATATACAAATTAAGTATAATAAGGAATTAGAATTAATAGTTATTGATTATGTAGATGAAAAGTATAAAGAAGCTGAAGTAATTAAAGATAAAACATATGTTAGACTAGATACTGATATTAAAAGTAAGATTGTTCGAAAGCTTAACGAGAAAGATACTGTAAGATTGTATGAACAAACAGCTACAGGTTGGGTGAAGGTAAGAACAAATACAGGATTATTAGGATATGTTAAAAAGAGTTCGCTAGGTAATATTCAAGATATATATCCAAATATAGTTGAAGAAGATACTACAAAGTATAATTCTAATAAAAATATTAAGGGCAAGATAAATATTGCATGGCATCAAGTAACTAATGTTTCTGCGAATAACGGATTAAGAAATAAACTAGAAGGGGTTAAAGGGTTAGATGTAATATCTCCTACATGGTTTTCTATTAAAAATTCTGAAGGAGATATAAGTAATATTGCAAGTAAAGAATATATAAAATATGCAAAAGAACAAGGATATCAAGTCTGGGCACTCTTTAGTAATAGATTCGATAAAAAAATTACTCATGATGTTTTAAGTAGTACTAAAAAAAGAGAAAAAGTAATAAAGCAGATATTAGCACTTACTTCTATTTATGAATTAGATGGAATAAATGTAGATTTTGAAAATGTGGCGAAAGAAGATGGAGCTAATTATGTACAGTTTATTAGAGAATTAACGCCTTATCTAAAGTCGCAGGATGTTGTGGTTTCAGTAGATATGTATGTGCCTTCCCCATGGACTGCTCATTATAATAGAAGTGAGCTTGGAAAAGTAGTTGATTATCTAATAATTATGGCATATGATGAACACTGGTCTACTTCACCAGAAAGTGGTTCTGTAGCATCTATTGGTTTTGTTGAAAAAGGAATTGAAGATACTTTAATTGAAGTGCCAAAAGAGAAAGTTATATTAGGACTTCCTTATTATACAAGACTATGGAAAGAAGAATATATTGATGGAGAACTAAATGTATCATCTCAGGCTTATACTATGAAAAAAGCTAGACAAGTTCTTGAAGATAATAACTCTCAAATTATATGGAATGACAAAGTTAAACAATATTATGGAGACTATAAAGACAATAATATTACATACAAAATATGGTTAGAAGAAGAAAGATCAATTGAAGAAAAGGTAAAGTTAGCTATAAAATATGATTTAGTGGGAGTTTCAGGATGGAAAATCGGATTAGAAAAAGAAGAAATATGGGACATATTAGTTAAATATCTAAACAAGTAAACTGCTTATTTTATTACTATATAAATTAAAATACAAATAAGAATATAGATATTGAATTATTTAGTATGTCCTATGCATAATATGATTGTCTTAATTAATATATTAATAAAAAACTCTTGGTGGATTTTTATGATTATAATTGTTAAGAAATCCCATGTATTTATGTGGTTAACATCTTTAATTGTTTTAATATTTTTGTTAGCAACTATCTTATATGCCAACGATGTGATTAATGTGTTTTCTAGAAACAACAAAGAATATATTGTTGTAATTGATGCAGGGCATGGAGGATTTGACCCAGGTAAAGTGGGAGTTAATGGTGAATTAGAGAAAGATATTAATTTAGCTATTGCTAATAAGTTAAAGGCGTATTTAGAATATAGCGGATATGTTGTTGTTATGACTAGAGAGGATGAAAATGGATTATATAATGAATCAAGTAAAAATAAAAAAAGAGAAGATATGAATAAAAGAAAACAAATAATTAACTCAAGTGATGGAGATATACTAGTTAGTATTCATCAAAACAGTTTTCAGCAGGAAAAATATAGAGGAGCACAAGTATTTTATTATGCTGCCTCAAATGAAGGGAAAAAGTTAGCTGAATTTATACAAAAAGAAATTAAGATATTTGCAGATAATACTAATAATAGACAGATAAAAGATAGTAATTCTTATTTTATGTTAAAACAGACTAATATTCCGGGTGTTATAGTAGAGTGTGGTTTTTTATCTAATTATCAAGAGGCAGAGTTATTAAGCAGTGACTTATATCAAGATAGAATAGCTTGGGCTATTTATATTGGTATATCAAAATTTCTACAAAATGAAAAGTAAGGTAAGAGGTGTTTAAGTGAATAAGGTTAGAGTTTTAGGAGAAAGCGTTCTATTAGTTGTAATGACTATTATAATTCAAGTTATGATGACTATTTTTTCAAGCATATATTTTACACTCAAATTAAGAAATTCACAAGATACGGTTAACCAAAAAGATTTATTAATGCTTATTACAGAAAATAATTTGATTATTATTTTAATAGGTTGGATTGTAACATTACTTATAATTTATATTGTAATGTTATTAAGTAAGCAAAATATGATAAAAATAATTAAGCTAGATAATAAAATATCATTATTACATATAGGAATCTGTATAATAAGTGCAATAGGATTAAATATGGCTATTAACGGATTAATATCTATGTCACAAATAACTAATTTATTCCCAGAGTACGAAGAAGTAATTTCAGGAATTATCAATCATGATTTTTATTTAACGTTGTTATGTGTTGGTATACTTATTCCAATTAGTGAAGAGATATTATATAGAGGTATATTGCTTAATAAACTAAGAAATGGATTTAGCATTTCTATTGCTATAATTATTCAAGGAATATTATTTGGAATAAGTCATATGAATTTTATTCAAGGTATGTATGCATTTATTATTGGAGCTTTCTTCGGATATATTGTTATATGGACTGGTAGCTTATTAAGTTCTATTATTATGCATATCGTAGTTAATTCCATGAGCGTAATTATTTCTAATACGAATCAATTAAATATGGGTTATAACAATATGCTAATATTAACTTTAGTAGGCATTATTATATCAATAATTAGTATGAGAATATTATATTTAGATAGAAAAGAGGTTAACAATATAATTAACTTTTATAGTTAAACTGTACTATTTATTTTTTCTTTTTTTTTTAGGAAAATATGTTATAATTATTAAGAAACCCTTAGGGGAATATTATATAAGATAATTTCATGAAAAATTCAATGAAAGATCTTATTTATTTTTTATGGAGAATTTTATGAAAACAATAATTCACAGAGTAGACATAACAAAAATCGATAATAATATAATTAATGACGCAGCGAAAACTATTCAAGAAGGTGGTTTAGTAGCATTCCCTACAGAAACAGTATATGGAATTGGTGCTAATGCTCTAGAGTCTAATGCTGTAAGTAAAATATATACAGCAAAAGGAAGACCTTCTGATAATCCGTTAATTGTACATGTTTCAGATAAAGAAGATGTGAAGAAATATGTTAAGCATATAGGTGATAATGCTAAGAAGTTAATGGATGAATTCTGGCCAGGTCCACTTACATTAATATTTGAAAAAAAAGATATCATTCCTGATAGCATAACAGGAGGACTTTCTACCGTGGCAATTCGTATACCTTCTCATAATATAGCAAGAGAAATTATTAGAGTAGCCAATAGACCAGTAGCTGCTCCAAGTGCTAATGTTTCTGGACGTCCAAGTCCTACTATGGCAAAGCACGTTATTTCGGATCTAGATGGTAAAATTGATATGATAATTGATGGAGGAGATTGTGAAATCGGACTTGAATCTACAGTTGTAGATGTGACTGAGAAAATTCCTACAATTCTCAGACCAGGAGGAATCACTAGAAACATGATAGAGCAAGTTATTGGTCATATTACTATTGATCCTGCTATTAAGCCATCTGGTGAAAAACTTATTCCTAAATCTCCTGGAATGAAATACCGACATTATGCACCTAATGCGGATTTAATTGTAGTTAAAGGTGAGAGTAAAGAAGTTGTTGAGCACATTAATAATTTAGTAATAGAAAAGAAAAAACAAGGAAAAAAGGTCGGAGTAATTGCAACAAATCAGACAAAAGATGAATATACATGCGAAAATATAATTGTTATTGGAGATAGATTTAACTCCGAAGAAATAGCAGCTAATTTATTTAAAGTGCTGAGAGAATTTGATGAAATAGAAGTTGATAATATCTATTGTGAAGCTTTTTCTAATAAAGATTTAGGAACTGCTACAATGAATAGATTACTTAAAGCAGCCGGAAATAAAATTGTTGATTTAAGGTGATGTTAATGAAGAAGATTATTTTTGTCTGTACAGGTAATACGTGTAGAAGTCCTATAGCTGAAGTTATAGCGAATAAAATATTTTATGAAAAAAGTATTGACATAGAAGTTGCATCTAGAGGAATACATGTTTCTTATCCATCACAAGCTAGTGAATATTCAATTATGTTAATGAAGAAACAATATCCTAATATAATAGAGCATATTTCTAGAGCATTTAGAGTAGACGAAGTTGATACTGAAACTCTAGTGCTGACTATGACAATAAGGCATAAAGAATATCTACATATGTTATATCCAAATATTAGTAATAACATATATACTTTAAAAGAGTTCATAGATTTATCTGGTGATATAGTAGATCCTTATGGAGGCACACTAGAAATGTATAATGAATGTGCTAATGAAATTAGTTATTTAATAAATGAACTGACTAAAAAGATTATAAACACGGAGGAAAACAAATGATTGCAATTGGAAGTGACCATGGCGGTTTTTTATTGAAACAAGAAGTTATTAAATATTTAGAGGATAATAATATACAGTACAAAGATTATGGATGTTATAATACGGACTCATGTGATTATCCAGATTTTGCAAAAAAAGTGTGTAATTCTATTGTAGAAAAAGAGTGTGAAAAAGGAATATTAATATGTGGTACTGGAATAGGAATATCTATTGCAGCTAACAAAGTAAAAGGTATTAGAGCAGCATTATGTCATGATTGCTTTTCTGCCGCAGCAACAAGAGAGCATAACAATGCTAATGTACTAGCACTTGGAGGTAGAATAATTGGTGTAGAGCTTGCACTTAAAATAGTTGATATATTTCTTAACACAGAGTTTTCAAATGAAGAAAGACATATTAATAGAATAAATAAAATAGAAATGTAAACAAAATTATAATGGGGGGAAAACAAATGAGACCATCGTGGGATGAATATTTTATGGACATCGTTGATATTATTAAGGGCAGATCTACTTGTCTAAGAAGACAAGTAGGAGCAGTAATAGTTAAAGATAGACAAATACTTACTTCTGGTTATAATGGTGCGCCTTCAGGATGTCAGCATTGTGAAGAAATAGGATGTTTAAGGCAAAAACTGAATATTCCTTCTGGACAAAGACACGAGTTATGTAGAGCTTCTCATGCTGAGCAAAATGCTATTGTACAAGCTGCTATGCATGGTATTTCTATTGAAGGTGGAACTATTTATGTAACTGATCAACCTTGTGTTATTTGCTCAAAATTAATAATTAATTCTGGGCTTAAAAGAGTAGTATTTCGAGGTGATTATCCAGATGAATTATCAATGGAATTACTAAGAGAGGCTAATATTAGCGTTGATAAGTATGAAAAATAAAAACACAGGTGGTATTTTAGGGAGATGTAAAAATGTTTAATTTTTTGGAAGGGATAAATAGTAATTTAATATATATTATAGCGTTTATTATAGCGTTTGTAATAGCATGTATTACTACACCTATTAGTAAAAAAATTGCTTTTAAAGTTGGAGCTATAGATATGCCAAAAGCTAGAGGAATGCATGATAAGCCAATGCCTTTAGCGGGTGGAATGGCAATTGTAATGGGGTTTGTAATTACAGTATTAATAATTGCACCATTAATTAGTAATCTTGAATTAACTCATCTAGTAGCTTTAATAGGTGGAGGAATTGTAATAACTATTGTTGGTTTATTAGATGATATATATGATTTATCAGCAAAGAAAAAATTGTTTTTTCAAATATTAGCAGCACTAATTGTTGTATCTACAGGAACAACAATCCATGCTTTCTCTTGGCCGTGGGCTACATCCGGGATGATAATGTTAGGCTCTTTTAGTAATGTAATTACTATCATATGGATAATAGGGATTACTAATGCGGTTAATCTAATAGATGGACTTGATGGACTAGCTGCTGGAGTATCATCAATAGCTGCTTTATGTTTGATGTTTATATCTATATTATATGGAGAACCAACGGCAATTTTATTAACAGCGGCTCTCGCAGGCTCTTGCTTAGGATTTCTTCCTCATAATTTTAGTCCTGCAACAATCTTTATGGGAGATACAGGTTCAACGTTTTTAGGATTTACATTATCAGTTATTTCTATACAGGGATTTATTAAAAGCTATACCGCAATTACTATAATTGTAGCTATACTAATTCTTGGATTGCCGATATTTGATACTTTTTTTGCCATTCTAAGACGAGTTATTAATGGGAAACCTGTTATGCAAGCTGATAGAGGTCATTTACACCATAGATTAATGGATAGAGGATATAGTCATAAGCGAGTGGTTCTTACATTATATGGCGTTAGTGGTAGTTTTGGTATAGCAGGAATACTTATAGCTATGAATGATTTTGAGCTTGCTGTAATTATTATTTGCTTGATCTTAATAGTTTGGTTTGTTGACTTTATGTTCTCAAAATTAAAGAAAAATAATAAATAAAGGGCTGTCTCATATACATTTTTCTTGAGGTTTGCAGTTTTTGAAAGATAGACTAGATTTAGCTATTCATATCCTTAAACGTTTTGTTTAAAGAATATGGCTACGCCGTACTGGCTTAGCTTATCGCTAAACCTAGTCTATCTTTCTATATATTGCCATTAAAAATGTATTATGAGACGCCACTTTGTTTTAACGCTTTATAATTAAAATTATAGCTATATAATAATTTGGTTAAGAGCTCTTATTGCTTTCTTTTGATCGGAAGCATAGATAAGATATGAAATGTCAATTTCAGAAGTTGTTATCATTTTTATGTCAATATTAGCCTCTGAAAGTAATGCCATAGTTTTTGCTGCAACACCACATGACAATTTCATATTATTATCATACAAAGATAATTTTGTGTTATTTGAATTAACATCAATTCTTAAATTAGGAATATCTTTTTTATAGGTTTTGAGTGTTTGTATTGCAGTGAATAAATCATCATCTGCTAATGTAAAAGAAATATTGATTTTTCCTTTTAAAGGAGAGGTTTGGCTTATCATATCAATATTCAAATTTGCATCAGCTAAAGAGGTGAAAATGTTAGCAATAATCTTATCATTAATGGGAATGTTTGCTAATGTTACTAGTGTAACATTTTCTGTAATTGTAAGCTTACTAATAATTTTATTCATATAATCACTCCTATGTGTGTCATATTCTATAAGTATACCAAAAATTATACCTAATATAAACTGGTATACTTATTTTATTTGATTTTATTAACAATTTGGCTTATATAAATTTATCACGAAAGATGACATTTATTATATTTTATCAATATTCATAGGAAAAGGTTAAATTACTTATAAAGTTTATCAATAATTATTTTGCATATAATGTAAATTGATGTATAATATAAAATAGATTATTTTTTCACAAAGAAAAATTATCTTTTAATATTGGGGAATTAATAATAGATATACTGAATTATTGATTATGATATTTTCTTATATATAGGGAGGAATTAGGAAATGTCCAAAATAAAAGTAATGAGTGTTTTTGGGACTAGACCAGAAGCTATAAAGATGGCTCCAGTTGTAAAAGCCCTTCAAAACTCTGATGAAGTAGAAAGTATTGTTTGTGTAACTGCACAACATAGAGAGATGTTAGATCAAGTACTTGAAGTTTTTAATCTGACACCAGATTATGACTTAGATATTATGAAAGAAAGACAAACTTTGACAGGTATTACTACGAGAGCATTAGAGGGTCTAGGTAATGTAATTAGTGAAGTAAACCCTGATATTGTACTTGTACATGGAGACACCACAACGACTTTTGTTGCATCATTAGCAGCATTTTATAATAAAGTAAAAGTTGGTCATGTAGAAGCTGGGCTAAGAACATTTGATAAATATCAACCTTTTCCAGAAGAAATGAATAGAAAGTTAACAGGAAGTATAGCAGATTTTCATTTTGCACCTACTACTACAGCTCAAAATCATTTATTGAAAGAAGGCGTAGATGAAGATAGTATTTTTGTTACAGGAAATACGGTTATTGATGCGTTAAAAACAACTATCACTGATGAATATAAGTTTAAGGTAGATGAATTAAATAAATTAGATTATGATAATAATAAGGTTATTGCAATGACAGCTCATAGAAGAGAAAATTTGGGGGAACCTTTAGAAAATATTTGTCAAGCAGTTAAAAAGATTGTAGAAGACAATGAAGATGTAGAAGTGGTTTATGCAGTGCATAAAAATCCGGCTGTAAGAGAAGTGGCTTATGATATATTAGATAATCATGAAAGAATACACTTACTAGAACCACTTGAAATGCAAGATATGCATAATCTATTAAATAAATCTTATTTAGTTTTAACAGATTCTGGTGGGTTGCAAGAAGAAGTTCCATCAATGGGTAAACCTGTTATTGTTTTAAGAAATGTTACAGAAAGACCAGAAGGAGTAGAAGCAGGAACTCTAAAACTAGCTGGCACTGAGTTAAATAATATTTATGAATTAACTAAAACATTACTTAACGATGAAAATGAATACAATAAAATGGCAAAAGCCGTTAATCCATATGGAGATGGAAATGCATCAAATAGGATTGTAGATATTATTATAAAGAATTTTAAATAAGTTTATTGTGCATATTATATTGTTATATATAAATATATCATAATATTATGTTAATATAGATTCTAAAAAATAGCGAAGATTGTAGACATATGGCAAAATCATGAGTATAATACTTTTATAAAGGAGAAACTTATGAAATTTGATTCAAATGTGTTAAAAAGTTTATCTTTAATAAGTCAAGTAGGATTTCTAATGGCAATACCTATAATTGGTTGTATACTTTTTGGGAATTTTCTTGATGGAATTTTTGATACTGGAGCTATATTTTTAATTGTTTTTACTATATTAGGCGTGCTTTCTGCTTTTCGTAATTTATATGTTATTGCAATGAAAGGTAGTAACCGTAGAAAGAAGGATTCGTAGTATGGATTCAAAAAAATCTATTGTCATTTTATTAACAATCAAAATTACTATTATAGTCATAGGAGCGTTTATAATAGGATTATTTTTTGTTGAAGATGTAGTTGCCTATAGTAAAGGATTAGCTCTAGGAGGTATATTTTCTATATTAAAGATAAAACTAATGGAAACAACTCTTAGAAAAGGTTTAACTAAACCTTCAAAAGCAGCACAGACATATGTTAGTTTTCATTATTTTTTAAGATACTTACTAACAATTCTAGTACTAATTATTGGTATTCTAGAACCGACTATCAGTTTTGTAGGTGTAGTTATTTCACTTATATCTCCTAAAGTAGCCGCATATTGGCAAGGATATATAGAAAAACCAACACCGAAAGATGGCTCTGTAGAATTCCTCGAGTGGGAAGATGAAGAGGTAGAGTCAGATTTTTAAGAGTTAAGGAACAGTTAAAATAAAAATTTCTTAACTTTTCCTACGCGGAAAGGAGAGTTCGCTTATGGATCTTGGTATTCATGTTGCCAAAACCATAAAAATTGGTAATTTTGAACTATGGATTACTGAATCAATGGTAAATGCGTGGTTAATTGGAATTGTTTTAATAATAATTGCATTAATAATTAGAAAAACAATTTTAAATCCAAAGAAAATACCATCAGGTGTCCAAAATGTTATTGAATGGATTGTAGAACTCTTAGATAATTTTACAACTTCTACTATGGGAGAGCATGGAATGAAATTTTCATCTTTTTATGGAGGCATGTTTGTTTTCATTTTGCTATGTAATTTATCTGGGTTATTAATTGGTCCAAAATTCGATGATGGTAACTTTAGCATTGGGTTTCTAAGACCCCCAACAGCAGATGCAGCTGTTACATTTGCCTTAGCACTTATTACATTTTTCATGATTCAAGGTTATGGTATAAAATCTAAAGGTGTTTTAAAATGGGCAAAAGGATTAACGGAACCTATGTGGCCAATGACACCTCTTAATATTATTGGAGAACTTGCTAATCCAATTTCTCTTAGTTTCCGTCTTTTCGGAAATATATTAGGTGGAACAATTATTATGGGATTATATTATAATTTGCCTTGGCCTGCGTTAATTGGTTTACCAACAGCATTACATGGTTATTTTGATGTGTTTGCTGGTGTATTACAAGCATTTATTTTTGTAATGTTAAGTATGACATTTGTATCTAGTGCAATGGATTAGATTATTTAAAATATATTGAATATGAATGAAGCTTTCAATATAGAGATTAACTAATAAGGTAGGTGAAGTCATGAACGGCATACTTGATTTGCTATTAGGTTGGATAGAACATGTTGATAAAAGAGCATTAATATTAGCCTTTTCAGCAATTGGTGCTGGTATAGCCATGATAGCAGGAATAGGCCCAGGAATAGGTCAAGGATTTGCAGCAGGTAAGGCTGCAGAGGCGGCTGGGAATAACCCAGAAGGTGCAAGACCTGCTACAATAGTTATGCTATTAGGTTCAGCGGTAGCCGAAACATCAGGAATTTTTTCGTTAGTTATAGCAATTATTATGTTATTTGCTAATCCTTTAGTAACAAGAGAAGGAGTAGGAATAGTATTAGCAGCAAGTGCTCTTGGAGCGGGACTTGCTATGGTAGCAGGAATAGGCCCTGGTATTGGACAAGGTTATGCTGCTGGAAAAAGTGCAGAGGCAGTTGGTAAACGACCAAAATTACAAAGTGCTGTTGTGAGAACTATGTTACTTGGTCAAGCAGTAGCTCAAACAACTGGTATATATGCACTTATTGTTGCTTTAGTTTTACTATTTGTAAATGTTTTCAAATAAGAGAATCTAATTCTCGGGTTAAATATAATAAAATCTAGAAATGTTTAATTATAATTCATTGACTTATGTATATATTATATATTCAAAGAAAATGAAGAAATAGTTAGCGTACTTATCAAAGGAGGAAATTATAATGGAACAAATCGATGGAAGAGCGTTAATTTTAGCTTGTTCAGCAATTGGAGCAGGTCTTGCAATGATAGCAGGTATAGGCCCTGGTATAGGACAGGGATTTGCAGCAGGTAAAGGTGCAGAAGCAGTTGGTAGACAACCTGGAGCACAATCAGATATTATTAGAACAATGTTACTTGGAGCTGCTGTTGCAGAGACAACTGGTATCTATGGATTAATCGTAGCGATAATCTTATTATTTGCTAATCCATTAATTGCTAAATATGTAAGCTTAATTGGTTAATATATGTGAGAGGGTAATAAGCCCCTTTCACTCCTTAGAGCGCGTATTTTTAGCGTTCTTTTAATGAAAGGAGGAAAGAGAACTTGAATAGTATAGTTGGTGTTTTTCTAACAGGGTTCAAGGCACAAAGTGTTGTTTTAGCATCAGCAGCCGAAAAAACCAGAATAGTAGGTTTTGATATGCAGATGGTAGCTCAGACTCTTTTTCATATTGTAAGTATATTATTACTATTTTACTTAATCGGTAGAATATTGTTAAATCCAGTTAGAGAGATTTTACAAAAACGAAAAGATTCAATAGCTAATGAATATGATTACATTAAAAATGAGAAACATAAAACAATGGATCTCAAAAAAGAATATGAAGAAAAATTAGCTAATATTAATAAAGAAGCTAATGAAATCCTTGAAGAGGCTAGAAAGAAAGCACTTAATAAGGAAAGAGAAATTATTAAAGAAGCTAACGAAGAAGCAGATAGACTGATGGCGAGAGCTAGCACAGAAATTGAACGAGAAAAAGAAAAAGCAAAAGATGATATCAAGGTAGAAATTATTGACGTTGCTAAAGTTTTGGCAAGCAAATTTGTAGCGTCATCTATTGATAAGAGTACAAGTGATAAGTTATTAGACGAGACTTTAGAATCAATGGGTGAAGAAACATGGTTGAATTAGTAGCAAAAAGATATGGATCAGCTTTATTTGAGCTTGCCGTGGAGACAAATCAAGTTGAATTCTTCAAAGAGCAGCTTCAATGGATAAAAGATGTATTTCATGAAGAGAAAGATTTTACAAATCTATTAAACCATCCTAAAGTTATTGCAGATGATAAGATTGCAATGATAGAGAATGTGTTTGAAGGAAAAGTATCAAAAGAAATACTAGGGCTTTTAGTAGTTTCTATCAAAAAAGGTAGAGCAAGTAATTTACTGGATATTATTGATTACTGTATAAATGAAATCGATGATTATGAAGGAAATGCAAAAGCTTATGTCACATCTGCTACATCTTTAACAGATAAACAGATAGATGATATTAAGAAGCGACTTGAAGAAACAACTAGTAAGAAAATAATTCTTAAACTAAATGTAGACGAGAGTTTAATCGGCGGTTTGATTATAAGAATTGGTGATAGAATCGTAGACAATAGTATAAGAGGAAAAATCGAAGCCATATCAAAAGAATTATATGCAATATAAAAATATAGTAAACTTATAAGATTTATTTAATAGAAATTATTATGTACCTAAGAAAGGTATAACAGTAAGATTTACAGAAAGGCGGTGGAACCTTACCATGAATTTAAGACCTGAAGAAATAAGTTCAGTGATAAAAGAACAAATCAAAAGATATAAAACAGAACTTGAAGTTGCTGATGTTGGTACTGTTATTCAAGTAGCTGACGGTATAGCTCGTATTCACGGACTTGAAAAAGCAATGGCTGGTGAATTGTTAGAATTCCCAGGAGACGTATATGGAATGGTACTTAACTTAGAGCAGGATAATGTTGGTGCTGTTTTAATGGGTTCTGATGAAAATATAAAAGAAGGCGATATTGTAAAAGCAACAGGTAAAGTTGCTGAAGTGCCAGTTGGAGATGCACTAATTGGTCGTGTTGTTAATGCATTAGGTCAACCAATTGATGGAAAAGGCCCAATTAATACTGATACATATCGTCAGGTAGAAAGGGTTGCTCCAGGTGTTATCACAAGAAAATCTGTTGATACACCATTACAAACTGGAATCAAAGCTATTGACTCAATGGTTCCAATTGGAAGAGGACAGCGTGAATTAATAATCGGAGATAGACAAACTGGTAAAACTGCTATAGCACTTGATACAATTATTAACCAAAAAGGTCAAGATGTATTATGTATCTATGTTGCTATTGGACAAAAAGCTTCTACAGTTGCAGGTATTGTTAAAACTCTAGAAGAAAATGGTGCTATGGACTATACAACTGTTGTAGCGGCAACAGCTTCTGAACTTGCACCTCTTCAATATATTTCTCCATATGCAGGTGTTACAATTGGAGAAGAATGGATGGAAAATGGTAAAGACGTTCTTATCATATATGATGATTTGTCTAAGCACGCAGTTGCTTATCGTGCACTGTCATTATTACTTAGAAGACCACCAGGACGTGAGGCATACCCTGGAGACGTATTCTATCTTCATTCAAGATTATTAGAAAGAGCAGCTAAAGTATCTGCAGAGTATGGCGGAGGTTCAATTACAGCACTTCCTATTATTGAAACTCAAGCAGGTGACGTTTCAGCGTATATTCCAACAAACGTTATTTCAATAACAGATGGTCAAATTTACTTAGAAACAGAGCTGTTTAATGCAGGTGTTCGTCCAGCGATTAACCCTGGTCTGTCTGTATCAAGGGTTGGTGGAGCTGCACAAATAAAAGCTATGAAGAAGATAGCAGGTCCAATTCGTATGGAGCTAGCTCAATATAGAGAGCTTGCGGCTTTTGCTCAATTTGGTTCAGATCTTGATAAAGAAACAAAAGAAAGACTTGACCAAGGTGAAAGAATTATTGAAGTACTAAAACAACCTCAATATAGACCTATGACTGTTGCACATCAAGTTATAATTTTATATGCAGCAACTAATAAGTATTTAATGGACATTGAAGTATCATCAATTGGAGATTTCCAAGAAAAACTTATTGAATTTGTTGAAACAAAATATCCAGAGTTAACAAAAGAGATTGCATCAAAAGATGGATTAACTGATGAATTAAATAAAAAGATTGCTTCTGTAATCGAAGAATTTAAAAGCGGGTACAAAAACCTAGGTAAAGAGGTGTGATGCCATGGCATCCATGAGAGATATTAAAAGAAGAAAGAACAGTATACAAAGTACACAGAAAATAACAAAAGCTATGAAATTAGTAGCAACTGCAAAACTACAAAAGGCAAAAGATAAAGCATCTGAAACAAGACCTTACTTCAATAAAATGCATGAGACTATAGGTTCTATTTTAGAGCGTAGTAATAATATAAATCATCCTTTTTTAACTAAGAGAGAAGTTAAAAACAAAGGATATATTATAATTACTTCTAATAGAGGGCTAGCTGGTGGGTACAATGCAAATGTATGTAAGTTATTAATGAAAGACGCAAAGCCTGATAATGCTAAGATTATTGCTGTAGGGAAAAAAGGTGCAGATTTTCTTAAGAGAAATGGCTATAGTATAATAAAAGAGTTTAATGATGTAGTTGAAGACCCATTATACAATGATGCTATGATAATTGGTGAACAGTTATTAGCTATGTATAAAGAAGGCGTTATTGATGAGTTATATATATCATATACAGCTTTTAATTCAACTATTAATCAAGAACCTAAATTGTTAAAAGTTCTTCCTGTAGATACAGAAGAATTTGATAAAAAAGATGAAGATGGTGAAAGTGAACAACTTAGTGATATGATGACATATGAACCTTCACCAGAAGAAGTACTTGAACAAGTTATTCCAAAATATATTAATAGTATTATTTTTGGAGCACTTAGAGAATCAGTAGCTAGTGAGCATGGTGCTAGAATGACTGCCATGGATTCAGCTACTAATAATGCTAACGATATGATTGAAGGTCTATCCCTTGAATATAATAGAGCTAGACAAGCATCAATTACTCAGGAATTATCAGAAATCGTTGGTGGTGCAGAAGCGCTAAAATAAAGGAGTGAAAGAATAAATGGCAGAAAAAAACGTTGGTAAAATCACTCAAATTATTGGTGCCGTTTTGGACATAAAATTTAGTTCAGAACATCTTCCAGCTCTATACAACTCCATTATTATAGAGAGAAGTAACGGAGAGAAACTAACAGTTGAGGT
The DNA here is from genome assembly GCA_025210515.1 of Vallitalea sp. Taxonomy (GTDB): domain Bacteria; phylum Bacillota; class Clostridia; order Lachnospirales; family Vallitaleaceae; genus Vallitalea. The sequence continues at coordinate 154,300 of JAOARM010000025.1, read as the reverse complement.
AGCTCAACATCTTGGCGATGATATTGTAAGATGTATAGCTATGGACGCAACAGATGGTTTATCAAGAGGAATGGAAGCAGTTGATACTGGCTCATCTATAACTGTGCCAGTAGGTGAAAAGACATTAGGTAGAATTTTTAATGTTACTGGAGATGCAATAGATAATAAACCTGCACCAGAAACAGACAAATGGGCTATTCACAGAGCAGCGCCAAAATTTGAAGACCAAGCAACTGAAACAGAAATACTAGAAACAGGAATTAAAGTTATAGATTTATTATGCCCATATCAAAAAGGTGGTAAAATTGGACTTTTTGGTGGTGCGGGTGTTGGTAAAACAGTACTTATTCAAGAATTAATTCGTAATATAGCAACAGAGCATGGTGGATATTCTGTATTTACTGGTGTTGGTGAAAGAACTAGAGAAGGAAATGACTTATATCATGAAATGGCTGAGTCAGGAGTTCTTGATAAAACAACAATGGTATTTGGACAGATGAATGAGCCACCAGGAGCAAGAATGCGTGTAGGTCTTACAGGACTTACAATGGCAGAGTATTTCCGTGATGAAGGTGGACGTGACGTTCTTCTATTCATTGATAATATTTTCCGTTTTACACAAGCAGGTTCAGAAGTATCAGCTCTTCTTGGACGTGTACCTAGTGCCGTTGGGTACCAACCAACACTAGCAACAGAAATGGGTGCATTACAAGAACGTATTACATCTACTAAGAACGGATCAATTACATCTGTTCAAGCTGTATACGTTCCAGCCGATGACTTAACTGACCCAGCTCCAGCTACAACATTTGCCCATCTTGATGCAAAAACTGTATTATCACGTGCAATTGTTGAGCGTGGTATATATCCAGCAGTTGACCCACTAGATTCTACGTCAAGAATACTTGATCCTAGAATTGTAGGGGATGAGCATTACGAAGTATCAAGACGTGTACAAGAAATTCTGCAAAGATATAAAGAATTACAAGATATCATTGCTATTCTTGGTATGGATGAGTTGTCAGAGAATGATAAAGTTATTGTAGCAAGAGCAAGAAAGATACAATATTTCTTATCACAGCCTTTCTTCGTTGCAGAAAACTTTACTGGTAAAGAAGGAAAATATGTTCCATTAAAAGATACAATACAAGGATTCAAAGAAATTCTTGACGGTAAACATGACAATATTTCTGAAAATGCATTTTTAATGGCAGGAAGTATTGATGATGTTTTAAGTCGAGTATAGTAGGTGATTAAATGGCCAATAAATTTTTGTTACAAGTGGTTACACCAGAAAGAAAATTCTATGAAAAAGATGTGGATAGAGTAGAGTTTAAAACTAGCGAAGGTGATATTGGTATATTAAGTGATCATATTCCTCTTACAACACCTATTGTTAGTGGCATGTTGATTATTAAAAATGATTCAAAAGAAGAAAAAGCAGCTATCCATGGAGGGTTTGTTGAAATTACTCCAGAAAGAGTTACTATTCTTACTGATGCGGCAGAATGGCCACATGAAATTGATATAAAAAGAGCTGAAGAAGCGAAAGTTAGAGCCGAAAGAAGGCTGAAAGCTGCTGAAGCTGAGATGAATGAAAAAAAGGCTAAAGCATCACTAGATAGGTCTATTATAAGACTTGAAGTTAGCCAATATAAAGATTCAGAAGATTAATTAGAGCAGGTATAACCTGCTCTTTTTATTGTTTAGAGAAAAGTTATGTAAAATGTTTAGTCAGATAATTAATGGTTATGATTAAAAAAGCTGACCTCGCATTCTGGACTAATATTACCCTAGATTCTCTGCTATTTGTTTAATATGTTAGTTATGGTAGAAATTGTAAATAATTTAGGTCTATATAATTAATCTTAAACTATCATTTATTAATACTTATATGCCGATATATAAATGAAGAAGATTTTTATATAATAATAACTTTTAATTCATCGAAATATAATAGGGGGAAGAATAATGAGAAACAAAAAAGTAATGTTGATAGCTTCTATGATTGTTATTTATATGATTATTTGTGTTTTTAATATAACTGATAATAATGTAAACGCGGCATCTACATTAGAATTTAAGTGGAAGAAAAATGACACAATAGATAAACTATTACAGGTAGTTAAAAATAAAGCCGGTGACAATGAAGCGTTTCTAAGCTGGAAATTCGATAAATATGGTACATATACATTAGAGTATTATTTGGATGATTATAATAAAGATAGCAAAATTGATAAAACTGTAGTTACATTTAAGCATGAAGTAGATAAAGTAATTATAAGTTATAATATATTGGATGGTGATACTAATACTAGTATTCTTCAAGGTGAATTAGATAAATCCTATGCAGTAATGAATTATGAATTAATGGTTCCTCAATTAGAAACGAAGCAAGTAACATTAGCTGATCCAAGTAAAGGACTAACATTTACAATTAATAAAGTTGCAAGTTCCAAATACCCAGGAGCATCTTTTGTTCTTAATAATATCCCTGTAAGATTCAAATGGGATTTGCAAACAAAGAGTATTATGTTTTTTACAAAAGGAGTGAAAGAAGGTCTTATTGTTCCTTTTGAATTAACTAATCCCGATAATGATAAAGAAGAGATTCAATTATTAAGAAAATTAGCAGAGTTTAATATACAGCCAACTCATTGGATCAAAAATGGTTCAGCTAATCAAGATTTGAAATTCGTAGAAATTCCAACAAGTAGCGATAGACCAGGTAGTAAGCCAGGTTTAAGAATTACATTTAAAAGACCATTTGTATTTGATAAGGGCGATAATAAGTATAAAGTAGCAAATGATGCAGATTTCAAAAAAAGTGGTAAGTATTTAAAAGCAATACTAGCATTAAGAGATATTCAAAAGAATGGTGATAATGCAGATATTATTATTGAACTTGATGATGATGGTGGGCAATATATTAACCCTCCTAATTCAGGATCAGTAACTCATCCAAAGTACAGATATGATTCAGCAAAACAGTTATATACGCTGGAAATTGTAAAAGATAGAACAGGGCTTGATGATGGACAGTATTTTTTACAATGGGATAAACTAGACTCAAGTAGAGTATATAGTGCTTCTGTTTCAATTGAGGAAAGCCCCAAGTATCAATTTCATGAATATGAACCTATTGGCAAATATGCATTTACTTACTTAGATTATGTAGTAAAAAGAGCAAGTATGGATAATGCTTATCTAGATATTGTTCCATATGCTGGAAGTAATTCGGATGATTTAGAATATACTGTTTACTATAGTAAAACTGAGAGAACTGATTATAATGATGATGATATTTGGTTAAAGCACTATCATAAAAAAGAGTATTCAGATTCTAATATATATATACCTGTTCCCTTTACAAACGGAAGTGCACAGGATTATTATCAAATAGGTGTTCAATTTGCAGGAGCACCCCTTAGATCACAAACTATAAGATATTTACCCAAAAACGATAAAAATGTTCCACCACCTGTTCCAAGGATAAAAGAAATAAAAAGTTTGGCAGTTGTTCCTCCATCAGACCCAGCATCAAAAGATCCACAGAAAGTTCAGTTTGATTTAGAATGGCATGCTCCAGCTAAAGATTTGTTAGATAATATGTTAGAAAACAATGGTGAATTATATTATGAAATGTTATTTAATAATGTACCAGTAGATGACCTAAATAACAAATTTACAGTTGTAAAAATATTTAAAGTCTATAAAGATAGAAACGAAATAAAGGTACAAGAAGTTGCTAACAATGAAACTGCAGACAATGCTAAACCTCTAGATATAGGGGAGTATAATTTTGGCTATAATGCTAATGAAAACTTATTTCAAATGAAGGATATAGTTATAAAAGGTACTAATGGATGGTCAGATATACCTAATAGAACATTTGATGCTCAAAATAAAATATATACATATAGTCATACAGATAATAATCCATATAGTTACCAGTTTCCAGGTGTTAACTATATTAGAATGCGTGCAGTATATAAATCTAGAGACGGTGTTGGTGAAAGCGATAAATCAATAGCAGATAGTATATCTCTTAGTATGATTAAATATGACATTCCTATACCTGGACAAATACAATATTCACCAGTTACGCCACTATTGGATTCAGACCCTCTTGGTATTAAAGTTAAGTTTAAATTAATAGATATTAGAAACTACGAAAGTTATATGCTATATCCATTAAATAAGAAAGTGAATGACATTACATATAGCGTATATATATCAGAAGATAAAAATAAAATACTAAATGTAGATAATTTTAATGAAGAAAATAATCCTGTACCAGGTACACCTGCTGACCCTACTAATATATTTTATAAGACAACTGATTCAAGTTCGCCTGTTGATTTAAGTAAGGCTGAAATAGGATATCTAAGAAATGATAAAGTATTATATTTTGATTTATCAACGACACCTAATGAAGCTGGATTTAAAGAAATAGTTATGCATAACCTAGATCCTAATACAAACTACTATGTTAGAATTGTAAGTAAACTAAATATAGCAGTTGATGATGTTAGACGTTCAAGTCCATCTAGTATGCTTAGTGCAACTTCGCCAGTTATTCCATCAAATCCAGGAGATAATGAACTTGTGCCTCTTGCACCAGTAAAGATAGATGCAGATTATTATGATGAAAGTATGACAGTTGGTGAAATAACATGGGAATTACCAAGTGAAATAGCATTAGAAGAAGATAAGTACGGAAGTGAGCTTATAGCCATTGAAGGTAAATCATTACCTGACTCATTAAAAAATGGAATAATGCTTCAAGATATACTTGACTCAGAATTATTAGAGGGAGATGATATACAAGGGTGGAGACTTTATGAAAAGGCTAAAAAGTATATATTAAAATATTATGACAAAGACACTAATAGTTGGGTTGACGCTACCCAAACGTTTAAAGTAGAAGGAAATAAAATAACTATAATTGATGATAATAATTTACCTAATAAAGTATATTATTATTATGCAAGAATAATAAAAATACGTTCAGAAGTTCCAAAAGCAACATCAGCATGGGTAGTTGATACATTAACTACCGCACCTATAAAAAGACCTATTAATTTAATTGTTGCTCACCAATCTGAACATTCATATAATCCTAAAAATGAAGTTATAATTAGATTTGATGCTCCTGTACCATCAGACTATTATATAACAGATGAATATGCTATGGAAGTATATGTTAAAGGTGATAATGACTTAGATTATTCAGATACAAAATATCCAGGTATCTATATAACTCAAGTAGATGGGGCAAACGATGGATATACAAGGATTTATTATAGAATTACTGGGCTTAAACCAGGTAAAACATATAAAATCAAAGTTAGAATACAGGATAAGACTAAAGAGCAAGAAACGTTACCAAATGGAAATCAAGTATATCCAAGATCTAGCTTTTCTGAAAAAATAACTACTAGAACAGAGTTTGATCAAGTAGATTATGAGAAAGAAAACAAGTACTTACAATATATAAAATACTACCAAGACAAAGCAGCTGAGCTGAAAAATGTACCTTATTGGGAAATTGAATCAAGCGATACTACAAATATCGTTAAGTATAGAAAAGATTATAATATTGGCGAACTTAAATATATTACTGATGGGAAATATTTATTAGTTGATGCTTCAAAAAATACTAATATATATTATTTACCTGCAAAAATGATAGAAACAGCTAATGATAAAGGAATAACTATTTTTGCCAAATTTCCAAATGGTGATATAGGGATAAGACCATTTACTATCTCAAAAGATGAAACCGCTGAAATAATAGAGAAAATAGAAGAAATAAATAAATATGACAATAATACAAAAGATTATTATATTAAATTAATCATTAATAGAGGTAAATATAATAATACTGTACTTGGCAAAAAACCTTCAACAGACCTTGTAAACTATGAGTTACAAATTATTGGAAGTAACAAGACAGAAGATGATTTTGATAGATTAAGTATTCAGAAATTTGACCAAGCTATTGCTAATAAAAAAAGTTATTTAATCAATGAATTAGATAAAGAATTAGTTACTGGTATAGATGATACAAAACTATTAAAAATTGTTACAGAAACTCTTAATATGGTTAAGAAATCTTATAGAGCAGATATGAAGGCTTTAGTGAATCAGTATATACAAAAAAAATATAGTGTCATAAGTACTATAAATAATACTATTAGAATAGCTTTTGATATGGTAAATTCTACAGATGTATTACAAGCTTATCAGAAAGATGGAAATACTTGGTCTATAATTGAAAGTAATAAATACGGTAATAAGTATAATATTGAAACTAGGAAGCAAGGAGCTTATATTCTTGCACCAAGATCAAGTGAGTTTGATAGTTTAGATGATGTATATAATGGAAGAGTTACAGATGTAATAGTAAAATATAATTTAATGGATATATTTAGTAGTGATGAACTTAACAACTTAGATACTAAAGTAGCAAAATATCAGATATTTTCAAGTACTGCTAGAATACTTGGTGCATCAAAAGGTAACGATAACATACAGTGGCTACAAGATAATAATATAAAAGTCACAAAATCTAATTTATATGGAAATATGACAAGAGAAGAAGCATTATATTTATTTATGCAAGCGTATTCAATTAAAAACGATATTATATTAGACTATATACCTGTGACTAACTATAATATTATTGAAGATATTAATAAGATAAATAGAACCTACCAAGAAGTTATACTAAAAGGTGTAAACTTGGGTGTAATTAAACTTAACAATGGTAGAATACTACCTAATGAACAGGTAGATATAGAACTTGTACTTGAGATGTTAACTAAAATAAATAATAAAATAGATTGGTAGGGAGATAAATGAGAAAAAAGATATTATGCTTATTAATATGCATGGCTATATTAATTCAACCTATAAATGTAATAGCTACTGTTCAGATTCCAGTAAAAAGTATAACTATAGATGATGTATATTATGTTTTGGGACATGACCCAGTTACTGGTAAAACTATAATAAGACCTACTATGACTGTAAGTTGGCAAGATCCAAGTAGTTGGCCAACTGATACTGATGGTAAAGATCATACTCCAAGTTATTATGAACTAAAAGTTGAGAATATTACTTCAGGTGCAAAAGAAATAATTAGAATAGAAAGAGGTAGCGATGAATTTACTAAAAAGTCTGTTAAAGTTCATGATAAAATTGTTTTAGATACAGGGTCTTTATACAAAGTATCAATCCAACCTTATCATTACCATGATAGTATTGTAGATGGAAAACCAGTTAGGGTAATTGCTCCTCTAACTGGAGAAGTTAAGTCAGCATATGCTATTACAGATTTGAATGTTGAGTTAATACCAGATGAGGATAGTTTGAAAGTCGTATGGGATGATTTAGGAATAAAAGATTATAAGTATAAGATTGTATATGCAGTTGGAGATTTTTCCAATAAATCTAAGCAGGAGCTTATTAATAATAGAGAAGGAGAAATAACTGATTTAGATAGAGATTCAATTAAAGTTACAAATTATTACGATACAATAAAAAAAAGAAATAGATTAATATATGAGATTAAGCAAAACATATATCCAGGTCAAATATATTCTGTTTTAGTACAGCCTGTTACAGAATACTATAGTGGCAAACCAATTGTAATGAATAGAAACTTTCCTTATATATGGACATGTTCAACTAACATTAATCTTAATGTTCTAGAAGATGGACAATATGTTAGATTAGAATGGAAAATACCAGCTAGTTTCAAAGTAGGACAGAGTCAGAATGAGTACGAGTTAGTTGAAGCAAAATTAATAGAATATGTTAACGATCAACCAAGGAATGTTGCCATATTTGATAAGAAAGCAGCCACCATGGAATATTATAGAGTTAACAGACCAACTACACATGTAGAGTACCAATTGAAATTAAGATATAAAGCGGTGAGTGATTCTAATAAACCACCAATAGAACCAGAGTCAAAAAAAGTACCATTTGTACCTCTTGATTTGAAGATAAAACCAACTAAGCCATTTGTACCATCATTAATTACAAAATCAATTATTAACGATTTAAAAGGTGATCCTAGTAAAATTAAAGATATTCTAGAACAAAAATACTTACTACCAGGAGATACCTATTCATCAAACATAGATAACTTATTAAATGAAAAAAGGACATTTAATATAGTTGAAGATATAAAATCTATTAACTTTGTTTGGGGTGCATTTAAAAGAAAAGATATGACAGCTTCTTCACCTACATATGGCAAAACTATTGTAGATACTAATGTATATTATGATATATATGTGACTAAGGATTTGGATGATTTAGCTGGAGCTAAGAAAATTGTTGACAGTCAGAAATACACTGCTAGTACACCTAATAATATTATTACAAATGGGTCAAACGAGATACTTGGATATAAGTATAACTTAGATAAATATTATGATAGTAGTAAATCAGATTTACAAAAAATAGTGCAAGGACAAATGTATTATATTAAAATTGTTGCAAAAAAAATATGGGGAAAAGAAGAAAGTGTTTCTCAACCTACAATTGTTTCAGTTTATTTTGGTTATAACGGTGATTCATTTGAGCCACCATCTATAGTTAAGCCACCATTAAAAGTAAAAGATGAAGAAACAATAACTACATCAGTATCTCTTAATTGGAAAGAGCAGTGGTGGGAAGTTATGTCAACTAAACCAGAAGAACCAAAATATAGCACTTTGTCAAAATGGGCACATGAAGTCTGGGTAGTAGATGAAGACAATGGCAATTTTAAAATGTATACAAAATATGTTGAAGGTGCTAAATATTTCAAGATATACGATAACAAATCACAAGCAGATGAATTAGTGAATTATATTAGGCAATTAGAGAAAAATGACAATTTTGATGTTGTTACTAGAGAAATAAATCTTGGAAAAGATAGTTTTGGTGTTTCAGATGTAAAGTACAAATTTCATAAAATACCATATGAAGAAATTCAAAAAGAAATTAACCTACAAAAGAAAAATGATCCTGATTATTCTTTTGTAGAATATTATAATAAGCTAATTAACCAAGATAAAACTGGTGTTAGTAAAATTCCTTGGGAAGATATTGAAGTAAAAGAAGATGTTGATGATTCATCATATCTATATTATAAACAAGATGGATTACTACCTAATACATTATATTTATTCATGGTATATCCTTATAGAGAAATATATAATGATAAAGTTATAATGTCTCATTATCCGACACCTATAGTAGTAGCTACTAAGCCTGAAGGAGCTGTTGTTAAACCAGATCCAACAGTACCTAACTTATATATTAATGATTATACTGATACAGCTATAACGTTAACGTGGAAATATAATACTAACTTTAAATACGAAGTGAGATATTCTCTAACAGAAGATGTAGAACAAGCACAGCCAGTAAAATGGGAGTTGCCAGATGATCATCTTGATCCATTGTATCCAACAGATGGAGCTTATTATGAATTAAAAGCAGATAATTTGTTTCCAAATACAGAGTACTATTTTTGGATTAGAAGTATACAACCTTATAGTAACAAACAATCACCTTGGAGTAACGTAACAATTGGTACGACAAAAGATGTATCTAATCCACTTCCTCCAAGAGGTGTTGGAGTTGCATCAAAAGGGGCTATGCAAAAGCATAATTACACTAAAAGTGTAGATGAGAACTATTTATCTGTAGAATGGTTATTACATGAAGATGATAAGGAAGTAAATAAAGAAATAGATAAAGACGTCACTATAGAAAAGAAATTTTCTTATTTAATGGAAGTGTCAAATAATTCATTATTTATTGATCCAATATATATTGAAGTCACTGGTGGAGAGAATGATGTAAAACCTGATAACGTAGAAATATTAGAGAAATATTTGGTAAAAGTTAATGATCTTATATCTAATAGGTTCTATTATGTAAGAATGAAAACACGAGTAACAGTTATTGGAAAAGAAGAAGGACAATTGATAGTAAAAGATTCACTATCATATACTGAACCCGTTAGAATACTTACAAAATATTCATCTTCTGAATATGATGGAAATAAAGACCCAGCACTGGAAATATTACCAGGAGAGGATTATGAGATTGTTTATAACAAAGAAGATAAAGAGTTAATCTACCGATTTAGAAGTAGTGAAAAAGATAAAGATAATATGGCTGATAATAATGTTGACCAAAGATTAATTATGAATTTGATTAAGAAGAATAAATATGTATACGAAATAGACGTTAATAAATATAAAAATAATCCAATAGTAAAAAGAAGAATATTAATGCCATATTCAGTTATTGAGGCTTTTGACTCGCATAAGGTTAAAGTTATTATTAAAGCAGGAGACATGTCTGTTGAGATTCCACATGACTCTTTTAAAAGTGTTTTAGACAAACAAGTTAATCAATATGGAGGGACTCCAACAGTAAGTATTAATATTGATCAATTTAATAGTTATTATATACCTGAACTTATGCCAGAAGATGCATTGCTATCTGTAGGAATACCTCAGAAACTAGGAATATACATTCAATCTGATAAAAAAAATGAAGTGATGGAATATACAGATAAAAATATGATTATTAATGTTAAAGTAAAGTCACGTTTTGGATTATACGGTAAAGATGTTATTACATATCAAAAAAATAACAGATATAATAAATGGGAAGAAGTTAAAGGAAAATATAATGCCTATACAGGAAATGTTACATTCTCAACTGGGGCATTAGGAGTTTATGGATTATACATAACAGATTATGTTAAGAATGATCCAGTTAAGCCAACTGCTCACTGGAGTGAGAAATATAGAAAAGAAGTAATTGGTAATTATAAGCTAGAAGGAATCAGTAATTATAATCCAGACAATAAAATCTCAGAACAAAGCATGTTAAATATTATGTATGGTATTCTTGCTGAAGATAGAACAATAGATGTAAATGAATATATCGATAAAAACAAATTAAGACAGTTAACTATTTCAGATATAACCCAAACAGGTACTTCTGATAAATCTACTGTTAGTAGAGAAGCAGGTATTAACATGTTTGTTAGAACATATGAGATTATTAATGACACAGTTGTTAATAGTGATTCTAATATTTTAAGTAATATTGATAAAGATAATTCTATTAAAGATATTTACAAGGAATCAATGGCAAAAGCTATAAAACTTGGATTAGTTAATAAGATAAGTGATGTAAGGGCAAAAGATAATATGACTTATGGAGAAATGTTCTACTTCTGGTCAAAAGTTAACTAAAATAATTAAGAATAATCTTATTAAGCACCTAATATGAAAGGAAGAAACTCAATGAAGAAAAAAGTATTATTTCTGCTTGTAGTAAGCTGTTTCATAATACAAACATCATTTTCTTATGGAGCTGATAGCAGGGTTATATATGATTTTACACAATTAACAGAGGATAGTGGAGAAATTATACTTCAATGGAATAATGATAAAATAAAAGATAATATACAGATGATAAGTTACTATTTAACTAATGATAATGTACTTGAAGTAACATATCGTACAGGAAATAATATTCCTAGTGGATTTAATAAAAGGATAATAAAAGGTATTAATTTCCCTATAAGAACAATATTAATAGAGCAAAAAGTAGAATTGGATAAATTATCTGATTTACCAAAAAACAAAATAGATAAGTATGATATTCTTAACTTATATGATAGAGGTATTGTTAATGGGTACAAAGGACAGTTTTATCCAAGCAATAATGTTAGAAGAGCTGAATTTTTTGCTATGATAGCTTCAACAGCTGGCTATGAAATAGATGATACATCAAAATCCGTATTCAGTGATGTTGATGATAATTTTTGGGGAAGAAAATATATAATGACATTATATAATAAAGGTGTTTTATCTGGAAATGGAAAAGGATTATGTAATCCAAATGGTTTTATAACTATAGGTGAAGTATTGGCAGTAATTGATAGAATCTTTACTTTTCAAGACCAATCAGCTGACTACAAAAAACCTGTGAAAAATCACTTTAGTAACAACAATTATATTACGCTAGTTAAATCATCAATTATAAAACAAAATGATAAATATTATTATCCCTATACCCCTAATGTTAAGGCAACAAAACAGCAATGTGCCACGTTATTATCAAGAGTTTTACTGAATAATTATAAAGTAAAAATGAGAAATTAGAAGTTATAAAAAAATAGATTTTATGTGAATAAATTAGTCCCTCAGTGTTCATACTTTTAATATAAAAGTAGAGATTGGGGGATTATTATTATGTTAAAGAAAATTGCGTATGTAATATTTATTGTATCTATATTATTTGCTGTTAATAACTTTGAAAAAGTGCTTACAAACGGAGAAGAAAGATTAATGACTACATTTAATGAAGTCAATTTTACATTAAATGAAACAGATCTTAATATATGGGGACAATACAGTAAAAGTTATATGAATAAAACTCAGATGGAAGTACTAGCAATAAATGTAGCTAATGAACTTGGATTGGATAAACAATATGAAACGGATTATATAGAAGAAGAATATAAAAAGATATATAAGATAGTAAAGAAAACAAAAAAAGCAGATACAACTATTAAAGTTGTTGAATTAATTGAACAAGTACAAGGTAATGGATTGCAAGTAGAAAATTATATAATAATAAATATCATTTTGAAAGATAAGTGTAGTAGTATTTTATACTATAGAGAAAAGATTAATGAGTTATTTAAAAGTAGAGACATGGTGGGTAGAGATAACTTAACAATCACAAGTGTTCACAGAGGAAAGCTAGATAGAGAAACTGCTAAACAAGTCATAAATACTATCACCAAAAAGATGAACTGTAAAATAAAAGATAAATATCAAACAGATGATATATATAGTATATATGGGTACTCTAATTACATTAATGACCATATCGTAACAAAAGGTGAAAAGATTAATATTGATTTGGCATTAACATATAGTGAAGAAGAAGATCTGACTTACTTATATGCAGCTATACCAGTTATAACAATTGACTATTAATGAATATATATAATAAAACAAATATTAATTAAGATAGAACCAATTTAATAAAGAAGCATATATTTATAGTGAAATATAAATTGGAGGATTTATTAAATTGGATAAGTACAAAGACCCTTATGAAATGTATTATAAACCATATACAAACAATAGAGATAGTTTTGGATATGGCACATATGGATATCAGCAAAATTCTTTTGACCAAAATAAGTACAATAGGAAAATGCAGTACAAAGATTATAACGATATGCAAATACCTATCCAAATACCAGAAGAAGATTATAATGGAATAGACGAAATGGATAAGAAAAAAATGAAGGCTATGTATCCAGAAGTATGTAAGAAGATACAATATTACATTGATGAAGAATGTGATAAAATGGAGTATGACGGTAGCTACATGTATGATGAATATCCAGAAAAAGAAGTTATAGAGATGCTAGTTGATAAAATATATGAGAAAATACAACAAGATAAAGATATTGACACAAAAGAATTTGATGAAATCATATCTAACGAAAGTGAAGTAAAAGAAGATATAGTTGATAATACTAGCAAACGTTGTGGGTGTTATAGAAACCCAAATAGATGGTTAAGAAATAATATTCATGTAATGATGTTAAATGAAGTATTTGGTAGAAGAAGTAGAAGATGTAAAAGAAGGCATAAGACAAGACAATGGTGTTATTATCCACAACCATTTTGTCCAGATCCTTATTATCGTAGATATCCTGATTATTATTAATAATTACTCTTCCTTTTAATTTAATATATATAAGATTAAGAAGTATTAGATAATGTCACAGAATTTTCTGTGGCGTTATTTATATGCATAACAAAGTGCTTTCTTACGCTTTCATGAAATAAATATGAATGAATTAGGGAATAATAAAATAAATTAGTATATGATTATAAATAATGATAATAAAATAAATTAATATGAATTATTATAAGGAGTGATATTAAACATGAAATGTAAAGACTCTGATGTTTTTGCCTTAGAAAGTAGTATAGAAAAAATATTGAATACTGGACAGTGGAAAGATATTAATGAAATTGAGACAGAATTAAAAAATTCTGAAGAACGAAAGTGTAAAAGTTGGTATACAAGAAAAAATGATCAATTAAATAGTGAACATTCTGAGGAATTATTTTATAAAGAATTGATGGATAGAATGTGTAAATTATTTCCTATGAAGTATAGACACGATAGTAAATCAACTTTATATGCAAGAACAATAGGTTATAATGATGAGATAGAGTAAAAATAAAATATTTATTATAGAATAAAAAAGACAAATCTTAAATAGAGGAGTCTTTTTTTAATCATGAATAATTTGTTAACAAATATTGAAGTTTTTTTTAAGTTGTAGAATAAGAATATTTTACATGTTATAATGACAATGTACTTATCTCGAATTATATAGATATTCATTATAGATAGCTTATTAAAATAAGGGGGCTTGTATATGAATCATAATCAGGACGTAGAAAAAGTATTAGTTTGTATTACTATACAAAAAAACTCTAAACGGTTAATTAAAAAAGGTGCAGAGTTAGCTAACAAAATTGGTGGAGAGCTTCATATACTACATGTTGAAAAGGGCATGAGTATATTTGATAATGAGGAAGCAATTACATTGTTACAAGAATTATTTGAATATGGAAAATTACTAGGCGGAGAAGTACATTTTATTAGTGGAAAAGACGTACCTAATAGAATTATTGAATTTATAAAAAGCATGACAATAACAAGATTAGTATTAGGACAAACTATGAGAAGTAAACTTCATAAACTACTTAGAAAAGATATAGAAAGTAATATAGTAAGTAAAACAAAAGAAGTTGAATTATTGATATTAGAAAGAAAAGATATAGATAAACGAAAATTTGTTAAAGACAAAAGAATATTCTCTTCTTAGTTAAGAAGGTATATATAAAACATTACTACAATTCACAACAAAAATTTTAAATTGATTTTATTGTAAAAATCATTTAGAATATAGTTGAGCAAAGGACTATAAAAATATAATATCAAATTGATATACAAATTTTCTTTTTACAAACGTGATGAAATAGGCACACACTGTTGTACCTATTTTATTTATTTGTTATTATATAATAATGTACTATTATATGAGATGAAAATATTTACGTGTAAAACAAGATATTATAATTTTATTACTTTAAAGAAAAAGAAGGAGTGGCAATAATGAAAAATTTTAAGAAACTTATTTCAGCAATTATGATATTTTCAATGGTAGCAGTACTTTTTGCTGGATGTGGTAAAAAAGTAGATACGAAAGACAATGAAGGTGTATCTAGTGAAAATGAAGGGGTATCTGGTGAAGGTAAAGTAGTATCAACAGTTAATGGAGATGAAATTAGTTTAGGTGAAGTTAATTTATATCTAAGACAAATGGAAGCTTATTTTGAAAGATTTGGCTCTGATATTTGGGATCAACCTTCAGGAGAAGAAGGTAAGACTTTAGTTGATATAGCAAAAGAAAATGCACTAAATGCAGCTCAAAATGCTACTATTATTTCTTTACTTGCAAAAGATAAAGGTGTTGAAGTTACTGATGAGCAAGCAGAAGAAGCTGATAAATTAGCACATGAATTTATGGATAAATTCGATAAAGAAATAGCTAAAAAAGATGGAATTACATTAGAAGTTATCAAAAAAATTCTTAACAATCAAGCTCTAGCACAAGCATTTTTTGATGAAGAAATGAAAGATTTTGAAGCTGATGAAGAAGAACTTAATTCTATGCTAGAACAAAGTGACCAATATAAAGGATATAAAGAAAATGGTCATAAGTATTATGTTGATCAAGTTAGAGCTAGACATATATTATTTTCAACAAGAGACGACAGCAATCAACCTGTATCAGATGAGAAAAAAGCAGAAATAAAAGAAAAAGCAGAAGAAGTTTTAGCTAAAGTAAAAGCAGGAGAAGATTTTGCAACTCTTGCAAAAGAATATAGCGAAGACCCAGGATCAAAAGAAAAAGGTGGAGAATATACTTTCAAAAGAGGAGAAATGGTTACAGAATTTGAAGAAACTGCCTTTAATATGAAAGATGGAGAAGTTAGTGAGCTTGTTGAAACAGCATTCGGTTATCACATTATTAAGTTAGAAGAACATATTGATGCTACAGATGCAGAAATCCAAGCTGAAGAAGCGAAAGAAAAAAATATTGTTGAAGAAGCTAAGAAGCAATTAATGCAAAAAGCTTTTGATGGCAAGTTTGAAGAATGGAAAAAAGATTACGAGATTGTAGTAAATGATGAAGTTTGGAGTACAGTTGAAGTTAGACAAGCAAGAAATCAAGTAAAAGATAATGATGCAGAAGAAACAAAAGCTGATGAAAATAAAGATGAAGAACAATCTAATGACGAAACAAAATCACAAGATGAAAAAGATGGTTCTGATGATAAAGAAAAAGAAGAATAATAATAGTAGTAGACTATAAAGAGTACCTCTATGGTGCTCTTTTTTGTTTTGCAAGAAGTTTAATTAAATCATACAATTGAATGAAATTAAAAATCATTTTTATAATATAGTTAGATATTTTAATTAAATAATTATTGACATAATGGAATAATTTATGTAATATAATAAGAGATAAATTAATATAATAAAAAATAATAAAAGAAATGGAGGTAGGATTATGTTTAATTTAATAGTAAATACAAATAATTATAAAATAAATACAGCCAATAAAGTTAAATATAATCACAATATATTAATGACCCTACCTCAGATGTTAAATTAAATTTCTTATAATCTAATATAATAATTGAGCATGGGTTGTGTACCCATGTTTTTTTTATTTATCAATATTAACCATGGGATAATTGTACCCATGGTTTTTTTTATTATAAGAAGTTTAGTTGTTGTTTTATTGGAAGAGGAGGAACCGCTATGAAGAGAGTATTAGGTTACATGAAAAATTACTGGTATTATTATTTATTTGGAATTATTACTATTTTAATAGGAATTACACTTGATTTGTTTACACCTATTATAACCGGTAGAATAATTGATGATGTCATAGAAGGTGGGCAGAAAGATATATTTAGAGGATTAATTATGGCTTTGGCTGGAATAACGTTAGGTAGAGCAATACTTGGATATGCAAAAGAAATGCTTTTTGATATTGTAAGCTCTAAAATAGTTTGTATATTACGCCAAGATTTATTTGATCATATTCAAAGTTTATCATTTGGTTTTTTTGATAGAAAGAATACTGGAGAATTAATGTCAAGAATAAAAGACGATGCAGATAAAGTATGGCAAGGTATTAACTTTGGACTTATGTTAGTTATAGAAATGACTATATATTTTATAGTGTCTGTAATACTTATGTTTTTAATAAGTGCAAAATTATCTATATTAGCATTTGTTACAATGCCAATAATCGCATATCTGGCTATTTCGCTGGAAAAACAAATTGGTGATACATATGAAAAGATAAGTGAACAAAATGCTACACTTAATACTACAGCTCAAGAAAATATTGCAGGAATAAGACTTGTTAAAGCTTTTGCTAGAGAAAAACATGAGACAACAAAATTTTTAAAGCATAATAAAGGCTATTACAAGCTTAATATGGAGCAAGCAAGAATATGGGGGAAGTTTTTCCCATTTATCGAAATGTTAACTAATCTATTACCATTGTTAGTTATTGTATTTGGTGGGGCACTTGTTATAGGTGAAGAGTTAACAGTTGGTACATTAGTCAAATTTACAGGTTATATGTACATGGTAGTATGGCCTATGAGAATGTTTGGATGGTTAAGCAACTTAATGGCAGAAGCAAGAGCATCAGCTAAAAAAATAGATAAAGTTTTTGAAGAAAAGCCAGACATAGAAAATTGTAAATGTCCAACAATATTAGATAACCCTAAAGGAAAGGTGGAATTTAAAAATGTTTCACTTGATCTTGAAGGAACAAAGGTTTTACAAGATATTGACTTTATAATAGAACCTGGTAAAACACTAGCTGTAATGGGAGCAACAGGTTCTGGTAAAACGTCATTAATTAATTTACTGGTTAGATATTATGATGTGTCAGAAGGTAAAATTTTAATTGATAATAATGAAATACAAAATATTGATTTAACCAATCTAAGAGAGAATATTTCACTTGTAATGCAAGATGTATTTCTTTTCTCTGATACAATTAAAGAAAATATAAGCTTTGGCTCTGAACTTATGATAAATGATACAATAGTTAATTCTGCACAAAGTGCACAAGCCCATGATTTTATATCTAATATGGAAAAGGAATACGATACTATAATAGGTGAGAGAGGAATTGGCTTATCTGGAGGACAAAAGCAAAGAATAAGTATAGCAAGAGCATTAGCAAAAGAATGTAGCATTATTGTATTTGATGATTCAACTTCTGCTCTTGATATGAAAACAGAGCATAAAATTCAACAAGAGATAGAGAAAAGAAAAGATACAACTAAGGTTATTATTGCTCATAGAATTTCCGCCGTTAAAAATGCAGATGAAATTATTATACTTGAAGAGGGAAAAATAGTAGAAAGAGGAAATCATAATACATTAATGGCATTAAAAGGAAGATATTACAATACATTTAATGAGCAATATGAAGGATTCGCAGTATAATCTTAAATTAAAGCAATCAGAGAGGTGATAATATGGCAGTAAATAACTTTAGAGAAGATGAACAACAAGAAAATGTATTGAAAAAAGTAACTATATTAAGATTGTTTTCATATATGAAAAAGTATAAAAAAGAAATAAGTATTGTTATTTTTATTATGGGAGTAATTATAGCAGTTAATGTACTTAACCCAATATTTATAAAAATTGCTATAGATAAGTACATTAAAAAAGGTAATTCAGAAGGATTATATATAATAGGTATTATAGCTTTAGCCTTGAATTTATTAGGTAGATATTGTATTAAGAAGAGAATACTTATTATGTCAAGAGTATCAAACAAAGTATTAATGGAGATAAGACAGGAGCTATATGAACACTTACAAAAGCTTTCATTCAATTTTTTTGATAATCGTCCCGTTGGAAAAGTATTAGCAAGGGTAATAGGAGATGTAAATTCTCTAAAAGTAGTTCTTACTAATAGCGTTATTTCACTAATTCCAGATTTTACTACTGTTATAGTTGTGCTAATAATTATGTTTATTCTAAATGTTAAGCTTGCTTTAGGAGCATTAGCATTATTACCTTTATTAGTTTTTGGAATGTATTTCATACAAGTAAGAGCTCATAAAAGATGGCAAGTGTTTCGTAAGAAAAATTCTAATATGAATGCTTTTACCCACGAAAATTTTTCAGGTGTAAAAGTTGTACAGAGTTTCACAGCTGAAGACTATACTAGTAATACTTTTAGTGAGATTCTTAATGACCATAGAAAAGCTTTTATAAATGCTGTTAAACTAAATGATATGTTCTGGCCAATGGTTGAAGTTTCTTGGGGAGTGGGAACGATAATGGTGTTCTATCTTGGAGTTAGAATGTCAGAAGCTAATGAAATTACAGTAGGGACTTTAATAGCTTTTACTTCTTATATTGCTATGTTTTGGCATCCTATTATGAACCTTAGTAATTTTTACAATCAATTAATAACTAATATTGCAGGTGCAGAAAGAATATTTGAGATATTAGATACTCAGCCAGATATTAAAGATATTAATGAAGCAAAAGTTATGCCAGAGATTAAAGGTGAAGTAGAGTTTAATAATGTTACATTTTCTTATGATAAAAATGTAAAAGTTCTTGAAAATGTATCATTTGACATTAAGCAAGGAGAAACTATTGCATTAGTTGGACCAACTGGAGCAGGAAAAACAACAATAGTTAATCTAATTAGTAGATTTTATGATATTGATGGTGGAAGCATTAAGATCGATAATATAGACATTAAAGATGTAACTATTGAAAGCCTTAGACAGCAAATGGGTATTATGACACAAGATACATTTTTATTTACTGGAACCGTAAAAGATAATATAAGATATGGTAAATTAGATGCCACAGACGAAGAAGTTATTGAAGCAGCGAAATCGGTTCATGCACATGAGTTCATAATGAAATTAGATAATGGTTATGATACAAAAGTGAATGAAAGAGGTACTAAATTATCAGTAGGGCAGAGACAATTAATAGCCTTTGCTAGAACACTATTATCTAAACCTAAAATTCTAATATTAGATGAAGCTACATCAAGTATTGATACACATACTGAGAGATTAGTGCAACAGGGTATCGTTGAATTATTAAAAGGAAGAACATCTTTCGTTATTGCACATAGACTTTCTACTATTCAAAAGGCTGATAGAATATTTGTAGTAGATAATAGTAACATATTAGAGAGTGGAAGCCATGAAGAGTTAATGAATTTAGAAGGGATTTACCACAATTTATATATGGCACAATTCGAAGCAATAAGCTAGTAAAAATATATAGTATAGGGCTGTATCATAATACAATTTTAATGTCAATATAAGGAAGATAGACTAGGTTTAGCGGCAAGCGAAGCCAGGACGGCGTACCGCATACCCTTTAAACAGACGTTTAAGGGTATGAATAGCTAAATCTAGTCTATTTTCCAAAAACTTAAAAATGTATTATGAGACAGCCCCTTTTTATTGACATCAAGAATTCTTCATGAAACAGCTTTTTTTTAAAATAAAAAAGTTATTATTTTATGTTTTGATATGAATAATATTGGTAATATTTTTTATAAAATGCATATACTAGTAATAAGAATAATTGGATGGTTTAATAAGATGAAATTAGAAGATAAATTAGGATATAATCCATTGTTAATTTTTGACAAAGGTTATAATGAACACATGTATAGTCTAGATAAAACATTAATGTCTATTTCAAAAAATTCGGATTTTGTGGCAATTAAAGAGTTTAATAATAATATTATTAAACAAATAATGGATAAAGGAATAGATATGGGATTTAACGTAGTAGATGTGACTACGGAAGATTTTGATATCTCTTTGGAAAAACGTGTAAATAGAGCTAACAAGAATTTCGTAGAATATAATGCCAATAATAAGCAAAAAGATAACAAAGTATTATACATAGCTTTACAATATGATCCTAAGGCTTGTAATTGGGATGATACCAACAATAATTTTATTATATATCATCTTCATAATAATAGTGATAGTGAAAATCTAGCAAATTTAATTAATAATGAGCTTACTAATATTCTAGGAGAAAATATTGGCTTCGTAAAACCTTCAAAACAGTATATATTGAAACAAACAGAAATGAACGCAATAATAATTGATGGTAATTTTAAAGATTTGAATAAGCATATTGAATGGATGAAACAAGAGGATTTTGTTGAGGAAATGGCACAAAGGATTCTTACGGGATGTTTAAAATATTTTGGGATAAAAGACATTGGGTCTATTAATATGACGAAAGATAGCAATGATAAAGATTTGTTAAAGAAACTACAAAAAAGAATAGATACATTAGAAAAGAAAGTAGCACCTTGGGAAAAAATGTAATGACTGTTAACACTATAATAAAATCTATGTTATATATGTATAAAATAAAAAATATTATTTTATATTAATAAACTTGTAAAATAACAAAAAATAAATATAATAATATATAAGGGTTATATTAATTAAACGTTACATATTAATGTTAAAATTGGGGGTTAATAAATACAGCCATAATATAATCTATAGATAATATTTTATATATAGTGGAGGAAATAAAAACATGTCTAGAAAAGAGGTAACAAAAGAGCTAGATAAAGAACAGAGGATAAAACGACATAACAATAAAGAAAAAGGTAAAATGAAGGAAAATAAGCAATTGATACATTATAAATCCAAATCAAAATTAAAACGAAATAATAAGAGCCAATGGTTAAAAGAATTTGATGAAGATGAATACTATATGAAGTAATTGCATAAGGTAATTAGTTGTTTAATACAGAATACGTGAATTTAGTTAAGTCAGTATAGCTCGTGAGAGTTATACTGATTTTTTTGTGAAATACAATATATGAATATCTATAATCTAACCAAAAAAAATATTTTCTATTATGTTATTTGTTGACATTTCTCTGGGTCTTTGATAAGTTTTATATTAAGTAAGAAAAAATATTGTAATATAAAATAATAGCATAGAAATTATTATAAAAATATGCAAGGGTGTGTTAAGGTGAAAAAGTTAGGTTTAAGAATAATAGTTTTTTTATTATTGATATTAATGCTAGGAGCATTCAAATATATAGAAAAAAAAGAAATCATTACGTCTCCGACAATCTCTAATGCAAATGAGACTTATCCATATATAAGTATTATAAAAGATGGTATCTCATATAATGTAATGTATCCATATACAAGAGATGTTGAGATGATAACTGGAGATAGTTATACTAGTTTCTATGCTGATGAGATTGTAGAACTAGAATTAACTGATACAAATAATGTTATTGATATTACATATGAAATAGTAGATATGATTAACGATGAAGTAATAATAAAATCATTAATTAACAAAAATAATATTACTATAGAAAATAATCGAGTTTTAGCTAAAATATTAATTCCTAATATAAAAAAGAAAGTATATCCATATTTATTGAAACTAACCTACAATAAAAATAATAATACAACTCTTAGTTATTATCAAAACTTTTATATAACAGATAAAGTAAATATTAGTGAAATTAATAAAAAAGTAATACAATTTCATAATAGTACTTTTAATAAAGATATAAACTTGATTAACCAACTTATAAAAATAGATGGAACGAAATCAGGCTCTTTAGCATACGCAAATAACAACTCAGATATTAAGAGCTTAATATGGGATTTTGGACTTGATATAATTAAGATGAATGATCCTTATATACGAATTAAAAATATTGATAATAATAACCAAAAATATGATGTAGAACTAAAATATACAGTGGCTGTAAGAATTAATCATGAATTTGAATACTGGGATTTTATTGAGAAATATAAGTTAAGTGGTAATGAAAATATATCAATAGATTCATTTGAAAGATTAGGGTCAACTAAAACAGATGCTTATTACGATGAAATAAATAATAATATTGTAATTGGGGCAGGAAGTAGCAATATTATTACTCAACATAAGCAATCAGATAATGAACAGTTTTACTGCTTTGTTAGAAATAATCAGCTATGGCTATTTGATATGAAAACTAATAGATTAAATAAGATATTTGGATTTGATAAATTAGATAGTGATTATTTAGTTGATAATTATAACCAACATAAAGTGGAAATAGTTGATATAGATAACAATGGAAAAATTATATATATTGTATATGGATATATGAATACAGGTGAAAATGAAGGAAATAATGGAATTGCAATATATAAGTTTAATTACTATTCTAGATTAAATGAACGTATTGGTTTTATTAGTTTGCCCTATAATTTTCAGAAGCTTGATTATTATATGAAGTACTATAAATACATACCAAAAGGTGAACAATATTTATATTCCATTATTGATTCTAATTTATATCAATTTGATTTAGCTGTAGGAGATATTAAGAAACTCCAAGAACATATACCTTATGATGTAAGTAGATTTTTTGTAACAGATAATGGAAAAACTATGATGTGGAATGAAAATATTAATGAGAAAGAAAATAAAACTGTTAAAGGTATAACTATTAAAGGTCATAACTTATTAAAATATGAGCTTAATAATGGGAAAGATAATATTCATGTATTAGAAAGCTATGAAAATAATTTGATTATAGGATATTATAATATAAGTGATACTATTGAAAAGTTAGATGGTTCAGTTACATATCTATATTCAAAATTACAGATAATTAATGAAAATGGAAGTATTATTGAGGAGATTAATTCAGAGAATGGAACTTTTTACAAAGATATAAGAAAAACTCAAAATGGTATTATAATGCATATTGCGAAAAAAGATAGATATATACATAGTAATCCAATATATTCTAGAGTAGACATAAATCATATAAGAGAAGAAGAGATAGTCCTTAGAACTAACAAAGAAGTAACTGTTGGCTTTAGCAATATGGAGACTCCCTTCAATTATACAAAAATGTTAATAACAAGTGAAGATATGATTGCAAAAAGCCTTATAGATAATACATATACGATAAAGGAGAAGGAACACAACATAAACATACATTATTTTAAAGATGAAGAAGTTAATAGAATTATATATGAACTAGTTAGCAATGGAAAATATGAAGGTATGTATGAAACAATAACAGATGCATTAATTAATAAAGAACAGGATACTAATGTATATATATTAAGGAATCTTAACAAAGGGAAGAAAATAATGTATACAAGTAAAAAATATCCATATAGAAAGATAAGGGGAATACCTGTTATTCCTCAGAAGCCTGATTTACCAAGAGGATGTGAAGTAACAAGCCTTGCTATGTTACTTAACTATGATTTAACAGAGAAAGTGGATAAGCTACAGCTAGCTAATGAAGTTACAAAAGATACTACGCCTTATGAAATTATTGACGGAATGATTAAATTTGGAGATGTTCATAAAGGATTTGTAGGAGATATGGCTAATTCAAAGAAAAAAGGTTATGCAGTATATCATGAACCAATAATAGAGCTTGCAGAAAAATATATTCCTAATAAAGTAATAAATATTTCAGGTAGTAGTTTTGAAGACGTATTATATTATGTTGGGATTGGTAGACCTGTTTGGGTAATTAGCCCAAATATATATACTAAAGTGCCTAAATCTTCTATACAGCAATGGAATACATCATCAGGGATTATTGAAATAAGTTTTCATGAACATTCAGTATTGATAGTAGGATATGATAGTCAGTATGTATATTTTAATGATCCTTCTAAAAATATGGTGAGAAAGAAGAAAATCACTGATTTTAAAGCAGGGTGGGATAACCTTGGGAAACAGGCTATATTAATATACTGATTAGATTTAATTTATATAAGTAAATTATAAGGAGTTATTCATAGATTATAACTTTACTATTTAAAATTAATGTGGTAAAATTTAGAAGTTAAATATATTACAGATGTAATAAAAACTTAAAACTAACTTATTGGTAAGCATTTCATCTTGTTCAGTTTGGCTGTGTTATAATATATCCACAATTACCACTTCTCGGGATTATATACGAAAAAATCATTAAGCAATATAACAAGATGATTAGAGCAAATGATTGTATCTTATGAATGTTTACATAATAAGGGATTAGGATAATAGTTAATAAATAATATATTTAACACACATATAGTTATAAAATAATAACTATAGATTCCGAGATAGTAAAGATAAATAGGAGGAGAACATGAAAAACGTATCAAAAAACTTAAAGAGAATTTTATCACTAATGTTATTAGTTACATTAATTTCATCCCAAACTTTAACAGCACATGCATGGGGATTGCCCAAAATAAAAGTACCTAAGGTAATAAAAGATGCAGCGGATAAAGTTACAGATACAGCAAAAGATGTAGCGGACGAAGTAACAGATGTAGCAAAAGATGTGGCAGACGAAGTAACCGATGTGGCAAAAGATGTAGCAGATGAAGTAACCGATGTAGCTAAGGATGCTGTAGATATAGCGAAAGATGCGGTAGAAGAAGGAGTAAACTTAGTAAATAAAGTATTAAAAGATAATCCAGAATTAAGAGAGATAGATTTATTACCAGTATTAAATCTTGATGTAACTAACTTACAAAATGTTTTGACAGCTGAAAAAGGTTCTTTTACATATGGAGATAATGTAAAAGAAAAGAAATTACCTATAGAAGCAGAGAAGAAGTTAATAGAAACTCTAAAAGATATTGGTCTTACTAATTATTGGGCTAATTTTGTAATTGATGAAGTATCATCAACTTCAGGAGATATTAATGTAGGTGAGTATGTTACTAGTTTATTACCTTACTCAAGTTTATATGGAGATAAAATAGAGGATGCAATTAATTCCCAGTTACAAGATAATGCTCTAGTAGATATCAATCCTTTTATTGATGGAGTAGTACCAAGTGATGATGTAGAAGGAATGAATTTTACTTATACAATAGACGGCACAAAAACTTCACTTACAGGAAGTCATCTAATAGTTATTACAGGACTTAAATATGGTAAAAGAGATAAAGTAACTGTCAAAGTGAAAGTAGGTAATCAAGAGATAGTTGCGAAGAAACGTGCTCTAAATAAAAAAGAGATAGCATTTGTTGCTAAAGTAGATAATGCTGTTGGTGCTGACAAATTAGATATTATTGTAAACAATGAATTTGATAAACCAGCAGATATTGCATTTGAAATTGCAGATGGTATACAAGACGGACTTAATGATCTTGTTCCATTTGGTAATCCAATAAGTAATGGTGCAAGAGATGATATTAAAGATGCAATTAATGGTCTTGCATTCTATATGGAAAAAACAGAAAAAGATAAACATGGTAACGCAAAAACAAATAAAGACGGTTCAGAAAAGAAAAAGGTAGAAGAAGTATCACTTAATGATGTTCTTGGTGATGGTGATGCAGGTAAAGCTGTTACAGAATTAGTGTATAAGATTCCAGGAATTGGATCTATATTAAAACCTGTACTTAAAATAACAGGCGGAGACGATGAAGTAGAAAAAATAATTAGAAAAGTCGTAGGTCAAACAGAAGTTAAATCTTATTTAGCTCTAAGAGAAGGTAAAATATATATTAAATCATTTGATAATAGCGATAGTATGAATCAAGAAGTAACTAACTCAACAGCTAAAACACAAGTTAATATTAACGACTATTCTAAAAAAGAAACAAAAGAAGAAGCTAAAGCTGACTCAATAGGAGGTATGGGAACAGTAGATCTTGTAGTTCCTGATGCTATACCTGATGAAATGCCAACAGAGGTAATTATTAAACTCTATGATACAGTAGGTAATATTTCATTAAGATATTATGGAGATTACTCTATGAAAGATGCAATATACAAAGCTAATAAAGCTTATTTTGCAAAAACAAAAGATAAATTAAATGTTGGTGACACACTAGTTCTTCCAGAACCAGCAAAATATATACCACCAGTAGAAAATGAAAATACAAAAGTATATGTAGTAAAAGCAAATGATACATTAGCAAAGATTGCAAAAAAATTCTATAATGATGCGAAAGCCTTTGATAAGATTGTAGAAGCTAATCAAGGAATTATAAAGCATGTAAATAAAATTTATGAAGGACAGATATTAGCTATACCTGTTGAGTAATAATAATTAATGTAAAATCTCTATCTTGATTATCAGGATAGAGATTTTTTAGTAGATTAGTAATAAATACAGTATATTAAAACTATAAAGTGTATTTAATATATAGATGTAAATTAATAATTAAATGATGTTTAAAAATTGGGAGTAAAATATTTGTGGAGTTAAAATAGTAAATAAATGTTGCATAAATTGTTATATCTAAATAATAAGATGTTTGTTATATGTGACATTTATTGCGACTGCATTAGAAGTAACAAAAACAGCAATGCTTTCATGGTTATCAGCTGCATCTGTAGCAATCACTGTATCAGGAATTTTAAAGGATGCTTGTAAAATTGTTGATGAATCACAATACAGTTATGCGGGTGGTAAAGAAGTGACTGTTTTTGATACTACACTAGAAAGACAGACTACAGTTGGCTACAAACTAGACAAAAGGGAAAACTAGTAAGAAGAAAAGAAACTGATGCACTGGCACAGCTTAAAGCATATGCAGAAGAACAAAGAGAGGTAAGCCATATAAACAGATATATGTAAATTATACTAAACTGTTAATGGTGCTGTAGGAATTAAAACAGGCGAAAGAAGTTTGCCTACATTTAAGCAATTACAAATAATATCATTACTAGAAGATATGGTTGAACATACAGTTATTGAAGAAATGGAAAAGGGTGTATTCTTTAAAGAAATATATAAGAAGTGTAAGAGTAAAGTTAATACATTTATATCATTAATGTACTTGGATACAGATGTTAAGAAAATAAATACAGCAGTATAATATTATATAAGTCTACTTTCTTAATCAAAAACAGTCGGTTTTTGTTGATTATTATAAATTATCTGATATATTAAACAAGTGTATCGATAATTAGGCATATATAAATAAAAGGGAGTATGTGATGAAATGAATGGAAATCAAAAAGTAACAAAGCTTATTTGTTATCTAGGATATGATTATAAACTTGGAGATACAGTATTAATTGAAGGAGAAAAAAAATACTAAAAAGTTTCTTAGTTCTCTAATTAAGGGAAATCATATTGGCATGGACATGGTTTGTGGTGATTGTTCTGGGAATGTAATTAATTTTAGAAACTATGGAAAGGGAGAAGTATCATTTTATACTACAGATAATCATACTACTTACAAATTGAAGATTAGTGCTTTGCTTATAATAACTAATAAAAAAGAATCATTTTCACCATTTATATATTTAGTTTCAGATAAAACAATTTTACCTCACGAAGCTATAGTTTCTAAGTATAGCAGGTTAGATGATTTTGAATATGTGGCGGGGATAGTTTTTAATGATGGATTTTGATATGATCCATTATTACTCGTATGAAGGAGTGCTTGCATACATGAATATTCAAGGCATGGACTTTCCGACTGACCCTCTATACAAGATGAAAAATTTCAAACTTGAACAATTTAGGTCGATGGATGATGTTGTGAAATAAAAGAATATTATCTAAATTAAATTATGTTTGCAAAATGTCAACTTACTTCATACGTAGTTAATCACATATATATGGATAATTTGCCAAGTCTCCTACTTCCTTGGCTGGAAGTGTTTTTTGTTGTCTGATAATATTACAACGATAGTTAATATATGATTTGTTGTTTGAGTGATTATTAATCAGGGGGGGAATAAGCAAAAAGACAATAAACTTAGCCAATAAAATAAACTATATGTTAAAAGCAAAAAGTTTTAATCTGAAAACAATGTACAGAAGTATTCAAGTAGAAACAATTGAAAAAGTATTTTAGTATTGACAAGGAGAGATTAAAGATGTGGGAATGTTCTAATTGCAAGAATGAAGTAGTAGACAATCTTAATTACTGTTATAATTGTGGAACTAAAAGAGGCGTAGTAAACAATCAAGATAATAATGAAAAAATACAGTATAATTTCGAAGCATTAAAGCGCTATGAGAGCGGACAAAAAAAAATACCTAATAAATATCATGCATTGAATACCATAATATCAATTTTAAAAATATTTGGGTGGGTGTCAGTACTACTATATGTAGCATTTGGTCTAAGTTTATCACAAGGACTTGGCGTATCTGAAAATATGAAACCTCGCATATTTATAATATCATTAGTAGTTGGCATACTAATATTAATTAGTTTTTATGCTATTGCAGAAAGCATTAAAGTTATTCTAGACATAGAAAAAAATTCAAGAAAGAGTGAAAATAATTCACAAACAATAATTAATTTGCTTATAGAAACAAATAAGTTACTCGAAAATAAGAACAACCTATAAAAAAATAAATCTATTTGAAATTACATACTTAACACATTTACAAGATAAAAGTATTATTTTGTGTATAAATTAATAATGGAGTGATGAGTACATGGAAAAGATATATGAAATAGATAATTCAGTAATAGGAAAGGTGAGATATTATGTATAGTTATAGCTTTATGATGACACAAAAAGATTATTTTATTACTAGGGCGCATCTGATAATGGGTACAAAACTATAAGAATTGCTAAATGAGTATAGACTAAAGCATATTTTAAAAAATGAAAGGGGGCATATAGCTAATTAGTCAAAGTTGAATAAAAGTAAGCCCAAAAAATCATTAATAGGAATTAAGGAGGGAAAGGTAGTGACTAAAAAAAGAAAATCAAAAAAGCAAAATAAACAGAAAAAATCTTCAATTAAAGTCAAATTAATAATTATTTTTATTACACTTATTGTAGGTAGTGTTTTTATTTATTTCAATTATGATAATATTAAATTAAAACAAGATATCAAAAAGCTAAATAACGCTATGAAAATAATAGAGCTTAGAACTAAAGAATATGAGTATCAGCAGTTATTGCACTTGGAAGATACAGCAAAATTGTTTGATAAAATAAAAATATCTGAAGCAAGAATAGCAATTTCCTTTAAAGGAACTATTAAAGCAGGTTATAAATTAAACAACTTAAAAATACAGGTTAAAGATGGACATAGTGTAATTGTTAAATTGAATAAGCCAGAGATTTTATATAACTTCATATACCCTAAAAGTAGAGAGGTTATTCTTGATGATCAGGGTATTATTGCAGATGTTGATAGTAATAAAATTGTAGAAGAAATACAGAAAATAAGGGAAGATACAGAAAAGAAGAAAAAGCAAAAATTGTTAGAAGAAGCGAGAATTAACGGGGAAAGAATTATTACAAAAATGATTCAAAAAGCAAACACCAATATTAATCAGATAGAGTTCGTCTATAATTAGATTATAAAAAAAAATTGTCATTAGATGGAAACATAAGAAGAAAATATTAGAAGAAAAAGGTGATAATTATGAAATCTTTTATTGTAAAACTTATGAGTGTTGTTGTCATAGGTAGTCTACTTTTTTTAGGCATTAAAGCAGAAATATTTGATTTGTTTGGGAAGCTTATAGTTCACGAAACTAAGGTATACACAGAAGTACTATCAGAAGAAATTAAAGACATTGCAGAACTATGCACTATGAGATTTGATTATAAAGACATTGTAAATTTTGGTAAGCCTAAACCTCATAAAGGCGATTACTACGTTGCTATCATTCAAGGACATTTTATAGCAGGAGTTAATTTAGATAACGTGGAATTAATACATTCAGAAGATCATAAAGTGACTGTGAAGCTGAATCATGCACACATTATAGATGATGGCTTTGATATAAAGGAGGTGTTAGAAGAAGATGAAGCATTTATATTTAGTAAGATGGAAGAGAAAAAGGTTAAAGCTGAAAATGATAGACACGAACAAATTAAACAAAAAGTATTAAATGGAGATTTCTTAAAAAAAGCGGATAAACAGGTTCGGGAAATCATAACCAATATGCTGATTAACTTTGACTTTAAGTCCATCCAATTTGAATACTACTAAAAGGGCGTGAATCAACAAGTACTTAAAACAAGCTTATCAAATTTAATCATAAAAGGTACTTTGATTAGTAGAGAATTATAATATTAGCAATATACATATTCAAAAAAGAATAAATTAAGAATAAAAGCACCGATTAGTATATAAATAAGCTTATTCAAACCTAAAATAGAAGTTCTATTTGAGTTAACCTAACTTGTCTGTTATTATATAAATGAAATAATAACTTATATGATAATGAGAGGATATTTAGCTAAAATGGATGAAACTAAAAAAATAAAAATAGGGTGCTTGTCTCTTGTGATTTTTTTTGTTTTGATTTTTAATATCACAGCTTTCGTTCCAAGAGAAGAATATGACTGGCGAGAACCAGATAAAATGTTTGCGGTGAATTGTGCTGAAAAAGAAGTAAAGAAGAAATTAAAATGTCCCAGTTCTGCAAAGTTTTTACCATATGAAGAGGTAGAAGTTGGTTTTGATAAAGATAGTAATTCATATACCATAGAAGGATATGTTGATGCTCAAAATTCTTTTGGAGCAATGATTAGAAATGAATACTATGTTTTGATTCAAAGAATAGAAGAGGGTAAGTATGTATTAAAATATATAACAATTGATTAATAAGATAAGAGTCTGCCAATGGCAGGCTTTTTTGTTATGTACTTATTGCTAAAAACTAATAAACTATCCTTGAAACAGTATCTTAAAACAAATAAAATATACAAAAATACAATAATACATTCAAAACTAAATAAATTCTATGTATGGAACAAAAGTCGCAATTGCAAGTGCACAAATACTCACATTAACATAATTAATATGCTAAAATATAACTATATAAATTAAGAAAGAAGTCCTGCAAAGATGGAAATTAAATATATAGACGTTAATTGAAAAACTAAATTCTAGTTACATGGAAGTTAGTTCGCTATGCAGGATTAACTTCCTTTTTGATACTTAACAAATGCCCAATTATCATCTATACTATTATGCAGAAGTACCAGAGGAAAAGGAAATAAAACCAACTACTTCTAATACCAGTCAACTAGAAGCCATGGAGCTAGAATTAAACTCTATTATAGAAGACATTGAAACTAACCCACAAAACATTGAAAGATATGATATTAAATCTATTTTTAAAGAAATGCATTTGAACTACTTGAGGGATAATTTAATAC
Source organism: Vallitalea sp. (assembly GCA_025210515.1). Classification (GTDB taxonomy): domain Bacteria; phylum Bacillota; class Clostridia; order Lachnospirales; family Vallitaleaceae; genus Vallitalea. The sequence continues at coordinate 121,933 of JAOARM010000025.1, read as the reverse complement.
AAATTTATACTATAGCCAATCATTAATGCGTCAATAAAAACAAGCTTAAATATTTTAGGCTTGTTTTATTTATCTTTATAAAACTGCTAACAAACTTTTGATTAACTGTGATATATTATAGAAATCAAAAATTGAAGAATGCTGAAAAATAGCACTTTACAACGATGTTACAACATGTTATAATGAATAGTTGTCAGTTCGAAACCATCCTGACATAAAACAAAACTAGGGAGGAAAAAAAATGAATAACAAGACTAGATTTATAACACAAGCAGGATTGATTGGTGCGATTTATGTTGTATTGACAGTAATCTTTGCACCTATTAGTTTTGGAGAAGTGCAAGTTAGAATAGCAGAAGCGTTAACTATTTTACCATATTTCACTCCAGCCGCTATTCCTGGATTATTTGTTGGGTGTATACTTGGAAATTTTATAGGTGGAGCTATTTTATACGATATTATATTTGGGAGTATAGCATCATTAATATCTGCTATATTAGTATATCTTATAAGACGTCATAAATATATAGTACCTATTCCACCAATTGTTGTAAATGCTATAGCAGTAGGATTAATCTTAAAGTATGCATATGCTGTTCCGCTACCATTAATATCATTAATGATGTTCGTAGCAATAGGACAAACTATTGCATGTTATGGGCTTGGATTTCCATTACTAATATTACTTAGAAAATATAATATATTTAGAAAATAAGATCAATAAATCAAACAAATTTATTAGTCTATTGAAAATAGATTATATAATAAAAAGGACATTTCTCATTCTGAGATGTGTCCTTTTTCGAGCTATTAAATACTATTTTAGATTCTCAGGATTCAAACACTCAAGTTCTGGTAAAACAAACATACCATTTTTTCTAATAAGAACATCATCAAAGTATATTTCTCCACCACCATATTGTTCTGTTTGAATATATACAAGATCCCAATGTACAGTAGAACGATTTCCGTTATCAGCATCATCATAAGCATTACCAGGTGTTAAATGTATACTACCCATAATCTTTTCATCAAATAAAGTTTCTTTCATAGGATGAATAACATAAGGATTAACACCAATAGCGAACTCACCAATATATCTAGCGCCATCATCTGTATCTAGAACAGCGTTAATTTTTTCATTATTATTTGCAGTTGCTTTTACAATTTTACCATTTTCAAATTCAAATACAATATTCTCATAAGTATATCCAAGATAAACAGCAGGTGTATTATAACTTATTTTCCCGTTAATTGAATCTTTAACAGGTGCTGTATAAACTTCTCCATCAGGAATATTAACTTGCCCATCACACTTAATAGCTGGTATATCTTTGATTGAGAATGATAGATCTGTACCTTCACCAACAATCCTAACTTTATCTGTACGATTCATAAGATTAACTAAAGAATCCATCGCTGTAGACATCTTACCATAATCAAGATTACACACATTGAAATAAAAGTCCTCAAAGTCTTCCATACTTGTATTAGCTCTTTGTGCCATTGCATAGCTTGGGAAACGTGTAACAACCCAACGAGTATCAGGTACACGAATTTTATGATGAACTGGTCCAAAATGATATTCTTCATATATCTTTCTATTTTCAGTTGGTACATCGCTTAATTCATTATTATTATCATCTGAACGAATACCAATAAAACAATCCATTTCTTTCATAAGAGTAGCATCTCTTTTAGCCATAATATCTACTTGTTCTTTCGTACAATGTAGTAATAATTCACGTTTAATTGACTCATTTTCAAAATTAATAAATGGCACTCCACCAGCTACATATACTTCTTTTATTAATTGTTTTGCAAGAGGGTCAGTATTGTGACCAATTTGATTAATTAGTACTTTATCTCCCTCTTTAACTTTAACAGCATAATTAACTAAGTTTTTAGCTAATTTAACAATTCTTTCATCCATTATTATTCCTCCCATAGCTTGTATTCTAGGAAATGCAATAGAAGTTATAACTTCATTGATAACCTATCTATTAGTATAAAGTATACCACAATTAATAAAAAAAAATAAGGACTTATTAACGTTAAAAAAATTATTAATTTAATTATATAAAAAGCTGTTTAATATGGTATAATACCAATTAGAAAAGTGAAAAGGAAGGAGAACTGTTATGAAATTTACAACAGTTAAAGAACTATTTAGAAATACTAGTCAGTATGTAGATAAAGAAATCACAGTGGCAGGCTGGATAAGAAGTGTAAGAGCATCAAAAGCATTTGGATTTATTGTTCTTAATGATGGAACTTTTTTTGATAATTTACAAGTTGTTATTGATGGTGAACTAGAAAATTTCGCTGAAATATCTAAATTAAATGTAGGTTCTGCAATAATTGTAAAAGGTAAATTTATTGAAACTAAAGGTGCGAAACAACCTTTTGAAATACAAGCTACTAGCGTGGAAATTGAGGGAACATCTTCTCCAGATTATCCATTGCAAAAGAAACGTCATACATTTGAATATTTAAGATCTATTTCTCATTTAAGACCTAGAACTAATACGTTCTCAGCAGTATTTAGAATAAGATCAATCGTTGCTCATGCAATCCATCAATTTTTTATGGATAAAGGATTTGTATATATTCATACACCAATTCTTACAGGAAGTGACTGTGAAGGTGCAGGTGAAATGTTTAGAGTAAGTACACTAGATTTTAACAACATTCCTAAAGATGAAGATGGTAAAATTGATGTAAAAGAAGATTTCTTTGGCAAAGAAACTAACTTAACAGTTAGTGGACAGCTTAATGCAGAAACATATGCTATGGCATTTAGAAATGTATATACATTTGGACCAACATTTAGAGCAGAAAATTCTAATACACCAAGACATGCTGCAGAATTTTGGATGATTGAACCAGAGATGGCTTTTGCTGATTTAGAAGACGATATGAATGTAGCAGAAGAAATGATTAAATTCATTATAAGTTATGTGAAAGAAAAAGCTCCAGAAGAAATGGAATTCTTTAATAAATTCATTGATAAAGGATTATTAGAAAGACTTAATAACGTACTTAATAATGAATTTGCTAGAATAACTTATACAGAAGCAATTAAAATCCTAGAAGAAAGCGAAGAAAAATTTGAATATCCTGTATCATGGGGATGTGATCTACAAACAGAGCACGAAAGATACATTACTGAAAAAGTATTTAAAAAACCAGTATTTGTTACAGATTATCCAAAAGACATCAAAGCTTTCTATATGAAGATGAATGATGATAACAAAACAGTAGCGGCAATGGACTTATTAGTACCAGGTGTTGGCGAAATTATAGGCGGAAGCCAAAGAGAAGACAATTATGAGAAGATGATAGCAAGAATGAAAGAGCTTGACCTTAATGAAGAAGATTACTGGTGGTACTTAGATCTTAGAAAATTCGGCGGAACAAGACATGCTGGGTTTGGTCTAGGATTTGAAAGAGTAATAATGTACATTACTGGAATGAGTAATATTAGAGACGTCATACCTTTCCCAAGAACAGTTAATAACTGCGATATATAAGAAATAATATATATCTAGTTAGAGTTTTATTAATATAAATATAAACATATATTTAGTGGTTGTATTATAATAAGTAATATTATAATATAGCCACTTTTTATTTTTATTATCATTAAGATTTTTACTAAATAAAAATAATTTAAGTACTAATATAAAAGCTTTTCTTTATTGCAAACATTTAATGAATATAGCACATATAATCCTGTAAAACCATGTAACTAGCGGAGAATGTATAGGGTAATATGGAGGATGAGCCAGGACGGCGAGGTCAGCTATTTTAATCAGGACGATTAATTAGCTGACGTAATATTACCCTATACATTCGTAGCGGAACCCTCCATTAAATCTTTTCTAAAACTTATAACATTCAATATAAAGGTAATGAAGCAATAATTTTTTAATTAAAGTAATAATTATTATCAGTTTATCGTATATATACTAACAATTGGTAATAATCTAGTTATAAGTAAATTATTAAGTAGTTACTTGTTTTATTATTCGACAAACTATATAATAGACATTAGACACACCAACACAGGGTTATAATTATAGGAGGGAAAAGGAGCTGTCCCATAATTCAATGCAAGAAAATAATAAGGTAGAAAATATGAAAAATGAGCAAATAGCAATAAGTAATAAGACAAAACCAAAAGTATTACGAGGACTAATAATAGTACTAGAAATAATACTGTTAATTATTACATTTATAGTTATAGTATTAATATATCTTCATAATTCAAGATTTAAAGTTGCCTTTAATCAAATGGAGCTTAATAACTATTTTAAAACACAAGATATTCATAAAATATTAGAGATTGAAGATAATACAGTGGCCATTGAACTATCCAACGATGTCATAACTACATCATTTAATGAAAGAATAAAACATATAAATCTTGCGAAAGGATACAAAATATTAGATGGTTATATAGATACTAATAAAAGTAAAGCTTTTATTAATCTTAATATATATGGAATTAATATACCAATTGCTATGGATATAGTATTAGAAGTTGATAAAAGAGAAGTAACGTTAAAACTTCAAAATATGACTTTGAGAAACAAGAAATTATTATCACTTCCTAATATCCTTGAAAAATCAATCAAAAATAAATTGATTAATAAAGAAACAATATTAACAATTAATTTAGATGATTATAATATACCACCTATAGCATCACTTTCAAAAGTTTCTTTTGCAGAAGATAAATTAATTGTTTTGATATCAATTGATAAACAAAAGCTAAATGAACTAATGAAAAAGTTAAATACTGCAAAAAGTCAAGAGCTATATGAAATCTATAAAAATGATAAAGATAACATAGATAGACAAAAAGCATCAAAATATATGGACAACCTAAATGATTTAACTAATATAGAAGTTAAAGAGATTTTAACTGATATACTTATATCAGATGAAAAATTAACAAAAGATATACTAACAATTGCTAATGAAGAAGATGTTAACAATGTATTAGAGAAATATGGTAGATATATTACACACTTTAATAAGACAACAGTTATAAATGATAAAAATAAGCTTATACTAGGAAAAATAGAAAAATACTGTGCACAGTTGTTAGAGAATGTAGAACAACTTCCAAAAGAAGAGTATATAGTATTTTTGAATAATCCCTATAGCTTAGAGCAGAACATAAAAATGACTATAGAAGATTTAGTTAATAAATATAAACTAGACGTGACAGAAGAAATATATAATAAAATGAAGTTTCTATATAATTATAATAATAAAAACTATATGATTTCATATAAAATAGATGATAACAAGTATGCTATTGTAGATAAAGATAGTTATAGTTTTATTGATAATAATGAGTATATAGAATATGGATTCAATGAACCTTTAGAAGCTAATCTTATATTAGATAATGAAATAAAAACTAAGATTGATGAGTATTTCTCTTCTAATGCATTTATAAGATATATGAAATCTGATGGAAAATATGCATATGTTGTGGCATCAGATGAAAAGAATTATCAAGATTATGAAAAATTCGCACTAGAAAAAAATGATACTTGGAAAATAATAGATACTAATATTAATGATTTATATACATTTAGTACTAATCACCCAGGATTTAATATTAATACGTTAACAGATGATTTTCTAAACGATACGTTATATGAATTATCAGAGGATGATAAGTTTGCAATATTAGATCAATTACAATATCGAGATATTATTGAAGACAAGAAAGACATAGGACTTGCTTATTGCTCTTATGATGGGAAATATATTGCATTTAAACTAACTAATTCAGAGGAATATGTATTCTTAATAAAATATTCTTATCTTGATAAATTATATAAAAAAGATGAAGCAATAAAACAATGGAAAGATATTTCGCCACTAATATTATTACAAGATGATACAGAAGAAAGTTAATTAATAACAGAACATAATACTAAAGAGCTTATTGCTTTTTAGAAAAAAACTATAAATTACTAAAGAGAAAGGAAGAACATTATATGGATACTATAATAAAACACTTTGATGTATGGAAAATAAAAGCTCTAGATTTAATAGCTAAATATGGGCTTAAATTAATAGTAAGTTTAATAATTTTTGCAATAGGATTAAAGATAATTAAATATCTAGTTAAATTAATGGAGAAATTTTTTGAGAAATCAAAAGTAGATGTTTCATTATCCAAATTTCTAATATCAGCATCAAGACTTATGTTAAAGATTTTATTGATTGTTATTGTAATTGAAAACTTAGAAATACCAACTACCTCTATAATTGCTGTTATTGGAGCAACTGGGATTGGTGTTGGTATGGCGTTACAAGGAAGCTTGGCAAATCTTACTGGTGGTATACTAATATTATTACTTAGACCATTTAAAGTTGGAGATTTTATTGAAGAAAGAGCTTTTGGGCACGAAGGAATTGTAGAAGATATTCAAGTTTTTTACACTACACTAAGAACAAGAGATAATAAAGTTATAACTTTACCTAATGGAAACTTATCTAATAATAGTGTAATTAACCATTCAACTATGTCTATACGAAGAGTAGATTTAACTTTCGGTGTAGCATATGAAGAAAATACAAAAGCTGTTAAAGATGCAATTAGACAAGTTATTAATAAACACCCACTAATAATTAAAGATAAAGAGCCATATATTAATATATGCGAACATGGGGATAGCTCAGTTAATTATGCTGTATTAGTATGGTGCAATACACAAGATTATTTAAAAGTAAAATTTGACTTAATTGAGCAAATGAAGATTAAATTTGATCAAGAAAATATCTCTATACCATATCCACATATGGATGTTAATATAATTAATGATAATAAATAGAATTATAATTATTATTATATATTAACGTATAGAATATTTAGAAAGGAAGTATTTATTAATGAATCAGTATAAGGAGTATATATGTAGTTTTCTTGAAAAGATACTCAATACAGAAAGTCCAAGTGGATTTTGTCATAAAGGTATGGAATTGTTAAATGAAGAAGTATTGAACTTAGGTTATGAAATGGAATTTACTAACAAAGGCTGTGGAATAATCACCATAAAGGGACAAGAAAAAGAAGTGCTAGGTTTATCAGCTCATATAGATACTTTAGGAGCTATGGTTAGATCTATTAATCCAAATGGTACTATTAGATTGACTAGTATCGGTGGATTTATGATGCAGAGTATTGAAGGAGAGTATTGTAAAATCTTTACAAGAGATAATAAAGTATATGAAGGTACAATCCTAAGTAATATGCCTTCTGTTCATGTATATGCAGAAGCTAGAGATCATAAACGTATAGAAGAGAATATGGAAATTAGGATTGATGAAAATGTAAATTCTATAGAAGATGTCAATAAGTTAGGTATAGAAGTAGGTAATTTTATAGCTTTTGATCCAAGAGTTAGGATTTCTGAAAATGGATATATCAAATCAAGGCATTTAGATGATAAAGCTGGTATAGCAACTATATTTGCATTGTTAAAATACATAAAAGACTACAATATTGTTCCAAAAAACACTTTGAAAATATTTATTTCCACATATGAAGAAGTAGGTCATGGTTCTTCATATATTCCTAATGATATAACAGAAATGATTGCAGTTGATATGGGAGCAATGGGAGATGACCTTAGTTGTACAGAATTAGAGGTATCAATATGTGTTAAAGATTCCTCTGGACCATATGATTATAATATGGTTAATAGATTAGTTAAATTAGCAAAAGACAATGAAATTAAGTATGCATTAGATGTATATCCACAATACGGTTCAGATGTATCAGCTTCATTACGTGCAGGAAATAATATTAGAGGTGCACTTATTGGACCGGGAGTGCATGCATCACACGGTATGGAAAGGACTCATATAGAAGGTATATTAAATACTTTAAAATTACTTGCAGAATATATAAGATAAATTAATATATGATATTTATAGTATAAAAAATAGGACTACTCATATGAGTAGTCCTATTTTTAAATATTACCGTCAGGTCTTATACATACTGTTTAATAGAAAAGGTATTTTTATCTCCTCTATATCTTATAACAGAGTATTCCACAGGTGTCTCAAACTTGTTATAACCAGTTAAATGGAATAATTGAATTGCAGTTGTTTTATTAATATTAAGCAATTCACAGTCTTCTTTTGTAGGAACAACAGCTTCCATATTCTTTAATATTTTATATACTTTAGTATTAATGTTGCTAGATAGTATGCCATATAGAGATTCTTCGTTCATATCATTATCGAGAATATGTTTACAAAACGAATAGGGTAAATAAGTTTTTGAAATCATTACCGGTTCATCATTACAAAAACGAAGTCTTTTCAAATAAATGACATCTGTATTTGGTGCTAAGTTTAAAGCTGCTGAAACTTCTGGAGTAGCGGAAACGACCTTAAATTCTAAAACCTTAGTGCTAGGGGTATATCCATAACGTAACATTTCATCATAAAAGCTTTCCACTTTTTTAGTTAAGTCATGCTCGATTTTAGTTTGAGCAACGAAAGTACCTCTTCCTTTTACACGATAGAATTTACCTTCGTTAACTAGTTCAGTCAAAGCTTGTCTAATAGTAGTTCTGCTAATGCCATAGATATCACATAACTCAAATTCTGTTGGTATCATATCACCTGGTTGTAAAACATCATCCTTCATCATTTCAATTAAGATATTCTTAAATTGAAAATACAGAGGAATAGGAGTGGATTTGTTAACGGTATATTTTTTGAAATTGTCAATACTTGCCATAATTCATCACCCTACTTTATCATTTTTTTAGTTAAGGTTTATATCTGCTACTACATTTATTTTACAATAATTGGGGAAAAAAGCAAGGGATAATTTAATTAAAAATGAAGATAGTACAATTTTTCTATAAAAAATGTTAGTATACTAGCGATTTTGCGCTATAAATAAGAAAATATTGGTTGAATCTAAAAATAAACTATTCATAATAAAAAAAATATAAACGATAATTTTGTATATATTATGAAATAATAAGTCAATTGATTTTTGGTAAAAGATTAGCTTGCATTTTTAAATGAGAAAAATTTAATAATTGTAGTGTTGAGGTTTTCTAATATTTCTTATATACTATTAATATTAAGAAACTATAACATTATGAAAGGACTAAATATGTTTGGCTATGTACAGATTGATAAATTAGAACTAAAAGTAAAAGATTATATGACATATAAAGGGTATTATTGTGGATTATGCATGGCTCTTAAGAAAAACTATGGGAATATAAGTAGATTTACCCTTAATTATGATATGACATTTCTTATTATTATATTAACATCATTATATGAGCCAACTAATACATGTGTTAATAAAAGATGTATAGCACATCCTCAAAACAAACAACTTATGATTAATAACCAGGTTAGTGAATATTGTGCGGCTCTCAATGTAATGTTAGCATATAATAATCTAAAAGATGATTGGAAAGACGATCGTAGTATTAAGAGTGTGTTTGCTATGCTATCTTTTCATAGAGCATATAGAAAAGCAGTGAAAAAATATCCTGAGAAAAATCAAGCAATCATCAAATCAATAGAAGAATTAGAACAACTTGAAAGTAGTAAATGTAATGATATAGAGAAAGTATCTAATGTATTTGGTAATCTGATGGCACAGTTAACTATATATAAAGATGATCATTGGAAACAATACTTAAATAATATTGGTATGTATTTGGGAAAATATATTTATATATTAGATGCATATGATGATATGGAAAAAGATAAGAAGAAAAATAATTATAATCCATTTCTTTTATGTAATGAAAATAATATAGAAGAATATGCAAAACATTTACTAGAGCTTAACTTATCTTTCTTAGAAAATGAGATGGATAAATTACCATTAGTGAAAGAAAAAGCTGTTCTTGATAATATTATATATTCTGGAATTAAAAATAGAAAGTTATTTCATAATAAGTAAGTTAAGTATATTAATTATACTGATTTGCTAACTATAATATATTGTGACAAATTAATTAACAGGAGGAAAAGACTATGAGAGACCCTTATGAAGTATTAGGAATTGATAGAACAGCAAGTAAAGACGAAGTAAAAAAAGCTTATAGAGAATTAGCAAAGAAGTACCATCCAGATAGATATGCCAATAATCCATTAAACGATCTTGCTGAGGAAAAATTTAGAGAAATTCAAGAAGCGTATGAAGTAATAATGAATGGAAGTAATAATTATTCTAATGGTAGTTATAATTCAAGTTCTAATTCAAGTTACTCATCTTCTGAATATACAAGTATTAGAAGTTATATACAAGTAAGACGATTTCAAGATGCAATGAATATGTTAAACACTATGAGCAATAAAAATGGTGAGTGGTATTATTTAATGTCTATATGCTTAATAGGAACTGGGTATACTAATCAAGGAATTGAATATGCAAGGACGGCTGTTAATATGGAGCCAAACAATATGGAATATAGAAATCATTTAGCTAGACTTCAAAATGTACGAAATGGATATAATCAAAGAGCATATCAATATAATAGAGGAAATTATAACAATAATGATACTTGTGGTTGTTGTACACAACTTATATGCGCAGATTGTTTATGTGAGTGTCTTGGAGGTGATCTTATTTCATGTTGTTAAATTCAAAAAAAATAGCTTTTCTTGGTGTTCTATTAGCAATAAACCAGATTGTCATTATGCTAAGTACAGTATTTCAAACTAATACGTTATTTTTCTTTGGCGTGGCAGCATTAATTATTTGCATTGTTATTATTGAATTTAATTTAACTAGTGGAATAACGTTTTATGTGGCATCAAGTATATTAGCATTTATATTAGCGCCTAATAAAATTCAGATTATAACTTATATAGGTTTTTTTGGAAGTTATAGTATTATGAAATACATAATTGAAATTGTAACTAATAACAAGAATCTATCTGTTATTATAGAGTATTTGTTGAAAATAATGTATTTTAATATTGCTATAGCAATTTATTATTTTATAATGAGTAGTGTTGTTAAAATACCAGTATTATGGTGGAGTGTTATATTAGCAGAAGTATTTTTCATTGTATATGATTATTTTTTAACTTATTTTATTAACGTATATATAGATAAGATTAAGCCAAAATTAAAGATTATGAAATAAGATACTGACATCCATTTTATTATGAATGTAAACATATATTTTAGTTTATAATAATATTAGGATGCAAATAGGAGTTGAAATTTCATGAAAAAAAGAATTGGAATACTTACAAGTGGAGGAGATTGTCCCGGTCTTAATGCAGCTATAAGAGGAGTAGCAAAAGCATCATATGGAATGTTTGATTGTGAAATCATAGGCATAAAAGATGGATTCAAAGGTTTAATTCATAATAATTATCAAGTTATGACACCAAAAGATTTTGCAGGGTTATTAGTTAGAGGAGGTACAATTTTTGGTACTTCTAGAACTCCTTATAAAAAAATGAGAAAAATTGAAATAGACGGTATTGATAAAGTAAAAAACATGAAAGAAAATTATGCAAAAATGGAATTAGATTGTTTAATAACATTAGGTGGTAATGGAACTCATAAAAATGCTAATCTTCTTAGAGAAGAAGGGCTTAATGTTATTGCATTGCCTAAAACTATAGATAATGATATATGGGGAACCGATGTAACTTTTGGATTTCACAGTGCTGTAGATATTGCGACGGAAGTAATTGATAGAATTCATACTACTGCTGATTCTCATGATAGAGTTATGTTAGTGGAACTTATGGGACATAAAGCAGGGTGGCTAACTCTATATGCAGGTATTGCTGGAGGTGCAGATGTTATACTAATACCAGAGATACCTTATAGTACAGATAAAGTTCTTGACTCACTAGATAAGAGACATTCTTCAGGAAAAAACTTCTCTATTCTGGCTGTTTCAGAAGGAGCTGTTACTACAAAAGAATCAAAAATGAAGAAAAAAGAATTCAAAAAAGAAAGAGCCAAAATGAAACATTCATCAGTATCTTATAGACTTGCACATGAGATTAATGAAGAGTTAGGATTAGAAACAAGAGTGACTATTCCAGGACATCAACAAAGAGGAGGCACTCCTTCTCCATATGATAGAATTTTAGCAACTAAGTTAGGAGCATATGCGGCGGAATTAATAGCTAATAGAGATTACGGAAAAACTATTTCAATAGTTAATAAAAAATTGTGGGCAACTCCACTTGAAGAAGTTGCAGGAAAGTTAAAATTAGTAGATAAAGATAATATTTTAATTAGCACAGGTAGATTAATAAATACTAGTTTTGGAGATTAAAGAAGTAGATAATACTTCTTTTTTTAGTTTTATAATGCTTTGTGTAGAGTAATTTTTGTTAAATTACTCATTGAATGTTTTAAAGTTAGGGTTTGCAATTATATATATATTTGATAAAATAAGAATATATGTTCGCGAAAGGGGCAAATATTATGGTGAAATTTATTCATACTGGAGATGTCCATATAGGAATGGAGTTCAAGAAAGCTAGTTTTGGCATTGACTTTGCAAAAAAACGTAGAAACGAGATTAAAGAAACTTTTTATAATATAGTAAAAAGAGCGGGAGATAATAAAGTACATTTATTATTAATAAGCGGCGACTTATTCGAAGATGAATATATTACAATTGGAGATTTGAAAGAGCTAAATAATCAATTTTCTAAGATCATAGATACAAAAGTTATTATTATCGCAGGTAATCATGACCCAATAATAGGTAATAAATCTAACTATAGTTTGATCAATTGGTCAAATAATGTACATATAATAAACACTGAGATAGAGAAATTAGTATTTGAAGATATAGGAGTAGACATATATGGTCTTAGTTGGAATAAGAAACAGATAAAAGATAATTTGTTAAATGATATTCAAATAGAAGATAAAAATAAAATCAATATTTTACTGGCTCACGGAGACATATATCAACAATCAAATTATTTGCCAATAGATAAGAATAATCTTATACAAAAAGGATTTGACTATGTTGCATTAGGACATATCCATAAAAGTGATTTTATTGAGGATAATATAGCTTACTGTGGTAGCCCAGAACCTCTTGATTTTAGTGAATCAGATAAGCATGGGATAATAGAAGGGTGCATTTCTAATAGTACATTAGATATTTCATTTGTACCTTTTGCCAAAAGAGAGTTTGTAATTATGCATATAGATATTGATGAGAATATGACAGTAGAATGTATTATTGATATAATTGTAAATAAATTGCAAAATCATGAGTTTCATAATCTATATAGAATCATATTAGAAGGTATGAAAGATAAAGATATAAAACTTGACATTAATTACATAAAAAATAGATTAGAAGAACATGTTATCTATACTGAGATTATTGATAAAACAACTCCTAATTATGATTTAGACCAATTAAGAAAAGAAAATGCTAATAATGTTATAGGAAAGTTTATAGAGCATATGGAAAGCGATATAGAAGATGATATTTATAGACAGGCATTATATGAAGGAATAGAAGCTCTGTTAAGTGAGAAGGTGAATTAATGTACATTAAAAAATTATTAATAAAAAGCTTTGGGAAATATCAAGATAAAGAAATCACACTAGAAGATGGTATTAATTTAGTATATGGTTCTAATGAAGCAGGAAAATCTACGCTACATAAATTTATAGAAGGTATGTTTTATGGGTTTTATAAGCCCTATGTAAAAAACAAAAAATTTACAGATGAGTATGATAGATATTTACCTTGGAATAATAGCAACCAATATCAAGGAATATTAATATATGATTATGAAGGTAATGAATATCGCATAGAAAGAAATTTCATGAAGCGTAATGATAAAGTTGAAATATTTGATAATATAACAGGGCAAAATATCACAGAAGAATTTGATTACGACACAGCTATAAAACAATATCAACCTGCATCAAAACATATAGGTATTAATAAATCTACTTTTGTTAATACAATAAGTATTGAACAACTTAGTAATAAAACATCTGATGATTTAGTTAGAGAAGTTAAAGATAGTTTAATTAATCTAGGTGAAAGTAAAGACGAAGAAATATCAGTTCGTAATGTAATTGATAAATTAAATAAAAAGCTAGATGATATTGGTACTGCCAAGAGAAAAAAAACTACTCCTTATGGTATTTTAACTGAGAAAATTAAAAAGTTGAAAAAAGAAAAAGAAGAAGCAGAAAAAAACTATAATGTAATTAAGAATATAAGTGATGACTTAAATAAATATAGATTGGAACTAGAAGAACTAGAAGATACAAAAAAACAGAATGAACAAATGATATATTTTCTAGATAAAGAATCTATTAAGAAGAAATATGAAGATGCTCGTAGTATTAAACAATATATAGATGATAAAAATAATGAACTAATACATTTTGAAAACTACAGAGAAGTTCATATTAAAGAAATTGATGATACTATCAAAAATATTAATATTAGACAAGTTAATATAGAACAAAAAGAAGATATAGAAAATCAATTACTTACCATAGACAATTATATTAATAAACAACATAAAAAGTACCATCAAGTAAGTTCATTAGAGGAAGAAGATATAGAAAGTGTTGATAATATTATTGGAGATTATAGTCTATATAATGATTTTATAAATAGATTTAATATCAATGAAGATAAAATAATAGAATTAAAATCTAAATTAAATAGCCATAAATCTATTAACAATATTGAAGAGGATGTATACACATATAATATCCTAGACGAAGAAAAGAAACAAATAAGTACTAATAAGTCATCAACAGATGTAGAAATAAATAAAATAGAAAAAAGAAAAGATACTTATATAAGCAGATATAAGCAAAGCAAGTTAATATCTGTAATGTCTATCATAATATTTTTTGGTTTATTAATATTCGGTATAATCTCTAATAATTCTATTATGCTAACTTCATCTAGTATAGGTGTAATTATTTTAGTTATATCAATAGTAAATATTAGAAAATGCATTATTGAAATAAAAAAAATTAAACAACATATTAATAAACAAGTAAACATCCAACAAAATATAGAAAATAAACTAAATAATATATCAAGAGAGCAAATGCAAATTCTAGAAAAATATAATTGTGATTCAATAATGAAACTATGGGAACTAAAAGATAAGATGCTTCATGTTAACGCATTATATGAGGATAATAAAACAAGATGTGAAGATTTGATAAAGGAAAATAATAAGTTACAAGATGATATTAATTCTATTAAACATAGGTTAATATATTTTACTAAATTATTATTGAATACAGATGAGATTAATAATAGCAATATTCATATAATAAAAGAAAAAGTTAATTTATATAAAGATACTAAAACAGTTATTATTAATAAACAGAGAGAGAAAGAAGAAGTATCAGCAAGATTAGAAGCTATAGATAATGTAATTATAAAGTTAAATAATCAAATAGAAAAAGTATGTAAAAAGTATCAAGCTTATAGTGAAGATGAATTAGTAGAAGTTAAAGAAAATCGATATAAATATTATAGTATTTTACAAGATGTTGATAATAACAAAGTGTTATTAGACAAACTTCTTGAAAATACATCTATAGAAGAACTTGAAAATAAGCTAACTATAAAAGAACATGAAAATGCTATAGTAACTAAGTCTAGAGAGCAGCTATTATCTGAACAAGATATATTAATAGATAAAATCTTACATAAAAATAAAGAAATAAGTTCTTATGAAACAAAAATAACTAATCTTGAAAATAGTACAAGAAAGCTAGTAGATATAGAAGAAGAAATAGAAAGTAGCATTAATAAGAAATTAGAGTATGATAACAAAATAAATGCTATCACTATTGCAAAGGAATCAATAGAACAAATTTCAAAAGATATTCAGAATAACTTTGCTCCAAAACTAAATGAAAAAGTATCTAACATAATAAGTAGTATAACTAATAAAAAGTACACAGATATTAAAATCAATCCTAATATGGATATTTTAACATATGAGCCTGATAACAATTCACTTATAGGTATAGATAAATTAAGTAAAGGAACAATAGATCAGATGTATTTTGGGCTTAGATTAGGAATTATTGATATTATTAAAGAAGATATAACATTACCTTTGATTCTTGATGATTGTTTTGTTCAATATGATATACATAGGCTTGAGAATGTTATTGAAACATTAAATAAATTAGATAGGCAGATTATAATTTTATCTTGTCATGAAAGAGAAAAAGAGATTTTATCTTCAATGAAAATAAATCATAATTTGATTAATTTGTAATAAAAACGCACGTGGTAGGACTCGAACCCACAACCATCCGATCCGAAGTCGGACGCTCTATCCAATTGAGCCACACGTGCGAATATTAATTATTATACCACTATATATTGAATAGTCAAGAAGTGATTCTAATTGCATAATAAGCTATATATAGAATATAAATCACATTTATTGATATTTTTTTAGTCTTATATCTGACCCAAATAGTTTTAGAGGTTCATAATTACCAAAAATTCTAGATACAATTCTATCAGAATATTGTTTTGACCAATCTGTTGAAGTTAAATTAGTAGAGATTACTGTTGATTTTTTATTAAGTAATCTTGTATTTAAGCAATTAAATAATTCGACTCCAGTGAATTTATTATTAAACTCAGTACCTAAATCATCAATAATTAATAAATCACAATCAAATATAGATTCAATTTTTTCTTGAGGTACTTTTTCGTCATAATTATTAAATGTATAATCTCCAAACAACTTAAATAGTTGAAAAGAAGTAAGATAAATCACAGTATGAGAAGTATCAAGTAAAGCTTTGGCAATGCAGTTACATAGAAAAGTTTTACCAAGTCCTGCTTGTCCAAACAATATAATATTAGTAAATTCATTATCAAAGTTATTAACAAAATCTTTGCATTTTGAATATATTATTCTAATGTTTTCTAGAGGAGATAAATTAAATCTAGAATCTATTTTATCTGAATAATAATCAAAACAGAAAGTGCTAAAGTTTTCATCTTTAATAATATTTTTTATATTTGATTGTTCATAAGCAATATTTATCATTGCTTGTTTTAGACAGTTACACTTTTCATTACCAATATATCCTGTGTCTTCACACATATTACAGTCATATTTTGGTTGTAGATAATCTTGAGGATAATTATTTTCTAATAATAGGTTGATTTTTTTTCTTGATAAAATAAAATTATTTTCTTGAAGTTCTTCTAATTTAGATTCTGCTTCTTCTGGGTGATTAATAATGTAATAAGTGGTATTAACACTGTTAGAAGCTATTTCATCATCTAAAACTTTGATTAATGGAAGTTTTTGATAGATTTCTTCTTTTCTTTTTTTAATTTCATGCTTAATGAAGAGTTGCTTTTCTTCATATTTTCTCATAATAGCTTTATATTGAGAGCGTTTTAGATTCATAGGTTAATACCTCCCATCTGTTTCTTTAATAAGTAATTCCATAGCCTTTTTCTCTAATTCATCAAAATTATATGTACGTTGGTCATAATTAATAAATTTTGATTGATTTTCAGTTGTTTTAACTGATTGCTTATTAGTTGTTTTTTGATTATGCTTTTTATCAAGTTCATTTATATCTTTTATAGTTTTTACATTATTTTTATTCCAATTTTTTAATATAGCATCAATATAGCTAAATTGTGGTTGATTAATTGTTTCTATAGTTCTGTCACAGGCTTCTGTAATAATTTCTATAGACAGGTTATAATCATTAATCCACTTATTCATATAATCAATCTGTTTAGGTGTAGGGTTTCTATCTCCTATACCAAGGTTTTTCATTATTTTGAAGTAACTTTTATTAAATACTTGTATTCTATGTTCAGCTTTGGGAATAGTATTAATACCTTCGTCTGCCCAGTTAATAGCAACTTTTTCTATATAATTCATATTTCTATGATTATTAGAAACGCAGTATTCAACTAGAAGCTCGATAACTTCAAAAGGAAGACCAAGCCAATCATTAAAACCAATTAAAGTATTAATATCTTGTTGAGTTAACATCTTACCTAAATATTTTTGAGTAATATATATAAGCTGTTTATAATCTGGTTGACTCATAAAATTAGTCATCTCATTAATTTCATATTGTGGTTTTGAAGTTAAATTAACTCTTGCTTCAAGTTGATTAGAAGTAAGAGCCACCTCATTTTTACTAGTTACATGGTCGTTATTATTAATATTATCAAGAGAACAAAACTTAATAGCCACGATATCTGCATCGTTTTCATATTCTATGTACATAACATTATTTACTTCCCAATACTTAAGAGCTCTTCTAACATCTGCTTCTGTTAGTTGTAGGTTATCAGCTATATCAGTAGAAGATATAGAGTTCATAGATTTTGAAACGCATCTAAGAATAAATAAATAAACCTTAACAAAATCTCCATTAGAATTCCATAAGTAATTATCAATAAATTGATTTGGCACAAAAGTAAATTGATTTAGATTTTGTGGATAAAGATTTATAATACTCATATAGCTACTCCCCTCTCGTTAAGATTTTATGTAAACCAGTATGTATTAAATATATATAGATAATTTATAAATCTACTAAGTCGCTCTTAGTATATCATAAAATATAATATTTGTGGGATAAATATTGATTTCTGAAAATACAAATAATTGACAGAAAATTTAAAGTAAAATTGTCGAGTTAAACAGTTTTTTTAACATTTAGAGTATATTGTTTCGTATAACATCAACAATCACTTGTTGATAACATTGTGGATAATGTGGATAATGTTTTACATAATATATTAACATATAAAAACACCCATTATAATCATGTAAAAAATGGGTGTTTAGAAAAATTATCCATATATCAGCGAGATTTTATGTAAACCAAGTTATGCTAGATACTAACCACAACAAGCTGTTGACAACATTGTGGATAATGTGGATAACTAACCCTCAATTAATTCTTCGCCAATAATTTTCACGTCTCCCGCTCCCATAGTTATCAACAAGTCATCAGGATAACAATTTTGCAATAAAAAAGTTTCAATTTCGTCAAAAGAAGAAAAATAATAGGCTTCTTTCCCAAGTTTAGTAAGTTCAGATAATAAATCTTTTGAATGAATATCTCCAGTATTTTTTTCTCTAGAAGCATAAATATCTGTTAATATAATATTATCTGCACAACTAAGAGAATGAGCAAACTCTTTTAGGAAAGCTTTTGTTCTTGAATAAGTATGAGGTTGAAATACTACCCATAGTTTATTATGTGGATATTTTGTAGCAGCTGATAATGTAGCATCTATTTCAGTTGGATGATGAGCATAGTCATCAATAACTTTTACACCTCTTACACTACCTTTATATTCAAATCGTCTTTTTGTACCTGTAAATGAAAAAAGTCCTTTTGTAATATCGTTAATATTAATTCCTAATGCATAAGAAGTCGCAATTGCGGCAAGAGAGTTATATACATTATGTGTTCCATTAACTTGGAGCTCAATTTTAGTTATTTTCTCTCCCTTATGAATAAGATCGTATATTGGGAATCCTTCATCATTGTATTTAATATTTTCTGCTGTAAAATCAAATGATTTATCTTTTCCATAAGTGATAATATTACAATCAAGAGTATTAATAATCTCTTGATAGTTGTCAATATCTCCATTAATAACTAGATATCCATTACTAGGAAGTTTACTAGCAAATTCTGTAAAAGAATTACGAATATGGTTAATATCTTTGAAATAGTCAAGATGATCTGCTTCAATATTTAATATAATAGATATATATGGGTTGAATCTAAGGAAACTATCGCAGTACTCACATGACTCAGTCACAAAGTAATCAGAGTGACCTACCCTAATATTACCATTAATAGCATTTAATATTCCTCCTATAGATATAGTAGGATCAGTATTTGCATTTAATAATATGTGAGATACCATTGAAGTTGTAGTTGTTTTTCCATGTGTCCCAGATATGGCTATAGGATACTTATAATTTTTCATCATTTGTCCCAGTAATGTAGCTCTATCTATAAGAGGTATATTTCTATCTAAAGCAGCTATGTATTCTTCATTGTCAGTTTTTACGGCAGCAGTATATATTACTAAATCAGTGTTATCTGAAATATTAGTTGGTCTATGTCCTATAAATACATCAATACCAATATGTGATAATTTTTTTGTTATGGCTGATGAATTCATATCAGAGCCAGATACTTTAAAACCTTTTTGATGTAATATTTCCGCTAATCCGCTCATACTTATACCACCAATTCCTATAAAATGGACATTGATTGGCTTATTAAAATTAATTGTATACATTAATAAAACACTCCTCATTTAAAATCATACTTAATATATATTATATGAAACAGTTTGTAATCCTTGAAAATAATTAATTAGTAATTATATAAAATGCTTGTTTAGTTAATATTATACCCATATAAAATAATTTTTTAAAGAGAAATATAAAAAATTGTAAAAAGCAATGATTTGGGTGGTTTTTATGGTATACTATATATGATAAAAATATACTAAAAAGATAGATACGATAAGGAGATTTTTTGTGGGTAAAAAGATTAACAAAACTGATAGAATGGCTGTGATAACTAAAATATTAGTTGAAAATCCTAAGAAAATATTTACGTTAAACTATTTCTCTGAAATTTTAAATAGTGCAAAATCCACTTTGAGTGAAGATATTGACGTAATAGAAAATGTTTTTAGTGAATTTGAATTAGGAGAAATTAATTCTATATCTGGTGCGGCAGGAGGTATTTATTACAATCCCAAACTAACTGATAGCCAAATAGATAATATATGTGATGAGTTATGTGATTTGATTAATGATAAATCCAGAATTATTCCAGGTGGATATGTATATATGAATGATATATTCTATAACCCCAATATATTACAGAAGATAGCAAAATCTTTAGCTAATCCATACCTTGATAAGAAGATAGATTATGTAGTAACTATTGAAACCAAGGGAATTCCTTTAGCAATAATGACAGCTAATATATTAAATATACCTATGATTGTAGTTAGAAAAAAAGCCAGACTTACAGAAGGAACTACAATACAAATGAATTATTTAACAGGTTCTTCTAAGAGAATTAATACTATGGCATTACCAAAGCGTTCTATACCAAAAGGTGCCAAAGTTTTATTTGTGGATGATTTTATGAAAGCAGGAGGTACAGCAAAAGGCGTTAATGATCTTATGAGCGAATTTGAAGCTGAAGTTGTAGGAATTGCAGTAGTAATGTCTACAAAAGAACCTGAGCAAAAGATAATAAATAATTATTATTCATTATTAGAGTTTGATGGCATAGATGAAAAAGAAGAAAAAATTAATATATATAGAAGAAAGAACAATAATTAAAGAGTGACATATTAATATAAATAAAAAATAATGGCATATATTAAAACAAGTTTGAATATTATAATTCTAGCTTGTTTTTTTTCGTTGCAATAAATTCAATTAATGAAGTAATTTATTGTAATAAACTTGTATCAAAAGTGGTATTAATATAATAGCGAAAAAAATATGTAAGGAGGAGAGCAATGAAAAGAAAAAAGATTATAGCTATGCTATTAGCTGGAGGACAAGGTAGTAGATTAGGTATTCTCACAACACATGTTGCCAAGCCAGCAATTGCATTTGGTGGAAAGTATAAAATAATTGATTTCACACTTAGTAATTGCATTAATTCTGGAATTGACACAGTTGGTGTTTTAACTCAATATCAACCTTTGAAGCTTAACAGCCATATTGGAATAGGAATACCATGGGATCTTGATAAAAATTATGGTGGAGTAAGTATTTTACCACCTTTTGTAAAAAAGAAAACAGGAGAATGGTATTCTGGAACTGCAAATGCAGTATTTCAAAATGTTGATTTTATTGATTATTACTCACCAGAATATGTACTTATTCTATCTGGAGATCATGTATATAAAATGGATTACGAAAAAATGCTTAACTTTCATATTAAAAACAATGCAGATGCTACAATTGCTGTGTTTGAAGTTCCTATTAATGAAGCTCATAGATTTGGAATTATGAATACAGACGATAAAAATAAAATAATAGAGTTTGAAGAAAAACCAGAAAATCCAAAAAATAATTTAGCTTCAATGGGAATATATATTTTTAATTGGAAAACTCTTAGAGAGGCTTTAGCTAAAACAAATAGTATATATCCCCAAAATGATTTTGGGAAACATGTAATACCTTATTTATTAAATAATGGATATAACTTATACGCTCATGAATTTAATGGATTCTGGAAAGACGTTGGAACTTTGCAAGCTTATTGGGAAGCTAATATGGAATTAATAAAACTTATACCAGATTTTAATTTGTATGAACCTTATTGGAAAATCTATACTAAAAATGAAATTCAACCACCACAATTTGTATCAAAAGATGCATATATTGAAACTTGTATAGTTGGAGAAGGTACAGAAATCAATGGAAAAATATATAATTCCATAATAGGATCTAACGTTAGTATAGGTGAAGATACAATAATAAGAGATTCAATAATAATGAGTAATACAACAATAGGACAGGATTGCAAAATATATAATAGTATCGTTTCAGAGGAAACTAATATTGGTAATAATGTTCAAATTGGAGTAGGAGATAATATAATTAGTGAAAAGTATCCAGAACTTTATTACTCGGGAATTTCTGTAGTAGGAGAAAGAACTAATGTTCCAGATAACGTTATAATTGGTAAAAACTGTGCTATATATGGACAATTAAGTAATAAAGATTTTTCTGATAACAAATTGATGAGTGGACAATCAATTATTAAGGAAGTGGTGGAACAATGAGAGCTTTAGGTATTATTTTGACTGGAGGAAAAAATGATAGACTTCATGAATTAACTGAGAAACGTGCATTAGCAGCCATGCCTATTGCTGGATGCTATAGAGCAATTGATTTTTCATTAAGTAGTATGACTAATTCAGATATCAAAAAAGTAGCGGTCATAACTCAATATAATTCTAGATCACTAATTGAATATCTAAGCTCATCAAAATGGTGGGATTTTGGAAGAAAACAAGGAGGATTATTTACCTTTAGCCCCTATAAAACACATGATAGTAGCTTATGGTATAGAGGTTCAGCAGATGCCATATACCAAAATATAGATTATCTTAAAAATAGTCACGAACCTTATGCAATAATATCATCTGGAGATGCAATATGCCATATTGATTATAATAAAGTACTACAATATCATGTTGATAAAAGAGCAGATATAACTATTGTATGTAAAGACTTATCAAATGAAAATCAAGACCTAAGAAGATTTGGAATTGTTCAGTTGGATAATGATAATAGAATTATTGATTTTGAAGAAAAACCTCTTGAACCACAAAGTAGTATTATATCTACTGGTATTTATATAATTAGAAGAAGACTTCTAATCGAATTAATTGAAGAAATATTGTCTCAAGAGAGATATGACTTCGTAAATGATATAATAATTAGATATAGAAAGAAAAAGAAAATATTTGCATACATGCACGATGAATACTTCAATAGTATAGGTGATATAGATGCTTACTATAAAGGTAATATGGATTTTCTAGAAAAACAAAATAGAGATTATTTTTTTAGAAAATTTCCTTATATATCATCAAAAGTCCAAGATGAACCTCCTGCAAAATATAATTATGGAGCTGTGGTATCTAATAGTCTGATTTCGGGGGGAAGTATAGTTAATGGAAAAGTAAATAATTCTATACTTTTTAGAAAAGTATTTATAGGAGAAAATTCAATAGTAAATAATTCAATAATCCTAGACGGAGCATATATAGGCAATGATTGTTATATTGAAAATTGTATTGTAGATAGCCAAGCTGTTATTAATGATGGTTGTACCCATAAAGGCAGAATAGGAAAAATCAAAATTATTGTAAATAGATAAATCATATATTGGTGATTCAGATAAATAATTAATAAATGGGAAATTATGCAAAAAAACATTGAACTTTTTTCCAATATGTAATATAATTATTGTGAGTTAATACAAAAGGCAATGTATAAATGTGAAAAGGTGGAGGGGGACTCTTCCCCTTAACAACAAGTTACGAAAGGGGTTAACACATGCAAATTACAGATGTAAGAATACGAAAGGTTGCCAAGGATGGAAAAATGAAAGCAGTTGTTTCAGTTACTTTTGATAATGAATTTGTAGTTCATGATATTAAAGTAATTGAAGGTGAAAAGGGATTATTTATTGCTATGCCTAGTAGAAAGGCGTTAGACGGGGAGTTTAGAGATATTGCTCATCCAATTAATTCCGACACTAGAGAAAAGATTCAGAAGAGTGTATTGGAGAAGTATGAAACATTAATGCTTGCTGAAGAAAATGCAACGGATGAAATAGCTGTATCATTTGAAGATTAAGATTTAGGCACTTCTATTATAGAAGTGCCTTTTTGTATGGTATTTTAGATGGTTTTATGACATAGAATTTTAATATATTTGTAAATAATTATATCTTGCATATATTGAACAAGTGGTGTAAAATAGTGGGGGTTAATTAAAAGCCTAAGGTGGTGTATTATAAGTGAGTAGTTTAAAAGCAGTTATATTAGCAGCTGGTGCAGGAACTAGAATGAAATCTAAATTTCCAAAAGTGGTACACAAAATACTTGATAAAACTATGTTGGATTATGTTATTGAATCAGCTATAGAAGCTGGTGCGGATGATATTTGTGTAGTTATAGGACACGGAAGTGAAATAGTTAAAAAAGACACATCTTATAATGTGGAATTTGTATTACAAAAAGAACAGTTAGGAACCGGTCATGCAGTTATGCAGGCGAAAGATTTTATTGGAAATGAAGGAAATGTACTAATACTATTTGGAGATACCCCATTAATAACAGGAGACACTCTTGCTAAAATGGTAAATTACCATAATAAAAATAAAAATGCAGCTACATTATTATCTACTATAGTGGAAGATTCTACAGGTTATGGTAGAATTATTAGAGATGAATCTAATACATTTATAAAAAGTGTAGAACATAAAGATGCAACTGAGAGTGAAAGAAAAATTAAGGAAATTAATTCGGGCATGTATTGTTTTGATGCCAAAGAACTTAATATTGCTTTAACAAAATTAACGAATAATAATGCTCAAGGAGAATACTACTTACCAGATACATTAAAAACAATAATGGCAAAACGTCTGAAAGTTAATGCTATGATAAGTGATATTCCACAGGAGATATTAGGAGTTAACTCTAGAGTTCAATTATATCAAGCTCAAGAAATAATGCAAAAAAGAATTAATTATAAACACATGGAAAATGGCGTTACAATAATAAGCCCATCTAATACTTTTATCAGTAAAGATACTCAAATAGACTGTGATACAGTTATTTATCCCAATACATATATAGAAGGAAAAACCACAATTGGTGGAAATAGTATAATAGGTCAAAATAACAGGATTGTTAATTCAGTAATTGGAGATAATGTAAACATTCAATCTTCCACTATTCTTGAAAGTACTATTAATAACAATACTACTATAGGGCCGTATGCATATATTAGACCTAATTCATCTATAGGTGAAAATGTTAAAATAGGTGACTTCGTGGAAGTCAAAAATTCCAATATTGGTAATAATACTAAAATATCACATTTGACTTATATTGGTGATGCTGATGTAGGGAAAAATGTTAATTTTGGCTGTGGAACAGTTGTTGTTAATTATGATGGAGTAAATAAGCATAGAACAATTGTTGAAGATAACGCTTTTATTGGATGTAATACTAACTTAGTATCTCCAGTTATTGTAGAAAATAATGCTTATACAGCTGCAGGATCAACTATTACAAAAGATGTACCTGCATATTCATTAGGAATAGGTAGAGCAAGACAAGTTAATAAAGACCAATGGGTAAACAAAAAATGATAAATCACATAAGAATATTTATTTATTAGTGTAGAAAAACTTTATGTTATTATTCTACACTATAATAATTTTCTAGTGTTATAAATATTATAGGAGGATTCATATGACAAGTACAATAAGGAACACTGATGGCATCAAAATATTCTCATGTAATGCTAATCCAAAATTAGCCGAGGCAATAGCCGCTGATTTAGGATTAACTCTGGGAGCCGCTGAAGTAGGGCAATTTAGTGACGGTGAAACTTATGTAAAAATTGATGAAATCGTTCGTGGTGTTGATTGTTACATTGTTCAACCTACATGTAGCCCAGTTAATGACAATTTAATGGAATTATTAATTATGATGGATGCTTTAAGAAGAGCTTCTGCAGGGAGAATTACAGCAGTAATTCCTTACTATGGTTATGCAAGACAAGATAGAAAAGCAAGAGCAAGAGATCCAATTAGTGCAAGAATGATTGCTGATTTAATTCAATCAGCAGGAGCAGATAGAGTTCTTGTTATGGATTTACATTGTGCTCAGATTCAAGGATTCTTCACAATACCAGTAGATCATATGTTAGGTTCTCCACTTCTTGTGAAATATTACAAAGAAAAATTTGCTAATGACATGGATAATGTTGCTATGGTTTCACCAGATGTTGGAAGTGTTAAGAGAACACGTACATTTGCAGAAAAATTAGATGTACCAATGGCTATTATTGATAAGAGAAGACCAGAAGCCAATGTTTCTGAAGTAATGAATATTATCGGTGATGTAAAAGGCAAGAAAGTTATATTAGTAGATGATATGATTGATACGGCAGGAACTATATGTAATGCAATAAGTGCGTTAAAAGAACAAGGTGCTACAGAAGTATACGCCTGTTGTACGCATGCTGTATTATCAGGTCCAGCTATAGATAGAATTCAAAAATCAGTAATAGATGAATTAGTTGTACTAGATACAATTACTCTTCCAGAAGAAAAGAAAATTGATAAAATTAAGCAACTGTCAGTTGCACAGATTTTAGCGGAAGCAATACATAGAATTCACTGCAATAAATCTGTTTCTAAGTTATTTGTATAAAATGAATTTGACTAAGTATTAAAAATATGATAATTTGAATATATTAAAGAGCAATTTGTAATTTGATTGCTATAAAGGTTATAAGATAGAC
Organism: Vallitalea sp.; assembly: GCA_025210515.1. GTDB lineage: Bacteria > Bacillota > Clostridia > Lachnospirales > Vallitaleaceae > Vallitalea. The sequence continues at coordinate 94,786 of JAOARM010000025.1, read as the reverse complement.
TAGTTTTGGCGAATGCTAAACCTAGTCTATCTTACTTCATATTAGACTTGCATGGTTTTCATAAATTAGAATAAGAAAGGTGATTAATAATGTATGTAATTGTTGGATTAGGAAATCCTGGCATGAGGTTTACAGCTACTAGACATAATGTAGGATTTGAGGTAATAGAACGATTAGCTTATGACAATAATATTAAGATGAATAAAAGAAAACACAAAGCTATAATGGGTAGTGGGGTTATCGCAGGACATAAAGTTTTGTTAGTTCAACCACAAACATATATGAATCTAAGTGGAGAGAGTATTAGAGCGATATTGGATTTTTACAAATGTGATGAAAATGACCTTATTGTAGTATATGATGATATTTGTTTTGATATAGGAAAAATGCGTATTAGAAAAAAAGGTAGTGCAGGTGGGCATAATGGTATGAAAAATATTATTAATCATCTTGGCACTAATGAATTTATAAGAATAAGAGTAGGGGTAGGCAATAAGTCCCCAGAATGGGATCTTAAAGATCACGTGTTAAGTAGATTTAGTGAAGAAGAAATTAAAGAGATGGTCAAAGAAGTAAAAAGAGCAAGTGACTCAATTGAAAAAATATTGCATGATGGCATAGATAAAGCTATGAATATATATAATGTTAAACGAAAGGAATGTGATTAATGAGAAAAGTATTATCACTAGTGTTAATTATTGTAGGAGTGATATTGATTTCTATACCTTTGATTGGTAGATATCGTACTAAAAAGTTACAACAAGAAATGATACAAGACTTTTATGCACATTCTGAACCTGAAGCTAATGAAGAGGCAATCAAATTAGAAGAAAATGAAATATTAAACGACATTTTTAAATGGGGCGACATAGAAGATAATCAAAGTGATATTACACCAATTGAGGTAAATACTCAAATAAATACACAAGAAGAGACACAAGAAGTTTTAAATAACGATTCTAACGATAAAACTAATAATACATCTAGTGATGATAACAATAATAATACTAATAATAATGCTGCAACAAATAATAACAGTAATCTCAAGAAAAAACCTAAGATAAAACAAAAACCTAAAGCAATAGCTGTAATTAAGATTGATAAAATTGATGTAAATCTTCCTATTGCTAGTGGGATAGATATTGAAACCCTAAAATATGCTATTGGTTATATGCCAAATAGTGGAGAATTTGGTGAGATAGGTAATGCAGTATTGGCTGGACATAGAAGTCACACATACGGAGTTTTCTTTAATAGACTAAATGAATTAGAAAATGGAGATAAAATAGTCATAAATACAAAGGACAAGGAGTATGTATATACTGTATATGAAAAAAAGATAGTTGAACCTAATGATTTAACTGTTATGAGAGGAAGTAGTAAATTCAAAGTAATTACTCTAATTACTTGCGACCCAGTTATTGGTGCAACTCATAGACTAATTGTACATGGAGTAATAGAGTAGCCTAAATAAAATTTTATAATAATTGCAATAATAATATCATATATACTTATTAAAATATAATTTCATTTAGTAGAATTACTAAGCAATTATTTTTAGTAAGTATGAAATTAATATATACAGGGCAGATTAGGGATAATAACTTATTATAAATTTTCTAAGCCCAATTTTTTTGTCCTAATACTGTAAAAAATTAACATATTAGTTAAATTATGTATATATTAATTTTACTAGGTTAATTATCTTAAAAGAATAATTAAAAGAGAGGGTGAAACATTTTTGAAGAAAATGAGACTAAGAAAAGTGGCATCAATGATTATTATGATTGCAATGTTAGTAGGTCTTTTTGGTATTACTGGATATGCCCAAGAAGGTAAACAACAAATTCAGAATACTCAAGAAGAAAAACAATTAGAGAATGAAATTCAAGAAAAACAAAATGAAAATCAAGTACAAGAGAATCAAATATTACAGCAAACAAATGAACAGACACAATTAACTAGTGAAGAAGATAAGAATGAAATAAACAAAGAAATAGATAAACCTATAGATAAAGAAGAGCATAATAATGATAAAGAGCAAGAGCAAAACAAAGTGGTAGATAAAGAAAATAATCAGGTCTTAGAAAATGAAGAGAGCCAAATTCAAGAAGAGTTAGAGAGTTCAAGTAGAACGCTTTCTACAATTAATATTATCAATGATTCTACCCCTGTAGATATAATAAATGGAGAATGTATTTATTATAAAGGAGAAAAAGCTAAAATAACTATAGAGGCTACTTATGTAAGATTAAAAAAATCTGCATATAAAATCAATAACGGTAGCTGGTGTAATTTTAATAATTATATTAACATAGAAATAACCGAAGATGCAGAAATTACAGCAAAAGTATTTGGAAAGTTCTTTAAATATACAGATTATATGTCATATAGATTCGTGGAGGCACCGGCTCCTACTAATTTAACTTTAAATACTACTTATGATTCCGTAGATGTATCATATGATTCGGTGGATAGAGCAACTGGGTACAAAATAACAGTTAGCAAAAAAGGAAAAGTAGTTAAAACAAAAGAAATAAATTCAACAACAGCAGTCATTGATGGATTGTTGCCAAATGAAAAATATGTAGTGGAAGTAGTAACCTTAATAGGTGGCAAAGAAGGCAAACAAATGAAAAAATCTTGTAAAACAAAAGAGATGAAAGGATATCAATTAAATATTACTAAAAATATATCTGAAGGCGGAACATATGATATACTTACACAACCAAATTCTGTAAATGGATACACTGAGGGAACAATAGTTGAGATAAGAGCATATTCCAATAAGGGATACAGTGTTAAGGGATTTGATGTTTCTGACAAATATGAAAAGGAAATAAGTAGTTTCGATGATTATATCATAAAAGTAAAAATGGATTGTGATAAAAATGTAGTAGTTAATTATAAGCCAGAAGAAAAAGTATATAAAATGGTATATTATGCATATAATGGATCATTTGCTGAGCAGAAAGAAGATGTTTTAGGCGGCAGTATTGATGTGGATAATAATCAATATAATGCTAAACCAGGTGATACAATATATCTTAATTTCACATTAAAGTGTAATGGAGAAGGTTATGGAGATGCCACATATAATGAAAATAATAAACTATATGATAAATTAAATGAAGTTTATATTGGATTAAGAAATACTAATAAGTTGTTATCATCAGCTCCTATATATGGAATTGGATATGAAAAAGAAGATGTAATAAGAGTAGAAAATTTACCAATTACGATTCCGGAAGATGCTAGTGGCACTTATATTTATCATTTTGATATGGTAGATGTTTATAAAGGAGAATTGGCTCATATTGCTAATAGCGTAGATGTGAAAATTAATATAAAAGTACCAGTACAAAATAAGACTATAAAAATAATAAAAAAAATTAAAGATTATGAAGATGAGAATGAAAATGAATCAGCGGGAGCAGGATTTGGTTTTGGTTTATTACCAGATAATGATGAAAGTGAAGATTTAATTTATAAAATATATACTGATTACGATGCTACACTTTTAGATAAATTATTGCGTAGAGGAATTTCGGATGAAAATGGAATTTTGCAATTCGATAATATTCCTATAGGTAATTATATTATATTTGAATTACCTAATCCTTTAATGGAGTATTCTAGTCAAATGGATAGAAAAAGGTATATAACTGATGAAGATTTTGTAAGTGGAGAAGATATTACAATACAATGGATAAATATATCTCATACCATACTTGATAATGCAATTGTTAATTTTAAAGTCCAAGGACGAGGTATTATTAGGAATGAGGGAATTGCAGTAGATAAGTATATTGGAGATTCTAATGGACCAACTAATTATTACTACTATAATCCACAACTAATTAGTTTATTTGGTGAAGCAAGTAATGGATGGAGTTTTGACCACTGGCTCATCGAAGAAGTAGATGAAAAGGAAGAAAATAGACAAATATCAAATGGAAGTTCCTTTGATGGAATACTAAATGTTACACGTTCAAATAATAACTTGAAAAATAAGCAATTGGAATTTAATGTAGATAATCCAATTAAATATAATATTATAGCAGTATTTAAACAAAATTATATTCCTCCAACACCAGTGCCGGATCCAGATCCATATCCAACATATTATAAGTTAACTCTTGAATGTACAGAAGGAGGAAAAATTCTTCCATCACCAGGAGAGAGAACCTATGCTTGGAATACTCATGTAATAATGCAGATAAAACCAGAAGAAGGATATATATTCACTGGATGGGAAGGGGATACTGATTTATTACTAACAGAAAATAAAATAGTCGTTAAGAGAACTGCAAAATTAAAAGCGGTATTTGAAGAAAAGAAAACACAACCAGAAGAAGAATATAAGCCAGAACCAGAGCCTGAGCCAGAGCCAGAACCAGAACCAGAGGTACAGCCAGAGCAAAATCCAGAAATTTGTATAGAAATAAATCCACAGACAGAAGAAGAAATTGAAATATTAGATGAACAAGTTCCAGCTGGTGCACCACAACAATCGCCCAAAACTGGAGGTTTTCCTGGCGCTTTATTATATGGATTAGGGTCATTGTTAATGACATCTGGATTAGTATTAGAATGTAAAAGAAAAAAAGACAAATAACGGTCATATTTAAACTCTGAGAGACTGTCTCATAATACTCTGAGACAGTCTTTTAACTGGCTAGTCAATGTTCATACTGAAATATAGATGAAAAATTATAATATAGAATAATGGTAAACATTGTAAAGCGTATTGATATATCTATATAACTATGATATAATTATTATATAAAACTAAATATGCTTAAGAATTAAAATACTTTTCACCGATACTGGCAAACCTTTTGAAAAACTGGGACGCAAAGCTATAGGGCCTTTTATAAGAGATTATAAGTGGTAGCCTGGTTACCGAAGAGGAAAGTTTTTATATACTTTTTTTTAGAATAATAACTTATTATTCTATTGGTGAAATACAATTAATTTTAAGCTTACACGATAATAGCAAACTGATCGAAAGGTTAGGACGCAAAGCCATGGGCCTTCCATATGATGGGTGGTAGCCGGTTGCCGAAGGGAGCTTTATATATGAAAAAAATAATTGTATTATTTTTTGTATTATTTTTAAGTTTTAGTGTATTATCTAAAACAACTTTAGCTGCTGAATCTCAATATAATATTGATTTTTCAAAAAGTGGACAAGGTATAGTAAGAATTTTATATAAGTCTGAGAAAGACGTAAAAGTTAAATTAATGATAATAAAAGGTAAAGAAAAATATACATATAATTTAAAAAGCAATGAAGAATATATTAACTTTCCTTTACAATTAGGTAATGGTAAATATGTAGTTAATATATACGAAAATACAACAGGGAAAAAATATAAAAAGGTATTTTGTAATTCAGCTGATGTTAATATTACAGATAATAATCAAGTTTTTCTTAACTCAGTTCAAAGTATTGAATGGAATAACAATGATGAAGCAATTAAGTTAGCTACTAACATAATTAAAGATAACATAGAATTAAGTGATAGAGATAAAGTAACAGCTATTTATCAGTACATAGTAAAAAATATTTCATATGATAATAAAAAAGCAGAGAATCTAAAGTATGATTATTTACCTAATATAGACAGTACATTAAAAAGTGGGACAGGCATATGTTATGATTACGCTTCTCTGTTAGCATCAATGCTAAGAAGTGCTTCTATACCAACTAAACTTGTAAAAGGTTATTCAGCCCATACAGATGTATATCATGCATGGAATGAAATATATATAGCAGATGAAAACAAATGGATTGTTGTTGATGCAACTTATGATGCATTTTTATATAATAACAATAAAAAATACAGTTTAGAAAAAAAAGCATCAGAGTATAAAAGTGCTAAAGAATACTAATCCAAATTTTTTCATAAAACTTTTCTCCGAAAGCTCTTTGATAATAATATCAAAGAGTATTTTTTTTATGCTATACAAAAGGTAGCGTAGTCACTTTTTTTGTATTATTTTTTAATTATTTATTTATGTTTAAAATTAATAGTAAATAATATATAATAATTGGTATATAATATATGCAATGAGTATAAAACAAAAAATCAGGATGTGATGATTTTGGAAACATTAATACAACCTTTAAGAGAATTAGAGGCTTATAATGATGTCATGGAAAAATTGAATAAAAATATATCTCCTATATATCTTTCTGGAGCTATAGATTCTGAAAAATGCCATCTTATGCACGCTATAGCACAAAATAGAAACAAACTTATTATAACTTACAATGAACTAAGAGCAAGAGAAATATATGAGGATATGAAGTTTTTTAACAAAGATGAAGTATTTCTATATCCTGCTAAAGATATTATATTTTACAATGCTGACGTACATAGTAATGACATTATAGAACAGCGAGTAAATATAATTAAATCTTTAAATGAAAATCAAGAAATTACAGTTATTTTATCTATAGAAGCGTTGATGGATAGACTTGTAAGTAAATCTGTTTTTGAATCTAGTATAATTACTAGTAAAGTTTCAGATATATGGAAGATTAGTGATATAAGCAATAAGCTTATGTTTATGGGATATGAAAGAGTATCTCAAGTATCTTCAAAAGGACAATTTGCTATTCGTGGAGGAATTATAGATATTTTTCCACTAACAGATAATAATGCTTATAGAATAGAATTGTGGGATGATGAAATTGATTCAATTAGAATGATGAACGTTGAAAGTCAAAGATCTATTGATAAAGTAGATGAAATTGTAATATATCCTGCTAGAGAAGTAATAGTAAATGAAGATAAAATAGAAAATGCAATTAAAGTAATAAAAGAAGATTGTGACGAATTAATAAAAATATTTAAAGAGAATAATAAAGATGATGAAGCAGATAGAATTAAATTATCTACATCAACTTTAATAGATAAAATAAATACCCAAAAAACATTTAATGGAATAGAAGGTTATATTAAATATTTTTACCATGATACAGTATCATTTTTAGATTATTTGTCAAAGGATACATTGGTTTTCATTGATGAACCTATTCGTATCGATGAGAAATGTCAAAATATTAAAAAAGAGTTTAACGAAAGTATTATTAATAGATTTGAAAAAGGCTATCTGTTAAAAGGTCAAACAGAAATTCTATTTTCAATAGATGAATTAATTAATAAAATGTATGTATTTCCTTGTGTACTTATGAGTACTTTGCAACAAAAGAAACAAAAATTTGATTATAAATATAATGTTAATTTTTCCGTTAAATCTATTAATCCATATCATAAAAGTATGGAAATACTAGAAAAAGACCTAAAAACATGGAGTAATAATAACTATCAAATATTACTTCTAACAGGTTCTAAAACGAGAGCAGAGAGATTAGCCTATGAATTAAATGAAAGAGGCATTGACTCTTATTTTCTTCCAAAACTAGATGTAAAAATTCCTAGAGGAAAGGTCGCTGTATGCTATGGAAGTTTGCATAAAGGGTTTGAATATCCGCTTATAAAGTTTGTTGTTATATCTGAAACAGACTTAGTCGGAAAAAGTAATAAAAGAAAAAGTACAAGGAAGAAAAAATTCAAGGGTAGTAAAATTGATAGTTTCACAGAACTAAAAATAGGAGATTATATCGTACACGAAAATTACGGTATTGGAATATTTAAAGGTACTGAACAAATAGAAGTTGATGGAATTAATAAAGACTATATTAAAATATCATATAGAGATGAAGGCAACTTATATATATCAACAAGTCAATTAGATGTTATTCAGAAATATATAGGAGCAGAAGGAAAAAGACCAAAGCTTAATAAGTTAGGTACTAATGAGTGGCGTAAAACTAAAAGCCGAGTTAAAGGTGTAGTTGAAGATCTGGCAAAAGATTTAGTAGATTTATATGCTAAAAGACAATCAAAAGAAGGATACAATTTCTCAGAAGATACTGTATGGCAAAGAGAATTTGAAGAAATGTTTCCATACGAAGAAACAGACGATCAACTTATTGCAATAGAAGAAGCTAAAAAAGATATGGAAAGTAAAAAAATAATGGATCGTCTTGTATGTGGAGATGTAGGTTATGGTAAAACAGAAATAGCTATTAGGGCAGCCTTTAAATCTGTACAAGATGATAAACAAGTAGCATATTTAGTACCAACAACTATTTTGGCTCAACAACATTATAATAATTTTGTACAGAGAATGAAAGACTTTCCAGTAAGAGTTGAGATGTTATCAAGATTCAAAAGTGCAAAAGAGCAAAAAAAGATTATAGAAGATACGAAAAAAGGTTTAGTAGATATATTAATTGGTACGCATAGAATTATTTCAAAAGATGTAGTTTTCAAAGATTTAGGATTACTTATAATTGATGAAGAACAACGATTTGGAGTAACTCATAAAGAAAAAATTAAGAAAGTAAAAGAAAATATTGATGTATTAACATTAACAGCTACCCCTATACCAAGAACACTTCATATGAGTTTGATAGGTATAAGGGATATGAGTGTGCTTGAGGATCCGCCACAAGAAAGACATCCTATTCAAACCTATGTTCTTGAGCATAATGAAGAACTTATCAAAGATGCTATATATAGAGAACTAGGAAGAGGCGGACAAATCTACTATGTATATAATAGAGTTAAGAAAATAGATGAAGTAGCGGATAAAATAAGTAAAATGGTTCCAGAGGCTAATGTTGCATTTGCACATGGACAAATGAATGAACGTGAGCTTGAGAATATAATGTTTGATTATATTAATGGAGATATAGATATATTAGTATGTACAACAATAATCGAGACAGGTTTAGATATTCAAAATACTAATACGATTATAATTCAAGATTCAGATAGATTAGGATTATCTCAGCTTTATCAGTTAAGAGGTAGAGTTGGAAGATCTAATAGAGTAGCATATGCATATTTGCTATATAAAAAAGATAAGATATTACAAGAGACAGCAGAAAAAAGATTACAAGCTATTAGAGAGTTTACTGAATTTGGTTCTGGTTTCAAAATCGCAATGAGAGATCTTGAAATTAGAGGTGCAGGTAATTTGCTAGGAGCAATGCAACATGGACATATGGAGTCAATTGGATATGATCTATATTGTAAAATGCTAGAGGAGGCAATACACCAAGTTAATGATGAAAAAGTAGAAGAGCATTTTGAAACATCAATAGAACTTAATGTAGATGCTTTTGTACCATCAAGATATATAAAAGATGAAATAAGAAAGCTAGAAGCATATAAGAAGATTGCAAGTATTCAAAATGAACAAGATTATTATGATATACAAGAAGAACTAGAGGATCGCTATGGCGATTTACCAAAATCTGTTCTTAATCTATTAGATATAGCACTCCTTAAAGCTATAGCCAATAAAGCAGAGATAGTATCTATAGAACAAAAAGGAAATGATATTAAGTTAGAAGCGAAAAAAGATGCAAGAATTAATCCAGATAAAATACCTGAGTTGTTGAATAAACATAGAAATAAATTATTTTTTACAATCAATAAAGCACCATATTTTACTTATAAAATTAATAAAAGTGAGAAAAAGAAATTTTTCAGTCATATTAAGAATGTGTTACAAGACATAAAAGATTTGAAGGATTTAACGGTTTAAACTATAATGAAAGTATATATTTTAATAAGGAGAGATAATAATGAAAAGCACTTACAAAATGATAAGTAAGATTATGCTGCTTTTCATATGCATCTTCTACTTAGTGGGTTGTAGTAGTCAAGTAATCAGTAATGAAAAAAAGGATAATACTCCAAGTAATGAACAATTACTAACGATTAATGGAGTATATATTACAATTGATGAGGTAATGCCATATTTATTACAGGTAAAAATGGAGTTTGAACAATTAGGAGGAGAAGATGTTTGGGATCATAATGATTTTAGCGGTGGAAAAAAAGCTGAAGATGTAGCTAAACAAGGGGTAATAGATAATGTTATTAGAACAAAAATACTAATAACAAAATCTAAAGAGATGGGGATAAGTCTTACAGAATCAGAGCAAGATGAAGTTAGTATCCAAGCGCTAAAGTATTATGAAGAACTAGATAAAGCAGACATAATTAAATATCGAGTAACAAAAGATAGTATACTGAAATCATTTAATGAATATCAGCTTGCTAATAAAGTGATGCATGAGATGACAAAAGAATATATTCCTGCTGAAGAAGAATTGCAAGAAGAATTAATTAAAAACAATGATTATGCCAACTTAAAAGATAAAGATCCAAAGCAAACATTAAAAAAAATAAATGTGCAGCAAATTTTATTTAAAACTCATAATAAAAATGAAAATGATGAGTATACACTTATTTCCCAACATATTCTAGAAGAAGCTAAAACTTTAGCTGATAAAGTATATAAAAAAGCAATTGAGGGAGAAGATTTCACTAAACTAGTAAGGAAATATTCACAAGATGCAGATACAAAAGAAAAAAATGGGGAAGATATTCTTTTGGTTGGACTTATTCAAGACGAATTTCCAAGTTTAATTAATCTTCAAAGTGGAGAGATTAGTGATATATTACAAAGTAAAATTGGTTACCATATATACAAAATAATTGAAATAATTGAGCCAACAAAAGAAGATATTAAAGCTTATAATGAAAAATTTAGTCAATGGGAATATAAATTGAGAATGGACTATTCTGCTAAGTTAAAAACACAAGCATTTAATGATATCTATATGGATTGGAGAGAAAATACTTTAGTAGAACTGAACGAGGAGTTATGGAAGAATATCGATATATTTGGTAATATTAATAAAAATACCATTAGTAATAAAATCAATGAATGAAAAATAATGTAATTTCAAATAATAAGAACTAAGAGATAATCTTAGTTCTTTTTTTATCTTATAAAATATTTTGAAACGCTTACACAAATATAAAAAACATATCAGCCTAGCTAGGTTATACAGGCTAACAGTAAAAATTACAAAGCTAAAATCACTCAGTAAAATTCAAAAAATTGGAAATGAACTATACGTTGTAAACCCTAGAAACAGTGAATATTAAATTATATTTGTTGCATACTATTATTGACAGCTTTGTGATGACTATCTAAAGGAGGAAATAAATTGAAAGCAACAGGAATTGTAAGAAGAATAGATGATCTTGGTAGGGTAGTTATACCAAAAGAAATAAGAAGAACATTAAGAATAAGAGAAGGGGATCCCTTAGAGATATTTACAGATAAAGATGGAGAAATAATTTTAAAGAAATATTCTCCAATAGGTGAACTCGGAACATTTGCAAAACAATATGCAGAAGCACTAGCACAGACAACAGGACACACTATATGTATATCAGATAAAGACCAAGTAATTGCTGTTTCTGGAGGTTCTAAAAGAGAATTTTTAGAAAAGCAGATAAGTAAAGAATTAGAAGAAGCCATAACTGAAAGAGAAACAATTTTAGCTAACAAAGATGAAAAGAAATTCATTGATATTTTATATGACAATGGAAACGATGAATATATTTCGGAAGTTATAACACCAATAATCTCAGAAGGAGATGCAATAGGTGCAGTTATTTTTCTAAGTAAAGATACAAAAATAAAAATGGGTGAAGTTGAAACAAAATTAGCTCATTCAGCAGCAGGATTTCTTGGAAAACAAATGGAACAATAATAAGTGGAGCTATCTAACAATATTAATTTGTAGATGGTTACATGTTTTGGAAGATAGACTAGTTTTAGCTATTTGATTTTGCTAAAATTAGTCTATCTTCCTTAATATTTTTAGAAAAATTCTTGACTTATGTCCTAAGTAAATTTATATTAATTAATAATATATTTCTATTTTTATTATTTATATTTTTATTAATTAAGTTTTATGGTATAATATGGGAAATATTATCTGATTGGAATGATTATTTTGACAAATATTAACAATAATAAGAGTAAATATACATTTGAAGATTTAAAAGATATAGTTACACTATTAAGAAGTGAAGATGGATGTCCTTGGGATAGAGTTCAAACCCATGAGAGCCTTAAGAACGCTACTCTTGAAGAGATTTATGAAGTTCTAGAGGCTATTGATAATAAAGATATGGAAAATCTTAAAGAAGAATTAGGAGATGTATTATTACATGTTGTATTTCATTCTAGTATAGCCACAGAAAATAATATATTTGATATTAATGATGTAATTGATGGAATATGTAAGAAACTTATTAGAAGACATCCTCATGTATTTGAAGAAAAACAAGATAAATCTACGGAAGAAGTTATCACTACATGGAATGAAATTAAGAAAATAGAAAAAAATAATATTTCATATAGTAATGATATGAAAAACATACCTAAAGCTCTTCCAGCATTATTAAGAGCTGTAAAAGTACAGAAAAAAGCCAAAGAAGTTGGCTTTGATTTTGAACATTGGAATCAAGCATTTGCTAAAATACACGAAGAATTAGGAGAGCTAGAAGAAGCACTAGAATCTGGGAATAAATGTAAAATAATGGAAGAATATGGAGATTTATTATTTGCAATGGTTAATTTTTCAAGGTTTTTTAAACTAAATCCGGAATTTTCCTTGACAAATGCTACAGAAAAGTTTATAAATAGATTTGAGGGTATTGAAACTCTTGCTAAGCAAAAAGGCTTAGTTATGGGTGACATATCATTGACAGAATTGGACAAGTTATGGGAACAGTATAAGAGAATTTAATAATAATCGTTTAGACGATTGTTTATAAAGCTAGATATTTCTAGCTGCGCATTTTGCGCCTTTGTTCAAAATAATAAAATTTATAGTAGAGGAGGAGTTATTATGAACAAAGCTGAATTAGTAACTGCTATGGCAGAGAAAACTGAATTAAGTAAAAAAGATGCAGAGAAAGCTTTGAAAGCATTTATTGATGTTGTTTCAAGTGAATTAACTAACGGGGGGAAAATTCAATTAGTTGGATTTGGAACTTTTGATGTTACTGAAAGAGCAGCAAGAGAAGGTAGAAATCCACAAACTGGAGAACCTATGCAAATCGCTGCTTCAAAAGCACCAAGATTTAAAGCTGGTAAAGCTTTAAAAGACGTAGTTAACGGACGTTAATTAAAACTAAGATAATTTCCTAAAAATCTGCACATTTAATGTGCAGATTTTTTTGGATTATAAAAACTTTACAAAATAGAGGTGGATAATATGAGATTAGATAAATACCTTAAAGTATCTAGATTGATTAAGAGAAGAACAGTAGCTAATGAAGCTTGTGATGCAGGTAGAATTAAGATTAATGATAAAGTAGCTAAGGCAGGTACTAAAGTAGCTATTGGCGACATTATTGAAATTCAATTTGGAGATAAAGCAGTTAAAGTAGAAGTGTTAGTTGTTAAAGAAACTGTTAAGAAGGATGAAGCAAAAGATATGTTTAAATATTTATAATCAGCCTTTTTTCTTATCATTTATTTTTGTACCCCTTTTAAGATTGTATTAGAATAAATCCTTATATTTGTTAATATAATGAATATATAGAGCTAGGACATAGCACTATGATAGGGATATTCACATTAAGAGGAGGTTATTAGATGGAAGAAAAACATAATAATTCAAATCATAGGTTGATAATTAATGAAAGAGAAAGAGTATCTATAACTGGAGTTACAGATGTAATTTCTTTTGATACTGATGTTGTAATTGTTGAAACTGAGATGGGTACTCTTACTATTAAGGGACTAGATTTACATGTTAATAGACTTAATCTAGATAAAGAAGAACTGGACTTAGATGGTCAAGTAGAGAGTTTAGAATATAGTGATGGCTCTAGATATAAATCCTCTGGGTCATTAATATCAAAATTATTTGGTTAGGTGATATATGAATAATTTAGTAAGCACTCAAGCTATAACTTTTATGCTATCAGTATTAAATGGGCTTTTTCTAGGAGTAATATATGATTTCATAAGAATCTTTAGGAGAATAATAAAACATTCACGCTTAGTTGTTAATGTTGAAGATTTTATTTTTTGGGTATTTGGAAGTCTGATTATATTTATAGAGATATTTAATAATAACGATGGTACTATAAGAGGGTTTTTATATATAGGTGTTTTTCTAGGATTAATATTATATTTTTTATTAATAAGCAAATGGGTACTAACTATATTCATGAAGTTATATGGTATAATTAAAAAAATATTAGCTTTTATCTTCAAGATAATTATAAAGCCTATAAAACTAATATTTCATCCATTAATAATCATACATAGAAAAGCATATAAACTCTTGAAAAAATTTAGGAAGTGGTTAATAATTAGATATAAGAAGATGAAAAAGCAAATTAAAATAATAGCTAAGAAAAAATAGGAATGGGAGTGTACTATGAGAAAAAGAAGAAGTGCAAAAAAAACAAAAGCTATCTTATTTTCTACATTGGTACTTATTTTATTAACTGTTGTTATTAGCATTAGAATATCATCATTATACGTTAAAAATAAAGAGTTAGAAGAAGTAGAAGTTAAGTTAGAAAAATATATAGAGTCAGAGGAATTAAAATATATAGAATTACTTAAACAAAGAGAATATCTAAAATCAGATAAATATATAGAAGAGCTAGCTAGAGATAAATTTGGACTAGTTAAACCAGGTGATATAATATTCGTAAATGAAGAAGAATAATAGTTAACAACCTCTATTCGATAATGAACCTATTCATGAGAAAATTTGTCTAAAACTTTTTTATATTTGGTACAAGTTATGACAAACAATTTTATCTTTATCCACTATAATTAGTTCTCACCAAAAGAATTTTTGATAAGGGGAGGACACGATAAATGGAAAAAGCTAATGTAAGCATAAGTACATATCATAATCTAATAGAAAAAAAAGAAGTAATAAAAGATCAAGCAACTAGCATATTAAAACTAATATTTATATATGTAGTAGGGATTATGTTTGGTAGGGCAGTTATATTTACTAATCTAAATCCAATGGCAATTGCATATTTTGCAGCAGTATATCAAGATAAAAAAAGTAGAGTATGGATATTTTTATCCGTAGTTACAGGTCTTATAACAGTAATGCCATTAATTGACGCATTAAAATATGTTCTAATTATGATTATTATTGTCTCAGTTAATTCAATCATAGAAATAAAAGGAAAAAAAGTACAGGCTATACATGAGTCAGTAATAGCAGCATTTAGCTCGTTAAGTGTTACGCTGATTGCCGCAACAATACAAAGAAACATGATAAATAATATATATATAGGTCTATTAGAAAGTATTGCAATATTTTCGCTAGTACTTATATATAGTCGTGGTTTAAAATATTTGTTAGAGAAAGATGAACAAAAGAAAGTTACCAATGAAATTTTAATTAGTGAAGCAATTATAATGGGCACAGCTGTAGCTGGTATAGCTGGAGTTACTGTACTTGGACTTGGATTTATTGAAATATGGATATTTTCTGTTGTGCTTATATTAGGATATAGACACGGAATAGGAACAGGTGCAGTTGTAGGTGTTATATCTGGTATAGTTCTAGTTCTTATGGGGAGTTATGAATCAGATATAATTGGCATATTTGGTATGATAGGCATTTTATCAGGATTATTTAGAGAGCTTGGAAAAGTAGGAAGTATAGTAGGGTTCTCTTTGGGAACCGTAGGATTATGGTATTTCTTCTCACCGCTTAACTTAGACTTTCAGATTGTGAAATCCCTTATAGTTAGTGTTGGCATATTTGCATTATTGCCAAATGAAAAAGAAGAACTTGTAACAATAAAAAAAGAATCAATAGAAGAAGATAAATATATTGATAAAGTGCAAGGGATAATCAGTGAAAAACTAAATAATTTCTCAGACTCATTTCAAAGTATAGCAAAAACTTTTGAAAATATTTCTGAAAAAAGAGTAGGTTTATCAACCCAGGAAGTAAATAAACTATTAGATGATGTGGCACAGAAAGTATGTACAGATTGTAGTATGTGTCAAATGTGTTGGCAAAAAGAATTCTATGACACCTATAGAACTGTTTTTAGTATTTTTTCCGCTGTAGAGAACAAGAATGAAATAACCAAAGAAGATATACCAGAGGTTTTTATTAATAAATGTATTAAATCAAAAGAATTTATAACAACAACTAATAGATTATTTGAGTTATACAAAATGAATTTAACATGGGAAAATAAAGTAGCTGAAAATAGAGAATTAATATCTCAGCAGTTTTATTCAGTTTCTGGAATAATAGATAAAATATCAAAAAATCTATATAAAAATATTGAATTTAATACTGAGCTTGAGAAAAAAATAGGAGAAGAATTAATAAAACAAAATATATTAGTTAAAAACTTAGTAGTTTACAAATCATCTAGTGGTAGAATAGAAGTAAGTATGAAATTAAAATATTGCGGTGATAAGGCAAGGTGTATTAGAGATATTCTACCAATAATTAGCAAAGCTACAAACAAAAAAATGAGATTAGAAGATGGTTGTAAATATATATCAGGCAATAAGTATTGTGAAATAAGATTTATTGAAAGTGAAGTATATAGAATAGCCAAAGGTGTTGCAAGAGCAAATAAAGGATATGATGATGTATCAGGAGATAGCTACTCATTTTTAAATCTGCCTAAAGGACAAGATATAGTTGCACTTTCTGATGGAATGGGTACGGGGCTAAAAGCATTCAAAGAAAGTAAAGTAGCTATAGAATTATTAGAACAATTATTAGAAGCAGGATTTGATGGAGATACAGCAATCAAAATGGTTAATTCAATACTTGTATTAAAATCAAGTGATCAGACCTTCTCAACACTGGATATGAGTCTAGTAGATAGATATACAGGTATATGTGAGTTTGTAAAAATAGGAGCTGCATCATCTTTTATAAAACGAGGTAACAAAATTGAAGCAGTAAAATCAACTTCGCTACCTCTTGGCATGTTAAATGATATTGAGAGCGAGTCTACAACAAAAACATTAAAAGATGGTGACATAGTAATTATGGTAACAGATGGAATACTAGATAGTGAAGAAGAAGAAATAGAAAAAGAAAAATGGGTAGAAAAAGCATTACGAAAAATAGATAGCAGAAATCCACAAGATATTGCAGATTATATTCTAGAAACAGCAACTCAAAAAGCAGGAGGTACTGTTAAAGATGATATGACAGTATTGGCTATAAGAATATGGGAAGCGGCTTATTAATTAGATGTATAAAATAATTTTAAATTAGTGGGAGGAGAGTTACTAATTCTTATTTTCCCGCTATTTTATTATATTTTATAAAGAACTCTATTAATACATATATAGAGGGATATATGAGGACTAATAAATGATTTTATGTACAAACTGTTAATTATTATTCATATAGATAAAGAATTTTACTTCACTATTGATTTATTACTATAAGTCTAGTATATTAAAAGGAGTTATTAGTTAATGGCTAAGGATGTATATAAGTATGATTAATAAGGTGTTAAATACTATTAATAAGTTTAATATGATTAGTGAAGGAGATAACCTAATTGTTGGTTTATCTGGAGGAGCAGATTCTGTTTGTCTTTTGCACATATTAAATAATATTAGAGACCAATTAAATATTGAGATTCATGCAGTTCACGTTCATCATGGGATAAGAGGAAAAGATGCAGATGAGGATGCAAAATTCGCAGAAGATTTATGTAAAGGATTAGGCATTAAATATCATGTGTATTATTTTAATGTTAAGAAATTAGCTAAAAAAAATAAGTTATCAGAAGAAGAAATGGGAAGAAAAATACGATATCAAGTTTTTGAAGATGTAAGTAAAGAGTTAGTCAGCAGTAAGATTGCAATAGCACATCATATGAATGATCAAGCTGAAACGATTATAATGAATGCATTAAGAGGAACTGGGATTAAGGGCATTGCAGGTATAAGACCTGTTAGAGATAATATTATCCGTCCATTAATAGAATGCTCGAGAAAAGAAATAGAAGATTATTGCGTAGATAATAAAATTCATTATAAAGAAGACTATACAAATGAATTAGAAATATATACAAGAAACAAAATAAGACATACTATTATTCCATATATTGAGGAAAATTTTAATCCTAATTTTATAGCTAGTGTAGTTAATATGGCTAATCTAGTTAGAAATGAAGATGATTATATAAATAAAATAGTTTTAGAAAAAGCAGATGAACTTGTAGAGATAGAAGACAATAATTATATAATTAATTTATATAAATTTAATTTATTGGACATTGTAATAAAAAGAAGATTAATTAGGCATATACTTAGTCAAATAGGTTCTCTAAAAAACATTGAATCTAAGCATATTGATTTTATTATTCAATTGTCAGATAAAGAAGTGAGTAAAAAAATTAACTTACCTAGAGGTATTATAGCTAGAAAATCTTATGATAGTATCATTATAAGTGTTTTGGGAGAAGATAAGATAAGTGGTTTTGAATATAACTTAACTATCCCTTCTAATGTGTATATAGAAGAATTGGATAGAACTATAAAATGTGAATTACTTCAAAATGATCAAAAAAATATTATTCCAGAAAATTTATATACGAAATGGCTTGATTATGATAAAATAAAATATAATTTGAAAGTTAGAACTAGAAAAGAAGGCGACCAAATAGCTATAAAAGGAATAAATGGAGCCAAAAAAATAAAAAAATATTTTATTGATGCTAAAATTCCAAAAGAAAAAAGAGATTCTATACCATTATTAGCTGATGAAGAAAATATTATATGGATAATTGGTTATAGAATTAGCGAGCAATATAAAATTACAGAAGCTACAGAAAAAATATTAAAAGTAACATTTTTTTAGAGGAGGATAACAAAAATGCATAATATAAGAACTTTAATTTCCACAGAAAAATTATATGCTAGAATTGAAGAATTAGGAGAAGCTATATCAAGAGATTACAAAGATAAAGATGAAATTCATTTTATTTGTGTTCTTAAAGGCGGAGTAATGTTTATGGCTGATTTATCAAAGACTATAAAAGATATTCCATTAAGTATGGACTTTATGGCTGTCTCTAGTTACGGTAATGAAACATCAAGTAGCGGAATTGTTAAGATTGTAAAAGATCTTGATGAATCAATTGAAGGAAAAGATGTAATAATTGTTGAAGATATAGTTGATTCTGGTAGAACACTTAGCTATCTAGTTCAAATATTAAAGGACAGAAATCCTAATAGCATAAAAATATGTACTTTACTAGATAAACCAGAAAGAAGAATAATTGATGTAGATGTTGATTATGTAGGATTTGAAATTCCTGACGAATTTGTTCTAGGTTATGGTCTAGATTATATGCAAAAATATCGTAACTTACCTTATATTGGAATTATGGAAGGATAATACTTATTATATTAAAAATGTTATAAGAAAAACTTTGTGAAAATGGAAAGGAGGCAAGCACATGAAAAAAAATATTAAAGGATTTAGTTTTTATGCGCTTTTACTTTTAGTGTTACTTATCGTAGTATTTATAACGAGTCAGAATTTTGATAGTATGAAAGATGACTTTGGTTATGGGGATCTTGTACAACAAATGGATAAGGTAGTTAGGATTGAAGTTAAACAAAATGCAGAAGTTCCTACTGGAATAGTTACAGTATATTTTGATAATGCAGAATACAAAAAATTCCCTGTAACTAATACAACTGTGTTTGAAGAAAATATTAAGCAATTTAATAAGAAAGTATATGTGAAGGATGTTGTAAGACCTAGTTGGTTTGTTCAAATACTTCCATCTATTATTGTCTTAATTGCAGTAGTATTTTTATTAGTATTTATTATGAACCAAGCACAAGGCGGTGGCGGTGGAAGCCGTGTAATGTCTTTTGGTAAAAGTAAAGCAAAAATGGTAGTAGATCAGAAGAAGAAAGTAACATTTAAAAATGTAGCGGGACTTGAAGAAGAAAAAGAAGAATTAGAGGAAGTAGTAGAATTCCTTAAAAGCCCTAGGAAGTTTGTTGAACTTGGAGCTAGAATACCAAAAGGTGTTTTATTAGTGGGCCCTCCTGGAACAGGTAAAACATTACTAGCAAAAGCAGTTGCTGGTGAAGCTGGAGTACCTTTCTTCAGTATTTCTGGATCTGACTTTGTGGAGATGTTTGTAGGTGTTGGTGCGTCAAGAGTAAGAGATTTGTTTGACCAAGCTAAGAAAAATGCTCCATGTATCGTATTTATCGATGAAATTGATGCGGTTGGTAGAAAGAGAGGAGCAGGACTTGGTGGAGGACACGACGAAAGAGAGCAAACTCTTAACCAATTGCTTGTTGAAATGGATGGATTTGGAATTAATGAAGGAGTTATTGTTGTGGCTGCAACAAATAGAGCTGATATATTAGATCCAGCATTACTTCGTCCAGGTAGATTTGATAGAAAAGTTGTAGTAGGAAGACCAGATGTAAAAGGTAGAGAAGAAATTCTTAAAGTACATGCAAAAGGTAAACCTTTATCAGATAATGTTAACTTAGAAGTTGTAGCAAGAACAACTGCTGGTTTTACAGGTGCTGACCTTGAGAATTTATTAAATGAAGCTTCCATATATGCAGCTAGAGAAAATAAAAAAGTAATTGAGCAACAAGACATAGAAAGAGCATTTATTAAAATAGGAATTGGAACTGAAAAGAAAAGTAGAGTTATTTCAGATAAAGAAAAGAAAATTACCGCTTATCACGAAGCAGGTCATGCTATTATTCATCATGAATTATCTGAGCTTGATTCAGTTCATAGTATTTCTATTATTCCAACAGGCTTTGCTGGTGGATATACAATGCCATTACCACAGAAAGATACTATGTACTTAACTAAAGGAAAGATGGAACAAGAAATTGTATCATTGCTAGGTGGTAGAGCAGCAGAAAAAATTATACTTGATGATATTACAACAGGAGCATCTAATGATATAGAAAGAGCAACTAGTATAGCTAGGAATATGGTTGTTAGATATGGTATGAGTGATGTTCTAGGTCCAATCCAATTTGGAAATGACAATGATGAAGTATTCATTGGACGTGATTGGGGTCATACTAGAAACTATGGAGAAAATGTGGCAGGACTAATTGATAGTGAAATTAATCGTATTGTTAATACTGGTTTTGATAATGCTATTAAGATTCTTGAAGATAACATGGAAGTTCTTCATAAGACTGCTAAGTTATTAATAGAAAAAGAAAAAATAAGTGGTAAAGAATTTGATAAATTATTTGGAGACGAAGAGCCTCAAGATAATGAAGAAGAAAAAAGTGAAGAATAATTAATATAAGGATGGCTAAATGCCATCCTTTGTTATACTCTATAAGGAATCCTCATGTGATATAAACATATACACAAAGTATACTAAGATTTCCACTAGACTAGTAGAATATTACCCTTTTATTGAAAGTGGAAATTTATTATTTTATAAAATGAAATTATATGAAAGATACTACATAGTAGCCTTTATTATAAGATTTCTGAAATTCTCTTCAAATTTCATATCCTGCTCTATAGTTCTCTTTTTGATTTTTGAATATCGTTTATTTGCACGTCTTGCTTGACTGGAAAGATGTCTTTCCATAAGAAGCCTATCCATATTGTTATTAGAGTAGATAAATCCGTTTTGATGAATAGCATATGATCCTTTACTAAGAGCCATAGTAGCTACACCATAGTCACCAGTTATAATAACATCGCCTTTATTAGCTCTATTAATTAATGCAAAGTCAACCGCATCTTTACCTTTACCGATGATTATAATATTGCAATAGTCATTATTATAGATATGAGATGAATCAATCAATATATCTACATCAATGCTATATTCTTTTGCAACCCTAATAATAATATCTTTTACTGGACAGGCATCTCCATCTACTAATATTTTCATAATAAACTCCTTGTATAATAATAATTGTATTTTTAACAGGTACTCCTAATTAAAGGTTAATAACCTATAATATAAATATTAATATAATTATACAATATAGAAAAAAACTTTGCTATAATAGAGATACACTATTTTTATATAAGTTATTAGTATATAGATAATGAGGTAAATATATGATACTAGCTAATGAGATAAGTATATCTGTCAGAGAGTTAATTGAATTTGTGTTAAGAGCAGGAGATATAAAATCTGTGTTTCTTAGTACAAGTAGAGCAGTAGATGGAATTAAAGCACACCAAAAAGTTCAGAAAAGGTATGCAAAAGAGTATAGTAATTATAGTTCAGAAGTAACAGTAAAAGATACTATAGAAATTGAAGATATAACAATGTGTATTAATGGACGTATAGATGGTATTATTATAGATGAAATTACTATTATAGATGAGATAAAATCTGTAGGGTCAATAGATGTAGTAGAAGAAGATTATAATCATCTCCACTGGGCACAAGGAAAAATGTATGCTTATATGTATAGCAAACAACATAATTTGCAAGAAGCTGTAGTTCAATTAACTTATGTAGAGCTTGGTAACTATCAGATTAAGACATTTACGAAAGTATTTACTTATGAGCAATTAGAAAAATTTTATTATGATATAATAAATTCATATATAGTATGGGCTAAAAAGATAGTGAGTTATAAATCTAAAAGAGATATTAGCATAGATAAGATAGAGTTCCCATTTAATAACTTTCGAGATGGACAGAGAAAATTTATGACAAGTGTTTATAAAGTTATATTAGACAATGAGAAGTTATTTGCAAGAGCTCCTACAGGTATTGGTAAAACAATGGGTACATTATTTCCTGCTATTAAATCACTAAGCAAAAAACAATCAAAAATATTTTATCTTACGGCAAAAACAATCGGTAGAGATGTAGCAGAAAAAGCTCTTAATATATTAGAATCTAATCAACTTATATTTAAGAGAGTAATTATAACTGCTAAAGATAAATTATGCCTTAATGAAGTTAAGAAATGTGATGGTGAACATTGCATATATGCAAAGGGACATTATGACAGGATAAATGATGCTTTAAATGAGTTAATAGATATTACAGATAACTATAATAGAGATATTATTCTTGAATATGCTAATAAGTATCAAGTATGCCCCTATGAATTAACATTAGACCTTACACTTTTTTGTGATTGTATAATATGTGATTACAATTATGCATTTGACCCTAGTGCTGTTTTAAAGCGTTTTTTTGTTGAGGGTAATGGTGATTATATATTTTTAGTAGATGAAGCACATAATCTAATTGATAGAGCTAGAGAGATGTATTCAGCTAGTATATACAAGAAAAATATTTTACAGCTAAAAAGAAAAGTGAAAAATATTGATATTAAACTTCACAAATACCTTAATCAGCTAAATAGGTTTATGATTGATATTCGTCATCAATGTGAGTCTCAAGGGGATTTTATAACCACTGTATATTACCCAGAAGATTTTGTAGATGTTCTAAGAAGTGTTATTTATAGAACAGAAAAGATATTTGCTAAAAATATAGAGTGGGAGCACATGGATGAGCTATTAGAATTCTATTTTGATAGCTATGATTTTATTAGAAAAACCGAGCTGTATGATGATAAGTATATAACATATTATGAGAAAATAGACGATGATATTAAAATGAAAATATTTTGTTTAGATCCTTCATCTAACCTAAGAGATTATATGGCAAATTCAAAATCATCTATACTATTTTCTGCAACATTAACTCCAATGAATTATTTTGTGAAAGTGCTTGGAGGAACTGAAAGTAGTTATGGATTAACACTTACGTCACCCTTTTTACAAGATAATTTATGTTTATTAGCTAGAAATAGTATATCAACAAAATATAGATTAAGAGAAAAAACATATAGTGAAGTAGTTAATACAATATATTATACCGCTAAAAAGAAGAAGGGAAATTATATCGCTTTTTTCCCATCTTATAAATATATGAATGATGTATATAATTTGTTTAATGAAAAAATAGATCATAATGATATTAAAGCTATTGTTCAAGAAAGAGGATTAAGTGAAATAGATAAAGAAGATTTTTTACAACAGTTTGAAAAAGATAGACGAAATTCATTTGTTGCTTTTGCGGTTCTTGGAGGAATGTTTTCAGAAGGAATTGATTTAACAGGAGAGAGACTTAGTGGTGCTATTATAGTTGGAGTTGGATTACCATCTATATGTTATGAAAGAGATTTAATAAAGAAGCACTTTGATAAAAATTATAATAAAGGATATGAATATGCGTATATGTTTCCAGGTTTTAATAAGGTAATGCAAGCAGCTGGAAGAGTTATAAGAACTAACGAAGATGTTGGAGTAGTTGTTATAATAGATGAAAGATTTGGTAGTTACTCATATAAGAGCATTTTTCCAAGTGAGTGGAGCCATATAAAATATATTAATAATAATGAGCAGTTTCAGCATGCTATTAGCAAATTCTGGGATGAACATTGAAAGGAAGGTAATAAATTGAAAAAGGTAGCACTTATTTTTACAGGTGGAACAATATCAATGAAAGTAGATGAGAGATTAAAGGCGGCTATTCCAGCTTTATCAGACAAAGAAATTATTTCAAAAGTATCAAGTATAGAAAAAATGGCACAACTAGAAATTATTCATTATGGTTCTTATCCGGGGCCACATATAAACCCTACAATGATGTTTGAACTTTATAATATAACAACAGAATTATTAGATAGGGAAGATATAGATGGTGTAGTAATTACACATGGGACAGATACGCTAGAAGAAACAGCTTATTTTCTTGATTTACTTATTGATTCCAATAAGCCTGTTGTAATAACTGGCTCTATGAGAAATAGTTCAGAGCTTGGGTATGATGGACCAGCTAATTTATCAGCATCTATATGTACTGTCTGCTCAGAAGAGTCCAAAAATAAAGGTGTGTTAGTTGTTATGAATAATGAAGTTAATGCAGCTGATGAAGTAACAAAAACACATACTCTAAGTCTTGATACGTTTCAGAGCATGGACTTTGGTCCACTTGGTATTGTAGATTCAGATCAAGTAATTTATTATAGAAATAGAATAAAAGGTGTTAAGATTAAGACTAATAAAGTAGAGTCAAAAGTTGGTCTAATTAAAGCTGTAGCTGGAATAGAATCTGATATTATTAATTACTATATTGATAATGATTATAAAGGTATTATTATTGAAGCTATGGGAAGAGGTAATATTCCTCCTGCTATGAATGAAGGAATAAATAGAGCTATTAATAATAATATTCCAGTTGTTCTTGTTTCTAGATGCCCAAAAGGAAGAGTACTTGATTCATATGGTTATGATGGAGGAGGACGACAATTAAGAGAAATGGGGGTTATACTTGGAGATAGTTTATCTGGACAAAAAGCAAGAATAAAGCTAATGATTGTTCTTGGTAAAACAAATAATGCTCAAGAAGTAAAAGAAATATTTGAAAAAGATTTGTATAAAAAAATGTAAAAAAAGTCATTGTGCAAAAACAGGCTTTATACACTTTGGCTTTTGTATATTATTAAGACGTGAAATAAGTAATATAAATATAGGTTGTTGAATATTGCTAATATAATTAAGCAAATTAATGAAAGTTTATGCACACTTATATTGAGGATAATGCTATAATTATTATTGTAAAACCCCCCCAATACAATATATAATAATAAAGTTTTTGCTACACCCCATAAGAACAAATACCTTCTCCTTAAATAAGAAGATAGCCGATCGGTAGGCTATCTTTTTTTGTTGTATATGGATATATATTCATTGTTTTGGCAAAACTTAAAAAGACTGTATAACTTATATTTAAAAGGAATATAGTATAAAAAAGGGGTGGTAATAATGAGATTATATAAGAGTCATTTTAGTAAAAGATCTTATCAAATAAATCTATTGTTAAATGCAGATAATAAAAAAGTAACAGAAGTAGTAAATGATAAGAAGAAAGATGAAGTAGTTTATGTTAAAACATATATGTTTCCAACTAAAAAAGAAGCAATTAATAAATATTCCGAAAGAATAGAACATTTTTACAGTTGGGGATATAATACAATAAAACAAGAAGGCTAATTAGTAAATTAATCATAATTAGAATAAGGTGGTAATATTGGTTAGTATGAGTGAACTTTCGTTAGCACAAAAACTATTGATATATGTAGAATCCAAGCAGCCCATTCTTGATGAAAGGGCTTTGTTTAGTGACGGAACAAAAGAATATAGAATACCTTGTGAACCAGAAATAAATGACGTAGTTAAAATTAAACTTAGAACTAAAAAGAATAATGTTGATAAAGTATATTTAATATATGATACAATTCGTAAAGAGCTACACAAAGAATATGATGATGAATTATTTGATTATTATGTGTGCTCTATTGAACTTACTGATAAAATGGTAGAGTACTATTTTGAGATTAATATTGGAAAATTCACATGTTATTATAATAATAAAGGTATTACTAGAGAACCTAATCTCTATTATAATTATAGAATTTCCCCAGGCTTTAAAACCCCTGATTGGGCAAAAGGCGCAGTTTTTTACCAAATATTCGTAGATAGATTTTATAATGGTGATAAATCTAATGATGTTACGGATAAAGAATATATGTATGTAGGAAACTTAACAAAGAAGATTTCTAATTGGGATGATTATCCAAGCCCAGATAGTGTTAGAGATTTTTATGGTGGAGATTTACAAGGGATAATTGATAAACTAGATTATTTGCAGGATTTAGGTGTTGAAGTACTATATCTCAATCCTATATTTGTATCTCCATCTAATCATAAATATGATACACAAGATTATGATTATGTAGATCCTCATTTTGGTAGAATTATTCACGATAGTGGAGAAGAGTTAACAGAAGATAATCCTCATAATGAACATGCTACAAAATATATTAAAAGAACAACAGATAAGAAAAACTTAGAAGAAAGTAATCAATTACTCATTGAATTAATAGAAAAAGTTCATGAAAGAGGTATGAAGATTATATTGGATGGAGTTTTTAATCATTGTGGTTCGTTTAACAAATGGTTAGATAGAGAGAAGATATATAGCAGACAAGTAGAATATGAAATTGGTGCTTATGAATCTGAAGAAAGTCCTTATAAAAAGTTTTTTCATTTTCATCATTGGGATGCATGGCCAGATAATAGAAATTATGATGGATGGTGGGGATATGATACATTACCAAAACTTAATTATGAAGGTTCTAATGAACTATATGATTATATAATGTATATCGCTAAGAAGTGGATAAGCCCACCATATAATGCAGATGGATGGAGATTAGATGTTGCTGCAGATCTTGGATATTCTAAAGAGTTTAATCACAAATTTTGGAGAGATTTCAGAAAATCTGTTAAATCAGTTAAGAAGGACGCTATTATATTAGCAGAGCATTATGATTATTGTAGAGATTGGCTACTTGGAGATCAGTGGGATACAGTAATGAACTATGATGCATTTATGGAGCCTATCACATGGTTTTTAACAGGGCTTGAGAAGCATAGTGATGAATATAGAGGAGATTTATTAGGGAATGATAGAGCTTTTTTTGATTCAATGACTCATAATATGCAAAGTTTTTTGCCAGGTTCACTACTTACAGCTATGAACGAATTATCTAATCATGATCATTCAAGATTTCTTACTAGAACTAATCATATGGTAGGTAGGACTAATACGCTAGGACCAGAAAAAGCTAATGAAGGTATTAACAAGGGCATAATGAAAGAAGCAGTAGTCATTCAAATGACTTGGCCGGGAGCACCTACTTTGTACTACGGTGATGAAGTAGGAGTATGTGGTTGGACTGATCCTGACAATAGGAGAACTTTCCCTTGGGGAAAAGAGGATCAAGATCTACTACAAGTTCATAAGGAACTAATCAAAATTCATAGAATGTATGACACACTTAGAATAGGTTCTTTGAAATATCTATATGGTGAACATAACATAATTAGTTATGGGCGGTTTGATAGCAATAATCGTATTATAGTGGCAGTTAATAATAATGTAGAGGAAAAAACTTTTCATGTACCAGTTTGGGAACTTGGTGTTAGAGATGATGATAATATAAAACAATTAATACTTACGACAGAAGAGAATCATACAATAGAAGAAGTTAATTATAACGTTGACAGAGGTATGATTACTATAACAATGCCTAAGTTTAGTGGTATTATATTGTGTAGTGAATAGATTTTATATTAGTGATTTAATAATACATCTTAACAATTATGTATATTAGTGATATAATAGGCTCGGGTTATTTTTTGGAGAGATGTCCGAGTGGCTTAAGGTGGTGGTCTCGAAAACCGCTGTGCGGTGAAAATCGTACCGAGGGTTCGAATCCCTCTCTCTCCGTTTGTTTAGAGATTTATCATAAATAGTAACCAATGATAAATAGTAATAAATATTCACACATCGTTCACACACTTAACAAAAAAAAATCAAATTAATTTATTCAATGCTTCACGCTTTTGTTGTAAATCTATATGAGTATATGTGTTTGCAGTTATGTTGTAATTACTGTGACCTAGAATCTCTTGAATGATTTTTAAGTCAACACCCTTATATTATCTAAATATTTCGCATATAGAAACGTATGTATTGTGGAACTTATCACATACTATTACAGGTAGATGTAGAGTTTCTCAGCATACAGTACCAACGAATTTTAATGTATTTACACGATATGAGCATGTATATTCAACGATAAATGTACAACCTAGTTTTGGGTGGACTACAGGGTCTAAACCAAGTATTTCAGTAAATGCAACTGTAACTTCTAAAGCTAACACATATAATTCTTATAATTATACTAGTTATGATCCTAATAGATAAACATGAGGGATTTACTTGAAAGTAAGTCTAAAATAATATTTCAAAGTTTTATGGTTTTAGTTTTAGATTTGATATTATCTTTATTTATTGGAAGTGCTTTTTCAAAGGAATTGTCTTCAGAAGTAACAACGCTCAACTTTATTTTAATAGCTATTTGTTTTTTAGCTTCTGAAATATGGTTTGCAGCCGCAAGTATTATAAACGAAATAAAAAAACAAAGAAAATATTTTTATATTTATTAGTAAAAACGCACCGATTAGTATATAAAGAAATAGCATATCTTATAAGGTATGCTATTTTTGTTGCATTATATAACATAATTTGATAAAATTATTAAAGTTATTGACTGGACAAATAAAAAGAATATTATACTATGAATTCTAAAAACTAAGCTATAAAGATTTTATATATTAGGCTTAAATAATGGCTGTAATAATATAATGTAAAAGAGACCGTTATAATATTCTCAGTATCAATATCAATTATACAAGATAGATGGAGGAAAACTTTGGCTAAGATTATACCTGAATTTATAGCAAAAAACACTACAGATGGCGAACTAGATCTCATATCTTTTTTGAAGAAATTACCAGACGATTATCGCGTTTACTATACTATTAATGTTAACAATAATGAACCAGACTTTATTGTCGTAGGTAAAGAAATAGGTGTGCTAATTATTGAAGTAAAAGACTGGGACCTTACTTATATTCGGAGTATGGATAAAGATTCGGTACAGTTAGCTGGTGGTAAAGTTGTAAAGAATCCACTAGAACAGGCAAGAACTTATGGAAGAAAGATACTATCACTATCCAATAAATATAATTACCCAGTCAATCAAATAGTGTGTTTTCCCAATATTACATATGATGATTTTATTAGATTTAAAGATACACAAGGTAACTTGATATCTAGCGTACTAGATCCACATTATGTAATATTTAGAGATGAACTTAAATTATTTATTAATCGTACACAACTCAGGCAATATGAAGATAATGGGTATGGTATTCCTATTTGTAACAATAAGTATGTCCAATTGCTTCAAAAAAAGCTGTATCATACTTTTAAAAAAGAAAAACACGAAAAACTAAAAGGGATGACTCAGCAACAGATAAATCTTTTTAGTTATGCTCTATATCCACAATTTATCATAGATGATGATGAACCTATGTTCAAAGCTTTAGAAATAGATCAAATACTTTTAGCTCATAACATACCAACAGAGCATGAACTTATACGAGGAAATGCAGGAACAGGAAAGTCTATCATATTACAAGCTAAGGCATTATTTATAGCAAAGCATAAGAAAGATGCTAGAATCCTTTTAATATACTATAATAAATGTATTAAAAGCCACCTATTGGCAAAAAAAGATGAATTTAATCGTTATACAAATATTGAAATAAATCACTATGACATGTGGAAAATTACAAAAGGAATGTATGACTATATATTAATTGATGAAGGACAAGACTTTAATGATGGTATGTTAAAAGAGTTAAAGAATTGTCTCAAAGAAAATGGTATTATGGTCATCGCATCAGATGGTGCACAAAACATATATGAGAGAGAGCATAATCTTGACCCTAATGGTGCAATAAAAAGTATAATTGACATAAAAAAAGATGTTGAATTTCTTAATAGGAACTACAGAACTACTAAGGAAATCTTTGAATTTGCTAATGACTTCTTAATACATCCGCTAATTAGAGTAAACATATCTGATAATAAATATCATAGTAATTATTTTACTGAAGTAAATGCGCATTTCAGGCACGGAGAAATACCTTACGTAAAAGGAGTTAAGGACTTTGAAGCAGAGTACCAAGCAATAATAGATCATATCCATGAATTGAAGTCAAAAGGAGAACGTTCTAATAACATATGTATCATTTTTAATCAAAAAAACTATAAAGAAAAATTAAAAAAAAGAGCAGCTAGGGATGGTATTACATTATATTCTAGTACCACTGATTGCTGTCCAAAAGAAGAAGATGTCTTCTTATATACTAGACACAGCTCTAAAGGTCTTGAATTTAGACATATTATTATATGTGGGTTAGAAATGGATTCGAACTCTAATTATCATAAGTCAACATTTGTTGCTATGACTAGAGCAAAATATAGCTTAATGATTACATATATAGAAGATCAAGATTTTGATACCGTAAAAGCTATTAAAGATGTTTATCAAAAAATTAAACGTAAATATGATTTAGAAAATGATTTCAAAAATCGTTATAATCAATATGGTAAGCACCTCATGATTAAGATGAAGACAATACTTGAGATTAAGAAAATAACAACTTATCTAGATATATATACTGAACGTGAAGCACTAGAAAGAATAGATAAGTTAATTGAGGACTCAATCGATAAGATTAATGACTTTCAGGATATTATAATAGACAATACTAATTCTAATGATGTTGAAGAAAAAGTTAATAAAAAGAAGCACATAAAACTTCAAGAACAAAAAACAGAAGTGGAATTTAAATTAGGAGAATTAGAAAGGACTATACAAGTACTTAATAAAAAGTTAGAAGATACTAAGAAGAAGGACAATGAAACTGAAATAAAATTGAGAAATGTTAATTCTAGAGCCCTACAACTTAAGAATGAACTTCAGAAAACAAAAAACATGCTAATTGAAAAAGAATCTATTATATCAAGAATGGAAATAGAAATTGCAAATCAAGAGAATGAGCATAAGGATGAGTCATTACCTATAAAGCATTCTACTAAAAATAAGAAAAGAAGATTGTTGAAGAAGATTGTAATTATTGTCATTGGTATATTAGCATTATTATTTAATGAGGTTCACCTCAATACACTTAAAGAAGGACACACTATTAATGTAAATGATGTAACAGCAGATAAAACCAATAAAAAAGTCATTCCTTTTAAGTCTACAATGACACCAGGTAAATATGGAAAAGGAGCTAAAGTAATTCAAAGCTATGTTGAAATATTTATAGACGGTATAATGATAGACGAACTTTCAGGTTATCATCAAAGTGATTCTATAGTGAGTATTGAAGAGAATGTAGTAACAGAATTAGTTTTTAATGGTGAACTAAAGCTGAAAAGTAACAGTAGAAAGGTTAAGTTTGAAGATTATAGAATATCTATAATTAATGAAGTAAAGATTATGTATTCTAATAGTTATAATACTGTTATGATTAATGGTAATCTTTATGAGATGAAGCAGTTAAAAGAACTAAACAAGTATGTAAAGGAAATTAATAAGTTAGAGGTAGGAAAGATAGGAAATCAGATAGTTGTAGAGTATAATAAGTAAATATTATATAAAAGTTTATTACATGATTAAACAATCAAGATACTCAGTGTAGAAAACTAAGGTACTGAAGTATAGTCAATAAAGGGGACTTGGATGAATGAATGCGCAAAGATTTTACAAGAACAAATTAGCTTTAAGTATACTATATATTTTATTGATCTCTTTACTAATTGTTGGTTGTAAAGGTAATTTGATAAATAGGGATCATCAACCTACTGCAAAAATTAAAGAGAGTAATCATAGTGATCTAGTTGATGAAACTAATGATATTACTGGAAAACTTAAAATACATTTTCTAGACGTTGGTCAAGCTGATTGTATATTGATAGAAGAACCAACAGGACATAATATGTTAATAGATGCAGGAAATAATGGAGATGCTGACTTTATATATTCGTACCTTAAAGAGTATAATATTAAACAACTTGATTATGCAATCGGAACACATCCGCATGAAGATCATATTGGCAGCTTAGATATGATAATCAATAATTTTGAAGTGAAGAATGTTATTATGCCTGATGTACCTAAATCAACCCAAACTTTTGGTGAGGTTATACAGGCTATCGCCAATAAAGAACTATTAAATACGATTGTCAGTGTTGGTCAGGAATTTAGCCTAGGACAATCTAAGTTTACAATACTTGCCCCTAATTCTAATGAGTATGATGATACTAATGACTATTCTATCGTAATTAAGTTACAGTATGGTAATAATACATTTGTTTTTACTGGTGATGCTGAAACAAAATCCGAACATGAAATGGTTGCTAGTGGAATGGATTTAAGTGCTGATTTATTAAAAGTAGGTCATCATGGTTCTGGAACTTCTACAATAGCAGAATTTTTATATGAAGTTAATCCTAAGTATGCTGTGATTAGTGTTGGAACAGGCAATAAATATGGTCATCCTGACGATATTATAATGAATAGATTAAAGATTCATGAGGTTGAAGTTTATAGAACAGACGAAGTTGGTACAATTATAGCATCCTCAGATGGTACCAATATAACAATAGATAAAAATGCATCGGTTATAGATGTTAATACCGCACCTGAAGAACAGACTAAAAAAATAGAGAAGATAGAAATTACTGAGATAGATAAAAAAGCTGAATATGTAGTGATATCTAATAAATCAGGTGTAGATGTTGATTTAACAGGGTGGAAGGTTGTTTCTGTGAATGGAAGTCAAACATTTATATTCCCTAGTTTTGTATTAAAAGCTGGCCAAAATGTAAAAGTGGCAGGGTATGGTGCAAAAAATACCGGCGACATTATATGGGAAGAGGGTAAAGGCATTTGGAATAATATTAAAGATGATCCAGGAGAATTGTATGATAAAAAAGGCAAATTAATAGATAGGTATTAATAATAGTTTAAGGCTATAATATGATAGCCTTATTTTTATGCTAAGATTTGCCATTAGAATTTCTATTTTCTCCCACAATATAATTCATCTCCTTTGGACATAGTACAGCACCATTTCGGGGATTGTCAGTTCAAACAATTATCACAACTTAATAAATTGCTAAAATAAAGCCAAAACAATATATAAACATATTGCATTGGCTTTTTTATTAATACGTATATGTAATTCATTATAATACAATTCATACCTAATTTTATCTGCAAAATTAGGTATACTTGCATTCAATAGTCTACCACAAATCAAATTATAAGTCTAGTAATTTTTTTTATTTCGGATAAAATAGAGATACATTAGAATGAAAAAAATTATGGAGGTAAAAGACATGGAAGCTAAGATGCATAAAGACTACAATGAAGAAAGAGAAAAATTAGAAAATGTCAAACAGATAATTGTAGAAGAAATAGAACTACTAAGAAATAAAAGCTATGCCAATCTTAATGAAGACGTTATTCCAGAAATGATATATATGGATAACCAAACAATGAAAAAACTTAATATTTCTACTCTTAATCCTTACTTTGGAAGAATTGATTTTAGAGAAAATAATCAAGAGAAAATAGAAAAGATTTATATAGGAAAAGTATCAATTATGGATTATGATAGTGATGATGGAAATATGATTATAACAGATTGGAGAGCACCTATTTCAACACTGTACTATGACGGGAATCTTGGAAATGTTAATTATCATTGTCCAGCAGGGATTATTGATGGAGAGTTATTAATAAAAAGAAACTATAAAATTCACAATGGAGAAATGGATAAAATAACTGATGTGGATGTATCGGCAATAGATGAAATGCTTATAGAAGCATTAGAGGATAAAAAAGATACAAAATTAAAAGATATCGTATCTACAATTCAATCTGAACAAAATAAAATTATTAGAGCTGATTTAATGAAATCCCTTATTATACAAGGGGTTGCGGGAAGTGGAAAGACAACCATTGCATTACATAGAATTGCCTATTTAATCTATACGTATAAACATAGATATAAAGCACATGATTTTATGATTATTGCACCTAATAAACTATTTTTACAATATATAGAAGATATGCTTCCGGAGCTAGGAGTTGAAGATGTTGAACAAACTACCATGGAAATCCTAGCAAAAAATATAGTATCAGAACCTTTCCATATACTAGAAGATGATGATAAATTAAAGAAGATTATTAATAATGACAGTGACGACGAATTGTTAAATACATTAAGAACTATGTCAAAAGTAAAAACAAATTTAATATATAAAGAAATACTCAATCAATATGTTGATAAAATTATTACAGAAATACTTCCTAAAGATGATTTTATATTTGAAGGTGTTCTACTAATAGAAGCAAGTCAAGTATGGCAGATGTTTTATGAGAATTATAAAAGATATTCTGTATTAAAAAGTATAAATCTAATTAAGAAATTAATGCGTTCTAGATTCGAAAACAATAAAAGTGATATAGAAGACAACATCTATAACATGACAAACGATAAGCAAATGAATCTTCCAGATAATGAGTTAAACAGCTTGGATTATAATAAAAAAATCAAAAAACTTCATTTGGATCAGCAAAGCCGAATAAAAAATATTAAGAAGAATTTTACAAAACAGATGAATGCGTATTTAAAAGAACCAAAAAAATCAATACTCAATTATTATGCACAATTTTTAACGGAGGAAAA
The DNA here is from genome assembly GCA_025210515.1 of Vallitalea sp. Taxonomy (GTDB): domain Bacteria; phylum Bacillota; class Clostridia; order Lachnospirales; family Vallitaleaceae; genus Vallitalea. The sequence continues at coordinate 59,583 of JAOARM010000025.1, read as the reverse complement.
ATTAATCAAAAAGCTAATAGGAGATGAAGACTCTCTATTAAATTTATTTAGAGAAATGTCCAGTAATATTCAAAAGAAGAAAATAGTTGAAATAGAAGATTTACCAGCTCTTATGTATTTACAATATGAATTAAAAGGTGTTCAGAACATAACTAACATTAAACATGTTGTGATTGATGAAGGGCAAGATTTTGGAGTTTTTCAATTCTATGTATTAAGAGCTATAATGAAAGAAGCTACATTTACAATACTTGGAGATATTGCCCAAGGAATTAATTATCATCGAGGAACTACTGATTGGAAACATGTGCAACATCAAGTATTCCAAGATAGGTGCCAAATAAAATATTTACAGCAGAGTTATCGTACTACAGTAGAGATCATGAACGCTGCAAATGAAGTAATTAAAAAAGTAGATGATGAAAATATTATTCCAGCATATCCAGTGCTAAGACATGGATTAGAAGTTGAAAAAGTGGGAAAAAATAGTTACAAGGAAATAGTTGATTGCATTACTCTAGAAATAAATAAATTAATTAATGAGCATAATTCTATTGCAATCATATGTAAAAATAATCACCAGTGTGAAAACATATATCATGAAATGACCAATAATGGAATTCATATTCAATGGTTGAAGAATAAAAACTCTGAGTACAGCAATCAAATAGTATTGTTACCTTCTTACTTAGCAAAAGGATTAGAATTTGATTGTGTTATTATTCCGGATGCAGGAGAAGATTATTATAATATGAATAAACTAGATGGAATGTTGTTATATGTATGTATGACAAGAGCTTTACACGAGTTAAAAATATTTTATGTAAAAAAATGTAGTAACTTGCTAACGTAGGTATTAACTGAGGTAGATTTAATATTATAGATTTTCAGAATAAAATAAAGGGATTTCTATTTTATTCTGAAAATCAAATACTCTAAATGTATTCTATGCAAGATAGAATAGCTGAGTTATATTCAATTAGCTTATACTAAAATATTTAGTTATAGATTAATTATTTATGTCTAATTTAATACTTTTTCATAACAATGATAAGGTTCTTTTTTTCTTGGGAAATTAATATCTGAAACATAGTTATAACCCATTTTCACAAAGAGATTTTGAGCTCTTTTATTTTTTGAAAAGGTATCTAATTTAATAATTGAAATATGATTTTTTCTTGCTAAATCTTCAGCATAATTTAATAGTTTTATTGCTATACCATTTTTTCTGAATTTATCAGAGATGGCTAGCCTATGTACAATAAATTGTTTACCAGTAGCACTCCAATTTACAGATCTATATTCTTCATCTTCTTTTGTTGTAATGCATATGACTCCTGCAATTTCCTCATCAATCTCATAAACATATAGTTCTTCAGAGTTAATATCATTAATAAACATTTCTTTTGATGGATAATTATTACTCCATTGATCATTATTATCTTCGTTCATTACATTAACAGCTTCACTTTTAATTTTCATAATTGAATTAATATCTTCTATTTTTGCTTTACGTATCATAATTTCACCTCCCATAATTTTATAGTATTTATTATGTTGTAAAAATTATAATACAACTAACTTATATTTAGCAACATAAAAGTTACATAATTTTTTTCTATAACAGCCTTAGTTCTTATATACCATAAACATTGCATTATTAATATAATTAAGTTAAGATAGTTATATATATGAGATTGATAATTAATTATAATATTTATTAATTAGATATTATAATTGTATAATAAATAAATTACTATAAACTTACAATTGCTTTTAGCTAGGAGATTAATTTTACATGAAACTAAAAAACAGAAAAATATATATAACTTGGATTATTTGTCATATCACTATAATTATTATTTCTATAATATTTAACGGTTTTATTGGTTACAATATTAATCGGCTAATTATGAATGAAGTAAATCAAAATACTAATCTAATTCTAAAACAATTTAGGCAAACGGTAGATGAAGAATATGATCAAATAAAGAAATCAATGCTAAAAGCTGCAATAAATCCAAACTTAATTAAAATAATAAATTATAAGGATCCATTATCAGGAGAGCAAATGTTAAATATCTCTCAGGTAATAGATGATATAAATAATAATAAATATGATGATATATATATATATCTTAATTCTATTGACTATATTATTAAGAAAGAAACATCTATGAAGAGCCAAGAGTATTTCAAATATTATGGAGATGAATATATTGATTATAATAACTGGATATCATTAATAAAGGGAGATAGTAATTATATTATTAATAAGAATAATACTGTATTATTTATAGAGCCACTGACATTATTTAATAATAAAGTTTATGGCAAAATATGTTTTCGGTTAGATCTTTCACCAATATTGAAATCAGTACATGAGTATATTGGTAAAACAAATAATACATTAATTATTATTAATAACAACAATGAAGTAGTTGCTTCTTCTAAAAAATTATATATAGAAGATACTGTTTTTACTAAGTTTAATAAAGAAAGCGATATATTTATTAAAGATAATAAAATAATATCATATATCGTATCAGATAATAAACAATGGAAGTATGTATATTTAATAGAAGATAACATTTATAAACAGAAAAGCGATACAATTATTAAGATTATATCACTTTTCATAGGTGTTTATATAGTAATTAGTAGTGTACTAGTATTAATCATTACAAAAATTAATTATAGACCTATTAAACAAATAGTAAATACTATTGATAGGAAAAAAGACATTAATAATAATTGGAATGAACTACATAAAATTAAGCAATATCTTGATTTAATGAATGAAGAGAATAAGAAAATGGATTCATTTATTAATAAACAGAGGAATTTCTTAAAAGATGAATATATTAAAAAGCTTTTGTTGGGAGAATATGTTAATTATGAAGACGAAATACTACAACAAATAGGATTAGAATTTCAAGGAGAATTATTTGCTGTTGCATTAATATATATTGATAGTATTGATGATCAACATTTGTTGGCAAAAGATAATAAATTTGAATTTGTAAGATTTATTATATCTAATGTTTTTGAAGAAATAATTAGTAAAGAAGGTAAAGGAGATATTATATATATAGATGGATTTTTGGTTTGTTTAATTAATACAGGAAATGAAGTTAAGAATGAAATAACTCATTGTATAAATCAAGGAATTAAATTTTTGGATAATCAGTTTGACATAGAAATAACAGTTGCATTAAGCAATATACATAAAAGTTTACCTAATATAATGTTAGCATATGATGAGGTTTTGAAGGCTATTGAATATAAGTTTATTATGAACAATGGGAAAATTATTGATTATAACGATATAATAAGTGTTAATCACAATGAAAAATATTATTATCCTATAGATATAGCAAGGCAGTTAACAAATTCTATGAAATATGGTAACTATGAGCAAGGAAAAAAAGTATTAGATAATATTTTTGAAGTTAATTTTGAAATTAATACTCTTTCTCCTAAGATGGCAAAATCATTATTATTAGAATTATCAAGTACAATTATTAAAGTATATAAAGATTCGGAAATAATTGGTGAAGAAGAACTTATCAATGTAGTTGTATCTTGTGAACAATTATTAAGTTATGATAATATTGCTGATGTGAAAAATGGTATCATTAAGATGATAAAAACTTATTCAAGAAAAAGGAATACTTTTAATAAAAATGCTGAGAACTATATTAAATATAATATACAAAATTACATAGGAGATCAAATAGAAAATCCAGATCTAAATATAACAACTATTGCGGAACATTTTTCTTTACATCCATTTTATCTATCAAAAATATATAGAGAAAAAAATAATGAAAGTATATTAGATACAATTACAAGAATAAGAATAGAAAAAGCAAAAGAATTATTAAAGGAATTTACTGTAAAAGAAGTAGCCATAAAAGTCGGTTACACTAATACAAGAACTTTTACTCGAGGTTTCAAAAAACTGGAAGGAACAACACCGGGGATTTATAAGAAGCAAACATAGTCAAATAAATTGTCATTAATTAGAGACAAAAGCAAATATTTTTCTTATATTGGCTTTTGTCTTAGTGCATGAAAACATATATTTATCAGTAAATACAACTATATGAATTAGACATTATCAAATAATTTGGTTATGTCAATTTTATTTGTGGCTATAAGCATTTATAATATTATTGGGGATAATTACTATTTCATAAGTTAAATATATCATAAATGAAACTTATGAAATAATAATGGGTTATTACTAAAATAAAATATATCTAAGGAGGAAGAAAATGAAAATTAGCTTGAAAAAAATGTCATCGATCATTAGTATTTTATTAGTTATAACTATGACAACAGTATCATTTGGAAATCAAAATTTGATTGTGAATGCTCAAGAAAAAGGTGTTGAATATGTTAAATCGGATTTTGATAATTATGTGGGTGCAATGGATAAAGAAATAAGACCAAGTGGTTGGGGAATATATAATTTCTTACAAAATAAAAATTATACAATAGGTGAAAAAGTAAGTGGAAGAAATAATATAAGTTTCAAAATGGTAACTAGCGAAGCAAATAATAATAAAAAACTTGCTATAGCTAAATATCTTAAAAAAGATAATTATTTATCTGGAAAAGTAGTATTAGAAGTTAGTGTTATGTTAGAAGATACAAAACACAATAGATCAATTTTTGAGATGAAAAGTAAAAGTAAAATATATGGAAATGTTGTTTCATTTAGTAATAATGGAAAAATATTGGTAAACGATAATAAAGATATTGGAAGTTATGAACCAAATAAATGGTATCATATTAAAGGTATATTAGATAATGCAAATAAAACTCTTGATGTATATATTAATGATGAACTCATGATTGAAAAATATGCTTACAATGATAAATGGGATGCTATAACAAGCTTTAAATTTAGTCAAACAGGAGTTGATAGTCAAACTGGTATAATGTATTTAGACGATATTAGAGTATCAGATTTTGTAGAACCTAATCCAATTCCTAATCCTAATAATGAGTTATTGAAAAACAATAGTTTTGAACTGACTGAGGATAATAATAATTGGTTAAATAATAAAGGTCCTGTGAATTGGTGGATATATAATGGAAACCAGCCTCTTCCAGAACTATCACTTGATGATAAAGAAGTAAAAGATGGACTAAAATCAGTAAAAGTTTATTCAGATACCAACAAAAGAATTATTATAGGGCAAAATATTAAACTTGATTTAGGTAATAAGTATAATATGAGTTCTTGGGTTAAAACAAAAAATAGAAGTACTAATTCTTATTTACGTGCACAAATATATGTTGCTGGTAATGATAAGATTATAGAATATAGTGATAAGGTAAGTGGAGATACAGAGTGGAGTAAGTTAGAGTTAGAAGTATATATACCAACAGATGCAACTGGCATTAAAATTGAGCATGTAGTTGACAAAGGTACAGGAACAGTATGGTTTGATAATGCTAACATAGAAAAACTGTCTAGTATACCTGTAAGCAGTATATCATTAGAGAAAAGTGAAGGAAAAGTAAAAGTAGGAACAACTACTCAAGTGAAGTATACTATAGAACCAGCAGATGCAACTAACCAAGAAGTTATATGGAAATCTTCTGATTCTTCAATTGCAACAATAGATAGTTTTGGAGTTATCACAGGAGTAAAAGAAGGTATAGCTAATATAACTGCCACAACAAAAGATGGAAATAAATCAGTTTCATATAAAGTAACAGTTATAAAAGGAGATACACAAGTAATAAGTAACTTAATCCAAAATAGCGGGTTTGAGCTTACTAGTAATGATTCTAATTGGGTAAATAATATAGGACCAATTAAATGGGGGGTATGGTTACCTACCGGAAAAGTTCCTCTATCAATTGACACTACAGATAAAAAAGAAGGTAATCAATCTATTAAGATAGAAAATACTAATAGAAGAGCTTGTATTGGTCAGGTAATTCCTGTAGAAGCTGGAAAAAGATATGATTTTAGTTGCTTCATAAAAACAGATAATGTTAAATCTAAATACGGCGTATTTGTTAGAAATAACTTTTTGAATAATGGAACTAAAGTAGAAAATGGACCAATAACGCAACCATTAGCATCAGATATAGATCCAATAAAAACATATGATTGGACAGAAAGAAAATTAGATATCAAAGTTCCTGCTGGTGCAAATCAATTGAAAATGGAAATGTTTTTTGAGACTGGAACAGGAATAGCGTGGTTTGATGATTTAAAACTAGTTGATAAAGGAAAATATATGATTGATTTAAAATTAGACCAAGAGTATATTGTTCTAGATAATAATAAAAGTGTAACAATAAATCCAATTTTTACTCCAGTAGATGTTGCAGATACTAAAGTTACATGGACTTCTTCTGATGAGAGTATTGCAAAAGTTGTAGAAGGTGTTGTTACTACAGATTCTACGAATAAGGGATTAGTAACAATAAAAGCAATAACAAATGATGGTAATATTGAGGCTCAATGCAGAATCTTCGTAGGTAAAGATGGCGGATTCAATGTAAGTAATATTAATGAAACTATTGATGAAGATAGTAGTTTAATTGGAAAAGTAGAGCCAAAAGGAGTAGAAGGTTCCACATATACTTATAAAATTTTAGAAGCTCCTAACAATGGTATAGCTTATATTGGAGATAACGGTGAATATACTTATTATCCAAATAAAGATTATAACGGAAAAGAAGTTTTTAAGATTATGGTACTAAGTAATGATGGAGGATCAAAAACAGTTGATGCCAGTATTACAGTTAACCCTGTAAATGACGATCCTATTTACCAAATTGAGCATTTTGTCACAACTAATCAAGAAACTATTAATGATAGTATTAAAGTAAAAGATATAGATAAAGATAATATTACATACACTCTAGATGCCAATGCAACTAATGGTAATGTTAGTTTAGAATCTATTGGAACTTTTACATATACACCTAATAAAGATTACATAGGATATGATAGCTTTGAAGTAACTATTAGTGACAATAATGGTGGAGTTATTAAAGAAAAAATAATGGTGTTTGTGCAACCATTAATAGAGAATATTAAAAATGATTTTGCAAGCCATGGATTAAGCAACGAACATCCTAGATTATTAGTAACTAAATCAAGAATAAATGAATTAAAATCTAATTTACAAAATGATGATTATATCAACAAGGTATATAATAGTATTAAAACAAAAGTAGATTCTATGATTGATATGGAGCCAACACCAGAAGATGAAAAATCTCCGTATAAAACAAGGAATAAACTTGTAGATGCTGCAGTATTATATCAATTAACAAATGATCCAAAGTATGCAGAATTCGTTTGGGAAGAATTAGAAGCCGTTGCCAATTATAAAGATTGGGGTATATCAAACAGTATGCTAGGTTGTGCAGAAACATCATTTTATGTAGCTTTTGGATATGACATGATTTATGACTATCTAAATGATCAACAAAGAAATACTATAGAGAATGCAATTAAAAACAAAGCGTTAAAAGAATATATGAAAACAAAGGCTGGAGAAAGAACCAATAATATTAACTTCGTTGTTAATGGTACTATGGCTTTTTCAGCAATGGCAATACTAGAAGATGCACAAGAGCTTGAAGGAAAAGTTTTAGAAAGAGCGTTAAAAGATATTCAACTTGCAATAAGATATTATTCAAAAGATGGAGCGTGGCCAGAAGGTCCTATTTATTGGGGATATGGAGGACAATATTTAACATATTTAATAGCTTCACTTAACAATTCTCTTGGAATTGATTATGGACTTTCACAACTAGAAGGATTTAAGAATTCAGGGGCTTTCCCAGTTTATTTACAGGGTGAATTGGGTACATTTAATTTCGCAGATGGTAATGGTCTTGGAGGAGCACGTCCAGAAGCAATGTGGTATGCATCTCATTATAATAAGCCAGAATATGCATTTATCATATCAGATTTTAATAGAAGAAAGAATACACAAACAGGACTTTCTCTTCTATTCTATAAAAACGGATTAGTAGATAAGAAACCTAATACTTTAGATAAAACTTTTAAAGTAGTAGAAACATCAGCATTTAGAAGTAATTGGGCAGATGCTAATGCACTCTTTGTTGCAATGAAAGGCTATAATAGTCAAATGAAGAGTCATGCAGACTTAGATAGTGGTACATTTGTTTTTGATGCATTAGGTGTAAGATGGGCAATGGATCTAGGAACAGATAATTATAGTTTACCAGGTTTCTGGGATGGAAAGTACCAACGTTGGACTTATTATAGAAAGAAACCAGAAGGACATAATACACTTGTAATTAATCCAAAAGAAAATCCAGTTTTACAACAAGACGTAAATGCAGCATCTTGCATTATTGATACTGAATCTAAACCAAAAGGAGCATATTCTATACTTGATTTAAGTGATGCATATACAAAAGATGCAAAAAGTGCAAAACGAGGTATGAAATTATTTAATAATCGTTCACAAATCCTTATACAAGACGAACTTTTATTGAAAAAACCTTCTGAAATATATTGGTTTATGCATACTCGAGCTGACATTGAAATTATTGAAAATGGAAAAGCAGCTTTATTAACAAAAGAAGGCAAGAAACTATATGTAAAACTTATTTCAAATAATAATGGAGCTACTTTTAAAGAGATGGAAGCCAAACCTCTTCCTACATCTCCTAATCCATATCCAGATAAACAAAAATCTAATAACGGTATTAGAAAGTTAGCTTTATATATGGATGACGTAGTGGAAGAAACTATATCTATTTGGATGGTACCATTACTTGATATAGAATCTATCCCAGAAGACGAGCCAGTAGTAACACCTTTAAAAGATTGGACAATTGAAGATGGAAATATTAATACACCAAAGTTAAAAGGAATCAATATAGATGGAGAATCATTAAGTGATTTCCAAGATACAAATAAAGTATTTAACATAAATTTACCTTTCGGAACTAAGAAGGTTCCAGTTGTTAGCGTTGAAAGTAATCATAATGTATCTATCACACAAGCTAGTGAAATACCAGGTATAGCAACTATAAATGTTAACGATGGTAATGGTAATGAAGCAACATATTATGTAAGTTTTAATTTATTACCTTTAATAGGTAAACCACAGAATGCAATCCAATATGTTATTAATAAAGATATGGTTACTTCAAGTGGTGATGATGGACATAAAGCAGATAATACTGTAGACGGTGACTTGAATACAAGATGGTCTGCAAAAGGAGAACAATGGATTAAATTTGACTTAGGTGAGCAGAAGTTAGTAAATTATCTTTCTATAGCTTTCTTTAGTGGAGATTTAAGACAAACAATTTTTGATGTTGAAGTATCTATAGATGGAAAAAACTATACTAAACTATTAAGTAAAGTTAAAAGTTCTGGATTAACATCTGATTTTGAGACATTTGAAATTGATCCTACGAAAGCCAGATATATAAGAATTAATGGTCATGGTAATACAGTAAGTCAATGGAATAGTATTAGTGAAGTAGAAATATATAGTCCATCTAAAAAGAATGATAAAAGTGAATTAGGATATATAATGTATGGAGTTACTGATGAGAAGAACAACCACATTGTTAATGAATGCAGCATATCAGAAGAAATGTTAAACTTGATGATGGAGCTATACAATAATTTATCTGGAAAAGATTTTAATGAAATGAGTAAAGAAGAAGCAATTGATTTTATTAATAATTTCATTGGGTTAACTAAGAATTATTAATATAAAGATGCTTATATAAAAACAAGTATACGTGCAGGTCATTGAAATTAAGATTAGTTTCAATGACCTGTACATATTAAATAGGTCACTAATATATATATAGAAATTGACAAAGTAAGAGGAGAACACTAAGTATGAGAAGAAGTTATGAAAATATCGTTAAAGAACATATTATACCTATAAGGAATAAATTATGTGATGAAGCGGTACAAAAAAAACATGAAATGAATATTGATGGTATTGTTGCATTTGGTGATCATATTCCTTTCTCAGCTGGGGGAATGTTTAATACATATACCCATATTATATTAAATGAACGTAGAGATGAATTAGATGATGCAATGTTTCGTACACTGAAAGATTTATTTTTATTTGCATTAGAATTTGAAGTTGATACGTTTGGAATATTGTCACTATTAAGTTCATTATATACTTATAAAAAAGAAGACATTCTTGAAAAATTATTGAATACAGAAGAATTAGAAGAAATAAATAGAAGACTTGATTGGAGAGTGTTCGTAGAAGAGGATTCTTTAGAACTTAAAGGTAATAGACCATTTAATTATTATAGCGTGGCTTTTAGAGTTGCAAAACTAAGAGAAAAGTTAGAGTTTGAACCAATAAAGTATAGTGATATATTTCTTAATATATATTTGAAACACGCAGAAGAATACTCAATAAATGGATGGTATATGGATGAGACAATAGGTGAAGGTAGATTTGATAGATATACTACTATTGTACCTGCAGAATTAGCTGATTTGTATAATTTTATTGGAGAAGAAACGCCAGAAAAAGTTAAAATAATGCTAAGAAAAAGTTGCGATATCTATATTCAAATGGCTAACGAACAAGGATATGGCTATGCATATGGACGAAGCTTAGGAGCTCATGGTGATACGGGAGCTATTGAAGTATTACCTATAGCCGCCAAAATAGGTATTCTAAATGAAGAAGAAACTAATATTGCATATGCTTATACAGTAAAATGTGCACAAAGAGTAGTTGATTTTTGGTTTGATAAAGAAACAGAGCTAGTAAACTTATGGGATAAGGGAAGAACTATTGATGAATATAGAAATAAATCAAGAATATTTGGTGTAAATATTGATATTTGTATGAAATTAGTTTTCGCAGGAGAGATATGGAAAGAGCTAGGTTTATGGGATAAGCTACCAATTAAAAACTACAGTGAAAAATTACTAAATATGCAAAAAGCAGAATTATATAACTTTGATAATAGATTATATAAAAGAGGGCTTGCAGTAATTAGAGATAGAGAACATGTATTTCAGCTTCCAATAATTAACGGAGGAAAAGGAGCTTATGGATTGACGGCTTATTTGCCACTTCCTTATGAACCATTTTTTATTGAAGGCACACCAGATGAAAAAAGAGCATATCTTACACCCATGTTAATATTGGAAGATGGAACAAAACTTATGCCATTAAGCTTTTTTAATGAAATAGAATGCTATAGTGAAGAAAGCTGTTATACAGTAAGTTATAAAACAGAAGGTTTATGTAAAATAGGAAAAAGAGAGCTAGAAAAATACAATTCAATTACTTCTCATACAAAATATATATTTGAACAAGGTAGTATAATTAGAGAAGATGATTTTTATATAAATGGTCATGAAAAAGTTGATAAAGTAATTATGGAATTCAATACTTTCTCAGATAATCCATTAATTTTGAATAATAGAGTTAGTTTTGGTAATGGTTTAATAAAAGATTTTGAAACCAATATGACTCTAAGAAGTATGGAAAATGTATTTGATAATGCCAAGTATTTTACACCAAATGGCGCAATGAAATATACGTTTATATATGAGAAAAATAATATAGGTAGTAATAAAATTAAAATAATATGGAAGATTAAGTATTAAACATATAAAAGTGATAGTTAGATAATACATTTATTATGAATATTAAGGAAGATATACTGATAACGGGTAGTAAATTATCTATAGATGGTTTGCGTTATAACATTTAAGTATATCTTCCAAAACTTACATAGATTTCATTTCTTCCCTAATAATACAATCATATAGATTCAAAAATCTGAGTCTTGTCTCCATAGCACTATGAGAAACATCATATAGATTAGCAAGAGATATAATATTACTGTTATTAGTTCTACGTAATGATATATAGGGCATAAGAATTTCGCCAGCTACAATATCAGCCTCTACATCTAATATATGGTAAGCTTCATCTGTTAAATTATCAATATCATAACAATTATAATGGTTCATAACGATGTGACCTATTTCATGAGCAATTGTAAATTTACAACGTTGCCTTCGTACACTTTGAGTATTATCAATAACTATACAATAATTATCAGTTCTAGGGTTGTAGAAGGTATACCCCTCTTCTCCACATAAATCATCAATTTCAAATTTCCAATTCATATGGTACACAATTTGTATAGGGTCAATAGGATAAGATTTTATATTAAGACTGTTATAAAAAGTACGACCAATATGTTTGGCGTGTTCAAATCTAGGTTTGTGCGGTATATTCAATATACAAAGTCCTCCTCTTTACATATTACTCATCCTCCAAAAAGGCTTTCATTAATTTAATCATCTTAGCACGAGCTTGTGGAGTTAGTTCTTTTGTTGCACGTCTAAGTACTTTTACTCCTTCTGGGAATTGTTCTTCTAAATCGTTAATATTATTTTCTGCTCCAGCAACAAGATAATCAATAGTGACCCCATAGAAATCAGATAATTGTCTAAGTGTTTCAGGATTAGGTTTTCTGTCGTTACGTTCATATCCAGATAAAGTTGTAATGGCAATGCCTAGAGATTCTGCAACATCTCTTTGATATAAACCTCTTTCATGTCGTAAAGTCTTGAGTTTTTCACCTAATGTCATTATTTGCCTCCTTAATAATATATTTGCAAAAACAGTATTATTATTAACTTTGATAACATTATAATAAGGACTACTATTATTGTAATACACGTATTGAGAAATGTCAATTCACAAATTTCTTATAAATATAAGAATATTTTTAATAAAATGTGGAAAAATAAGTCATAAAACTTATTTGAAAGGGGTGGAGACGATAAACAATTCTAAGCTAACAAATAATTTACAAGAAAATAAAAAAATAATATATAGACTTTTATCTAATAACTATTTAGTAACAACAAGAGAGTTAATTTTATATGGAAACTTAAACTGCATGATTATCTATATAGATGGATTAACTGATAAAGAAAGTATAGAGAAGTATATTATCTCACCACTATTATATAATATTGATACGAAAGTACCTAGAGAATCTACACCAGCTAGATATTTATCAAAACGATATATTTCAATTAATTCAATTACTATAGATTCTGATGTTAAAGTAATTTGTGAAAAATTGAAAAGAGGACAAACACTTGTATTATTGGAAAACGATCTAGATGGCATTATATGTGATACCTATAAATATAATTTCAAACAGCAAGCCAATCCTAAAATAGAGGAAAATATTAAAGGTAATAATAGTGCATTCGTAGAAAGTCTTAAAATTAATGTTTCTATGATACAAGAAAAATTAATTAATAATCATCTAAAAGTTGAACAATATACATTGGGAAAAGAAAATAAAAGTGAAGCAGCTCTTATGTATGTAGACAATGCTATTGATAAAGACGTTTTATCTGAAATAAAAAAGAAGTTAAAAGAAGTAAAAGCAGATTATATTCCAGATACAGGATATCTTATGAAATATATATTAGATAATGAGTTTAGCATATTCCCACAATATAAAACAGTAGAAAAACCAGATAAAGTTGTATCAGACCTAATTCAAGGAAAAGCTGTTATTTTTGTTAATGGTTGTTCTTATGGAGTAATTATACCAGTAGTATTTATAGAATTCTTTCAGGCATTTGAAGATTATTCTAATAACATAATTATTGCTAATTTTGATAGGTTTTTAAGAGTTTCAGCTGTAATTATTATTTTGCTAATATCACCTATATATTTAACTCTTATTACTTATAACATTGAATTAATTCCTCAAGACCTTATTAATATAATATCAAAATCTAGAAAAGATATTCCCCTACCTCCTTTTTTTGAAATTCTTATTATGGAGATGATTATTGAATTTCTGAGAGAAGGAGGATTAAGATTGCCTTCCAAAGTAGGGCAAACACTAAGTATCGTAGGAGGTATTATTTTAGGTCAAGCGGCAATAAGATCTGGACTTGTAAGTCCAACAACTTTAGTAGTTATATCTATTTCTGTTATATGTACTTTTTTGATTCCTATATATGAGATGAGCTTATCTATTAGATTATGTAGATTTATTATGTTGATATTAGCACAAGTATTTGGGTTGTTTGGTATTATGATAGGGATTTATTCCTTAATTGGATATTTAATTGGTTTGGAAAACTTTGGCACACCTTATTTATTACCGTTAGCACCAATGAAATATAATGAACTAAAAGATAGCTTTTTCAGATATCCATTAAATCAGATTAATAAGGCACCAAGAAACTTATTAAAGAGGAGAAAGAAAAGTTGAATAAAAACACAATAACAAGAAATCAATATATGTTTATTATATTAGGAAATATGATTGGCATTGGTGTAGCTTTTTTGGGAGCAGAAAGTAGTTATGTGGCTCACCAAGATGCTTGGATATCTACATTTATTTGTGGAATTTATCCTATAATAATTGTGATTTGTGCTTACTTAATCGATAAAAATTCAAATCATGATGATTTCTGGGAAATGCTTAAGAAAGTATACACAAAGCCTATTGCCTATTGTATTATTACCATATTTTTAATATATTATTTTATAATGTTTACAACTGTAGTAGCAGGATTTACTAATATACTTACACAAACAATTACTGATTTTCTTTCGCCTTACTATATAATAATTCCTTCGTTATTAATAATTACTTTTATAACTATGAAAGGAATATATATGATAGGACGAGTTTGTGAATTATATTTTTACCTAATTGTTTTATTTGTCGCTGTACTAATATTTTTACTACCTAACGGATCACTTAATAATATACAACCTATGTTCTCAACAACAAATAATATAGCAAAAGGTGCTTTAACTAATTTAAGTCAGTATTCATTAGTAGAAATAAGCTTTATAACAATAAGTAAAGTTACTAATAATAAAAAACTTTTAAAAGCAGGAATATTAAGTTGCCTTATTACAATAGTTATATATACTTTTATAGTATTTTTACTTATATTTAATTTGGGATGGGAATTAACTTCAAAAGTTGACTTTCCCCTTCTATATATGATAGGTACAGTTTCCACACCAGTAGTTGCTAATTTTACATCATTATATACTTTCTTATGGGGAATCATTTTTCTTAATAATATATCCTGTAGTAGTTATTTTGTTAGTTATTGTATATCCAGCTCAATCAAAATAGATTATAAAAAAGCTTGCATTATAGCATCATTGATAGTACTATTTGCTTCATATTTTATGTTATCTGAACATAATCGTATTGCAATAACTGAGGAATATATAAGTTATTTTATTTATTTTTCATTAGGATTTGGGATAATTACATCAATATTAGTACCAATAAGATATAGGAGAACATTAGATGAAAAGAGTTAATAAAATACTATTAATATATGAAATGATTTGTATCTGCTTATTACTAAATGGTTGCTATGACGTATATCCAATAGAGAACTTAGGGATATTTGTTGGAGTTGGATATGATATTGAAAAAGATTCAGGTAAAGATAATGATGTAACATTTGTTGATCCAGCAGAAATACCAATGAGTCATGATAATGGTAAACCTTCTTGTGTATATACAGGTAAGGGAGATACAATATATGAGTTAGTTCAAAATAGAATGAAAAAAATGCCTACTAAATTTACTGTAGGAACAGAGCAAATAGGATTAATCAGTGAAGAAAGAGCCAAGTATGGTATTATGGATGTGATTGACGCCGTTTTAAGAGATTCAAAATCAAATTTGAATTGTTTGTTGGCAGTTACTAAAGGTAAATGTGATTATTATTTAAGTAGAGATAATAATACAGATGAAACTAATTCTAAAATTTTATATGATTTGCTGACATTTTCTCATTATGCTAATTTTTTTCCATATGGTATAACTGCAGGTGACGTTATACAAATGTATTATCAAGAAGGTAGAAAAATTTTTATTCCATATATTGAGATTGTTAATAAAAAGCCAGAAATAACAGGATTAGCTTTATTCGACGCTGATAAGATGGTTTACAAAATACCAATGAATGAGACTAGGTTAATCAATATGCTAAGAAATGAAAAAAGCAAAGGATATATTTCCCTAAGTGCTTCTAGTGATTTGGATTATTTTGATATTGACAAGTTTGATGACTTTTCATTAATTATCTCCAATTCACCTATTCATTATATAGATATTATGACAGATTGTAAAAGAAAAGTAAAAGTAAGCAAAGAGAATGAAAATCTAAAATATAGTATTAATCTTAATATTACTGGAGACCTTTTTCTTAATACAATGGTAAAACAATATCTTGATAAAAAGACAATTGGTTTAATAGAAGAGACATTGAACAAAAAATTAGAAAAAATATTAACAGATGAAATAAATAAAATCCAAAAAGTATATGGTGATGACTATCTTGATCTTGGGAAATATGCTGTGGCAAAATACGGAAGGCAAAAAGACGTATGTAGTAAAGATAATTTCCAAAATGCAATTATTGAATTAAAAGTGGATGTTACTATTAAATCTGTTGGGAGAAATAGTAGATTATAATATATAAAAAAGATATTGACAATACGCGAAACGAGTATTATAATAATATTACTTCATATTGATATATTAAATTACTCAAAATGAGTAATTAAAAATATTATATGCAAGTAATTTTTTTTGAAGCACAATACGCAAAATGAGTATCGAAAAGTTGCTAATTGATAAATGGAGGGATTAATTGTGAGCATTTTATTTAAGACATATGATGATTTAATTAATGAGGTAGCTATACTTAATATAAGATTAAATTCTTATATTAAGCAAAAAGAAGTTTTAAAAGAGTTAATAGATAAATCTAGTATAGATATCAATAATCAATACACAATTCCTTACCAATCTTATAGTAAAGAGCTATCTATTCTAGATTCACATATATATTTACATCAAGTAGAAATAAAACGATTAGAAGAAGAAAAAAAAGAAGTAGATAATATATTTAGTATGTTAAAGGGTACACAAGAGCAGATATTCTATCATCGAGTAATTAAAGGGTTAACTCAAGAGCAAACAGCCGAAAAAATGTATATGTCTATTAGACAAGTTCAGAGATTAGAGAAAAAAATAAAAGAATTATATTCACTAAAAAGTTTTTCAAATGTGTCGTGTTAATGTCGCGTAGGTAGATGATATTATTATATCAAGCCGGTACAGTAGTTAGAATTACTACTAAATAAGATGTTAACATCAGATGCATATGCAACTAATAAATAGGTGGGAGGGAAAAAAGTGATTAACAAAGTCAAGAAAAATATTGAAGATAAGCTAAAGAAATTATATAAAACTTACAATATCTATCTAGAAGATAAACAATCAGATGAAATATTAAAACCAGCTCTAAAGATAAAAGTTGACAATAAAACAACTAATTATCAAAGAGAAAAATCAATTATAAAAATAAAATTTGATATAGTTTGTCTGTTAGATAATGATAACAAAAATGAGTTGTATTGGGATATTTCAGATAAGCTTGATGAAGAGTTAGAAATATTAAATCTAGAAGGTACTTTGGTAAGAACTGGGGAAAAAATAAGTGAAATATCAGAAGGACAGTTACATTATAGATTTGATACTACATTGAATCTAGTAAAAGAAAAACAACAAGGTAATAACATTAGTTCAATAGTAAAAGAAATTAAGGTTATATAACATGAAAGGATGGTGCATTATATGGGTGGAACATGGACTACTCAGAATAAAGTAAGACCAGGAGTTTATATTAATTTTGAACAAACAAGAATGCAGTCAGAACAATTACATAGAGGAATCGTTACAATGCCTCTTGATCTTGATTTTGGTAAAGAGCATGAAGTTATAGAAGTATCACACAATACAGATACATTTGGGATTTTTGGTGAAGAACTACATAATATAGTTCCAATAAGAGAAGCATTAAAAAGAGCTGAGAAAGTATTAGTATACAGATTAAATCCTGTATCAACAGGTGCTAAAGCAACTGTAACACATAATAATTTAACAGCAACTGCAAAATATACAGGAATTAAAGGTAATGAATTAAAAGTTGTTGTAGAAAGCAACCAAGATAAGTTCAATGTGAAAACATTTGTTGGAAATAAACTTGTAGATGCTCAAAAATCAGTAACAAATGTAGAACAATTACATAATAACAGCTTTGTAGATTTCAGTGGAACAGGTAAATTATCTGCAACTGCTTCAGCATCTTTAAGTGGAGGAGCCAATGGAAGTGTTATAGAAGATAATTATAAATCTTATAGAGAAGCTATAGAAGTATATTATTTCAATACTTGTGCACTTTATAGTGTTTCTGATAATACTATTAAAAATGCATTCAAAGATTGGGTTAAGAGACTTAGAGATAATGAAGGAAATAAAGTTACCTTAGTAGCAGAAAATTATAGTAATGCTGATTATGAAGGTATTATAAGTGTGAAAAATGGTGTAATGCTTGATGATGGAACTGTTTTACCTGCCAAGAAAGCAACTGCTTGGGTTGCAGGAGCTACAGCAGCAGCTAATACGAATGAGTCTTTAACATATGATTTCTATGATGGAGCTATTGATGTTGATTATAAATATAATCATGCATCTATCGAAGATTACATAAATGATGGAGAGTTTCTATTTACAAGTTATGATGGAAAAGCAAGAGTAGAATATGACATTAACTCTCTTCATTCATTTACAAAAGATAAAGGAAGAATGTTTAGAAAAAACAGAGTTATGCGTACTCTTGATGGTATTAATAATCAGATTACTAAGATTGGTAATGATTATTTCATAGGTAAAATTAGTAATAATGAAGATGGAAGAAATCTACTTAAAAATGAAATTATTAAATGCCTTCAAAAATACGATAATAACGGTTCTATCACTAACTTAGATACTCAAAAAGATGTACAAGTGTTAGCAAGCGATGATACAGACGTTGTAATTGTAAGAATAGCTGCTCAGCCAGTAGATGGTATGGAAAAATTATATATGACTGTGGAGGTGAAGTAATATGGCGATTTTACAAGCTCAAGATATTATATCAGGAAGAGAAGGAAAAGTATTTAAAACTATTAATGGAATAGTAAAAGAAATGGCTTATATTAAGAAAATCGATGCTAAGATTGAGAAAAACAAGTCAGAGATAAAAGTTCTAGGCAGTAGAGCGACTCATAGTAAAGCTACTGGTTGGAAAGGTACAGGTAGTATGACTATCTATTACATGACAAGTGAATTTAGACAATTAATGCTTGATTATATTAAAACTGGTAAAGATGTATACTTTGATATTCAACTAGTTAATGAAGATCCTGCAAGTTCTGCTGGTAAACAAACAGTAGTACTAAAAAATTGTAATATTGATAGTGTTATCATTGGACAAATTGATATTGATAAAGATGTATTAGAAGAGGAATTAAGTTTTACATTTGATGATATTGAGATATTAAATAAGTTTAATGTTGTAGAGTAATTTAAGTAAGTAAGGGGAGTTATTACGAAAATATAGGCTAAACTTCCGCTCTGAATAATATAGGGTAATATTTCGTCAGCAGATTAAACGTCCGTGTTTAAACTGCTGAGTTCGCCATCCGTGACTCACTGCTACATATTACCCTATATCATTCTCCGCTGGGCTAGTAAAAACTTATGACTAATGTTATTTGATAGATAGGATTAATGAGTAAGATTTATTTGAGACATTAAGTAATAACTTTCCTTACTAATTAAAGAAAAAAAAATTATAGGAGTGAAGAAAATGAGTAATTTGCAAGCATTTTTAAATCAAAATATTATTGATGATATCACAGAAGAGGTATTAGTTTCTAATAGATTCAAAGATGATAAAGGAAACTTATTAAAGTTTAAGATTAGAGCCATTACAGATAGCGAGATGTCAGATATTCAAAAGATTTGTATGCGTACGGGTAAGAAAGGTAAAGTAGACTTTGATGTAAGTAAATTTAATAGATTAATTGCTATTAGAGGAACTGTAGATCCTAAGTTTGAAGAAGCAGATAGCATTAAAAGTGTTGGTTGCGTAACACCAGAAGATTATATTAAGAAAGTTATGTTACCAGGAGAGATTGCTACATTAGCTGATCAAATTCAGACTTTATCAGGTTATACAGATCTTGAGGAGTTAAAAGAACAGGCAAAAAACTAATTGTTGAGGGAGATTCAGATGCTAATTATGCTCATTATCTACTACATAAAATAAACTTACTCCCTCAACAATTTCTAGATTTACCAAGACGTGAAAAAGCTTTTGTAATGGCTAGTGTAGATTTACATATAGAAGCTGAGAAGAAGGCTTATAAGAAGACACGTTAATGAAGGTGGTGATAGGTTGAATGTAATAAATTCAATTGATAACACAGTAGCATTATTAAATAAATACAATACTACCATTAAGAATAAGACATCAGTGCAAAATAAATATATTAATAAAGTTAAAGAAAACTTGAAAATGATTGATAAAACTAAAAATATTAGTAAGCAAATGGTGAAAAACTCTAATAACACAACAATAAATGTAGTTTCAGATTTATCGCAATTACAGAATGATGCCAACAATAAAATGAAAGTTATTCCAAATAAAGCTGTTAGTATAATGAAAGCAACTAAAAAACGAATTAAAAAATTATGGAAAGGTTCAATTGGCAAAGGGTTTAAGTTAGGAATAAAAAAAGATAAAAAAACTAGTAAGATGATAGAAAAAGTCAAGAATAAATGGCTAAGTACTTGGGCTACATTAGCGAAAAAACTTGCTCCATTATTAAGACCAGTATTGCAAAAAATAACTAAACTCATGGAAAGTAAAGCAATGAGACAAATGATTAAATTTATATATGTCTTTCTAGGAGCACTGATAAATGGAGTCGCTATATTACTTGATTGTATAGCACCAATTATAGATGTGATAGGCAATATATTTTCATTTATGTTTGATAATGCTGAGTATGTTCTGATTATATTAGGAGCAATTGCTACAGCTATTACAGCTATTGGAGTGGTGCTTGCTATATATAATGCAATAAGTAAAGCATATAACTTAATAACAACTATTTCTACCGCTGTTACAGAAGCATTAGGAAAAGCACAATTAGGACTACCTATTGTATTTATTATAAGTGTAATTATCATTTTAATTACTATATTTATAACGCTTATTGCAACAATGGAACCTGTTAGAAAAGTTATTGTCAATATAACTAAGTGCTTATTTAACTTAGTTGAATTTGGAATAAACGCTTTGATAGAAGCATTAGCTTGCGCATTAGAAGGAATTATTAAATTTGCAGGAGATGGGATTAATATGTTTTTGAATATATTTGTCAATCCATTTATTGGCGGAATTAATTTAGTAATTGATGCTCTTAATTTACTTGGAGCAAACATTGATAAGGTACAATACATGAAAGTAGACTTTAGTGGTGCAGCAAAAGCAACAGGCAAATTTATTAGAGATAAAAAGGTCAATCTAGATGGTGTAAGAGATAAAGTGGCAGGAGCAATAGATAATATTTCTGCTGAAGAATTAAAGAAAAAATTAGGAATAGATAAGTTGCAAAAAGAAGCTAATAAAAAAGACGTACCAGTACAAGTAAATAAAATTAAAGATAACGTAAATATAGCAGATGAAGACATAAAGCTCATGAGAGAAGTAGCAGAGCGAGAAATGATTCAGAACTTTGTAACGCTAACTCCAACAGTATCTATGGGAGATATGACGGTTAATGAAAATGCTGATGCAGACAAGCTCCTTGGAAAAATAACAGAAGCACTTGTAAAAGAAGTAGCTAACTCAGCACAGGGGGTGTATGCATAGATGTATAAATTCTATATTGGATTATTAGACGGTAGCGAAGAAGAGATAATGTTACCTGTAAGTCCAGAAGAAGTAAAAGTAACTCAAGCAGGAAACACTGAGACATATAATATTTATCAGATGGGTGATGTAGTTAAATCAGGAAATAGAAAATTATTAAAACTAAGTATAAGTAGCCTTTTCCCCCTACATGAAGCACCATATGTAGTTACAAATAAATTACAACACCCAAGTACATATGTCAATAAGTTATATAGTTGGAAACAAAGAAACAAAATACTTACATTCAAGGTTATAGGTGGGTATTATCCAATAGATAGACTTTGGCTTATAGAGGATTTTGAAATCAACGAAAAAGCAGGAGAAGTGGGGGATATATACTACACTATTAACCTAACAGAATATAGAGAACATAGAGCAAGAAGAGTTACACTCTCAAGTAATAATGGTAAAACAACTATATCAAAAGATTGTAAAAATTCACGTCCAGTTACAAAACAAATGCCAAAAACTTACATAGTAAAATCAGGAGATACTCTGTGGAAAATAGCTAAATCTCAGCTAGGAAATGGAAATCTATATAAGGAAATAGCAAAACAAAATAACATTAAAAATCCCAACTTGATATATCCTGGGCAGAAGTTAAAAATGCCTTACAAAGAGGTGATGTGATGATATCTATAATCATGCAAAACACTAGCACAGGAGAAATATACGATATAAGTCAATTAGTCACTAATATATCATGGGATACAGTTAGAATAGGAAAACCAGCTGAATTATCTTTTGCAATGGTCATAGAAAAAGGGTTAGAAATAAGTGAAGGAAGCATCATATATTTTATAAAAGATGATACAAAAATCTTCTACGGATATATATTTAAAATATCTAGAACTTCAGATGAAACACTAAGTATAACAGCATATGACCAAATGAGATATTTGCTTAACAAAGATACTTTTGTATTCAAGAATAAAAGAGCAGATGAAATAGTACAAAAGATAGCAACGGATTTTAATATCAGAACAGGTGTGTTAGAAAATACAAGCTATAAAATACCTCTAATGGTTGAAGATGGGCAAACACTTATTGATATTATATATAAATCTATTGATAATACGCTAATTAATACAGGAGAAATGTATGTATTATACGATTCTTTTGGAAGCCTGACACTGAAAAACATAAAAAGCATGTTTAATAACTTAATTATTGGAGATGAAAGCTTATTAACTAGTTATTCTTTCGATAGAAGCATTGACGGAGATTCCTTTAATAAAATTAAGTTATATAAAGATAACAAGAACACAGGGAAAAGAGAAGTATTTATCGTAAAAGACAGTAGCAATATTAATAAATGGGGACTTCTACAATACTATGAGAAAGTTAATGATAAATTAAACGAAGCACAGATTCGTAAACGTGCTGAACAACTAGTATTTGTAAAAAATAGAGTAGAAAAAGGTTTAAGTCTTGACTGTATAGGAGACTTATCAGTAAGAGCAGGAACATCTATATATGTTGATATAAAAGGAATGGAATTAAAACAAAGATTTATAGTAGATAGTGCAAAACATAGCTTTAGCAATAATCAGCATACTATGAGTCTAACACTGAAGGTGATATAAATGAGTAATACACAAAAATTCATAGGAGCACTAAAACAAATAAACAAAGGTGTAAAAGATAGTAGCCAAGATGTAACAGTATATTTTGGTGAAGTTATTCAGACTAATCCAGTTAACATTCAAGTAGATCAACGATTTATATTAGATGAAGATTTCTTAATATTAACTAATACTGTAACTGGAAAAGATATGTTACAGAAAGAGGATAAAGTAATATTATTAAGAGCACAAGGAGGACAACAATACATTGTGCTAGATAAGGTGGTGACAGAATGATACCTATAAGTGGTCTACATCTTGAAGATGATATATATGAAATAACTCCAGAAACTAGAACTTATGGACTTAATTTGCTAGAAGGCAGAATTGATAAGTATATTGACGGGATAGAAGCAATAAAACAAGCAGTATTTAAGATACTAGAAACACAAAGATACAAGTATCTAATATATGATTTTTCTTATGGTTCAGAACTAAGTGGATTAATAGGAAAAGATAGAGATTATATAGAGATGGATTTAAAAAGATTAATAAGAGATGCACTTATTGCAGATGACAGAATACTAAACGTTACAGATTTTGCATTTACTCATGAAGATGAAAATGTAACAGTTAGATTTCACGTAATCAGTATTGAAGGTTCATTTGAAAGTGAGGTGATGGTAAGTGTTTGAGCATATGACATATGATTATATCCTAGAAAAAGCACTAGAAAAAGTACCTAATAATATAGATAAGAGACAAGGAAGTATTATATATGACGCCATAGCGCCAGCATGTGCAGAAATAGCACAAATATATATTGACCTAAATTCTGTTTTTAATATGTCTTTTGTAACATCGTCAAGTGGCGACTATCTAGATAGAAAATGTGCTGACTTTGGTGTATATAGAAAAAATGCAACAAAAGCAATAAGAAAAGGTAAATTCCAAGGAGTTATACCGATAGTAGGAAGCAGATTCGGGCTCAATAACCTTACATACAAAGTAATCAATGTAAATGATGGTATAGATAATGTGCTACTTGAATGTGAGCAAGAAGGAGTAGTAGGTAATAGAGATACAGGACTACTTATTCCAATAGAAGAAATAGACGGACTTACATCTGCAACACTAGACGATGTGATTACTCCGGGAGAAAATAGAGAAACTGATGAAGAATTAATAGATAGACAACAAGAAAAAGTAAAAAAATCAGCAACATCAGGAAATATATATCACTACCAAAAATGGGCAAGAGATATTAATGGTATAGGAGCAGCAAAAGTAATACCAAGATGGGATGGAGATTATACAGTTAAAGTCATCTTAGTGGATTCCATGATGAAACCTGCATCTTCACAGTTAGTAGATAAAGTTCAACAATACATTGATCCTAATAAAGAAGGAAAAGGAAAGGGCGTTGCCCCAATAGGTGCAAAATGCACTGTAGAACCTGCAACTTCAACGACTATAGATATAACAGGTCAAGTAATAGGAGCAAATACCCAAGATACAAAGACAATATTTACAAAAGAGATTAATAAATACTTTACTGATATTATATCTGATAATTGGCAAGATAGAGATAGTTATTCCGTAAGCTATGCAAGAATTGGTTCTATTCTACTTGATGCAATATCACAAGCAGGAGGAAGCGATTACACTAATCTAACTATTAACGGAAATACAACTAATATATCATTATCAAATCAAGTGCCAATACTAGGGACGGTGACATTAAATGGATAAAACTAACTTAATGGAATACTTACCAGAAATATATAAAGATATACTAGAATTCAGAGAGATATTGAATGTAGAAGACAAGGAACTTGATAATCTCAAAAATAATATAAAAGAAGTATATAATCAGCTATTCCTAGACACTGCAACAACAACTCTAAGTAAATGGGAAAAAGATACAGGTATAACAATATACAATCCTAATTTCACAGACGAAGAACGTCGTTCAAGAGTAAGAGGGAAAATACGTGGAATAGGTAAAATAGATGAAGAACTAATAAAAGACGTAGTAGACTCATGGACTAATGGAAATGTTGATGTATCATTTGATGGGAAGATAAATATTAAGTTTAATAGCTTCTATGGAGTACCAGATAATATACAATCAGTTAAAGACGCCATAGAACAAATTATTCCTGCTCATCTAGGAATAAAATATAACATTAAATACTTACTAATAAAAGATATTCATAATAAAAGAACCATAAAAGATATGGAAAATACTAAACTAAATCTATTCGCAGGAGGTGTAATCTAATGGGAAATTATACATCAAAACTTAATTTATATAAAATTGATCCAGTTAAAGATGGTGATGAGACATTTGAAATTAAAACAATGTTGAATGATAACTGGGATAAGGTTGACAATAAAGTGAAAAGTATGAGTGATAAGCTAGATAATGTCGAAGATGATGCTAATAATTATACTCATCCAGCTGATCATTCAGCCGATATGATTACAGTTAGTGATGTAGGTAATAATTTTTCTAGTGGAAATGTTGAGGATGTATTGGGAGAAGTTGGTGCTTCTTTGTCTGCTATTGCGAACGTAATAGTGGCAGATGGAACAGATACAGCTATTACATTAAATATACCAAATGTAACTGATTATAGAACTAATATGAAGTTAACATTTATAGCAAAAGCAAATAACAATGGTAATGCAACAACTATTAATATTAATAATAAAGATGCTAAAAATCTTTATAAACCAAATACCACTACAGCCCCCAATCTTAAAACTGGAAAACCTTATACAGTTTATTATGATGGTACAAATTTTTTCTTGCAGGCTAGTGCAGAGGGGAACGCTCTTGCTGAACATGTACTAGCAGGGAAGACGTTCAGCAATGATGATGATACTGGGATAGTGGGAACAATGGATTTAAGCAATCTTAAAGCTGATAATATAAAAAGTGGAGTTAATATTAATGGGGTTTTGGGAAATGTTATACCATACGAATTAAATCCCGGAAATATTAATCTTGCGTACTATAGACCAACTGTACAATTAAATTTTTACACAGGCAACACATGGATTGATTGGGGTCCCAAATTTACAGTTAAAACTTCGGGGAGAATTAGACTATCTTATCGTGCTCGAGTTTCGTGGGATGGGAGTGCATATGTATATTTTTCTAAAAATAATGGAGCAGGGTCAACTCAAAGAACAATTTCGGGAAATTTTTACATGACTTATACCGAAGATATAAACTGCAATTCGGGCGATGTATTTCAGCTGAAGGGGTGTGCCTATCGAGGGGGTGGAGGTTCACTGATGTTTGAATTTATAAAAATTCAAGCGAATTTAGATAACTTATTAAGATGGACAGATGAGCATGGGTGGACACAATCTTAAAGGAGGAGTTTCATGTTAATAATAAAATATGATACAGAACAAGAAGCAGAATTAATAAAAAAGGAAAAAACATCACAAGGATATACATTAGTAGAAATAGCTAATATTACAGAAGGCAATTTTTTGGGTTTTGATGATACACCTATACAACCACCAAATAATCCACAACCTACATCTTTAGAAAAACGTTTGGAAGAAATGCAGAGCACAATTGATTTACTTTTACTTAAACAGGAGGGATTGATATGATAAATAAATTATATGTTGAAAAATTATTAAGACTTATAAAAATAGGGCTGATTGATGTAGAAGAAATAAAAAATGAAGAATACAAGACAGAGATTAAGAAAAGAATTAGTGCGTCATAGAATACTATTGCGAACGTAATAATAAAAGAGGATACAGATGGTATTATTGGGGAGCTATAAACAAATCTATAAAAAGACCAAAGGTTAAATAACTTCAAATAAAGATGAAGTAAAACGTATAAGAGGAGTGACGTTCAAGCCAGCAATAATATTTGTTTCAATAGATAAAAGAGGAGAACATAACCAATCGAAATTATATTTTGCTAGTGATGAAAGTAATAGTGGTAACGTAAGTACTAGTTCTCTTACATATGGTAGGTTTGATTTTGGTTGAGATTATTCTTACAATCATTGGTACTGATGGGCATTAGTAATTTGAAAGGAGTATATAAATGGAAAGAGGTAGTTTAATTATTTACGATATGAAAGGGAAAATTTGGTTTAATTCGGGTGATGCTCAAGGAGATGTATTACCTCATATATCACCATATGGATTACCTTTTGTTATTACAGAGTATGGTCAATTAGATAATAAGAAGGTAACGGGTGTTAACCCTGTAACTAAAGAATTAATAACAGAAGAAATTAAAGTTAAACCAACGTATGAAGATTTAGAAAATCAGCTTTTACTAAGTGAAAATGCAAAAGTAGAAGGAGGTATATTTTAATGATTAATGAAGTGGTAGTAAGAATAATAGCTGAGCGAATTATGAATAAGGGTATTAATCCTAAAACCAGTAAAATATTTGTTATTAATGATATAAAAGATGTAGAGTATAAACGGGCTATTGATAATTACATTATAAAACATAGTAAAGGATTATTGCATAATGGTTACAGCGAAAAAGGTGTGAAAACTTTAAAGAAATTATTTAGAAATAAATTAAGGAGTATAAATAGTAATAGTACAGTTAAAATATAAATACTAGATATTAATTTTATAAGGACTAATTAAATTACAGGAGGTGTAATCTAATGGCAAAATACACATCAAAACTCAATCTATACAAAGTAGACCCAACTACAGATGGTAATGAAACATTTAATATAAAAACAATGTTAAATGATAACTGGGATAAAGTAGATAATAAAGTAGGCAGTATGAGTGATAAGTTACATAATGTGGAAGCTGATGCTAATAATTATATTCATCCAGCTAAGCATTCAGCGGATATGATTACGATAAATGATATAGGAAATAATTTTTCAAGCGGAAATGTTGAGGATGTATTAGAGGAAGTTGGTACGTCTTTGTCTGCTATTGCCAACGTAATAATAGCAGATGGTACTGGTACAGCAATTACATTAAATATGCCTAGCGTTGCAGAATACACAACAAATATGAAATTAACGTTTATTGTAAAGGAAAATAATAACGGTAACGCAACAACTATTAATATTAATGATCTTGGTGCTAAAGATCTATATAAGCCAAATACAACAGATGCACCATCATTAAAAAGTGGCAAGGCATACGAAGTATGGTATGATGGTACAATTTTTTTCTTAAAGGCTAGTGCAAGTGGAGATGCGTCCCCATCTGATGTACTAGCGGGAAAAACATTTTCAAATGATGATGGGGAACAGGTAGGAACTAAAGATTTAAGCAATTTAGTAGCTAGTAATGTAAAAGATGGTGTTAATATTAGTGGAGTAGTTGGTACTTTACCAGATGGAACTGGAAAAATGAAATATGCACACGGTGTAGTGACATATCGTATAGTGGGCACTTATAATTTCAGTTTTACAATAAACACTGATATAGACTTTTCTCCGTCTCAAGTTTTTGTTGAAGTTCCACATATAAGGGATGACAACGATTATTATCTTAGGGGATATGCATCTTTAACCCGTGGTTGTATTGGTAGTCATCCTTTTCATACTAGTCAAGTAAATATAACTTATAACGATTCGCAAAAAACCATAACTGTTAACGGGTCTGTTAATGGCGGAGCGTCTTATTACGACGATACACGAGATTTTAACTGGTATTGTTATGAATAAAAAACGAGAGGTGGATTAATCAATGAAAACATTAATAATTTATGATACAGAAGGTACAATTTTTAGCCAAACATCAGGCGACAAATAACCCAAACCTCCAGTGGGTATACCATACTTAATAATACCTACTGAGAATTTAAAAGGCAAAATAGTAGTTAAAGTTGATGTTAGTAATGAAGATAAGCATACACTAATTCTTAAAGATATACCATTATCACCACAGGAACAAAAAATTGAAGAATTGGAAAATTTAGTAGCTGATTTAAGTCAAGTACTATTGGGGGTGGACTAAATGAACAAGCATAAATTAAGATTATACAATTCCTAATTAGATTAGGAAGAATATTAATCGATGCAGTACCAGAACCATATAAGTCAGAAATTGAGAAAGAAACTACTGCGTCATAGGATACTAATATGCACTAACCAACTGTGCTATACAATTTTATAAATAATAATTGACACCCTAATAAAAGGGTGTTTTTTTATACCAAGATTTCCTTAATAAAACAATAAAACCACCAAATTCAACCCATTTATGACGTGTTAATGTCGCGTCACTTCATGCTATCCTATTAAAAATAACAACTATTAAAGTTAAACCAATACTTAATAGATAAATATAAATAATTAATAATAGGATGTGAATAAATGAACGACTTAATACTAGACCAGTTAGATTACACAATATCAACCCAACAAGAAAGAATAAAACATATAAATAACATAATTAATATTGCACAGCAAGAGAAAATAACACTTAAAGACTTCATATTACAGAAGATGGCAGATTACATATTATTCTCACCAGATTCCAAGCCACTAGTAAAGAAAACAAAATATAGATTCTATACAGACGTTGCATTAGATATGAAATTAAAAAAAGAACAACCAATAGAAGGAGTGAAAAGTAAAAATGAACAATTTGCTGAAGATACTACAAGTGAAGTGATAGATTTCTTACTACGCAATAACAATAATTATAGAGTTCAAGCTAAGCAAAAAATATATAACAGTGATTTACAAAATGAAGATCTAAGTTGCTTAGCTGAATATGAAAGATATATAGATCAATTAAGAGATAAGATAAAATACATAAAAAATACCACGAATAACATGAAAGAAATATATTTATACGCTAAACATATTGGTTTATGTAGACAAGATCAACTAATAGCAAAAGACATATTAAAAGGAACTATTTATTTAAAGAAAGCAAGTGAAAGTAGCAATAATACAAATTATAACTACGTTGATTATAATGATAAACAAGTATTAAAAGCTCTATTAAAAGTAAAAAAATCTTCTATCTTCACAGACATTGGCATAATGGTTAAAGACTTAGATGATTTAATTAATAAAGCTAATCTTAATGAAAGAGAGTTAACAATACTTAATATGTATAGAAGTAAAGATTATACAGAACAAACTATTGCTATTAAGCTTCATATGAAGCAACCCAATGTTAATAGGACTATAAATAATATTATTACGAAAATAATTAATGAAAATAGAAAACAATACATTGACTTTATTAATCTTAATTATATAAAAGGAACATATAAAAAATGTCCAAAATGTCAACAAACAAAGCTCTCACATTATTTTGGAAAGTGCAAATCTCGTACAGATGGATTACAAGCATATTGCAAACAATGCAGAAAAAAGTAATAAATTGATTATGTATCAATCATTAATATAAAAAAACAGTCTTGTCTAATATATAAATAAGACAAGCTTTTTATTTATTAGATAAATCTAATAGAAAGGAAGTTAATTAATAATATGAAGGAAGATGTGTATCTAAAGCTTTTACTACAAGAGCCAATATATATAAAAGATATGGGATTAATATACCAGCCCCTAATAAAAGATATTGTGGAAATAGGAGAAGAAAAGCTTAATAAATATATAGGTGCAATATCTATATCTAAAGAACTTCTTATTAATGCAGAAACAAAGGATTTAGATAGTATCACTAACTTTGATGTTATCTTCTCTTTACCAGACAAAGATTACCAGAAAACGTTAATTGAAGCTATACAATTTTTTACAAATCAGAAAGTATATTTTCTACAAGAAGTATGGTTTGTAACAGTAGGTAAACAAGGAAGGTTACATAAAAATAATTATGATGAGTTCGTAGATATTGTCCTAAAAATGTTTAATAGGCAAAGAGTGAAATCCGACTATAAGAGAACTGATAAAATGTCAGAAAAGCAAAAAGAAATATATTACAAAATAACCAAACACAGAAGAGAACAAGAAGAAAAAAATAGGTTTTTACTCTCAGATATTATTAATGTTGTCAAACATGGTGGTACAAGTTTTATAACTAAAGAACAAATTAAAAACATGACGTATTTTGAACTAATGAAATGCTTTGAAACTATTATTTCAAAATATAACTATGGAGAGTTTCTAATGTATAGAACATCACCAAATTTCAAGGTTGAGGAATCTGTCCAACATTGGACAATTTCTATAAAAAATAATAATGAATAGAAGGAGTTGTTTAATAATGAATTATGCAATTAAAGACGCAACAAATGTACAATTATTAAGAAGAAAAGCAGATGGAACAAAAGTACCTGTATTATTTACAGATTATGCCAATTCTACTACATTAGAATTTGGAGCAGATCGTGTAATGGCAACAGCGAAAGGAGTTAATAAAGTCGCTTTTGATTCCAATAAAAATGGTACTTTCTCAATGGAGTTACAAGTATTTGAACTAAAATGGTTATCAATTTTATTAGGAGCAACAGAAGATGATAATTCAGCTTCAGAAATTGCTAAAAGAGAAGTATTAACAGTATCAGGTAATAAAGTCACATTAAATCAAGCACCAAAAGCTGGTTCAATTGCAGTATTTACATTAGATGCAGATAATAGAAGCCATAAAGATGAAGTGAAACCAGGTGCATTAAAAGATAAGGATCTTACTGTAACAGCAGCTGATGATACTAAAATTGTTGTATATTATATGGTTGAGCAATCAGGTTCAAAATCATTCTTAGTATCTAACGACAAGTATGCTGATGCTTACGCTATCTACGGTGATACTATGTTAAGATCAGAAATGGGTACAGACCAATTTGTACAACTTAGAATACCAAACTGTAGACCACAAGGTGCATTTTCAATTTCATTCTCAAGTAAAGATGTTGCTACACTTTCAGCAAAATTTGATATTCTTGCAGATGAAAATGGAGATATGGCAGAGTTTACATATATTAAATAAATTGAATGGGGTTTATCCCCATTCTATATTAAATGGAGGAATGAGTAATGAGTGAAGTGATTAATTTTAGTGATTTAAAAAGAAATAAGTTAAGAAAAATAGTCAAAAGACCAGATTCGGCATCGCCTATTGAAATCTATAATCCAAATCCAGAGCAGCAAGAAGATATTGTCAAACTGTTAACTAATAACTACAATTCAGAGACAAAGGAAGTAAGCTTAACAGAGAAAGAAGTATTAGAAGTTCTTATTCCAATGTTAACTAATATCGTTATTGATACAAAAGATAAAGAAGCGATGAATGAGATAATAGAAGATCCATCAGATATTTTATTAGAAATACAAGGTGAATTAATAGATATAGTAAAAAGTATTATTAAAAGGTTTATGAAAATAATAGAGTCATTAAGTGAGTTACCTGAAGAAGATGTAAATAAATTACTTAATATAAATACAGAAAAAGAAAGTAATAAATAAGAAAAAGATTCAGAAGCTTTTTAATAATATATTTGATTATAAGGAAATCTAGTGGAGGGATTTTCTTTTTTTTATAGAGAATTATACTAATTAACATATAAATAAAACATTTAATAGATGTCAAGTAGATTTTACTACTTACTGAAACTTTTTATATAAAATAGACTTATCACTTATTATTAGATTAAAAGATAATGGAATTATTGTGGAGGTGAAGATATGGACAATAATGCAATGAGTATTAAGGTAAAATTAGATTTTGAATCTTACGATA
Organism: Vallitalea sp.; assembly: GCA_025210515.1. Taxonomy (GTDB): domain Bacteria; phylum Bacillota; class Clostridia; order Lachnospirales; family Vallitaleaceae; genus Vallitalea. The sequence continues at coordinate 26,454 of JAOARM010000025.1, read as the reverse complement.
ATGCAGTTAAATATTTTGAAACATTGGCTAGACAAATTTCCAGTACCTCACAAGTAGATCTTAAAATTAACTCACAACCTTATGAAAATGGTCTACAAGAGATTAGTAATATGTTTAATCAAATTACTGAACAGGAAACTAATCAATTAGCAAAGTATGAAAAGGAATTAACTAGATTAAGTAAATTTAAAAAATTATCAAAATCTCAAACTACAGAGAAAAATTTTATTGAACAAGAAGTTTCTCTAATCAAAAATAAAGGAATACACATAAAGAATGTAAAACGTAATATTGAAGATGCATGTAAAGCACAAGAAAAATTAAATATAAAGACACAGAATTATGAAAAGCTACAATCATATTCTACCAAAATGGTTAATGGTTTAAATGTAGCTTCGTCAGTAATGAGTACATTACAAATAGCATCAGATAAAAATCTAACATCTTTAGAAAAATGGTCATCTGGTCTTGATACAGTTGGGAATGCACTTATAGCAACAGCAAATCCTTATGCTATGGCAGGGGGGGTTGTGTTAAAAGGGGCAGGGTTGATTACAGATTATGAAGCTAAGAAAGAACGTAAAAATAAAGAAAAGATTGATAAGTCAGATGACGAAATGGAATCGTTAAATAAAAAAATCAACTTATTAAATCAATTTGGAGATAAATATGATCAACTAAGAAAAAAGGTTAAAAAAAATGGTATTGCTAATCTAGATAAAAAAGAGCAGGAAGAATTCTATACTATGATGAGTAATATTGCTAGTATTGATCCAGAATTAAAAGTTGACTATGATGAACAAGGGCGTGTAATTACTGATATATCAAAATCACACGCACAGATAAATAAATTATTAATTGATAGAATTGAGATTCAAAAAAAATCATGGCAAGAGGATCAAGATAAAAAAATTAAAAAAGTTAAAGATGAAATTGGGAAAATTAATGATTTAAATGGCTATGATAAGCATATAATAGAATCAAATACATATATATTAGAACAAATGAACAAATATGATCAAAATACAGTTAATTTGGGAGGCTATTATAAAAGCAAAGAAGAATTACAAAAAGAGACTAAAGATATCGAGAAAAGATATAATGATAGAATAAAATTAAAAGCTAAATATGAAGCTAAATTAAAAGCTATTAATAAAGAAACATTAGGTGGTTTTAATAATTCCCAAATAAAAAAACAATTAACATCGTACAAGAAAGAATATGATAAATTTCTTGCACAAGTCCAAGAAAAGTATAATCAGGCAGCAAATAAATTACAACAATTCAAAGCTTTAAAAGATGAGCTAAATAATACAGGATCATTATCAAATGATGGTGTCAATCTATTATTAAAAGAAAATCCAGATGCATTAGCATATCTTGGTGACGAGAAAAAATTAAGGATTGAATTACAGAAGATAATAGATAAACAAGAAACAGCTCAAGCTCAAGCATATGTATCAAAGCTCGAAAAAAATGAATATTTCTTTGAAACATGTGTAAAGAATAGCAAAGGCTACATAGACATAATGAATGAGCATTATGATATTGATCTTGCTAATGCAAAATCATTAGCTGAGGCAAAGTTAATGATTGAGGAAACGTTGATAGGAAAATTAAATAATAAATGGAATAAATACTTTACAACAGATGGAAGAACAAATGGTGAATGGACAAAATTAAGAAGTGAAAATCCAGAGTTAGCAATGGAAATGATTTTAGAATATGACGGTGAGAAAGCAGATGTCTATAATGAAGTCAATGAAGTTGATAAAGTAGCAATAAAAAAGGCTATAGAAAAATTAAAAGAAATTATTAGAAATAATACATCTTCATTGGAAACAAATAATTTAGATAGTGGTGTAGATGAATTCACTAAGTTACATCAAGAAATCGAAAGAAATGATAGAGCATTAAATAAACTATCTAAATTAATGAATTCTCTGCCAAAAGCAGATAGTAAAAAAATTGATTATCTAAAACAAGAAAATATACTGTTAGAAAAACAGCAACAACTCTATCATGAAAGTGCGGAGAACTATCGCACAAAGATGAAAGATAGCAAACAAAAATTAATGAATAATAATATTAATTTCATAGGTGATGATATAGACTTTGAAAGTTATTCAAATAAAATGGAAGCTCTAAAAAAGAAGATTTCTAAGTCTACTGGTAACAAAAGAACTAGTTTAATCAATAATTATAATGAATTAAAAGATGCTTTCAAAACTTATGTAGATTCTCAAAACAAACATCTACCAGATTTACAAAAAAAATGGCTAAATAGTGTTGAAGTTGTTAAAAAGAATAAAATGGAAATAGAACAATTACCATTATTACAATATGATCAGCAACTAAAAAAAGTAAAAGACTCTATGACTATGTTAGGTGATATAGATAGTAATGAAGAAATAATAAAAAGCGCATCATTATTTTCTGAACAGCAAGAAATTCTATGTAATAAATTATCCCTAGCAGAAAGCTTGATTAAAAAATATAAAGATGAATTAAGTGGATTAGATGAAGAAACAGAACATGGTAAATTAGCAGGTGCATTATTAAGAGAAGAAATTGATAAACTTGATGGGCAAAAAGCTAGTATTGAAATTGAGATAACACAAAATTATAATGCTCAAAGAGAAAAAATGATTAATACAGTAAAAGAAGCAGAAAGCCAAATAATTCAAATAATAGAAAAAGGTATTGAAGAGGAAAGAAAATCAAAAGAAGAAGCACATGAAGAAGAAATTAAAAGACTAGAAAAAGAACAAGAAAAATACGAAGAATTATATAATGCAAGACTAGATGCTCTAAGAGAACACGAAGATCAATTACAGCAACAAGAAAAAATGAATGAGTTGCTAGAGAAGAAAAACAAACTACAAGAGCAAATTAATAAACTATCTCTTGATGATTCAATGGAAGCCAAATCTAAGCAAAACGAACTTTCAAAAGAGTTAGCAGAAGTTGAAAAGAACATCTCAAAAGAAACTCATGATTATGAAATTAAACAACAAGAAGAACAAATCAATAAAGAAAAAGAAGCAAAGATGAAATCTATTGAAGAGTCTATTGAAGCAGAAAATGAACGACATGATAATAATATGGAATTACTAGATAAGAGATTAGAGAAAGATAATCTATATATAGAAGCAAGAAAAATAATGATTGAAAAAAGTGCAACAGAGATATCTAATATGATAATTGAATATCAAAATAAATGGGGAGATGGATTTTCTGTAATAGGCGATACTATTAAGAATGACTTAATCTTACAATTAGAACAAGCAGCAAATATAATGAAATCTATGGAGTTTAATAAAAATAATCCACAAATAGGTGAAGAAATTTTACAATCTAAAGAATTCTCAAGTCATGTCATAAAAAAACCAGGTGAATTAGCTAATATGTCAGATCAAGAATATCTAGACTACTTAGACAATAAATTAGCTTGGTTATTAGGAGATGAAAAATCAAAAAAAATTGCATTTGAGTTGAATAAAAAGATTAGATTAGAAAAAGGAATCAAAGATTCATTTAATTACATGCAATTAATCAAAGAGTCTTTTGGGAAAGAAGTTACTAGAGCAGATATTGAAGAAGCCATTAGTATTAATAATTTAATAAAAGTAGAAGGAGATATTAATGACGGTAATTTTGATAGATTACAAGATGCTGTAGATGAGGCTCTAGACAAGTTAAAACAAACATTTAATAGAGATGGAATATACAGACATTGTAGTTAAAAGACTTTTTTATTTATGGAGGTGATTGAATGTTTACAGGAAAAATACATATAGGAGAAGTAGATTTATATGATGAATTTGGATTAATAGCAGTTGAAATAGGTGGAGGAATGATGGAAAGTCATTTTGGAATTTCTCAGTCTATAATAGAAGAAAAAAATGAATATACAGATAAACCATATTTTTATGGAGTAGATAGACAACCTATATCATTTTCTATGAAATTTGCAAGAAGCAATAATAGAAAATGGGATTATAAGACTAAGGTTGATTTTGCAAAATTAATATTTGCTCCTTATTATCAAGAATTAAAATCTGAAGAATGTCCACAAGTAATATACAAAGTAATATGCATAGACAAATCCACTAAAGTTCTTAATGGAAATGATGAAGGATACATTACACTTAATTTTAGAACAGATGCTCCATGGGCATGGGCACCAACTACTATAGTAACAAAGGTAATATCAGGAACAAACGATAATAATCCATATACATTTAGTTTAGAAAATAAAAGTAATGTATTAAATTGGTATTATCCAGAGATGGAAATTATAACAACAAGTAGTGAAATTAAAATAATTGGTGACAAAGATAAGGATAGACCTTTTTCATTCGTTGGACTAAACAATAAAGAAACAATATATATTAACAATCATACTAAGAAAGTAATAGGGAATCAACTGTATCCAGATAATTATAGATTAGATAAATTTAATATGAATTGGTTTAGGTTAAAATATGGTATTAATAACATTAGCGTTTATAGAGATTGTACACTCTCATATAAGATGCAGTACCCGATAGCTATATAGATACAGAAAGGAGGTAATTATTATGCAGTATATCCCTTTTGATTTAATAAAATCCTATAAGAAAAATGAACCTATACAACTTAACATTACAGTATGTAAGCCAGATTATAACCGTACACCAATACAAGGAATTACAGGAGCATACAATAAAGAGATTACTAAAAGATTTAGCTCAGTTGATGAAATTAGATTTCAGATAGATAAAAGTAATGATGAGTATGATTTAATTAAAGGTGATTTTGTATTATTAGTAGAGTTCAATGGAAATAAGCAATATTTTATCATTAAAGAATGCGAAGAAACTATAAGAAAAAAAACTGCTATTAAAAATGTAGTTGCGTACTCATATGAATATATATTTTCCAACAAACTTGTAAGAAGTTGGAAAGAAGGACAGCAACCCCTATCTTATATGATGAGCTATGTTATATCACAATTTCCTAGTTGGAAATTAGGTATAACAGAACCAGAGTTAATGTTAATTGAAAGAACAATGGAAGTATCTGAACAGACAATACTTGAATTTCTTATCGACATACAGAAAAAATATCTATGTATATTTGAATTTGATACCGTTAATAGGACAATCAATATAAGAAATTTAGAAAATATAGGGAAGAATAAAGGATTTGTACTTAGCGAAAGAAATTATGCTAATTCAATTGATATAAAACCTAACTTTCAAGAAGTTGTAACAAGGTTAAAATGCTATGGAAAAGATAACATGACAATTAATGGGCTGAATCCAACAGGGCAGTCTTATATAGAAACATATGCTTATTACATGGCTGGATTTAGTAGAAAAAAAAATCTAGATGATACATATACCATAACAGGGCATTCTGACTATATGTCAGATGGCTTATGTAATGCGCTAACGGATTATAAAGAACTTATAAAAAGTAAAGAAGATATGTTGAAAATCAAATATAAAGAACTATCTAATCTTCAGGATGAGATGAATAAATTATTATATTGTCCAGAGGATGATAATAAAGGATTAAATGTATTAAAAGAACAGTTAAAAGGTATACAGTTACAAATAGATGCTTTGATAAGACAAGGCGAAAATGATTTATCAGTTCTAAAAAGCCAAGAAACAAGTATTAAAAATAAAATAACTTCAAAACAAAAGCAAGTTAATACCAAACAGTCTAGTATAGATGCTAAGAAGAAAGAAGTATCAGATTTAAAGAAACTAATGAAAATAGAGAACAATCTTACAGAAGAACAGATAAAAGAACTTGATATGTTCACCAGAGAAAAAACGTGGGCAGATAGTTCTTATTTTAATGAAAAAGATTTATATGAAGAAGGACAAAATATTTTACTTAGGTTAGCTCAACCATCAATAAAATTCTCTGTAGACGTTGTTAACTATTTACGTTGTATAGATAGTAGTGAAGATTGGGAATATGTGACTACAGGACTTGGAGATATAGTTAAGATAGAAGCGGATACACTGAATTTGACTTTCGATGCTAGATTAGTTGAGTATACATATTCAGAGACAGATAATGAAATTGATATGAACTTTTCTAACAAAAGTTCATTGGATGATCCAAGCATCTATCTAAAAGATTTACTAAAAGAAAGTATTTCCACAAGCACAACTATAAACATGGAAAAAACCAAATATGGACTATATGACAAAGAGAGAAGTAAATTCTCAGACTATCTAGATGGATTATTAGATCTATCCAAGAAAAGAGCATTTGCAGGCATTAATCAAGAAGTTGTAATTGATGAACGAGGAATACTATTAACAGATACTAAAGATATAGATAGACAAGTCAAGTTAATTGGTGACTTGATAGCTTTTACTAATGATGGTTGGAATACATCTGGTACGGCGATAAGCTCAGAGGGGGTAATTGGAGAAGCTATATATGGCAAGGTAATAGCTGGAAGCAATCTATCAATAGAGAATACTAGTGGTTCATTTAAAGTTAATGCAGATGGGGTAACTATACGTGGAGCAAGCCTTAATATTATAGATGGATTACCTACAGATAAACTATCGGGAGAAAACTTACTCATGGATAATAAATCCTATAATGGTGTTAAAATCAATTCACAAAATGGTGTAGTAGTAAGAACTAATGATGATGATATAAGTAAAACAATAAAAACAACTTTAAATGCTTCTGAAGGGATTAAAATAGAGTATTATGATGGCTCAAGATGGATAGATAAATTCAAGGTAGATAGCGCTAGTGGGAATATTATGGCACAAAATTTACAGTTAATGGGTGGAGAGATAAGAAATAGTAAAGGTACTAGAGTATTTGATTTAGAGAGTGGAACGTTGTATTGGAATAATATTAATATAAATGGAAATATATCTTTTAATGAATTAACAGACAAACCTAGTATTCCCACTATACCATCTTATATTAGAAGTACAAGTATAAATAGTGTATCTATAATGTCCCCGCAAATCATTGGTGGTTCAATCAAAACTATAAAAGATGGGAACAGAATAGAGATTGACCACAAAGGTATCATAAGTTATGAATCAAACACTATAAAACATGGATTCTCTCTAAGTAATGATGGAAACTTACAGTTATGGGTAAAGGGTAACCAAGTAGGAGAATTCACTTATGATGACGATGGAGCAGGATCCTCTAACGAAAGTAAGGAAAGAATTTATATTAAAAGTTTAAACAGACATCCCATAAAAATCAAATCAGCCGATGGTATATCTTTGGAAGTAGCACAAGATAAAATGATACATTTTCAAGGTGATAGTAGATTCTATGGCGATGTAGAGTTTAGAGGTAAAATCACTGGGACAAATATAAATGCTGTAGCAGTATTTGGATAAGTCAATTATAGGATTATAGGGGGCTGATATCTTTATATTAACATTAATAAGGAGGATTAAAATATGAAAAAACCTAAAAATAATTTATATATGACGGATGCCGATAGTACATCTTTTGGAGCTAGTTTTGGTGAAATGTATAGCAATTATACAGGTGAGCATTTTACAGAATTATGTGTAAAAAATGTGACTATTGTTCTCACAGAAGAGTGCAATTTAAGGTGTACATATTGCTATCAACATGGGAAAAACAAAGTATTTCTAACTAAAGAAAAAGCCAAAGATATAGTTGAGTTTCTGTTGAACCCAAGTAAACATAATGGGTATATAGATTTAGAAAAACATAAATGCGTTATATTAGATTTTATAGGTGGAGAGCCTATGTTAAATATAGAAGTCATGGATTATTTTATGGATTATTTTAAGATGCGAGCCATAGAATTAGAACATCCTTGGGCATATAATTATATGATTAGTATGTCTAGTAATGGAACACTATATTTAACTGATGAGTTCCAAAATTTTATGAAAAAGAATGATGGAAGAGTTGATGTAGGTATCACTATTGATGGAAATAAAAAACTTCATGATTCATGCAGAATTTATAAGGATGGTACAGGTAGTTATGATGATGTGCTTAAAAGTGTAAAAGTTTGGATTAAAGATCGTCAAGACCCTACGACGAAAGTAACTCTAGCACCTCAAAATTTAGATTATTTAGTAGATAGTGTAACACATTTATGGGATTTAGGAGTTTTTTCTGTTCCTGCAAATGTAGTGTTTGAAGATGTATGGTGTAAGAGTGATGCTACTAAATTCTATTATAAACTTAAAGAATTAGCTGATATAACTATTGATAGAGAGTTATTCAAACATAAACATACTACTTTATTTAAAGAGCAATATGGGATGCCTATGTCTCCAGAAGAGAATGGTAACTATTGTGGTGGTACAGGAGATATGCTTGCAATAGGGCATGATGGAAGAACGTATCCTTGCTTGAGATATATGAAGTATAGTTTAAGTAATAAAGATAGAAAAGAAATGTGTATTGGTAATATATACGATGGTATAGAAACAGAACAAGAAAATAAACAATTAGCAGAATTACAATGTATAACAAGAAGAAGTCAATCCACAGATGAATGTTTTAATTGCCCAATTGCTACAGGGTGTGCTTGGTGTAGTGCATATAACTATGATGTTTTTGGCACAGCAAATAAAAGAGCAACTTTTCATTGTGATATGCATAAGGCTCAAGTAATGGCTAATGTATATTATTGGAACAAGCTTTATAAAAAATTAAATATAGATAAGAAGTTTGAAATGCATATACCAGAAGAATGGGCATTAGAGATAATAGATGAGAAAGAATACAATATGTTGTTATTAACACAACAACATTGAATAAAACGGAGGAAAGAGAAATGAAAAAGAATTTAGAAAATGTAATGCATATAAAAGGTGTACCAAACATGATTACTATGAATGAGGAAGACCATAAGGAGCTATATGGAACAATCGTTAATATAGATTGGTCTATTGAAATGCTTGATGAAGCTAAAAAAGATGGGGATATCAAAATGATAAAAACCATCATGGAGTTTTATGTGAAATCAATGAGAGAACATAAAATATTATGGGGAAATCTACTAAATAAATATGTTGGGGTAGAGTATGCAAGTGAATATAGTGATATCTATAGATATGACACTCAAAGAAAAGTAATATTTCTATTTAAGCAAAAAGAATGTACTGCATGTGAAAATGGGTGTTAATTATGCAAAGACATAATATTATATTAACAAAAGAAGAGTCTGGGTATATACACTATACATCGTACAAATTAAAATCAATACAAAATCTAATAGATATGTTTCTTATTAATAAGTATCAATTTGAGTATTCAAAAGACCAGATGGAAATATTAGTAGATAAATATTGTGATTTAAGTGTTGAATTAAACAAATATATATTAGATATAGCGGTTAGAGAATGTATAAGTAATGTAAATATCGATAAGTATAGTTATATTTATGATAAGGACAAATTAACTTTTACAATGGAGGTGTAATAATGCCTGTAGCTTGTATGGAATGCGAAAATGCTTGTAGAGAGGGTTGTAGTGTAGGTTGTAGTACAGGATGTAAAAATAGATGTAAGACAACGTGTAGTGCAATGTGTAGTGATTCATGTGCTTATATGTGTTTTAAAAGTTGTTATACAACATGTAGAGAAGAATGTGCAAATACATGTGATAAAAAATGCTCAAAAAATTGTACTGGTGGGTGTGGCAAGATGTGTAGGGACTCGTGCTATAACTTATGTACAAAGAGTTGTTATGGATCATGTAGAGGAAAGTGTGGAACACAATGCGAGGACGATTGTAGCACTGGTTGTAAAGGAAATTGTGGTAATAGTTGTTCTAAAGGATGTAATAATAGTTGTACTGGGGAATGTAAAGGTTGCACTAATAATTGCAACAAGGGTTGTAATAGCAATTGTACTGAAACATGTAAAAACGGATGTAAGAATGGATGTAAAGAGGGTTGTGAAAAAGGATGCAAAGAAGGATGTAAAGAAGGATGCAAAGAAGGATGTAAAGAAGGATGCACTAATAGTTGCAACGAAGGTTGTAATAATAGTTGCACAGGTGAATGCAAAGGATGTGGAGGTTCATGTTCATATACGTGTACGTACAGTTGTACTTTTAGATGTGCAGATTCATGTTCGGATGAATGCACCACTCAATCAGCATCTGTATCCAAAAGACCATCCGATTTTAATGGGTTCACTTTTTCTAGTGGGAACCCTATTACATCTTTAACTGCATCTGAATGGAATAGTTTTATGGATAAAATCATAGATTTTTCTAAATATCTTAAAAAAGAAAATTCAATAGGCGATCATACAACTGTTTCAAAAGGACAAAATATCAAAGCAGATTATTTCAATGAAGCGACAAGGGATTTAAGAGCATTAGGTAGTAGTGGAGTTCCACCAGATGTAAACAAAGGTGACAATGTAATAGCTAGTTTATTTCATGCTTTAAAAAATGCATTAAACAGTTTATAGGAGACAAAATGATGAAATTTATGACTATAATAGATAATATGTTTCCAAGAAAAAAATACATATCAAAAATTAATTTCGGACATCAGTATATTCAAGAAAAGTTGGGAAATGATAAATACTCTATTCAACGACATATTATAGGAGAAATAATACCTCATGACCAAGATACTGTGGGAGACGACTTAGATTGTACATTATCAAGTATATCAACATTATTTGAATATCTGGTTAAATTAGATTTTGAAGATATATATAATCATGTAATTGATATAGGAGTAAATCCCAAATGGATATCTAATCCAAGGAAATATGGAACAATACCATTATTTATAAAAAATATTATAAACAACGTATTGAAGGCTTATAAAGATAAAGGATTGATAGCAAATGGTGGTAAGTCAAGACAACTGTATTTGAAAGGGTTAGGATACAATATAAATACAATTATTAATCAAATTGATAACAGTAACCCTGTAATACTTAATTTGAGTGGTAATTCACATAAAGATTATTATTCAAATCATACAATTTTGATTATAGGCTATCATATTTTTGAAAATAAGAAAAGAGAAAAAATAGTATTATTAAAAATCTATGATAATTGGGAGACAAAACACAATACATATTTAGATTATAATGCTATTCCCTTTATCTCATCAATAAACTATATTAAATAAAGGAGCTAAAAAAATGAATGAATTCCAAATAACAATAAAAGAAAATGACTTAACAAACCTTCTAGTATTTCTAGATAGAGTAGAATATAAGGGATTAAAAGAAGTCGAGGCAGTAAGCGTGTTAACTTATGCATTAAAGAATGCAACACGAATTGAAAAAACTCAAGAAGAATTCAGAGAAGAAGAGAATTAAGACGCGCACAACATGAGATAAAACATATAAGGAGTGTGAATCATGGGAATTGAGAATGTAGATAAGACATTAAGGATTATTTGGAATCTAGATGATAAAGGCAACAAGGTGTCTATACCTATTAGTAATGAAACACATGTGGTTGTTAATGGGAAAATCACTTTATTGGAAATTCCAGATGCTTTTTATGGTGTTCAGATTACAAATCTTAATGAAATTGACCCTACAGATTCGGAAACAGAAATTATAGAAAGTAAGTTTCGTGTGAATTATGGTCTGGGTGTTATTTTCTTACATAAGAGTCTAGAAGGAAAAACATTAAGTATAAATTATTCTAGTAGAGGTAGTATTATGTACCCTGCTAGTAGAATCTATACCCATGTTAATGAAGTAGATGGGTCAGTAACAAATCTTCAAGATATAGTAGATGACGTTAATAAAGCATCTACCGATTTACAAAATTTAGGTAATATTGTCTCAGAGGGACAAAGACTAGAGGGCGTATTAACTACAAAAAATGAAGAAGGTAATCAAACTAATCAAATATTAAATACGTCAATCAATTCTGCTGAGACTACCAAAATAGATCTAGAAAGTACAACAAATACTGCAATTAATAAAAAGAATCAATTGACAGAAGAAATTGGTAAAGCCAATAATTCATATATTTCACTGCATGATGAAATTGGCAAGGCAGATGCCTTCATGAATACAAAAAAAGACGAAGCTATATCAAAAATAAATACTCATGTTGAGAGTAAAAAAAGTGAAATAGATGACTTTATTGGTGATGATAATAATCCTGCAAGTGGGACAGTAAAAAAAGAGATAAATGATTTTGTTGCATCCAAAGAAATACAATTAAGCCAACGTACAGACATTCTTAAAGAAGATTTGAATTCATATAAATCTCAAAAAGAAAGTGAAATTGATACATATACAACAAATCAACTAAACACTCATACTGATACCAAAAAGAGTGAATTAGATGATTATGTTGGTACGAATGATAATCCCTTCAATGGGACAAAGAAGAAAGATCTTGATAATTATACTATTATTAAAAAATCTGAACTTGATTCAAAGATGAGCCAAGCTGATACAAAAATAGGTGAGATAAATAATAAAATCATCGAAGCTAATACAATTAAGTCTAACCTTGATGGTAGTATATCAATAGCGACAACTAAGAAATCCGAAATAGATGCTTCTATATCAACAGCTACAGTTAAAAAATCCAATTTAGATAATACTATTTCTACTGTAAATGAAAAACATATAACTCTTCAAGGTGATATTGGTCAAGCTAATGGTAAAATAGCTGAAATGGACAATCTTAATCAAAGAGTTAGTGTGTATGAAGATTATAATGCAAATACAGCTTACTATGCACAGAATAAGGTATTGTATAAGGGTAATACATATTTAGTTTTGAAAGAAATTGTAGGAATTACACCGGTTGATGATGGAGTGAATTATAAATTAATAGTCCAAGGAGTTAAATCTAATGACGCAGTAAATATCCAAACAGATGCTACACATAGATTTATCACAGATGCTGAAAGGTCAAAATGGGACGATACATATAGTCGCAATGAAGTTGAAAATAAAATTACACAAGCTGTAAAACAACTTGATTGGAAAGAGGCAGTGGCGAAATTTGAAGACCTCGTCAAAACTTATAAAGATGCAGAAGAAGGTTGGACGGCATCAGTTAACAATGAAGATAAAGTATATAGATTCGACGGTACAGACTGGAGACAAATATCTGAAAGTGAAATACCACTTGCGACACATGTACTTGACGGTAAGATGAGTTTTATAGATAAAACTAAAATTGATGGTATAGAAGACAATGCTAATAATTATATACATCCATCAAATCATAGTATGGATATAATGACTGAGACACCCACTAAAAAGATTATGACTAGTACAGAGAGAAGTAAATTAAATGGTATTGAAAATAATGCTAATAACTATACTCATCCTTTAAGTCATTCAGCAGATGTGATTACACAAGATGCTACACATAGATTTGTAACAGATATAGAAAAATCTAACTGGAATAATAAAGCAGAAAGTAATCATAATCATACAGAATTACATAATCATCCAAATATGACGGTATTAAATAATTTAATCGATGATAACGGTAGTTTAAAATATAAAGGTAAATCTATTAACAATTCAAAAGTCATGTATTTTACAAAAAGCGGTACGTTAACTACAGAGACTAATCATATACCTATTGACATTCCAGAATTTAATGAAGGTAATGATTTTCTAGTTGTAACAATAGGTGGGATAATTAAAACTAAAGACACTGAGTACACCATTGTTGATGGAAATAAAATTCAGAAAGTTGATGATGGAACAGGTGCTAAGTGGGATAATGGAACACAGTATGATTTTATTTGTATGAAATCAGTTGAAATTAAAGATGAAGAATTACAAGATGGTACTATTATTAAAGATGGAACTATTGCTAAAAGCAAGTTAAATCAAGAAGTTAAAAGCTTATTAGAGCATAGTAATGTGAATGTATTAAATGAGCTATCCGATAATGCAGGAAAGTTAAAATACAAAGGAAAACCTATTATATCTGAGGAAAAAAGTAGAGCAATACATGTATCAACAACTGAACCTACAAACAGTGATGGGGAAGATGGAGATATATGGGTAGTATATGAAGAATAATAATATTAATGAAATGGAGAGTGTTTAGTTATGACTAATAAAGAAAAAATAGAAAGATTATATGAACTTAAGCAAGAGTGGGATGATAATAAGAAAATAATAGATGATAAAAATAAAGAGATTGAAGATATTATAAAAGAATTAGAAAATAAATATATTTCACAGCAAAATAAGTATGATGAATATTTTAAACTATATGGGGATTTAGACAATAAATCTATTGATATTCCAAAAGATTTGAATAACTCATTAATACCTCCAAAAGAAGAAAAGGGTGATAAATAATGATTTGGACTTTTAATAATACATCAACAGGTAGAAATGGTACTATTCAAAGATGGACTGTTCCATATGATGGTATGTACAGAATAGAAACATTTGGTGCCAGAGGTGGCAAAGGAAATGGGGCTCGTCCACATGCAAATGGAGGAAGAGGAGCTAAAATGAAAGGTGAATTTGTTCTTAGAAAAGGACAAATAGTATTGATACTTGTTGGTCAATCGGGTACTGACCATCCAGGAACTAGTTCAGGTGGAGATGGTACAACTGGCGCAGGTGGGGGAGGAACATTTGTAGCTAAAATTGTTAGTAATAGTCAATATATGTTTGAAACTGGAGAATATGTAGAACCTCTTATAGTATCTGCGGGGGGTAATGGTGGTGCGGATTATGGTTATCAAAGTAATTTGACCACTTTATATCATGGAATTTCGGCAACAGGAACCCAAGGTTTTATTAATAACGATTATTCTGGTGGCGGATTTTTAGCAAGTAGAAGTTCAGATAGATGTGGTAAATCTTTTTTACAGGGAGGTCGTGGTGCGTTAGGACAAACAACTAGAGGAGGAACATCACAAGCAGGTTTTGGTGGCGGAGGTTCTAATTTAGATGATGGTTATGGAGGAGGTGGTGGGGGATGGAATGGTGGATATCGTGGGCAGAGCGCAGGCTCATATAATGCAGGAGCCAATCAGTCTAGTTCTTCGGGGTATAATGACGGACAGGGCAAGGTTATCATAAGTGTTTATGCATTAACAGATACTAAATCGGCTTCTAATATTGGAATATTTTCAGCAAAACTGAATGGTGAAGTTTACCCAATAACATTAGATGGAAAATGGTATTTCGAGTTTGGAACTACATCATCATATGGAACAACATTACTTGCAGGAAGCGGAGGTACATTTGGTCGGAATTCTTATAATTATGATTTACCAGAACTTTTACCAAACACAACATACCATTATAGAACTAAAATTGTGGAGAGTGGAAGGACAACATATGGTGATGATATGACATTCACAACCAAATCAGGTCTTGCAACAATAACAACAGACACTATAACAGCCACAGGTGCAACAACAGCAGATGCAACAGGAACAATAGTATCCTTTAATGAATAGAAAGAGGTGCATTTATTATGGCAACAACTAGTAAGGTTTATGGGAAAACAGCCTTAATGGCATTTAATAAAGAAATAGATTGGGTGGGAGATGATGTAAAAGTCATGTTGTTATCTTCTGCCTACACTCCAGATGTAAATAATCACGTACATATATCAGATGTCAATAGCCACGAAATATCTTCTGCTAATTATATAGCGGGAGGAAAATCTTTAACAGGCGAAGCTACATCTTATAACAATGGTGTCGTTAGTTTAAAAGCTAACGATATCACATGGAATAATACTAATATAACTTGTAGATATGCTATTGTTTATGTAGATACAGGTAATCCATCTACGAGTCCTTTAATATGTTATCAAAATTTTGGAGTAGACCAAATATGTTCTAATAGTGATTTTACTATTGTATGGGATAGTGGAAAAGTAGTTGATATTAGTATTACGTAAGGGGTGTTGTAGATGACTAGTGTTTCTATATCAAATATCAGTAATATAACCAATAATTCAGCTACTGCTAGTGGAAATATAGATAAGTTAGAAAGCTCTAATAAAATAATACAGCATGGTTTTGTATGGGCAACGCATAAGAACCCAACTATCAATGATAATAAAAATGAATTAGGGAAAAAAGATATAATAGGAAACTTCAGTTCATCATTGGACGGACTTTCATATGCCACGCTATACTATATTAGAGCATATATAAAAGATGATGAAGAAAAAGTTTATTATAGTTCTCAGACATTTTTTACAACAAAAACTCAAATTGAAGAGTATGGTTTTGTATGGGCAACTCATAAAAACCCTACCGATAATGATTATAAAGTAGTAAATAATGTAGAGACAAATCAAGTAGGACTAAAATTCACAAATAATCTAGGTAAACTTTTTATAGGAACAATATATGTAAAAGCCTATTGTAAAAATAAGTTTGGAGTTACTTATGGTAATGAGATTAATATTACGTTTACTTCAAAAGGAGCAATAGCCAATACTAACATAATATCTAGGTCATCTAGTGAGATAATGTTAAAAACTTTAGATGCTGATAGTATAACTACAGATGAAGCTAATTTAAAAGGTAATATCACAGGTTCATTAGAGATAAAAGAATATGGATTTGTAAGAAGTGTGAATAAAAACCCTCAGTATAATGATGCTATCAATACAGATATTTCTATAGACGGAGATCTAAGTCATAATCTTAATAATCTACATTATGCAACAACATATTATTATAAAGTATTTGTTAAGGATAACAATGGGATTATACGTTACGGACAAGAAAAATTTTTCACTACCCAGACAAAAACAATAGAGTGTGGTTTTGTGTGGGCAACTCATAAAAAGCCTACTGTTAATGATTATAAAGTGATTAGTCCATATCAAGGTAGAAATTTCGGGCAGTATGTAAAAGACTTAGGAACTATGTTTATAGGTACTATGTATGTTAGAAGTTATATGTTGAATAAGTTTGGAGTTACATATGGTAATGAGAAAGAAATCACTTTTAATTCATATGGGAACATAGCAAAAGCTGAATTCCTTGAATTAGATTGTGCAGATAAATTTATATTTAATATTAACGAACCAATGATTCATATAAATGATGCTACAGTAAAAGGAACTATAAAAACTTCGAAGCAGAATATAAAAGAGTATGGTTTTATTTGGGGTTCCAGTAGTAATTTAACATGTTCAAATGGAAATGTAGTTAATTTAGGTAATACATTACCATCGAAAGAGTTTAGTTATAATATTAAAGGATTATCTTATGCAACATTATATTACTATAAGCTATATGTAATAGATGACAAAGGAATAATTTATTATAGCAGAGAAAAATTCTTTACTACTGGAACTTTAATAGAAGATTATGGTTTTGTCTGGAGTACTGCCCATAACCCAACTATATCAGATAACATTGCTAATAATGGAGAGACACGTAAAGAAGTTGATATATATAATCCACTTCCAGTACTTAGAAATGGAGCAAATTATGTAAGGACTTATGTTAAAAATAAATTTGGTGTAACATATGGGAATGAGTTAGATATATATGTAAATGCAACAGGAAAAATAGCCAAGTTAAATATGAATAGTAATTTAGGTTCTAATTCAATAGTTATTTCTACTAAGTATGCAACTGATATAACATATAAAAATGCTACAATAACTGCAAATGTGGATAAAAGTATAGATATAAAAAAATACGGGTTCGTATGGGCAAAGCATAAGCAACCTACATTATCAGACAATAAAATAGAATTTAATAAATCACCATCTAAATCATTCTCCCATACTATAACTAATTTATTACCAACTACTGTATACTATTATAAGCCTTATATTGTGGATATACAAGATAACATACACTTTGGTAGTGAAAAGTTTTTAGAAACAAAGTTAGGAGCTAGTGAATATGGATTTGTTTGTTCTGTTAATAACAATCCCACTATTAATGATATAAAAATAAATTTAGGAACTATAGGAAATAGCGGTGAGATTAGTGGTAAGGTTTTGGGATTAAAACCAGAAACAACTTATTATATTAAAGCTTATACAATAGTTGCTAATAATGTTATATATGGTAATGAATTGACATTTATTACGGATAAGAGATCTTTTAATTTAAAGTATAAGAAAAATGGAAATATCAAAACTATAACTTCTATATATTATAAAAAAGATGGTATATGGAAAATGGGAACGTCTCTGAATGTAAAAGTAGGAGGAGAATGGAAAAAATAAATTTATGTAGTTATAATAAAAAGGATGGGTATTACAAGAATAAATAATACGGAGAGGAGATGATAAAGTGGCTAAGATAGGAGTACAACAATTAAATAAATCGATAAGAGATAAATTGCAAAATTATGATGTTGAACTTAATACTGTTCAAGAAAATCTCAATAAAAAAGTAAATCTATCTACTCTTAATGCGTCTATGTCTGCTAAGGCGAACCAAGTTGATGTTGATAACATAAATAAAAAACTTGAAAATTATTCATCTTATGCAAGCTCAAAAGATTCTAATGGAATTTACAAAACAGTTGAATATAAACGCTCAAATAATACATTATATATGAAATCAATATTATCAGGTGGTACTTCGCCAAATTATACTACAGATACATGGTATTTCTATGATACTAATAGTGTAATATTATTAAAAACTATTACATGGACAATCGCATATGATTCAGACGGAAATATAGTGTCAAAGGTGGTGTCGTAGTAAAAAATGAATATAGATAATGTTTTAAAAACACATGGTTTTGGTAATGGGGGTAAAAAACTGAAAATTTCTACAGACGTTACTGGTAGCATTAGTAGCAATAATTTGCTTTTGAGAGGAATAGATGAGAATAATTTTTATTTCATTAAAGTTGATGGTTCACGAGCTTATAAAATAAATTATAAGGGGATTGTAGAATCTATTATTCCTATAACAGAAGGTAAAGCTGTAGGGTTTAATCAGTATGGTATTATAATCGTTAAACAATCAAAAACTTATCAATATAATGAAAACATGACATTAATAAAAGAGCTACTACATAGTTCTTCTGATGTTTTAGCAACTGTAATATATAATCAACCTCAAGATGTAATGTTTGCATATAATACTAGCGGTTATTATCGTGCTTATGTTCCTTCTAATGGTTCAGGTGCTGGATATAGTAGCGTTTCTCTTACTGATGTGCCTTATGAATGTTTCGGTTTCATAAATCTAAACGAGCAAGTTTGTTTAATAGAAGTTAATAGACATCCTAATGATACTAATAAAAGAGCAATAACAGATGTCAATTATTATTATGGTAGATGGGATCCTTATAATTTTCGTTATAGATTTGCAGAATTACAGGCATTAGCGTATGGTATATGTTCATTTGAAGATTGATTTAATGGAGGTAAATAGAATGTTTTATGAAATAAATAATTTAAGAGAAAATGGGTTCGTATGCAATTATAAAGGATTAGATATAGATAGAATTATTGCTAAAAGTCAAGTTTATAATTTTGACAGTGATATATGTATTCTTGAAACTCAACAATCAAATGTAAAGCATAAAGATTTAATTAAAATATCGCAAGAACAGTATCTTGCCAAAAAAGAAGAAATAGAAACAAAAATTAATAAAAATAAACCTATATCAGCAGAAGAAAAAATAGCTGAATTGGAAAAAGCTGTAGCAGAATTATCTGTTGTTCTTGCAGGAGGTGTAAACTAATGTTTAATGAAGATAGTGGTATTGTGAAAGTATGGGTTAGACTAGTTAAAGAAGGCAAATACAAACTAGAACAAGTACCTATGTTAAGCAATTTGAAAGAAATTGTTACTAGTATAGTTAGTGCAGAATAGGAATCCTAATCGCAATAAAATCCCTAATAAAACAAGAATTTCCTTCACAAAGGGAATAACATCATGAGTTTATAAAAAGAAGGATCTAACATTGATGAAAGCAATAAATTAACGTTAATCTTGGGATTGTTTATACCCCTAATATTGTCCTAAGATAAAAAGTTTCAAATTGACCAATTAGAAAGAAAGGAGATAATAATATGAGCTGGGAACAAGAACTAGGCGTAAAAGCTATTAAAAACTTACATAAAAAAGGTTTACTTAATAATATTAACAACTGGTTAGAAAAAGATTTAACAGAATCAACGCCATTATGGGTATTTTTTGAAATGCTCAATAGAATAACAGAAGAAACGAAAGTAAATAATCCAATTCAAAGTGGTTGTGATATTGATTCAACACCAGAATCTGAGGAGAAAAAGTATGTTGTTGTTACGGCAACAGCACTAAATGTAAGAGACAATATAGGTGGAAATAAATTAGGTGTTGTATATAAAGGCGATAAACTAGAAGTAGTTAGAGAGAAAACAGATTGGTATCAAATAAAATCAGACAAAATTAGTGGATGGGTACACGGTGGCTATGTAAAAAAGTATAATGCTGCGGAAGAGAAGTATAACTACCGTAGCATAAGAAAATTCAGTAGTAAGGTTCATATTTTTGAAGCATCTCAAAAAGATTTCATTATAGATGTTACATTAGGTAAGCGTGGTAAATACGAAAAGTTAAGTGAAATAGAACCTGATAGCAATGTGGAGACTTATGCTAACAAAAAAGTGGTATGTAAGATTAATGGAGGTTTCTTTGGTGGAGGAGAACATCTTTGGGGATTCGCTGACGAAGGTAAATGTTATTATTCTACTAGTCCAACTTTTCCAGATTTCATCTATTACAAAGATGGTACTACAGAAATAAAAAACCTAAAAAATGCAAAAGAGATATCTGAAATACAAGGAAAGACTAACTGGATAATAGGTATATCTTGGGCACTAATAATAAATGGTGAAATTAATACTTTGAATAAAGATGCTATTAATCATAGTAAAACAAGACACCCAAGAACATTAATAGGTCAAAAAAAAGATGGAACATGGGTATTGGTTGTAGTGGAAGGTAGAGGGAAAAATTATTCATTAGGAATGACAGCCAATCAGTGTGCTGAATTAATGTATGAATTAAATTGTTATAATGCCGTTAATTTAGATGGGGGAGGCTCATCAGAAATGATAGTTGATGGGAATATCAAAAATAGTCCTACTGATGGTAGAGAAAGAGCAATTGGTAGTGCTGTTTTAGTTTTCAAAAAGTAATATTATATACCTTCTATAGTATTTTTAATAATAATTCAGTTCTTTATAGCACTTCTAATTCTCATTATTTCTCTACGATAATTATTTATAATTAAATATTATATATGCAAATTATCAATCATAAAAAGTTTGAATATATATGGTTTGAATGAGAGAATTAAAAAGTAGTATCTAGCGATGAGGATATTTTTAATATTTATAAGGGTTAAAGACATAAAATAAATGGTGAAAAATATGAAAATACACTCAAAAGAATTGCGACTGAAGATGGATATATCCATAAGAGATTTAGAAAAAAAGTCTAAAGTTCCAAGATCTACGTTATCCAATATTGAAAATAATCATGTAGATCCCAAAGTTAGTACTCTTTGTAAAATTGCTAAAGCTTTAAATTGTAAATTAGATGACATTGTAAGCTATTAAATGGTTTAATACATTGAACCAAATATATAGTATATTTGTACAAGCATCTAATAACTATAATATAAAGCAAGAGGAGGCTATTAAAAGTTTGAAAATATATATTAAAAAGAAATTAATGAAGATACTAAAACCAGATGATAATATCAAATTAATGAAAATTTATATAAAAGAATTATTACAAGAGAAAGAAAAGCAATAAGAGTTATTGTTTTTCTTTTATTCTTGACATATCAATAGCTTTACCTAATAGTTCCATAACCCATTCAAGTTTATCTTCTGTTAATTCTTCATCACTTTTTATAACATCTAATTCAATTAAATAATTAATTAATTCATCAGCTATTTTTTCTTTTCTATATTTAGATTCAATAAAAAAAGTTATAGGTTGATTAAGTGCCTTACATATTTTATTGAGAATTGTAGAGTTAGCATTAGTTCTACCTGATTCAATATCAGCTAAATATGTACGGGATATATTTAATTTATTGGCAAGAATTTGCTGAGTAACTTTTTCATTATGTAATACTGAATATTGTTGTCTCGCTAATTTAATTCTTTTTCCAACAAAATTATTATCCATAGTATCACCTCGCTTTTATTATACTAAAATGACGTAATAATATCAATAAGCCTATTATCTTAGGATACCTATAATAAAATACTATAGTAATTTAATATAATTCATAACAAAACCATAATATATATTGAAATTAGTGACAATATGTCGTAAAATAGACGTAAGATTATTTTGTGTAATTACGAAAAATAACATAAGGAATAATTATTAACTGTATTTATAGAAGGATATGTCGTGTTAATGTCGTTATAATTAATGTTAATATTTATTTAGTAGCACACTACTTATTAACTAATCAAAACAAATAATGATGGTTATGGAAAAAAGAAAAAGTTAATTACATAAAAATTATATAGTCATAAAATTTTTAAAGTATATAAGTTATTAAAAGATTGTTTTGAGACAGCTGTTAGTATACAAGATTATTAAGGGGGAGAAAAACATAGATACTATATATTACTCATATGAAGAATTAAAAAGACAAATAAATATAATTCAGTTTTTTTTAGATTTATATAAAAAAGAATCACACATATTGAAGGAAAATATTTTGCTACATGAGAAAAAATTGGAAATGTTATTGTTAGAGAAAGAAAAAGTAGATAATCAATTTTCCGAAATAGAAGGTAAAGAAGCAAAGATTTACTACTATAGAAAAATAAAGGGGTTAACTCAAGAACAGACAGCGGAAAAAATGGATATGTCAACAAGACAAATCCAAAGAATAGAAAAGAAAATCAATCAAATAATGGCGTGTTAATGTCATATCAAACAATGTTAAACTACTTATATAGTTAACTATGAGTATATTTAAAAAGGAGGTCACTTAATGAGCGATACTGTAACTCAAAAAGAGTTCTACGAAGCCATACAGAAAGTCACAAAACAAACTAACGACCTAACAATCGCAATGGCTGAGACTAAGACTTTAATAAGAGATTACAATGGACTAAGACAAGTTATTAATGACGTGGACGACAGAGTTCAGAGGCTTGAAGATCATACATGTAATAAAAAAGAATACAGAGAATATGCTGGGTGGATAATAGGCTCTATTGCTACGCTACTAGCCATACTAGGTCATATTAATTAGAAAGGAATATATCTATGAAAATAATCCAAACAAAACTAAATATAGACGTTCCAAGAAATAACAAGCCCTCCTATATTATTATACATCACGCCTTAGCCAAAAACTGTACTATTCAAGATGTGCATAGTTGGCATCGTTCTTTTGGCTGGGCTGGATGTGGCTATCATTACTTTATAGATAAAAGAGGGAATATATTTACAGGAAGAGAAGAAAATCAGAGAGGAAGTCACTGTAAAGAAGAAGGTATGAATTACAAATCAATAGGAATATGTTTAGAAGGCTGTTATCAAGAACATAAAAATCAAACAGAAAAACAAGTGCCTAAGTCACAATTAGAATCACTTACCAATCTCACCAAATATCTTATGAATAAATATGATATAGGTACTGATAGAGTAAAAAAACATCATGATTATGCAGTATATAAGTTATGCCCAGGAAATTATTTTCCATGGGATAAATACATTTATATGCTTTCACAAAATAAAGATAATATAATAGAATTAAAAAAAGAAAATGAAAAAATTCAAGAAGAAAACACACGTTATAATAAAATTTTAAGTGATATAAAAGTAGAATTAGATAAAATAGAAAGGATGATTCAAGATGGAACGAATACTTAATAAACTTACTAATACAAAAACTGTAATTGGAATTACTAGCTCCATTATTCTTATACTAACAAGTCTTGGAATTGAAGTTGATAATGATCAAGTAATGACAGTAATAAAGGCACTCTGTAGTATAGGAATACTACTTGGAATTATGAACGATGGTGGTATGAAAACCACAATGTGGAATCATTAATATAACCCTCCAGTTTATTTTTGAACTGGAGGGTTACTACTACTATTATCAACTAAGTATTAAATTTGAAACTTAGAAATTAATCCTTGAAGTTCTTGAGATAATACACTTAATGATTCACTTGAATTTGCAATTTCTTTAATTGAAGCTGATTGCTCTGCCATTGAAGCTGATGAATGTTCTGTGCCAGCTGCATTTTCCTCAGCAACAGCAGAAAGAAGCTGAACAGTTTCTAGAACTTCATTTTTCTTTTGTTCCATTTGAATTCCTGATTCAGTAATTATTTCTACAGCTTTGGCTGATTTATTAATAGCTTCACTCATTTCATTAAATTTGCTTTCGGTTTCATTCATATTTTCCATCTGTTCTTTAATTATTTCTGATACACTTTCCATAATATCTACAGCTTTTTTTGAATCATATTGAAGGGATTTAACCATATTATCAATGATTTTAGTTGATTCTGTTGATTGCTCTGCAAGTTGTCTAATTTCATCTGCTACAACTGCAAACCCTTTTCCGTGCTCCCCTGCTCTAGCTGCTTCGATAGCTGCATTAAGTGCCAGTAAATTTGTCTGTTCTGCTATTGAGGCAATAAGATTACTTGCTTCACTAATCTTTTTGGAACTTTCATTAGTTTTTTTGATGCTTTCGTATACATTAGTTGTAGCATCACTACTTTTTTTAGTTTTATTTGCTAACTTATCAAGAATAGTTAAACCTTCTGAAACTAATTGATGTACAATGTTTGAAGTTTCGTTTAATACATCCATATTATTTCTTTCTTTTTCAATAAGATTTCCAAGATTAGAAAGTTTTTCTGATCCTTCTTCAGTGCTCTCAGCTTGTTCAGCAGCACCTCTTGACATATCATCTATTGCTCTTACAACTTCTTCAGCAGCATGGGCTGATTGTTGAGAAGTAGCCGTAAGTTCTTCAGATGAAGAGGCAATTTGTTCAGATGTTTCTTCAATATTTCTAAGCAATTCTCTTAATCTCTTCTGAATTTCCTGTATCATAGTAGCTAAACCACCAATTTCATCTTTTCTATTTAAGAATGCTGATGGAATGTCTTGTGAAATATCATAATTAGCAATTTTCCTCATATGATTAATAGATAAACCTATAGGAGTGCTTATTGCTTTTGATATGTATATTGATAAGGCTATGGATATTATTATTGAAACTATAAGTAGAGAAATATATATTTTTACTGATCTGCCATATTCAATTTTATTCTGTCTGTTTAATTCATCTCCAACTGTAACATTATAACTAGCCAAATCAATTAAATTCTGTTGAAATGCTTCAGCAGTTTTTTCAATTTTATCATAGGCGTTGTATGCTTCAGCATAATTACCATTTAACGCCAAATCTATGACTTTTTGTCTACCATCTCTATATAATAATAAATTATCTTCTAATAGTTTAATTGTATCAACTTCAAATTGATCTAACTTTGTTTTTTTGTAGTTAATAAAGTTCTCATTAAATTTTTGTACTCTTGTTTCTATATCTTTCAACTTATATTGTTGATACTCTGGATCATGTATATTCATCATAATACTAT
The DNA here is from genome assembly GCA_025210515.1 of Vallitalea sp. GTDB lineage: Bacteria > Bacillota > Clostridia > Lachnospirales > Vallitaleaceae > Vallitalea. The sequence continues at coordinate 870 of JAOARM010000025.1, read as the reverse complement.
ATATATCAGCTTCAATAGCTCTTGCGTGAGCTCTACTATCATTTAATTGCTCTATAGCAAGTAATCTATCGTAATACATAGTGGTAATATCTTTATTTGCTTTTGTAAGATTCAAAAATCCTACACTTCCAATTATTATAATAAATAGTGTTAAAATTGTGGAAAGTATTCCAAGTTTAGCTTTAATCTTTAGATTTTTAAACATTTTCTAGCTCCTTTTTCTATTGTTTTTTATATAGTCTAATTACAAATACAACATTAATAAAAGAATATATTTACTTATTCTAATAGCTCTATACATTATAGCTAAATATTGTTATATATTCAATACTTAATAAAGTTATAAAAAACATTATTTATAATTATTTTTTGTTAGTAATAAAAATATTTTTCAAAAAAACCTTGACATACTATTAGTATTTTGTTATTATAGTTTCCGACGCAGTTTTGAACAATGATAAATGAATAGTATATTATACAACCAGAACTTTTTTATAAAGTTCAACCCAAGAAATTCCTTGGTAAATTAATGGATAAAGACGATAGTCTATAAAATATATGCCAGAGCAATCTGGTCAGATAAAACTTTTACGATATTTTAAGCTAAGATTTTCTAATAGAAAAACTAACCTTAAAAAATCTTTAACATGAGAGTTTGATCCTGGCTCAGGATGAACGCTGGCGGCGTGCTTAACACATGCAAGTCGAGCGAGAAATTTATATTTGAACTTTCGGGTGATTTTATAAATGGAAAGCGGCGGACGGGTGAGTAACGCGTGGGTAACCTGCCCTATGCAGGGGGATAACACATTGAAAAGTGTGCTAATACCGCATAAGACCACAGCATCGCATGGTGCAGTGGTAAAAACT
>JAOARM010000024.1 GCA_025210515.1 Vallitalea sp. | reverse complement strand
TATCAAATGATATTAATTATCATCTAACAAATATAATATCTGTATTTATGTAATATATCTTTTTATAATTACCCAAAATATATATTGAATATTAAAGTTTATAATTTTAAATTAAAATAAATTACTTATGTATATTCTAATTTATAATAGGAAAGGAGATTATTATGACACATGCAAAAGAAGTTAAAAATGGAGTTTACTGGGTAGGTGCGCTTGATTATGATATAAGATTATTTGACGTAGTTATGTATACTGATTACGGTACAACGTACAATTCATATCTAGTAAAAGGATCTGAAAAAACAGCTCTATTCGAGACTGTAAAAGATAAGTTTTTTGATGAATTTCTTGAGAAATTAAATGAAATTTCTTCACCAGAAGAGCTAGATTATATTGTTGTTAATCATACTGAGCCAGATCATGTAGGTTCTGTATCAAGATTACTTGAAATGAATCCAGATATTACAGTGATTGGATCTGGTACAGCTATTAAATTCTTAAAAGATATTACTAACAAAGACTTTAAATCTATTATTGCAAAAGAAGGAACAACTTTGGAATTAGGAGATAAAACTGTTAAGTTTATTATGGCTCCTTTTCTTCATTGGCCTGACACTATGTATTCATATATTGAACAAGATACTATGCTAATTACTTGTGACTCTTTTGGTTGTCACTATTGTGATGATAAAATTTTTAATGACAAAATAGATAATGACTTCATTGATAGTTACAAATATTATTTTGATGTTATTATGGGTCCTTTTAAGCCACATGTAATTCAAGCATTAAACAAAATCAGTGACTTAGATATTGATATTATATGTCCTGGACATGGCCCCATCCTTAGAAAAGACCTTGAGAAGTATATTAATTTATATAGACAATGGGCAACTAAGGAAAAAAGAGATACTAAAAGCGTAGTTATCGCTTATGTTTCTGCATATGGTTATACAAAAAAGATTGCTGAAAAAATAGCTGAAGGAATTAATGTTGTAGGTGGAATAGATGTTATTTTATATGACTTAGTAGAAGTGCAACAAGATACTGTAATGGAAGAGATTGATATGGCAAAAGGAATACTTCTTGGTTCACCTACAATAGTCTCAGATGCGCTTCCTCCTATATGGAATATACTTACATCTCTTAACTCAGTTATTCATAAAGGTAAGTTAGCTGGAGCATTTGGTTCTTATGGTTGGAGTGGAGAAGCTGTTCCTAATATTGAAGGAAGATTAAAGCAACTTCGTCTTAAAATACCTGTTGAAGGGTTAAGAATTAAATTTAATCCTTCTGATGATGAACTTCAAGATGCTTTTGAATATGGTGAAAAATTTGGAGAAGCTATATTAGGATTGTAGGAATAAGCTAATCATTAGTAAAGGCTGTGGTATTATCCACAGCCTTTTGTTTACATTTATATTTAATTATTACTAAATTCACGAACCTCAAATCCATGATTGTTCAAACTTTTAACAACTTTTTTGATATCATTTGCCTTTACTCTAAGTGAAATTTCTTGCAGTCCTAGTACTTCTGTATTAGCCTGAACAATATTTCTGATATTACCTCCAGCTTTTGCAATTATCTCAGTAATTTTAGCAAGTTTACCTTTAAAGTCGTATATGTATATGACTAATCTAGGCTCATCCATACCATATATGTATTTGAATCTTTCTAGTATTGCTTTTTTAGTTATTATACCTACTAATTCATCATCATCGTTAACTACAGGTATAAATCTAAGCTTATTATTATCAAAAAACATAGAAGCTGCTTCTTCAACTAGCATATCATTATTATTAACAGATGGAATTTTTGTTTTCATAAACTCTTCTACTTTTCTCTGTAAAAACACTTCTTTTTCTCCACCATCTTCTTTAAAATAAGTTTCGTAAACATATTGTCTTGATAATATTCCTATGAATTTTTTCCCTCTAACTACTGGTAAAGATAATAAGCCTTTTTCCTCGATAATACTAAGGGCATGACCTACTGTATCATTAATAGAAATCGTATTAAGTTGTTCCACCTTTTGTAAAATAGTATTAATATGCATAATTACCACCTCTTTATATATTTGATATAATTTCTAATTAACTAGGTATTTATCCTATATAATATATATTCTTGTTTTATTTTGATAACCCTTTATTTTTAGAGTATTTTTGTTGTAAAAAAGCCATTATAAAAAATAATTATATTTTTTCAAAAGACGACCTTGACAACATTATAATACTAGTGTACTATATTAATAGTTCACTAGTGGTAATGCTTAATTAATAAAATATGGGAGGTGACCTTGTGGAGTTTGACAATAGTACTCCTATTTATATTCAGATAATGACAATTTTAAAAAAATCTATTATAACAGGTGAAATACTACCTGGTGAAAAACTTCCATCTACTAGAGAATTAGCACTTAAATATAACATTAATCCTAATACATCAAGTAGAGTCTATAAAGAAATGGAACGAGAAGGTGTTTGCTTTACAAAAAGAGGTTTAGGCACATTTGCAACTGAATCAAATGATAAAATAGAGGAAATTAGAAATGAAATAGCTTCAAAACTAATAAATGATTTTATTAAAGGTATGTCTGAACTTGGCTATACCAATGAAATGTTAATTAATATCATTAATAATGAAAGTGAGGGTAAATAAATGTTACTTGAAACGAAAGATTTAACTAAAGGTTTTTTATCAAAGAAAGCTGTTAACAAAGTATCTATATCCGTTGAGAAAGGTAAAATATATGGATTTTTAGGACCTAATGGTAGTGGTAAAACTACTTTTATGAAAATGGTATCAGGATTATTACATCCAACATCTGGTACTATATTAATTGAAGGGCAACCTGTTGGTGTAGAAACTAAGAAAAAAGCGGCATATATGTCTACAGAAAATTTCATCTATCCTTATATGAAAATTAAAACTGTTGGCGAATTTTATCAAGATTTTTATGAAGATTTTAACACGGAAAGATTCAAAAAACTACTTGATTATATGGATCTTGATATGAGTATGAAAGTCAAAACTCTATCTTCTGGTATGGCATCCAAGTTAAAAATAGCTGTTACTCTTTCTAGAGATGCTAAACTTTTTATGCTTGATGAACCTCTAAACGGTATTGATTTAGTTGCTAGAGAAAAAATATTAAATACTATTGTAGAATGTGCTAACGAAGGAAATACGATTATTATTTCTAGCCATTTAGTAGATGAAATGGAAAAAATCCTTGATGAAGTTATTTTTATTAAAAATGGGGAGTTAGTCTTAACTGGAAATGCAGAATCAGTTAGAGAAGAAAGAGGAAAATCTATTGTAGAACTATATAAGGAGGTTTATGCATAATGTTTAAATTAATGAAATATGAATCTTTAAGAAAAATAAAATTACTACTTATTTCACTTGTAATAATTGGATTATTTGAGATAGGTATACTATTTACTATATATAAAGGCGGTTACTCTCTTGGTTTAACTGCATTTCTTATTTGGTTCTTAGGTGTTGGTGGCTTAATATTTGCATTAGTAGATAGTATAACTATGTACTCTCATGATTTGCATAGAAAACCTGGATATATGTTATTTTTAACTCCTAATAATAGCTATAAAATTATAGGTTCTAAACTACTTATTAGTTTAATTGAAGTAGCTGTAGGTGCAGTTATTTATGTAAGTCTAAATATGCTCAACTATAGTATTATATATAGACTTTATTTTAATGATCCTGATAGTCCTGCACGCAAAATATTAGATTTTATTACTAACATTGAACATTTTCCATCACCAAGTGAAGCACTTATGATATTATTATCACTTATTGTTACTTGGTTCACACTTATATTAACTATTTATCTATCTATTACAATAAGTAAAACATTACTTTCTAATGTTAAATTTGGTGGTTTATTCAGCTTTATATTTTTTATAATACTTTATGTTATTATTATTTTTATTCATTCTAAGCTTGTAGGTTCTATAAATGGTGATTCAATAATGGTTAATAATATAATTAATATATCATATAGTACATTTGTATCCATCTTATTATATATAGGTTCTTCAACATTATTATCTAAAGGTGTAGATTTATAATAAATCAGATGATTATTTACATGAAAACTAATAAAAATCCTAGTCAATAGAAATATTGCTAGGATTTTTATATTGTTATTTTATTCTTTTTCAAATTGATCCTTTCCTACAGAACACAAAGGGCATAACCAACTATCTGGTATCTCCTCAAAAGCTGTTCCAGGTTCTACTCCATTATCTGGGTCACCATCATTAGGATCATAAACATAACCACAAACTACACATACCCATCTTTCCATATTATTGTCTCCTTTCAATTTATTTATTTAAGATAAGAATTTCAAATTGCTAATATATAATTAATTATAATCTACTAGATAATATTTGAAATTCTTATTAAATATATACATTTTAAAATAGAGAGTTAATTATATAGATAAAATCTTGCTAACTCTATAGCTTTGGTCACTAATCTCTTTCTTCATTTCTAGAGCATCATTAATATCAAAATCAACGTATTTACCCTCTTTATATGCTACTACTCTATTACTTTTACCTTGACATAATAAATCTACAGCATATGAGCCCATCATAGAAGCATGTAATCTATCTAACGCTGTTGGGCTTCCTCCTCTTTGTAAATGACCAAGAATAGTAGCTCTTGTAGCTATTCCTGTTACTTCTTCTATTCTTTTTGCTAGTTTTACAGAATCTTTAGTTGATCCTTCTGCATTAATTATTAAATTATGTCTTTTACCTTTGTTTCTGTTTTCTATAATAGTTTTAATTAGTTCTTCTTCTGACATATTTTCTTTTTCTGGTAATAATATTGCTTCTGCACCATTAGTAATTCCACATGTTAATGCTATATATCCAGCATCTCTACCCATTACTTCAACTACTGAACATCTTTCATGTGAAGTTGATGTATCTCTAATTTTATCAATTGCTTCCATCGCAGTATTTACAGCAGTGTCAAAACCAATAGTATAATCACTACAAGCGATATCTAAATCAATAGTTCCAGGTATACCGATAGTATTAATTCCAAGATTAGCTAATTTCTCAGCACCTTGAAATGATCCATCTCCACCGATAACAACTAGTCCATCAATTCCAAATACTTTACACATATCTGCTCCACGCTTTTGTCCTTCTGGCTTAATAAATTCAAGACAACGTGCAGTATATAATACTGTTCCACCTCTTTGGATTATATCTGATACATTTTTAGAAGTCATTTCATGTATATCGCCTGATATTAAACCATTATAACCTCTATTAATTCCTACAACTTTTTTACCTTGTGCTAGTGCACTTCTTACTACAGCTCTAATTGCAGCGTTCATGCCTGGAGCATCTCCACCACTTGTAAGTACTCCAATTGTTTTTATTTCTTTTGCCATCATTCTACCTCCATATGACTTTTAGTAGTAAACTTCTTAGTTAGTTTATGAAGTTATTATATTATAAAATTTAATTAAATAACAAATTGATATATCCTAAAATATTTTATATTGTTCTCTTTACCTTAACACATTCTTTAGTCAAAATCAATTTTAATTTGTTAATAAGATTATCGTTAATATTAACGTTAAAGCCATTTTGTAATTGCTTTATTGTTTTTTCTTTACTTAGATATATTATAACCTTATCATCGCCTTTATTTTCTCTAATAACATCTATTATTTGCTGTTTCTTTTCATTATAATCTTTATAATCTTTTACTTTTAAATATAACTTTTGTTTAATATCTCTAAAATCTATCATTCTCTGTAGAATAATCTTTGAATCTTGTTCCTCTGACAGACTCACTCTGCCTTTTATATATATTTTGGCATCTTCTATTATAGAATTTTTATTTCTTTCATAATCATTAGGAAAAATAATTACTTCGACACTACCATATAAATCTTCAAGAGTTATAAAAGCCATCATCTTATTATTTCTTGTGGATTTAATTGTTTTAGCAGTAATCATACCGCCTATTATCACTTCTTGTCCATCATATAATTTGCTTGACATTTCTGAGTCTTCTTCTGAATATATAAAGTCAATACTTCTAACATTAGTAACTTCATTTATCTCTTCTTCGTATTTTTGCAACGGATGTCCACTCAGATATATTCCTAGTACTTCTTTTTCATTATTTAATAAAGCTTCTTCTGGAAATTCTCCTACATGGGGTAAATATTCTTCAAATTGATTACTTTTATCTTCTTCACTAAAATCAAATAAATTAATCTGACCTTCAATACTTCTTTTTTTTGTTTGAATAACTGAGTCCATGATTACTTTATATCCTTGCATATATTGCTTTCTAGTTCCTTTTAAAGAGTCAAAAGCACCAGCTTTAATTAAACTTTCAATCATTCTTTTATTAAGTTCATTACCTGATAATCTTTCACAAAAATTAGTTATATTAATATATTTACCATTTTCTTTTCTTTCAATTACTAAAGAGTTGATTGCTGATTTTCCTACATTCTTAATTGCAGCAAGTCCATATCTAATCTTACCATTTGATACTGAAAAATTAGCATAACCTTCGTTAACATCTGGTGGTAGTAGCTCAATTCCCATAGTTCTGCAAGTTCCTATATATTCTGATACTTTAGCAGAATTATACATTACAGAAGTAAGTAGTGCTGCCATGAATTCTACTGGATAATATCTTTTTAGCCACGCAGTTTGATACGTTACAACGGAATACGCTGCGGCATGAGATTTGTTGAATGCATATTTTGCAAAATCAATCATTTCATCATATATTTTATTAGCAACTTTTTCATCTATACCATTATTAATACAACCTTTTACATTCTCTTTTTCATTACCATATATAAAATTTTGTCTTTCTTTTTCCATGACTTTAGCTTTTTTCTTAGACATTGCTCTTCTTACTAAATCACTTCGCCCTAATGTATATCCTGCTAAATCTCTAACAATTTGCATAACTTGTTCTTGATATACAATACAACCATATGTAGGCTGTAATATTGGTTCTAATTCTTCACATGTGTATTCAATATTTTCTGGATGGTTTTTCCCTTTAATATATTTAGGAATGAAATCCATTGGTCCCGGACGATATAGAGATACACCTGCTATAATATCTTCTAATCTACTAGGCTTTAGCTCTTTCATGAAACTTTTCATTCCAGCACTCTCTAGTTGGAAAACCCCTTCAGTTTTCCCTGCTCCTATTAGTTCATATACTTTTTGGTCATTATAATCTATATTATTCATATCTAAATGAATATCTCTATTCTCTATTAATTTGACTGCATTTTGTATTACTGTCAATGTTCTAAGTCCTAAGAAATCCATTTTTAATAGACCTAGTTCTTCTAGAGTAGTCATTGGAAACTGAGTAGTGATTGCGCCATCATTAGCATTCAGTGGAACATATTCCATAACTGGCTCTTGACATATAACTACTCCAGCAGCATGAGTAGAACTATGTCTTGGTAATCCTTCTAGTTTCATAGACATATCTATTAAGTGTTTTGTCTCTTCATCTTCCTCATATAGACTACTTAATTCACTATTCATCTTTAATGCTTTGCTTATTGTTATACCAATCTCTTGTGGAATCATCTTAGCAACTTTATCAACTTGAGCATATGGTAAATCAATTGCTCTACCCACATCTCTTATTACTGCTCTTGCTGCCATAGTCCCAAATGTTATAATCTGAGCTACTTTATCTTCTCCATATTTTTCTACAACGTAATCAATTACCTCTTGTCGTCTTTCATAGCAAAAATCTATATCAATATCAGGCATACTAACACGTTCTGGATTTAGAAATCTCTCAAATAGAAGATTATCTGTAATAGGATCAATATCTGTAATTTTTAGAGAATAAGCTACTATACTTCCTGCTGCTGATCCTCTCCCAGGCCCTACCATAATATCATTATCTCTAGCATATTTGATAAAGTCCCATACAATTAGAAAATAATCAACATACCCCATTTGTTCAATAACTGAAAGCTCGAACTCTAATCTGTCTTTGACTTCATTAGTAGGTTCAATATATCTATTAATTAGACCTTCTTCACATATTTTTCGTAAATATGATTTTGCATCATAACCTTCTGGAACAGAGTATTTTGGTAACTTTGTATTGCCAAATTCAAAATCCACATTACATCTTTTTGCTATTTCATATGTATTTTGTAATGCTTCTTTAGCATAAGGAAATAATGAGTACATTTCTTGTGGAGATTTTAGGTAAAATTGTCCTCCTTTATAACGCATTCTATCTTCATCATTTACTTTTTTATTAGTCTGAATACATAATAATATATCATGTGCTAAATAATCTTCTTTTAATGTATAATGTATATCATTAGTAGCTACTAGCGGTATATTTGTTTCTTTACTTAATCTAATAAGCTCTTGATTTACTTTCTTTTGCTCATTATAGCCATGATCTTGTAATTCAAGATAAAAGTTTCCATGTCCAAATATATTATTATATCTAATAGCTACTTCTTTTGCTTTTTCATAAGATACGTTTAATATTGATGATTGCACATGTCCACCTAGACACGCACTAAGCCCTATTATTCCTTCACTATATTTTTCTAATATTTCTAAATCAATTCTTGGTTTATAATAAAATCCCTCAATAAAAGCTATTGATACTAATTTCATTAAGTTGTTATATCCAGTATCATTTTCAGCAAGTAATACTAAATGATAATACGTAGAATCCAGATGAGAATCTTTATCTTTTCTATTCCTTGCTGCTACATATACTTCGCACCCGATAATTGGTTTTACTCCCATATCTTTTGCAGTTCTATAAAAATCAATTACTCCATACATAACACCGTGGTCTGTTATAGCAATACTATCCATACCTAATTCTTTTGTTTTAGCGATTAGTTCCTTAATCTTACTTGAACCATCAAGCAAACTATATTCTGTATGGACATGTAAATGTGTAAATTGTAATTGATTACTTTTTTGTGTCATATAATCACACCCTTACGGCTTATCCAGTTTTGTTGTTTTCATGTTTATTGTTTATTAATTTTATCATATATTAGGCTTTGTAACAACAACTACTATATTATACTTATGAATAATTATGGTAAACCTAGAGGCTTTAAAATACCTTTTTTATTAAGTATATTATATTAAAAATGTATATCACAAAATCACGTGAATATATAAAGAAGATAGACTATGCTATCTTCTAAACTTATATTTTCAAATATATTATGTAAACTATTTTACTATTTCTTATTCACTTATTTTAAAATTATTCAGGCTATTATTCATTTCTTCAATTACTTTGAATAAGTCATCTGATTTATGAACAAGTTTTTCTGCTGAAGCGGTTTGTTCTTCTCCTGATGCTAATACCTCTTCTATTGCGGCAGCAGACTGTTGTGCAATAGATGCAATACTAGTTATTGCTTCAATTGCCTCATTTTGTATCGTGTCTACACCAGCTAGTTTATTAAATACTTGTTGTACTTTATCTTTTATTTCATCCATGTTATATACTATTAATTCAAATGCATCATCTGTCCTAGTTACGGCACTACCTTGTCTAATAAATATTTCACTTCCTGCTTCTATCATTGATGCTGTTTGTGTAGTTGCATTATGTACTTTATTAACTATTTCTGATATATCTTTTGCTGCTTCTTTTGATTGTACTGCTAATTTTCTTACTTCATCAGCTACTACAGCAAATCCTCTTCCTGCTTCACCTGCTCTTGCTGCTTCTATTGCTGCATTTAATGCCAACAAATTAGATTGTTCACTTATTCCATCTATAAGTCCTATTATGTTTAATATATCTTTAAATTTATCCACTAATTCTAAAATATCATTTTTAATATTATCTGTTAATTGATTCGCCTCTTTTGTACTTGAGTTTAATTCTTTTATTATTCCTGCTGCTTCAACACTTATCTCTTTAGTATTATTCGTAGCATCTACTACATTATTAAAATATTTTTCTGTTTCATTTACTCTATCAACTAATTTTTTTACCACATTAGAAGCTGTTTCAGCTTCTGTTGCTTGCTCCATTGCACCATGTGATACTGATTCCACTGCTTCCATAACTTCTTTGGAGCCTTCTTCTGAATGAATAGCTATTTCAGAAACTTCACTTGAATTTTCTGAAACTGTACTAGTTAGATTTCTAGTATTTATAATTAAATTCTTCATACTATCAAGCATTTTATTATAGCTGTTTGATAACTGCCCCATATCATATTTACCTTGTATATTAGATTTTGCAGTTAAATTTCCTTCTTCTACTAATTTCATCTTATTTCTTATGTATTTTATTGGATATGCAATATTTATTGAAATAAATATTGCTATTATACTAGCTATTATACATATACCAATACATATAATAATTGCTAATCGTCTAATTGAATCAATTACACTAAGGAATTCTGAAAGAGGTATTTGCTGAACAAAAAACCAATTGTTATAGCACGTAGAATATGAAGTTATTACTCCTTCATTAGTAAAATTCCCAAATTTTATATCTTCATGGCTATTCAAATTATTAATTATTTGTTCGTATTCATTAAAGTACCCTTTAGTGACTTCATTATCAGAACTAGCTACAATAGTTCCTTTATCATCTACAAGAAATCCTTTAGTTTTTTGTGAAAGTCCATCAAATATATCATCTAGAAGTGTATTTTTAATTTTTATTACTAATACTCCTAAACTAGCTGTTGAGCCAGATTTATATAGTCTTCTCATTACATAAATGTCGCCATCGCCTTCTTGTATATTATTAACCCAAACAGGCTTACCTTTTTGATCTTTTACCTTGTTATATAATTCACTACTAAAAAAGTTTTCATGCAGCTTTTTAATCTGTTCATTATTGCTATTTGTTATAATCTCATCTTTTTTGAAAACAGCAATATCATTAATATTATCATTAGAATATTGAAGAGAGAATAACTTTTTACTAACAAATTTTCTTTCTGTCATCCATTCATACTTATTCTCATACTCATCTTGATCTTTTTCTATTGAAGTAATAAGTGTTTCATCGCTTATTACAACATTAGAAATATTTAATATTTCTTTTAACTTCATATTGATATTGTCATTCATGCTAACTACTATTTTTTCATTGCTTTCTTTCACTTGTTTAGTTATAGTAGTTCTTATTTGTCCCATTAAAATATATGACATTATTAATACTGGTAAGATTGCTATCAAAATATGAGAAATTATCAATTTTGTTTTTAATGGCAATGTTTCTTTAATAGCCTTATTATAATTTTTCATTAAATCGTTTTTCTTAGTTCCTTTTAATATGTTTTTCTTCATCTTTAATTTGACTTTTCTATTTCTTGACAATATAATACATCCCTTTCTAATAACTTAGCCCATTTTTAACCCTACTTATTAATTCAAAATATAAAAGAACTATCACCTTTTTTCCATTATAAATTATTCTATAATCATTCTAAATTGTAAAATCATCTAGTGCGTTATTCATTTCACCTACAATTTTAAACAATTCATCTGATTTATGGACAAGTTGTTCTGCTGATGCTGTTTGTTCTTCTCCTGATGCTAATACTTCTTCTATGGCTGCTGCAGACTGTTGTGCAATAGATGTTATACTAGTTATTGCTTCTATTGCTTCGTTTTGTATCTCATCTACGCCAGATAGTTTATTAATTACTTCTTGGACTTTATTCTTTATTTCGTCCATATTATAAACAATTAATTCAAATGCATCATCAGTCTTAGTTACTGCACTTCCTTGTCTAATGAATATTTCACTTCCTGCTTCTATCATTGATGCTGTTTGTGTAGTTGCATTATGTACTTTATTAACTATTGCAGATATATCTTTTGCTGCTTCTTTTGATTGAACTGCTAATTTTCTTACCTCATCAGCTACTACAGCAAATCCTCTTCCTGCTTCTCCTGCTCTCGCTGCTTCTATTGCTGCATTTAATGCCAACAAATTAGATTGTTCACTTATTCCATCTATAAGTCCTATTATGTTTAATATATCTTTAAATTTATCTACTAATTCTAAAATATCATTTTTGATATTATCAGTTAATTGATTTGCTTCTTTTGTACTTGAGTTTAGTTCTTTGATTATTCCTGTTGCTTCAACACTTATTTCTCTTGTATTATTGGTTGCATCTACTACATTACCAAAATAATTCTCTGTTTCGTTCACTCTATTGACTAATGCTTGTACAACTTTTGACGCTGTTTCTGCTTCTGTTGCTTGTTCCATAGCGCCTTGTGATATTGACTCTACTGCCTTCATAACTTCTTTTGAACCTTCTGCTGAATGAATAGCTATTTCAGAAACTTCGCTTGAATTTTCTGATACTGTACTAGTAAGGTTTCTAGTATTGATGATTAGATTCTTCATACTATCAAGCATTTTGTTATAGCTATTTGATAACTGCCCCATATCATACTTTCCTCGTATATTAGATTTCGCAGTTAAATTTCCTTCCTCTACTAATTTCATCTTATTTCTTATGTATTTTATTGGATATGCTATATTTAATGAAATAATTATTGCAATTATTGTAGCTATTATACATACACCAATGCATATAATAATAGCTATATATCTAATTAGGTTAATAACTTTTAAGAATTCAGATAGCGGAGTTTGCTGTACAAATAACCAATTATTATTACAAGCTGAATATACTATCATTTTCTTGTTAGATATAGTTTTCCCAGAAGTAATATCATTTTCATTATCTAAATTTGTATTTATTTCATTAAAGTACTCAAAACTCTCTCCTATTTGCATTTCATTAGAATTGGCTATTATGATACCATCTTCATTAATTATAAATCCTTCTGTTCCTTCTGATAGTTGATGAAAAACTTCTGATAAATATGATTTTTTTATTTCAAAAATTAATATACCAATTTCTTTTGATGCTAACGAAGTTAATCTTCGCATTAAATATATTCTATCAGGTTTATCAAATATATTACTAAACCATACCGCTCTACCTCTTGATTCTTGTATATCTTTATAAATATCACTTTCAAAAAAATCATCTAGCATTCCGCTCTGTATAGTGTTTGTTTGAATTATATCATTAGGCTTTAATATTATAATATTTTTAATATTATTATTAGAATATTGGATAGAAAATAATTTTTCATTAATCAATTGTTCTCTTTCTCTAATCATCTGGAATAGATTTTCATAATCATTTTCATCTTTTTGAAGTGTTTTCATAAGAGCATCATCGCTCATCACCATCATAGATATGTTGTTTAATTCTTGTAACTTCATATTAAGGTTAATATTAATACTATCTACTAATTTTTCATTGTGGGTTTCTACTTGCCCTGTAATAGTACTCTTTATTTGCCCTATTAGTAATAATACTATTATTATTACTGGTAATATAGCAATAAGGGTATGTGACATAATTAGCTTCAATTTTAAGGGTAATTTTTCTTTTATTGAAAATTCATATTTCTTCATCTTTTCAACTTTTTTTACTTCTTTTTCTTTAATTTTTTTAGCTTTTTTTGCTCTTTTATCAAATTTTAACTTGATATTTCTTTTCTTTTTCCCCACTACAATTACATCCCTTCTGTTAATAATTACCATAATGTTATTATTGTAATATTATACTATTATATCTTTTATAATGCAATTATATTATTATCCAAAGAATAATATAATTATAGGAAATTCGCCTTAATGATACTATTCTTCGCCAAAATCCCCTTCTATACAACTTTTTTTTCAATACTATTTTTTGTATATTAATCTGTATAAAAATACCAAATATTTTAAATTAATCTTGAGCTTTTACATTAATTATGATATGTTTTATATAATAAATACTTATAATTAATTAAAAATAATTGAATATACCTGTTTTATACTAATGCTAATTAAATTTTATATAAGTAATGTTACTATAATAAGGAGGATTATGTATGAAATTTAATACCAAAAAAACATTTCTTATTGGTTTAGCTTTTATGTCTATTTGTTCTTTCTGGCAATTGTATGACAATATTATTCCACTTATTTTGAAAGATACATTTAAAGTTGGTGATACATTTGCTGGCCTTATATTAGCACTTGATAACGTTTTAGCATTATTTATGTTACCATTATTCGGTATGATTTCAGATCGTACAAATACTCGTATAGGAAAACGTACTCCTTTTATCTTAGTTGGAACTTTTGTATCTGCTACTTTTATGTTATTATTACCTATCGCAGATAATATTAAGTCTCTACCATTATTTATAGTCTCTCTACTACTTGTTCTAATCTCAATGAGTACATATCGCTCTCCTGCTGTTGCTCTAATGCCTGATTTAACTCCTAAGCCACTTCGCTCAAAAGCTAATGCAGTTATTAACCTTATGGGAGGTGTTGGAGGAATAATTACTTTAGTATTAATATCTTTTTTAGTTCCAAAAAATGTGATAAAACCTAATTATTTTATTCTATTTGCTTTAGTAGCTATCATAATGATTTTATCTGTAATTATATTAAAAATAACAATTCCAGAAAAAAAATTAGCATTTGAAAGATCAATAATTGATAAAGAAGATGATAATATAGAAGTAAAGAAACCTACAGATAATATTAATGATCAATTACCAGTAGAGATTCGTAGAAGTTTAATTTTCTTATTATTCTCTGTTTCCTTTTGGTTTATGGGATATAATGCAGTTGTGTCTGCTTTTTCAAAATATGCAAAATATTATTTAGGGATGAAAGGTGGAGGCTTTGCAAGTAGCCTTATAATTGCCAATGCAGCTGGTATTATATTCGCTATACCTATTGGAATAATAGCTACAAAAGTAGGAAGAAAAAAGACTGTAATGACAGGTATTATTATGCTAGGAACTTGTTTTCTAATTGCTTCATTCTTCAAAACGTATACACCAATTATGAATATTCTATTTGCTCTAGTTGGTATCTCTTGGGCAAGTATTAATGTTAATTCTTATCCAATGGTAGTGGAAATGAGTAAAAATAGTAACGTTGGTAAATTCACAGGATTTTATTATACCTTCTCTATGTCAGCACAGATAATAACACCTATACTTTCAGGATTCTTACTTGAAAACATGGGTTACTGGACTCTTTTTCCTTATGCTGCTTTATTCGTAGGCTTTGCTTTTATTACAATGCAATTTGTAAAACATGGTGACAGTAAACCTATGCCTATTAAGTCAAAGTTAGAAGCTTATGATGTTGTTGATTAAAATATAATTATTAATATTAAGACCTCTTATACAATTTCACTTTCGCAAACTTTTTTTTATGACCAATAATGGTATAATATGGTATGATTTTATCATTAATTAAACGAATATATATCATTTATATATTTGAAAGGAGTAAAGAAAATGTTTGTAATGTACGACAAAAATGAAAATCTTAAACCAATAAAGATATGGCTTGAAAATAAAGAAATGATAGAAGACACTTGCCTTGAACAGGCAAATAATCTTTCGAAATTACCTTTTCTATATAAATGGGTTGCTTTAATGCCAGATACTCACACTGGCAAAGGAATGCCTATTGGAGGGGTTATAGCTACAGAACAAGTTATCATTCCCAATGCAGTAGGCGTTGATATCGGTTGCGGTATGTCATTTATTCAAAGTGACTTAGATGTTGAACTACTAAAATCTACAAAAACAGGTAACGGAACACTCATTCAAGCAATTATAGGCGATATTCTTAGAAATATTCCAGTTGGTTTCTCTCATCAAAAAGATAAACAACCAAGTAAAGTTCTTGATAATGCAATGGCAAATTTAGATACATATCAAATTAAAGAATTACTTCCAGAGATAGAAGAAGGATATTACCAACTTGGTACTCTTGGAGGTGGTAATCATTTTATTGAAATTCAAGAAGATGAAGATGGTAAAATGTGTATTATGCTACATTCTGGCTCTAGACACTTTGGATATAAAATTTGTAATCATTTTCATAAAGTTGCACGAAATCTAAATAATAAATGGCATAGCTCGGTGCCAGATAATTATCGACTTGCATTTCTTCCAGTTGATACTGATGAAGGCAAAGCTTATATAAACTGGATGAACTTAGCTTTAGATTTCGCTTATGAGAACCGTGATCATATGATGAATAATATTTTAAAAATTGTAAGTCACTGGGTCAAAAAACATTTGAATATTACTCCAGAATTTACGATGCCAATTAATTGTCACCATAATTATGCAGCTATTGAAAATCACTATGATAAAAATGTATGGGTTCATAGAAAGGGAGCTATTAGAGCTCGTAAAGGAGAACTTGGAATTATTCCAGGAGCTATGGGTTCTTATAGTTATATAGTAAAAGGCACTGGTAACGCTGAAAGTTTCATGTCCTGCTCCCACGGTGCTGGAAGACAAATGTCTAGAAAAAAAGCTATGGAAAATTTCACCATACAAGATGTCATGGTAGATCTTAAAGAACAAGATGTTGTTATTGGAAAACGCTCCAAAAAAGATATTGCAGAAGAATCAAGATTTGCCTATAAAGATATAGATGTAGTAATAAATAATGAGCTTGACTTAATTACACCTATTAAGAAAATGAAAACAATTGGTGTAGTGAAAGGATGATTAATACTTTTTATAAGAATGCAAATAAAAAATCAAATGAAGGTTTCTAATCTAACAGTGTTCTTAATTATATAAAAGAGGTGTATGACATTAACATGACACCTTAAACAATATAAACCTACTCCTGATTTAAGTAGGTTTATATTATTTACGAATGATTACTTAGTAAATTAAATATTACTACAGACTCCTTAAAATCAATTACTCAAAATTTGCATACTTTAATCTATCATATAGCTGCTCTTTTAATTCCCTATAGGTATAGGGATTAAAATTATCATCATGGTATCTATCTTCCAACCAATTTTTTATAATATACAAATCTTTAATAACATCAATGAATCTATTTTCATCTTTAACGTTCCCAGTTTTAATATACTCATTTTTAAATCCTTCTAGTATATATATATAATCTCTATAAAAATTGCTAATAAATATACTATCACTCTGAAATAAATGTATATTGCTTATATCAGCTAATTTTAAAGCATCTATAATTTCTTGAATTTTAATTTGAGGATAATCTTTTTCCAATATGTCATTACCATCCAATTCATCAATAAGATTAAAGCTAAGTATATGGTCACTTGCAACCATCTCTTGTTCATTTTTGTATGATTCTTTAAGTTTGTGCAAATTAAAACTGACTCTTACTGAGTATATTATGCATACTAATAAAAATATTGTAAATATAAAATAATATTTCTTCTTTTTCATTTACATCTATCCTCACAATTTGCTTATTTATAACTGCCAACAACTGTTAATACCCCAGAATCTAACGCATCTTAATTACAGAATCCTATATCAAACTTATATATAAATCCTGTTGGTTTTTCAGTTTGATATCCTTCATTTTTCTTAGTAATAGATATTGAATATTGATCATTTTCCTCTAGTAAAGCCTTTTTCATTGATTGTATAGAATATAATAATTTTACATCGATACATCATTACTTAATAAATATACATCTTTTAATTTAATTTGTAAATATTGTTGTGATACTTGGGATTTTTATTGTCTTCATTAATATTATATAAAAAAGACCTTGTAATAATGTATATATTGAACTGTAGAATTCCACTCCAACGATTTGACAAAGAATCAGAAGAACATAAATAAAACCCCCAAACACAAGTGTTTGAGGGTTTTGTAATCTGAAATTGATTATCTTTTTGAGAACTGAGGTGCACGTCTTGCAGCCTTTAGTCCATATTTCTTTCTTTCTTTCATTCTTGGGTCTCTTGTTAAGAAACCTGCTTTTTTAAGTGCTGGACGGAATTCGTCATCTGCTTGTAATAAAGCTCTTGAAATACCATGACGGATAGCTCCTGCTTGTCCAGTAAATCCACCACCGTGAACATTAATAATAGCATCAAATTTATCTGCTGTATGAGTTAATTCTAATGGTTGACGGATTGTAACTTTTAATGTTTCAAGTCCACAATAATTATCTATATCTCTTTTATTTATTGTAATTTTTCCTGTACCTGGTACTAAGTATACTCTTGCAATACTATTTTTTCTACGTCCTGTACCATAATATTTTAATTCTGCCACTTTATTTCCTCCTTTCAGTACTAATCATCTAGAATTTGATTTCTAATACTTCTGGTTTTTGAGCTTCATGTTTGTGTTCTGAACCTCTATATACACGTAATTTTTTAAGCATTTTTCTTCCTAATTTGTTCTTTGGAAGCATACCTTTTACTGCGTGCATAACTACTTCTTCTGGCTTATTTTTCATCATGTCTTTGTATTTAATTTCTTTTAATCCACCTGGATGTCCAGTGTGATATCTGTATAATTTTTGATCTAATTTCTTTCCTGTTAATACTACTTTATCTGCATTAATGATAACAACATGGTCACCAGTATCAACATGTGGTGTATAGATAGGCTTGTTTTTTCCAATAAGTACTTTAGCTACTTCTGATGATAAACGTCCTAACGTTTGACCTTCTGCATCTACTACATACCATTTTCTATCAATTGCATCTGCTTTTGGCATAAAGGTTTTCATCGAGTTCCCTCCTTATTCAGTTCAATATTCATGTATTTTAAAATCCGGGGCTAATGGATTTTAATTTACAACTCACGCTTCAATATTATAGTACATCCACCCTAGTGTGTCAAGTGTTTTTATAAAATTATCCACATTTATATATTATTTTTCAATATTTATCCACAGGATTATATTTACAATTAACAGATATCTATTTTAATAGGAAAATCCTATATATTTATATAATTACTCTATACTTTATTTCGTAAAAAACCCATGAAATTATACACAACATATATTAAAAATACATACTACTCTAATTCCATATGATATAGAATAATATAAAATCCATTATTGACTATATATTTTTCATAGTGTGTGTATACTTATATAAACATAAAGTTAATTTATAACATATATATGTATCTTAAATATTATCGTAATTTGACTTAGATAATAATGAAGCCACAATTGCTGTAATTGGTATAGATATAATAAGTCCTATTGTCCCTGCCATTGCTCTTACAATCTCAGTAGCTATAAAATCCATATTAACAATATCAAGTATAGCCATATTATTTACCATAAATAATAACATTAAGCACATAGATGTACCTGCATAAGCTAGTATTAAAGTATTTGACATAGTACCCATTACATCTTTTCCTATATTCATTCCAGACTTAAACAGCTGACCAATTGATATAAGAGGATTATTCTCTTTTAATTCTGTTATTGAAGATGAAATCGACATGCATACATCCATAACAGCACCTAATGTACCTAATAAAATACTAGCAAATAAAATTCCTTTAAAGTCCAACTTAATAGACTCGGTAGAATATAATAACATTTGTGCTTCTGATGATCCTAATCCAGATAGACTTGCATAATAACTAATAATTAAAGCAATTATTCCAGCTATAATTACACCAGATAACGTACCAATAATAGCTGATATAGCCTTCCTATTAAATCCTGCTATAATAAACATTGTAATTATTGTTACTATAAAACATACTAATATTGACATTAACACTGGGTTCTGCCCATTAATAATCCCTCTTAGCATATAGTAGACTCCTACCATAGTAATTCCTAATGTAACTAATGTTTTAACTCCCTTAAATCCACCTACTATAATAGTTAGCAAAACAAATATTATAACTAAATATATTAAATATTTATCTCTCTTTACTTTATCTATATAACCTTTAACTATCTCTCCATTATCGTCTCTTTCGATAATACAATATAATTCATCACCAACTTTTGCATCTAAACTATTTGCCATAATTCCATCTACATAATTAAATACTTCTATAAACGTTCCTTTTTCTTTTCCTTTTGTAAGTTTAACTTTTAATACTTGAACTTTTTGTTCATATCCTCCACCTGAAGTTTCTAATGTCTCATATTCATCTTTTAATATGGCAATAACTTTACCAGGTATAATCTCATCATTAACTTGCTCTTCTATCTCTTCATTTTCATTATCAATTTCCGAACAATAAGCAGTCATACTAAACATTCCAATACTTATAATCATAAGTAATAATATTATTATATTTGATCTTAATTTTACTTTCATATTGTCAACTCCCTCTATATTTATAAATAAATACTAATAATTAATATTTATTAAAGTTAAACCCTTTGCTGGCGCAGTAACCCCTGCTTTGCTTCTATCTTTTGAATTAATAATATCTATTATATCATCTGGATATCTTTTGCCAGTACCTATCTCAATTAAAGTCCCAGCTATAATTCTGACCATGTTATACAAAAATCCATTTCCATTAATACGAATAACTATAACTTCATCTTCATAACTAATCTCACACATATATATCTCTCTAACAGTTGTCTTAACACTACTACCCGCTGAACAAAATGCTTTAAAATCATGTTTCCCAACAAAATACCCCGCAGCTTCTCTCATCTTTATTATATCTAACTTTTTATGATAAAAATAACAATATCTATTATTCTGCGGTAATGGAAAATCCGCATTATGTATTCTATACTCATAAGTCTTATTCATAGCATTGTATCTTGGATGAAAATCATCCTCCACCACTATTGCATCTCTCACAACAATATCATTAGGAAGCTGAGCATTAATAGCATAAGGAATCCTATCTACTGGTATACTTGTCTCTACCTCAAATACTACAACTTGTCCTAATGCATGAACCCCAGTATCAGTTCTACTTGCTCCAATTAGCTTTATTTCCCGGGAAAACAATTTACGACAAGCTTCCTCAACTTTCTGCTCAACAGTAACCGCATTCTTTTGAATCTGCCACCCACAATAATTAGTCCCCTCATATGCAATTGTTAACTTAACTCTCACCAATCATCACCCCAAACTCATCAAATAAATACCACTCTCTATTATCTATCTTCTTAATATCTTTATAAACCAAACTTCAATTCTACACTACAGAAGGGTATATGGTATTATAATAACGCAGACCGTCCGCTTCTCAGGGTAAGGCAAGTTATTATAATACCATATTCCCTGACCTATAAATCCATCTACTCACCATCACACTATCTATCTCTTTATATCTTTTATAAACCCAAATTTCAAGCTTACATCACAGAAGGGTATATGGTGTTATAATAACGCAGACCGTCCGCTTCCCAGGGTAAGGCAAGTTATTATTACACCATATACCCTGACCTTCTTAACCATATAACCACCTATAATACTATAAAATCTTAATCACAACCAACCCAACCAAATAAATCACCAAAACTCCAAAAGCCACCCCATCATACTTACTATACCTTAACTGCTTCATTCTAGTTCTACCTTCTCCACCTCTATAACATCTAGCCTCCATTGCCAATGCCAAATCATCCGCTCTCCTAAATGCAGAAATAAACAAAGGCACTAACAAAGGAATTAAACTCTTAGCTCTCTTAACAATACCACCAGTATCAAAATCAGCTCCTCTTGCCATCTGAGCCTTCATAATTTTATCCGTCTCTTCAAGCAATATAGGAATAAATCGTAAAGCAATAGTCATCATCATAGCTATTTCATGTGCTGGAACTCTAATCTTCTTCAGAGGATTAAGAGAATACTCTATCCCATCTGTAAGTTGTATTGGAGAAGTTGTAAGTGTTAATATAGAAGAACCGATAATAAGAAAAATAAGTCTTATCGCCATAAAAGCAGCAAAATAAATTCCTTCTTCTGTAACTTTTAAACTTCCAATATAAAATAAAACATTCTTCCCCGGAGTAAAAAATACATTCAAAACAACTGTCAAAATAATAATAATAAATATAGCTTTCAAACCTTTTAACATAAATCTAAGAGGTACTTTTGAAATATTTATTACAATAGCTAGAAATAAAAATGACACCAAATATCCATAAAAATTATTTGATATAAATAAAGATATTATAAAAATAAAAGTACCTAATAATTTCATTCTAGGATCTAATTTGTGTATATATGAATTAGCCGGATAATACTGTCCTATAGTTATGTCCCTAATCATTTAGTCACATCCTTACTAAGAAGTTTTGCAATTTCATCATGAGCCTCTATTAATGTGGTTACTTCATTAGATACATTAAAACCTTTATCTATTAATTCTCTCATAAGATATGTCACCTGTGGAACTCCAAGTCCCATGGACTGCAATTCTTCAATATTAGTAAAGACTATCTTCGGTTTATCATCAAACTTTACTTTTCCTTTATTCATTACTATTATTCTTTCTACATATTTTCCCACATCTTCCATACTATGAGAAACAAGTATTATAGTAATGCCTAGTTCTCTATGCAACTTAGATATTTCATTAAGTATTTCATCTCTTCCTTTTGGATCTAGTCCAGCAGTAGGTTCATCAAGAATAAGTACGTCCGGTTTCATAGCAAGAACCCCAGCTATAGCTACTCTCCTTTTCTGTCCACCTGATAAATCAAATGGAGATTTATCATATATATCTTCACTAAGACCTACTATTTTAATAGCTTGCTTAACCCTTGCATCAATCTCATCATTATTAAGCCCCATATTAGTTGGTCCAAAAGCTACATCTTTATAAACTGTCATCTCAAATAATTGATGCTCAGGATATTGAAATACTAAACCTACTTTTTGTCTAATATCTCTTAATGAAACATCTTTATTATGTATATTAACATTATTAACATATACCTCTCCATTAGTAGGCTTAAAAAGTCCATTAAAGTGTTGTATTAATGTTGACTTTCCAGAACCAGTATGACCTATTAACCCAACAAACTCACCTTTACTAATTTCTAGAGATACATTATCTAACGCTTTTTTTTCAAAAGGTGTACCTTGACTATAAACATATGTTAAGTTCTTTACTTTAATTGACATAATGCATCAACCATTTCCTTTACATTTAATATATTAGCTTTGATTTCCACACCATTTTTTCTAAGCATATATGCCAATTCTGTAACTTGTGGAACATCAAGTCCTAAAGTCTTCATTTCCTCTACTTGTGTAAATACTTCTTCTGGTTTTCCTTGCAGTGCAATCTGACCTTGATCCATTACATATACTTTATCTGCTTCAATAGCTTCTTCCATATAATGTGTAATTAGAATAATCGTAATATTTTCCTCTTTATTAAGTCGTAATATAGTCTCAATTACTTCTTTTCTACCTGAAGGATCAAGCATTGCTGTAGGTTCATCAAGTATAATGCACTCTGGTTTCATAGCAAGAACTCCAGCTATGGCTATTCTTTGTTTCTGTCCGCCAGATAATTTATTAGGCGAATGGGTACTATATTCATTCATTCCAACAATATCTAGTGCCTCATCAACTCTTTCTCTTATTTCATTAGGAGGTGTACCTAAATTCTCTGGACCAAATGCTACATCTTCTTCTACTACAGTAGCAATTATTTGATTATCTGGATTCTGAAATACCATCCCAGCAGTCTGTCTAATATCCCATACATCATGACTGTTCTTCGTATCCATGCCTTTTACCCATAATGTACCTTTAGTAGGTAACAAAAGTGCATTAAGGTGTTTAGCCATTGTTGACTTCCCAGATCCATTATGACCTAGTATAACAACGAAATCTCCCTTATTAACATCTATATCTACATTATTTAATGCTCTATTTAATTCTTCTATCTCACCCATATCATTATGAGTATGATATTCATATACAAGCCCTCTTGACTTAATCATTTCCATTAATCACACCACCTTGCTTCTTTTAGTGCATATATAAATTCACTTTACTATAATTAGTCAATAATTTATAGTTGATAACAGACAGCTAAAATCTAGTTTATCAAGATCAGAATATTATATCAGATTTATTGTATCCATTATCAACTATAAACTATATATCTACATATATTATTTATAAATTAATTGCAAATAAGGGATTAAGTGCATATGCCTTAATCCCTTTTTTTATCTTATAGGAAAGTTCCTACAAAAGATGCGACATAGTCGCTTTTTATTAACAAATGCAAAATTATACTAATTCAATAATTACTTCTTCTGCACCGTCACCTTTACGAGGTCCTATTTTAACTATTCTTGTGTATCCACCGTTTCTATCTGCATACTTAGGAGCAATTTCGTCAAATAACTTATCTACTAAGTTAACTTGCTTAGTATTTGCTTTTTTACCAGCATTTTTTACAGGCACTTCTTTAACTGGGTATAAAACCTTAAGTATTTGTCTACGTGCATGTAATCTAGAAGCGTTGTCTTTTTTGATAGTTTTTTCAATATTTTCAGTTTCAGTAACTTTTTTACCATCAACAACAGTCTTAACTCTTTTACCGTCAGCAGTTTTCTTAGGTACTTTTTGAGTTACTGTTACTGTTTCATAATTATCTTTTTCCTTAACGGATAATGCGATTACTTTTTCAGCAATTTTACGAACTTCTTTTGCTTTACTTACAGTAGTTTTAATTTGACCATGGTAAATCAAGTTAGTAACTTGGTTTCTAAGTAAGGCTTTTCTTTGTGAAGAAGTTCTTCCAAGCTTTCTGTATCCTGCCATCTGTGTTTAACCTCCTTTTTCGGATGTTATACTAATAAGGTTATCAATCAGAATAAATTTATGCTAATCTACCTTAAAGTATATCTATATTTATTCGTCACTAGGTTTTAAAGAAAGACCTAGTTCTTTTAATTTTGCTAATACTTCTTCTAATGATTTACGACCAAGATTACGAACTTTCATCATATCTTCAGACGTTCTATTTGTAAGTTCTTCAACAGTATTAATTCCTGCACGTTTTAAACAGTTGTATGAACGAACAGATAATTCAAGTTCATCAATACTCATTTCAAGAACTTTTTCTTTTTCATCATCTTCTTTTTCAACCATTACTTCAGCATTCTTAGCATTCTCAGATAAATCTATGAATAGATTAAGATGTTCACTAAGAACTTTCGCTGCCAAACTTACTGATTCATCAGGAGATAATGTTCCATTAGTCCAAACTTCTAAAGTTAATTTATCATAATCAGTGATTTGTCCAACACGAGTGTTTTCAACAATAATATTAACTCTCTCTACTGGTGTGTAGATAGAATCAACAGGTATCACACCGATTGGTTGGTCATCTGATTTATTCTTATCAGCACTAATATATCCTCTTCCTTTAGTAATAGTAAGCTCCATAAAAAGTTTACTATCTGCTCCACCACTAAGTGTAGCAATTGGTAAATCAGGGTTTACGATTTCGATATCTGGATCTGCTTGAATATCAGCAGCTGTTACGACACCTTCACCTTCAAACTCGATATACGCTACTTTTGGTTCTGAACTATCACTATTATTTCTAATAGCTAAGTGCTTGAGATTCATAATAACTTCAGTCACGTCTTCTTTGACACCTGGAATTGAAGAAAATTCATGTAAAACGCCTTCAATCTTAACATTGCTAATAGATGCACCTGGTAATGAAGATAACATGATTCTACGTAATGAATTACCTAATGTAGTACCATATCCTCTTTCAAGTGGTTCTATAACAAAACGGCCGTATCTATTATCCTCAGTTATTTCAACTATATCAATTTTTGGCTTTTCAAAATCAAACATTCAATGACCCTCCTTTTATTCTTTATTTGACCATAGGAATTTATTATCATAAATCCTTTTCCTATGTAGACTTGAAGCGCAAGGCGCTATGTCCATGCTCTGAGGGTAGTAATCATCAAGTCAATTTAATGTTATATATTCTCATAGAAAATATTTTACTTGACTATATAAACTAAATTAATTAGTTTATATCATATTATTATTTTGAATATAACTCGACGATAAGTGTTTCTTCAACTGTTGAGTCAATTTGATCTCTAGTTGGAACTGAAACAACTTTAATAGTCTTGTTTTCTGTATCTATATCTAACCATTCTGGGACAATTCTTGAAGCTGTAGTTTCAATAATATCTTTAAATCTTTGAATATTTAAAGATTTCTCTTTAACTTCAATAACATCACCTTGTTTTACTTGGTAAGATGGAATATTAACCTTTTTACCATTTACTGTAATGTGATTATGTCTAACTACTTGTCTTGCTTCAGTTCTTGAACGACCAAGACCAGCTCTGTAAACAACATTATCTAATCTAGTTTCAAGGATTATAAGTAAGTTTTCACCTGTAATTCCTTTTCTTCTATCTGCTTCTTCAAAGTAGTTTCTAAATTGTGTTTCTAAAACACCATAGATTCTCTTTGCTTTTTGTTTTTGTCTTAATTGTAAACCATACTCAGAAACCTTAGTACGTCTTTTCCCGTGATCTCCTGGAGCATAAGGTCTACGATCTATAGCACATTTTCCTGTATAACATCTTTCACCTTTTAAGAAAAGTTTTTCACCTTCTCTACGGCAAAGTCTGCATACTGCACCTCTATATCTTGCCATTTTTCATTACACCTCCTAGCACACTATACTCTTCTACGTTTTGGTGGACGACATCCATTATGTGGTACTGGTGTTACGTCTTTTATACTTGTAACCTCTAAACCTGCAGCTTGAAGTGCTCTAATAGCAGCTTCTCTTCCAGATCCTGGTCCTTTTACCATAACTTCAACTGTTTTTAAACCATGTATCATAGCCGCTTTAGCAGCAGTATCTGCAGCCATTTGAGCAGCATATGGTGTAGATTTTCTTGAACCTCTAAATCCAAGTCCTCCAGCACTAGCCCATGAAATTGCATTTCCTTGTGTATCTGTCAACGTAACAATTGTATTATTAAATGTTGATTTGATATGCGCTTGTCCACGTTCAATATGCTTTTTCACACGCTTTTTGGTCCCTCTTTTGGACACTTTCTTTGCCATCAATCAAACCTCCCTTATGGGTTATTTTTTCTTATTAGCTACTGTTCTTTTTGGTCCTTTTCTTGTTCTAGCATTCGTCTTAGTTTTTTGTCCTCTTACAGGAAGACCTCTTCTATGACGAATACCACGATAACATCCAATTTCCATTAAACGTTTTATATTTAACGCTCTTTCTCTTCTAAGATCCCCTTCAACCATTTGTGATCTATCAATAATCTCACGAATCTTAGATGTTTCGTCGTCTGTTAAGTCTCTTACTCTTGTATCAGGATTAATGCCTGCTTCTTTTAATATACGATTTGAACTTGCTTTACCAATACCATAAATGTATGTTAAACCAATTTCAACACGCTTTTCTCTTGGTAAGTCAACACCAGCAATACGAGCCATGTGTACTTTACACCTCCATTTTCAGTTAAGAAATTACTAAATAATCTAAGTGCGGTGAAATAATCAGATTATATAATTTCAATTACTTGATTATTAACTGATTTAGTGAGAACCAGTTAATTAGATACTTTTATTTTTTAATAAGTAATAACCGTAGGACAACTCATCCTGGTGGTTCATTACTCAGCCGCTTACTACTAACTACTTTTTTATATTTTCATATATACTTATCATGAAAATATACTATATATTATTGCTAAATTTTGTTTAGCATAATATCACAATTAACAATTATATACTATTTTAATTGCTTATGCAATACTTTTTTAGATTTTTAACAATCAAAGTATATTTAATACATTTTTGTAATATTTTCTTGTTTTTATTATTTTTTATTAGCTTTTCACATTCAACATTATGAAAAGTTAATACATATCAACGAAAACAAGGTCATAAAAAATATATTAAAATCAACCTTGTTTTTGCTTATGTTTTGGATTTTCGCAAATAACACGAACTCTTCCTTTTCTTTTAATAACTTTGCATTTTTCACAAATAGGTTTAACTGAAGCTCTTACTTTCATTCCCTATCGCTCCTTCCTTGCCAAATATAAGTTACTCTTATTTATCTCTCCAAATAATTCTACCTTTAGTTAAATCATATGGAGAAAGTTCAACAGTTACTTTGTCACCAGGTAAAATCCTGATATAGTTCATTCTTAATTTACCACTTATGTGAGCTAATATTTTATGCCCATTCTCTAGTTCAACTTGAAACATAGCATTAGGTAATTTCTCTAACACTGTTCCTTCAACTTCTATTACATCTTTTTTTGACATTTTCTAACCTCCTCCATCAACTTAGGTCATTCATTTGGTATAGAGCTAAATTTCTTCTTATATCAACGTTTGTTACTTTCATATCTTTTTCTAATTTATCTTTAATTTCTTGAATAATATTATTAGTTGGTTGTATATGCTTTGTTTTCTTATGCTTTGGCTTCTCTATACGTCTTAAATTACCGTCCACCAAATAAGCATATTCCCCTTCTAACTCAATTATGACAAAAATTTTGTCTTTATCTCTTCCGGCCTTCGATTTTACTACCTGACCACATTGTAATTTATTCATGGTAATTATCACCTCAGCCTTATATAGTAAGAAGTTCATAACCATCTTCGGTTATTAAAATGGTATTTTCATAATGTGCTGATAAAGAACCGTCCATCGTAACAACAGTCCAATTATCTCCTAACCATCTAACTTCATACCTTCCTGAATTTATCATTGGTTCTACTGCTATAACCATATTTTTTAAAAGTTTTGGCCCTCTACCAATAATTTTGTAATTAGGTACTTGAGGTTCTTCGTGTAATTCACGTCCAATACCATGTCCAACCAAGTCTCTTACAACTGAATAGCCATTCTCTTCTACATACTTTTGAATCGCTGACGAAATCTGATGTAAATGATTACCTTCTTTGATTACTTTTAACCCTTCAAAAAAGCTTTGCTTAGTTACATCAATAAGTTGCCTTGCTTCACTACTAATCTCACCAACACCATGTGTTCTTGCAGCATCTCCATGAAAACCTTTATAATAAGCACCTATATCAATACTTATTATATCCCCTTCATGTAGAATACGCTTCTTTGACGGAATACCATGTACTACCTCTTCATTAATTGAGGCACATATGTTAGCTGGATATCCGTTATAATCTTTAAAAGAAGGTATAGCTTTGCAACTTAGGATATATTCTTTTGCAGCCTTATCAAGATCAAAAGTAGATATTCCAGGTTTTACCATCGATTCTAAAAGTTCGTGAGTTTTAGCTACTATTTTACCTGCTTCTTTCATCAAAGCAACTTCTTCATCGGTTTTTATAGTTATCGACATATTTTACACTCCTAAAATTTCTATGATGCTTTTAGTAACATCATCAATATCTACAGTTCCATCAACAGATATTAAGATATCTTGAGCATTATAATAATCTATTAATGGTTTTGTTTGTTCATGATAAATGCCTAATCTTTTTAGTACTGTTTCTTCTTTATCATCATCTCTAAGTACAATCTCACCTAAACATGTATCACAAATATCTTCTGTTTTTGGTGGGTTATACTTAATATGATAAGTAGCTCCGCATTTTAAACATGCTCTTCTTCCAGACATTCTTCTAACAATGTTTTCATCTGGTACTGCTATGTCAATTGCATAGTCAATTTTCGTCTTCATTGATAAAAGTGCTTTATCTAAACTTTCAGCTTGAGGAATTGTTCTTGGAAAACCGTCAAGTATAAAGCCTTCCTTACAGTCATCTTGAAGAAGTCTATCTGCCACTATATCAACAACTAAATCATCTGGTACTAACAGACCTTTATCCATATATTCTTTAGCCTTCAAACCAAGTTCTGTTTGGTTTTTTATATTAGCCCTGAAAATATCACCTGTTGAAATATGTGGAATATTATATTTTGCTGCTACTCTCTTTGCCTGTGTTCCTTTACCGGCACCAGGTGCGCCTAACATAATCAATCTCATATTACAACCTCCAGATTATAGATTTTTTTAATGAGCTTATTTTATAGATAATATAATCATTATAAAAAGATTAAGATTTAGAATGAAGATAGAACATACCGTTCAAGTTCTTCATTCTTAATCCTTTCATCTATTATAGATGATCTATATATGTTTTATGAATTTAAAAATCCTTTGTAGTGTCTCATAACCATTTGAGATTCTATTTGCTTAATAGTCTCAAGAGCAACACCTACAACGATAATTAATGATGTTCCACCAAATGTTACATTCATATCAAATGAAGCTGAAAGTATAACAGGAAGTAAAGCGATTAAAGATAAAGCTAAAGCTCCTATTAAAACTACTTTATTTAATACGTTTGATAAATAGTCAACTGTTGGTCTTCCTGGTCTAATACCTGGAATAAATCCACCATTCTTCTTCATATTATTTGCTACTTCAATTGGATTAAATGTAATTGAAGTATAGAAATATGCAAAGAATAATATGAATAAGAAGTATATGATTGCTCCTGAAACACTGTTTAATTTCAAGAAATTAATAACAGAAGCCCACCAACCTGTTGCTTGTCCAAAGAACTGAGTAACAGTTCCAGGAAATTGTAATAAAGAAGAAGCAAAGATAACTGGAATAACTCCCGCCATATTTACTTTTAGAGGTATATGAGTAGATTGACCACCATATACTTTTCTTCCTTGCATTCTCTTGGCATATTGTACTGGAATTCTTCTTTCGCCAAGTTGAATTAATACAACAAACATTATCATTAATACATAAATTACTAATAATAAAATTACAGGAATTAATTTATTACCAGCAGTTGCAAGTTCGTACATTTTTCTAGTTCCAAATGGTAATCTAGATATAATATTTATGAAAATGATTAATGAAATACCATTTCCAATACCTTTTTCAGTAATTTGCTCTCCAACCCACATTAAAAATGCAGTACCAGCTGTCATTGCTGTAACAGCTATTATAACTGAAGTAAAGTTGTAATCATAGAATAATCCACCTCTACCAAGTCCAATTGTAAGAGCAAGTGATTGAAGTAACGCTAGTACAACCGTACCGTATCTTGTGATTTTAGCTATTTTTTTACGTCCATCTTCG
The DNA here is from genome assembly GCA_025210515.1 of Vallitalea sp. GTDB lineage: Bacteria > Bacillota > Clostridia > Lachnospirales > Vallitaleaceae > Vallitalea. The sequence continues at coordinate 13,054 of JAOARM010000024.1, read as the reverse complement.
CCTTCTTTTTGCATTTCCTCAAGTTTTGGAATAGCTACAGTTAGAAGGTTCATAATGATTGATGCATTAATATACGGAACAATACCCATTGCAAATAAAGTCATATCTTTGAATGCCCCTCCTGAAAAGGCATCAAACATTCCAAGAAGTCCACTATCATTATTATTAAATAAGTTTTGCACCATCTCTGGGTTAATTAACGGCGTTCTTACATGTGCTCCAATTCTAATTGCAAAGAACATAAAAAATGTATATATGATTTTCTTTCTTAAATCAGGTATTTTAAACGCATCACGAAGTGTTCTAAACAACTTAAATCACCTCAGCTTTCCCGCCAGCGGCTTCGATTTTTTCTACTGCTGATTTACTAAAAGCATTAACTTTTATTGTAAGCTTTTTAGTTAATTCGCCATTACCTAAAATTTTGACACCATCTTTAGGATTTTTAATTACACCTTTTTCAATTAAAGTTTCTACTGTTACAGTAGAGCCTGCTCTAAATCTATTTAAAACGTCAACATTAATTGCAACGATTTCTTTAGAGTTTCTGCAAGTAAAACCTCTTTTAGGAAGTCTTCTGTAAAGTGGCATTTGGCCCCCTTCAAATCCAGGTCTTACGCCACCGCCTGAACGAGACTTTTGTCCGTCTTGTCCTCTTCCTGCAGTTTTACCGTTTCCAGAACCATGTCCTCTACCTTTTCTAGAACAACTTTTTCTTGATCCTTCTGCTGGTTTTAATTCTGTCAAATTCATGCTGTTACACCTCCTTGCTTATTTTAACCGGATTAAACTTCTTCTACTTTTACTAAATGATTTATAGATTGCACCATACCTCTTATTGCATCGTTATCTTTTTGCTCTACAGTTTTATTAAGCTTAGTAAGTCCTAAAGCTTCCGCAGTTTTTCTATGTTTAGGAATGGCTCCAATTGTGGATTTAACTAAAGTAATTTTTAATTTATCTGCCATCTTGGTTCCCTCCTATCCTAATATTTCTTCTACTGATTTACCACGAAGTTTAGCTACGTCTTCAGGTGTTTTAAGTCCTGCAAGCCCTGCTACAGTAGCTGTTACTACGTTATTTTTGTTGTTTGAACCTAAAGATTTTGTTCTGATATTTTTGATTCCTGCAAGTTCAAGTACCGCACGAGCAGGGCCTCCAGCTATAACTCCAGTACCTTCTGGTGCTCTCTTCATTAATACTTGAGCACTTCCGAATTTACCAATAAAGTCATGTGGAATACTACCATTTTCATCTATAGGAACTTCAATAAGCTTTTTCTTAGCGTCGTCGATACCTTTACGTATAGCATCAGGAATTTCTGTAGCTTTTCCTACACCTGCGCCTACGTGTCCATTCTCATCTCCAACTACTACTAAAGCTGCAAAACGGAAGTTACGTCCTCCTTTTACTACTTTAGTAACACGTCTTATTGATACTACTTTTTCTTTTAGATCTAGCTTACTAGCATCAATCATTGTACGCTTCATGCCTCTACCTCCTTACTTAGAATTTTAACCCAGCTTCTCTAGCTGAGTCTGCTAATGCTTTTACTTTACCTTGATAAATGTATCCGCCTCTGTCGAATATTACTTCAGTAATACCTTTTTCAACAGCTCTTTTACCTATCGTTTCACCAACAAGTGCAGCAGCAGCTACATTATTAGTTTTATCTAAACCTTCGCCAATAGCTTTTTCTATTGTAGAAGCAGCTACTAATGTATGACCTGTTAAATCATCAATAACTTGAGCATACATGTGCTTGTCACTTCTGAATACTGCTAAACGAGGTCTTTCAGAAGTACCTTGTATTTTATTACGAATTTTTTTATGCTTCTTAACACGAATCTTTGATCTTGATGGTTTTTTTATCATTTGGATTTCACCCCTTTACTTTTTATTTACCAGTTTCTTTACGTCTGATTACTTCATCAGCGTATTTAATTCCTTTGCCTTTGTATGGCTCTGGTGGTCTCTTGAATCTTATTTCCGCTGCGTATTGACCAACTCTTGCTTTGTCAATTCCTTTAACGATAATAACATTTTGTCCTTCTACAACTGCTTCAAGACCTTCTGGATCTTCCATTTCTACTGGATGTGAATATCCTAAAGATAAAACTAATTTTTTACCTTGTTTTTGAGCTCTATATCCAACACCGTTGATTTCTAATTTCTTTTCGTAACCTTTAGTTACTCCTTCAACCATGTTTGCAATTAAAGTTCTAGTAAGACCATGTAATGATTTCATTTTCTTTAAATCACTAGGTCTATTTACTACTACTTGGTTTTCTTCTTTTGAAATTAACATTTCTTTTGGTAATTGTTGTTCTAAAGTACCTTTAGCACCTTTTACAGTTACATAGTTACTTTCTGTAATATTTACCTCAACTCCTGCTGGAATTTCGATAGGTAATCTACCAATACGTGACATAATTGCACCTCCTCGGATTAAATACCTTTGCTTTAGCAAAGCTTCATCCATTATTATAATTTTATGTTATTTATAAAACGGCTTAAAAGCAATTACCAAATAAAGGCAATTACCTCTCCACCAACTTGTTGCTCTCTAGCTTCTTTATCTGTAACAATACCTTTATTTGTTGAAATAATAGCAGTTCCAAGTCCACCTAATACTTTTGGTAATTCATCTTTACCAGCATAAACTCTAAGACCTGGTTTAGAAATTTTCTTAATTCCTGCAATTACCTTTTCGTTCTTAGTGCTACCGTATTTCATTTCAACACGAATAGTTTTGATATGCCCATCTTCTATTAATTTATATCCTTTAATGTATCCTTCTTTAACTAAGATACCTGCAATTGATTCCTTCATTTTTGACGCAGGTATGTCTACAAAGTCATGTTTTGCTGTATTACCATTACGGATTCTTGTTAACATATCTGCAATTGGATCACTCATTGTCATAATTTGTGGCCTCCTTCCTCTTACTTATCTTTACCAGCTAGCTTTTCTAACGCCAGGGATTTGTCCCTTATACGCCAATTCACGGAAACAGATTCTACATATTCCATATTTTCTTAAATATCCGTGAGGTCTTCCACATATTCTACAACGATTATAAGCTCTTGATGAAAACTTAGGCTTACTTTGTTGTTTAACTTTCATTGATGTTTTTGCCATTTAATCTATTCCCTCCTTATTGTTTTTTAAAAGGCATTCCGAATAATCTTAATAATTCACGAGCTTCTTCATCTGTTTTAGCTGTAGTAACAAAGATGATATCCATACCTCTTATTTTATCAACCTTATCATATTCAATTTCTGGGAAGATTAATTGCTCTTTAATACCCATTGCGTAATTACCTCTACCGTCGAAACCGTTAGGATTCACACCTCTAAAGTCTCTAACTCTTGGTAATGCTAAGTTAATTAAACGATCAGCGAAATCGTACATTCTGCTACCTCTTAAAGTAACTTTACATCCGATTGGCATACCTTCTCTAACTTTAAAAGCAGCAACTGATTTTTTAGCTCTAGTAACTACTGGTTTTTGTCCAGCAATTATTGTTAGGTCGTTAACAGCTGAATCTAAAATCTTTTGATTTTCTTTAGCTTCACCAACGCCCATGTTTATAACTATTTTATCAATCTTTGGCACTGCCATTTTATTTGAATAATTAAATTTTTTCATCATAGCATCTACAATTTCATTATTGTAGATCTCTTTAATTCTACTCACGGAAGTTTCCTCCTCTCTACTTTTAATCAATTACTTCTCCTGTTGATTTTGCCACTCTATATCTAACATTCTTAGTACGTCCGTTTCTTTCTTCCTTAACTACTTTAACACCTAATCTTGTTGGCTTTCCTTTGTGTACATACATTACTTTTGCTGCACTTAGAGAAGCTTCTTGATGGATAATTCCACCTTGTTGATTAGCTGCACTTGGCTTAGTATGTTTTGTAACCATATTAACGCCTTCTACGATTACTTTATTATTTTTTCTATCAACAGTTAAAATCTTTCCTTCTTTTCCTTTGTCTTTTCCAGAAATAACTTTTACTGTATCACCTGATTTAAGTCTAGTTTTATACACTTACTACACCTCCTTATAATACTTCTGGTGCTAATGATAAGATTTTCATGTATTTTTTCTCTCTTAATTCTCTTGCAACAGGTCCAAAAATACGAGTTCCTTTTGGTGTTTTATCATCTTTAATAATAACTGCTGCATTTTGATCAAATTTGATATATGAACCGTCTTTACGACGTGCACCCTTTTTAGTTCTTACAACTACCGCTCTAACTACTTCACCTTTTTTAACAACGCCACCTGGTGTTGCATCTTTAACAGTAGCAACTATTACATCACCAATGTTTGCATATCTTCTAGTTGATCCTCCTAATACTCTAATACAAAGTAATTCCTTTGCACCAGTATTATCTGCAACTCTAAGTCTAGATTCTTGTTGGATCATTAGATGAACCTCCTTTCAGCAAAAAATAAGCTTATTTTGCTTTCTCTACTATTTCTACTAATCTCCATCTTTTATCTTTTGATAAAGGTCTTGTTTCCATAACTTTAACAGTATCACCGATACCACATTCGTTGTTTTCGTCATGGGCTTTTAATTTATAAGTTCTTTTCATAACTTTATTGTATAATGGATGTTTAACATTGTTTGCTACTGCAACTACAACTGTTTTATCCATTTTATCGCTTACTACTTTACCTACACGAACTTTTCGTAGATTTCTTTCTGCCACTTTGAATTCCTCCTTTCAATGTTTACTTAGCAACCTTTAATTGCTCAGTTATAATTGTTTGAATTCTGGCTATATTCTTTCTTACCTCATTAATTCTTGCTGTATTATCTAATTGGTTAGTCGCATTTTGGAATCTGAGGTTAAATAATTCTTTTTTTGCAGTAACTAAATCTTCATTAAGCTCTACAGCTGACTTATTTCTTAATTCCTCATTATATTTAGTTGACTTCACAATTATCACCGCCTTCTAAATCTGCTCGAGAAGCAATTTTGCACTTACATGGTAATTTGTGTACAGCTAGTCTTAACGCTTCTCTAGCTACTTCTTCCTCTACCCCTGCAATTTCAAACATTACTCTACCAGGTTTAACTACTGCTACCCAGTATTCTGGTGATCCTTTACCAGAACCCATTCTTGTTTCAGCTGGTTTAGCTGTAACTGGTTTATCTGGGAATATTTTAATCCATACTTTACCACCACGTTTAATATGACGAGTCATAGCAACACGGGCAGCTTCTATTTGGTTTGAAGTTATCCAGCAAGGTTCTAATGCTACGATTCCAAACTCACCATAGTTAATTTTATTACCTCTTAACGCTTTTCCTTTCATGTTACCACGAAATTGTTTACGTCGTTTAACTCTTTTTGGCATTAACATTACTTCCCTCTCCCTTCTTTTTTAACTTGACCAGGAAGAACTTCGCCATTATATATAAATATTTTTACACCAATTTTTCCGTATACTGTATTTGCTTCAGCAAATCCATAATCTATATCTGCACGAAGTGTTTGTAGAGGAATTGTTCCTTCACTGTAAGCTTCTGTACGAGCCATTTCTGCTCCACCTAAACGTCCAGAACAAATTGCTTTGATTCCTTTTGCTCCAGCTTTCATTGTTCTTCCCATTGATTGCTTCATAGCTCTACGGAAAGAAACACGGTTTTCAAGTTGAAGTGCAACGTTTTCAGCTACTAATTGAGCATTTTTCTCTGGTCTTTTTACCTCAACAATATTAACAATGACTTTACTTGCTGTCATTTTTTGTAACTCTTTTCTTAGTTTTTCTATTGAAGAACCACCTTTACCAATTACGATACCTGGTTTAGCAGTGTGAATGTTAATCTTAACTCTTTCTGATGCTCTTTCTATTTCAATTCTTGAAATACCAGCTGTGTAAAGTCTCTTTTTAATATATGTTCTTAATTTATTATCTTCAATTAAAAAATCTGCAAAATTTTTCTCTGCGTACCACTTTGCATCCCAGTCTTTAATAATTCCGACTCTTAATCCATGTGGATTGACTTTTTGTCCCATTCTTTCCCTCCTTATCTATCTTTCGTTAAGAATGATTGTAATATGACTTGATTTTTTCTCAATTCTATATGCTCTACCTTGAGCTCTAGGTCTAATTCTCTTCATTGTTGGTCCTTTGTTAGCAAAAGCTTCTTCAACATATAACTTTGCTGGATCTAATCCGTTATTATTTTCAGCGTTAGCTATTGCTGATTTTAAAACTTTCTCTATAATTCTAGCACCGTTTCTTGGTGTATATGCTAATATACCCACAGCTGCCGCTGCATCTTTTCCTCTAATTGTATCAAGAACAATTTTTGCTTTTGTTGGTGATACTCTAGCATAGGATACTTTTGCTTTTGGTCTAGTATCTTTGTTAGCATTTCTTTCTCTTTTTATCTGACTTCTATGCCCTTTAGCCATTTTACATTAGCCTCCTTCCTAAAACGAATTAACGTACTCTTGATTTCTTTTCATCTTTTCCATGACCTCTATAAGTTCTAGTCAATACGAATTCGCCTAATTTGTGTCCGATCATATCTTCACTTATATATACTGGTACATGTCTTCTTCCATCATGAACTGCTATAGTGTGTCCTAACATTTCTGGGAAGATTGTAGAACGTCTTGACCATGTTTTAATTACTTGTTTTTCATTGCTTTCGTTTAATGCTCTTACTTTCTTTAGTAAGTGTCCATCAGCGAAAGGTCCTTTTTTAAGTGAACGAGCCATTTACTCAAACCTCCTTTGATTAAATCTCTTAAGGAATTTAATTAAGTAAGAGTTAGATTGTTATAATCTAATCTTATCCTAATTATTTTTTCCCTCCACGTTTTCTCACGATATATTTATTAGAATGTTTATTTTTCTTTCTAGTTTTGTAACCAAGTGCTGGTTTACCCCAAGGTGTCATTGGACTTGGACGACCGATAGGAGCTCTACCTTCACCACCACCATGAGGGTGATCGTTAGGGTTCATAACAGAACCACGAACTGTAGGTCTAATACCCATATGACGCTTACGTCCTGCTTTACCAACTGTGATAAGCTCATGATCAATATTTCCAACTTGACCAATTGTAGCTCTACAAAGAATAGGAACTAATCTCATTTCTCCTGATGGTAATCTAAGTGTAGCAAATTTACCTTCTTTAGCCATAAGTTGTGCTACGTTACCAGCAGAACGAACTAATTGTCCACCTTTGCCTGGTTTTAATTCAATGTTATGAACACTTGAACCTACTGGAATATCAATAAGTTGTAATGCGTTACCAATTTTGATTTCTGCATCTTTACCACTCATGATTTTGTGTCCAACTTTTAATCCATTTGGTGCAAGAATGTATCTTTTCTCTCCATCTACATATTGAACTAATGCAATATTAGCTGAACGATTAGGATCATACTCTATAGCTTCTACTTTAGCTGGAACACCATCTTTATTTCTTTTGAAATCAATTATTCTATATTTTATTTTAGACCCGCCACCACGGTGTCTTACTGTAATTTTACCTTGATTATTACGTCCAGAATGTTTTTTCAGGCTTACTACTAATGATTTTTCAGGAGTTTTCTTAGTAATCTCCTCAAAAGTAGACCCTGTCATATGTCTTCTGGAAGGTGTATAAGGGTTATATTTTTTGATACCCATTATATTTCACTCCTTTCAAAAGTATATCTTTACCACGCTACCGCGTGTATCTTCATGTTGCATATTATCTATATTATTACATACCTTCAAAGAAATCAATGTCTTTGCTACCTTCTGTTAACTTAACAATAGCTTTCTTTGTCTTAGCAGTTTTACCAAAAGTCATACCTCTTCTTTTTGTTTTACCTTGATTATTTAAAGTATTAACTCTTTCAACTTTAGTTCCTTCGAACATTTTTTCTACTGCTTCTTTAATTTGAATCTTTGTTGCTTCTGGATGAACTAAGAAAGTGTATTTCTTCTCAGCCATAACTTCCATACTTTTTTCAGTTACAACAGGCTTTAATATCACGTCATAATATTTTAAATCTGCCATTATGCATACACCTCCTGCATTGTAGCAACTGCATCTTTTGTTACTACGAATGTATCATATTTAAGAATGTCGTATACATTAATTGTATTAGTTGATGCTGTTTTAACACCTTGAATGTTACGAGCTGATAACACAACATTTTTGTCATTATCATTTAATACTAATAATGCTTTTTGTACGTTTAAGTTAGATAATACTGTAGTCATTTTTCTAGTTTTGATTTCATCAAATTTTAATTCATCAACTACAATAAATTTACTTTCATTAACTTTTGTTGTTAAAGCTGATTTTAGAGCAGCTCTTTTTTCTTTTTTGTTTAATTTGAACGAATAGTCTCTTGGCTTTGGTGCAAATACTACTCCACCGCCTGTCCATTGTGGTGCACGGATAGATCCTTGTCTTGCTCTACCTGTTCCTTTTTGTCTCCAAGGCTTAGCACCGCCACCTCTTACTTCTGAACGAGTTTTAGCACTTTGTGTACCTTGGCGTTTATTTGCAAGTTGCCCTACAACTGACATATGCATTAAGTGTTCATTTACTTCTACACCAAATATACTGTCGTTAAGTTCTATTTCTTCAACTTGTTTTCCTTCCATGTTGTAAACAGAAACTTTAGCCATAATCGTTCCTCCTTCCTACATATTAAATTAAGCTTTTACGCTATTTACTATTGTTAAAACTGATTTTTTAGGCCCTGGCACAGCACCTTTTACTAGTAATAAGTTGTTTTCTACGTCCACTCTTACTACTTCTAAGTTTTGTACAGTTACATTTACTGCACCCATATGTCCAGGTAATTTTTTACCTTTGAATACTCTTGCTGGATATGAAGCCGCACCCATTGAACCAGAAACTCTATGAGACTTAGATCCGTGACCCATAGGTCCTCTTGATTGATTATGTCTCTTGATTGAACCTTGGAATCCTTTACCTTTAGATACACCAGATACATCAATTTTGTCTCCTGCTTCGAATACGTCTACTTTAATCTCATTACCTACTTCAAATTCCTCAGCATTTTCAAGTCTAAACTCTTTTATATGCTTTTTGAAACTTACGCCCGCCTTGTCAAAATGACCTTTCATAGGCTTATTAGTATGTTTTTCTTTTCTTTCACAAAATCCAACCTGTACTGATGAATAACCATCATTCTCAACTGTTTTTACTTGAGTAACTGTACATGGTCCAGCTTCTAATACTGTTACAGGTGTTAACGTTCCATCTTCGTTGAAGATTTGAGTCATACCTATTTTTTTAGCTAATATAGCTTTTTTCATTTTCTCTGCACCTCCTAATAATCTACAGCGGATTACACTCTCATGTAATCATCCTAGATGGCTTATAGATATATATAAACCTCTAAGGGATTTTTCTTAATTATTTAACATCTACTTTGATATCCACACCTGCTGGTAGCTCAAGTCTCATTAAAGCATCCATAGTCTTAGGTGTTGGCATAAGAATGTCAATTAATCTCTTATGAGTTCTTTGCTCAAATTGTTCTCTAGAATCTTTGTACTTATGAACAGCTCTAAGAATAGTAACAATTTCTTTCTTAGTTGGTAGTGGAATAGGTCCGCTTACCTTAGCTCCAGTTTTCTTAGCTGTTTCAATGATTTTCATTGAAGATTGATCGATTAATTGATGGTCATATGCTTTTAAGCTAATTCTCATTTTTTGACTTGCCATAAAAAAAGTCGCCTCCTTTTCGTACTCTAGTACGACAAGTGGTGACTGTACATCGTTCCGTGTGTATCATATGATTCCCACGCCCATTATCAAGCATTACTATGCTTTGATATCTATATTGTACAGTGACCTTGTCGCCAGTTTCTTGAACATGACATTCGCTCTGTGTGAATTACCCGCTGTGCGGCAACCTCACACTTCAACGCTATCTTCGTCACAACATTTAACATTATACACCATGGAATAATATAATGCAAGGTTTTTATATATAAATATTTTTATTTTTATAAATTTATTTTTATATAATAAATCAAACTACAAAAGTGCCTATATTAAAGTATTTGCATTCCATGTCTACGTAGATATATTTGGTCAGATATCATTTAATATCGTAATTACTCTTGTAGTATTCCTTCAAAGTCATTATTAACTCAAATTTATCAACCAGCCTAACGTAAAGTGGATATTATATAATACATTTTTAACGTTACTACAAAGGAAGATAGACTAGGTTTAGCGACAAGCGAAGCCACGACGGCGTAGCGCATACCCTTTAAACAGGACGTTTAAGGGTATGACTAGCTAAATCTAGTCTATCTTCCAAAATTCTACAGCCACAAGTAAAATGTATTATATAATAGCAACTTTACGTGGAAGCTTTATATTTTATATTCAACTAATTAACATCATAAACAATATCCACATTACCAATCAACCACCTATCAATTGGCTTAGTATACTGTAATAACCCATCATCCGAAGATACCTCTACTTCTAGTGGATACCAATTATCTTCCGCTCCAGTATCCCATCCTCTTTCTTTCCTTATATAAGCCTTCCTAATATAATTACCTTTCGCTTTATCTAATGTAACTATATATGTATCATTATCTCCTTTTTCATGATCATTATGAAAAGGTTTATCTAATTCCCATTCCATTAAGCGACCATTTGAAAGCTCTACTCCAAAGAACACCGCATTATCAGTTCCATATGTTTCAAAAATACTTCCATCTTTCGTAGCTACTCTTATTGATAACTCTACAGATTCATCTGTTGTATCTATACATAATGATTGATCACTTGTTAATTCTTTTGCAAATCTATAAAAAATTCTTGCGATTCCTTCTTGGGTTTCTTTCATACTTAACATAGCTGATTCATCCCAAGTATCAGTATCTTGTGGATCAAAAATATTGTGATAAATATTATTACTTACTAATGAACGAGCATCACATTCGTCTGCTATAAAATCTGCTATATACTCTTTTTCTAATGCATCTATATAATAAGAGCTATCTGTTTTTCCTCCTAATGATTGTATACTATAACTATCTTTTCTTTCTTCAATATATGATTCAAAAGTACTATGTTTTGTAAATAATTCTCTTGTCCCTCCAATAGCATTAGATGCATGATGAGGATGACATAGATCAGAAAAATAGTGCATAGCTAATCCTAAATTATAAATAGATTTTTCATGATTTCCATCCATCCAATATTGTATTGCCCAACCTACATACTCTTTTGAACGATATAACGCATGTTGATAAACATAATCCAGAACCCCTAACTCTAAATCAGTTTTTGAGGTAAAGTTAGTATTTGTCGTTGGGTCATAAAAATGGTCTTGATATAAACTAAAATTACTCTTAGAAAAATCTGGATCAACTGAACCTTGTTTTAATTGTTGCATATAATGATTAATTTCTGATAGTACATTCATTAATTCATTATTTTGTTTATCTTCCATACTTAAATCATTAATTAATATGTTAAGCCCTTGTTCCACTAATAAAGTATGAGTGCTTTCTTGTGAAATATCTTCAAATGATTGCCATGCATATGCATTACTATTACTAATACATATAACACAGATAATCACCATCACTAATAATTTGCTCTTAATTTTTTTCATATAAACCCTCCATTAACTTTTGTATAATTATTTTTTCCATAATTAAATGATGCAGTTACCAAAATTCATTTTTCATATAAACTTCTACTCCTTTATATTATTTTTTATTTTAGTCAACAAAAGTCTGAATCTGTATATATTCTAGTAATTATCAGTGGGGTATATTATGTATATCATGAAGTAAATAGATGTGAGTAAATGATAATAATATATTATCATTTTTAATGTTACTTGTCCATATACTCAATGAATATTCCAAACATTATATTATATCAGTTTATATTATATTTTAATTTTATATGGTAAACACTAAATTTTCATACCAAAAAAATTATATATAGCTTAGATTATATTCATCATACCTTGCTAATATATTTCATATGGATTTATAAATAAACCAAAAAAAGCAGTGTTCTAATGAACACTGCTTTTTAATATATCAATATAAATTATTCGATAATTTCTGCTACTGATCCAGCACCTACAGTTCTTCCACCCTCACGGATAGCGAAACGTAAACCTTTTTCCATAGCGATTGGAGCGATTAATTCAATATCCATTTCAATGTTATCGCCAGGCATACACATTTCAACACCTTCTGGTAAGTTGATTACGCCAGTGATATCAGTTGTTCTGAAATAGAATTGTGGTCTATAGTTTGAGAAGAATGGAGTATGACGTCCACCTTCTTCTTTTTTAAGAACGTATACTTGAGCTTTGAACTTAGTATGTGGAGTAATTGAACCAGGCTTAGCTAATACTTGACCTCTTTCAATTTCTGTTCTTTGAACACCACGAAGTAATGCACCGATATTGTCACCAGCTTGAGCTTCATCTAATAATTTACGGAACATTTCTACTCCAGTACAAACTACTTTTCTTGACTCTTCATCGATACCAACGATTTCAATTTCATCTGATACGTGTAATACTCCACGCTCAACTCTACCAGTTGCAACAGTACCACGACCAGTGATTGAGAATACGTCCTCTACAGGCATTAAGAAAGGTTTGTCAACTTCTCTTTCTGGAGATGGAACATAACCGTCAACTTCTTTCATTAAGTCTAAGATTTTGTCTCCCCACTCGCTTGATGGATCTTCTAATGCTTTAAGAGCTGATCCCATAACGATTGGAATATCATCACCTGGGAAATCGTATTCAGATAATAATTCTCTGATTTCCATTTCTACTAATTCTAATAACTCTTCATCATCAACCATGTCACATTTGTTCATGAATACAACAATGTATTCAACACCAACTTGACCTGATAATAAGATATGCTCACGAGTTTGAGGCATTGGACCATCTGCAGCTGAAACAACTAAGATAGCACCGTCCATTTGAGCAGCACCAGTAATCATGTTTTTAACGTAGTCAGCATGTCCTGGGC
>JAOARM010000023.1 GCA_025210515.1 Vallitalea sp. | reverse complement strand
TGATGCTCTACCTGTTCTTACATTTACCTTTGCTAAAAGTTCTTGATAGTCTCCACCTGAATTTCTAAGAATCTGGTCAAAGCTATTTAATAAGGTTTGAAGATAACTTTGAAGCGGATAGTCTTTTGGATTTCCAAGATATACGATCCCATGGAACCAATCGTTCCAATGCCATACTAAACAAAAAAGTCCAACCGTTGCCAATGCCGGCTTCATAAGAGGTAATATAATTTTAATCAATATTAAAAATGGTGATGCACCATCAATCCTAGCTGACTCCTCAATTTCTATTGGAATAGTTTTCATGAAATTCATTAGAATAATCATATTATAAACCGATACTCCAAAAGGTAAAATTAATGCCCATATACTATTAATTAAGCCCAACTTAACAATAACCAAATATGTGGGGATCAAACCACCATTTATAAACATAGTAATAACAAAGAATATCATATATACATTTCTACCTTTAAGTTCATTTTTTGTTCTAGATAACGGATATGCCGTTAAACACATTAGGATAAGATTTAAACCTACTCCTAACACAACTCTCACTATGGATATCATTAGTGCTCTTAAAAATTTGCCATCACTTAATGCAAATGTATAAGATTGTGTATTAAAGCCGATAGGAATCAGTCCCACTTCCCCTCCTGAAACAGCTGTACTTGAACTAAATGAAACTGCAAGCATATGCACAAAGGGCAAAATACAAATAAGACTAACAACAATAAATATTAGATAATTGGCAATTTGAAATAATAAATCTTTTTTCTTTTTATGTACAATCATAATAACCCTCCTAAATAAGTTGTATTTATAATCTCATATTACTCTTTGTTATTCATCATCGATATATTAAAATTTTACCTTTGTATAGAATCTTTACCTAATCCCATATACCTTGAAAAAGCTTATATCCTTTGCTATAATTGTGGTAGAAGGGACGTGAAGTACTAATGCGAAAACCTCATAGATTACTCACACAACTTATCATAATTATTGTTGTTATCTATATTCCTGTCATATTATTGAGTATCTTTTCACTTACCTATAGCAACAACCATCTTAAAGATCAAATAACCTCCTCTATTAAAATTAAGCAAGATAACAGTTGCGAGTATTTGGAAAATTTAATCAAAGATACTTATATTAAGTCTTCACTACTCTTGACTCACATGGATTTGATAAAATTAAACTCTCAGACATTAGATAATAATACATATGTTTCCAGTATAAACAACCTAAGAGATGAGTTAATAATTTTAAATAATAACAATGAATTTATAAAATATATAAGACTTTATATACCAACTTCTGGTATTGCTATTAACTCCAATTGGAATAATATTAGTTCACTTCAGTATTTGAATGATGCTGAATTCGATGAAATTCTAAGCTATAGCAAGCAAGAAGAGCGTCTAGTTAAAAAAGATAATGAGTTTTACCTATATATTTTCCCAAAAAAATATCAATTTCAGAATATTATAGAGTTATGCCTTGATCTTGACTCAATCAAACGTTACTTAGAATCTGAATTTGTTATTCCTGAATCGAATTATATTTTTTTCACCGCGGATTCAACTCAAGTTGTTGCACAAAAAATTGATTCAGCATCCTATGAGATATTTGAAACAAACAAGTATCATACTCTCACAGATTCTTTTATAGAAAAAAATGTATCTAGTGATGGAAATGTATATTATTTATATGGATACCACATGGTCTTCTTAGGTTCTAAATTATATACTATCATTCCATCATCAACCTATTTTGCACCTTTGAATAATTCAATATCTTTTACAAGTTTTACCTTAGCATTTTTGCTTATAAGTACTAGTCTATTATTGTTAGGAATTATTCGATTAATACACAAACCACTACATGCACTATCTGATGGATTTGACGTTATTAAGAAAGGTAACTTCGATATTAAACTACAAAAATCTAAAACTATAGATTTTAACTATATTTACAATAGTTTTAATAGTATGGTTGAGGATATGAAATTCTTAATAGAAGAAAATTACCAAAAAAAGATGTTATTACAACAAGCGCAATTAAAACAGATGCAGGCACAGATTAATCCACACTTTTTATACAATAGTTTTTATATGTTAAAACAAATGATACGTCGCGGTAACCAAGAGGAATCTGAAGAAGTCGCTAATCAATTAGGTCAATATTTCCGCTATATAACAAAATTCAATTCAGATACAGTCACCTTGAAAAACGAATATGAACACGCCCTCAATTACGCTTCTATTCAAGCACTTCGCTTTAAGAGCAGAATACAAGTTTATTCGGAGCCGCTTCCAGAATCATATGATAATATCATTGTTCCAAAGCTTATCTTGCAACCCCTATTAGAGAATGCTTACAAACATGGTCTAGAAGCTAAGATTGAAAACGGATATATAAAAATCAGCATTACGACTCTTGATTCTTATCTGGTTTTTACTATTGAGGATAATGGTGACCAATTAACAAAGTCTGACTGCGCAATTATTCAATCATTACTGTCTAGTCCTCTTAACGAACACGATATGGGAAAAACAGGCGCACTATTGAACATTGCTGGTCGTATGAAGATATTTTATCAACAGGACTACTTGCTCCAGATTAATTTAACGCCTCAAGGCGGAGCATTGGTTACCCTAAAAATACCAATCGAATCAAATGAGCCAACTTTTTAGAAAGAAAGGAAGAATTAATATGTATAGAATACTAATAGTTGATGATGAACAATATATAATAGAAATGCTTCAAGATTTATTTGAATTCAATTTTAGCTATGAAGAATTAGAAATCTTTACTGCAATCAATGGAGCTATTGCCCTTAATTTATTAAAAATTCATAAAATCGACGTATTGTTCCTTGATATTAATATGCCTAAAATAAATGGTTTTGAAGTAGCTAAGCAAGTTGAAAGCAATTGGCCTGACTGTGAAATTATATTCTTAACAGGCTCAGATAGTTTTGAATATATTTACAAAGCTTCTAAGCAAAAGAATATAAAGTATATCCTTAAAAACGAAAGTGATGAAACTATTTTAAAAGCTTTAAAAGATTCAATTATCTCAATAGAAGCCAATCTAAATAGCAAAAAAATAATCGAACTGTCTCATCAAAGGGAATTGTGGATTCATTATCTTATAACACGAGAAGTTTTTAAAGATTTTATGAACGGTAGTGATATCTACAAGGCAATAACGGCTAACGGCATCAACCACTCCGACTTTTCAATTGACATTGATAAAGAAGTATATCTCCTCTATACTCATATACGATTTACGACACCAAATATATCCTTGATAAAAAACAAACTGTATTTGCTACAAATTCAATCCTATTTAGATCAAGTTTTACAAAACAGATTTTACATCGAGTTATATGTAAAAGATACTTCAACTTTATTATTCTTTCTCCAGCAACGAGAAACTGAGTTCATTGATCGAGATGTTAATCCATATGTATTCTTATCAGAATCAATTGATACCTTCGGTATCATCCTAACAAAGGAATTTGATATCACCCCTTTAATTATGCTGTATGATACCATTATGCCTATTTCATCTATACCAAACCTGTATCGAAAAATGGATGATTATTATACACAAAACCACCTTAAAGATTCACTTGTATCATCTTTAACAATAATACTAAGTGAAGAAGATTTAGTACAGAAGTATTCAAAGAATATTACACTTATCACTTCAAAACTACAAGAAGAGATTAATTCTATTGAATTTCTTCTATATCAAAATAATGAAAAAAAACTGTTGCCCTTATTAGATAATATTTATGAAACACAATTCAATCATAAAAGCATGCATCATCTTCCATCTATTGAAATCTATCAAATGATTTCTTTGAAATATTTACATTATATTAATCATCTTCAAATAAACGAATCGTTATCTTATAAAATTGGGCTATCCTCTTTGTTTTTTCTTGGAAATTTTAATAATTGGCAACAAGCTTTTACGTATTTAAAAAAACTATCAAAGGTTATTGTGTCAATTTTAACATGTAATGCTTGTGATAAAAATGATTTATTAATTCTATCCATAAAAAAACATATCAAAAGTCATCTAAAGGAAACCCTCACATTATCCTCTATAGCCAACCACGTTAATTATAACAGTTCTTATATTTCAAGAACTTTTAAAAAGCAAACAAATATGAGTATTACAGAATATATACGAAAAGCTAAAGTAGATAAGGCAAAATCAGACTTGGTGAATACGAATAAATCAATAACAGAGATTTCATCAGAACTTGGTTACGAGACCTCTCAGTACTTTTCCATCACCTTTAAGAAAACTACAGGCATCTCGCCTACCGAATATAGATCTAAGAATCTTCTAAACAATTAGTAATTATGTAATTATGCTTAAAATTACAGGGCATCATCTTCATAGATGACACCCTGTAATATTTTAAATTATTATTTTATTATAAAACTGCTTCTATACTATACTATTGGACATTTAAGGATACATTACTCGATTAAGCTGAGATGGGTCATGAGTCATCAATACATGATCTGGATCTACACGTCTCATAACTTCTTCAATGCTCTCCCAAATCTCTAGTATATTGCAAAATCT
>JAOARM010000022.1 GCA_025210515.1 Vallitalea sp. | reverse complement strand
CCTTCGGGATTTGGTTTGCATGGCATGATTTGTTTATTTTGATGTATTGCATGATGGGAGGGTAAACACATGGGTTTACCCCTACGATCTTGTAAAACGTTGATTATCTGTGTTGTATTAATGAAATGTCACATTGTTGTAAAAATCAATGCATCAACACAACCCACAACGTGGGTGATATATTTGTAGCAAAACACATGGGTTCTTCTACAATTATGTCATTCCTTCGGGATTTTGTTTGTGGTGCAGGCTACGTTTTATATTGTTTGAATACACGTTGTATTGATGATATATCGTATTTTTTTAAAAATAATTCATTGTTGCTTTTGATAAAAAAATATGGAAGTGATATTTCTTAGAGTTAAAAGGGCTATTTTTGGCATTAAATTCTTAAATTTAGGAGAAAGATATTACTACGATGAAGAAGATAACAAAATTAGAACTCGAAAATTTTAGAGGATTTGCAACTCTTACGATGGATGGATTTAAGCGTGTCAATCTATTTGTAGGAGAGAATAATGTGGGTAAATCGACTGTTTTTGATGCATTCTTTTTGTTGTTAGGGATGTCAAGTCCTCAGTTAATTAGTAATGTTAATGCTTTTAGAGGTTTACCTTTAAAAGAGATTGCATTGAAGTCTTTATTCCGTAATTTAGACCTTTCGTGTCATCCATATTTTCAATTGTTTTTTGACGATCAATCTTCCAGATCCTTAGAACTTTCGCCATTAAAGAGTGATGTAATTTCTTCTTCAAATGCAGAGATTCCTTTAACGACGAGTAATGATACTAGTTTAAGGGGGTTGGAGATGTTTTTTAAATTGAATGAAGAAGATGCATTATCTAGTAAGGTTAAGATTGGAGAAAATGGTCAGATTGAGTTTTCTTCGCCTTCAGATTATAATGAGTCTCTTCATGGTGTATATATCTCTTCACGAGCAATGGATGATTCAGCTAAGTCTTGTGTTGAGAATATTCTAAAACAAAAGAAAAAAGATCTTCTTGTAGAAATATTAAAACAGGTGGATCCAGAGATTGATAATATTGATGTTTTTTCAGATGGTATTTATCTCTCTTATGTAAATGTAGCAGAGCTTCTTCCAAGTGCTGTAGCGGGAGATGGAATACGAAAGGTCCTGAATATTGTTGCTACCATTGCAGAACGTAACGGAAGTTATGTGATGATAGATGAGATCTCTAATGGGTTGCATTATAAGTCACAAAAGATTTTATGGAGGAATATTTTTCGTTTAGCTTTAGCTTATGATGTTCAGCTTTTTATTTCTACTCATAGTAATGATACATTAGAAAGTTTAAAGGAAGTATTAGAGGAAACGGATATGGAGTTAGCACAAGACGATTTTATGCTTTTTAGTATGAAAAAAACAAAGAAAGCGGGGCTTAGAGTATATCCATATGATTTTCAGAGTTATAAAGATTCTTTTGATGCTAATATTGAAGTGAGATAATGAAACCTACAGAACCTATTAAAATATTTGTTGAAGGTGTTGCCGACCTTCGTTTCCTACAACAATTTATTGAATATCATTTCAACTATTCTTTAGATAAAGACAATCATGAGGTTATTATTGCTAATGGTTGGGAAAAGATTAAGACTCATTCAGGTGCATTCCTTAATGAAATGAGACATAATAGTGATGATGGAGGAAATAACCTGTTGATATTTGATGCCGATAGTGATTATTCTTCTCGTTTTAGTGATTTAGAACAATGGAGTAACGAGAATCATGTTCAAATGGATATTTTTTTATTCCCGAACAATCATGATAGAGGTGATTTAGAATCATTATTAGAACATGGTATTAATCCGAATAATAAGCCTGTGTTTGATTGTTGGAATGATTATGAGGAGAGCCTAAAAAAGATAAAAATCCCTGGTAGAAATATCCCTCTGACTATTCCTGCTCGTAAGACTAAGATATATGCATATTTAGAAGTGTTACTTGGGCAATCAAAGAAGCAGAAGAAATTGATAAAGGAGATGAATAGAGATTACCAAAATATTAATCATTGGGATCTAAATGCTCCATATCTTAAAGACCTCAAAGTATTCTTAGCTGCTTATTTTTCTTAAAAAAGTCTTTTTCATGATTTGTTTATTTCAATGTATTGCATGATGGGAGGGTAAACACATGTATTTTTCTACAAATATGTCATGTTTGTGGTGCAGGCTACGTTTTATATTGTTTCTTGAATACATGTTATAATGATGGAATATCACATTGTTATTAAAAATCATTGCTTCAACAGAACCCACAACGTGAATGACATTATTGTGATCTATACAATAATGTCATCCATTGATAATTAGCTTTCTTTTATTTTTTGGATAATGATATCGGTGTTGGTTTCATTTTTTAATGCTTTCTCGAGAGCTCTGGTTTTTTCAAAACGAATAATATTTATCTTTTTTTGAATTTCGAGCATGGTATTGATGTTTTCAAGAGATTTTCTTTTGTTTTCGTTTTGAGCTAGCTCTTGGTAAAGAAGGTTGTATGCATTCCAAAGTTTTTTCTTTTTAGTCGTATGGATATTTGTTCCTGCTGCCTCACTGGCAATAGTGCTTACAGGGTGGTAGAGGTCGTATAGTTTTTGGTGGTTATCATTGATCTTCGCTATTTTGTCGTTGATTTCATTTCTTTTTTCAGCTTCATTAAATTTTGCTTCTCCTTCATGTATTTGGTGTTGTCTCATCTTTTCACATTCAGTGATTTTTTTTGAGATCTCGGGATCTTCTTTTATGTGAATGGCCTTTTGGTAATGAAAGCTAGCTACAACGTATTTCTCTTGTGTAAAGAGGTAATTGGCAAGTTTAACATGAAAATTAAATTTGTCGTCGATCTGTTTTTGTTCTGCTTTCAGTTGTTCTTCTTTACACTCATCTATTTTTCTTTTTGCTTCATTGGTATCTTTTATTTTTAATGCCTTGCGGTATTCTTCTTCTGCCTTATGATAACTCTTGGTTTTTAATAAGGTGTTGGCATATTCCATCTGTTCTTTATATTCTAAGTAAACCCTTCCTTCTGGAGTCTCTTCCCATTTGATGATGTTTGAAAAAGGAACATGTTTTTCTGTGTGCATCAGATCTCCTTTTTCTATCATATAAGAGGGGATAGAGTTATATACATTATATCTGTTGCTGTAACTGTATTCGGATGGTTTTTTTGTCCAGAAATAGAGACCATAATAGATAGGATGAGGAAAACGTTTTGATCTTAAAGAGTCTTTAACTAAGATATATTTAACACTGTCTACAATAGATATTTGCGTTGTGCTATCTAGGTTGTTGAAGAATTGTTCCGTGAATTCTTGTTTGTTGATACGAGATAGGATATTTCCGTTGGCTTTGTTACGATGTATTTCCCAATAGAGAACACCGTTTTTATAGCGTTGGATCATCTCCATGGGAGTATCACTTCTTGTATGATAGGTGGCTCTCCACTCTCCATCGTATTGTCCTTCGGAATTAAATTGCCCTTTGATCTCTAGCTGGTTATAACTTATAGATCTGTTGTAGTAGTTGTCTCCACGATAATAGAAATAGAAGTCTTTGATTGGTTTGTTGTGTTTTAGATGTATGATGGATTTTACCAATGTTTTGTTTTTCTCTCTATCTATGGTAATGTCATACCATGTACCTTCCATCTTACCATCCTTGTATTTCCCTTTTAGTGTTTCAATAGATAGTCCCTTGTTGTGGATGATCTGATAGGTCCATGGTCCGTCTTTTAGGTTTTTATTAAAGTATCCCTGTGCTTTTAGCTTACAATCTCCTCGACTGTCGATATATTTATTGTCATAGACATAGTTGATTGGGCCTTGATAGATTCGATTGTATTCTTCTGTGTCATAATAGTGGTAAGTGATATGTCCATTGTTCCCATCTTTTGTAACATAGGGACCACTGTAGGTTTGTATTTTTTGTGCATGACAGATAAAGACTGTTAGAATGGTGCCAATAAATAGTATTATCTTTTTCATTTTATGTTGTTTTTTGTATTTGCCTGCAAGATGGGGATAGGCTCTGCCATATCGTGTCGTTGTAAAAAAAAGTATTTGAAATCCCGAAGGGATTTGGTTTGTGGTGCATGATGGCTACGTTTTATATTGCTTAAATACACGTGGTGTTGATGAGATATCACATTGGGATTAAAAATAATTGCTTCAACAAAACCCACAACGTGGGTGATATATTTGTAGCAAAACAGTTCTCTATATCCCCCTAAACCCCGAAGGGGTGACATAATTGTATAAGTGTTTTTTGTGGTTCTTTGTCATTGATACATAACGTTTTAATTCTTCGTAGGGTGCAGACCCGCGCGTCTGCCCAATTTTCTTATAACTATGTTTTTCTACAACTATGTCATTCCTTCGGGATTCGGTTTGCATGGCATGATTTGTTTATTTTGATGTATTGCATGATGGGAGGGTAAACACATGGG